>CAWAPZ010000016.1:0-224365 GCA_963784045.1 Vicinamibacterales bacterium
CTGAATATGGAACCGCTTTCACTGTGGATGAGGCGGTTGAAGTAGCTAATGAGTGGGTACCCGGTGCTTGTTCGTCCAAGCTACGTTCTCAGGAAGACAAAATTGGGAATAGTGATCAATGACGAGGAGGTGAGAGAAGGCAGTCATCAGTCTCTTGAAACATATACCCGGGAACAGAGTTTAATCGACCACTTCCTCGACAGGTGCCAGGAAGCGGAAATTGACGCAATCTGCGATGGAGACGAATTTCATGTGATGGGTGTGATGGAGCATATTGAACAGGCCGGCATTCACAGTGGTGATAGCAATGCCGTATTACCGCAGTTTAATTTATCGCCATTGATTGTGGAAAATATGGAAGAATATGCCAGGAAGATTGCCTTCAAATTAAATATTCGTGGATTGATCAATATTCAGTTCGCAATAAAAGACCGTAAAGTGTATGTGATAGAAGCAAACCCCAGGGCTTCCCGGACCACGCCATTTATCGCCAAAGCCTATCAAATTCCCTATCTTTAATATTGCCACGAAGGTGATGCTGGGTGAAAACAAGCTAAAGGATTTTAAGTTTGTGAAGCGATTGAAAGGATACGCCAATAAAAGAACCGGTGTTCAGTTTTGATAAATTTCCTGGCGTCAGCAAGGAGCTCGGGCCCGAAATGAAATCCACCGGCGAGGCAATCAGGTTTATTAAAGACCTACGCGACCCGTACTTCAGGCAACTATATAAAGACGCAGCATGTACCTGAGTAAATAATAGCACAAAGGACGACGTCTGCTTGAGAAAGTAGGCAACTGATGAAAGCCGGGTTGAATCCCGATGGAAGGATGACATCCTTGTGCTTGAACTTTGATCATTTATGGAATTCAAAAATGTCATCCTTCCTTGGGATTCAACCCGGCTTTTATCATCCTCCCTGCCTTGGGGAAATTCGTTCACAAAGTAATTTGAACAATGCAATCGCTATTGCTAGTCAGTCGAATTATTACGGTACGATATTTTCTTAGGATACTTTGTAAAAAAGTTTCCTAAAAACTAAAATTAAGATTTATGTTAAGAAATAAGACTGGATTGCTTCTCGCTAAGGTAGCAAGTTTTGGATATTACAAGTATTCAAAAATGACTCCAGAGCAAAAGAACAGCCTCATTGAAAAAGGTAAAGGCTTACTCAATAAAAATTTTGGTGGACTCAGGAACCTTTTTGGCAAAAAAGCGAGCTGAGAATCTAACCGGAATGGCTCGAATCCTTTGTAGTAAGTGTTGATTTTTCGACGAAAAGGAGTTGTTAACGCAACTCTTTTTTTATTTTACCTGCTGAAAAGCTGTTGCTGCCGAGATGCCGCTTCGGCGTTCCTGCCCGACACGTAATTTCACCTGATTGCAATAGGAGTTTTAAATTCGCTCCATGAATAATGAAGTACAATCCATTGTCAGAAATCTTCAGAATGTGCTTGACGGAAATCCGTGGTTTGGAAGACCCGTGTACTCTATCCTTAACGAGATTCATCCGGTAATGGTTTATACAAAGCCGGGCGGCAATTCTCATTCACTGATAGAGCTTCTATATCACATTATTACCTGGGCGGAATTTACAGTTAAGAGGTTAGAGAAAGAACCTGAAAACGACATGGAAAACTTCGAACAATTAGATTGGCGTTTAATTGATCCACATATTCATACCTGGGCAAATGCGCTGCAGCAATTTAAAACAGCTCATGACCGCATCCTGGAATTATTAAAAGATAAAGATTTTTCCTTTCTAAAAGAAAAAGTTGACTACCGCGACTATAATTTTCGCTTCCTGCTAAACGGATTGATACAGCATGACATCTATCATATACCGCACAGATAGCGTACGTCAAAAAGCTCCTTTCCAAAGCCCAAATAAGCGAAAGGAACTAAGATGACCCGTAGTCAAAGTCTCGGCTGTTATAAAGCAGGTATTTTACGTGATTTCCCCGCCTCCAGTACCCTCCGTTTCCTTACTATTATCAGGCTATAAGGCGCGTTATCTCATGCAGTTCAACCCGGTGCCAATCTGGAAAGAAGCACCTTTTTTACGTTTGCTTATCCCTTTTGCGGTGGGCGTCTTAATGCAATGGAATTTTCGGTTCGGCATAAGGGTTTTGACTCGTGGGTCTTTTAGCGTCCTTGTTAATAACGATTCTATTTTCTTCGAAGACTATTTCCGGCGAATTTAGGATGTATTGGTTATGAGGGAGTGCTTTTGAATTGCCTGTTTTTATTTGTGGGATCTGTGTTTACGTTTTTAAAAGATGGTAGGAACGAAAAGGCTTTGCTTTCGAGAAAGATACAACGGGCCCGCATAATTGCGACATTTCGATGAACCGCTTTCAGAAAAGCCAAAATCCTTTAAGGCTCGGGCTTTCATCCGGGTGTTCCAGGCAAACGATTCGGCGGCCATTCTAAACGGTAGTATCATTATTTATCTTCAAAAAGATAGTCGGTTCCGGCCACTCTTCGGGGCTGGTTTACTTGGATACGGATCAAGAATATCTTTAAGAAAAGCCTCAGCCTGTCAAAAGCTCCGGAAATCCAGGAAGTTTCAACTACCAACAGCATTGCGCTTTCGAGGGTATATATTTCCAGCTTTATTTAAAAACAGAGTATGAAATGATTACCAGGGAAATATAAATCCATTCAGAGAATTTTTGTTCAACACGAGAAACAATATAATAACTACCCTTAAGAAGTATTTCCCTGGGGACAAGGAATCTGGTCTTGCGGAAGCGCTACTTATTGGATATAAAGATGATCTTGACAGGGGCCTGGTTCAATCTTATAGTAATACAGGCGTGGTACATATCATTGCGATTTCCGGGTTACATGTGGGGTTAATCTACTGGCTAATAGATGCCCTATTGCATGTCCTGAATAATATCCGCCGGCTTCGTTTCCTCAAACCAATACTAATCATTTCAGGTTTGTGGCTATTTTGCCTTCTCGCCGGGGATCTCCATCCGTATTGCGATCGGTGGTGATGTTTACCTTCATTGTGTTGGGCAAAAACATCTCGAGAAAGATTTCTATCTATAATAGCCTGGCGGCATCTGCTTTCCTGTTGCTTTGTTACAATCCTTTTTGGTTATGGGATACAGGATTTCAATTGTCTTATGCCGCGGTTCTAAGCATCATCATTTTTATGAAACCGATTTACAACCTGCTGTTCATCGAAAACAAGATGCTGGATGCGGTGTGGAAACTTAACTCCGTTACCCTTTCGGCACAAGTGCTTACAATTCCGTTTTGCCTGTATTATTTCCACCAGTTCCCCAACTTTTTTTTAGTAACCAATTTCGTTGCAGTGCCATTGTCCAGTATTATCCTCGTTGGAGAATTGCTCTTATGCGCAGTTGGATTTCTTCCGATAATTGCAACGAAACTGGGATGGTTGTTGAACTGGCTAATATGGGTGATGAATTCTTTTATTGAACGTTTTGATCGATTGCCGTTTTCTGTGCTACAGAATATACAGCTTTCTATCTTGCACGTAATCTCAATATACCTGATCATCACCGGCTTCTCGGTTTGGATAATAAAGAAAAGGGTAGTCGCCATCACAAGCATCCTTGTGGTAGTATTAATACTTGGAATGACTCGATCACTTTCCCTATGGACCTTAAAATATCAACGCAAACTGATTGTGTATAACATTCCACTACATCAGTCCATTGACTTCATTGAAGGCAACAGGTATTTTTTCAAGGGAGATAGCGTTCTTTATGAGGAAGGGTTTATGAGAAATTTCTATCTCAGGCCATCCCGCGTAGCGTATCAGCTTTCACAAAATGGCTCTCTGCCAAGCTTAATTCACGACCGGGAGTTTTACGTTTTTAGTTCACAGAGGATAATGATAGTTGAAAGTCCCTTGCGAAAAATTCCTTCGGAGGAAAAAATAGACCTTGATGTCATGATAATTTCCAGGGCACCGAAATTTTCTATTGCAGATCTTCATGACAGTTTTAATTTCAAACAAATAGTTGTTGACGCGTCAAATCCGGTATGGAAAGCATTGAAATGGAGAGCTGAATGCGATGCATTGAAAATCCCCTGTCATATTGTTTCTGAGAATGGGGCTTTTGTCATGAGTTTGAATTGAATTAAGTTTGCGCCTTCTTTTCACACTACCTGTTGCGATCCGCCTTTGTGGTTCTGCAGCATGCTAAAGATTCGCTCAATGACCAAAAAAATAAAATCTGCACTGATTTCCGTTTATTATAAGGATGGGCTGGAAACGATCGTAAAGCAACTTCATAGTTTGGGAGTGAAGCTGTACTCCACAGGAGGAACTCAAAAATTCATTGAACAGCTACATATCCCGGTAGTTCCTGTCGAAACGCTTACTAGTTATCCATCGATTCTTGGAGGAAGGGTGAAAACGCTGCATCCGGTGATCTTTGGCGGCATCCTGGGCCGAAGGGATGTTGAAACAGATATCCAGGAAATGAATCAATTCAATATTCCTGAAATCGATTTGGTGATCGTTGATCTATACCCGTTTGAAGAAACTCTTTCGGGAACAAACGACGAAAAAGCAATTATTGAAAAGATTGATATTGGCGGTGTATCCCTGATTCGTGCAGCAGGAAAAAACTATAAGGATGTGATCATTGTAGCGTCGCCAAAACAATATAGCGCCATAGAGTCGATAATCACAGAAAAGTCGGGTGAAACATCGTTGGAAGACAGGAAACAGTTCGCTGCATGGGCATTTGAAGTATGCGCTTATTACGATATTTCAATCAGTAACTTTTTTAACCCCTCTCAACCGATCCAGGCAATCAGCAAATCGCATCAGCAGTCACTTCGATACGGTGAAAACCCCCATCAGCAAGCAACATTCTATGGCGATCTTCATAAAATCTTTACCCAATTACATGGGAAAGAGATTTCCTATAATAACCTGGTTGATATCGATGCAGCCATCCAACTTATCCGTGAATTTGATGAGCTCAGCTTTGCAATTATCAAACATACCAATGTGTGTGGTGTGGCATCAAGACCTTCATTAAACCAGGCATGGAAGGATGCTCTTGCAGGTGACCCTGAATCCGCATTTGGCGGTGTTCTTGTGTGCAATGGTGTTGTTGATAAGTCGACTGCAGAAAGTATCAGCGAAATTTTTTTTGAGGTTCTGATCGCTCAGGGATATGCTGCCGACGCTCTGCAGGTTTTGAAGGCCAGAAAGATCGGATTTTATTGCAGTGTCATCCAGACCTGATATCGCCGGTTTCTATGTATAAGACTGTATTAAATGGTGTGCTGGTTCAGGAAAATGATAGTATTAATTGTAAGGAATGGAAAGAAGTTGGCGGAAGGGAAACAACCGATACAGAGAAATCAGACCTGGCTTTCGCAAACATTGTTTGCAAGCATTTAAAATCGAATGCTATTTCACTTATCAAAAACAAGCAACTCATTGGTAAGGGGTGCGGACAGACCAGCAGAATCGATTCTCTGCGGCATGCTATAGAGAAGGCCAAGCAATTTGATTTTGCCCTGGCCGGTGCTGTGATGGCCTCTGACGCCTTTTTCCCCTTCAATGAAATCACGCGCGCCCGGCTGCAACGCGTCCTCAAGGAAATTGGCGACATTGGCGGCGATATCGATGCTCAACCAACCCGAACGTTGCAGCGGCTGGCTCAATGCGGCAGTCTCCTCGGCGACGATGTGCTCTTTGGCATCAGCGAGCATCTCGGTGACGTGAAACCGACGGAGGACCGGGCGGTGCATCTGGTCCTACAGATGCCGAGGTCGCTGATGCGCTACCCCTGGGAGCTTCTCCGCGACCGCCATGGCTGGCTCGTCGACAGATTCGCAATCGGCCGCCAAGTCATCGCCGAAGCGGGACGTTCCCCGAGGTGGTCGTCAAACACCCGGCAGGGTCCTCTTCGCCTTCTGGTCGTCGCGCCGTCGGTCCCGGGCAATGCCGGTGAACTGGCAGGCGCAGGCACTCTCGAGGGTCTCCACGTCGCAGAGTGTTTTGGGCGATTGCTCGAACGCCTGCCCGGCGTCATCGATCCGTCAAATTACAAGAAGCGCGTCGATCAGCCGGTCACCGTGGACGATTTCCGTGCGCTGCTTCGATCGCGGAAGTACGACATCGTGCACTTTGCCGGGCACGGCCGGTACGATTCCGTCAACCCCGACCGTAGTTGCTGGATGTTTACGGACGGTCCATTTTATGCGTTCGAGCTTCAGCAAACCCTCGCGAACGCGGAAGTACGGCCGTGGCTTATCTATGGCAGCGCGTGCGAGGGCGCGCAGGACGGCGGCTCGCCCCAGAGCTATCACGATGGCGTTTACGGAATGGCGACAGCCGCCCTGTCGCAAGGTGTGGCCGCGTATGTGGGGCCGCTGTGGAAAATCAGCGACACCGACGCCAAGAACATGGCGGCAGCGTTCTACGAAGCGCTTCTCATCAGGCGGACGAGCCTCGGCGAAGCGTTGGCCCTGGCTCGCCGGAGCGTGCGTGAAGGAGAACCCGACCTGGATGAGCTCGTCACGAGAACGACGGGAATCGTCTCGAGCCAGGAAACCGGTACGCCGCGAAGTGCGGGATGGGCGGGCATGGTGCTATATGGCGACCCGACTCCAACTGTTCTACAGCGTCTCAGTCCATCCGACACGAGCGATTCCGGCCGGAAGACGCCTACATCTGAATAACGTCGACGAGCTCTTTCACGGCAGCGGCCGATTTGTTGAGCGCCGCTCGCTCTTCGGCCTCCAGAGAAATCTCGATGATCTGCTCGATGCCGTTTGCGCCGAGCTTGACCGGGACGCCAAGAAACTGACCTCTCACGCCATACTCACCTTCGAGATAGACCGAACACGGAAGGATCTTTTTCTTGTCCTTCAAAATGGCCTCGACCATCTCTGCCGCGGATTCACCGGGCGCGTACCAGGCGCTGGTGCCCACGAGCTTGGTAATCTCGGCTCCGCCATCGGCCGTGCGCTTGCAGATGGCATCAATCCGCTCTCTCGACAGCAACTGCGTGATCGGGATACCTGCGACAGTTGACAGGCGTGGGAGCGGCACCATGGTGTCGCCGTGCCCTCCGAGCACGAACGCGTGGACGTTTTCCACCGAGACATTCAATTCGCGGGCGATGAAGGTGCGCATGCGCGCTGAATCGAGAACGCCCGCCATCCCTATGACGCGCTCGCGTGGAAAGCCGCTCAGCTTGTAGACCGCCTGGCACATCGCATCGAGCGGATTTGCCACCGGCACGATGATGCAGTCGGGCGAGTACTTCACGACCTGCTCGGTCACGGCTTTCATAATGTTGAAGTTCACGTTTAGTAAGTCGTCACGACTCATGCCAGGTTTTCTCGGCACGCCAGACGTGACGACGACGACATCCGAATTCGCGCTCTGTGAATAATCCGAACCGCCGATGACCAGGCTATCGGAACCGATGATCGGGCAGGTTTCGAGGATATCGAGCGCGACGCCGGCGGCTTTCTGATCGGCGATGTCGACGATCACCACATCGGCCAGTTCTTTCTCGGCGATGCTCCGCGCCACAGTCGCACCAACGTTTCCCGCGCCGCCGACCACTGTCACTTTACGATTCATCGTCACTCCTCTTTTTTCGTAGCTTGGGGCATCGCCCGGCTTCCTCGCCGCTCGCGGCCATGAAAAGTTGTTCTTGTCCGCTCGCACTGCTCAGTTTGAGACACGCGTTGGCACACGAACGACGATCGTGTTGCGAACGACTCACGGTGCCTGTTAGGTCAATCTACTTCGACGAAGAAAAAAGTTCTTCACAGAAAGTGTGGAAAACCCTGTTGAAAAGATCGACGAAAACGGCGGCGCGCGCAGACAATCCGAAGAAATTAGCAGATTGCCCTATCGTGGTGCGATTCACGCCCGTGTGACCCTCGTCGAAAAGCCGACGGATTATACTGTAAACGTCACATGAAAATTGTCATCGCCGACGGCCTTCCCGCCACCGCCATCGAACTTCTCACCCAACCGGATTGGAATATTGATAATCGCCAGAGCCGTCCGCCCGCGGAGCTGACGGCAGATCTCTCCGACGCCGACGCGCTCGTCGTGAGAAGCGCCACGAAGGTGACGCGAGACGTGATCGATGCCGCGCCGAAGCTGCGCGTGATCGCTCGCGCCGGCACCGGAGTTGACAACGTCGACGTCGCCGCAGCCACCGCACGCGGCATCGTGGTGATGAATGCGCCGGGCGCGAACAGTTTGAGCGTCGCGGAGCTCGCCATGGGCCTCATTCTTTCGATGGCACGAAATATTCCCGCCGCCGATGCGTCGATGAAGACCTCGAAATGGGAGAAGGCGAAATTCGCAGGCGCCGAAATTCGGTCAAAGACCCTCGCGCTGGTAGGACTCGGCCGGATCGGGCAGGAAGTGGCGGCCCGGGCGCACGCATTCGAGATGAAGGTCATTGCCCATGACCCGTTTATCTCGGCTGAAATGGCTGCCACGCTCGGCGTCGAGCTCGTGTCGCTCGACGACCTCTGTGCGCGCGCCGATTACATCTCCCTCCACGTGCCTTCGCTGCCGTCCACCAGGCATCTTTTCAACGCGGACCGGTTTGCCAGGTGCAAAAAGGGCGTCCGCATCATTAATACGGCGCGGGGCGAACTCATTGACGAAGCGGCGCTGGCTGACGCGATCGAGCATGGCCAGGTCGCGGGCGCCGGCCTCGACGTCTTTGATCCCGAACCACCGAAGAACTGGCGCCTTGTCTTGCTGCCTCAGGTCGTCGCCACTCCGCATATCGCTGCGTCGACGAAAGAAGCTCAGGAGCAGGTGGGGAGCGAGACGGCCGCCGCGCTGCGTGACTTTCTGAAGGAGGGCATCATCCGTAACGCCGTCAACTTTCCTTCGCTGTCACCCGAGGCATACAAGCGGCTGGGCCCGTACTTGTCCTTGGGGCGATCGCTGGGCCTGGTCGTCGCGCAGATGGGCGAAGCGCGCATCAGCGCGGTCGGCGTGCGGTATTACGGCGAGCTCGCAGCCGAGGACAATCAGCTTCTCGGCAGCGCGGTTCTTGAAGGGGTGCTCTCCGCAATCTTGTCGGCTGGCGGCGTCACAGCCGTCAACGCGAGGACCGTTGCCGGCGAGCGGGGCATGGAGCTCATCGAATCGCGCAGCACTCGGGCTAGGAATTACACGAGCCTCATCTCCGTGAAGCTCCATACCGACGCCGGAGAGCGATGGGTCGAGGGCACGGTATTCGCAAACGGCAGCTCGCGCCTTGTGTTGATTGACGGTGTGGCGGTTGAATCACCGCTCGAAGGGACGTTGCTGATTATCAAGAACAACGATCAGCCGGGCGTCATCGGCGACGTGGGCACCCTGCTCGGCCGTCACAAGGTGAACATCGCGAACTTCGCGCTCGGCCGCGACCCGGAGTGCCGCATCGACTGCGCAGTCGGCGTGGTAAAAGTCGACGAGCACCCGGACACAGGCGCCGGCATGGTCTCCGATCAGGTACTCGCCGGAATTCGCGCGATTCCCAACGTCCGTTCTGTGTGGCGCGTTCGGCTTTCCGACTAATGTTCTGTCTTGCTCTTACCGACCACTACTGCGGAAGGACAAGCCTCTGTTCGGTGCCCGCAACGTCGCGCAGCAACACTGCCTCAGGGTCGACCTGGACCACCACGTAAAGGCCGGCGACTGAATCACCTTCAGCAACGAGATACAGCTGCCCCGCTCCGGTGATGATGGCGGTGCGCTTCCCGCTTTTCTGCGCGATACCAGATAACGTCAGCGGCGGTGGGGGCGGCGTGACCGGCATCGGCGAGTCCATCCGAGGTGCGGGCTCGAGATCTCGCCGGGCCGCCGGTGGCGTCACAGGTTTTGGTGTGTTGAAGCGGAATGGGTTGCGCGTCGTCTCATGCGGAGCCGCCGCAGCGCGGCGATCGCGCAGCCGCGTCGATTGAGCGCTGAGCTCTTCAAACGCTTTCGGAGCTGACGCCTGAGCAGCGTGCGGCGGCGAAACCGGGCCGACGGCGGTGTTCGGCGAGACGGCAAACCAGGTTGCGAGGATGCCACCCCCACCGAACCACAGCGCCTTCAGCGTGGTTCGTGTCATCACGATGGGTTCATCCTAACATGCGCGGAAATCCACAGCGAAACGCCGCGGCGGCGCGCGTCTACGGGATGGCCTGGGGCCTCGCGAGTAATCATGCTACTATTCGTCGTGCGTCCCGCAGGTTGCTCCGAAAGCATCCGCGATCCTCTTCAAAACCATACACATACTGTCGCTGTCATCCCTGCGCGCTACGCGTCCACCCGGTTTCCGGGCAAGGCGCTCGCCGATATCGCCGGGCGGCCGATGATCGAGCATGTGTATCGCCGGGCCGCCGCCGCACGAACGATCGACGCTGTCATCGTCGCCACCGACGATGAACGTATTGCCGGGGCCGTCCGACGTTTCGGCGGCGTTGCGCGATTGACGCGTGCGAATCACGCAACCGGCACCGACCGCATCGCCGAAGTCGCCGCGACGCTCGACTGCGATCTCATCGTCAATCTCCAGGGAGACGAGCCGCTCATCGAACCGGATGCCATCGACGAGGCGGTTGAGCCCTTCCGAAACGATTCGGCGCTGCTGATGACCTCGCTCTGTCAGCGATTTCGGCCGTCGGAGGACGTCCTCGATCCAAATGTGGTCAAGGTGGTGATGGACCAGAGAGGCCACGCCCTGTTGTTTTCACGCTCGCCGATTCCCTTCTTTCGAGCCGCCGCGGTCGACAATCAGCCGGCCGGCCCCTATAGACATATCGGGTTATACGTGCAGCGGCGTGAATTCCTTCTCAGAGTCGCCGCGCTCGAACCGACGCCGCTGGAGCGTGCCGAGGCCCTGGAGCAGCTGCGCGTCCTTGAACACGGATATTCGATCCGGATGGTGGAAACCCGGCACGATTCGATCGGCGTCGACACACCGGAGGATTTGGCACGCGTCCGCCGCCTGCTGACAGCAAACGCTCGCGTTTAGCCGGCTTCGCAGGCTGCATTGGCGGTTGGCGAGGACTCAAGGAGCCCTGAACCAGGTTATGACGAACACACACACGCGTCCTGTGAAATATATCTTCGTGACTGGTGGCGTCGTGTCGTCGCTCGGCAAGGGGCTCGCCGCGGCGTCGATCGGCGCTCTGCTCGAGGGACACGGCTACAAGGTCACCCTGCAGAAATTCGATCCGTATATAAACGTGGATCCGGGGACGATGAGTCCCTATCAGCACGGCGAGGTGTACGTCACGGACGACGGCGCCGAAACCGACCTCGACCTTGGACACTATGAGCGCTTCACCAACACGCAGACGTCCCGCAACCACAACTGGACCACCGGCAAGATTTACCAGTCTGTAATTCAGAAAGAGCGGCGCGGGGACTACCTCGGCCGCACAGTGCAGGTGATTCCGCACATCACCAACGAAATCAAGGACAGCATCCGGACGGTGTCGTCGGGCGTAGACATCGTGCTCGTCGAAATCGGCGGCACCGTCGGCGACATCGAGAGCCTGCCGTTTCTCGAAGCGATCCGTCAGTTTCGCCAGGACGTCGGCCGCGACAACACGCTCTATATCCACCTGACGCTGGTGCCGTTCATCGGCGCCGCGGGCGAGCTGAAAACCAAACCGACGCAGCACAGCGTGCGCGACCTGCGGTCAATCGGCATTCAACCCGACATCCTGCTCTGCCGCACTGATCGGTTCCTCGATGCCGATCTCAAGAAGAAGATCGCGCTGTTCTGTGACGTCGACCCTGAAGCGGTCATCACGGCGAAGGATGTGTCGACGATTTACGAAGTGCCTCTCGTGCTCGGCGTCGAGGGTCTCGATCGAATCGTGCTGAAGCATCTCGGCCTGCCGATGACCGAGAAGCGCATGGAATCGTGGGAAGCGCTCGTGGAGCGCATCAAGAACCCGAAGGATCGCGTCACGATCCACGTCGTAGGCAAGTACGTGGGATACGAAGACTCGTACAAGAGCCTCAACGAGGCCCTCTATCACGGCGGGTTCGCGCATCAATTGAAGGTCGACATCAAATGGGTCGAAGCGGAGGCGCTCGAGCAGACCGACGGAGACCAGCTTCTCGAAGGCGCCGACGGTATCCTCGTCCCTGGGGGATTCGGGACGCGTGGCACGCGCGGCATGATGCGGGCGGCCCAGATCGCGCGAGAGAAGGGCATCCCGTACTTCGGGATCTGTTACGGATTTCAGTGGGCGGCCGTCGAATACGCTCGCGGCGTGTGCGGTCTGACCGAGGCCGATTCCACCGAATGCTCCCCAGACGCCGAGCACAAGCTCATCTATAAGCTGCGCGACCTGCTCGGGGTCGACGATCTGGGTGGAACGATGCGTCTGGGGCAGTACCGAATGCGTGCTCGCGCCGGGATCGCTCGGGCACAGGATCTACGGCGCGACCAACATCCTGGAGCGCCATCGGCACCGTTACGAGTTCAACTGCCTCTACGAACAGGCGCTTACCGACAAGGGACTGCGGGTGTCAGGGAAATCGCCCGATGGAAAGTTCGTCGAGATGATCGAGCTGCCAGGCCATCCGTGGTACGTCGCCGTGCAATTCCATCCCGAGTTCAAGTCGAAGCCGCTCCATCCGCATCCGCTGTTTGCGAGCTTCATCGAGGCCAGCCACCAGCACAAGACGCGGCCAGGAGCCACGCGACCGGCAGAGGCCGGCATCGCCTGATGCCCGATACAACCCGCGTCATGGCCGGAGCGGTCGCCATCGGCGGCGGCGCTCCGCTCGCGCTCATTGCTGGTCCGTGCGTCATCGAGAGCGAGGCGCACGCGTCGATGATCGCCGAATCGCTCGTGACGATCGCCTCGCGCTGCGGCGTGCCGCTCATTTTCAAAGCATCGTATGACAAGGCTAATCGCACGTCGCTGAAATCGTTCAGAGGGCCGGGCATCGAAGAAGGGCTGAAGGTGCTGTCCGGCATCAAAAGACGCCTGGGCGTGCCCATCCTGACTGACATACACGATGCCAATCAGGCCGCTCCAGTGGCCGAGGTCGCCGACGTGCTGCAGATTCCCGCGTTTCTGTCGCGGCAGACCGACCTGATTGTCGCGGCTGCCAGAACGGGCCGCACCATCAACCTGAAAAAGGGACAATTTCTCGCACCTGCGGACATGAAGCATGCGATTGCCAAGGTCGTGGAATCGGGAAACCCTCGGGTGTTCGTGACCGAGCGCGGGTTCAGCTTCGGGTACAACAACCTCGTCGTCGATATGCGGGCGTTCCCGATGCTGCGAGCGCTCGGTTATCCGGTCGTCTATGATGCGACACACAGCCTTCAGCTGCCGGGCGGCGGTGACGGTGTGACAGCCGGACAAGCCGAATACATCGAACCGCTCGCGTCGGCGGCCGTCGCTGCCGGCATTGACGGCCTGTTCGTCGAAGTGCACGACAATCCGCCGCGTGCGAAGAGCGACGCCCAGAACGCGTTGCCTCTCGAGCGCGTAGAGCCGCTGTTGCGGCGCTTGATGCGCATCAATGACGCAACCGTAGATCGGGGTCTGACCCCCGCGTCGGTCCGGGGGTCAGACCCTAAGTGAAACGATTCTGATGGCGCTTACCAAAGCCGCAGCCGGCCGTTCGCTCGCCCGCAGAGTCCTCCAGACGGAGGCTGCGGCCATTCTGGCTCTCGTCGACCGCCTCGATGAGAGCTTCGATCGCGCAGTGCGGATGATTCACGGCTGCCAGGGACGAGTCATCGTCACCGGCATGGGCAAGTCGGGAATCATCTGCCGCAAGATCGCCGCGACGCTGGCGAGCACCGGCACTTCCGCGTTCTTCCTGCATCCCGCGGAGGCGACGCACGGCGATCTGGGCGTCATACAGCCCAGCGACCTGCTGCTGGCGATTTCTCACAGTGGTGAAACGCAGGAGGTGCTGCGGTTGCTCGAGGCTATCCGCCGGATCGGCGCGACAATCGTCGCCATCACAGGGAACCCGGCCTCGACGCTCGCACAGGCGGCGGACGTCGCGCTCGACTGTCAAGTATCTGAGGAAGCGTGCCCCCTCAATCTTGTCCCCACGGCGAGCACGACCGCGGCGCTCGCGCTGGGTGACGCACTCTGCATGACGCTGCTCGTGGAAAAGGGATTCCGCGAAGAGGATTTCGCGATGATCCATCCCGGCGGCAAACTGGGAAAGAAGCTGATGCGCGTCGATCAGCTGATGCACGGCGGAGCTGACGCGCCGGTCGTCACAACCGATACTCCAATGCGCGACGTAATCTACGAGATGTCGAGCAAGGGACTCGGAATGACCTGCGTGGTGAACGCCACACACGAGCTCGTCGGCATCATCACCGACGGCGACCTTCGGCGCTCGATGGTCAACAATAGCCGCCTTCTCGAGATGACCGCCCGCGATGTCATGACGAAGCGACCCATCGTCATCGATCCCTCGACGCTCGCGGCGCAGGCTCTGCTGATCATGGAACAGCGAAAGATCACGTCGCTGGTCGTCGGAGGCAATGCGCAGAGCGTCGCGGGTATCATTCACCTGCACGATCTGTGGCGGACAGAGTTGTTTTGAGCGCCTACTACCCTTTTCTCGCCGCCCTGATCGCGCTTCTCGTCGGACTGACGGTCGGGAAAGCGTGGGAACGGTATAAGCTGCGCGCGGGGCGGTTGATCGATCGGCGCCGCGTGCCGGAGTCGCTGCACTACATCGTCGGCCTGAACTTTCTTGTCACGAATCAGATTGATCTCGCGATCGAGGAGCTGAGCAAGGCGGCCGAAAGCCTCGGCGACGCGCTCGAGATTCACCTGCTCCTCGGCAGCCTTTACCGTGAAAAGGGTCAAGTCGCGCGGGCCATCAACATCCATCAGAGTCTGCTGCAGCGGCCCCGCCTGACGCGCCTGGAACAGGCGCACATCCTGCTCTGTCTCGGGCTCGATTTCAAGCGTGGCGGATTCGTCGATCGCGCGCTCGAAGCATTCAATGAGGTCATCCGGATCGATCCCCACAATCAGTACGCGCTGCTCAATATCGAGAAGCTTCACGAAGACCAGCATCAATGGCAGGAGGCCTACGATGTCCGCCGCTCCCTGGGCCGACAGGGAGGGGCCGAGGATGGACGCAGCCAGGCCATACTCGCCTTCCTCGAAAACGAGCTCGGGTTGCAGGCCGTCGCTCGCGGCGACTACGCGGGGGCGATCGCGCGATTCGACTCGGCCATCAACCTCGACGCCGGGGTGGTGCCTGCCTACCTGAATCTCGGCGACATCCACGCACGCGACAACCGCATGGCCCAGGCCGCGAGCATCTGGGAACAGGTGATCGACAAAGCCCCCGATCGCGGATATCTCGCGTTCGACCGCCTGTCTCTGGCGTACACGACGCTGGGTGCGCCGGAGCGCTTCTCGCAGCTCTGCCGGAAGCTCATTGCGAACAATCCACAGGACTGGCGCGCTCGGCTCGCGCTTGCCAAACATCTCGAGACCCGGGATGACGCGAGTGGAGCGCTCGCACTGCTATTCGAGGCGCTCGTGCACAACCCTCATGCGCTGACCCTGCATCAAGCGATCTGGCAGGTGCTGTCGCACCTCGACTTCGAGAGCACGCTCGTGCAGCGGTACGTCGAGCTGACCAGGCACGCGGTCTTCTACATGGATCCACACATCTGCGTGCGATGCCGCTATCGGAGCACCGAGCTGCTCTGGCAGTGTCCCCACTGCCACGAATGGAATACGTTCGTCGAAGACAGGATCGCTCCGGCTAAAGAACCTGAGGAGCTCGGCGTCTGACGTGGCGATTCGATCGGCTGCGGCCTACGAGCTTCGGGTAATCTTCCGAAGGACCTCGATCAGAATATCGACCTGGCGATCCGTATCGAGCTTCGTTCCGCTCGTGTCGATGACAAAATCCCCTCGAGACGCTTTTGCCTGCGCGGGCATTTGCGCGGCGATTCGCTGGCGTGCGCCGACTTCTGACACGCCATCGCGCTCGCGCAGCCTTTGAAGCTGCGTATCAGCCGGGACGACCGTCACCGCGACGAAATCAAAATCGCCTTCACGCTCGGTTTCGTACAACAACGGGATTGACGCCACCCCGAACGGGCGATCGAGCGAGCCGAACCAATTGTGAATCGCGCTGTACACGATTGGATGAAGTATCGCCTCGATGTGCCGGCGGATCTCGGCGTCTCGGAATACCTCTACGCCGAGCAGCGTTCGGTTCACGCTCCCGTCCAGCTTCAACAACCCACTGCCGAATCTCGATGCGATGGCGTTGGTCGCCGGCGTGCCGGCAGCGAGTGCTTCGTGAACGAGATCGTCCGCGTCGATGACCGGAACGCCGCGCTCTTTCAGCCGCTCGAGCACATACGATTTGCCCGTCGCTATGCCCCCGGTGAGCGCGACCTTCGTCATCGGCCCGAGGTAGAGCGGCGTTCCGCCGCCACGACGGTGTTCGCCATGAGCATCGCGATGGTGAGCGGGCCGACGCCGCCCGGCACGGGAGTAAGGGCGCCGGCGATATCGGAGACCTCCGGATGCACGTCGCCGACCAGAACCGATCCCTTGCGGTCGAACAGCCCCCGCCGTGGGTGGCCTTCGTGGAATATCTCGTGCGCCACGTTCGGTTCGGTCACGAGATTAATGCCGACGTCGATGACTGTCGCTCCAGGCCGGATGAACGATCGCCGCACGAAACCGGGCCGGCCAAGCGCGGCTACCAGAATGTCGGCGGTTGCGGCAACCTTCGAAAGATCCCGCGTGCGGGAATGGCAAATCGTTACGGTGGCATGGCGGTGAAGGAGGAGCATCGACACCGGCTTGCCGACGATATCGCTCCGGCCAATGACGACGGCGTGTTGTCCGGCGACCTCGATGCCGCTGCGCCGCAGCAGCTCGACGATGCCGGCCGGCGTGCAGGCGACCAGGTCTGCGCGATTCTGAACGAGGCGCCCGACATTCGCCGGCGTCACCCCGTCCACGTCCTTCGACGGATCGATGGCATCGAAGACCGCTTGCATCGCGGCCACGCCGAGAGAATCGGGCAGCGGAGCCTGCACCAGAATGCCGTCGGTCGCAGCATCCTCATTCAGTCGATGGACCAGCGAAAGGATTTCGTCAAGCGACGTCGACGCCGGCAAATGGGACAGTGTGGCCGTGATCCCCTCATCGCCCGCGGACTTGAGTTTGCTGTTCACGTAAATCTGCGAGTCCGGCTTGTCGCCGACAAGCACGATGGCCAACCCGGGCTTGCGGCCGGAGCTGCGGGTAAATGCGGCAGCGCGCGAGGAGAGCTCGCTCCTGATCTGTGCGGCGACCGCTGCGCCGTCGAGTATTCGCGCAGACATCGCTGCTACCTGGCCGCGCGCTCCAGCTCCTTCAGTACCCGGGAGCTGCCAAGCGCGATGGGGTGATCGCCGCCATTTAGAACGGTGCCGGCGGCGGGATTGAATTCCACGGCGCCCTGAGCGTGCTGAATGCCGACGACCACGACAGTCATCTTATCGCGGTGCATCACGTCGGACAGCGGGCGCCCTGCGAGCGCGGACGAGTTGCCTATATGAATCTCTTCGATCGACAGCTCCACATTGTCCGAGCTCGTCGCGATTTCCCCGTATCCACGAATGACGTAGTGGTCAGAAAGATGATTGATCATTTCGCACATACCGCCATCCTTCAATGTATTTCGGCCAGCCCCCTTCGACGACGAACGCGGCAAACGCGGCGAAGGCATAGAGTGCCGTGCTCACGCCGTGCCGAAGGCCACGACGAGAACCAGCAGCACGAGGGTGGCAAGGAGTCTGCCCTTCATGAGAGCGCGCGCAGGTACTCCTTGACTCGAGCTTCCGGGTTCCCGGTCGAAAGCAGATCGGAGATGACGGCAACCGATGCCGCCCCCGCATGAATCACTTCGCGTGCCCGTTCGAGGGTGATGCCGCCGATCGCCACAATCGGGGTCGCGGAATCCGCCGCTCGAATAATCGCGGCAGCCTCTCGCACGAGGGTCGTGCCGACCGCCTTGTAGCCCGTGTCCTTTGTCGACGTACCGAAGATGGGTCCAACAGCAATATAGTCCACCGCCAATCCGGACGCCGCTCGCGCCTGTTCCGCAGTGTGGGTAGAGATGCCGACGATCGCTGAGCTGCCGAGAATTCTTCGAACCGAGGCGGGATCAAGATCCTCCTGCCCGACGTGGACGCCATCGGCCGACGACAAGGCCGCGATGTCTGCGCGATCGTTGACGATGACTATCGCGCCGTCCTTGTGGGCGCGTTCGACGACGTCGGCACACGAGGCCAGAAACGCCCCGCTCGACGCGTATTTGCTTCGCAGCTGTATGAAGCGGGCGCCCCCTGCAAGATACGCGTCCGCGAGGTCGGGCACCGTCCATCCCGACCGGCGAGTTACCTCGTCGTCGATGATGGCGTTGAGAAAAGAGAGGTTCAGACGGCCTCGGCGCGATTCTTGTCTTTGGATTGTTCAGGAGCATAACGCTCCATGAACTTCGTGCTCAATCGTCCGGCTACGAAATCAGGATCGTTCAGGATCCGCAGGTGCATCGGGATCGTCGTCTTGACACCCTCGACGACGGACATCTCGAGGGCGCGCTTCATGCGGACGATCGCTTCGTGGCGGTCGCGGCCGTACGAAATCACTTTGGCGATCATCGAATCGTAATAGGGCGGGATCGTGCAGTCGGAGTGCGCTGCAGTGTCGACCCGGATGCCGGGCCCGCCGCCGAGGCTGAAAACGCTGATGTGGCCGGGCGAAGGCACGAACGTCTCGGGATCTTCCGCGTTCACGCGGCACTCGATTGCGTGGCCGTTGAAGGTGATTTCTCCCTGCCTGAACGACAATCGTTCGCCGGCCGCGATCCGGATCTGCTCCTTGACGATGTCGATCCCGGTGACGAACTCGGTAACGGGATGTTCGACCTGGAGCCGGGTGTTGGCCTCCATGAAGTAGAACCTCGCCTGATCGTCCATCAGGAACTCGAACGTGCCCGCATTGGTGTACTGGACCGCCTTGGCTGCGTCCACGACCAGATTACCGAGCTTGCGGCGCTGCTTCTCGGTCAACGCGGGCGAAGGGGACTCTTCCAGGAGCTTCTGATGCCGGCGCTGAATCGAACATTCGCGCTCGCCGAGATGCACCACGCCGCCATGGTGATCGCCCAGCACCTGAACCTCGATGTGGCGGGGATTCTCGAGATACTTCTCGATGTACACGTCGGGCACGCCGAATGCCGCCTCGGCTTCGCGTTGCGCCGTCTTGATGGCATGCCCGAGCTCCTGCGGCGTGCGCACGACGCGCATGCCGCGGCCACCGCCGCCCGCGGTCGCCTTGACGATGACGGGAAAGCCGCAGATATTGGCGAACTTCAGGGCTGCTTCTTCGCTTTCGACGGGGCCGTCGGTTCCCGGCAGCAGCGGCAGGCCCGCTTTCTTCATCGCGCGGCGTGCGCGCGCCTTGTCGCCCATCAGGCGAATGACTTTTGGATCGGGGCCGATGAAACGGATGTGACAGGCTTCGCAGACTTCAGCGAGATAGGCCGATTCGGAGAGAAACCCGTAACCGGGATGAATCGCGTCAGCGCCAGTGATCTCCGCGGCGCTGATGATCGCGGGCACATTCAAGTAGCTCTCAGAGCTGCGCGGAGGTCCGATGCGGACGTCCTCGTCGGCAAACCGAACGTGCAGCGCGTTCTCGTCCGCCTCCGAATACACGGCGACGGTTTTGATGCCCAGCTCGCGGCACGCGATGATGATGCGCATCGCGATCTCGCCGCGGTTGGCGATCAGGATTTTTTTAAACATTGGGTTTTATGGCGAACAGGCGCTCGCCGTACTGCACCGGCTGGCCGTTTTCAATGTAGACCTTCACCACTTCCCCGTCGTACTCCGAGTCGATCTCGTTCATCAGCTTCATCGCTTCGATGATACAAAGCACCTGACCTTTCTTCACCGTGGTGCCTACCTCAACGAACGGCGCAGATCCAGGCTCTGTCGCTCGGAAGAACGTGCCGACAATCGGCGATTTCACGATGGCGAAATCAACTTCGTCCGATGGCGGCGCCTCGGGGCTCGGCACCGCCTCGAGCGGCGCTGGCGTCGGACTGGCAAACGGCTGCTGTGGCGCAGGGGCGCCGTTCTGCACCGCTGGAACGGCAAACGATGCGGGCGCGTTCAAAGGCGCACTTTTCTTGATCCTGATCTTGACGCCCTCGCGCTCGAGCTCGAACTCGCTGAGCTCGTGTTCGCGCATCATGTCCAGAATGCGGTTGATCTCGTCAAATTCCATGCGTATGTGTGAGGCTCGTTGGGACGTTTGTGAGCACTTCGACCCCGTCTGATGTCACCAGCACGTCGTCTTCGATTCGCACGCCTCCCCATCCCGGGAGGTAGGCGCCCGGCTCGATGGTGAAGACCATTCCAGGTTCGATCGATTCATCCGGGACCGCCGGCGCATCGCCCGCAGCCTCGCGTCGCGGTCCAATCCGCGGCGTTTCGTGAATCTCCACGCCCAGTCCGTGGCCCGTGCTATGTCCGAACGCTTCGGCCAGACCGTAACGCGCGAGGGTGGTGCGGGCCGCGGCGTCGATGTCCCCGGCCCGAGCGCCAGGCTTCACAGCAGCGATCGCGGCTCCGTGGGCGTCGAGGACAGCATGGTAGACCCGTGCCATCTCGGCATCGGGCTGCCCCACCGCAACCGTTCGGGTCAGGTCGACGCAGTATCCGCCGTAGACCCCGCCAAAGTCCAGCACCACGAGGTCCCCCTCCGTGAGCACTCGGCCACCGGCATGGGCGTGTGGCAACGCGGAATTCGGGCCGCTGGCCACAATCGTCTCGAACGAGCAGCGCTCGAAACCTCCGGATTTAATCCGCCAATCGATCTTTGCCGCCAGCTCCTGCTCCTTCACTCCCGGCTTGACGTCGCCGAGAATATCGATGGCCACAGGCGCCAGCAATTCTGCCCCGCGACGCAGCATGGCAATCTCGTGGGCATCTTTGACCACCCGCAGCCGCTCGATGACGTTGTCGGTAGCGACGAGGGAGACCGAATCGCGAACATTGTCGGGTCGTGCAGGGGCGGAAACGGAGGCCGGCTGAATCGCGGCGCCCACCATCGCTGCAAGATGATTCGCGCGATTCAACGAGAGATTGTTCCCCTCGAAGCCGAGTCGGCGCGGCTGCAACTTCTTGACGAGCGTGACAAGCGTCTCGTCGTAGGTCCGATCGACCGGCACGATCTCCGCGTCGGGACAACCGAACTCCGTATTCCAGATGTCCCGGGCCGCCGACGCGTAGCGGAAGTCCAGTATCAGGTACAGCCGATCGCGCATGGCGACGGCGATGCCTGCCGTTCCGAGAAAGTTCGTCAGGTAAAAGATATTCGGCAGGTGCGTGACAACCAGGCCGTCGAGCTCTGCCGCAGTGACAGCATCCCGAAGCTTGGCATGGCGAACCGCCAGGGTATCGCGAGGGGCAAGGCGCACTGGACGATTCTAGACCGCCTTCTTCTGCCGCAGGTATAAGTGGCGTCGTGTGTGAACACCGCGGTCGCGCCTGACGCACCGACCGTCACGGAGTTCACCGTCTGGGCCGTCTGGCCGGCCTCGTCGGTCACGGTGAGAACTACGGTGTAACCTCCAGCCACCGCGTAGGACTTCGACACAGTTGAGCCGGATTTCGTCGAGCCGTCCCCGAAATTCCAGTCATACGAAACGAGGCTATGCCCCGTTCCCGCAGACGACGTCGTCGCGTTGAAGAAGATCGTCTGCCCCACCAACGGGTTCGCAGGACTGACGACAAAGTCGGCAGTTGGCGCCGCGCCTCCACTCAGGACGATCGTATGGCCGGCGCTCTGATTGGTGCTGCCGTTGCTGTCGGTGACAGTGAGTTTTGCAACGTAGGTGCCCGCGGTCGAATACCGATGCGTAGCGGTGATACCGGTAGCGCTCGAGTTGTCGCCAAAATCCCACACGTAGCTTGTCACGACGGCGCCCAGCCCTCCTCTCGATGCTGAGCCATCGAAGCGGACATCCGACAAGGCCGTAGGATTGGCCGGCACGTACGAGAAGCTGGCGATGGGCGACGCCGTAATGACGCCGGGCGGCACCAGCCGCACCTCGACCACTCGGCGGACGTGACTGGACGCGTCCGAACCCGTGGGTGTGACCCCGATCTGGACATTCGGAATCGTTCCCATGACAAACGGCGGCGCGGTATAGGTGACCGACACCCGGCCGTTGCTCCCGGTCACCAGCGTGCGCGCCGAAATCGATCCGAAGTCGATGCTCTGACCGTTTGCGATGATTTCGACCCGTAACGGCACGTTCGCCGCTGGTTGGCCATTGCTGTCACGCGCGTCGACCGTCACCAGTGTCTGGGACGACCCGTCGAGCGACAGCACGTCGGGGTTAGCAGTGATTGCCAGTGACAGGCTCATCTCGGACGGACCCGCGAGGGTCGGCGGTTGGGTATCAGCCAGCGTGCAGCTGCCCGCGAGTGCGGCGGCCAGCAGCACGAGCATATGCGTGACGTATTGGGTCATGACCTGTGTTCCATCTCGATATGTCGTGCCCCCACAGCTATCCGAGGTCCGCGTAGTCGCTGAAGCTGACGCTAATCGTGCCTTTGATCTGCAATGAATTTCCGGCCTGGTCGGCGCCGTAGAACGTGATTTCCGCGATCGTCGAGATGAAGAGACGACCGCCAAAATTCGCGAGTGAGCGCAGCGGCTGTTCGAGCTTCTGCTGGTGGCGCACGATCTCGAACGACACCACTGTCGGCGTCGACCCCAGCGTCGCCGTCAGCGCACCGTCGACGGAAAATGGCACATCCACGCCGGGAGTATTTCGTCCATCCGCCCGCAGGAACGCGATGTGATAGCGGTTGATGGTGACGTTGTTCCACGCGCTCGGCGCCAGACTCACGGCGCCGTTGCCGGCGTCCTTCGCGATGATCCGCATGGTCGCCTGGCCGACGTCATTGACGATCGTGGGAACGCGAACCGTCTCGCCATCCACCTGGCGTTCTACCAGCGTCTGCACGTCCGACAGCAGGAAACCACCCATGGTGCGGGGATCGGCGCCGGAAGCGGCCTCGATTGAATCGATGACGACCAGCACCGGCGCCCTGTCCTGCATGACGACGTCGCCGCAGGAGACCGACCCGGCCACAAGCGCGCCGACTGCGACTCGCGTGATGATCGAACGACGTATGGCGCGCATATCCTCTCTGCTCCCTTACAACGGGACCTAGCTTTTGATGATTCGCGGCGTGATGAAGATGAGCAACTCGCGACTCTCTTCTGTAAATTCCCGCCTTTGGAACAACCAGCCCAGGATCGGAATCTTGTAGAGTCCCGGCGTTCTGTCGTTCGATGAATCCTGCTGGTTGATGTAAATGCCGCCGATGACCGATGTCTGTCCGTCCGACACGAGCAGCGACGTCACCGCGCGCTGCGTATTGATGGGCGGAATGCCCGAGATCGCACGGCTGAAATCCGGGGACGAATTCTCGAGAACAATCTGCATGATGACCGTGTTGGCCGCCGTAATCTGCGGCGTCACGTTCAACTTCAGCGCGGCATCGCGGAACGACACCGTGACCGTGTTATTCGCGACCGTCTGAATAGGCACCTGCACGCCCTGTGTGATTTCGGCGGGCACGTTGTTCTGCGTCGACACGCGCGGTGTCGACAGAATCCGGCCATTCCCCGATTCCTCGAGTGCCGTCAGGACGACGTCGAGATTCAGCGCGCCGTTCACCGATCCGAGCGCGAGCCCAATCGCGCTGCTCGCCGTCCCGACGCCCAGGTTCACGACCGTCGACGCACGATCTGCCGCCGAACCGATCGTCGACCCTTGCGTGGCGCCCGTCCTGCCTCCGATGCCGATCTGATACGGAAACGCCAGGCTTGTTGTATTGCCGATGTCCTGCGCCATGCGCCCGTTCATACCCCAGTGGACGCCGATCTTGCGGGCGAAGTCGCGCGTCGTCGTGACGATGCGCGCTTCGATTTCGACCTGCGGCTGAGGACGATCGAGCGAGTCGATTAGCTGAGCCGCTCCCTGAAGCCGGCTTGCCAGATCGCGAATGATGATCGTGTTGGTCCGCGCGTCGATCTGAATGTCGCCCCGCTGGGACAACGCCGTGCGCGTCAGCAGCGGCGTCAGCTCACTCGCTTTCGCATAGCTCAGCGGACGAGTCAGCACCTCGAGATCGCCTGACAACGCCCGCTCTTCGGCGAGCTTGCGGCGCTGCCCTTCTTCGTCTGACAGCACGGCGAGCGGCGCAATCCGGACAATTGTCCCTTCCACCGAATAGCCGAGCCTGTGGTCCCGAAGAATGATGTCGAGCGCCTGGTCCCACGGTACTTCATGCAGTGAGACGTCGACGGCGCCCTGTACCGACTGATCGATGACGATGTTGAGCCCGCTGATATCCGCAAACGTGCGGAGCACCGTCCGCAGGTCCGCGCCCTGGAAATCGAGCGTCACCGGATGTCCTGTAAACCGCGGCTGCGTTCCAGCCGCAGACGTCGGCGACGGCAATTGAGGCACGGCGTTCTGCTGTGCCTGCACAGATGGTCCGGCGCCGCGCGCGCCGGCTTCAGCGCCAGACGCCGGCCCAAACGCGTCGAGCGGCGTCAGAGCCTCAGACCACAATCCCGCAAGGAGCAGCAGCAACGCGCAGCTCGTTCGGACGTACGCAAAAGCCCGTGCGGTCCGAGCGAGGCGTGCTGCCGACGAGCGAGCCGCGGCGGGGCTATGCGAGCTGTGAAATCGGCCTGTGTTATTTGCCATCTTCCGCGGTCCTAAATCCCTTTCGCACTTCGCGCTGCTTCACGAGCGAGAGCGGGTCGTTGACTTCCTGCATGATGACGATCGCTTCCGGCGTCACGCTTTGGATAACGCCGTCGAGAAGACGATCGTTCACATGTGCTGAGTACGTCTTGCCATCTGAACCGGAAATCAGCGCGACGTAGGAGTCGCGGCTTTGCAGCACTCCCCGCAGCATCATCTCGGCGGTCGTGATGCCGCCGAGCCCGGCGAGTTTCTTTCCGGCTGCCGGCTCGATGCCGCGCGACAACAGGCTGACGAACGGGTCCCGGCGCCCAGCAGGGTCGTATGTGTACGCGTCTGGCGCGGGCGCCGTGGTGGCTGGAGCGGAAACCGCCGGCGGAGGCGACGCCGGGCGTGCCGGCTGCACAGCGGCCTGCGCGGGGACCACGGTGGCGCTCGAACCCACGAGCGCCGCCGACGTCGCGCTTTCGATCAGCACGAATGTCGTGGCGATAGAGTCGACAGAGATGGTCGAATTGGACTCCGGTTTGTCTTTCGCGTGAATCATGATGCCGCTGAAGTTGATGATTCGTGAAACTTTGCTGACGCGGTCGAAGAACATCGCGAGGTTGTGATACGTGCCGTCGAGCTGCAGCGCGATCGGCCATTCCGCATGCAACTGCTTGGTGACCGACGGAGCCGGCTTGAAGCCTCGGACCGCCAGATCCGACTGCGTCGCCAGCGTTTGAATGTGACGAAGCAGATCCGCCATGTCCTTCTGCTCCGGCAGCACCGCCTTGAGGATCTCGAGCCGTGCTTCGAGCTCGGCGACCTGCTGTCGGAACTGGTTCAACTGATTCGCGGTGGACGAGCCTTTCGCGATGGTGACGCGCAGCGACGCGAGCTGCTTCTCGCGGGTGACCATTTCTCCGCGCGCCGGCACTGCATGAAACCTGTAGAAGCTGCCGATGAGCGCGAGCCCCAGCGCGACGAACGTGGCCACCTGGCCGTACCACGGTAACCTGTTGAAATTCAGGTCCGTCAATCCGCCGCCTTCGCACGCTGCCGCGCGCGCACTGAAAACCGAATCAACTCAGGAGTCGAGGTCGTCGCGGCCTCGACGCGGCTGTCGATAATCTCGACGGGCCGCTCGAACAGCTCCGACGCCTCGAGCGCGCTGACGAAATCCGACAACGAATTCAGCGACGTGCAGCGCCCTTCGAGCGTGATGTCATCCGCGGCCTGACGAATGTCCGTCAGCCACACCGGCTCGGGCAGCGCCTTGCTGATCTGATCCAGCAGGTGCACAGGAGCGGTCTGCCCTTTCCGAAGCTCTTCGATCAGCGTGACGCGCTGCTGGAGTTGCGCGCGGCGACCCTCGAACTGCGTCACCTGTTGAATCACACTCCGCAGCCGCTGTGTCTCGCGCTCGGCGTCTGCGATCTGCTGCTCGAGGTCGGCCGACGCGTGCTGCAGCGACCAGAACCACCAGCCCACGACAAGCGCTGCCGCCACGAGAACGAGGCTGCAGCCCACAGTGACTTTCTGCCCGACCTGGAATGTCGCTTTGCGCTTCGCGCGCTCGCGATCAACGGTGAGGAGGTTGATTCTGATCAACGATCACCTGCCCGTCTGACCGCGAGCCCGATCGCCACTGCGGCCGTTGGCGCGATGGACTCGCGCGCGTCGGCGGAAAACTTCCGGGCATCCAGCGCCACCTTCCGGAAGGGATCGAACATCTCGACCGGCGTGTTGAAGCGCTTTTGCAGCGCGTCGGCAAACCCTTCGACGCGCGACGCACCGCCACTCAGCATGATTCCTGTGATTGGTTCGGTGGTCGCCGTCGCGTTGTGGAAGTCGAACGTCTTCTGCACTTCGAGGAGCACGTTCTCGGTCATCGCGCGAAGCACGGGCACGACGTCTTCGAACGTCGCGCCGCCGACCAGCGCGCCCTTCTTGACGAGCTCGGCGCTCTCGAACGACAGGTTGAGCTCCCGCTGCACGGCTTCCGTATACGCGTTGCCGCCGAGCGAGATATCGCGCGTGAAGACGGACTGGCCGTTCGCGATGATGTTGATGTTGGTCGCGCTGGCGCCGGCGTTGAGCAGCACAACCACGGAATGAGGCTCGAAGCCGTAGTTCAGCTCGTAAGCGTTCTGCAGGGCGAAAGCGTCGACGTCGACCACCACTGGCGTCCGGCCCGCCTGGGCAATGACGCCGGTGTAGTCAGCAATTTTCTCTTTCTTCGCGGCGACCAGCAGGACTTCCATCATGCCTTTTGAATCAGGGCTGCTCCCGGCATCCAGAATCTGGTAGTCGAGGTTGACGTCCTGAATGTCGAACGGAATGTACTGCTCGGCTTCCCACTCGATCGATTCATCGAGCTCCGTGGGCGTCATCACTGGCAGCGATATTTTCTTGACGATGACGGCGTTGCCCGAGAGCGACGCGGCCACGTCCTTCGTTTTGAACGCTCTCGATTCGAACACGCGCCGGATTGACTCGGCGACCGCGGCGCTGGCGATGATCGCGCCGTCGACGATGCTGTCAGGCGGAATCGGCTCGGTGCGAAAGGCCGCGACGCGATAGCCCTTGCCCGCGGCTTTCAGCTCGACGGCTTTCACCGCGCTCGATCCGATATCGAGACCGACGACGGAGCGGCTCCTTTTGAACAAGGAGAAGGTCATCACAGTTCGCGCGACTGGTGGGGCAAGGCCGATGCCATCGGTGCCTGCGGAATCAACGACGAAAATTGGCAAGGTGGCTGAAAACGAGTGACAGTTTTGTCTCTCGATCACAGCCTTCTGATCGCAAATTCTTCAATCGCGCCGGTGGCCGCCGCCTACGCTACCGGTTGCCGGAGGTGCATTCGTGATGGCGAAAATGCATGGCAGTGTGCAAACATTCGAGGCCTGCGAGCTTGACACTCACGACAACACCACGTAAGATTTGGGTTTACAGTTGTGCCCGTTTTCCCCCAGAGAAGATCAGGCCACCGACGAAGGATCCAGGGTTCATGCGGACGTATGTAGCAACTCCGAAGACGATTGACAGCCGTTGGCACGTCATCGACGCCGACGGGCAGGTACTCGGTCGCGTGGCGACGCTGGCGGCCCGTCTGCTCCAGGGAAAACACAAGCCCAGTTACACTCCGTTTATCGACACCGGCGACCACGTCGTCATCGTAAACGCGGCCAAGGTGAAGTTGACCGGGCGCAAGGAAGAACAGAAGGTCTATCGCCGCCACAGCGGGTACGAGGGCGGGCTGCGTGAAGAGCGCGCCAAGATCGTCCGCCAGGCGCGGCCAAACCGCATCGTGGAAGAAGCCGTCCACGGCATGCTCCCCAAAACAACGCTCGGGGCTGCCATGTACCGCAAGTTGAAAGTCTATGCGGGCCCGGATCATCCCCACACGGCGCAGAAGCCATCGTCACGCGAGGTCGCATAAGTTGCCAATTACAGAATTTTACGCAACCGGCCGCAGGAAGACATCGTCAGCTCGAGTCTTTCTGAGGCCCGGCACAGGTGCGGTCACCGTCAACCACCGCGAGTTCGAAGCCTTCTTCCCGACTGAAGCACTGCGAACCCAGATCAAAACCCCGTTAGTACTCACGCAGACAGCCGAGCAATTCGACGTTGTCGCCACTGTGGCAGGCGGCGGCATCAACGGCCAGGCCGGCGCGGTGCGGCTCGGTATCGCACGCGCGCTCGTAGGGTACAACGCCGAGCTACGGAAGGCCCTGAAGAAGGGCGGATTGCTCACGAGAGACGCGCGCGCGAAGGAACGCAAGAAGTACGGGATGGCCGGGGCGCGTAAACGGTTCCAGTTCAGCAAGCGATAAAGGGAGGCTACTGTTTGGCGGTTGCAATGAAAGATCTTTTGGAAGCTGGAGTGCACTTCGGGCACCAGACGAAGCGCTGGAACCCGAAGATGAAGGAGTACATCTTCGGCGAACGCAACGGCATTTACATTCTTGACCTCGGAAAGACGGTCAAGCTGTTCAAGGACGCTGAAGACTTCGTCACGCATCTGGCCGCAGAGGGCAAAACCCTCCTCTTCGTCGGAACGAAGCGCCAGGCGCAGGACGTGATTGCCGAAGAGGCCGCCCGCTGCGGAATGTATCACGTGAACCAGCGATGGCTCGGTGGCCTCTTGACCAACTTCAACACCATCCAGCGCAGCCTCGCGCGTCTCCGCGATCTGGAATCGATGATCACCGACGGCCGCTACGACACCTTGTCGAAGAAAGAGGTCGCGCGGCTCGAAAAGGAACGCCGCAAGCTCGAGAAGAACCTCGAAGGCATCCGCGGTATGTCGCGTCTGCCCGACGCGGTCTTCATCGTCGACACACGCAAGGAAAAGATAGCGGTGGACGAAGCGCGTAAGCTGAAGATTCCGATCATCGGCATTATCGACACCAACTGCGACCCCGACGAAGTGGATTTCCGCATTCCGGGCAACGACGACGCGCTTCGCGCGATCCGGCTGTTTGCCTCGAAGATCGCCGATGCGGTGAACTCGGGTCGTGGCGCGCGCGAATCGGCGCAGGCTGACGCGAACGCGGATAAAGACGAGGGCGGTGGAGCCGACGACAAGCGCGGCGCCCGTGCCCCTCGCCGGGCCGCAGCCGAGCCCGCTACCTCGCCCGCCGGCGTTTAACGGGTTCAGAGTTCAGCTTCTGGGTTCACACGCCGGCCAGCGCGGCCGGCGTTTTTTTGTACGCGGTCAACTGTTAATCTCCGGCTTCCCACCGCCGCCGAGGCTAGGGCGGGGCTCGCAAGAGCCCGTAGCCGCAAGCGAGCGGCGGACAGCCGGACCTGGAGTGTTCAGATGGCAATTTCTGCAGAGCTTGTGAAGAAGCTTCGTGACATGACTGGCGCCGGCTTCATGGAGTGCAAAGCCGCGCTGACCGAAGCGAATGGCGACCTTGATACGGCAGTCACCCTCCTCCGCAAGCGGGGCCTCGCGTCGGCGGCGAAGAAGGCCGGCCGCACCACGAGCCAGGGCTCGATCGGCAGTTATATCCATATGGGCGGCAAGATCGGCGTCCTGGTCGAGGTGAACTGCGAATCCGACTTCGTGGCCCGAACCGATCAATTTGCCGCACTCGTGAAGGAAATCGCGATGCACATCGCCGCGGCCGACCCCAAGTACGTGCGCCGCGACGAAGTGCCGGCCGCCGTGCTCGACAAGGAGAAAGAGATCTACCGTGCCCAACTCGCGCAGTCGGGCAAGAAACCGGAGATCCTCGAGAAGATCATCGAAGGCAAACTCGATTCCTATTACGAGCAGGTCGTGCTCGTCGATCAGAAGTCGATCCGCGACTCGTCCGTCAAGGTCTCTCAGCTTATCGCCGAGGCGACCGCCAAGATGGGCGAGAACATCGCGGTCTCACGGTTTGCCCGATTCAAGATCGGGGAAGCGCAAGAGTCGTAGGAGTCGACGAGAGTCGATCGGAGTCAATGGAGTCGCTGCTGAAGGCTCCACGACTCTGACCGACTCCCCGACTCTGGACTATAATTCTCTCCCGACATGTCTCCTCCCCCCACCTACAAGCGCATCCTGTTGAAACTGTCCGGGGAGGCGCTCATGGGGGAGCAGCAATTCGGCATCGATCCCAGCGTCACCTCGAGCATCGCCGCCGATATCGCCGAGATCCGCGCCCTTGGCGTCGAGGTCGGCGTCGTGATTGGTGGAGGCAATATCTTCCGCGGGGTTGCGGCGAGCGCGAAGGGCATGGACCGCGCGACCGGCGATTACATGGGCATGCTGGCGACCGTGATCAACGGCCTCGCCATGCAGGACGCTCTCGAGCAGCACGGCGTGCTCACACGGGTCGTGACGGCAATCGAAATGCGGGCTGTGGCCGAACCTTTCATCCGCCGGCGGGCGATCCGCCATCTCGAGAAAGGCCGCGTCGTGATCTTCGCCGCGGGAACTGGTAATCCGTACTTCACGACAGACACCGCCGCGGCGCTGCGCGCGATGGAGATGAAGGCCGACGTCATCATGAAGGGCACGAAGGTCGACGGCATCTACACCGCCGATCCGATGCTCGACAAGACGGCCACCAAGTTCGACCGGATTTCATACCTGCAGGTGATCGACAAGGGGCTGCGCGTGATGGACTCGACGGCCATCACCCTCTGCATGGACAACCGCCTCCCGATCATCATTTTCAATCTCAGAACGCCGGGCAACCTGCGGCGTACCGTGATGGGCGAGGAAATCGGCTCACTCGTCACGGCATAGCGACGGTGCGCGGGCACAGCACCCGCGAGACTAGAGGAGTCACTGAATGGACGTAAACGATCTGAAGGGATTGTTTGCCGAGGTCAACAAGCGGATGGACGTAGCGCTCCAGCATGTCAAACACGAGCTGGCGGGGGTGCGCACCGGTCGGGCGTCAACCGCCCTGCTCGACCACGTGCAGGTCGAAGCCTACGGCACGAGGATGCCGCTCAACCAGGTCGCCGGCCTTTCCATCCCGGAGCCCAGCTTGATCGTCGTACAACCCTTCGACCCCACGCTACTCGCCCCCGTCGAGCGCGCGATCCGAATCTCCGATCTCGGCTTGAATCCAGCAAACGACGGTAAGGTGATCCGCGTTCCTATTCCATCGCTCACCGATGAGCGGCGGAAGGAACTGTCGCGCCATGTCCACAAGCTGGCCGAAGAGGGCCGCAATACGGTGCGGGGCGTCAGGCGCGAAGCGAATGATCGATTGAAGAAGCTACTTAAGGACTCGAAGGTTTCAGAAGACGACGAGCGGAAGGGCCTCGACGAGGTTCAGAAGATCACCGATCAACACGTGAAGCTCATCGACGACGCACAGAACAGGAAGGATGCCGATCTCCTCGGGCACTAGTCTTGCACCCTCCGCCCTGGAGGAATTGCACATGAAGAAGTTGTACATGAACCTGTCGCTGTGCCTTGTCGTGGGCATGGGTGCGACAGGATTTGCCCAGACGGCCGCCAAGGACACGCACGACGAAATCCAGCAGACGACAAAGGCGGCGACAATCTTCCGCGAGATCATGAGCGCGCCCGACAAAGCCATTCCTCGTGGCATTCTCGACGACGCGGACTGTATCGCCGTATTCCCCCAAGTGATCAAGGCCGCGTTCGGCATTGGCGGCCGCGGCGGGCGCGGTGTCGTGGTCTGCCGTCAGGCTAATGGGTGGAGTGCGCCCGCTTACCTGAACATGGGTGGAGCGAGCTTTGGCTTCCAGATCGGTGCAGAGGCGACGGACTACGTCATGGTCTTCATGACGCCCGAGAGTGCCCGCAGCCTGCTCGGTAGCAAAATCAAGCTTGGCGCGGACATATCGGCTGCGGCAGGTCCGATCGGACGCGAAGCCGGGGCGGCCACCGACCTGAAGTTGAACGCGCAGATTCTGACCTATTCGCGCAGCAAAGGGCTGTTCGCGGGAGCCGCGCTCGAAGGCGCGGTCATCGAGACCGCCGACGGCGACATGAGGGATATATACGGCGAGGGCGCCAGTTCCCGAGCGGTGCTTTTTGGAGGCACTCCGGCGCCCCAGGAAGTGACGGCATTCTCGAAAACGATTGAGAGCTTCACGCCGGCGAAGAAGTAGCCTCGTCGCCGAAGGTAATACCCACTGCGCGTGCCGTGCGGATGAGATCGAAATCCAGCGGCACGCGTTTCTGTTTGCCCACAACAACTTCGAGCGGCACGGTGACAATGTCAGGCGGCTGAGAGGCGACCATGACGTCGAACTCGCCCCTGCGCAGGCATTCAACGGCCTTGCCGCCGAATCGTGTAGCGAGAACGCGATCGTGGCTCGTCGGCGTGCCGCCCCGCTGCAGATGGCCGAGCACCACGTAACGTGCCTCTTTACCGGTCAATTTCTCGAGCTGCCGTGCACATATCGCGCTGACGCCTCCGAGGCGTTCCGCTGTAGAGGCATCGCCCTCTGCAATGAGTGACACCTGTCCTCCGATCGGCACGGCGCCCTCTGCGACAACCACGACGCTGAACCGTGCCCCGAACTTCTCGCGCTCGCGCAACCGGTCGGCCACGATCTTCAAATCGAACGGAATCTCGGGAATCAGGATGACGTCCGCGCCACCCGCGACGCCCGCGCACAGCGCAATCCACCCCGCGTAACGCCCCATCACCTCGACCACCATGACGCGGTGGTGCGCCTCGGCCGTGGTATGCAGGCGATCGATCGCGTCGGTTGCGAAGTTCACCGCGGTGTCGAACCCGAAGCAGCTGACAGTGCCGACGATGTCGTTGTCGATGGTTTTTGGCACGCCGACAATCGGGATGCCCTTCTTGGACAGCTGATGCGCAATCGCCAGAGTGCCGTCACCACCGATGACGACGAGCGCATCGAGGCCGAATTTGTGAAAATTCCCGGTGACGCGCTCCGAGTAGTCCACGTTTCCATCGGTGGTAGACACCGGGTAAGCCAAGGGATTGCCGCGATTCGTGGTACCGAGAATCGTGCCGCCCAGACGGAGAATACCAGTTACGTCTTTGGGGGTAAGGATCCGGCTGCGGCCAGACTCGATGAGCCCGTCGAAGCTGTCTTCAATGCCCAATACCTCGATCCCGGTATTGCATGCGGATTTTACAACCGCACGAATCACCGCGTTGAGGCCGGGAGCGTCTCCACCGCCGGTGAGCACGCCGAGACGTCTGATTTGTGGCATGGGAGAGCGTGGCTGGCGACGTCCACGTTCGCCCTCCTGGGCCACGGCGGACAACCTTCTCACGGATTCTGGCTCGCCAACTGAAGCTCAGCTCGATTGACGTCAGCGAAGTTTGGTGGACGGCAGAAGGATCGAACTCCTGACCTCCGCATTGCGAAGGCGCTGCAAGCAGCGCAAACGCATTTATACCACAGGACATAGCGTAAACCGCCGGAGGAACGGGAGGCCGCTGCCGCGTGGCTGGTCGATACGGTGCGCGATGAACAGCACGTCGCGCGGTTTCACCAGCGGGCTCCGGCACGCCGGGCGGTAGTCAAACACAGCGGCGCGGAGGTTCATCTCGCCAGCGTTGATCGTGCTCGCCCAGACATCAAGCTGTTGGGACGGCTTTGACACTCCCTTTGTCAACCTAAGTAGACTTTCTGCCCTGTTCATTGACCGTTGCAGGAGATCACCAGTATAGAAATTGCTTATTTTCAGTTAGCTATACGAATCGCGCGTTTACTGAATCAAACGGCCAAATGTGCTTACAATGCTTACCCACACAACACCGGCATGCGCGAGGAGGACGGTATGAATGACCTGATGCGTCTGCTAAGCGTGAAGAAAACAATTTTACGGGCAATGGCAGTGGCTGCTCTAGCAATCCTCCCGGCAACAGCGCAGGCGGTTCCGATTGTCGGCACGCTGGACCTCACGGGCGCCATTCGCGTGTCGCAGAACTCCATCGATTTTCTTCCGACAGGCATTGGCACTGGGTTTGCGCGAGTAGAGCCCACGAGTCTCGGGTACTTCGCGCCCCTCGGCGGCTTTATTGCCATGGAATTGGACTTGGTTGGCACACCGGTTGGCGTTCAACTTTTTGATTCCGGTGGCGGCGCCGGCATTCCGGGTTTCGAAACGTTCCCCGGCTCCCCGCTTCCTGGTCTGAACTTCATTCTCGACATCATCCTCAGCTGCGGTCAGGCATCGCTGAATCCAGTGGATGAATGCGATGCCGGTGTGAGTTCGCCGTTCCGGTTTGATGAGGACCTGTTAGGCACGACCGTCATCCTCGGTTTCCGCGGTCATGTGATCGACACCAATAATCCGGGAGAACTCAGCACGTTTACAGCGAAATTCGACATGCCCTTTACCGGGCTGACGCCGCGGCAGATCCTCGAAATGGTCATCCAAAACGGAGAAATTTTTACGCCCTTCTCGGCCCGTAAGGTATCGGTTGAGGAGGTTCAGGTTCAGACTCCGGAGCCCGCCACGCTGCTGACCTTCGCAGCCGGCACGGCATTGCTTGCAGTGCACCGCCGGCGCCGCGCGAAGAAGGGCGCAAGGTAACAACCAGCGACGGACGCAAAGACCCTTTCGTTTTTCTGGTGTCCTTGTTTAGCTCCGAATTCACAGCTACTAAGAGCGCGGATAGCTGGGCTTAGCCACATCGTAATAACTCAGTATCGTCCTGCTGCTAGCAGAGTACGCATCGACATGTGCGATGGCCGACTCCACTGCCTGCTCGGCAAGGCCTTCCCGAATTTCCACGTTTGAGGACGCTCACCCCCGGGCGCGCTGTACTGATGGCAAGAGTTGCTTACTCCAACACACGTTCGTAGAATCTCATCATCCACCAGTGACACCTGATAAGTTGGCGACGCTCCTGCGTCTCTTCGATGAGGCGATGGCGCTACCCGACAATCAACGCTTCGAGTTTCTGGCGAAGGCCTGCGAAGGCGATTCGTCCTTGGAACGAGAGGTACAGGAGCTGCTGCAAGCGGCCGTCGGCACCTCAACAGACCTTACACCGACTGCAGATGTCCCACTCACGTCGCCGACGCAGTGCCCTTCGTGCAGCGCGCCAATTGTGGCACTTGACCGATTTTGCCGCAGCTGCGGCACTCCGGTCACCACGACTCGCCTTGACGAGGGGCCATTCAGGCCGGGGAGCTTGTTCGCCGACCGGTTTCGTATGATCGGCGAACTCGGGCGTGGCGGCATGGGAGTGGTCTACCGGGCCCATGATCTGAAGCTCGACCAGACCGTTGCCCTCAAATTTCTTCAAACGAAGCAGTTGCAAGATCGCGACAGCAGCCATTTGCGCCTGCGCGCGGAAGTGCGGCTCGCGCGCCAAATCGCTCACCCCAACGTATGCCGCGTATACGATCTCGGAGAGTACGGTGGCCATGTGTACGTCTCGATGGAGTACGTTGATGGAGAGGATCTTGCCGCTCTCCTTCAACGGATCGGACGGTTGCCACGTGACAAGGGCATCGAAGTGGCCCGGAAGTTGTGTGCCGGATTGGCCGCTGCCCACGCGAAAGGCGTTCTCCACCGCGACCTGAAGCCCCGCAACATCATGATCGACAGTCATGGTGGCGTGCGGATCATGGACTTCGGGATTGCGGTGGTGGCTGATCGCCTCGACCCAGCAGACATCGGCTCCGGCACCCCGGCGTACATGGCGCCCGAGCAACTGGCGGGCCGCGAGGTGACGCGCCAAAGCGACCTCTACGCGCTCGGCCTCGTCCTCTTTGAACTGTTCACAGGCAGGGCCCCATTCCAAGCGAAATCGGTCCACGATCTGTTACGTCTTCGAGAGGCCTTCGAAATCACGAAACCGTCTCTCATCACTGATGGGCTGAGCGCAACCATTGACCGGGCGATCCTGTGGTGCCTCGACCCCAACCCCCAGAGGCGGCCCCAATCGGCCCTCGAGGTGGCAGCAGCGTTGCCTAGCAGCGGAGATCCGCTTGCCGAGGCGCTTGCTGCCGGGGAAACCCCGTCACCGGCCACTATCGCTGCCTCAGGGGCTAGGGAGGCATTGCGCCCGCAGAGTGGGATCGCGCTGTTGACGTGCATTGCGGTGAGCCTGACGGCGGTGTGTTTTCTGACTCCGCATATCCAATTGGTCGGCCGAGTCCCATTGGAGCACCCGCCGCAAGTACTGGCCGCGAAGGCTCGAGATATTGCTCAGAGCCTGGGCTTCAATCAGCCGTCACGCGATTTTGACTCAGGATTCGCTTTCGACGAACGGCAGATCCAGTACCTGCGTCGAACGATCAGCGGAGGCGCAGCCGAAAAGAAACGACAGTGGGATCAGATGCTCTCCAACGCACCATATCCAGTGTCGTTTTGGTACCGGCAGAGCTCAACCCCCCTCGTTCCGCGACCAATAGACCCCTTATCATGGAGCTTATTCGTTCCGGACGTGTCCGCACCCTCTGCTGAAACATTAACGGTCCACGTCGACGTCCACGGCCGCCTGCTACGTTTCGCCGCCCTCACCCCTCCGGCAATCTCGCGACCGGCAGCGAGTCAGTACTCTCAATGGTCAGCGATATTCGCAGCAGCGGGCCTCGATCTCTCGCAATTGACCGCTGACACACCACGAGCGAGCGCGCCCGGCGTCGCCGATTCTCAATCGGCATGGACGGGAGTGTATCCGGGCTTCTCCGAGCCGATCCGCGTAGAAGCGGCGACCTTCAAAGGGACGGTCGTGTTCTTCGAAATCCTGTTCCCATGGACGATCAGCGATCGAACGACTACTCGGGACGCCCACCCGTGGCTGTTGTCGGGAGACATCGTGTTGCTTGCCGTCATCGGTCTGATCGCGGCGGTCGCCACTCACAATTGGAAGGCGGGGCGCAGTGATCCTGTTGGCGCGTGGCGTCTGGGCGTCTACACGGCGGCCGCCTATGCCTGTTCGTTGCTTCTGACCATCCCTGTGTCGGCGCTCCCAACGGGAATCTGGCAACCAATCGCGTTCAGTATTGCGTTCGGCCTCGTCATTGGCAGCGCCTACCTCGCGTTGGAGCCATGGGTACGTCGCCTCTGGCCGCATGCCATGATCACATGGGCTCGGCTGTTATCTGGACAATGGCGCGATCCCGTCGTCTGTCGCGACCTTCTCGTCGCGATCGCCTGCGCCACCGCGAGTCACGCGATCCAACGGACGGCGCAAGCGCTTGCTCTGAGCCTCGGTAATGCGCCAGCGCAGCCCACGCCCAGCGGCGGCACCCTCGGGTTCTATCTCGGCAATCTGACGAGCACTCGTCTGATGACGGCCGACATGATCCTCGCGTTCGTCAGAAGCCTCGACGTCCTGATGTTTTTCTTCGTCCTGTTAGTCGCCAGAGCGGTACTGAAGAAACAATGGCGAGCGACGGTCGTATTCCTTGCATTCTGGACCCTGGTCTTGGCGGCTCCGCACGTGGTCGAGGGGGACTGGGTTGTCGTCATCTATTGGATCGTCGAACTGAGCCTGCTGCTGTTCCTGATGCTGCGCTTTGGCCTTCTGGCGACGGTGGCGTTCGGTACGATGTCCATTTTCATTAGTCGTTCCGTGCTCACCCCTGACCTTGGCGTTTGGTATGGCCAGAGCACCCTCGTGGCAGTTGTGATCGTGAGTGGGCTGGCGCTTGTTGTGTTCCGTCTTGCGTTGAGCGGGCGGCCAGTTTGGAATCTGGGAATGCTCGACAAGTAATCCCGTCAGGCGGCCGTCGGACGATACGACCCAGTACACCATGGGTGGCGAAGCGGGCGTCGATCGGACCACGCGCGAGCACTTGGTTCCCGTGCGTCAAAGTGACCGCTCGGCTTGCCTGGACGAAGCTCGCATGAAACGCGAGCGAAGTTTGGTGGACGGCAGGAGGATCGAACGTCGCTCTCGTCGTCCGGCATGATCAGGTCGTCAAGCATCGTCGGATCGCCGGGCCGGTCATCCACCAGTTCGGCGCCCACGGCCTCGGCCACATCCTTTGCGTGCCAGTTACTCCCAGGCGCTCATCATCACGGACATCTTGGGGGACAAAAGTCTGCAGCGTCTCGGCGCTGATCGGGCCACTGGACACCCACGTCTCGCCATCGAACGTGGCTACCCCCAAGTCCCGGGCCAGGCAATCGTGACAGTCATGACCGCACCGTCCTCAGCGTGGCGATTACTTGGCGCGAACTAACCGAAGGGTTCTTGGGTTGTGCGGCGCTCCGGTCTGGTTTCCTGTCGAAACCAGCTCCAGTATGTCGCCCTTCAGAGTGAACGTGTTCTCAACGCCCCCTCGCGCCATCGGCCCCGGTGCTTTCGAGACACTCGGCCGAAGTGTCAATTTATCGCCGGATATTTCGTAGGTGCCGGCTTGAGCTTGCAGGGACGCCCAAGAAGCACGCATCTGCTCGTCCGTCGAGCCTGTACCTGCGTCGGTGACTTGCCGAGGTGTGCTGTCGCGAAGGAACACGAGCGAAAAGTGATTGCCCGTGAAGAGCATCAAGCCGGTCGGTTTGTTGATAACCAAGGCTGCCGGTGGTTTCGCGAAGGTGTAATCCTGCAACACCCATGCGCCTTCAACAGGACTTGTCTTGGCCGCCTGCGCATTCACCCAGGCAGATACGCTTGCGAGTAGGCCGACCGTGACGAGACCCCGGATCATGCGATGTGTCATGGCAACCTCCCCTATGTATTTTGGTACTTTCACGAGGGTCTGAAACGGAGAGCGTACAGCTCTCCCCGCTGCGGTCAAACCGTCTCTAGCCGCAATCCCGACACCCAGTGGCACCATCGTAAAGCTCGACCGGCGTTGTCATACGCCACCGTCGGCGTGAAGTCCGGAAGCCTACGCCGAACAGCGACGCCTCAGCCGAAGCACAAGCGCGGCAGAAGGAACGCGTGGTGGGCCGCAACATCAACTGCGGCAATGTGGACGGACTTTGTTGGTTGGTAGGCACGCCGCACAGTGTCTCCTACCGGCCTGCCGGCCGTGGGATTCGTGACAGCCCGATGACGGTTTCTCCTGCCGAATAGTTAGGCACAAGCCCGGAGACCACGTTCGCGTGCGCCTCGCGGCCAAGGTCGATCACCAAGTGGCCGAGAATCCGCTGGAAGCGCGTGCGTTCCTCCGATGGGGCACCGTACCTGTCCATCCGCTTCAGCCAGAACACCACCGCCTCAACCGCCCAGGGGTGCCACAGATAATTCACACCCGGGTTGACGTCGAACTTGATGCCGTCGTGGCTTTTGAACACCCGGCTGAACCGACTGACGCTGGAGGGGAAGTCAAGGGGGCGGTCTGCCAGACGGAACAGATGCTGAGGGATCGCACGAAGAATGAGATCGGGAATGACGTATCCTGCCTGCGTCTCTGCCCGCAGCAACTCACTATAGATTTGGAGCGTCAGACCGTCGGACACAGGCGCCTCGTCGTCGGCCGCCCCGCGCCATCCGGGCGGGTTCCCGGATGCAGCCCATTGCCCCACAAGCCAGTCGAAGGTGCCACGGAGGATCCGGTCGCGCAGCGCCTGGCTCCCGGCCCACGGCAGATCGGCCTCATGCACCTCCAGAACGGCGAGAAGTGCCAGCGCGGCAGTGTACGTTGTGTGGGCGGTCGGATCGTCTTGGTCGGGATACGTGTTCCACCCGCCCGTCTGTTCATCCCAGTAGGTCATCGCATGCTCTTGGGCGACAGCGAGGTCACCCCGAAGCTGCCGGACCAGCTCTTCTGTGAGGGATCCGCGGCGCTGAAGCGCGATTGAGATTGCGGCTGTCATCCACAGCGTGGGTTCCACCTGCGTATAAATTCCTCGGGTGCCGAGGAAGCCGTACTTGCGGCCGTTGGCTTCAATCAGCGTACGAGGCTCGAAGGGCGTATCCAGTTCCTTCACCAGAAAATCCCACTGCTCTTGAGAAAGATCGGGGATCCGAGCAGGGCAGCGAACGCTTGACCAGCATCCCAGACCGCGAACGATCGCGGTCGGTCTTTTCGGCTCGGCGTCGGGAGGAGCCAGCCGTTGCCGTTCGTCCAGACGCGCAACAGTTGATCCGCCGCAGCTTTGCGCGGACCGAGCGCCGCCTCCCGAATTTCCTCATCTGACGGCACCGGCCGAAAGACCGAGGACCCGTGCCGGTCAAGACTCAACCGTACCCACGTTCCTCCCGGGACGCCGACCCCCGCGTCGGCGAGCCCCGCGTATCCGATCAGGCTTAACGCTAAGGCAACCAGACTGACAAGCGAAAGCCAGAGACGTCGCCGGACCGCCCGTCGATGCTCGCGCCGCCGAAGCTGATCGAACGAGATATCTAAAATGCCGGCTAGCAGCTTGAGCTTCGCATTCCGCTTGCCATCCTTGGCCTTTCGGGCGTCCGCTGCAGCTGGCTCGGTCCGCACGTCCGTCAGCGCGCCAAGCGCGTCCACACGGAATCGGATCGATGGCGGGAAGCATTCCAACTGAGCCGTTCCGGGCTCGTCGCTGGCGTTGGGTTCTCCTTCGACAATCAAGCAGAGCACCCGGTCCTCCCGGCCGAGTGCCTTGAACACCTTGATCTCCTCGTTCACATATTTCGACAGTGCCGACAGCGGTGAGCAGATGACGACCAAATACAATGACCGCCGGAGGGCCTGCTGGATCTCGTGGCGTAGTTCCGCCGCCCCGGCAAGTTCGTCGCGGTCGCGGAAAATTGGCACTAGTCGCCGAGGCACGGTGCCGCCGCGCAGAGTCCTCCCGACAAGCTGCCGTGGCACCTGGTACGTTTCCAGCGCCATATGCAACCACTTCGCCGACGCCTCATCGCTATGGCTGTAACTGATGAACGCCCAATATTTGTGCCCCGGTGGCAATCCAATTGCCGGCGAGACATCGGGCAATACTTCGTCAGGAGGTGCCCCAGCTCCGCTTGACGCAGGGGACTGATTGGAAGAGACCGGAATGTCGAGGCGATTACCCATCGCAGCTCCTTGTCACGCCTGTACCTACCAAGAACTCAGTCCACCTGCAAGCCAACACACACTAACGAGCTATTGGACGACGTCTTGGTTCGGACTCGGCGCCGACCTACGGCGTTTGTGACGGCTGCGGATTTCCAATGGTTCGACTGTTAGTCACATGGAACGACCGGCTCCGATTCGCAGCTCGTGGATTACGCTGCGAGTTGGAGTACTGCACAACGCAGAGCCACATACGAAGGAGCCGGTCATGACGAAGGTACGATGTATTTGGGTTGGATGTCCACGCGGACACGATCGCCGTTGCGGTGGCCGAACCAGGTGGAGAAACGCGGTCGCTGGGAGTGGTGCCGAACCGTTCGGAGTTCGATCCGGAAGCTGGTGAAGAAGCTCGGCCCCGTCAGGGCGCTGCGGGTCTGCTACGAAGCCGGCCCGACTGGGTACGTGATCTATTGGCAGCTCACGGCGCTGCGCGTGCGATGTGAGGTCGTGGAGCGCCGGCCGACTGCTCAGGAGCGAAGGGCGGCGGCGCGCCAAGCAACGAACCCCGCGCGCACGGATTTTCCGACGTTCGTGTTTCACGGCGGCTTCCATACGCCGTGTGTGCCGCATTCGGTGCATGGGGATTTCATTGGTAGCTCGGTCCCATTTTATGGAAGTGCGAGGGGACGTCCATCGAACAGAAGGGTTCCGCACTTGTTCGCGCTCTGGAAAATTCGCTCTTCCGTACGAGGGTCGTTCGTCGAATACACGTCGTTTTTTGATGACGATCGCGCGATGACATCCGTGTCACCTGTGGACGTCAATCTCAATGATTCAGGCGCAAAACGCGCCGATGAAATTCGGTACCGCGGTTGCTCTCTCACATAGTGAGGTGACGATGAGCAATCGCGAATTGAGCGACAGTGTCGATTGGAATCTGCTCGTCCAGAGCCGCTTGAACGCGATTCTGTGCGGCGATTCCGTGACGGTGGATTTGACTCTCACGAGCCTGCGCAACCACCTCCAACTTCCCCTGCATGAGTGGTCATTGCGTGGCGGAACGCCGTCGCCGTCGATTCACGCTGGAACGTTGATTGTGACCGACGTCGCCGGCACGACTCTGGAAGAACAGCGCGCGTTCCTCGGGTGGCTCGACGCACATCGCCCTATTCGCATCATCACCGTAAGCGGGAGCCCTTTATATGACCTCGTGCGGGACGGGGCGCTGCTCGAACAGCTCTATTACCGTCTCAACCCGATTTATTGCGCGCTGGCAGGCTCGCCCGAACCATCCTCGGGGTACGTGATCGATCGCCGGCAAGGCGTTTCCGTCAGCGATCCCATAAGTTGTCCCCAGTGCGGCGGCACGAACATCGAGATGCTCGTGCGCACGCCGCCTCGCTGTTTCCGATGCCTGGACTGCCGCCACGCATGGAATGAGCCGTACCTTCGCCCGACTCGTGACAGGCGGAAGACGACCGAAAATCCAACCTGAACCGTGCCGACCAGAACGAGAAGACGCTGGTGTTCTGCGCGACGCTGGCTCACGCGCTGACTAGCCCGCGACGAGGCCTTTGATCAACGGTTCTGCAAATTCCGCAACGCTTGGTAAACACGCTCAAAAATCAGAATTAGCGGTCTAGCTACTTACTCGTCTAGCGTCCAGTGCGCCGGATTTGCTCAGTCGAATGAGCCTGTTCACATCACAGGGGCATGCGCCGATAATCTAGGATCAGAGCACGCACGGTGAAACCGCCCTGTCCAGAATGCGCCGCGAGTGCCGTGTGGGTCGGTGTAGCCAAAGTCACGCGCGAGCGCGGGGGCACCCTCTCGATGCACTGGCGGTGCGGCCTGTGTGCGCACGAATGGACCGTTGGAACGCCGCGTGCGAAGCCCCCACGAGCCGCATTGCGCCCACGACGCCGCCGCCGAGCGTAAGTCATGCTGTCGTCAGACTCTCACGCCTGGCTGTACACGCTGTTCGCACGTCTGAGCCAAGACCGCACCTTCCGTCTTCTCTCCCCGTCGCACCAATTTGAGTTGCTCCGTGGCGCTGTGGCGCTCGAGCATCCGGCAAAAGCCGCCGCCATGAACGAGTGAGCACACGGTCTCGGTAATGATTCGAGCTCCTGGGTGAGGTTGGGACGCTCTACGCGACACGAGAGCGCGTTCGGATCGGTTAGCGCTTTCGTTTATTAGTGACGTGGTCAAGATGATCTCTGGCGCGCAATAGGCCCATAACCAACAGGAGTGCCGTTTATGTGTGGATTCGCTAGAAAACTTCTTGTGGCTCTGGCCGTGTGTGTGTTTTCCAGCGGCGCGGCCTGGGCGGGCCCTATCATCATTGCCGGCACTGACGCCGACGATCACGGCTTCGTCTCGGGCGGAGTGAACATGAACGGCTGGGAGTTCATGCAGTCGGCCTTCGTGAACCTTGCGGGGGCAGTAACCAACGGCGGCACCAACATTGTCTGCCTGGGGTGCAACGGGTCGACTGCCAGCGCCGCGTTCGCGTCGTCGATCAATCTTTCGTCGATCGCCGGGACGTTCAACGAACAGTCGATCAATGCTCCAGCCGACATCACGAGCTTCCTGACCGGTGGCACCGTGACCGGCCTGAACCTGGCGAACACCGGGATTATTTACATGAACAGCGGCTTCAACGTCACCGGCGGCATGAACGACGCGCAAGTCGCCGCCGTCAACGTTCAGGGAATGGTCCTGAACAACTTCATCATCGGCGGCGGCGGGCTATTCGCCCAGAGTCAAGCAGCTAACACGAACGGCTTCGGATGGCTCACTTCATTGCTGCCTGGCCTCGTCATTGAGGAGAGCGTTGCCGATGATTCGACACTGCAGCTCACGGCGGCGGGTAACGCGGCATTCCCTGGTTTAACCGACGTGGAGGCCAGCAACGCCACGCCGTGGCACAACTGGTTCAGCGGCGACTTCGGCAACCTTGATGTGTTGGTCACCGGCAACGGCAACGGCGTGGGTGGCTTGAACGACGCGGTCGTTCTGGGTGGCGGCACAGGCGGTGCGATCATCTGCGGGCAGCCGGGATTTCCTCCGTGCCCCGATCCCGACCCGACCACCGTCCCCGAGCCCACCACGCTGATGCTTCTCGGAACCGGCTTGGTCGGATTGGCGTCGCGAGTTCGGGCGCGTCGCGTCGGCAAGTAATCTAGGATCGTTCCTCTTCGACGAAAAAAGACCGCTCGGAGTCCGAGCGGTCTTTTTTTCACGGATGGACGTAGTTACTACTTTGTGAGATATCCACACACCTCTCGCCCTCGCCTCGGCACACAAGAAGATCGTCATGAAGTGGCTCTGCACGATGTGCGGCTATAGGTGGTCCGCGGCCGCCGGTCGAGCAATCGTATCCGCCGGAAGAACCGCTGGTCATGAAGGCTGCTGAGGTGGGCTCCTATGGGGGCAGGTTTGTAACGGTAGGCAACACTGCCAGCCTTCCGCTTCGAGTAGTTGGCGCAGCTCATCGACGCGCTGAGAGAACCCCACGCGCTCTTTATGCCTGAATCACCTGAAGGGCGCAGAGAACGGCCAACCAGCCGTCGGACCGCTGAACGGCTGACGGTCCATCATGAGGGTGTCGCGGTTGAGAGAGTTGACAGAGGGGTCGACGCTTACCTGCAGGCTGAACACGACGTCGGCCGCCGTAATCGGGCGTCCATCCGAGAACATCGCACCGCGCCGAAGGGTGAAACGTGCAGGACATGCCATCAGCCGCCATGTCCCATGTAGTCGCCAGTTCTGGGATTTCTTGCGGTGAAATACGAGTGGTTCAAGCACGCCGCATTCAGGCGCGCGGTCTCATCGTTGCACGATCTCGGCCCGGAGTTGAACACGTGGTACATGTTCTTCAACCGGGAGACAAAGTCTGGGCGACTCCCGATGTGCCTTATGACGACTATAACGTGGACCGCGCGCGCCAGCTATTGGCGTCGCTGAGCATGATCGACCGCGACGGTGACGGTCTCGTCGAAGATGCGCGAGGGCACCCCGTAATCTTTTCTTTGAAGGTGACCGCCAACAATGCCACCCGTGTCGCGGCTGCCAATTTCATCCGTGACGACCTCAGCAAAGTGGGCATCAAAGTGATCCTCACACCCGTGGAGTTCAACACTCTCAGCGTGAATATTAATCACGACCTGCAGTTCGACTCAGCGATATTAGGGCGGGCACTCCCCCGCCCCGGACCCTTCACCGCGGCGAGATCCTGGCGCTCGAACGGCACGCTCAGGCCGTGGCACACCCCGCAGTTGAAGCCAGATTCGTTAGAACAAGCCAGGGTTGACTGGCTCATGGACCGCATTACCGCCGGCACCGACCTGGATCAGCGTAAACGCTGGTGGACGGAGTTACACACGATTGCGAACCAACAGGCGTGGCTGATCTGGCTACCGGTGCAGACTCTGAAAATCCCGGTGCGGAACCGGTTCAAGAACGTGCGACCGTCAGGAGCCTTCTCGGGGGCGTCCTCCGTACTTTGGAACGCTGACGAAATTTTCGTCTACAAGGCGAAGACTCAGGCAAACTAGTCAAGCTGCCAGACAAATTTCTCCACATTACCCAGCTTGACACCGCGATTAACGCTATGGAGGCGCTCATGAGCAGATTGCGGCAACCCACCTACGAGCTGTCTCAGCGCACCCGCTTCTTGCTCGCCGTTGCGCTGTGCCTCGTAGCGTTTGCTTCCGACGCTGCCGCCTTCCCAACGCCGAAGGAGGCGGATTGGATCATCAGGGACTTCCGCTTCAATTCCGGAGAGGTCCTGCCTGAGCTGCGTCTGCACTATCGAACTATCGGCGATCCGAAAGGTGAGCCAGTTCTGATTTTGCACGGCACGGGCGGGAGTGGGAGCGTCTTCCTCGCATCGTCGTTTGCCGACAAGATGTTCGAGCCAGGTCAGCCACTTGATGCCGCGCGCTATTTCATCATCCTCCCAGATGGAATCGGAACTGGCGGCTCCTCGAAACCATCCGATGGCCTCAAGGGAAGATTTCCACATTACGTGTACGAGGACATGGTGCGTGCGCAGCACCGCCTGGTGACCGAGCACCTGGGTATTCGACACCTGCGCCTGATCATTGGCGGTTCGATGGGAGGCATGCATGCATGGATGTGGGGGAGCATCTACCCAGACTTCATGGATGCACTCCTGCCACTCCAGTGTCTGCCCGCCGAGGTCGGTGGGTTCAGCCGCATGTTGCGCCGCATAGTAATTGACTCGATTAGGAATGATCCTGACTGGAAAAACGGCGAGTACGAGTCGCAGCCTACGAGGGGTCTCATTGGCGCACAGTACGGCCATGTGGCGCTGTTCGGGACACCGCTTCTAATCTACAAGGCAGCGCCAACGCGGGCGCAGGCCGACGCACGATTCGATGCCGTTGTTGCGGAAGGCATCGCGACAATGGACGCCAACGATGTGTTGTACCAGTTTGAAGCCTCGCGTGATTTCAACCCGGCCGCCACGCTGGAAATGATCAAGGCGAGGGTCATCGCCATCAACACCGCTGACGATTCAGTAAACCCGCCAGAACTTGGCGTCATGGAGCGCGAACTCGCGCGGATAACGCGAGGGCAGTACGTGCTCATTCCGCGTAGCGCCGAGACGATCGGACATGGATCGTATCGGATAGCCAGCCTGTACGAGCCGTACATCACGGAACTGCTGTCACGACGCTAGGCAGGCGAGTTGCCGCCGACGCCCGTGTCGCGTGCCGCGCGGCTGAGCGGCGTAGCGCCTCAGCGGTGACGAGATTCGCGAGATCTGCGGACTGAACCACGTGACGATTGAGCCGTGGGCAATAGCGTCCCTCGGCCGCCTACTTCGGTAGGCGCTGGTTCGTTGACAACTGAATAGAACTATTGGTGACGTTGCCGGGCGAGAAGATGAACAATAGGTTCGCCTCCGCAACGTTGCAGTCGTTCATCCGGAACTTCTGGTGACGTTGGTTCGTCGGTGGATAGACCAACGTCCAAAGCCGGATTGAGGCCCAAGATAGACAGCCTCGCACCGTCCTCCTGCAATCACGCGTGGACGACGGAAACGGCCCGCCCCGAGCCGGCACGCGCCACGCTGCCTCCACGTCGGCGCCGGCGCGTATGAAGGCCCGTTCAATCCTCTTGCCCCTGCCCGACAAAACATCTGGGTCGGACCAGAACTCTTGGGGGCCGTTTGCTGTGCGTGTCGCAGACGTGCGCGCAATTCTCAGATTTACGGACCTTGAAGGCCTGTCGGCAGCTGGCACACAGGGTGCTCTCGGAAGTGTCGTCGAGGGTTGCCCCGCCGCTCCGACTGCTACACGGAGAAACGCGCACACATGGGAGTTGGTGGCCTCCTTTTCCCATGAGGCCGTTCTTCGGCTAGCTTCGCGGGCGTATCCCGACCGCCATTCTGGCATGTGGTCGGGCGGCGTGGAGCCCTCGAATCCCTTGCAGCGACGGAGTTTCACGCACGCCGCGCGGCCTAGACACCGAGCGGTATCACGTGAGTCGCGAGTGGCTCGATGCGTTGAAACATCGGCGGCGTGAAACGGGCGCCATCGCCGCGCGGAAACAGACCAAGTTTCGAGGACGCGCGTACTTCCTGACAGCTCGGACGGGCATTGGTATCGGCGTGACGTTTTCGCGTGCAGCCATGGACCTACCCTCGGGTGCCGACAATGAGACAACACCCATACGTGCCGGCGGGGTCGGAGTATCCGCTGGCGTCCGTTTTCGGTTCTGAGCGTGAACGCTGACAGCGCCTGCCGCTGAACGCTTAGAGCCGTTAGTAACGAAATCCGCAGCGGCGATAAAGCTTCACTGCCTAGTCGGCAAGCGTCTGTCCCACGCGCTTTCGTGCAAAAGCGCCGAGGTAAGCGGGAGCTGCGCTCACCAGTGCGATGACAGCCATCATGATGAATCCCACGGGAGCCAACGACATCGAGCCTTCCGCCCGGGCCACCATGACGACGAACTGAGAGGCGTAGATCAGCAACGGCCATCGCCACGCCACGCGTGCCTGGGGGCAACAAACCCGCAACAACCCGCGATGACCCCGAGCGCAGGAACTACGCGTGAGAAGTAGAAGGGCCCATCCCAAGCCTCGAGTTTGCCTGAGGCGTCGGCTGCCCAAATCCACAGTCCGGACCCGCAGGTTACGGCGATCAGCCCCGACAGGATCGCGTGCACGCTCACAGCAGGTCTTTCACGTCTTCGTGGCATTGCCGTCAATCAGTCCAACGCGCATGATCGCAGACGTAGCGGCGCCAATTCGGTCGCAGGCGTGAGAGCAGCGCTTATGCTAACCGCGATTCGCGGCGCAGCGCGTCTTTGGTGAACCTGGCGTGTTCTCCATGCAAATCCCGTTGGGCCGACGGTTATGTGAGTCTGGCGTAAAACGGTCATAGAACGTGTCAACAAGCGATAGGTTTCAGAAATTGACCGCGCCCCCAAGACCGTCAAATTCCGAGGAAAAATCGCGAGGCAAAATTGCTCGCTCGTCGTGAGCGTTTTCAGTCACGCCAGTCAAACTGCGAATGATCGTCGCGGGGGTGCGGAGCGTCCGTGCAGCGTCCGGACACACGATGCGAACAGTGCGTCGGGCGTCCTCGTCGGCGTCTGTCACGAAAACCCTCTCGACTGAACGCGCAATTCCAGCGAAATCTTTAACGAGGTGAGGGGTTCGCCCCGGCCCACCGACTGTCACGCAGACACTTGATTGTGTGACGCAGCGGTGGAGGTGCGCTCGCGTCGAGCTTAGTTCCTGGCGGATTACTAAACACTGATTTGTAAGGAGTGATTGACGGGCGATGATCAGACAATCAATGTTTTGCCGTGAAGTAGTGAGTCGTTGTTCGGATGAGCCGACCTCATTCGTTCTCGCTCGGTTGCATTCCGGACCGTCTGCGACGCGACGCGAGACTCTCAAGCCAAAGAAAGTTCAACGCCGCGGTTCGCAAGCGACAATAGTGGCCGGTCGACCGCTGGTGTAGAGCTTGCCTCCTGCATTTTGCTAATCGCTGTGCTTGCCCCAGTTCATGATTAGTTCGAGTGATGGCCGGGCCTCTGTCGCGTTAACGTTGATCAAGAAGCGCTGGCCGTCTGAGGTGGGCGAGTAGAGAAAGCTGTTTGCCTGCGGCAACACCGCCCGAGTCCGGATCTCAAACAGCGCCTTAGGCGTGCCACCAGGCGTCGACAACTGACGGATGGGCACGGACATCACCCTGAACCGCTGTTCTCTAGGGAGCCGCTCCAGATAGAACAATTCCGTTGCGTCAGCCCGCCAGCGAGGTTGGATGCCATTGATAGTGGAGAGCTGCCAACGCATCTCTGAGCCAAACGACTGACCGTGGAACGGCCGGAGGAACACTTGGCCCGTGCCTGTTTCGTTGGAATAGTAGGCGAGCCATTTTCCATCGGGTGAGATTTGGGCCTGGCTCTCCGTGTACGGCGTGTTGAGCAGCGCCACCGGTTTGCGTGCGGTTGTTGCCGTGGATGGGTTATGAAGTATCCAGATGTCCGCTCCAGTGTTCGGATGATTCTCCGAATAAACGAGCCAGTGACCGTCGCGCGACCAGTCGGATGGCACCAGCGGACTCATACCCTGTAGGAGGACTTCCGATGTGCTGCTGCCTACGTGCTTGATATGGATTCCCGGATCTGTCCGCGTGGCGCTGAACGCGAGTCGCTGCCCATCTGGCGACCAGACGGCAGGACCTGGAATGACAGACGGTGGCACTGTGAAGCGCGTTTCGTAATTCCGTGTGAGGTCTTGTAGCCAGAGTGAGCGCGTGCCCTGCGCATATCTCCCAAACACGACGCGCGTACCATCGGGCGCCAGCGACACTGCGTCCCCTCCAACACCCGTCATGGCCGCACGGCCAAGTTCCGCGCCGGAGCGATCGTACCAGACCAGCTGTCGGTTCGGTTGGCTGTTGGCTAGATAAATCAAAGTGCCGTTTGCGTCGGCTGAGGCGGCAATCTCAGGTATTGTGGCGGTGAATGACACCTGATCGGCTACGGCCACTGGGTCGCCAGACAGCTGGTGTGATGTGGCATCGAACGCCTGTGCCATCAGCGTCTCTTCGCGCACGAATAGTAAACGACCCCGGTTCGATCCTTGCGTGTTTGGAACGAACAGGGCACTGGACATATCCGCTAGCAGTCGCCGACCGGCTGGATCGGCAAGGGATGCGACGTACAACCCTTGCCGGGTCTCGTCCGTCCTGATCATCGCGAACAAGAAATGGTCGCCGTCGGGCAGGAACACGGGGACCCGGCGTATGACGCCAGGCTCCTGCTTGGTCAGCTCGGTGCAGGTGCCGTCCTGGGTTGAGACGCGGGTCAGCACACCTGCCTCCGTAGCGAACACGATTGTGCCAGCAGCATTCCAGGTGCCACCGCCGCCAATTCCGGTGTCCTCGCATACCGTCCGCGGAGGCCCGCCCGACACTGCGACGGTTTTCAGCTTTCGATCCGCAAAAAAGGCGATCGTGCGGCTATCCGGGGACCAAAACGGCGTGCGGCCAAGCGCCGTGCCGCTGAGCAGTCGAATCTCGCCGGACTCGAGCGAGCGCAGTTCTATCCCCGGTCTAAGTAGCCCATCACCAGCGACCTGCCATCGGGCGAGAGTGCAAAGAATTGCGGCGGCGCGCCCGCCATTGCCTGAGCTTCTGGGTGATCGCCAGGCGGATGTCAGGGAACCGCTCCTAGCGATCGCGGATCTCGCCGGCGGCGACTGGCCGGCCCAGTCGCGGGCCGCCGCCATCAGTCTGTCGCAGACGGCCGGCACGCTAGACGACGATTCGGTCGGCCTGCAACTTCTGGAAGACATCCGAACGATTTTCCGCACCGCAAACAATCCAAACGCCCTTCATTCTCAAACGATTCGGGAACGGTTGCATGGGCTTGAAGAACGGCCGTGGAACGCCTGGGGACGGCAGGAGAAACCCATTACCGGCCACGCGATCGCGAAGATGCTGCGTCAGTTCCACATCCCGCCCGGCGTCGACATTCGGATCGGCGAGCGCGTGGCGAAGGGCTACCGCCGCGCCGCCTTCCTGGACGCCTGGAAGCGCTACCTTAGCCGGATCAAAAGGCAACACCGCAACAAATCCAATAAAACCGGGCCTCAATCGGCCAATTCCGAAGCGCAACAGTGCCGACGCGATCCAGCACTCGACGCCTCCGCATCCTCACCGCCGAGGAGCAACGGGCGCTGCTGGCCGCCTGCCAGGGTCCCCGTCATCGCAAGTTGGTGGTGCTCCTCGAGCTCCTGCTCATCACCGGCGCCCGATTGGGCGATCTGCTCGGGCTCGAATGGGCCGACGTGAGCGATGACGGGATCGCGTTCTTGAATACGAAGAATGGCAAAGTGCGATTGGTGGAGATGACGCCGCGCATGCGCGTGCTCTTCGCGTCTCTCCCGCGGGCGCCGGTGTGGGTGTTCACCAGCCCGCGGACCGGGAAGCGCTACAACAACATCGACAAAGTCTTCAAGGGAGCCCTGGCCCGCGCGGGGATCACCAGCGGCGATGTGACACCCCACACGTGCCGCCACACTGCCGTCAGTCGCATGGTGGCGGCGGGCAGCGACGATTACACCATCATGGAACTCGTGGGGCACCTGACGAAGGCGATGCTCGCGCGGTATACGCACCCGGTGACGCAGCGCAAGCAAGCAGCGCTCGAAAGCTTCGATCACTTGGTGATGGGCACCTCGTCTGTGCTCACGGGTGAGCACAAATTGAGCACACGCGCGGACGACGCGGGTGCGACCGAGGCAGAACTCGACGAATTGTTGAAGGAATTTGGTGGACGGCAGGAGGATCGAACTCCTGACCTCCGCATTGCGAACGCGGCGCTCTCCCAGCTGAGCTAGCCGCCCACCCTGTTGCACCGGTTGCGACCGGTGCAAACGTGAATTTTACCACATCGAAACTGCATTGTCGGGGGGCTCTGCTCTTCGCTCTTTTGCTCTTTGCCCTCCTATGCACCTCCAGTGGCCCTTCTTGACGTATTAGATACAGATGCCGACGGCCGTCCCATTGCCGCATGTCCCCGTGTCGGAGGACCAGCTCTTGGCGGAAGCGCAGACGGGCAGCCCTTCGGCCTTCGCGACGATCGTACGCGAGCATCAGGCCATGGTGTTCGGCCTGGCGTTCCACTTTCTACGAAGCCGGGCTGAAGCCGAGGAACTCGCACAGGATGTCTTCCTGGCGCTCCACCAGAACCTGTCGCGAGTCCAATCGGCGAGGCACCTGATCTTCTGGCTGCGGCGCGTGACCAGCAATCGCTGCATCGACAGGGTCAGGAGCTCCAACCGCCGCCGGGAGTCGCCGATCGAAGACTTGCACGAGCCTCACACATCGCCGAGCACCAGAGATCCGCTCCTCGAAGAGCTCCTGCAATCGCTCGTCGGCGAATTGACCCCTCATGCCCGGATGGTTGTGACGCTGCGGTTTCAAGAAGATCTCGACTTGTCAGAAATCGCCGCCATCGTGGACATGCCGCTGAATACGGTCAAAAGCCATTTGCGGCGTTCGATGGACGCTCTGCGCCGCAAGCTGGCCGACAGGGGCCACGTTTATGAATCTTGAGCAGGAACTCCGTCGCGCGTTGAAACGGAAAAACCCGCCGAATGGATTTCACGACAAAGTGCTGTCCCGCATCTCGGCAGGCGACACTGTTCGGACACCGGCGACGATTCGGCGGTGGTCGCGCGTCGCGCTGCCCGTCGCGGCGTCATTGTTGCTCGCTTTCGGCGGAAGTTACTACATCCACAGTCAGCAGGAGCGGCAGGCCCGCGAACAGATGGCACAGACCGAGCACGCTGCGCGCGAGGTCGTCCTGGCCCTGCAGATTGCAAGCGAGAAGATTTCGTCGACCCAGGCAAAGATAGAGGAGATCACCCGACATGACCCCACGAATGCTCAGTAGCTGCTGTCTCATCATCGCGGCGCTGGTGCTCCCCCGGGCGGCACTCGCCCAGGGAGCCAGGCTGCAGCTCGATCATCTCAACAAGCTCGCCGCGAAGGCGACCGAGACCGTCGACGTGAGCGCCGATACGGCCATGCTCAAGCAGGCTGCAGGCTTTCTGGCCGGAAAAGGATCGGACTCCGAGAAGATGCAGCAGTTGCTCGGCGGCATCACCGGCATCTACGTGAAGAGCTTCGAATTCGACGCGCCCAACATGTATGCCGAATCCGATCTCGAAGCCGTCCGCAAGCAGGTATCCGGCTCAGGATGGTCACGCGTCGTCAGCGTTCGCGAAAAAGGCGGGCTCCAGGAGATTTACTTCTGGAGGGACCGGGACACGACTGGAGGCCTCGTCGTGATATCCGCAGAAACCAACGAGTTGACAGTGGTCAACATCGTCGGTCGCGTCGATCTTGCCTCTCTCGGAGCGCTGGGACCGATGATCCCGAAAATGCCGGGTGGACCGGGCAAGGGAACACCAAGATAGCTACTTCACCGTAATTTCGAACAATCGCGGCCACAGCTTCCCGGTCACGAAAATGCGATTTTTCTCGGCGTCGAACGCGATTCCGTTGAGCACAGCCTCCGCGCTGAGCTTCGCCATCGGTCCACCAAGGAGGCCTTTGAGATTGATCCAGCCGAGCACGCGCCCCTCTTTGGGCGAAATGCGGACTATGTAATCGGTCTGCCAGACGTTGGCCCAGATCTCGCCGCGGATCATCTCGAGCTCGTTCAGCCGCTCGATCGGGACGCCGCCATCCGTTACCTTCACCCGGCGACGCTCCTGAAATCGCGTCACTTCGAGAAACCGGAGCGTGCTCGTCCCGTCGCTCATGACAAGCCCGGCGGGATCGTGCGTCAGTCCCCACCCTTCGCCGAAGTAACTGAAATTCCTGATGAACTTCAGTGTCTTCGCCTCATAGACAAATCCGGCACGGTCCTGCCAGGTCAACTGGAAGATCTTTCCTTGCGCGATAGTGATGCCTTCGCCGAAATACTGCGGATGCATCTTGGTCTCCTGAACGACCTTGCCGCTCTCCAGCTCGACCTTGCGGACGGCGGAGTTGCCTTTCGTCCCCGTTCCTTCGTACAGAAAGCCGTCAAAATATTCGAGGCCTTGCGTGTACACCTTTGGATCGTGGGGATAGCTGCGCACGACCGTATATCCATACTGCGGCGCCTTCGAGACAGACGGCGGAATGGACTTCGGAGCTTGCGCTCGCACTCCGAGGGAAGCGAGAGAAGTCAACACGGCGGCAATGGCGATGTGGCGCATGGCCGTCATGCTACTACAATGACGTTGTGGCCCAGACAGCATTGGCGGGCGCCGGCAGCATCATCGCGAGCGTCGCGTATTCGAACGGGCGCAGGGTCGGCGAGGTGGCTCCCGACGACATCAGCGACGTCCTCGAGCGCTCCGACACGTTCGTCTGGATCGGCCTCTACGAGCCGAACGAGCCGTTCCTACGAAAAATTCAGGAAGAGTTCGGACTCCACGATCTGGCCATTGAAGACGCGCTGTCCGCGCACCAGCGGCCGAAAGTGGAGCGCTACGACAACTCGCTGTTTGTCGTCCTGCGCACCGCGCAGATCGAGGATCCCAGGCCGGAGAAACCGTGCGACGTGCGGTACGGCGAAGTGCACATGTTCCTCGGCCGCAATTTCATCGTCACGGTGCGGCATGGATACGCCACCTCCTTCTCGCAGGTGCGTTCACGGGCGGAGTCGACGCCGGAACTGCTTAAGCAAGGTCCCGCGTTCGTTCTCTACGCCATCATCGACTTCATCGTGGATCAATACTTCCCCATCGTCGATGCGCTAGGGGAAGAGCTCGAGTTGCTCGAGCAGCGGGTGTTCACGCAGCCATTCAGCCGCCGCACGACCACGCAGATTTACAAGCTGAAGCGCGATCTGATTGCGTTGAAGCGCGTGGTTGCGCCGGTCATCGAGCTGGCGGCGCGACTGATCAGGCTCGACGATGAGGACCTGATTCCGACCCAGGCGCGTCCATATTTCCGCGATGTGTACGATCACACGCTGCGCATCAACGACATGATTGACGGCGTTCGTGATTTGCTGGGGACGGCGCTCGAGGCCCATCTCTCACTCGTGTCGGTGTCCCAGAACGAAGACACGCGGAGACTCGCCGCCTGGGCCGCCATTTTCGCCGTGCCGACGGCCATCGCCGGAATCTACGGCATGAACTTCACCTTCATGCCGGAATTGCGGTGGCGGCTCGGCTATCCGCTCGTGCTCGCAGTGATCGTCGGCCTCTGCCTGACGCTGTACATCAAGTTCAAGCAAGCCAAGTGGCTGTAAGCCGTATGCACGAGCGGCGCAAGCGTGACTCGGGCAGCAGCTTGACGATTCGCAGAGGCGCAGAGAGAATAGCGCCGTGCCTGTCGAACGCATCAGCAAAGAACAACTGAAGGAACGTTTGGATCGGGGCGACAAACCCACGATTCTGGATGTTCGTCTGAAATACGCCTACGAACACAGCACCGTCAAACTCCCTGGAGCGATACGGGTGCCGCCTTACGCCATCGATTCGGTAGCCATTCCAAGTGGCGCCGATATCGTCGCCTACGATTCCGATCCAAACGAGCTTGTCAGCACCCATGTAGCCGCGGAGCTGCTGCGGAAGGGCATCAAGGTGCACGTGCTCAAGGGCGGGGTCCCAGAATGGCTCGCCGCCAACTTTCCCATCGAAACAAAGGAAGCGCCACGCTCGGCCCCACCCGAACCCGGATCCCTCAGCAAGGGTTAGTCGCCGCGTGCGTCGCGGCCGTTGCGTTCCTTTGTTACTACGCCACCCTCGTCCCTGGGCTCGATCTGGGCGATAGCGCGTCTTTTCAGACGGGGGTTGGATCGCTCACGCTGATTCCCCGCCAGGCCTACCCGCTGTATTACGGACTCGGAAGCGTCTTGGTGTGGCTTCACCCTGGCGAGCCGGCTCGGGTGCTCAATCTGGCATCCGCCGTCTACGGCGCACTTGCAGTGGGGCTGGCCGCCTGGCTTTCAGCTCGACTGTGTGAATCGCTGATCGCCGGGCTTGGAACGGGGCTATCTCTCGGATTTTCCTACACGTTCTGGACTCAGGCCGTCACGGCAGAGGTCTACACGCTCCACCTGCTGATCGTCGGGGCCGCCGTGCTGGCACTCACCGCATGGGCCGATCGGCCTACTATGAGCCGGCTGGCTGTGTTCTACGGGGTGTTCGCGCTCGGGTTCGGCAATCACTTGAGCATGGTGCTCTTGCTGCCGGCCTTTACACTTTTTCTCCTGATGCACCGCCCCGGCGGCCAGGCAGATCCGCTGCAGCCTCGGATGTTATTGATGGCCGCAGGCATCGCGGCGCTCGGAGCCCTCCAATATGCGTGGAACTTCCGAGGCTTGTGGACCGATCTCGAGCCGCCGGAATCGCTTGGCGAGGCGATCGCGCAGTTCTGGTTCGACGTCACGAAAGCAGACTGGCGTGAAACCCTCGTCATGACCGTCTCCGAAACAGGGCTGCAGCGTCGGCCCGCGATGTACTGGTTCGATGTGCGCCAGCAGTTCGGAACGCCCGGCGTGCTCCTTGCGGCGATCGGATTCTGCTACGTGCTGTGGCGCTGGCCGCGGCGCGGCGCCCTGCTCCTGCTGCTTTACGCCGCGAACATGGCGTTCGCGTGGACCTACAACGTCGGCGATGCCTATATCTTTTTTCTGCCGTCGCACTATGTGGCCGCGCTCTGCGCAGGTGCCGGAATTGCGGCAGTGGTTGCCATGTTTTCGCGCGTGTCGAATCGCTCGCTCGCCAACGCCGCAGCTGCGGCGCTTCTGCTCTACCCGGCATGGCGCGGCTACGACACGTTTCCAGCCGTCGATCGAAGCTGGGATCGCCGGGCCGAGCAACTCCTCGATGAATTCACGTCGCCTCCCGCACCGAATCCAGCGTATTCGACAGGTCTGGCAGATGCCGCCGTATACGGCGTTGACACGAACTGGCAAGTCCAGAACGCATTCGAGTACTTCATGCGCGAGCGCCGGCCGGCAATTCCGTGGTTCACGACGGACGAACTCGAGTGGCTGGAGCATGGAAACGCCGGCGAACGCTTCCAAAAACTGCTCGACGCCAATCTGCAGATCGGCCGCGAAGTGCTCGTGGCTCCTGGAGTGTACCAGCGGCTTCGAGAGCACGGATACGACGGAGGCGTTGGCGATGTCCGATCTCTCGAGTCGCCTCGAGGTCCTCGCGACCTGTTTTCGAATCGCATCGGGTCCACTCCATCGGGAACGCCCTATGTCCTTGGTATTCTGCGACCCGATCGTGAGTACGCCATCGACGAGATCACGCTACGCTCGGCCTGGTCATCGCTGACCGGAGGTTCAACGCAGTTGCCTGAACTCCGCCAGTACATCATCGTGGCCGGCTACGTCGGGCGTCCACCGTTGCTCGTGCGGACAAGCGATGAGCCGTATCGTGTTCACCAGGCGCTTGCGCCCTTCGACCTCGACATCCGGATGGAATCCTGGCTGCCGACGGACACCATTCGACGGTCCGGCTTTGGGCATGTCATCGCGGATCGGAGACATGTCCTCACGGTGGAGCGGGGCCTCAGTTTCGTGGCTTTGATTCCCGGCGGCTACACGGCGTACGCAGCCGGGCTCTTTGCCCCTATCCCACGGTATATTCTCGGGATACAGGCACGGCAGTAGCCGTCAACGTGTTATCGTTGACTCACTGTGAAGGTACGGGTTCTTGCGGTGATGACTGGCTGCCTGGCCGTCGGCGCCGCATTCGTTGCGCCGGTCAAAGAGCCGACGGCCTTCGCTCAGGGGGCCACAGCCGACACAGTTGCGCGCGACCTCCAGCGCAAGTACGACCGCGTTACGGACTTCTCTGCCGATTTCGTCCACAGCTACCGTGGCGGCGTGTTGAAACAGCAGGCCACTGAGCGCGGCACCCTCCTGGTGAAGAAGCCGGGTAAGATGCGCTGGGAATACACGAGCCCCGAGAAAAAGTTGTTCGTATCCGACGGCCACAAAATTTATTCGTACATTCCACAGGACAGGCAGGTCATCGTCGGCACCATGCCGAGTGATGAGCAAGCCCCGACGCCAGCCCTTTTTCTGACCGGCAAGGGGGATATCACGCGAGACTTCACTGCGGTCTTCGACAAGGTGGCCGAGGCTCAGCCTGGATCAGTCACATTGAAGCTGACGCCGAAGCGCCGCGAGCCCGAATACGAGTCGCTGACGCTGGTGCTGGATCCGAAAACATTGACCCTTCAGATGTTGATCACGGTCGACTCGAACGGGGGCCGATCGGCGTTTACGTTCTCGAATCTCAAGGAAAACATCGGAGTGGCCGATAATCAGTTCGTGTTCAGGATGCCGCGGAATGTCGACGTCGTTACCGACGGAGGCAGATAGCGTGCTCAGCCGACTGCCGTCCAAACACTCGGTCGCCGCACTGGTCACCATCGCGTTGCTGGCCGGCTGCGTGACCAGTGCCGCGCTTCGTGAAGCGCGCCGGGCCGAAGAACGGCAGGACTACGACGTCGCGGTCGTCGAGTTCACCCGTGCGCTTCAAGCCGACCCAAACAATATCGACGCGCGCTCCGGCCTCCAGCGCGCCAAGCTGCGCGCCTCGCAAGACCACTTCACACGTGCGCGCCGTTTCTCGGGTACTGGACGCCTCGAGGAAGCCGCGACCGAATACAAGATTGCCGCGGAGCTGAATCCCGACAACCCCGTCATCGCCCAGGAACTCGAACAGGTACAAAATCAGCTGCGCGCGAAGATCGCGATTAATCGCGATGGCAGGACCGAGCTCGAGGCCCTGGTGGACCGCATGAAAGGCCAACGCCTCCCAGGCCTCGATGTGCCGGCGGAGCCTCTGCCTGACGAGCTGATCTTCCGCGATGCGAGCAACCAGGTGATCATCCGCGCGCTCGCACAGATGGCCAAGGTGAATGTCGTGTTCGATCCAGCGTTTCGACCTTCGCCCATTTCGATCGAGATTCGCAATCAGACGTTCGCCGAGGCGCTCCAGTCGATTGCCGGAAGCACACAGACGTTTTACCGCGTCACGGCGCCGCGCACGATCACCATCATCCCTGATACGCCCGCGAAGCGCCGCGAGTACGAAGAAGACATCGTGCGCACGTTCTACCTCAGCAACGCCGATTTGAAAGAGACGATGGATTTGCTTCGCATCGTCATCGACGCCCGGAGAATCGGCGCGATGCAGGGGACGAACGCCATCACCATCACCGACACAGCAGAGCGGATCGAGGCGGCGGGCCGCCTCATCAGCATCATCGACAAAGCGCGCCCGGAAGTGATGACGGACGTCGAGCTGCTCGAGGTGAATCGCCAGAAATTCACCGAGTATGGGCTGCAATTTGCATCGCCGGGATCGGCGGGAATCAATGGCCTCGCGGACGTAAACAAACCAGGCCTCACGTTCGACGATTTGAGAAATCTGACCGGCTCGCAAATCTTCATGACCCAGGTGCCGGGTGTGTACTACCGGCTGGTCAAGCAGGATCGGACGACGCGCGTGTTGGCAAACCCACAGCTGAGGTCGCAGGTCGGGTATTCCGCGCAAGCGCAGTTTGGCGATCGTGTCCCTGTACCGGTGACGACGTTCTCCCCCATCGCGACCGGAGGAGTGAACCAGCAGCCCATCACGTCGTTCAACTACGAGAACATCGGCGTCAACATCGACATCACGCCGCGCACCCACATGAACAACGAAGTGACGCTGGCGCTGACGATCCAGGTGACGAGCATCTCAGGCACAGGGTTCGGCGGGCTTCCGACGTTCGGCAACCGTCTGATCAAGACGACCATTCGATTGAAGGACGGCGAAACGAACATGCTGGCGGGGCTGATCCGCGACGACGAGCGGAAGATCCGCGACGGAATTCCCGGACTGAGTGACATCCCCGGCATCGGCCATCTACTCGGCCATTCGAGCAACGACCGGCAACAGACTGACGTCATCGTCATGCTCACGCCGCGCATCGTCCGCGTGCTCGAGCTGACCGAAGAGGACTTGCGCGGATTTCAGATGGGCAGGGATGTCGGAGCCGGCGGCATCACAGGCGGACGCGTAGGCGGACCCGCTGGCGGTGCGATGCTCCCGCTGCCGGATCAGGCACCTGCTCCAAATCCAGCGAACGAGCCCAACGTCCCGCCACAGCCTGGCGGTGCGGTGCAGCCGGCGCAGCCCGTATTACCGCCGGTGCCGCCGCCACAAACACCGCCTAACCCCGGGCAAGCGAACCCACCACGTTAGATATGTTGCCGGTGCTCCCAGAGATCGTGGCCCGTGGCTGCGCTCATGGCACACGTGTCGCTGTTTTCGACCGGATCGGACGCTTTACGCACGATCAGCTCGACCGCGCATCAGCCTCAGTCGCACTGCGGCTTCTCGACGGCAAGGACGATCTCCGGGAGGCCCGCGTCGCGTTCCTTATCGCACCCGGTTTCGATTGGATCGCCATTCAGTGGGGAATCTGGCGCGCGGGCGGCATCGCTGTCCCGCTCCCGCTGTCGCACCCACCTGCAGAGCTCGACTATCTGATTCAAGATTCGGACGCATCGATCGTGATTGCCGACGCCGACAACTCGGCTGCCATCGAACCGGTGTCGATGTCGCGCAACGCACGCTTTTATCTATCCGACGTTCTGACTGGCGCTCCTACGATTCTCCCGATCCCAACGAACCCTACAAATCCCACGATCCCCTCTCGCCGAGCACTCATCGTGTACACGAGCGGCACGACCGGCCGGCCCAAAGGTGTCGTGACCACGCACGGCGCCCTCAGCGCGCAAATCCAATCGCTCATCACGGCGTGGGAATGGACCTCGAAAGACCGCACGTTGCTCGTCCTGCCACTTCATCACGTGCACGGCATCCTCAACATCGTCTGCTGTGCGTTATGGAGCGGCGCTGCACTCGAGATGTGCACGAAATTCGACGCAGAGACGACGTGGAATCGGCTGGCGTCCGGTGAGATAACCGTGTTCAGCGCGGTTCCTACGATCTATCACCGCCTGATCGGCTCGTGGGACGCAGCGGGCCCGGACATGCGGACCGCGCGCACTCGCGGTAGCCAGGGCATGCGGCTGATGATGAGCGGCTCCGCTGCGCTGCCCCGCACCATGCTCGATCGGTGGCGGCAGATTACCGGCCACACACTGCTCGAGCGTTATGGCATGACGGAGGTGGGAATGGCGCTTTCGAATCCCCTCCATGGGGAGCGCCGGCCAGGATTCGTCGGCCAGCCTCTGCCGGGCGTGTCTGCGCGTCTCGTCGATGGAGAACTGCAATTGAAGGGTCCGACAGTGTTCACCGAGTACTGGCGACAGCCCGACGTCACGCGCGAAGCTTTCGTCGAAGGATGGTTCCGCACCGGGGACGCAGCTGTCGTCGAAGATGGCGCGTTCCGGCTGCTCGGCCGATCGAGCGTCGACATCCTCAAAAGCGGAGGGCACAAGATCTCGGCCCTCGAGATAGAAGAAGTGCTTCGCGCGCACCCGGCCATTGCCGAATGCGTAGTCGTCGGAGTGGACGACGTCGAATGGGGGCAACGCGTGTGCTGCGCTGCCGAACTGCGACCGGGCATCACGCTGGGGCTTGACGAACTGAAAGAGTGGGCCCGCCCTCGCCTCGCCGCTTATAAAATTCCGAAAGACTTCGCGTGCGTCGCCCAGCTGCCCAGAAACGCGATGGGCAAGGTCATCAAACCTGAGGTTGTGGCATTCTTTGCTCCACCTGTTCCACCTGGGCGCCCAGCATCTTGAGACGATCGACGAGCCGCCCGTAACCGCGCTCGACGGTCTCGAGCGGACTCAAACGGCTCTGGCCTTCGGCTGCGAGCCCCGCGGCAATCAACGCCATTCCCGAACGTAGATCGCGGCTGTCGAGCTTCTTGCCCTTCAGCTTGCTTGGGCCGGTTACGATGATCCGGTGGGGATCGCACAGGAACAGATCGGCGCGCATGCCGCTGAGCTGTTCGAGGGCGAAGAGACGCAACTCGTACATCCAATCGTGAATCAGCGTACGGCCGTCAGCCTGCGTGGCCAGTACAGTTACCAGACTGACGAAATCGCTTGGGAAGCTCGGCCACAGCCCGGTGGTAATTCGCCCAGCCGTAACGGGCCGTGATTTCTGGATGGTCATCAGTCCGTCTTCGAACGTGCAGGCTACGTTCATACGCTTGAGGACGAAAGCAATGCCCTCCACATCTTCCGCGCGGGCGCCGCGAACTTCGATTTCACCACCGGTCACGGCCGCCACGACCGCCCAGCTGCCCGCTTCGATGTAGTCGCCGTTGAGCTGATGCGTGACTCCTCGCGGCCGTCTTGTGCCTTCCACACGGATGGTCGACGATCCTGCTCCGGTGATACCGATGCCCATGCCCTCCAGGAACCTGCAGACCTCGACGACGTGCGGTTCTGTCGCGGCATGGCGGATTTCTGTGACACCGTCAATCGTGGCTGCGGCAAGCAGCGCGGTCTCGGTTCCCGTCACGGACGCTTCGTCGAGGTACATCGACGCCGGATGCAGACCGTCGGGCGCCTCGAGCGCGTGGCCGGTCGACGGAAGCACGGCCGCGCCAAGATGGACGAGCGCGTCGATGTGCGTCCCGATGCTGCGCCGGGCCGGAAAATCGCCGCCGGGCATGCCGAGCACAGCGCGGCCGGTCCTCGCAAGCAGCGGCCCGAGCAGCAGGACCGAGCCGCGCAGCCTGCCAACGAGCTCGATGCTCGGCTCTGACGTCTTGATGCTCTGACACCGCACGCGTACGGTGGTCGTGCCGATGCCGTGGACTTCCGCGCCGATCTCCTTGAGCAATCTGGCCATCACCTCGACGTCGCCGATGCGAGGCATGTTGGTGAGCACGCATTCCTCGGTGGTCAACAGGCATGCCGCAAGCAGCGGCAGCGCGGCGTTCTTGTTGCCCTCGACGACGATGGCGCCGGAAATTGCGCGGCCTCCCTCAATCAGCAGACTGGACATCAAAAGTCTCCCAGGTAGACGATCTCTTCCCGCAGCGCGACGCCGAACTGCTCGCGCACGCGCGCACGGCACAGATCGATGAGCGCGCGAATCTCAGCAGCAGATGCGTGGCCTTCGTTCACGATGAAATTGCCGTGGGTCGTTGATACTCGGGCATCGCCAAACGACGTCCCCTTTAACCCGGCCCGATCCACGAGTGCGCCCGCAGAAGCCGGAATCTCGGCAGGCACGTCCGACCGATCGGGATTCTGGAAAATGCAACCTGCGCTGGGTGTATCGAGCGGCTGCGTCTTCTTCCGATACGCGAGCGACTCGCGCGCCACAGCGCGAAGCGCCGCCGGATCGCCGGTGGACACCCGGAACACCGCGGACAGCAGCACTTCGCCGGTTTTCTGCAAGCGGCTTCGATCGTAGCCGAATTCCATTTCTGCACGCGAAAGATCGCGCGTCTCGCCATCGAGTGCCGCGAGACGCACCGATTCGACGAGATCGCCAATCAGCCGCCCGGCGAAATGCGCGTTGCCGAAAATCGCGCCGCCTACGGTACCCGGCGTCCCGGCCCACGCCTCGAGCCCGGCGGTCCCTCTCTGAACGGTCCATCGCACCAGCCCGTTGATCGTGACGGCCGCATCAGCGCGGACGCGTTCCCGGTCAATTTGCTCGACGTGCCCTCCCCGCGGACGGACGACGAGCCCGCGTACGCCGCGATCGCCGATGAGCACATTGGATCCGCCGCCGAGCAGCGTCACGCTGACCCCTCTCACCCTGGCAAGCCGAAGCGCGGCCACGATCTCATCGGCGGTTCTCGCCTCGAAGAACCATTCGGCGGGTCCGCCGACCTTGAATGTCGTGTAGGGCGCCAACGGCATCTCGATGCCGATGCGCTCGGACCCGAACAGAGTTGCCATCTCCTTCTGGAAGCCGGCACTACTCTGCATCGAGCGCAGCCTCTCGTTGACGCAGCTCTGCGCGCGCGGTCTCGATGGAACACGCTTCGAATTCAATCCAGTCACCCGGCGCGAGCTGCCCGGCTAGCGGCAGATCGGCAGTGATGACGGTGCCTGCGATCGCGTATCCGCCCGTTGTCGCGTGATCGTTCATCAGCAGTATTGGCTGGCCTGTCGGCGGCACCTGAATGGCACCGGTAGGAACGGCGACGGAGACCATCTCTCCGGGCGCGGCGTCGATAGTCGGGCCTTCGAGCCGGTAACCCATTCGATCGGAGCGCGTCGACACGCGAAACCGCTGCTCTACGAGATGTGCCGCCAGTCCCTGATCTGCCGGGATCATGCGCAGCCGAGCATGGGAACCAGTAAGGGACAACGGGCGAGAGGCGATTGCCTTCGCTGGCCCCAAGCCGTCAATCCGTTCTCCGACTCGGATAAGGTCCCCCGCTCGCAGCGAGCGCCCTTCATAGCCACCCATACCCGTCAGAGCATGTGTCGAGCGGCTACCAAGAACGTCTGGAACATCTACGCCGCCGGTGACGGCGATATACGCCCGGGCTCCGTATCGCCGTGGACCGAACTTCAGAACGGCTCCAGGCCGCACCTCGATGGCCGTATTCATTTCGACCGGCACATCATCGAGGGTGAGATCGAATGCCGCACCAGCGACGGCGAACGCACTTCCAGCGTCGAACCGGATATGGGGACCCATCAACGTAACTTCGAGCGTCGCCAGCGTCGAGTCATTCTTCACTAACCCGTTTGCCAGGCGATGAGAGTACCAATCCATCGCGCCGCTGACCGGTACACCTCGTGACTGCAAACCCCAGCGGCCAAGATCCTGGACGGTCGTATACAGACCGGGGCGGAGAATCGACAACCCAGCCATCGTTCACACGGGCACGAACGTTACGGAGTCGCCAGCTCTCAACAGAAAGGGTTCTGTCCTCGCCGCATCGAAAACCTTCGTCGAGGTCCGGCCGATGATGCGCCAGCCCCCAGGCGTACCGCAGGGATAGATTCCGGTCTGCGCCGCGGCGATACCGACCGAGCCGGCGGCAACCCGCAGGCGGGGAGCATCCAGGCGCGGCATTGCGATCCGCGGATCAACCGAGCCCATGTAGGCGAAGCCGGGAAGAAATCCGAGCATGTAGACGCGATATGCGCGCGACGCGTGAAGGCGCACGACCTCTTCGTCAGAGCATTCTGCGAACTCCGCAACAGCTCCCAAATCCGGACCTGATTCGCCGCCGTACATCACCGGGATTTCGACCGTACGGGTCGCAGAGACGGTTGAGGGCAAATCGGACGTGGAGAGCCGCTCGAGTTCGCGCGTGAGCCACGCGCTATCAGTCACGAGCGGATTGAAATGGACGGTCACCGCGTTGTACGTCGGCACGACATCGCGAACACCTGGAACGCCAAGCCTTTCTACGGCATCCGCCAGCGCGATGCAGCGCACATTGATAACCGGATCGATGTCAGTGCCCAGGTGCACCGAGACGCATGAGTCGCCGAGCGTCCAGGTGTGTCGTGGCGATCGCTTTTCCCCTTCCTGGACGCTCATTGGCCAAGCGCCTGCAGCGTCCTTTGATGGATGCCGCCGAATCCGCCATTCGACATGAACACGATAAGGTCGCCGTCTCTCCGCTCTTTGGCGATCGCCGCAACGATGTCGTCGATGGAGGACGCGGCCCTGGCGCGCTGTCCTGCGCTTTTCAGGGCTGCGACGAGCTGCGGTGCCGACAGCCGCTCGTCTTCGGGCAGGTTCGTTCGAAACACCGGTGCGATGATGACTTCGTCCGCCGGCCCGAACGCGCGCGCAAAGTCATTCTGAAATACGCGGCGGCTGGACGAGGCAGACCGCGGCTCGAAGATTGCCCAGATACGCCGGTGCGGGTTTGCCGCGCGCAGTCCCGCGAGCGTTTCAGCGATGGCGGTCGGATGGTGTGCAAAGTCGTCGTACACGGTGACACCGCCGGCCTCTCCGAAGATTTCCAGCCGCCGCTTGACGCCGGCGAACTTCAGCAGACCGGATGCAAGTGTGGCCGCCGGAATCGATAGCGCATGCCCCACTGCGATCGACGCCATGGCGTTTCGAACATTGTGCAGGCCGAACAACGGGATCTGCATCGCTCCATATGGCGAGCCTCGGTGCAGCACGTTGAATGACTGGCCGCTGGCCGACACCGTGATTTCAGTCGCGCGCCAATCGGCCGACTCCGCGAGGCCAAACGTCTCGACCGGGCTCACCGCGGCCTTCTTCAACGCAAGCGCGTCAGTGGAGTCCGCGCCGAGCAGCAGCAGACCCGATCGCGGCACGAGGTTCACCAGGCGGCGAAACGCGAGGCGAACCGCATCGATATCGGCGTAGATGTCGGCGTGATCGAACTCCACGTTGTTGATCACCGCGATGTCCGGCAGGTACTTCAGGAACTTCGCCGTCTTGTCGAAGTACGCGCTGTCGTACTCGTCTCCTTCGATGACAAATTCCTTCCCTTTTCCAAGCCGGTAGCTCGAACCATCCTCGCCCAGATTGCGCGCGATGCCGCCGACGAGAATGCTCGGGTCGAGGCCGCCATGCACGAGCAGCCATCCAGTCAACGATGTGGTTGTGGTCTTGCCGTGCGTGCCGGCGATGACAATCGAACGCGCCCGCCACAGGAAATACTCGCGGACAGCTTCGGGCAGCGAGCAATACCGCATCTTGCGGTCAAGCACCACTTCGAGCTCGACGTTGCCGCGCGAAATCGCGTTGCCCACGACGATCAGATCGATAGACTCCGTGATGTGTTCGGAGCTGTAACCACTGAATGTACGGATGTGTTCGGACGCCAGAAACGTGCTCATCGGGGGGTACACGTTTTCGTCCGATCCCTGTACGTCGTGCCCCTGTTGTCCCAGGAGTGCGGCCAATGTCGCCATCGCCGTTCCGCAAATCCCGATGAAATGTATCGTCACTCGACGCCGGCCTCTTCGATAATCACTCGCGGCGCGCCATTCGCGGCGACGCGCGCCCGTACGCCGAACGGAAGGGTCACGAACGGATCGCGCGTGTGCCCGGACGGAAATCCGCGGATAACTGGCCCGTTGAAGTCCGTCAAAAGATCCGTCAGTACTGAAGCCGCTGACAAAGCTCCGCCGGGCTCATCGCAATCCGCGAACGAGCCGAGCACGACGGCAGCCGCACGCTCGAGTACGCCGGCAAGGCGCAATTGCGTGAACATCCGATCGATCCGGAACGGCCGCTCGCCCACGTCTTCTACAAACAACACGTAACCGGCTGGCGGATTGAAGGCATACGGTGTCCCAAGCGACGCCACCAACTGCGCAAGCGTCCCCCCCATCAGGGGGCCCGCCGCTTCTCCCCTGTTGATAGTCTCCAGGTGCGACCCCCCGATGTCGCCGAGCGGCTCCGCGCTCGTCAGCGCGCGAACGAATGAGTCTCGATCGTAGCCGTCGATTCCCCGGCTCAACCTGCGATCGAGCATCGGCCCATGGAACGAAACGATGCCGCACCTGCCGGTGAGGTACGAGAGGACCGTCGTCAGATCGCTGTATCCGATGAACACCTTCGGGGTGCGGCGCAGGTCCTCACGTTCCAGAAACGGCAGCAGATGTACGCTTCCATAGCCCCCACGAACCGCGATGAGCCCCCGCACTGACGGATCGTGCCAGGCGGTGAGAAATCCCCGGGCCCGCACGTGCGCCTGGCCGGACAGGTAGCCGCCATGCTGTGCAAACACGCTCTCCTCGAAGACCGGCTCGAAGCCAAGCCGCCGAATCTCCTCGATCCCTTTGTCGAATTCGTCCCGGGCAAATGAACTGGCGGGCGCGACGATCGCGATCTTGTCGCCCTGACGGAGTCTGGGTGGCTTCAGCATCCGATCAGGCGAACTGCCCCATCTCTTCGGAGACAAGGCGGTGCTGCTCAGAGCCGATGACGGCTCGCAGTTGGGCCGCCGTCGGCGGCCGCCATTCGCGCATGAATCTCTCCTTCGCAAGGCGGTTTCGCTCGAGCGCAGCCTCGACGCGCGTCATCGACAACCGTTCGCTCTCGACGGCGTGAATGAGCGCTTCCAACGCTTCGGCCTGCCGCTCGATATCGGACACCTTTCCTGTTCCGCACATGAGCAGCGCATCGCAACCCGCAGCGACCGCCGCCACAGCGGCGTCACCGGGCGTATACGCATCCGCGATCGCCTTCATCTCGAGATCGTCCGACACGATCACGCCTCGGAAGCCGAGCTCCTCCCGCAACATGCGCTGGACGACCTTCGGCGACAACGTCGCCGGCCGCTCGTCGTCGATCGAGACGACGAGCACGTGCGCCGTCATGATGAAGGCTACGTTGGCATCGATCGCGGCTTTGAAGGGGACAAATTCAATGGCACGCAATCGATCCGGCGGATGCTCGACGATCGGAAGCTCGAGATGGGAATCAGTTGCGGTATCACCGTGCCCGGGAAAATGCTTTCCGCATGCCGCCACGCCCGCACGCTGCAGCTCTTCGATGATCACGCGGCCGAGTTTTGCCACGACCTCAGGCTTCTCGCCAAGAGCGCGGTCACCGATGACAGGATTTTTTGGGTTCGTGTGGATGTCGAGCACCGGCGCATAGTCGAGCGAGATGCCGACGGCCGCGAGTTCCACGGCAAGCGCCTGTGCAAATCTGCGGGCGAGAACGGGATCGTCGCTGCGACCGAGGACGGCCATGGGCGGCCACTCGGTAAAGGGCGACCGAAGGCGCGCGACGCGCCCTCCTTCCTGATCGATGCCGACCCACGCCGGCTGCTCCACGCCCAGGCTCCGAACGTCGAACGCCAGTCCCGCGACCTGCTCCGGCGTTTCGATGTTTCCGAGCCTTCCAAAGAAGGTGACGCCGCCCAAATCGAACTCGCGGGCGAGCGATCGCATCTCGGCGGGTACGTCGGATCCTGCGAAGCTGCCAATGAGCAATTGTCCGATGCGTCGGCGAAGCGGTTGAGGCGACACGACTTGTCATTATAGAGTTGATGCGCGATCCATGCAGAAACCTGCCGGTGTGACGAATTCCGACTCCGAATGGGACCGCCGCAGCCTGCGGGAGGTGCACGGCACCATCCCGATTCCGGTCGGCGGGCACCCGTGGAAAAAAATGCTGGCCTTCGCAGGGCCAGGCTACCTCGTGGCGGTCGGCTACATGGATCCCGGGAACTGGGCCACCGACATCGCCGGCGGCGCGAAGTTCGGCTACACGCTTCTGAGCGTCATCGTCCTGTCGAATTTCATGGCTATCCTCCTGCAATCGCTCGCGGCTCGCCTGGGGATCGCCAGCGGCCGCGATCTGGCGCAAGCCTGCCGCGACTCGTATTCCAAGCGCACCGCGTTCGCGCTGTGGATTGTGTGCGAGATCGCGATCGCCGCGTGCGACCTCGCCGAAGTCCTGGGTGCGGCCATCGCGCTGCAGTTGCTATTCGGCATCCCGCTTCTATGGGGCGTGTGTCTGACGGCGACCGACGTGTTTCTGGTGTTGTACCTCCAGAACCGCGGGTTTCGCTACGTCGAAGCCATCGTCCTAACGCTGATTCTCGGCATCGCCGGCTGCTTCGCGATCGAGCTCTGGATGGCACAGCCCGATCCGATCGCGCTGGCCGCCGGGGTGATTCCGCAAGTCGAAATTTTGCGGAACCCTGAGATGCTTTACATCTCCATCGGCATACTCGGCGCGACCGTGATGCCGCACAACCTGTATCTGCACTCGTCGATCGTGCAGACGAGGATGTACGGCGATTCGTTCGAGGGGAAGAAAGAGGCGATCCACTACGCCACGATCGACTCGACCGTCGCGCTGATGTCGGCGCTGTTCATCAACGCCGCGATTCTCATCATGGCAGCCGCCGTCTTCCACCCAAACCCGCAGTATCGCGAGGTCGCAGACATCGGCGACGCATACCTGCTGCTCGACCCGCTGCTCGGTGCCACCGTGGCCAGCACACTCTTTGCGGTGGCCTTGTTGTTCTCAGGGCAGAACGCCACGCTCACGGGCACACTGGCCGGGCAGATCGTGATGGAAGGATTTCTCAATATCCGGCTTCGCCCGTGGCTCCGGCGGCTAATCACGCGGCTCATCGCGATTGTGCCCGCGGTCGTCGTCATCGCAATCAAAGGGGAAGAGGGATCCGGTCCGCTGCTGGTGCTCAGCCAGGTTGTTCTCAGCCTTCAGCTGCCGTTCGCGATCTTCCCGCTCGTGCAATTCACGAGCAGCGAAAAGCTGATGGGGCCATTCGCGATCTCCGTCTGGCTGAAAGCGCTTGCGTGGCCGGTTTGCATTATCATTGCCGGTCTCAACGTCTACCTGCTTTACCAGACGTTCGTTCAGTTCTTCGGGGCCTGACGTGTATCAACACATTCTCGTCGCCGTCGAGCACTCCAAGGCCGACGAAGCCATCCTCAGTCACATCGTGAGGCTCGCCAGGCTGACCAACGCACGGCTTCTGCTCGTGCACGTCGCAGACGGTTTCGCCGCCCGTCACTTCAACGATCTCCAGTTGAGGGAGTCGGAGGAAATGCGCGACGACCGCGCCTATCTCGACAAGCGCAGCCAGGAGCTGCGAACGGCCGGGCTCGACGTGACCTCCCGGCTGGCGATGGGCGATCCCGCGACAGAGATTATCAGGATTGCCGCCCAGGAAGGCGTTGACCTGATTGCAATGTCGACGCACGGCCACCGTTTTCTCTCGGACGTCATCCATGGGACGACGGTCGACAAGGTGCGCCATACCGTTCGTGTGCCCGTTCTGCTGCTCCGTGCCCCGAAACATGAAGCAGATTAAGACCTCTGCTCCGACTCGCATCGATCTCGCCGGCGGCACGCTCGACATCTGGCCCCTCTATCTGTTTCACGAGCACGCCCAAACCGTGAACGCAGCTATCAGCCTGCGGGCGCATGCCGAGATCATCGAGCGCACGGACGGCCAAATTCGGCTGGAATCCATCGACACATCGAAGACTGTCGAGGTTGGCTGCTGGCAACAGCTCGAGGACAATCACGGCCTTCCCCTTCTGAGCAGGCTGGCGCGGTTCTTCCGCGCCGAAAACCTGACTCTTCGCACGCGGAGCGAGTCCCCTTCCGGTGCCGGGATTGCCGGATCGTCTGCGTTGAATGTCGCCGTCTGTGCCGCGCTCGCTGAATGGGCGGGCATGGAGATCGACGGCGAGCAGCTCTTGACGATTGCGATGAATGTCGAGGCGCAGGTCATCAGCGTACCCACCGGCCTGCAGGATTACCGGCCCGCGTACTACGGAGGTGTCAGCGCGATCGAACTCCGAGCAGACGGCGTCAAGCGGGTGGCGGTCGATGTCGACCCCGCAGCGCTTCAAAGCCGTGTCGTGCTCGCCTACACAGGCGCGCCGCACTTCTCAGGCACCAACAATTGGGAGATCACCAAGCGCCACATTGACGGCGATCGGCAGGTCTTCGACTGTTTCGATCGCATCGCCGAGGCCGCGGCGGGCGTGCGCGACGCGTTGGCCGCCGGTGATTGGAACGGCCTGAGCACGCAGATCAACCTCGAGTGGGACGCCCGAAAGAAACTTGCGCCCGGCGTGACGACGCCGTTGATCGAATCCCTGATTTCGGGCGCCTTTGCCGCGGGGGCGCGAGCGGCGAAGGTCTGCGGCGCCGGTGGAGGCGGGTGCCTCTTCTGTGTTGCTGATCCTGGCGATGTGGCGGCCGTACGGCAGACGCTGCGAGCCGGAGGCGCCCGGATCCTGGACTACCGGATCGAGACTGAAGGCCTTCTGGTCCATGGAAAACCTGGCCATCGCGCGCATCTTCTCTGAGATCGCCGATCTCCTCGAAATCAAGAGCGAGAACCCGTTCAAGATTCGCGCGTACCGGAATGCGTCCGAGACCATTGCGCACGCGACCGAGAAGCTTGCCTACCTCGGCGAAGAGCAGCTCCGCGCCATCCCCGGCATCGGCAAGGATCTGGCTTCGAAGATCCGCGAGATCGCGGAAACCGGCGAGGCGCGTTTCCACCAGGATTTGCTCCAGCAGTTTCCGCCGACGATTCTGGATCTGCTCCATCTGCAAGGCGTCGGCCCAAAGACAGTTGCTCTGCTGTACATGGAACTCGGCGTTAAAACGATCGAAGAGCTCGAGGCCGCGTGCAGCGACGGCCGCGTGCGGGGACTAAAAGGGCTGGGGCCGAAGAAGGAACAGCTGATCCTGCGGGCGTGCGCCGAGAGAAAGCAGCATTCCGGCCGGCATCTCCTTCCGGACGCCGTCGAAGCCGCTCGCCTGCTGCTCGATTACCTTCGCGCGGAGTGCCCGGCAGTCGTGTTCGAGAATGTCGGCAGCATCCGGCGCGGCGCCGACACGGCAGGCGACATCGACATACTCGCGACGGGGCTCGACCCGCAGGTCATGTCGACCTTCACGATGTACACGCTGGTCGAGCGGGTGCTCGGTCACGGCGAGACCAAGTCGAGCGTGCGGCTCTGGGGAGGCATCCAGGCGGATCTCCGGCTTGTGCCCGAAGAGAGCCGTGGCGCCGCGATGCAGTACTTCACCGGTTCGAAGTCGCATAACATCGCGTTGCGCGACAGGGCCATCGCGCGCGGATTCAAACTCAACGAGTACGGCCTCTTTCGCGTGGATGACGGATCGCTCGTCGCAGGACGGACCGAAGCAGGCATTTACGACGCGTTGGGCCTTGCCGAAATCCCTGCCGAGCTTCGCGAGGGTCGCGGCGAGCTCGAGGCCGCAGAACGGCGTGCCCTGCCGCAATTGCTCCGGCTCGAAGATGTTCGCGGCGATATTCACTGCCACACGACGGAAACTGACGGCCGGGACGACATCGAGGCGATGGCGCTCGCCGCGCAAGCCGCAGGACTTCAATATCTCGCGATCACCGACCACAGCAAAGCCCTCACCATGGCGAACGGCCTCGACGAGCATCACGCCCTGGCGCACGCGAGGCGCATTCGAGAGATTAGCGACCGGTTCGACGGCATCACCCTGCTCGCCGGGATTGAATGCGACATCCGTGCGGACGGCTCAATGGATCTCGCGGACGACTGCCTCGCGGAGCTCGACGTGGTCGTGGCGTCCGTCCATTCGGCGTTCAACCAGGACGAAGCGCAGATGACCGATCGCATCCTCCGCGCCATCTCGCACCCACACGTCGACATCATCGGGCATCCGACCGGCCGTATTCTGCTGCGGCGTGATCCGTACAAGCTCGACATGAGCCGGCTAATTGCCGCCGCAGCCTCCTCCGGCGTTGCCTTGGAAATCAACTGTCAGGCCCACCGCCTCGACCTCTCCGACGTCAACGCCAGGGCAGCGCGTGATGGCGGCGCGACCGTCGTCATCAGCACTGATTCGCACAGTAAAGCCGGATTTACGGCGCTGAGATGGGGCGTCCAGGTCGCGCGACGGGCATGGCTGACGAAGGCAGACGTGCTGAATACGCAGGGAGTGGAGGAGTTCAGAAAAGGGCTGAGGAGAAACGCGAAAGTGAAAAGTGGGAAGTGAAAAGTGGAAAGTAGAAGGAAGAGAGTCGGTTGCGTGTCCACTTTTTACTTCCACTTTCTACTTTCTACTTTTCCCTTTCTTCTGGGGCATCGGGCTTCTCGCCTGCCTTGCCCAGTCCGATCGCATCTGCGACAGGCCGTCCATATATACGGCGACGCGCTCCCGCTCTTCCTCCGAAGACATTGACTTCAACAGGTCGATGGCTTTCGCGAAATCCTCTTTAATCGTGGCGCGTGAGGTACGGTAGTACAGCCGTTTGATTTCAGCCAGCTTGTCGTCGGCCGAGAGAATGCGGAGAGCGAGATCCATCAGGGTGCTTGGAAATCCGCGAGGTTCGCGAGCGTTATGCGGGTGCGAACGATCCTTCCTGCGGTACCGAGTGGCTTTCCTGGGCGGCCGTTTAGCGTATAGGCGAACGCTCCCGCATCGCCGACGTTTATGGCGACTTGCTTCTCGGCCGTGACGACATGTTTGTCGCCGGCGTTCATCAATCGCTCAAGCACCCGACGGCCATCGGCCACGACCGACACCCAACACGGCCCACTCGGCGCGATCTCCATCGAAATCCCGGATGTCTGCAGACGAACGGCCGGCGCAGCGGCGGGTTCAGGCGCCGTTGGAACAGGTTCTACCGCTGAGGCGGACTGCGGATTCGCGGCCGCCGCCTGAGCGCCGGAAACCAAGCCGGACGAAGGCGGTTCGGCACGCGGACCCCTGTGCGAGCCGTAGTACACCACGAGAACGATGATCGGAAGACTGATCAGCGCCAGGCGCAACGCTGTCGCGACGGCCCTGCGATCGCTCTCGAGTTGTTCGCCGTCTTCAACGGCAGCCGAGTGCGCCGTCGCCGTCGCCACGTCGGGCGGCAGTTCAGCAATGAAATCCTGAATCATGCGATCGGGATCGAGACCCACTTCCTGCGCGTACGCGCGGATGAACGCGCGCGTGAAAATACCGCCGGGCAGGCGCGAGAGATCACTGCGCTCGAGCGCTTCCAGCGACAACACCGAGATACGGGTGCTGGTTGCGATTTGCCGAAGAGAAACGCCCCGCTTTTCACGGGCTTCGCGTAGTCGTGCGCCGACCGTTCGGGCTGGGGAACCCTGGGGCATCAGATATTATGCCCGCCTTCGCGCGAAGCGCTTCGGCGGGTCTCGCCGCAGCCCCGGCAGAGGCGGACGGTCAATGTACGGGAACGGCCTCGCACGTGTCAAACGAACGCCGCAGCTCCGCGACAACGCTGTGCAGATGACGATCGGCAGATACGCCCGGCGGTGGCACGAAGATGCCGATACCAGCGAGACCTGCAGCGCCGGCGCGAGCAACTTCGGACGCGCGCGGGACTGTCATACCGCCGATCGCAAGGACGGGTACTCCGCTGGGGGCGCGGCACGCCGATCGCAAGTCATCCAGGCTCGCGGTGGGATGCCCGGCATCCTTCGACGCCGTCTGAAACAGGGCGCCGAAGATCAGGTAATCAGCGCCGTTCGCCGCTGCCGCCTCGTGGATGCTGTGAACCGATCGGCCTACCAGCGCCTGCCCTCCGAGCAGCGATCGCGCAGCGGCGACGCTGACCGAGTCGCCGCGCAGGTGTACGCCGTGTGCGCCGGTGGCAGCGGCAACGTCGATGCGATCGTTGACGAGCACCTTCGTGGCGCTGCGGTCGGTCGCAGCGAGGCATCGGGACACAAGCGCGGCCAGATCTCGTCCCTCGAGGTCGCGCTCACGGACCTGGATCAGATCGATGCCTGCTCTCGCGGCCGCGCCGACGAGCTCAACCAAGCGATCACTTGCGTCGGGGCCCGTGGACAGCCGCCGGCGGTCGGTCACGAGGCAGATCATGATTGCTCGATCGTCTCCATCGTCTCCATGCGGCGTCGGTCAAGCAGCAGCGACGCGAGCTCGTTGAACCCCATCAGGAGATTCACGACACCGAGGCCGGACACCGCTCCCCGAACGTAGTTATTGCGAATGATCTCGAGTAATGTGGGAAACGCCGTCAGGAAGTAGTTGCGTTCCCAGAATGACGACCATGGAACGAGCACCAGAAGGAGCCCGACCTCGATGAAGTACGCAACGAGCAGCAGGCGCTTCAACATCAGCTGCGCAGCTTCTCCGCTTTGCGGTCACATGGCACAAGCAGCAATCCTGGAAATCCACAGGAAACTAGAAGCATAGGAGAACGCTTTTCGTGTTCCTGAAGAAAAAAGGTTTCTCCGAGTCTCCTGGTCTCTTGTTGATGTGGGGGTCGAGCGTCAGTCAATCGTATCAAACTCGAGCGGGAGCGTCGGCGGACTGAACGAGCGCCGGTGCACCGCGGAATACCCAAACTGCCTGACGGCGGCAAGATGATCGGCCGTCGCGTAGCCTTTGTGGCGATCAAAACCGTAGCGCGGGTCGTGCGCATGGAGTTCCCGCATTTGCCGATCGCGCGTCACTTTGGCAAGTATCGACGCCGCCGCAATCGCCGAACACCGCTGGTCGCCATGCACGACGCCGCGCTGGGCCATCAGCAAGTCCGGAATCCGAAAGGCGTCGACAAGCACGAGATCCGGCAGCGGCGCAAGCGACATGACTGCGCGCCGCATCGCCTGGAGCGACGCCTGATGAATATTGATGGCGTCGATCTCGATCGGAGACGCCTCCGCCACCGCCCACGCGAGCGCGCGCGCGGTGATCTGCTCGAACAGCGCCTCGCGCTCGGCCGGCGGCACGGTCTTCGAATCGCTGAGCCCCGCGATATGTTTGTCCGGGTGCAGCACAACAGCCCCGGCCACGACGGGTCCCGCAAGGCATCCGCGGCCGACTTCGTCGACGCCGCACACGCGGTTGAAGCCGAGCTTGCGCAGGACGTTCTCGAGCGTCCGCGTTGCGGCGACTCGCGTCATTTCCCGGGGCTCGAATCTACTTCGCGCCCTCGCGCATGCGCGCGGCCTTGCCCTTCAGATCCCGGAGGAAGTAGAGCTTCGCGCGGCGGACTTTTGCCGATCGCACGACTTCGACCTTCTGAATAACCGGCGAGTGCAGCGGGAATATGCGTTCGACGCCCTGTCCGAAGGACACCTTCCGCACGGTGAATGACGCCCGGACGCCGCCCCGGTGCATGCCGATGATGATGCCCTCGAACACCTGGATGCGCTCTTTGTCACCTTCGCGCACCTTGACGTGCACTTTCACGGTGTCTCCGGCCTGCATCTGCGGCCGCTCGGTCATCTGCGTCTTCTCTACGACTTCAATCGCGCCCATGGGCGACTCCCTTCTTCGCTTCCATCAACTCTCGCAGGATTTCCTGCTCTTCCACATCCAGCTCGGCGTCGGCCAGCAGATCCGGTCGCCGCAGCAACGTCAGCTCGAGCGCCTGACGCTTGCGCCATTTTCGAATCTCGCCGTGATGGCCCGAGACCAGGACGTCGGGAACTTTCCACGCTCGAAACTCCGAGGGTCGCGTGTAGTGCGGGTAATCGAGAAGACCCCGCGAAAACGAATCGCCCGCGACGGAATCCTCGTCGCCGACGACCCCCGGAATCAGCCTGGCCACCGCATCGACGACGACAAGGGCCGGCAGCTCGCCTCCGCTCAGCACGTAGTCGCCGATCGACAGCTCCTCGGTGGCAAGATTCTCACGCACACGATCGTCGATGCCTTCGTACCGGCCGCAGAGCATCACGACTCGATCGAGACCTGCCAGGCGCGCCGCCTCGACTTGAGTGAAGCGCTTCCCCTGCGGCGATACCAGCACGATCGCCTGCGGCTCTCCCCCATCCTGCCGTATCGCGTCGACCGCCTTGAACAGCGGCTCCGGCTTCAAGACCATGCCTGGACCGCCGCCGTACGGAACGTCGTCGACCGTCCGGTGCCGGTCCTCGGTGAACTCGCGCAAGTCCCGCGCGCGAACCGTCAGCACATTGCGCTGAATCGCCTTTGCGAGAATTCCCTCGGCAAGTGCCGCCTCGATCATCCGAGGAAAAATCGTGACGATATCGAAACGCATCGGCAACTGAAATCTACAATCTAAAATCTTTGGCGCTTCGTTACGTTCAGGTCGAGCAGCCCTTCCGGGGGTTCGACCACGACTTTCCTGCCGACTACGTCGATCTCCACGCAGATGCCTTCGACCATCGGGATGAGCGCGTCGCCATCAGAGCGCTCGACGACAAGCCGGCTTCCTACGCCATCTCCTTCAACTGCCTTGACTTGACCGATCGGCTCTCCGCCCGGAGTCTCCACGGAGCACCCGATGAGATCGTGGTGGTAATACGAGCCAGCGGGAAGCGACTGGAGTGCATCGATACTCACGCGCAATTCCATACCAGCCAACGCTTCCGCAGCGTTCATCGTGTCGATGCCGGCGAGGCCGATAATCGGCCGTCCGCGATGGAACCGGACACTCTCGATCTCCACACACTCGATGGCGCCATCGCGCCGCAACGACAGTGCCGACCCGGGCTTGAACCGCTCGTCGGGAAAATCCGTCGCCGGATCCACAATGACCTGCCCGCGATTTCCGTGTGCGCGCGCGATGCGACCCACGAGCACCATGTCGTCCCACTGGCTCATTGGTGGAGGGTTTTGGGCCTAATCCCCAATCCCTAATCCCTGTTTTTCAATCGAGCACTTCGAGCGTGACCTTTTTGCCGGCCCGCTCGCCCGCGATTGCGGCGATCGTACGCATCGCCTGAATCGTGCGGCCCTGCCGGCCGATCAGCTTCCCGACGTCCGGAGGCGCCACGGACACCTCGATGAGCGTCGTGCCCTGGTGCTGCGTCTCCGTCACCGACACGCGCTGCGGTGAGTCGGAGAGCGCCTTCGCGACCGTTTCGATAGCGTCGCGGACCGACATTACGCGGTCTTGCCTGCCGCCGCTACGTCGGCTGTGGCCGTCGGCGCGGTCAGATGCCGCTTCAACAGCGTGCGTACCGTGTCGGAAAGCTGCGCCCCTTTGCCGACCCAGTGGTCGATCCGTTCCCTATTGATCTCGACCTTCGCGGGCTTCGTCCGCGGGTTGTAATGCCCGACGATCTCCACGAAGCTGCTATCGCGCGCAATGCGCGAGTCGGTCACGACGAGGCGGAAGAACGGCCGCTTCTTCGAGCCCATCTTTCTCATGCGAATCACTACCATTACCGCTCCTCTAATCTAAAAGCTGAAATCTACAATCTGTAATCTAGTGTCCAGTTTCCAGATTCCAGTTTCTAGATCCAGTTTCCCCTACCTCATTTTCCCCATCATCGAACCGAACTTCGCGCGAGCCTTCCAGTCAGGCTTGCCGCTCGACATCCCGCCCACCATCTTCAACATCTTGCGCATCTGCACGAACTGCTTCAGCAGCCGGTTCACTTCCTCGACCGTCGTCCCGCTGCCCCGCGCGATCCGCTTGCGCCGGCTCCCGTTGATGACCTCGCTCCGGCGCCGCTCGTGCGGCGTCATCGAGTTGATCATCGCTTCGATGCGCCCTATCTGCTTGTCGTCGGGCTTCTGCTGCGCGAGCTGCTTGATATTGCCCATGCCCGGGAGCATCCCGATGATCTGCTCGAGCGGCCCCATCTTCTTGATGGCCTGCAGCTGATCCCGGAAATCCTCAAAGGTGAAGTCGTCTTTCCGGACCTTCTCCTCGAGCTTCTGCGCCTGTTCGATGTCGATGGCCTGTTCGGCGCGCTCGATGAGCGACAGCACGTCGCCCATGCCCAACAGCCGCGAGACGAGCCGATCGGGATAGAACTGCTCGAGGTCTTCCAGGCGCTCCCCGCTGCCGACGAACGCGATCGGCACGCCCACGACCGCGACGACCGACAATGCGGCGCCACCACGTGCGTCGCCGTCGAGCTTGCTCAAAATGACGCCGCTGACGCCGAGCCGGCGGTTGAACTCGCCAGCGCTCTTGATCGCGTCCTGCCCCGTCATCGCGTCCGCGACGTACAGGAGATCCGACGCCTGCGTCGTATCGCGGATCGCCTCGAGCTCGGTCATTAACTCGTCGTCGATGTGCAGACGGCCCGCGGTGTCGACGATGACCACGTCGTAGCCGAGGTTCGTCGCTTCGGCGATAGCGCTCTTCGCGCGCGCGACCGGGTCCATCTGGCCAGCGGGATCGTGCACCCGCACGCCCAGACCCGCCTTCTGCCCGACGACGGTCAACTGCTGAATAGCCGCGGGCCGTTTTACGTCGGTGGACACGAGCAACGCGTGCTTACCCTGCTTGGTCAGCCACTTCGCCAGCTTGCCGGCGGTCGTCGTCTTGCCCGCGCCCTGCAAACCCAGCAGCAGAATGACGCGGGGCCGCTTGTTGCTCGGCTTCAGCCCGCCTTCGGTGTCGCCGAAGAGCGCGACCATCTCGTCGCGCACGATCTTGACGACTTGCTGCGACGGCGAAAGGCTCCCAAGCACGTCCTGCCCGAGCGCCCGATCCCGTACGCGGTCGACGAACGCCTTGACGACCTTGAAATTGACGTCAGCTTCGAGCAGCGCCAGGCGGATCTCGCGGAGCGCGGCCTCCACGTTTTCCGGCGTGAGCCGTGTCTCACCCCGCAGGGACTTGAATACGTCTTGAAGGCGTGTAGTGAGCGACTCGAACATTTACGGGTGCCGGGCTGTAGGTTCAGGGTGCTAAGCGCTCTAAGCTGCTCTAGCGCAAACGTTTATCGTAGCGGATTCGAGGGGAAACTGTCAATGAACACGGGGAGTTTGGCTCCAGGCTCTCGGCTTTCGGCTCTGGGCTTTGGGCTCTGGGCTTTGGGCTTTGGGCTTTGGTACCGACCCAAGCCTAAAACCCAAAGCCGAAAGCGCAGCGCTACCGTGCGTCCGCTTCGTAGGAATGCGACAAATCCGTATAGCCGTTCATGGCGAGGCGGCAGGACGGCCCGGTGCCGGCAAAACTCGCCAGATGGAACCGCATCTTCGGCACGTAGACGATGTCTCCCTGGTCGGCTTCGAAGACAGGCATGCCTTCGATGTTGTAGCGAATCTTGTTGAGGAGGATGAACCAGAACTCGGCGCTCTCCGGGTGGAAGTGGCCCTTGTTGGTGAGCGGCGGCGGCGCGATCCCCGGCCCGAGAATGATGTTGGCGACCGCGCGATCGTCGTTGACGAAGCGCCGCGTCTTGTCCGTGCCTGCCGCAACGGCGTTGAAGTCGACGAACGGCTTGTTGCCTTCCTCATACGCGCCCTTGCCCACGACGCGAACCGGAACGAAGTCGAACCCCGGCAGAGCCGCGGGCTTCACGTCCATTGGATACATCTTGCGGGCCTTCGCGATGTTGACTTCGAAGCGGAGAGACGGCCGATCTCCGACCGTCTCCATCGTGTACATATTGCGATACGGCACCTGAACGAGGTATCCCTTCGAAGCGACGAAGGGTTGCTGGCCGTCGATCGTGAAGCGAATCTGGCCGTCCTGTATGACCCACCACTCGCGCGTATCGGCATTCATCCGGCGAGGCGTCGTCTTCCCAGGCCCCATCGATATGTAGTCGGCGTGCAGGTTGTCGTCGTCGACGACCGGCTCGGCCCAGTCGGTCTGCCCTTTGTGCTTGGCCACGACCTCGGCAAGCTTGGTGTGCGGTTTGTGGGGCGAAACGTATTCACTGAGCTTGATCAGTTTCGGCGCGAGCACGCGTTGATCCTGAGGCGTTTCCTGCGCCGACACGACCGCGAACCCGGCAACGAGAAGAATGAGACCGAAGACGCGTTTCATCATGACGGCTCCTGCTTTTTACTTTCCACTTTTTACTGTCCACTTTCCACTTACACCGAAGACAACTTGTGCCCGAGCTTGTCCTTCTTCGTCTTGAGGTAGCGACGCGTCGAGTCCGAAGCCGGGATCTCCAGCGGCACCCACTCAGAGATGCTCAGCCCGTATCCTTCGATGCCAACCAGCTTGCGCGGATTATTACTCAGCAGGCGCATGCTGCGCACGCCAAGCTCGCGAAGAATCTGGACACCGATGCCGTAATCCCGCTGGTCGGCCTTGAACCCGAGCTTCTCGTTCGCTTCCACCGTATCAAGTCCCTGATCCTGCAGCTCATACGCGCGGATCTTGTTGGCTAGCCCGATGCCCCGTCCCTCCTGGTTCAGATAGAGGAGCACGCCGCGCCCCTCCTGCGCGATGCGCCGCATCGCGCCATCGAGCTGGCCGCCGCAATCACACCTGAGCGAGTGCAGGACGTCGCCGGTCAGGCATTGGGAGTGCACGCGCACCACGATGTCGGAGCCGTCGCCCATATCACCCAGAACGAGCGCAATGTGTGTCTGCTTGTCGAGCTGGTTTTCGAACGCGTGCACGTCGAACTCGCCAAAGTCGGTGGGAAGCCGGGCTTTCGCGACCTCCTTCACCATCGACTCGTTGTGCATGCGGTACTTGATCAGATCGGCGATCGTGATCATCAGCAGCTTGTGCCGCCTGGCGAATTTCGTCAGCTCGGGCACGCGGGCCATGGAACCATCGTCATTCATGATTTCGCAGATGACGCCGGCGGGATACATCCCGCCAATCCGCGCCAGATCGACTGCCGCCTCCGTCTGCCCGGCGCGAACGAGCACACCCCCGGATTCCGCCCGCAGTGGAAACATGTGCCCCGGCCGTGCTAGGTCCGAAGGCTTCGTTCTCGCGTCGATCGCGGCAAGGACCGTATTCGCGCGATCGCCCGCTGAAATCCCGGTGCTCGTCGAGTGTTTGGCTTCGATCGTCACGCAGAACGCCGTACCCAACCGTGCGGTGTTCTGATTGACCATCAACGGGATCTCGAGCTCGTCGAGGCGTTTGCCCGTCATCGGCATGCAGATGAGGCCCCGCCCGTACTTCGCCATGAAGTTGATCGCTTTCGGCGTCACCTTCTCGGCCGCGAGCGTCAGGTCGCCTTCGTTCTCGCGATCCTCGTCGTCGCACACGATGATAATTTCGCCGGCACGGAACGCCTCGATCGCGTCCTCGATGCGGGCGAACGGCCCGGATTTCCTGCGTGCCCTGGCAATCTTCAGTGGAGGAGTCATACTTTCGTCCCCATCAGCTCCAATGCGCGGAGCACGTATTTGCCGACCATGTCGCATTCCAGGTTGACGCGATTGCCCGCCCGCACGCTGTGTAAGTTTGTATGTGACCAGGTGAAGGGAACAATCTGCACATCGAAGGTCGTCTTCTCGAGCCTGGCGATGGTGAGACTGACGCCATCGACCGCAATCGATCCGCGATGAATCAGATATGGCGCGAGCGCGGCAGGATAACCGACGCTGACCCACCAGAAATCGGCTTCCGCGCGCACAGACTGCACGGTCCCGGTACCGTCGACATGCCCGAGCACCATGTGGCCGCCAAACCGGCCGTTCGCAGCCATCGCGCGCTCGAGGTTCACGGGCGATCCGGATTTCAGTCCGCCAAGACTCGTGACCTTCGCCGTTTCAGGTCCGATGTCGGTTGAGAACGATCCCGCCATCTGCTCTACGACCGTCAGGCAAGCGCCGTTCACGGAGACGCTCTCGCCGAGATGCAGTCCCGCGGCGATGTCGCTCGTGACGCGCAACCGAAAGCCCGCGTCGATCGCCGCGACCTCGGCAATCTCGCCCACTGATTCAATCAATCCCGTGAACATAACCTTCCATGAAGACATCGGGGCCGAGCGGCATCACGTCGCGATCGACGAGAGACGCGATAGAGACAGCGTCGGAATCGAGCCATGGCAACGCGGCGTCACCGAGGGTCACCGGGGCGATATAGAGGTGCACCGCATCGACGAGTCCGGCATCCCATGCCGCAGCCTGCAATGCCACTCCCCCTTCAAGGACGAGCGAGAGCAACTGGCGTTCGCCAAGGCGGCCGAACGCGTCAACCAGCCCCCCACTTCTTATCGGTTCCAGCTCTGCACCCACGAGTTCCAAATCGCGGGCACGGCGGGAGTTTCTTTCGATGCTCTGGGGCGTGGTGACGATTATCACCGGTCCTGCGCCTAGCGTCGAGAACACCCGCGCCGACGGATCGACCCGCAGGCGCCGGTCGAAGAGAATGCGCGCCAAAGGTCGCCGGCGGTGCACCTCGCGGACCGTCAGCAGCGGGTCGTCGGCAATCATCGTTCCCGACCCGACGGCAATCGCGTCGACTTCGGCGCGCACCGCATGCGCATGCCGAAGCGAATCCCTTGAGGTGATGGGCGTGCGCTCGCCCGGCCGTGCCGCCACCCGGTTGTCGAGGCTCGTCGCCGCTTTCATGATGACGAACGGGCGCTGCTTCGTCTTGAACGTCAGGTAGGGGCGGTTCAAGCGGAGGGCGCGCTCACGACCGACACCAACCGACACATCAACACCTTTTTGACGCAGGATTTCGAACCCGCGGCCGCTCACACGAGAATCCGGGTCGGCGATCGCCGCCACTACCCTTGTTACACCGGCGGCCATGATGCGATCCACGCATGGGCCTGTCCGGCCGACATGCGAGCATGGCTCCAGTGTGCAGTAAAGCGAGGCGCCTCGAGCCAAAGTCCCCGCGTCATCGAGCGCGCGCACCTCGGCGTGAGCTTCACCCGCGCGCTCGTGATACCCCTGCCCCACAACCGCGCCATCTTCGCGCACCACAACCGCCCCGACCATCGGGTTAGGGCTCGTCGTCCCTCTGCCCCGCTCCGCAAGGTCGAGCGCGCGGTTCATGTATTCGAGATCGGACTGCATGACTTGGGCTGTGGGATCGGCTTAGCTTGATCCTAAGCCAAAGGCCTGGAGCCCCCTTTACCATTTAGTTTCAAACAGCGCGTCCACGTACTCGTTTACGTCAAACGGAATGAGATCGTCGATCGACTCGCCGACGCCGACGTAACGAATCGGCAGACTCAACTCGCACGCGATCGCGATGGCGATGCCGCCTTTCGCTGTACCGTCGAGCTTGGTCAACACAACGCCGTTGACGCCGGCCACGTTCATGAACTCACGCGCCTGGCTCAATCCGTTTTGGCCGACCGTCGCATCGAGCACGAGTAGCACTTCGTGAGGCGCGCCGACGACCTCGCGCGCGGCGATGCGGCGGATCTTGTCCAGCTCGTTCATCAAGTTCACCTTCGTGTGAAGGCGGCCCGCCGTGTCGACAAGAATAGGATCGCGACCCCTCGCTTTCCCCGACGCAATGCCGTCGAACACGACGGCGGCTGGGTCGGCGCCTTCGCGCGCACGGATCAAATCGACACCGGCCCGCCGGGCCCATATCTCGAGCTGCTCCACGGCCGCCGCGCGGAACGTATCGGCTGCGACGACGAGCGGCTGCTTGCCCGACGACTTCAGCAGCTGCGCCAGCTTGCCGACGGTCGTCGTCTTGCCGGTACCATTGACACCGACGATGAGCACCACGTGAGGGAGGTGGCCGTTTGACACGGCGTCAGGTAGCGGCGGCACAGATGCGAAGATGGCGCGGATCTCGTCTTTCACCGCGTCGCGCAGGCTTCCGCCCGCTGCGGTTTTCGTTTTGACCGCCGCGATAATCCGTCCAGTGGCCGCAACCCCGACGTCGGCCATGATAAGTAGCTCTTCGAGCGCGTCGATGGTGTCGACGTCGATCGGGCGGCCCTTGCGAGCGGGCGTCTCAGCCTGCGACGCAATCTCCTCGAACCGTTGAACGATCTGCTGCTTGGTTTTTGAGAGCCCTTCGCGAATGCGATCGAAAAAACCCATTATGTGACTTCGGTTTTCTGCGGGCGAAGCATCAGTTCCTCAACGGCGGCTGCGGCGCTGCGATTGCCGGCGAGCACTTCAGCCATCTGCGTTGCAATTGGAAGCTCGACGCCATGTTTCCGGCCGAGCGCCAGCGCAGCCGTGGTCGTCTTCACCCCTTCTGCCACCATCTTCATGCCGGCAACGACTTCGGAAATCGGCCGGCCGTGCGCCAGCTCGACGCCGACGTGCCGATTGCGGCTGAGCGAACCGGTGCATGTGAGCACGAGGTCGCCGAGCCCGCTCAACCCGGCAAGTGTCTCGCGGCGGCCGCCCACGGCGCACGCCAGCCGAGTGATCTCGGCGAGGCCGCGCGTGATCAACGCCGCGAGGGCATTTTGTCCGAGGCCGAGCCCCTCAACCACGCCTGCGGCGATGGCAATGATATTTTTGAGAGCGCCGCCGATCTCGACGCCGACGACGTCGGTACTGCCGTAGAGACGAAAATACGCCGCGCGAAATTCCCGCTGCACGTCCTCGGCCAGAACAGGATCGGCGCAGGCCACCGAGACCGCTGTAGGCAGCCCCCGCGCGACCTCGATCGCGAAGCTCGGGCCCGAGAGGACAGCGACCGGGCGCGCGCCCCGGACCTCCTGAGCGATGACTTCCGACACGCGCAGCAGCGTATCCTGCTCGATACCTTTTGTCGCGCTGACGATGAGCGCCTGGCGCGGAATGAACGGCGCAGCGGCCCGGATCACGTTCCGCGTGCCGTGCGAGGGGAGGGCGGCGAGCACAATATCCGCGCGCTGGAGCGCCTCTTCGAGCGATGCGGTCGGCACGACGCCGCGCGGCAGAACGATATCGGGCAGGTACACCGCGTTGGCGCGCCGCGCTTTCATCTCTTCGATGAGATCCGCGTTTCTCCCCCACAAGCGAACATCATGCCCCGCGCTGGCGAGGTGAAACGCAAGCGCCGTCCCCCAGCTGCCCGATCCGAGCACTGCCACGTTCTTCATGCGCTTTGCCCGAGCCTCCGTTCGATGCCCGCAAACACGCGCCGCAAATTCGATCGATGCCGATGAACGATGATCGCGGCCACAATCACCGCCGCAATCACGGTGACGTCGGGCGCGCCATACAGATAGGCGAGCGGCGCGAGAATCACCGATCCCGCGACCGATCCGAGGGAGATGTAGCGCGTCCACCACACCAGCGCTAGAAAGACGAGGGTCGCAATGGCCGTGGCCTGAGGCGCGAGAATGGAAAACACGCCGCAGGTGGTGGCGACCCCTTTTCCGCCACGAAACCCTAGCCACACGGGATAGATGTGTCCGAGCACCGCGGCAATGCCCGCCACGGCGGGGCCTGTCGCTCCGGGATCGATCTGACGGGCGACCAGAACGCTCGCGATCCCCTTGCCGACGTCGAGCGCCATCGCGCTCACCCCGATCTTCTTCGTCGTGTTGCGCAAGAGATTCGCCGCGCCGACGTTGCCGCTGCCCGCGAGGCGTAGATCGATACCGCGATGGCGTCGAGCCAGCAGGTACGCAAACGGGACAGATCCGAACAGATACCCGACGATGAGGGCGAAGTACGTGTGAACAGTCACGTTATCAAGGGCGCTTGCGCCAGCGGGAGATATGTCGGCCCTGCCGGCGAAAGGCGGCTTTCGTACAAGGTTACACGATCGATCAGCGAGGGTCCGGCGTACGCCCGAATATCAGCGATTTGTCCCAGTATCGCGCGCGGAACCCGGTCTCTGAAACGGGCGAGCGTCAGGTGGGGCGTGAACGATGCTTCGTGTCTCGCGGACGCGCCCAGCGCCCGCTCGAGGGCGTTCTGAATACGCCTGAGTTCGGGCACGCCATCGCCGACGCCAAGCCACAGCACGCGCGGAGAGCCGCGCGGCGGAAAAATTCCGAGCCCCTCTAATGTGAGGTCGAACGCCGCCTCTCGATGCATGTGCGCCAGCGCCGCGCGCGCGCGTTGCTCGAGGGTGTCACCGGCGCCGGTGAAGAACTGCAGCGTCAGGTGCATCCGGTCCGGACGCACCCACGAGGCTTTGGCGGCTGATGCGATTTGTTCGCGTACGCGGCTCGCGATCCGCCCGACCTGCTCCCGCGTCGTGTCGTCGATATCGACCGCGATAAATAACCGTTTCCCCACAATCCCACACGCCCTGCGCGGTCCTACTCAGTCATCCACCGCCTGACCATGTCGAGCGCGGCTTGCGATGCCTGGAACCTGACCATCTCGCGGCCACCCACGAAATTAAACGTGCGCACGCGCGTCTCGATACCGCCGTTGCGCGCCCACGCCGCCGCTATCGCAACCATGCCCACCGGCTTTTCCGGTGTGCCACCACCAGGACCGGCTACGCCGGTGACGCCGACGGCAAGATCACTGCGGGCCGTTTGGACCATCGCGCTGGCCATGGCTTCAGCCACGGGCTCGCTGACTGCGCCGTGCGCGGCGATGAGTGAAGACGGCACGCCGAGCAGATCGGTCTTCGACTCATTGCTGTAAACCACCACTCCGCGATCGACGTAGTCCGAGCTGCCTGGCACTTCGGTCAGCCTCGCCATCACGAGGCCCCCTGTGCACGACTCGGCTGCCGCGATCCTGAACCCGCGGCCGCGCAGCAACTCCCCCACCACCTGCTGCATCGTCTCGCCCTTCGTGCTGAAGAGATCGCGGCCGAGCGTTCCCCTGACCGCAGCCACGGCTTCGTCAAGCGCGCGATGTCCCTCCTCGACAGTTGGCGCGAACGCCGTCAGATGCAGCTCGATCTGGCCGAGCGATGCGAGGATCGTCGTCGTAATCCTCGTCGAGGCGGCGAGCCACCGCGCATAAAGCGGCTGCATCTTCTCTTCGACGTACGACTCGCTCTGTCCGGTAATTCGCAATACGCGGCGGAACAACCGGGATACCCCGCAGCGGCCGAGCAGGCGCTCCTGGATAACCGCTTCGAACATCGGCCTCAGCTCGCGCGGCGGCCCAGGCAGCAGGACGATCAGTCTTGTTTCGGTGTTCGATCCAGAGGCCTGGAGCGGTTCCATTCTTGTTCGGCAGCACGGCCGCGCCCGCCGGCACCATTGCCTGGCGGCGGTTAATCGCGGGCGTCACGAGCCCGCGGTCCGCGAATCGCTTTTCGATCGCTTCGAAGATCTGCGAGTGGTACTCGAGCGGCCGTCCGAGAAGATCCGCGACAACGTCACGTGTGAGGTCGTCGTCGGTCGGGCCGAGCCCACCCGTCAGAATAAGCAAGTCGCTCCGGCCAAGCGCATCCGAAACGATGGCCTTCAGGACGCCGCGGTCGTCGCCGGCAACAGCTTTCCCTTGCAGGTCGATCCCGATCTCGTTGAGACGCTCGGTGATGAACAGCGAATTCGTATCGACGTGAGTCGGCGTCAGCATCTCGCTCCCGACTGCAATGACTTCTGCTCTCATGCGGACCGCGGCGCTCTGCCCCCCTGCCGCGTCATGATAGCCATCCCGGCGCGAAATAGTACGCGCCGCGCAGCAGAAGATTCGCGTAGATCGCCGCCATCGCGTCGTCAGCCATGACACCAAAGCCGCCGTGCAACCGTTCGAGCTGTCTTGCCGGAAAGGGCTTGATCACGTCGAGCGCGCGAAACAGCAGGAAGCCGAGCACGATGCCGCCCGAGCCGACGGGGATCATGAACAACGTCATCAGCATGCCCATGACTTCGTCTATGACGATCGGACCGGGATCGACGCAGCGGAGGTCCTCCTCACACGGCCGCGTCAACGCGGTTCCAGCGAGGGCAAGCGCGACGATGATCCCGAGCTCGAGATACGGAAGGGCGGAATGACGAGCCGCCAGATACACCAGCACGCCCGCTGCCGAGCCGATAGTCCCTGGTGCGACGGGAAAAAAGCCGATATACCCGAAGCTGCAAACAAAAACCGCGAGACGACGCATCAGCAGAGGTTACGTGGACGAAGGGCGCACCACGCGCGTGTGGGCGAGACGGTCGTGAAGCGCGAGACGATCAGGCCCCAGCACGCCGGGCACAAAGCCGGCGCCGAGCGGCAGCGCGGAGACTATGTAGGCGAGCGTCCGAATCGTAGCCCGGCCGATGGGTACGGTGCTCTCTTCTTGCGAGATGACCTTGATGCCAACGGCCATCTTGCCGATCGATTGCCCTCCTACAGCCGTGAAGGCGATGAAATAGCCTCCGTTCAACAGCAGGAGAAAGGCGACGAGCGGAAGCAACGGAAGCTCCATCAGTTGCGCCGTGCCAAGGCCAAGAAGCCGGAGGGTGAAATACAACACCAACGCATCGAGCGCGCAGACGAGAGTCAAATCGACGAGTGCCGCAACGATACGCCTCAGCGGCGCAGCGAGCGCTTCGACGGGAGTGTTACCAGACGACGGCACTGGCGTGGACCGGACGCTCTCGAAAAACATCTCTTCGTGTGGAGGCGTCCTGGTCGGTGGCGTGCGGGCGCGCGGCACTTCGGGCGTCGCCCGCCTGACGCCGAGCGGCGCCCGCGGTTTCAACGGCACCGTAATCAGCGGCGCATCATCGCGAATACTTTCTCCGCCGGAGAGTGCGGCGCGGCGCGGAAGAGCGGCCCGATCGTCGACCTCGGCAGGTTGAGACGAAAACAGGGGCAGATCCTCGATCTGGTGATCGTCGCGCGCGCCGATCACCCGATCGAGGTCGAGCGGCGGCCTCGACTCGTCGGGCCCGAGTTCCAGAGGCAGGTCCATCGGATCGGATGTGACGGCGGACAACGAAAACTCGTAACCGCAATTCCGGCAGCGATCGCCGCTCTCAAACCCCAGATATCCACACTTGGGACATTTCATTGTTTGATCGCGCCGCCGGCGGGTAAGGTTTGGAATGCGAGAAGCTCGCGCTGAATGGCCGCTTTCAACCTGTCGGCGTCGACACGCAGCGGGTCGGTAGGGCGCACGAGATCGATGGCCCGCAGCGCGTCGTACGGACGGCCTGAGGCAAACAGCGCGCGAGCGCGATCGAGCGCCGTCTCCGCGCTGCGCGGTACCACGAGGGGCTCCTCAATGACCCGCACCGGCACTAATCCGTCGGCCGCACCAGGGGTCAACACCGGGATCAACTCGCGGATGCCATCCCAGGAGGTGATCGCCACAACAGTCCCCGCGGCGAGCAGGAGCGTCACGATCGCGACCCTCGCCCACCGCGAGCCAGGACGGTCCGACGCCGCGGCGCGCGGCCGGAACGGCAACCTCGACGGCGGCGCCGTAGACGCCGGCTCCATCGACGTGGCGGCGTGAATGCGATCGATGCGCGTGAGAAACGCGAGCGCCACGTCGTGGGCGCCACCGCGCTGCACGGCGGCGTTCAACATCTGACGGGCCGCTTCGATCTCTCCGCGCTCGAACGCGGCGACGCCGTTGTGAAGCAGTTCCTCCGACTCCCGTTGCCGCTCGGCCATCGCGCTGCGGGCACGATCGATGTAGGCACGTGCCCGCGCGTGATTCCGATCGAGAAACAGTGCGCGCGTCCAGATGTCGATCGCCTGTGCATAGTGCGCCGCAAAATATTGATCGAGTCCCGCTATCAGCAGGCTTTCAATTTTGGCGTCGTGTTCGGCGTCGCCGTCGATGGACGCAGGGCTCTGATTGGTCGGATTCGTGCGGAGCGGATCAGACATGCTCGCAGGCAAAATTATGCGGCAGAATCAGCTGTGATACAAGAGCGTAATGCCCGTGATTGAGTGCGTACCGAACGTGAGCGAAGGACGTCGGGCGCATGTCATCGCCGCACTTGGCGCCGCCGTCGCTGTTCCCGGCGTGCACGTGCTCGATCAATCATCCGATCCATCGCACAACCGGACGGTCTACACCTTCGTCGGCGAGCCGGCGCCTCTGCAAGACGCCGTGCTTCGTCTGTTCAGCGCTGCCATCGACGCGATCGATCTTCGGTCGCACGACGGCGTCCATCCCCGCATGGGCGCGGTGGATGTGGTGCCGTTCATCCCGCTCACCGGCGCCACGATGCAGGCGTGCGTGGAACTGGCAACAAGTACTGCCGCACTGGTTGCCGAGCGGTTTGGCGTCCCCGTATTCCTGTACGAGGATGCGGCAGCGAGTGACGAGCGTCGAAGCCTCTCCGAAATCCGGCGAGGCGGCGCGAACGGTGTTGCGCTTCGCATGAAACAGACAGCATGGCGCGCCGACTTCGGACCCGCCGCGCCCCACCCCACAGCCGGCGCGACCGCGATCGGCGCGCGTCCCATTCTGATCGCCTACAACGTTAACCTCGCGTCGAATCGCCTTGGCGTCGCAAGGCGCGTCGCATCAGCAATCCGCGCGAGCAGTGGCGGGCTTCCCCACGTCAAAGCGCTGGGCATGCAGCTCGAGAACGGCATCGTCCAGGTGTCGATGAACCTGACGAATTACAGGGAAACGCCGATGACCACGGTATTCGATGCCGTGACGCGCGAGGCAGGGCAGGACGGCGTGCGCGTGCTGGGGAGCGAGATAGTGGGGCTCGTTCCAAGGGACGCGCTTCCCGCAGATCCTGCGCGTAGACTGAAATTGCGCGCCGAAGACTTGGACAAGGTACTGGAGAAGCGTCTCGAAGCGAAACACGAAGATCGAAAACCGCATAGTGCGTAAGTCGCAGCGCCATGCTGCTTTGTTCGTTTTTTCGTCTTTCGTCTTTCGTTATTCGGTATTCGTTGCAGCGTCCTCCACGTCTGCGTCAGTTCTTCTCGGGACGATGCCGAATGCCCTCATCTTCCTGTACAGATTGCTTCGCTCAACGCCGAGGACTTCCGCGGTCCTGGAAATATTGCCCTGTTGATGGGCAAGCTCGCGCAGGATGTAATCGCGCTCGAACTGATCCCGTGCGGTGTACAGCGGCATCGCAGGTGCCGTGGGGTCGTCGATCGGCTTTTCGACGAGCGAATCAGCCGCCAGAAAGGCGAGGTCGCGATCCGAGATCTCATCGTCCGGCGCCATGATGACCACCCGTTCGATGACGTTCCGCAGCTCGCGCACGTTGCCCGGCCAGCGGTACATCTTCAGGCGGGCCAGCGCGGCCGGCGTCACGGTCTTCGCACGCTTGCCGTATTCCAGCGCGAAGTCCGCGATAAAGTGATCCACGAGCAGCGAGATGTCTTCAGCGCGCTCGCGCAGAGGCGGTACGAAAATAGGTATGACATTCAGACGGAAGTACAGGTCCTCTCGAAAACGCCCGGCACGGATCTCCGACAGCAGATCCTTGTTCGTGGCTGCCAGCACCCGCACGTCCACCTGCACGCGCGACGTGCTGCCGACGGGTTCGGTGACCTGTTCCTGCAGCACACGCAGCACCTTCGCCTGCGTCTTCATGCTCATGTCGCCGATCTCGTCGAGAAAAATCGTTCCGGTGTGCGCCGCCTCGAAGCGCCCTTTCCGATCCGCGACTGCGCCGGTGAACGCGCCCTTCACGTGTCCGAACAGCTCGCTTTCAATCAGCTCTTCGGGGATGGCCGCGCAATTGACTTCGACGAATGGCTGATTGCGGCGGCGGCTCAAGGCGTGGACGGTGCGCGCGACCAGCTCCTTGCCCGTGCCGTTCTCGCCGAAGATCAACACGCGCCCGTTGGTCGGTGCGGCCATTGCGACCTGCTCGCGCAGCTGGCGCATGAGGAGGCTTTCGCCGACCATCCTGCCATCGCGATCGACGCGGGCCCGTAAGGCCCGGTTTTCTGCTTCGAGGTGGCGCTGACGAAGCGCGTTCCGGATGACGAGCACCGTCTTGTCGAGCGACAGGGGCTTCTCGACGAAATCGAATGCGCCGGCCTTAATCGCCTTGACGGCCGACTCGATGTTGCCATGCCCGGAGATCATCACGACCTGGGAATCGACCTTCATCTGTCGCAGCCGGCCGAGCGTCGCGAGACCGTCCAGCCCGGGCAGCCACACGTCGAGCACGATGACGTCGAACACCTCGCGGATCACGCGACCGAGGCACTGCTCGCCGCTCTCGACGGCGTCCACGATGTAGCCCTCATCGCGCAGCACACCGCTCAGCGCCGATCGCACGCCCGGCTCGTCATCGACGATGAGAATTGAGGCTCTGTTCACGGCCATTGGTATCCCAACGCAAAGTCGCAATGCCGCAAAGTGAATGTTTCGAAAAGAATTCCTCGCGTCTTGGCGTCTTTGCGTTGAGACGACCTCGTCAGCATGGAAGTTCGATGGTGAACTTCGTCCCGCGCGGTTCATTGTCGCCAACCTCGATGGTGCCGCCGTGCTCGGCGACGATGCGGCGGACGATGGCGAGGCCGAGGCCGCTGCCGCGGCGTTTGGTCGAATAATACGGCATGAATAGCTTCTCGCGCTCCGCTGGAGGGATACCTGGTCCATCGTCGGTGACGATCAACCGGGCCAGCGACGCACCTGGATCGTGCTGCGTTTCGAGGGTGATCAGGCCCGAGCGATTCATCGCCTCGATGGCATTGTCCACGAGGTTGATGACGACGCGGCGTATCTGCTCGCCGTCGACCCTCACCTTCGGAAGCTTCTCGGCAAAACGCCGCTCGAAACGGACGTCGCCCAGCAATCCCTGATACAGCGCCAGCGCTTCGTTCAACAGCGCATGCAAATCCGTCAGCATCGCGCGCGGCGCCGGCATACGCGCGAACTGCGAGAACTCATCCACCAGCGCCTTCAGCGAGTCGACCTCCCCGACGATCGTCGACGTGCACTCCTCGACCAGCGCCAGCGTTGGCTCAGGGCTGCTGTTGAAATGGCGCCGAATGCGCTCGGCGCACAGTTGAATCGGCGTCAGCGGGTTCTTGATTTCGTGCGCGAGGCGGCGCGCGACTTCGCGCCACGCAGCCACCTTCTGCGCGCGAATCAGCGGCGACACATCGTCCACGACCAGTACTAGGCCGTCGGAGCCTTCGGTGCCGCGAAGCGCGGTCGCGACGGCGGCCAGCTGGAGCTCCCGATCGTCGCGCGTCAGCGGGATTTCCTGCGCTGACGGCTCCGTTCTGCCCGCCGACACGGAGCGGAGCAGTGCCCCGAAGGGCTGAAGATCGTCGCGGCCAAACACCTCCGCGGCGGGCTGCCCAACCGCCGTCGGCGCAAGTCCGAGCAGGCGCATGGCCGCGCTGTTGAGCGTACTGATTTTTCCCGCGGCGTCGATCGACACGACGCCGGTGGCGATCCGCTCGAGGATCGTCTCGATGTACCGGCGGCGTCCTTCCACCTCGAGGTGTTTGCGCTCCAGGTCGACCGTCGAGCGCTCGAGGCGCCGTCGGCTCTTCCCCACTTCGGTCGCCATGCTGTTGAACGCCTCGACCAGCGATCCAAACTCGTCGTCGCTCACCGTTTCGCGATCGACCCGATAGTCCAGATGTCCAGCCTCGATTTCTCTCGCGGCAGTCGCGAGGCGCTGGACAGGCTCTGTGATGCGCTTCGCGAGATACAAGCCCATCCACGTGGCGCCCACCAGAATCATCAGCGTCATCATCAGAAAGAACGAGAGATACACGCCGAAGAGCGGCCGCCGCAGAACGCGAAGCTGCGTGTAGTCCTCGTAGGCGTCCTGAATGCGACGGGCGCTCGACGCCATCTCGCCGGTGAGTGCATCAGTGGCGATGACGATGGCAATCGGGGCCGGCGTCGCAGCCCGACGCACCACGGCTACCGCCCGAATGAGTTCGCCGGCGCCCGGCAGGTGTTCGGGGGTTGGGGGTTCCATCTGGCCCGCCGCCGCGTGTGCCGCCATGCGCTCGGCGACCGCGCGCGCGTGTCCGTGCGGCATGTCAGGCGCGGCGACGTCGGCATACGGCATCACCTTCGCGGGCTGCGAGCCCGGCATGATGCGATACACCTCGACCATCTTCACCCGTCCCTGTGTGACTTCGGGCAGGATGCGATCGCGGACCGCCGCCACGTCCGCGCCATTGAACGCAGCGCCGGCCAGCCCGCCCGCCACCCGTTCTGCCTCAGCAGCGAGCCGCGTTTGCCGATCGCGGTAATAGTCGCTCGCAATCAAATCGGCGGCCGTCAACACGTCTTCGACCGGCGCGTTGAACCAGCGATCGACGCTGTTGCGTATCAGCTCGCTCCCAACCAGCAGCACGAGCACTGCCGGTACCAGCGTCATCCCAAGCAGCACCGCCACGAGTTTTCCGCGGAATCGCGCGAACGGGAGCGCGCGCCGCCGCTCGACAATCAGCTTGATGACGTTGCGCGCAAGCACGAACGTCAGGCCGAGCAGAATCGTCAGGTCCGCGGCCCACAGCCCGTAAAGCACAAATTCAGTGAGGAAGTCGGGAGAGAGGCCAGCCGAGCGGTTGGCGAGCGCGACGATGCCGACGAGGGCGCCGAGCAGGACGATCATGCCTGCCAGGATGAGCCGCGGGTTGTCGCGCAACGGGCGGCGCGGCGGAGCCATCATTCTTTCGCGTTTAGCAGATCCTTGAGCTCTGTCATGAACTCCCCGATGTCGCGGAAATGCCGGTACACCGACGCGAATCGGACGTAGGCCACTTTGTCGAGCTTCTTGAGCTCCTGCATCACGAAGGCGCCGATCTCGTTCGTGCTGATTTCCTTTTCGGAGCGCTCCTGCAGCGTGCTCTCCACACGATCGGCGACGGCCTCGAGCGACGCAACGCTGACGGGACGCTTCTCACAGGCTTTCAGCAGGCCCGCGACCAGCTTCTGCCGTTCGAAACGTTCGCGGCTGCCGTCTTTCTTCACCACCATGTAAGGGATCTCGTCGATCCGCTCGTAGCTGGTGAAGCGCTTGCCGCAGCCCAGGCACTCACGGCGGCGCCGGATGACCTCCCCTTCGCGGCTTTCGCGCGAGTCGACGACCTTGTCACCCAGATGCGCACAGTAGGGACATTTCATCTATCAGTACCGGGAAACAGAAGCTCAGGAGACCAGAAGATTCTCTGTTCCTTGGGAAAGATCTCCTGGTCTTCTGGTCTTCTGTTCAAGGTTCCCCCTCTGCCGCGGCGTGGGCGAGATTGCGGATTCCGCCGAATCCAAGGCCGTCCTGGATGACGAACAGAAAACCGAGCACGAGCGTCGGCAGCAGCGAGACCGCGTGCAGGACGATCGCCGCGCCCACGGCGCGGTCATTGGGCACGGCATAAAACGAGGTGAGTCCAATCTGCACCGCGGCTTCGAAACCGCCAACGCCGCCAGGCGTCGGCACAGAGACGCCGACAACTAACAGCGCGATGATAAGAAACGAGCCGGTGAATGGCATAACGATGCCGAAGGCCCGTGTCACGGCCCAAATGCCGAGGCAGATCGCGAGCCAGAGTGGGAACGACAACGACAGAGCGAGCGCCAGGCGTCTCGGCGTGCGCACGACCGCAAGGCCTTCGGAGAACTTCAACAGCACGCCCGCAAGCCGGTGTGTGAGTTTGCCTGGCAGCAGGTGCTCGAGTTTGTAGGCCCAGCGGCCCGCCGCCGCGGGATCGCGCGCGGCCACGAACATCGCGAACAGCACGAGCAGTGCCAACGCCCCGACCGTCACGCCTCCGACTTCGACCAGGCCGTACAACCGGCTGTCCGCCCGGTCCATGCCCGGATCGAACAACAACACGAATGAGGCGAGCAATACCACGCACGTGACCGCATCGAGCAGCCGCTCGATGATGATTGTGGCGAAGGTCGCGGTCGCGCTCAACCCCTCCTGCCGCGCCAGCAAGTACGGACGAATCAGCTCGCCGGCACGCGCGGGCAGCACCGCGCTCGCGGCAAATCCGATGGTCGTCGTTCGAAACGCTGACGAAAACCTCGCGTGGCCAATCGGCTCGAGCAAGTACTGCCACCGAAGCGCGCGAAGGACCATCGTCATGACCGTCACGGCCGCCGACAGCGTGATCATCCACGGATCCGCAAGTTTGATTTCCGTCCACACGACATCCAGATGGGCGCCGCGAAGGAAAAGCGCCAGCAATCCAATCGACAGGACGACGATGAAGCCGGTGCGAAGCGATTTCTTCATGGAATTTCGGCCAAAACAGCGCGTCTACTATAAGGGGGGTTCGTAGGAATGCCAAGAACGCATTAGTTGTGGTCACCGCCACCGCGAAGCTGGACTTGCCAGTGACTCCACTCCCCGATAAGATCGGCGCTTTTCGGTTTCGATTCGAGGTTCTCGCATTGGCATCGTCTACTCTCATTCTTGACACAACCCTTGACGGCCTGACGCGGCACTCACAGGGCAAGGTTCGCGACATCTACTCCTTCCCTGACGACCCGAGCGAGCTTCTCATCGTCGCCACGGATCGCATTTCGGCGTTCGATTACGTTCTGGGATCGGGCATCCCGGACAAGGGAAAGGTGCTCACCCAGTTGTCGGCATTCTGGTTCGGCGAAACGAGCGACATCGTCGCCAACCATGTGCGATCGACGCACGTCAGGGACTATCCGGCGGCCGCACACCGGCACGCCGACATTCTTCAGGGGCGCTCCATGCTGGTCCGCAAGACCGAGCCCTTTTCGATCGAATGCGTTGCGCGCGGATATCTCTCAGGGTCGGGATGGAAGGAATATCAGCAGTCTGAATCGGTGTGCGGCATCAAACTGCCGTCGGGATTGCGCGAATCTGAAAGGCTGCCCGAGCCGATTTTCACGCCGACGACGAAGGCCGCGACAGGTCACGACTTACCTCTGACGGAAGAGGATGCCTCCGCTCTCGTCGGACGCGAGACGTTTGAAGCACTGCGTAAGCTGACGCTCGACCTCTACTCTCGCGGGGCAACCCACGCAGAGCAGCGCAGCATCATCGTCGCGGACACGAAGTTCGAATTCGGCCGGGTGCTCGACGGACCTGACAAGGGCGAGATTATCCTGATCGACGAAGTGCTGACGCCGGATTCCTCGCGGTTCTGGCCGCGCGACGCGTACGCGCCCGGCGGTCCTCAACCGAGCTTCGACAAGCAGTTCGTGCGCGACTACCTGGAATCGATTCGCTGGAACAAGCAGCCGCCGGTGCCGACCCTTCCGGAGGACGTGATTCAGAAAACCCGCGAGAAATACGTCCAGGCGTTCCGTCTGCTCAGCGGCCTCGAGCTGGAATAGACCGGCGCTGGACACATGAACGAAAAGCTCGATCGGCTCATAGAGGAAATGGTTCAGCGGGGGGTCCGCTTTCCCGAGGCGACGCGAGAGTTCGAACGGCGGTTCATCTCCAAGGTCCTCGCCGGCTCGGACGGCAGCTTATCCAAGGCCGCCGACGAGCTGGGCATCCACCGGAACACCCTAAGCCGCAAGATGGCCGAGCACCGTATCAAAAGACGGCCTTAGCACAGTTTTTGGCACTCGCCCCTTGACAGCGCTAAGAGCGATTGGCTAAATTAGCACTCTTGTAGGGAGAGTGCTAAGACCCGCCGACGCGCTGGCGAGCGACTGGTGGGAGCAAGCTGCCTGGGTATGTCCGCTTCGAAGAAAACACGTTACTCACTTACACAGCTGGAGCGACCTATGAATGCTAGACCGCTACACGACCGCATCCTCGTGCAACGCATCGAGGAAGGGGAACAGAAAGTCGGCGGAATCATCATCCCGGATTCCGCAAAAGAGAAACCGCAGCAGGGCAAAGTTGTTGCCGTCGGCAACGGCAAGGTCAAGGACGACGGCGGGCGCATCGCGCTCGACGTCAAGGCCGGCGATCTCATCCTCTTCGGGAAGTATTCGGGCCAGGAAATCAAGCTCGACGGCGAGGAGTATCTGATCATGCGCGAGGACGAAGTCCTGGCGGTGATCGATTCGGGCGGCGGCAAGAAGAAGTAACGCTGACCGAAAGCGCTGATCTCGGAAGTAGAGCTGACCTTCAGGTCAGCCTCGAGAATTAACTAGAAAACGGAGCACACGATGGCAAAACAGATTATCTACGGCGAAGAGTCTCGACAGGCGATTCTTCGTGGCGTCAACCAGCTTGCCGACGCCGTCAAAGTGACCCTCGGACCCAAGGGACGCAACGTCGTTCTCGACAAGAAGTTCGGCTCGCCCACGATCACCAAGGACGGCGTGACCGTCGCCAAGGAAATCGACCTCAAGGATCCCCTGGCGAACATGGGCGCGCAAATGGTGCGCGAAGTGGCGAGCAAGACCTCGGATATCGCCGGAGACGGCACCACCACGGCGACCGTTCTGGCGCAGGCGATCTATCGCGAAGGTGTGAAGAACGTCGTGTCGGGCGCCAACCCGATGGACATCAAGCGCGGGATCGACCGTGCCGTTGAGAAGGTGATCGAAGGCCTCAAGAGCCAGTCGAAGCCGGTAACCGGCAAGATGATCGCGCAGGTCGGCACCATCTCAGCCAACAGCGACCCCGAAATCGGCAAGTTCATCGCCGACGCAATGGAGAAGGTGGGCAAGGACGGCGTCATCACCGTCGAAGAAGCCAAGACGCTGGAGACCTCGCTCGACGTCGTCGAAGGCATGCAGTTCGACCGCGGCTATCTCTCGCCCTACTTCGTCACCGATCCCGAGCGCATGGAAGTGGTGCTCGAGAATCCGGTCATCCTGATCCACGAAAAGAAAATCAGTTCGATGAAAGATCTCCTGCCGGTCCTGGAGCAGGTCGCCCGCATGGGCCGTCCGCTCCTGATCATCGCGGAAGACGTCGAAGGCGAGGCGCTTGCGACGCTCGTCGTCAACAAGCTCCGCGGCACGCTGCAGGCTGCCGCGGTCAAGGCCCCGGGCTTCGGCGATCGCCGTAAGGCAATGCTCGAAGACATCGCGACGCTGAGCGGCGGACGCGCCATCACCGAAGACCTCGGCATCAAGCTCGAGAACATCAAGGTCGAGGATCTCGGCAAGGCGAAGAAGGTCACGATCGACAAGGACAACACGACGATCGTCGAAGGCGCCGGCGGTTCGAAGGACATCGAGGGACGCGTCAAGCAGATTCGGACACAGGTCGAGGAAACGACCTCGGACTACGACCGCGAGAAGCTGCAGGAGCGGCTCGCGAAGCTCGTCGGCGGCGTCGCGGTCATCAAGGTCGGGGCGGCCACCGAAACCGAGATGAAGGAAAAGAAGGCGCGTGTCGAAGACGCAATGCACGCCACCAAGGCGGCCGTCGAAGAAGGCATCGTGCCGGGCGGCGGCGTGGCGCTGATTCGCGCGGGCAAAGGCCTTGAAGACCTGAAGCTCGAGGGAGATCAGCAGATCGGCGTCAACATCATCCGTCGCGCAATTGAAGAGCCGCTCCGGTGGATCGCGACCAACGCCGGCATGGAGGGTTCGATCATCCTTGCCAAGGTAAAGGATGCCACCGGCTCGACCGGCTACAACGCGCAGGACGACAAGATGGAAGACCTGATCGCGGCAGGTGTCATCGACCCGACCAAGGTCGTGCGCTCGGCGCTTCAGAACGCGTCGTCCATCGCATCGCTTCTCCTCACCACGGAAGCGCTCGTATGCGAGCTTCCGGAAGAGAAGAAGGAAGCGGCGATGCCGGGCGGACACGGCGGCGGCGGCATGGGGGGAATGTACTAACTTCGCTGTAAGTGGAAAGTAGAAAGTAAGTAGAAATGAAAAGGCCCGGGAGGAGCGATCCTCTCGGGCCTTTCACTTTCTACTATCTACTTTTCACGTTCAGCGAAGAGTTCACTCTCAGCGAAGCGTAAACGCGATTGCGATCGTCACGAGCACTGGTACAGGTTGTCCCTGCTTGGTGCCGGGCTGGAAGCGCCACTGGCGCGCTGCCTTGATCGCTTCCTGATCGAGCCCGAACGAACCATCGAGCGACCGGACGACGCGGATATTGCCGACGGAGCCGTCAGGCTGAACGATGCATTCCAGCAGCACTTCACCCTGGATTTTTGCGCGCATCGCCTGCGCGGTGTACTGCGGTTTCACTTCCCGGAGCAGACGCGGGGTCTCGACGCCGTTGCCAGGACGGTACGCTCCGCCTCCCGTCCCGCCACCCCATCCATCGCCAAGACCGGAACCGCGACCCGAACCGATGCCTGTTCCCTGCCCTGTGCCTGCGCCACCTCCGCGTCCGAGACCAAGCGAGTCTGACGTCGGGATGCCTTCCATGGCACCGGCCTGTGCGAGATCCGCAGATGCAAGCGTCTGCGCCGGGATCGTCAGATTCTGGAGAGGATCTTCGGGCGGTTTGTCTTTGGGCTTTTCGATCGCCGGTGGTTTCTCCACCGGAACGGTGATCTTTTCCTGACCCTTCAGCTCCACCTTCTTCACGGGCTCAGGCGATTCGTTGCCTCCGCCGCCACCACCGCCACCGGGGCCGGGCATGTCGAGCCAGACAATTTGGTCGTTGAGCTTGTCGAGCGCGCGAGTGGCCATCGGTGCGACGGACGGGTTCATGGCCACCCAGACCGCGAGGGCGAAGAGCGCGCAGTGGATCCCGAACGATACGGCGAACGCACTTGCAGATCGCTTCGGGGTGTTGTCCTCGAAGAGAAAGCGTACTTGAGGCGGCGCGTCTGCGCGAAGGTCACTCATGTGTTGGAAATGCGGGCCGCAGGAGAAGCCTACGATCTATTGTACGCCCTTACCTATTTTGCGCCCTGGTCCTGCGTCGTGCAAGATGCAAAACCGAAGCCACAAGGGTTGCGTAGATCCACCGTCCAACCGGCACGCGATTCCTGACGATCTGCAAAAACAAGAGGCGACGCACCCGCCTTGCCAGCCGGTCGCCTCTTGAGTATTGAGTCGCGAACGAGGGTTCAGTATGACTGAGGCCAGACCGAGCATGCCCGTGCCCAGGAGCACCATCGAACCCGGTTTCGGAACCTCCGCGATTCCGAGGCCGTTCGGGGCGATGTCGATGTCAAGGCTGAACGACCAATTGTGCGGTAATGCCCAGCCCTGCACGGACGATGCGATAACGGTGTGCCCCATACCGGGTCCCCGCGAACCCTGAACCTAGACCCGTCCTGTCCAGGCTCCAATTGCCGCATTGCCGCCACCGTATGAGTGCAGCACCGCTAGCGCATCGGCCGCTCTCGGCTCACTGTGAATCGCCACCAGCACGCCACCACGGCCTGTGAGCACATGAAAGATGCGGCCGTCGTGGGGCTGGAACCCCACACGGCGCATCGTGCCGGCAATGCCCGCCTTTGTGAGCCCCTGGTCGCTGCCCTGCAGCGCCGCCACGAGAGGGCCCCGGGCCATCGCCGGCCCCAGGTCGTGTACCTCGAGCGACTGGGACGAACCGAGCTGCCGCTCGATGAACGCAGCCATCTCGGGCGACGCTTTTCCGATGATCGATAGCGACTCGATTGCGAGCCCCTGTTTGCGGAGCGCGTCTATGCCCTTCTCGGCCCACGCGATGTCCTGGAACACGCCAACGGTAAATCGCCCGGCTTCCACCTCGACTGCCATCCTTAGGTCCTTTTTTTGAAGTCTTTTCGTTATTGTTAGCCGTTATTCGTTTTTAAATCTCTCAGTCTTCCCACTCGGTACGCACAACCCGGCCGAGGCTGCGCCTCTCCAGAAGCCCCTCGATCTCGGCGGCACGTCCGTTGCGCGCGTGCATGCCGATGAGGATGGCGCGGCCGCCTTCGATCTGCGCGCGCCATGCTTCTGCGTCCGTTTCGGACATTCCGGTCTTGATCAACGTCGATTTCAGGTCGCCCGCGACCTGTCCCGCCACGTGACCTGCAACCTCGCCCAGCTCGGCTGCCAGCGGCCCTGCCGCGACGACGGCGCCGGTTCCCGGCAGCCCCATGGCGATGGCCGCGAGGATGTACCCGCTGAGCTCTCCCAGCCGCGACGCGGCCGAGGAATCCTCGATCTCCGATCCGGGGCTTGCGTCGATCTCGCTGCCGATTCGCTCTTCGTCCTGATGATCCCGGGCGACCACCGAGACGTCTTCGCGATCGACGCCCAGGGCATGCGCATCACGCGCGGCGGCGGCGGCCGACGCGACATCAGCAAAAAGCGCCATTAGCAACGGATGAGACATGTAGGGCTAATCTATAACAGTCGACAGTCGACAGTCGACTTATGAGAATCGCGATTATCGGCGCTGGTCCAGCAGGAGCGATGGCGGCGGTACAGCTGGCGCGCGCGGGCGCGTCCGTCACGCTGTTCGATCCGAGCCATCCGCGCGAAAAGCCCTGCGGCGGCGGGCTCACCGGCCGGGCGCTTGGCCTGGTTGCAGACGTTATCGACATCCACGCCCTTCGGGCAGTAGTGGTGAACGCCGTGACGGTAGAAGGGCCGAACCGCAGCGCGCGAGTCGCATTGACAAATCGCGGCGCGACCGCGGACAGCTCCCTCCTCGTGCTCAGCCGCGCGATATTCGACCGCGCGCTCACCGATGCGGCGGTGGCGGCCGGGGCATGCCTCGTCGCGGAAAGAGCGATTGACGTCGTGCCGCGCGGTACGCGCGTGGTCATTCGCACCGATCGCGCTGAGTACGAAGCCGAGCACCTTCTCGGCGCTGACGGAGCCAACAGCATCGTGCGTAAGAAGCTCGCGCGCCCGTTCGGCCGCGCGCAGCTATCGGTTGCCGCCGGCTTTTTCGTCCATGGTGCGACGGCGTCGACGATAGCGATCCAGACGATGCACGAGCCTCCCGGGTACCTGTGGTCGTTCCCGCGACGCGATCATCTTGCGGTCGGCGTCTGCGCCGCGGCGGCGCACCACCCCTCATCAGCCCAGCTGCGCGCGCAGTCTGCGGCGTGGATCCAGGAGCAGCGGCTCCCTCAGGGCACAAGGATGACGCCGTACTCCTGGCCTATTCCCAGCATCGGCTATGAAGCCGCGCGAAAGGTGACCTTGGGCGGCGCGGGATGGATGCTGCTCGGCGATGCCGCGGGCCTGGTGGATCCGCTGACACGCGAAGGTATCTACTTCGCCCTCCTGTCAGGGCGGTGGGCAGCGGAGGCCCTGCTCGCGACGCCAGGGCCACACGCGGCGGCACGGTACGCAGACAAGATACTCAGCCTCGTTCAGCCGGAGCTCGCGCGCGCGGCAAATCTGAGCAACGTATTCTTCACCCCGGCGTTCTCCGCGCTGCTGGTGCAGGCTCTCGACGAAAGCGCGGGCATTCGAGACACCTTCGTCGACCTGGTGGGGGGCGTCCAGCCCTATCGCGGACTGCGGCGGCGCCTGCTCAAAACGCGCGAGTGGTCGCTCGCTGTGCGCGCGATTGGCATGCTCATCCGGCCCGGATTTACTGGTACAATGCCTGACGTCGCCTTATCCCGGGAAATGGCAACAAGGAGTTAGACATGGGTCGGATTGGTTTGCCTGAACTTTTCATCATTCTCTTCATCGTCGTGTTGATCTTCGGCGCCAACCGCCTGCCGCAGCTCGCGACCGGCATCGGCAAGTCGATCCGCAGCTTCAAAGATGGGATGAAAGAGGGCGAAGACACGGACATCAAGAAAACCTAACGGCGCCCCCGCTTCCCTTTTTGCCGCTCGCGGCGGCCAGGCCGCGGCGCGCGCTGCTTCGTGGAACGTCGTTGTTCGTGCTTGGGGCGCGCCTTGCTGTGGCTCGGCCCACGGCGACGCTCATCGGTCCGCACCGTTTCGAGAATTTCCACCAGCCCAAGATCAATCTGACGCCGATCCATATCGACGCGCACGACCTGGACTTCAACGCGATCGCCAAGCTGATACACCTTCTGTGTGTTCTCTCCGCGCAGTGAGTGCGTTTTCTCGAGAAACCGATAGTAGTCGTCGGCCATGCTCGACACGTGCACGAGTCCTTCGACGTAATGTTCGGTCAGCTGGACGAACAACCCGAACGCGGCCACGCCCGTGACGTAGCCCTCAAACTCGTCGCCGACCTTGTCGGCCATGAACCGCACTTTCTTCCACTGCACGAGCTCCCGCTCGGCATCGTCGGCGCGCCGCTCCATGTCGGAGCAGTGCCTCGCCATCTCCGGCAGATCGGACTCGAGGTCTTCCACGCGATCCATATCGATCCCCTTCTGACGCAGCTCGCGCAGCATGCGATGGACGATCAGATCGGGATAGCGGCGAATGGGAGACGTGAAGTGCGTGTAGGAATCGGCGGCCAGACCGAAGTGGCCCAGGTTGCGCTCGGCGTAACGCGCTTTCTGCATCGTCCGCAGCATGAGAAACGCTATCGGCCGTTCTTCCGGTTTGCCGCGCAGCTTTTCAAGCAGGCGCTGAAAATTCCGCGGCCTCACGGCGCCCGGCGGCGCCGCCAGCGAGTATCCGAACCCGGAAATGAACTCCTCGAACTCTTCCACCTTCAGCACGTCGGGCTGCTCGTGGATGCGGTAGACGCAGGGCATACCGCGGCCCTCGACGTAAGTCGCCACGGTCTCGTTGGCGAGCAGCATGAACTCTTCGATCAGCTTGTGCGCGATGTTGCGCTGCGCCTCGACAATTCTCTCCACTTTTCCGGCATCGTCGATGATCACCTCGGCCTCGGGGAGATCGAAGTCGATCGAACCGCGACGCTTGCGGCGACCGTTCAGCACGTAAAACAGCTGCTCCATCATCTCGAACTTCGGCACCAGGTCTCGATACGCGTGCATCAGCTCTGGCGGCTTCGTCGTGAGGATGGCGCTTACGTCCGTATAGGTCATGCGCGCCGCGGTGTTGATGACGCCATCGTGGAATTCATACCGCACGACCGACCCGTTCGCGTCGACCTCCATCAGGCACGTCTGCACCAGCCTGTCCACGCGGGGATTGAGGCTGCAGATGCCCGTCGCCAGCTCGGACGGGAACATGTGCACGGCGCGCTCGGGAAAGTACACCGACGTCGCCCGCTCGTATCCTTCCTGATCGAGCGCGCTGCCTTCGGTCACGTAATGCGCGACGTCGGCGATGTGGACGCCGAGCCAGTAGTGCCCGTTCGCAAACCGCTCGATGCTGATAGCGTCGTCGAAGTCGCGCGCGTGCTCGCCGTCGATCGTCACCGTCACCGTCTGACGGAAATCGGTGCGGCCGTCGAGATCGTTCGCGCTCACAGGCCCGAACGCGAGCGCTTCTTCTACCGCGGCCTCGCCGTGCACATCCGGGATCCCGTACTTGCGGATGATGATCTCGGTGTCGACGCCCTGCTCGTTGATGTCGCCGAGCACCTCGACAATCTTGCCGACTGGACCACGGGCGGCCGTCGGCCACGTCGTGATTTCGACCACCACCATCTCTCCCGGCTCCGCCGATCCCGACTGGCCGGACGGCACGTGGACGTCCGTGATAATGCGGCGATCGAACGGCTGAACGAAGCCGAGACCGGATTCCGCGAGATCGAAGCGGCCGACGATCGTGGAATTGCCGCGCTCGAGGATGCGAATGATCCGCCCCTCGAGCCGATTCTCGACTGTCCGGCGCTCGATGCGCACGAGCACGCGATCGCCGTGCATCGCCTCTTTGATGTTGGCGGCCGAGACATAGACGTCGGGCGCGTCGCCGCCGGCCTTGTCGGGAATCACGAAGCCGAAGCCGGCCGCGTGCATCTGCAGGCGGCCGACCACGAGATCCATCTTGTCGGGCAACCCGACACGCCCGCCCTTGGTCTGTATGAGCTCGCCCGTCGTGACGAGCGATTTCAAGAGGCGGCGGAATGTGGCGCGCTCCTCCTGTGGAATCTTGAGCGCTTTCGTAAGCTCGCGTGGGGTGGCAGGATGCGTGACCTTCTCACGCATCAATTTCAAGATCTGTTCTCTCGATAACATTAAGCTGACTATAACTGGAACCTGTCAGCGAAAAAGGACGATTTGGAGGTCGCCGACGTTGGTGGTGGAAGGACCCGTGATGATCAGGTCGTCGATTTTTTGGAAGAACGCGTACGCGTTGTTGTCGGCGAGGAACGCGTCGGCGTCGAGCCCCTGGTGCTCCGCTCGCGTGATAGTTGTTGAATCCGAATACGCACCCGCCGCATCCGTCGGGCCGTCGATGCCGTCAGTGCCAACGCTGCCAAGTGCGATGTCGCCTGACTCGGCCGACATCAGCCTGGCCACGGACAAGGCGATCTCCTGATTGCGGCCGCCCTTTCCGGTGCCGACGACCTTGACCGTCGTCTCGCCGCTGAAGACAACGGCTACCGGCTTCGGTCTGCCCGCGGCGAGAGCCCGCGCCCGCGCCAGCACAACCGGACCCATCGTCCTCGCGTCGCCGACGATCGGCTCCTGGCTAACGATGACGTCGTACCCCAGAGCGCGCGCGGTCTGAGCCGCTCCGCTCATCGCGTTGAAGCGGCCCCCGATCACTCGCGTCACCGACTGCGCAAACCGCGGATCGCCAGCCTTCGGCGTTTCCGCCATCGTTCCCTCGAGTCCCGCCCGGAGGTAATTGCGAGTTGCCTCCGTCAGCAACGGTTCAACGCCGAGCCGCTCTATGTAGTCCCAGGCATCGCGATACGTTGACGGATCAGGCACAGTCGGCCCCGACCCGATGACGCTGAGATCGTCTCCAACCACGTCGGAAATTGCGAGACACACAGTAGCGCCTGACGCCTCCGCGGCCAGCCTCCCGCCTTTGACCGCTGACAGATGCTTACGAATCGTATTGAGCGCCGTGATGTCCGCGCCGCCCTTCAGCAGCGCGTTGACAGCAGTGCGCTTGTCCTCGAGCGTCAGCGTGCCGGCGGGAACCGCCATCAACGCCGATGCACCGCCCGAGAGCAGTACAACCAGCGTGTCGTCTGAAGCGGTGCGCTGCGCGACCTCGATCGCGCGCCGGCCCGCTGCAACGCTGCGAGCATCCGGCAGCGGATGACTCGATGGGATCCATTCCAGGTGCGTCGGCAGCGCCATCGGCAGGTGCGTGCCGATGACGATGCCGTCGCGAATGCGCTCGCCGGCAACCGCTGCGAACGCGTCGGCCATGAACGGCGCAGCCTTGCCGACCGCGATCACGCGCAGGTCCCTGCCACGCAGGCGAGACGCAATTGCCGGATCCTGCACGGCCTGCTCGATGAGTTGATGCGGGGACGCGGCCTCGATGGCGCCGCGTGCAATATCTAGAAAATGCCGGCGAAAATGCGACAGAACCGAAATCTCAGTGAATGTTCTTCGGATCGGTCCAGCCCGAAAGACCCGTCACCACGTTGAACTTCCGCAGCAGGCCGCTGACGACCTGATCGGCGTTTTCTGTGGCTGAGAGTCGTTCGAGTTGGGAAATGATGCGGGTGAGGGCGGCTTCGACCGATGTAATCGCGCTGTCTGAGTAATACTCGCGCTGCTGCTCCAGACAGCGCCGATGTTTAAGGAACTCTTCCCGATAGAAATCGGTAAAGGTGGACCCGGGCCTCGCCTTCGACTGCGTCATGTGGGGGTAAATTCAGTCTACGAATCAGACGCGCTGCTGTCAACGATAAATCTGTTGCCGCGGCTGTAGAGCTTTGAGACGCGATGTCTCTCGATCACATGTCCAACTCTCTGCGCAGCAGCTGGTTCACCAGCGTGGGATTGGCTTTGCCACCCATCGCCTTCATCACCTGACCCACAAGGAAACCGAACGTGCCCGTCTTGCCGTTGCGGATCTGGGCCACCGCGTCCTGGTTGGCCGCGATCACCGCGCGCACGCTCGACACAATCGCGCCCTCGTCGCCGATCTGCGCGAGCCCATCGGCTGCAACGATGTCGTCGGCCGTACAGGCCGGTTTCGTACATCTTCTCGAGGACGCTCTTGCCGATCGACGCGCTGATGGTCGCTTTCTCAACGAGGGCAATCAAACCTGCCAGCGCGGCAGCGCTGACCCGTTGTCGATCGAACCGCTCGCCAAGCTCGTTCAGCTTGCGCGCGACTTCCCCCGACACCCAGTTGAACGCCGCGCGCGGCTGCCCCGACGCCCGCGCCGTCTCTTCGAACAGCGGCGTCAGCTCGGTGTTCTCGAGTGCGGTCACCTCGGCTTCGGACAGCGCGTATGTCGCCATCACGCGCCGCCGCCTCGCTTCGGGCAATTCGACGATGGACTCCTGAATCTGCTGAATCCGATCGCGCGCGATTCGCAGAGGCGGCAGGTCGGGTTCCGGGAAATACCGGTAGTCGTGCGCGTCTTCCTTGCTGCGCATGGAGAACGTCTCGCGCGCGGCCGCATCCCACAGCCGCGTCTCCTGCACGATCGCACCGCCGCCCTCGAGTACCGCCACCTGCCGGGCGATTTCGTACTCGAGGGCTTTCTCGAGATAACGGAACGAGTTGATGTTCTTCACCTCGGTCTTCGTCCCAAGCGTCGTCGTCCCTGTCGGTCGCACCGAAACGTTGGCATCGCACCGCAAACTGCCCTCTTCCATGTTGCCGTCATTGACCCCAAGCGCGATCAGGATCTCGCGAAGCTTCCTGAACGCTTCGGCGGCGTCCCCCGCCGAGCGCAGATCCGGCTCAGTGACGATCTCGATCAGCGGCGTGCCGCTGCGATTGAAGTCCAGGAGGGTCTTCTGGTCGGACTCCGGGAATCCCTCGTGGAGCGACTTGCCGGCATCTTCCTCCATGTGCACGCGCGTGATGCGAACAACCCTGGCGCCGCCGCCGGCGCCAAACTCGAGCATGCCGGCCGTCGCCAGCGGCAGTTCGTATTGTGAGATTTGATACCCCTTGGGCAGATCGGGGTAGAAGTAGTTCTTTCGGGCAAAAATTGACTGCTCGTGGACCGTGCATTTCAACGCCAGGGCGGCCTTCGACGCGAAATCCACGGCCCTCCGGTTCAGGACCGGCAGAGCCCCGGGAAGGCCTAGGCATACCGGGCAGACGTTCGTGTTCGGGGCATGCCCGAACCGCGTGCTGCAACCGCAAAAAATCTTCGTGTCCGTGAGAAGGCGGGCGTGTATTTCGAGCCCAATGACGGGTTCAAATCCCACGAGGTGTGATGCTATCATCTAATGGGTCCGGTCCCCGGCCTAATCCCTGTAACCGTCTGTAAATGAAAGGCCAGCATCGTCGTATCTATGAGTAGGCGCGATCACATGCCAACTGGCGGTTCTGCCCTTCATGCTCCCGTCGAGGGAGCCGGCAGCGAGAACACTCTCGCCGTGCAGGGAACACCACGTCCGCCAGACATCGAGTCGACCCTGGCCGGCCAGGTGCAGGATTTGATCGCGTCCGGGCACGACCAGACGGCCCGCGACGTGTTCGGGCAAATCGTGGCGCGGCAGCAACGCCGCGCTTCGCGCATCGCGTGGCACTACCTGCGCGACGTGGCCGAGGCAGACGAGGCGGTACAGGATGCGTTCGTCAAGGCATACACGCACATCCAGTCGTTTCAGCGGCACCTTTCGTTTGAGATCTGGCTGACGCGAATTTTGATCAACGGCTGTCTCGACCGGCAGAAGTCGCGCATGCGTCGATCGCGTTGGATGCTGCCGGTTGCCGACGCCGGCCGTCGCGATCAGGACGCCATCGAGCGCGCGACGCGACCGAGCGATCGATCGCCCGAGGCGCAACTGATGGCGCGCGAGTGGCGCGAGCAATTGATCGCCGCCGTGCAAAAACTTCCCGACCGGCAGCGGTTGGTATTCATGTTGTGTCACTACTCCGATCACTCGACGCGAGATGTCGCCGAGATGACCGGTCTGAACGAATCGACCGTGCGAGTGCACCTGTTCCGTGCAGTCCGGAAGCTGCGCTCGGCCATGGAAGGACAGCGCCATGCAATTTGACCACCGGATCGTGAACTTCGGGGACGCGAACGGACATTTGACCGACGACGAACTGATGGAGACCTGCGTCCTTGACGGCGAGAACCGCCACTTGGCGGTATGCAAGCCGTGCAAGGCTCGTTTCGACGAGCTCGTCCGATCGCTGCAGCTGATGCAGGACGCGGCATTGCGCGAGGCGGACGCCGCATTCACCGCCGACCGGCTGCACGATCAGCGCGATCGCATCATGCGGCGCATCGAGCGCCACGATCATCCGGCCGAGGTCGTTGCGTTCCCGCACCAGCGCGTGCCGTCGCACGCGACGACGGTGCAGCGCATGCTGGGCCCGGCACGCCGCTGGGTCGCGGGCGCTGCGGCCGCGGGCCTCGCCGCCGGATTGTTCCTCGGGTTCGCCATGGACCGGAGCAGCCATCTGCGCGCCGTGGATCGCGCGACGCAGCAGTCGAATCGCACGCTCGCCCTCCAGGCTGCCGCCGACGATCAATTTTTCATTGAGATCGACGAGGCACTGGTCGACTCGCGCTCGCGCGAGATGCGCCCCGATCTCAGCGCGATTGACGTGATGACCACGCCGCTCGAAATACGCGAAGTCAGTTACGTTCGTGAATGATCCGCAAGCGGCGCGCGGCTGACCAATGACGTCTTCCCTCGTGTTCAGGAAAGGCCTCGATCTGAAGGCGGCGGTCGCGGCCGAGCTGAATCAGAACTACCACAGCGACCTCGTTCAGCAGATTAAGGCCGACGGCTTTCAGTACAAATCCGGCCGCCTCACGATCCACCTTGCGCGCGAGTTCGGCTTCTGTTACGGCGTCGATCGCGCGGTCGACTACGCCTATCAGACGCGCGAGCGGTTTCCCGATCGCCGTGTGTTCCTGACCGGCGAAATCATCCATAACCCGCACGTCAACGACCGGCTGCGCAGCAAGGGCGTCGAGTTTCTCAGTGACCCTCACGCCGACCGTGCGCCGCTGTGCGCCGATGACGTCGTCGTGTTGCCGGCATTCGGCGTCACGACCGCCGAAATGCAGCGCTTCGCCGAGATCGGCTGCGTCATAGTGGATACGACCTGTGGCTCGGTTTTGAACGTCTGGAAGAACGTCAAGCGGTACGCCGAAGACGGGTTCACGTCGGTCATTCACGGCAAGGTGTGGCACGAAGAAACGCAGGCGACCGCCTCCCAGGCCCTGACCGTCGCGAACGGGCGGTTTCTTGTGGTGTTGAACATCGACGAGGCCAACGTGGTCTGCGATTACATCCGACACGGCGGGGAGCGCTCGTCCTTTCTCGAGCAGTTTCGCGACGCGACGTCCCCAAGGTTCGAGCCCGATCGCGACCTTGAACACATCGGCCTGGCGAACCAGACCACGATGCTGATGTCCGAGTCGCTCGAGGTGCAGGATTTGTTTCGGCAGGCGATGCGCGACCGCTACGGCGCCGGGGACCTGCCGGCGCGGTTCCGCGCCTTCGACACCATTTGCAGCGCGACCCAGGATCGGCAGGACGCCGTGGTGAGGCTGCTCAACCAGCAGCCGATTGATCTCATGATCGTCATCGGTGGCTATAACAGCAGCAATACCTGCAATTTGGCGCGCATGTGCGCCGAAAAAGTGCCCACCTATCACATCGCTGACCCCGACTGCCTCGAATCGGCCGATGCCATCCGATACAGGCCCGCGGGCGGCAAGCACGAAGTGAGGGCCAACGATTGGTGGCCTGCGACTGGAAACGTGACGGTCGGCCTGACAGCCGGCGCTTCGACACCGGACAATCTTGTCGGCACGACGGTCAGGAAGCTGGCGGACCTGTAAACACCTCGTATACCGCCGTCGTATTTGGAGTTAGTGGTCGGTTGAGGTCACTTCCATGCAAAAGATTTTCACGTTGGTGCTCGTATGTTGCGCTCTGGCCCTGCCTGCGGGGTTGTCCGAGCGTCTCGAGGCACGGAACTCGCGGCAACAGCAGGGCATTGCGCCGGGAGCGCACCCTCCGACCCGGCGTCCCCCAGACTGGTGGAAAACGCCGAGATACATGCAGGAGCTCAAACTGACGGCGGAACAGTCCGCTGAGCTCGACCAGATTATTCAGGCCAGCCGCGCCCGGATGACCGCGGACAAGGAAGACCTCGACCGCGCGCAGAGCGACTTTCGCGCGCTGATGGAAAAGCCCTCGGCGAACCAGCGCGAGCTGTTGAAAGCCGCCGAGCGGCTGGAGATGGCTCGCTACTCGATCGCAAAGGAACGGACGATGATGGGCGTGCGCATCCATAGTCTGCTCACGGCGGAGCAGCGCAAGGGGCTCGATGCCATCGCGAGACGGCACCAGGCCGAGCAGGACCGTAAGAATTAACTTCGTTTACTAATTCACTTCAATGGAGTTCGAGATGGTGTTGGGAAGAACGTTTATTGCGGCTGCGTCGTTCGTCGTGTTCGGATCCGGCTTCGCCGTTGCCCAGACAACAGCGTCAGACACGGCGCGCACGGAAGCATTGATTAAGCAAGCGGTCGACCGGTATGCGTCCGGGCTGGAAAGCTCGCGCGCCCAAAACCCGCTCGATGCGACCAGCGCCTCGACGGTGCCGCTGACGCTCGAGGACGCGGTACGCCGCGCCGTCGACAACAACCTTGAAATAGCGGTCGAGCGGCTGAACCCGCAGACCTTCGACTTCACACTGGCGTCGCTGCGCGCCAACTACAACCCGAACGCCACGTCGAACCTCGGGCGTCGAGACAACGTTCGCCCGCCGACCAACCTGCTGAACCCCGGCAGCCCCAACGTCTCGACGATGACCTATAACGCGGGTATCGCGCAAAACATGCGCTGGGGCGGCGGCAATTACGCAATGACGTTCAACAACAACAAGGTCGTCTCGCCGACAGACCAGCTGGCCCGGTTCGACCCGCAGTACAACAGCTCGTACCTCTTCAGCTATACACAGCCGCTGTTGCGCGGGTTCAGGATCGATCAGACGCGCCAGCAGATGCAGACGGCAGTCATCAACCGCGGCACCGCCGAGCTTAACCTGAAGGCGCGTACCACGAACACGCTGGCCGCGGTCAGGGCGGCATATTGGGATTACGTCTTCTCGATTCAGGCCGTCGACGTCGCCAATCAGTCGCTATCACTCGCGTCGAAGCTCCTGTCGGATAACAAGATTCGCGTCGAAGTCGGCACGATGGCCCCAATGGACGTCGTGCAAGCCGAAGCGGAAGAGGCGACGCGCCAGCAGATGCTGACGACCGCGACCGCCACGATGCGCACGGCAGAGCTCTCGCTCAAACGGTTGATCGTAGGCGGCACGAACGATCCGCTATGGTCGCAACACATCGACCCGACCGATCGTCCCGACTTCCAGACCTCGGCGATCGACGTCGAAGGCGCCGTTCGGAACGCCCTTCAGCAGCGCACCGACCTGCACATCGCCCGCAACGCGTTCGAGGCGAACAATGTCCTCTTGAAGAGCCAGCGCGATCAGTCGCTGCCCGACGTGGACGCGCTCGTGACCTACGGCGCGTCGGGTCTCGGCGGCGTCCAGTGGAACCTTGCCGGTTCGGGGCTCGACCAGTCGCGCAACGGCATCCTGGTCGATGGCGGGTACAACAATGCTTTGCGGACACTGTTCGATCGCGATTATCCGAACTGGCAGTTTGGATTGACCGTGAACTACCCGCTTGGCGGTAACCCGGCCGAAGCGCAGGCCGCGCGGACACGGCTGCTCATTCAACAGAATCAGGCGCAGATTCGCGCCACCGAGCTCACCGTGGCGACCGAAGTGACCAACGCGGCGCTGCAGGTGACCAACAGCATGGAATCGCACGCCGCTGCGCGCGCGGCGCGGGACCTCTCGCAGCGCCGGCTCGACGCTGAGATGAGCCGGTTCGAGGTCGGCATGTCGAACAACTATCAGGTTGTGCAGATGCAGCGCGACCTGCGCGAAGCGCAGAACGCCGAGCTGCGCGCACTGCTCAACTATCGGAAGGCGCTCGTCGAGTTCGACCGCGTGCAGCAGGCAGGCGCGCGCTAGAGGGTTACGCGGATTTCACTTATGCGCAAATACGGAATCATTCTGCTGCTGCTGGTCGTCGCAGGCGCAGCGACGGCATACTATTTCATGGGCGATCGTCAGGCGAGCGCGGCCGGCCAGTCCAATGCTCAGGACATCGCACGCGAACGGCGTCAGCAGGGCGGCGGAGGCGGCGGCATGGGCGGTGGCGGCTTTGGCGGCGGAGGCGGCTTCTCCCGCGGCCCTCGCCCGCCGATGACCGTCGAATTGGCGCCGGTCGTCCGCAAGGACATGATCGACACGATCGTGGTGGTCGGCAATCTGGTGGGTGCGGCGACCGTCGACGCCGTTCCCCGAGCACAGGGACGCCTCGACGCGGTCTATGTGAAGCTCGGCGACCCGGTCCGCCGCGGCCAGGCGATCGCCAAGATTGAAGACCGCGAAATCGTCGAACAGATCAAGCAGGCGGAAGCGACGCTGGCCGTTTCGCAGGCGACGATTCGTCAGCGCCAGGCCGACCTGAAGCTCGCACAGAACAACATGGAGCGCTCGAAGAGCCTGTACGAGCGCGATCTGCTCCCCCGGCAGACCTTTGACGACACCGACGCGCGCTACCAGGCGGCGCAGGCGCAGCTCGAGCTGTCGATGGCGCAGCTCGAACAGACCAAATCACGGCTCGACGAGCTCAAGATCAACCTGTCGAATACGGTCATCGCAGCGCCGGTCGACGGGTTCATCGGCAAGCGCACGCTCGATCCCGGCGCGAGCGTCGGCGTCAACACGTCCTTCATTTCGGTCGTCGATATCCGGACCGTGCGGCTCGTCATCAACGTCGTAGAGAAAGATCTGCGCCGGATTCATCAAGGCACCTCGGTCGAGACCGAGGTCGATGCGTATCCGGGCGAAAACTTCATCGGACGCGTGGCGAGGCTCGCGCCGATCCTCGATCCAGCGACTCGCACGGCACAGGTGGAAATCGAAATTCCGAACTCGAGCTACCGGCTGAAGCCCGGCATGTACGCGCGCGCACGGTTCACGGTCGAGAAGCACGACGGCGCGCTCGTCGTGCCAACGATGGCCGTTGTCGATCTGGAGGGCAAGATCGGGCTGTGGTTGCCCGCCGACGAAGGCGACACTCCGGTCTTCACGCCCGTTACAGTCGGCATCGAGCAGCAGGAATTTACGGAGATTACAACCGGCGTGAAGGAAGGCCAGCGCATCATCACCACGGGCGCGGCCGCGCTGCGGCCGGGCGATCGCATTGTGATGGCCGGTCAGCGTGGCGGCGCCAACCGCGCGGGCGGTACTGGTCGCGGCCGGCGCGGCGGCGGCGACGGGGCGCCAGGCGTGAACGCGAACCAGGGTCAACAGCAGCCCGTAAAGTAACGCCGCGAGCGCGCAGGTCAGCAGCCGGGGCGGTCGGCGAGAGCAGAGAGAGCAGAAGGTAAACGGCTAACGGTAGACGGTTAACGGAGTTCAGATGAGCATTCCTCGAATCGCCATTGCACGGCCCGTGACGATGTTCATGATCAGCGCGATCATCATCCTCCTGGGCGGTATTTCAGTGACCCGTCTTCCGGTCGACCTGCTGCCGGACGTGACCTACCCCACCGTCAGCGTGTTCGTCCGGTATCCCGGCGTCGGTCCTCAGGAAATCGAGCAGCTCATTACCCGCCCGATCGAGCAGACCGTCAGCGCCGTGGCCGGCCTCGATCAGTTGAACTCGCAATCGTCCGAAGGCATCAGCCGCGTGTCGCTGTCGTTCGCGTGGGGCACGGATCTCAACGAAGCGATGGACGACATGCGCATGCGGCTCGACCGCGTCCGCGGACGCCTGCCGCTCGAAGCCGAGCCGATGCAGATCTTCCGGCAGGATTCGAACGCGATGCCGATCATGAGCCTTGGCATCGAAGGCAACTACGATCGCGTGACGCTGCGCGAGATGGCCGAGAATCAGATCGGGCCGCGGCTCGAGCGCGCCGAAGGTGTCGCCGCGGTGACGGCCATGGGCGGCCTGCGCCGTCAGATTCACGTTCAGCTCTCCAAGGAAAAGATTGCGGCCCTGGATTTACCGGTCGAACGTATTTCCACGCTGCTGCGCTCGGAAAACACCAATACGCCGCTGGGCGAAGTAAACCAGGGAGATCGGACCTATCTGCTGCGCAGCCAGGCCCAATTCCAGAGTCTCGACGAAATCCGCAATCTCGTGCTCATGACCCGCGGCGGCGTGCCGATTTACGTCCGCGACGTGGCCGAAGTCGTCGACACGACCGAAGACGTGCGATCGCTCCTTCGCATCAACGGGTTGCCCGGCGTGCGCCTCTCCGTGCAGAAGCAATCCGGCACAAACACAGTGCAGGTGGCCCAGGGCATCAGGGACGAAATCGTCCGAATCAACGCGGAGATGCCCAACATCAAGCTGAACGTCCTCGACGACAGCTCGGTGTACATCAGCAGGTCGATTCACTCCGTGCAGGAACACGCGCTGATCGGCGCCGCCCTCGTCACGCTGATCATCTTTTTGTTTCTCCGCAGCTTCCGCTCGACGCTCATCGTCTGCACGTCGATCCCGATCTCCGTCGTCGGCACGTTCGCTCTCCTCTACTTTGCGGGCTATACGCTGAACATCATGACCTTTGGCGGCCTGGCGCTGGGGATAGGCATGGTCGTCGACGCGGCTATCGTCGTGCTCGAGAACGCGTACCGGCACATGGAGCACGGCAAGGATCGCGTGACCGCGGCGATCGAAGGCAGCGAAGAGGTCTGGGGCGCCATCGTCGCGTCGATCCTGACGCACATCGCCGTGTTCGTGCCGCTTCTCTTCCTGACCGGCATTTCCAGCATCCTGTTCAAGCAGCTGTCGGTCGTCGTCATCTTCTCGCTGCTGATGTCGCTTCTCGTGGCCGTCACGCTGGTGCCAGTCCTTTGCGCGAATCTTCTCAAGCTACCCCCGCCGGTCGACCAGCGCACGGGCATCGGTGGGCGCTTGTTCACGGCGAGCGAGAAGTTCCTCGAGGGCATGGACGACGGGTATCGGCGATTCCTTCACAAAGCGCTCGTGCATCGTCCGATCGTGCTGGGAATTGGCGCCGTGTCGGTGGTCGTGGCTGTGCTGATGTTCCCGCTCTTGAATACGGAGCTCGCCCCACAAACCGACGAGGGCGTGGTTCAGGTGTCGGCAGAGCTCGCGGCCGGAACGCGCATCGAACGCACCGACGCGATCATGAGCCGCCTCGAGCAGATGATTCAGCAACTGGTGCCCGAAGCAGAAACCATCATCGCGAGCGCCGGTTCGGGCGGCGGCGGTGGCGGGTTCGGCGGCGGCACGAGCCGCGGCAGAATTGAGATGTTCCTGGTTCCGAAGGATCAGCGTCAACGTTCGAGCGATCAGATTTCCTTCGAGCTGCGGCGCCAGTTGTCGGGCATTCCCGGCGTCATCGTTCGCGCCAACGCGAGCGGCGGCAACAACCAGCTCAACCGGCTGATGTCCGGCGGACAGAACAACGAGAGCCGCATGGGCATCGAGATCCGCGGCGAAGACCTCGAGGCGGGCCGCAAGCTCGCGCTGGAAGTGCAGGACCTGCTCCAGACGACGCCAGGCATCGCCGATCCCCGGCTCGCACGCGACGAAGCCCGTCCAGAGCTCGCCGTGCAGATCGATCGTCCGAAAGCGGCGCTGTTCGGACTGAACACGACGCAGGTCGCCAACACGATTCGAACGAACGTGGCCGGAACGGTCGCTGCGCAGTTCCGACAGGGCGGTTACGAGTATCCGATCATCGTCCGGCTGAAGCAGGAGGATCGCGAACTGGTGTCCGACGTCAACGACGTCATGGTCAATACCGCCAGCGGCGTGGCTCTGCCGGTCAGAAACGTCATGGTCATCCAGTCGCAGCTCGGGCCGAGTCAGATCGAACGGAAAAATCAGGAGCGTTTGGTGATGGTCAGCGCCGAGCCGGAGATTCCGCTGAGCCAGGCCGTCAGGGCCGTCACGGCGCGCCTTCCGGAAATCAACCGACCGCAGGGCTTCTCGATCGGCTTTGGCGCCGAGGTCGAGCAGCAGGAAAAAACGTTCAACGAGCTGCGCCTCGTGCTGATCCTGGCGCTCATCCTCGTCTACGCAGTCATGGCGTCGCAGTACGAGTCGCTGCGCGATCCGTTCATCATCATGTTCTCGGTTCCGACGGCGGCCATCGGCGTCGTGCTGGCCCTGTATCTGACGAACACGTCGTTCAACCTGCAGGCATACCTCGGGGTCATCATGCTCGGCGGCATTGTCGTCAGCAATGCGATCCTGCTGGTTGATTACACGAATATCCTCCGGCGCCGCGACGGGATGGAATTACGTGAAGCCGTCGAAGTGGCCGGGCGCACGCGCCTGCGGCCGATTCTCATGACCTCGCTGGCCACGATGCTCGGACTCGTGCCGATGGCGCTCGGAATCGGCGAAGGCAGCGAGCTGCAGGTGCCTTTGGCGCGTGTCGTCATCGGCGGGCTGCTGACCTCGACCTTCATCACACTGGTCTTCGTTCCCACGGTCTACACGCTCTTCGAGGAGGGTTGGAAGGGACTCTGGAAGAAGCATCCGCACCAAGAGGCCGCCGCCCACTAGCCACAAGGGTCCGTCCGTCACAGAAGTTTCACAGGGGCGCGCTAAACAACCGTAGCGTGCCCCACGTCTTATATATAGATGCGAAAAACACTGTTCGTTCTCGCCGCGGTTGCCGTCATCGCTGCAGGCGCCTACGGTTACTACCGCTACACCCAAAAACCGGCGGCGCCGACGATTACGGCCGCGCGAATCACGCGCGGCGATATCGCCGAAACCGTAGGGGCGACGGGTGCGCTCCAGGCCGTGACGACAGTACAAGTCGGCACGCAGGTGTCAGGTACTATTCAAGAACTGAACGCTGACTTCAATTCGCTCGTCCGCAAAGGGCAGGTACTCGCGCGGCTGGATCCCTCCCTGATTCAGTCCCAGATCGAACAGGCGCGAGCCAACCTGATTCGCGCCGAAGCCGACCTCGAGCGGCTGCGCGTCGCGCTCGATGACGCGCGAACAAAGCTGACGCGGGCACGGGAGCTCTCGGAGAAGAAGCTGATCGCGCAGACGGAGCTCGAAGCTGCCGAAGTGACGGTGCGCTCGGCGGAGGCGCAGCTGCGATCGCAGCAGGCCGGCGTCACGCAGTCGCAGGCGTCGCTCAAGCAGAACGAGGTTAACCTAGCGCATACCGTCATCGAGTCGCCGATCGACGGCCTCGTCATCTCGCGCAATGTGGACGTCGGACAGACCGTCGCGGCGAGCATGTCTGCGCCGACGCTTTTCGTGCTTGCGGCCGACCTGACGAAGATGCAGGTGCTGGCCAGCCTCGACGAGTCGGACGTAGGCCGCATCCGGCCGGGACAACTCGTCCGCTTCCGTGTTGACGCGTTTCCCACGGAAGAGTTCACGGGAAATGTCACGCAGGTGCGCCTGCAGCCCACGACTGTCCAGAACGTCGTGACGTATCAGACGGTCATCGACGTGCCGAATCCCGGCTTGAAGCTCAAACCCGGGATGACCGCGAACGTGAATATTGAGATCGCGCGTCGCGCCGATGTGCTTCGCGTACCGAACACGGCCTTGCGTTTCCGCCCGACTCCCGAAATCTTCGCGGCGTTGGGACAGACACCCCCAACGGGAGGACTCGGCGGCGGACGCGATCGTGGCGCCGGCGCGGGCCCCGAAACACGAAACGCTCAGCCGAACGCCTCACCGGCGGCACCCCAGACCGCCGCCGCTCAGCCGGCACCGGTGGAGCGGCCTCGACGGCAGGCGGCACAAACCGCAACGCCGCGCGAAGCACCGCAATCGCAGCCTGCCGCCCAGGGCGGAGAGGCAACCGCACAGGTCAGCGGCGACGGTGCCGGTGGCGGACGGAGAGGCCGCGGTAATTTTGCCGAGCGTATGGCCAGCATGACGCCCGAAGAGCGTGAACGATTCGTGGAGCGGATGCGGGCGCGCGGCTTCACGCCTCCGGCGGAAGGACAGGCCGTGGCGTCTGATGGCGGCGGAAGAGGCCAGGGCCCTCGTGGGCAGGCGCGGACGCCCGCGACCGCACCCACACCGTCCAAGACCCCAGCTCCAGCTGCCACGACGTTCGATGCGTTATTTGGTCCTCTCGTACAGACCGAGACGTTCGGCCAGGTATGGCTCAATGTCGGTGGCAAGCTCGAACGCATCCGGACGCGCCTCGGCATCAGCGACGGACAGCAGACCGAGCTCATACAGGCACTGGATGGCGAGCTGAAGGAAGACACCGAGGTCGTGACCAACGTGATGATAGGCGCCGTGCGCCAGACGCCGACGGCGCCAGGTGGCACCGCGTTCCCTGGACTTGGCGGCGGACGTCAGGGCTTCCCCGCCGGTCGTAACAACCGGGGCGGCGGGTAAGGCCAGCCATGCCGGTCATTTCCGTCCGGGATCTGATCAAGACCTACACCGTCGGCGAGGTGAAAGTCCACGCCCTGCGCGGCGTCTCGCTCGACATCGAGCCCGGCGAATTCGTCGCGGCGACGGGTCCCTCCGGGTCGGGGAAGTCGACGCTGATGCACATTCTCGGATGCCTGGATCACCCGACGAGCGGGCAATACTTCCTGGACGGGCGCGACGTCGCCAAATTGAGCCGCAACGATCTCGCCGAAGTGCGCAATCACAAGATCGGATTTGTCTTTCAGGGGTTCAATCTCCTGTCGAGGACGTCTGCGATCGACAACGTGGAGCTGCCGCTGCTCTACACAGACAAAACGATGAAGGCGTCCGAGCGCCATGCACGCGCGATGACCGCCCTGAAGGACGTCGGCCTTGGCGAGCGCGCGCATCATCATCCGAACCAGCTCTCGGGCGGCCAACAGCAGCGCGTCGCGATTGCGCGGGCGCTCATCAATCGGCCGTCATTGATTCTTGCGGATGAGCCGACCGGCAATCTCGACTCGCGAACCAGCGTCGAGGTCATGGGCATCTTTCAGCGGTTGAACACCGAGCAGGGGATCACCGTTCTCTTGATCACGCACGAGCACGACATCGCGGAGTACGCCACGCGGATCGTCGCCTTCCGTGACGGCCGCATCGTCGGCAACCAGCCGGTCGAAAACAGGCGCAACGCGGACACGGAACTGGCCTCGATGCCGGCCGTTGTGTAGGTAGTAGGCGATAGACTGTAGCGAAGATTCCAGATTTTAGATTCTAGATTTTAGATTCCAGATTCTAGATTTCAGTTTTTAGTTCCGAGGATCACCCATGTCACCCGTCATGACCACGCGGATCGCTTTGAAGGCGCTGGCGCGCAACAAGATGCGTACGGCGTTGACCATGCTCGGCATGATTATCGGCGTGTCGGCGGTCATCACGCTCGTCGCGCTGGGCAGCGGCGCGCAGGCCCAGATAGAGCAACAAATCAAGGCCGGCGGCACCAACATGGTTACCGTGATGGCGGGCAATTTCACGATGGGCGGCGTGCGCGGCGGCGTCGGGGCGGCATCGAGCCTGAAAATCGAAGACGTCGACGCGATCAGGAAGGAAGTGCCCGATGTGCAATACATCGCGCCGGGTGTGAACCTGCGCGCTCAGGTCATCGCGGGCAACCAGAACTGGTCGACCCGGCTGGAGGGCACCGACGTCGATTTCCCCCTCATCAGACAGTGGCCCGTGAAGTACGGAATGTTTTTCAGCCCACAGGACGTCAGCAGCGCCTCGAAGGTCGCGGTGCTCGGTAAAACTGTCAGCGAGCAACTCTTTGGACCCGACGTCGATCCGACCGGTCAGATGATACGCATCCGGAATCAGCCCTTCAAGGTGATCGGGATGATGGACACCAAGGGACAGGCGGCGATGGGCAACGACCAGGACGACACCATCTTCGCGCCCTACACGACCGTGCAGAAGCGGCTCCAGGGACAGCAGAACATTCAGAACATTACGGTCTCAGCCGCGAGCGCTGACGCCGTCAACGATGTGGCCGACGCGATCGCGGTCATCATGAGAACGCAGCACAAGCTCGTCGCCGGGGATCCGGACGACTTCACGATCAGGACACAGCAGGAGATCGCCGACATCAGGACTGCGACGGTCGACACGATGACGAACCTGCTCGCAGGCATCGCGGGCGTGTCGCTCATCGTCGGTGGCATCGGCATCATGAATATCATGCTGGTGTCGGTGACCGAGCGCACCCGCGAGATCGGCATTCGTATGGCCATCGGCGCCAAGGGACGCGACGTGCTGCTTCAGTTTCTGGTGGAAGCCGTCGTCATCAGCCTTCTCGGGGGCGGCGTCGGCATCGCGATGGGGTTCGGCATGGCTGACCTGGCGACGCGTATCTGGCAGTTCCCTACATCGGTTCCCGCGGAAGCCGTCGCAATGGCGTTCGGCTTCTCTGCCGTCACGGGGATCTTCTTCGGGTTCTATCCCGCGCGGAAGGCAGCGGCGTTGGATCCCATCGTCGCGCTGCGTTACGAATAAAATTCTAGTCTCCTATTCTCCTGTCGAGAATTTCGGAAATCGTGAGCCGCGTGACGGGATCGATCATCTCCGGCGCGATCTCGGCGAGCGGCGCGAGAACGAACTCGCGCTCTCTGAATCGCGGGTGAGGAACAGTCATGCCGTCCTCGTCGATGATCTCCTCGGCGAAGAGGATCAGATCGGCATCAAGCGTGCGCGGGGCCAAGGGATATGGTCGGGTCCTTCCCCGCTCTTCCTCAATCTCGAGTAAGCGCTCGAGCAGCATGCGCGCGGACAACCGCGTCTCTCCGACTACCGCCGCATTGAGAAACGCGCCATGCTCAGGTCCGACGCCGACGGGCGCGGTTTCTCTGAACGACGACGCACTGATACTGCTGAGGTCGAGCCGGAGAGCGTCAATCGCATACTCGAGGTGAGCCCGGCGATCGCCAAGATTGCTGCCAAGCGCAATGGCAACCCGCACCGTATTTACGTATTTCGTAAAAATGGGGTCTGACCCCTAATTTTTGGGGCGTGCCGCCATGACCGATCCGCGCAGCACTTTCCCATCCGAATGACGGCCAAGGAGGTCCGCGCGGCCTTCCGAAGCCTGCTCGAGGACACGCAGGTGCTCTCCCATCTCTCCAAGAATCAGCTGCAGAAGCTTGCGTTGGCGCGCGTTCGTGACGGTATCGAGGACCGGCGTCCAGCGATCGATGAATCCCTTCTGGTCTCGGGCATCGGCATCGATAATTGACTTTGCGCTTTCACGTGAGGCTTTTCCGCTGACTTGGTCTGCCGAATCGGCCGGCGTGCCGCCGAGCGCCGCAATCGCATCGCCCAGCCATTGCAGGTGTACTTCCTGCCGCCCGAGCACCTGCTGATAGCCGTTGTTGGCGTCGTACGCCGCGACCGACTGGGCATTGTTCAGCCGTGCCTTGAACAACGCAAGCGAGTCGCGATGGAAATCGTTGAGGAAGGTCAGCAGCTCAGCGGGGCTCACGAATTTTGCTTTGCCTTACAGGTGATGCAGACGCGCGTCCACGGGATGGCGTTCAGCCTCGCCTCGGCGATCGGCTCGCCGCAGTCGCGACAGACGCCGTAAGTGCCCTTGTGAATGCGCTCCAGCGCTTCCTCGATGGCCTGCAAAATCTTGGCGTCGGTCTGCTTGAGCTTCAGCTGAATGTGGACTTCGTTGTTGCCGGTCGCCTGATCGGCCAGATCACCCTGGCGCGTATTCGTGTCGAGGGTAACGGTAAGGGGGTCGCGTCCGCCGCCGGAGAGGAGATCTCCCCGTTTCCGCAGCAGCATCTCTTTGAAGGGCGTAACGTCCATAGGCAACTAGACATTTTAACTATTCGGCACGGAGCGCCGCAAGCGGCTTGCGTTTGAGGACATCTGCGCTCGCCGCCACCCCGATGATCATGATGAGCACAGAGGTCGCAACCGTACCGACGATGTTTTCATGCAGCGCCGGCCGCCACGGAATATCCAGCGCAAAGCGGCTGACACCCCACGCCAGCGCGAGAGCGCCGAACGAACCGACGGCGCCTGCAATCGTACCGAGCAGCCCGTATTCGACCATGAGCATGGCTGCGATGGCGCGCGAGCTCGCACCGAGGGTCTTGAAAATGGCCGCCTCATAGACGCGCTGAAACTTCGTGACGGCGACCGCGCCCACGAGGATGAGAGCGCCGGTCAGCACCACCAGGCTGCCGACCACGTCAATGGCGACGATCACGACCTGAAAGACCTTACGAACCGACTCGAGAACCTCACGCAGGTCGATGACGGACACGTTCGGAAATCGCACCACCAGATCATGCGTGAGCTTGCCTCGCTGCGCCGGGTCAGCAAGGTTCGCGCGGACCGGCGCAAAGAACCAGTGCGGGGCGCCATCGAAGGTCCCGGCGCCGAACACGAACATGAAGCCGCCGCTGCGGCCCTCGCGCCACTCGACGCGGCGGATGCCGCTGACGCGCGCGTGGATCGCGCGGCCGAGCACGTCGAAACGCATGACGTCTCCCACCCCAATGCCGAACCGCTCGACGACGCTTTCCTCAATCGACACTTCGGGAAGGTCCGGGGATTGGGGGCTAACCCCCGTACCCGTACCGGGGTCAGACCCCACCGTGGGCTTGGGAAATGTTCCCCTGACCAGCGTTTCGTTCGACTCCAGATGCCCGCGGTACGTAATCGTGTACTCGCGCGACAAGCGGCCTCGCCCCTGCAGGTCTTCCACCTCGTCAAGATTCACGCCCTTGCCGGTAACGCGCGCGCGCAGCACGGGAATGAAAAGCGGCTGCGATTCCGGCGGCAGCCGCTCCGCCAGAAACGCTTTCATCCCGGCAGCCTGGTCCTGCTGGATGTCGACGAGAAACATGTCCGGCGTGTTCTCGCCGATTTGAAGCGCGAACTGATCGAGCAGGCTCACCTGCAGGCCGCGCACGCCCATGATGAAAAACGTGCCGAGCCCTACCGTCAGCAGAATGACGCGCGTTTGATTGCCGGGGCGGCTGAAGCGCAGCACCGCCTGACGCATCGGAAACCACGACGAACGTGCCAGCGGCTTCGTCAGCCGCGTCAACAACCAGCCGACTCCCTGGAGTACGAGCGTGAGGGCGATGAACCCGGTGCACACGCTCAGGCCCACGTTGATCGACGCCGCCTGCCATGACGCCAGTGCGACGAGCGCGCCTCCGACAACCACCGTTGCCGCGATCTGGAACCAGTCTCGCCGGCGTGGACCCGTTTCCTGCCGCAGCAGAAGGGAGGGTTTGACCTGTCTCACTTCGAGCAACGGCACCATCGCGAAAAGCAGCGACACGAGCACCCCGACGCCGATCCCCTGCGCCGCCGCGGACCCCGATAACCCGTAATCCACGGACAGCGTCCCGATCTGGTTCATGTCTTCGGGAATAGCTGCAATCGCTATCCACGCAAGGACGACGCCGATCGCGCTGCCGATGACGCCAAGCGCGAGGGACTGGAGAAGATACACACTGAGAATCTGCCGGCTCGTGCCACCCACGCATTTCATGACGGCGATGCTCTTGATCTTCTGCCGCACGAACACGCGCGTGACGCTCGACACGGCGATGCCGCCAAGCACAACGATGACGAGCCCGACGAGACTGAGGTAATTCTCTGCCCGCTCGAAATCCTCGCCGATCTGCTCCTGCCGATCGCGATAACTCCGCACGCGCACGAATTCGGATCTCAAATCGGCCTGAAGGTCGCGCGCGAGTATGTCGACTTCGGACTCGGGAACGCGAAGCAGCATCTGCCGCGACACACGGCTGCCGAGCGCGACCAGCCCCGTCTCGGCGAGATCCTCGTAGTCAATCAGCACCCGCGGGCCGAGGCTGAACGCGCTCAGCGAGCGTCCCGGCTCGAGCGCGATGAGACCGCGAATCACGAACTGCGCTTTGCCTATTGCGATAGAGTCACCCATGCCGAGGCCGAGCTGCGAAAGCAACTCCGGCCGCGCGAGGGCGCCGTTGTTTTCGAGCAGCGAGTGCGAATACGGCCTGCCGTCCTGCAAGGTGAGCCGGCCGTAAAAAGGAAACCCTGCCTGAACCGCCCGGAGCTCGACGACTTTGGTGATGTCTCGTCGCTCATCCGCCGGCCGCGCCATGGTCACCATCTCGATCGCGTCGATCCGGCTGCCGTTCGGGATGCGGTCGACGCGCGAGGCAATGCGTTCCGGCGTGCCGCTCTGCCACGGCCTGTCTGTGGAGATAAAAATATCGGCGGCCATCAACGAGCGCGCTTCGGACGAGAGCACCTGGCGAACGCTCTGAATCACCGAGCGCAGGGCAACGATGGCGCCGACGCCGATGGCAATGCAGACGAAGAAGAACATCAGCCGTTTCCAGGCTGAACGCGTTTCGCGCAGTGCCGTCATGAACACGAACCGCATCAGGCTCCCACCCGCTCGGCCACTTTGCCGTCGCGCAGGTACACGCGCGCATCGGCCATCCCGGCGATCTCCTGATCGTGGGTCACGACGACGAGCGTGACGCCGCGGTCGCGGTTGATTGCCTGCAGTAGCTCGATGACGTGGTGTCCTGTGGCGCTGTCGAGATTGCCCGTCGGCTCGTCCGCGAGCACGATCACAGGCTCGTTAGACAGGGCTCGCGCGATGGCGACGCGCTGCTGCTCGCCGCCCGACAATTGCGACGGGTAGTGGTGCCCGCGATCCTCGAGTCCGACCTCGCCAAGCAGGTTGCGGGCACGAACGGCGGCATCACGCCGGCCGGCGATTTCCATCGGCACGAGAATGTTCTCGAGCGCGGTCAGCGACGGGATGAGATGAAAGGACTGAAACACGAACCCGATCTTCTCGCCGCGTAGCTTCGCGAGCTCATCCTCGCCGAGCTTCGTGATGTCGATGTTGTCGACCAGGATGGATCCGCTGGACGGCCCGTCGAGCCCTGCAACGAGGCCAAGCAGGGTCGACTTGCCGCTGCCCGACGGTCCGACGATGGCCAACCGCTGCCCCGAGGGCACCGCGAGATCGATCGGATGAAGAATCGTGAGCTGATGGTTGCCGCTCCTGACCGTCTTCGACACGCCGCGCAGCTCGATCATTTCTGAATCATCGTTTTCACGGCAGGCCACAGGTGATTGGCGATGCGCGCGGCGCCGGAACTGGTGGGATGGATGCCATCCGCCTGGTTTAGATCGGGCACGCCGGCGACGCTTTCGAGAAGAAAGGGCACCAGCGTGATCTTGTTCTCTCGCGCAAGATCTCGAAACACCTGACGAAAAGCCGCGGTGTATTGTTCCCCGAAGTTCGGCGGCGCCTCCATGCCGACCAGCAGCACTGGAATCGCGCGTTGCCGCGCCCGATGAATAATGCTCTGCAGGTTTTCCTTCATCTGCGTTGGCGGCAGGCCTCTCAGCCCATCGTTGGCCCCGAGCGCAAGAATCAGTAAACGCACATCTCCTTCGAGAGCCCAGCTCGCACGGCGCAGTCCGTCAGCCGACGTGTCGCCCGACACGCCGGCGTTCATGACCTCGAACGGGATTCCCGCATCACGCAATTTGCGCTGCAGCACCGCCGGGTAGGCGTCCTCGCGCGGGATGCCGAGGCCCGCGGTCAGGCTGTCGCCGAGCGCAACGATGACAGGTGGGCCGGGTGCGGTGGGTGCCACCGATGCAGCGGGTGCATTCGATGCGGCGGACTTGTCCGCGGGCCCGTCCGCCGTAGCGCTTTGCGCGGAGGTGGAAGCCGTTTGCGAAGGCGGAGCGGGGGCGGATCCGCCGCACGAAATCGCCGCAAGCACAACGAGAGAAAGGAGAACGCGCTTCAATCTTCTCTATCTTACCGTCGTATCCTCTCGTCCGTGGCCACCATCGCCTTTCATCCGGCACTGGCTACAAATTCTAGATTCTAGATTCCAGATCCTAGATTCCAGATCCTAGATTTCAGGTTCTCAAATGGCTGCCTGAATCGCAGCGGCCATTTCCTTTGTGCTGGCCTTCCCGCCCATGTCCGGCGTTTTCGTATCGCCGCTCGACAGGACTTTTGTGATAGCCGCGACGACAGTATCGTGAGCGCTGGGCTCGCCCAGATGATCGAGCATCAGGGCGCCCGCCCAGATGGCGCCGATCGGGTTTGCGATGCCTTTTCCTTTGATGTCAGGCGCCGAGCCGTGAATCGGCTCGAACATGGACGGATACTTCCGTTCGGGATTGATGTTGCCGCTCGCCGCCAGTCCCAGACTGCCGGAGATCGCCGCGCCCAAATCTGTCAGGATGTCGCCGAACAGGTTCGACGCAACGATGACGTCGAGTGTCTGCGGATGGGTCACCATACGTGCGGCGAGCGCGTCGACGTGGTACTTCTTGAACGCGACTCCGGGAAAGTCCTTGCGGACTTCGTCGACCACCGTGTCCCACAGCACCATCGAGTGCTGCAGCGCATTCGACTTCGTCGCGCTGGCCAGCTCGCGCCGGGGACGCCGTGACGCCAGCTCGAAGGCGTAACGCGCGATGCGGCTGATCCCATGCCGTGTGAAGAGTCCCGCCTGCTCTACAGCTTCGTACGGCGTACCTGCGTGAATCTTGCCGCCGATGCCCGCGTATTCGCCTTCGGAGTTCTCGCGCACGCAGATCATGTCGATGTCCGCTGCGCCGCGATTGGCGAGCGGCGAGGTAACGCCAGGGAACAGGCGCATGGGCCGGAGGTTCACGTACTGGTCGAAGCGCTGCCGGAGTGGAAGGATCAGTTCCCATACGGCCACATGGTCAGGTACCGAGGGGTCGCCGACTGCACCGAAATAGATGGCTGGGAATTCGGCCAGGCGATCGAACGCATCAGCCGCCATCATCCGGCCGTTCTTCGCGTAGTACGCGCAGCCGTAAGGAAACTCCACGAGATCGAAGGTGAAGTCGCTGCGCGAGGCTACAGCCTCGAGCACCGTCAACGCCGCCGGGATAACTTCCTGACCGATACCGTCGCCTGGGATCACCGCAATGCGGTGACGCTTCGCACTCATCTAGGCTCCTCCGGCCGACCTAAAGGTCGGCACTATGCTTTATTCGTTTTTCGTTTCTCGCTTACTACCTCCCCACCTCCCCCGCTGCCGGATACCCGGGAATGCCTTTCGCAGCGCGAACACCACGCAGAATCGCCTCGACCATCGCGTCGGCGGCCAGCGCCCCAACACGCGACACGTCGTCGTTTTCGATTTCCCCGGTCGCCAGCGCAAACACGACATCGCCGTCGCCTGTGGTGTGCGCGGGATAGATTGCCCGGGCCAGTCCGTCCTGCGCCATCTGCGCGACCTTGGTCGCCTGCACTTTCGTCAGCCGGGCGTTGGTAGCAATCACGCCGATGGTCGTGTTCTGACCAACCTTGCTGACCGCCTGCGTGCCGCCGCGCAACAGCTTGCGCGCATCCGCAAAGGTCTTCCGATCGGGCGCGAGAGCTCCCGCGACTACCGCCCCGGTCGTGGGATCGATGACATCGCCTACAGCATTGACGGCGACAATCGCCGCCACGACCAGTGCGACCGTCGGGCTCGCCTGCACGCTGATCGACGCCGTGCCTAGACCGCCTTTCATGGCACCGCCCCCCATCTTGCCAACCGTGGCGCCTGCGCCCGCGCCGACGTTGCCCTCTTCCACATCCCCGTCCGTCGCATCGGCGGCCGCGCGATACCCACAGTCGGCCGTAGGCCAGATGTCGGGCCGGTTGCCAACGCCAAGATCGAAAATAATCGCGCCCGGGACGATTGGCACTTTTGCAGTGCGAGTCTCGAAACCAATCTTCCGCTCGTAAAGGTACTTGCGAACCCCGGTCGCGACATCGAGCCCGAATGCGCTGCCGCCCGAGAGGAACACGCCATGAACCTGCTGGACTAGGCTCACCGGATTCAGCAGATCCGTTTCGATCGTTCCTGGGGAGGACCCTCGAACATCGACGCCGGCTACGGCTCCCGCTTCTGCAAGGATCACGGTACAGCCGGTCGGCCGTTCCGAGCGCGTGACCTGCCCGACTTTGATCCCGGGAACATCGGTCAGACCACTTTTGGAGCGCATGGTGGACCCGATACGTGCCTCCTGCTGGCTGCCAGACACACCGATTGCCGCAGCCACAAACACGGCGACAATTGCGGCCGCATGCGTTCGTCGCATCGCGACATTCTAACGTGGTTGGTGGTTGGTGTTGGTGGTCGGTGGTTGGTGGCCGAGCTGAAGGTCGGTCGTCACCACCAACCACAAACCACTCCCCACCCACAACTTGAAATAGTCCGAGCGAGATGTCAGATTCGTAGCAGATGCCCGATCAGACCGCGAGGCAGCGTAGCACCACGCTGCTGTTCTATGGGTGCGTAATCCTCCTCGGTTACCTGCTCTATCAGATGTTCGAGCCGTTCCTCAGCCCGCTGGCGTGGGCGGCTATTTTCGCAGCGTTCTTTCATTCCCGGCACAAGCAGTTCGAAGCCAGATTCGGTAAAACGACCGCCGCGTCGATCAGCACGGCGGCTGTGGCGATCATCATCGTGGTGCCTTTCGTGCTGATCGTCATGGCATTCGTGAACGAGGCGAGGCAGACCCTGGGCGCGATCGACCTGGCGGCCGGCGGCTCGCGGGGGCTCGATCGCGTGCAGGGCGCCTGGGGCTGGCTGCAACGGCAGCGATTCGGGCGAGACATCCCGAACCTCGATGTCGTCCTCAAGATGGGCGCGTCGCGAATCGCCGGGCTGGTTACAGATGGCGCCGGGCTGCTCGCGCGGAGCATCGTCGTGGTTGTCGTCAACGTCATCATCATGCTGTTCGCGCTGTTCTTTTTCTTTCGCGATAGCGACGCGATCATGGCGCAACTCCGGCGCGTGCTCCCGTTCGACCCGACCTTCCGCGAAGGCCGCATCCGCGAGACCGCCGAGCTCATCAAGGCCAGCATCAGCTCCGGCATCATCGTCGCGCTCGTGCAGGGCGCGGTCGGTGGCGTGACCTTCGCGTTCCTCGGTCTAGGCGCGCCCGTCTTCTGGGGCGTCATCATGGCATTCTTTTCGCTGCTGCCGCTCGGGGCGTGGATCGTGTGGATGCCCGTGGCGATTTGGCTGCTGCTGACTGGCGAGATTGGACGCGGCATCGCCTTGTCCGCCATTGGCGCCGGCGGCATCAGCCTCATCGATAATGTCCTGCGGCCGATGTTGTTGGCCGGCCGCACGGAGATGAACGGGCTGCTCGTGTTCATCAGCCTGCTCGGAGGGATTGCCACGTTCGGTCTGCTTGGCCTCGTGCTCGGGCCGATCATCATGGCCGCGGCGATCAGCTTCGTCGACGCCTATGCGACAGAGCGAAGAGAGTTGGCGGTTACCGATGACCTTTCCACAGAGAGCGATCGGCGCGGCAAAGCTTGAGGTCCCGGTCTTCGAGGAGATCGAAGCCGACCGCGCGGCTACAACCCAGGCGCTGATTATCGTCGTGGCGTCGAGCCTCGCCGCCGGCATCGGCCTGACGTCGAGCCTCTATAACGCGCCGGTCCTCCATCGCGTCATGCTCGCGTTGCTGTTGTGGGTGTTCTGGGCCGTCTCCACGTACATCGTCGGCGTGTACCTGATGCCCGAGCCGCAGACCAGCACGAGCGTCGGCGAGCTGCTGCGGACCATCGGATTCGCCGCGTCGCCGGGAATCCTGCGCATTTTCGGCATGATCCCCGCCATCGGCGGCCTCATCTACATCGTCTCCACGGTGTGGATGCTGGTCGCGATGGTCATCGCGATCCGCCAGGCCCTCGACTACAGGAGCACAGCGCGCGCGGTCGTGGTGTGCGTCATCACCGGCCTGATCGGCGTCATCATGGCGGCGCTGTTCGGTGCGCTGGTCCTGTTCGCCGCCGAAGAGGTTGTATTCTGATGTGCACAGCCTGAATGACCGACACCGCCGTCGAACCCAAACAGACACCGAACCCGGTCAAGACTTCCTCACTGCCTGAAGATCGCGTCCTGCTCGAAGGGCCGCATTCGCGCCTGCGCGAAGCCCGGCTGCTCCTGAACGCCGTCCGCGATTTCATCGTCGGCTTTCGCACGTTCCATTTCTGTGGTCCGTGCGTGACGGTATTCGGTTCGGCGCGTATCCGCGAAGGCCATCCGTACTATCAACTGGGCATCGAGGTAGGCAAGGGACTCGCTCGCCTTGGATTCACCGTGATGACGGGAGGCGGCCCAGGATTAATGGAGGCCGCCAACCGCGGCGCGCGAGAGGCCGGCGGCCGCTCCGTCGGGGTCAACATCGTTCTGCCGTTCGAACAAGCTCCCAACCGATACTGCGATCGCATCGTCACGTGCCGGTACTTTTTCGTGCGCAAGGTGCTGCTGTTCAAATACTCGTACGCATTCGTGGCGCTGCCCGGCGGTCTCGGCACGCTCGACGAACTGAACGAGGCACTCACGCTGATTCAGACGAAAAAGATTCTGCACTTTCCCGTCGTGCTGATGGGTGCGACCTACTGGCGAGGGTACCTCGCGTTGCTCGAGGATATGGTCAAAGCAGGCACGATCAGCGCAAGCGACCTGAAGCTGTTCCTGGTGACCGACAGCCTCGATGAAGCGATCGACCACATCCGCAAGCACGCGATTGAGGAGTTCAAGCTGACGAAGAAGCCGCGGATGAAACCGTCGCGAATCCTGGGCGAAGAGAAATTCGTTCAATCATCCTGACGGCTGCGGAACTGGCCGGCTGCTTGCGTTCAACGCAGACACGCAGGGGCATCGCATCGAGTTTGCGCGCCTCGGCGTCGAAGCACTATTCCTCAGGCTCGTTTTTCTCTTCGAAGGGCTGCACGGCGCTGTTCAGCGCCGACAACGACACGCTGCGCTGGAACGCTGCCCACACGGCCTTTGACAGCAGCGTGCGGAATCCGCCCTTTTCGAGCTGATACAGCGCGTGTGCGCTGGTGCCGCCGGGCGACGTGACGAGGTTGCGCATCTCGGCGGGATGCGAGGGGCTGTTTTCCGCGTAGATGGCCGAGCCGCGCACGGTCTGCGTCACCAGCGTCCGCGCGTCTTCGCGCGAGAACCCCAGGTGGACCGCCGCATCGATCAGGGCTTCCATGAACAAGAACACGTAGCTCGGCCCCGATCCGCTGATAGCGGTGGCCATGTCGAGAAATGCCTCGTCGGCAACGTAGAGCTCCTTGCCGAACGCACGGAGAATGGCCTGCGCCTCGTCGCGCTGACCCGGCATGACAGCGGTGCTGGCAGTCCACACGGTCATTCCTTCGGCGACCTGGGCGGGCGTGTTGGGCATCGATCGCACGATGGACGCGTGCTTCAGCCCCTGCGACATCGACTCCACCCGGGCGCCTGCGATAATCGACAGTACGAGCGCATCTTTGCGCAGCCTGCCGCACAGATCGCGGAATACGAAACGCAGCATCTGCGGCTTCACCGCGAGAATCACGATGTCCGCGTTTTTGGCGGCCTTCAGATTTTCGCTCGTCGTCGTCACTCCGAAGCGCGTCGCGAGATCCTGCGTACGATCGGCGTGCGGATCGCTCGCCGTCATCGCCGTCGCCTCGACCGCGTGCGAGTTCAAGAGCCCGCCAATCATCGCCCCGGCCATCGCGCCGCCGCCAATGAAGGCGATCGACTTGCCGGCGAGCGCATTCGACGCGCGCTTCTCAGCCATGTCCGCAACTTTTTCCATTTCTACTTTTTACTTTCCACTTTCAACTTTTCACTTTCTTTCCTACTGCCTCACCTGCCCCGTTCCTTCAACGATCCACTTGTACGTCGTCAACTCACGCAGTCCCATCGGGCCACGCGCGTGAAGTTTCTGCGTCGAGATACCAACTTCGGCGCCCAATCCGAATTCACCGCCGTCGGTAAACTGTGTGCTCGCGTTGACAAAGACCGCGGCGGCATCGACTTCGTTGAGGAAGCGCGCGGCCGCCTGCGCGTCCCCGGTCACGATCGCTTCGGAATGACCGGAGCCGTGACGTCGGATGTGCTCGAGTGCCTCGTCCAGGCTCGCCACCACCTTGACAGCGGCGACGAGCGACAAAAACTCCTTGCCGAAATCGTCGGCGGACGCGGGCACGGAGGGGGCGCCTGCGGCCCGCAACGCGAGGGTCGCCTCTTCGTCCGCGCGAATCTCCACGCGGGCCTTGCTCAACTCGGCGGCCATCTTCGGCAGCCATGATGGCGCGATGTCGCGGTGCACCAGCACCGTGTCGAGCGCGTTGCAGATGGTCGGACGCCGCACCTTCGCGTTGTACACGATGTCGACCGCCATCGCCGGATCCGCGGCGCGATCGACATATGTGTGGCATACGCCCGCGCCGGTCTCGATGACAGGAATCGTTGCGTTCTCGATGGTTGCCTTAATCAACCCCTCGCCACCGCGCGGTACGATCACGTCGATATACTCACGCAGCTTCAGCATCCGCTGCACGAGCGCGCGATCGGTCGACGTGATCATTTGCACTGACGTCTCGGGAAGCCCAGCCTCTTTCAAACCTGCGTGAATGGCCGCCGCAATCGCTCCGTTGCTCGACAGCGCTTCGCTGCCCCCCCGGAGAACGACTGCATTGCCTGTCTTCAGGCAAATCGCCGCGACGTCGCTCGTCACGTTGGGCCGCGACTCGGTACACGACGCCGACGACGCCCAGCGGCACGCGCCGCTTCGATATGGCGAGCCCATTGGGGCGTGTGATCCGATCGAACTCCTCCCCAATCGGATCGGCAAGACCTGCGACGGCCTCGACATCGCGCGCCATGCCGGCAATGCGCTGCGGCGTCAAACGCAGGCGATCAATCTCGATTCGTGGGGATGCGTTAGAGCAGTCCCGCGCATTGGCCGTAAGAATCTCTCCCTCGCGCGCACGAATAGCACGCGCGATCGCGGCCAGTGCCCGATTCTTGAGATCCGTCGACGCTTGCGCGAGCACGACCGACGCCGCCTTCGCGCCCGACGCTTTCTCGATCAACTCATCGGTAGTCACTGGCATTTCCAATCCCTAATCCCTAGTCCCTAGTCCCTAGTTGATAATCGCCGGTATTTAGAGCATGACGACATTGTTCCGATGGATGACTTCATCCCCGAAGTTGTACCCTAGAATTGTTGAAATCTGCGCCGATCGGCATCCTTTGATGCGATCGAGATCCGCGGCGCTGTAGTTGGCGACGCCGCATCCCACCGCTTTCCCTTCGGGTCCAATGATGTTGACGCTGTCGCCGCGATCGAACGGGCCCTTCACGGTCACGACCCCGGCGGGCAACAGAGAGCGCCCGCGGCCCATTGCCGCCATCGCTCCCGCGTCGATGTGCGCCGCGGCTTTGCCGGCGAGGCCTGCGAGAATCCATCGCTTGCGGCTTTCCATGCGCGTGCGATTCGAGGGAAACCGCGTACCTACCTGCTCCCCGGTGACCGACCTTACAAGGACATTGTCGGTCGTACCGCCTGCGACCAGTACCGTGACCCCGGATTCGGTTGCGAGACGGGCAGCTTGCAGCTTTGTTGCCATTCCCCCGGTACCGCGTGAGGTGCCGGCTCCCGCGGCCAGCGCGATAATGTCATTCGAAATGACCGGCACCTCGTGAATCAGCGTCGCCGTCGAGTAGCGCCGCGGGTCGGCCGTGTACAAGCCGTTCTGATCGGTAAGGAGGATCAGCAGATCGGCGTCAATCAGGTTTGCAACCAGCGCCGACAGGTTGTCGTTGTCGCCAATCTTGATCTCCTCGGTCGCGACGACGTCGTTCTCGTTGATGATCGGCACGACTTGGCGCTCGAGCAGCGCAACCAGCGTGTTTCGCGCGTTCAAGTACCCCTGGCGGTCGGCCAGATCGGCACGCGTCAGCAGTGTCTGCGCGACGATCAGATCCTCCTTCGAAAACAGATCGTCCCACATCTGCATCAGCCTGGTCTGACCAACCGCGGCCAGCACCTGCTTGAACGGGATATCCTTCCCATTTCGCGCGACCGACAGCGCCTGTCGTCCTGCGACGATCGCGCCAGACGATACGAGGGCCACCTGATGTCCATCACGGACGAGGCGCGCGATTTGCCGAGCCACACCCTGCATGGCAGGCCTGGCAAGACGGTCTTCGCCTCCCGTCAGCGTGTTGGTGCCGACTTTGACGACGAGGCGCTTTTTCGCCCGTTCTCCCATATCTGCGGCTTCATTATATCGGGCTATAATCGCGCCTCACGACATCACGCGGCCGTTGGAACGGGGAACTGGAACCGCAAGGAGACTGTTGCATGTTTCGGAAGCTTTTGACTGCCTGCATCGTTCTGTCTGCCGCACTGCCGCTCGCCGCCCAGACGGGCGCGACGAACGGCGAGTGGCGTTCGTACGCGGCAGACCCGGGAAGCACCAAGTATTCCCCGCTCGATCAGATCAACAGGGACAACGTCAAGAACCTGCGCATCGCGTGGCGCTTCAAGACCGACAACCTCGGTCCGCGCCCCGACTACAACATGCAGTCAACGCCGATCGTGGTGAACGGTGTCATGTACGTGCAGGCCGGCACCCGCCGCACAGTCGTCGCGCTCGACCCGGTGAGCGGCGAGATGCTGTGGATGTGGCGGATGGACGAAGGCAAGCGCGGCGCCTCCGCACCGCGGCAGGGCTCGGGCCGCGGGCTCGCCTACTGGACCGATGGTAAAGGCGACGAACGCATCGTCACGGTGACGCCCGGGTACCATCTCGCGCAGCTCAACGCAAAGACCGGCGTCCCGGTCGCCACGTTCGGCAAGGACGGCATCGTCGATCTCAAGACCGAGATCGATCAACCGGGCATCGACCTTGAAACAGCCGACATCGGCCTCAACTCGCCGCCCGCGCTCGGCAACAATGTCATCGTCGTCGGCGCCGCGCACCTGCCTGGCGGCGCACCGAGAGCGAAGGAAAACGTCAAAGGGTACATTCGCGGCTACGACGTACGCACCGGCAAGCGTCTCTGGATTTTTCACACCATTCCCCAGCCTGGAGAGTTTGGCAACGACACGTGGGAGAAGGACTCCTGGTCGTACACGGGAAACGCCGGCAACTGGGGCCCGATCACGATCGACGAAGAGCTCAACCGCGTGTATCTCGCGACCGAGGACGGCACCGGCGACTACTTCGGCGGTCATCGTCCAGGAAACAATCTCTTCTCTGCGACCGTCGTCTGCCTCGATCTCACCACAGGGAAGCGGCTGTGGTACTTCCAGGCGATCCATCACGACATCTGGGACTGGGACTTTCCGACCGCGCCAATCCTGATGGACATCACGGTCAACGGCAAACCGATTAAAGCGGTTGCCGTTCCGTCGAAGCAGGCGTTTCTTTACACGTTCGATCGCGTCTCCGGCCAGCCGGTGTGGCCAATCGAAGAACGGCCCGTGCCGCGCGGCAAAGTGCCCACCGAGTGGTATTCGCCGACGCAGCCGTATCCGACCAAGCCGGCTGCCTACGACAGGCAGGGCATCCGTGAAAGCGACGTCAACGACTGGACGCCGGAGATCAAGGCCGAAGCGCTGCGGGTGCTGAACCTCCACAAGTACAGCGACAACTTGTTCGAGCCGCCAATCGAACGCGGCCAGGACGGCAAGTACGGCATGATCATGATGCCGGGCAACAACGGTGGCACGAACTGGGAAGGCGGCGCCTTCGATCCCGAAACCAAGATCGCCTACGTCTTTTCGTCGACCGAGTTCAACCGTCGCTCGCTCATCAACGACCCGGCGCGCTCGAACATGAACTACATCGACGGTGGCGGCGGTGGCAGGGGTCGTGGCGCCGCGCCTGCAGAAGAAGGCGGCGGTCCCGCGGGCGGGGGTCCTGGAGCAGCCGCCGGGAGCCCGCCGGCGGGTGGCCGTGGACGCGCGGGCGGCGCGCCCGCGGAGGCCGCGCCACCACTTACGGCGTTCGGCTTGCCGCTCATCAAGCCTCCCTACGGCCGCGTGACGGCTATCAACATGAACACTGGGGATCACGTCTGGATGGCGCCGATTGGTGGCACACCCGAGAACATCAAGAATCACAAGATGCTGCAGGGAGTCACCATCCCCAAGTACACGGGCCGTGCCGGACGCACGGGCATCATGGTGACCAAGTCGCTGCTCTTCGCCGGCGAAAGAGGCCCGCTCGACACGGTCGACGGTCAGACGGTGTCGTGGTTCCGCTCTTACGACAAAGCCACGGGCGCCATCGTGTCGGAAATGCAGATTCCGGCGAACGTCACGAACGTGCCGATCACCTACATGGCCGGCGGCAAGCAATACCTCGTCGTCGCAGTCGCAGCCGTCGGGAAACCGGCTGAGCTGCTCGCGCTCGCGCTGCCGTAGAGAGTAAGTTCCGGGTCTTACCGCGACGGCGCGACGCATCTCTTCTGACGAACTTCTTTCGACAGAAATTCGTTGCGACGCAGCGTCGTGGCGGTGAAACACGGCACTGGAACCACGTATAATTTCTGCCTACTCACAGAGGAGGCTCCCGAATGGCGCGCAGGTTCCTTGCGCTCGCAGGTTTGATCGGCGTGTTCGTCGTCTCGCTGGCCGCCCAGTCCGGCACGACGAACGGCGAATGGCGGTCTTATGCGGGCGAACCGGGCAGCACGAAATATTCCCCGCTCGACCAAATTAACAAAGACAACGTCAAGAACCTGCGCATCGCGTGGCGGTTCAAGACCGACAACTACGGCATCCGGCCCGACTACAACATGCAGGTTACGCCGCTCATGGTGAACGGCGTCATGTACGCACAGGCGGGAACGCGGCGGGCAGTCGTGGCCATCGATCCCGAAACCGGCGAGCAGTTGTGGATGTGGCGCATCGACGAGGGCAAGCGCGGTGAAGGCGCGCCGCGCCAGGGATCAGGACGCGGGCTTGCACATTGGACCGACGGCAAGGGCGATGAACGCATTTTCAGTGTCACGCCTGGCTATCAGCTGGTTGCGCTGAACGCGAAGACCGGCGTGCCGGTCAGCACTTTCGGCCGCAACGGCATCGTCGATCTGAAAACCGAGCTCGACCAGCCTGGCCTCGACCTGACGACTGCCGACATCGGCCTCAACGCGCCGCCGGCCGTGGGCAACAACGTCGTCGTCGTGGGCGCCGCCCACACACCGGGAAGTGCGCCGCGAACCAAGGAGAACGTCAAAGGCTACGTTCGCGGTTACGACGTGCGAACGGGCAAACGGCTCTGGATTTTCCACACGATTCCGCAGCCAGGAGAGGAAGGCAACGAGACCTGGCTGAACGACTCGTGGTCATACACGGGCAATGCCGGCAACTGGGGCGCCATTACGATCGACGAAGCCGCCAATCGCGTGTACCTGGCCACCGAGATGGCAACTGGCGATTACTACGGCGGTCATCGGCCCGGCGCAAACCTCTTCACCGACTGCATCGTGAGCCTCGACCTGAACACCGGTAAGCGCTATTGGTACTTTCAAGCCATCCATCACGACATCTGGGACTGGGACTTCCCTGCGCCCGGCATTCTGATGGACATCACAGTCGACGGAAAACCGATCAAGGCCATCGGCGTGCCGTCGAAGCAGGGCTGGATTTACACCTTCGATCGCCTGACGGGCCGGCCCGTGTGGCCGATCGTCGAGCGCCCCGTCGAAAAGGGCAACGTGCCGGGGGAATGGTACTCCCCGACGCAGCCGTTTCCCACGAAGCCTGCGCCGTTCGATCGGCAGGGTGTGTCCGAAGCGGATCTGATCGACTGGACACCCGAACTGAAGGCGGAGGCGCTCCGCATCGCCGGCCTCCACAGGATCGGTCCGATCTTCACGCCACCGATCACGCCGGGCGAAGGCGGCAAGGCGGGCACGCTGATGCTCCCGAACGCCACAGGCGGCGCGAACTGGGAAGGCGGCGCGTTCGATCCTGAGACGGGCATCGTCTATATCTTCTCGACGACCAATCCCACGCGGCTGAGCCTGGTGAACGACCCGTCGCGATCGAACATGAACTTCATCCAGGGCGGCGGTGGAGGCGGCGAAGGCGGTGGTCGCGGAGGACGGGGTGCTGAAGGGGCCGAGGGCGCACCGGGTGCAAGAGGTGCGGCAAGTGCCGGAGGGGCGGCGCCGGCGCGCGCCAATCTTCCACCCACCACGGTGTTCGGACTGCCGCTCATCAAGCCTCCGTACGGACGCGTAACGGCAATCAACATGAACACCGGCGAGCATGTGTGGATGCAGCCGATCGGCGATACGCCGGACAACATCAAGAACCACGAGCGGCTGAAAGGCGTGACGATTCCCCGCACCGGACGCGGCGGGCGCCTGGGCATCATGCTGACGAAGACACTGTTGTTCGGCGGCGAGCGCGGCCCTCTCGTCACGGTGAACGGACAGCAGGGATCGTGGTTCCGTTCGTACGACAAAGCGACCGGCGAGATCGTGTCGGAAACGCTGCTCCCGGCCAATACCACCGGCGTGCCGATGACCTATATGGTGAACAAGAAGCAGTACATCGTCGTCGCCGTCTCTGCTGCAGGCCGCCCGGCCGAGCTGGTCGCTCTGACGCTGCCGTGAAGCACGAAGGGCCGCGCGAATCGCTCCGCGCGGCCCTTGTTAGATTGCAGTTTCCAAATTGCGGATTCCAGTTTCTAGATTCCGCTTCCAGATTCTAGTTCTAGATTCTAGTTTCTAGATCTCAGCGCGCGTTATCGATTCCCGTAGTCCCGCACGTCGTCGTCGTTCAGATTGAAGTCTACATTCTGACCGCCAACGGTCACCTTGAACGGCTCGTACAGATCCAGCTTCTTCGGCAACTCGACCAATCCCTGCAACTGATCGCCCTTGGCTACCTTGCCGGCGGTGAAATTCTTCATCGGAGTCACTTTTCCCGCAAGAGTCTCACCCTTCTGCGTGACGGTCACTTCCGGTTTGAGCTCGAATTCCTTGTTCGCGGTGCCCTGAATGAAAAACACGCTCGTCATCCGCGCCTTCGTGCGAAACGCCGCCTTTGCGGGCGACGCTCCGAACAGCGCCTCGACCGTGCGATCGTTCAGCAGAATCACCTGCAGGTTTCCCCAGTCGGGCCGCGCCTGCGCCGAGAACGCCTGCACCATTTTCGCGTTGTCGGCTTGTTGCGCACCAGCCGACACCGGAAACGCAGACGCCGCGACAACGAGGAGAGCCAGCACTTTCTTCATCACGTTTTCCCTTCGAGAAAGAGTTAGTCAGGCCTGACGGGCAAGTGTATCATGCAGCCTTTTTTCGCTGCCTCCGGCGCTGCGCCCGGAGCGCGTTTTCGTAGAGTTCGATCGCCCGCATGAAGATCTCCAGACGCGATAAGCCCGTTGCGCGCGTCAACGCCGCAAGCTGCGCGTGCAACTTCGGCGGCACGCGGATGCTGACCTGCGGATAGTCCCGCACGCGCTGTCCATCGATGCCTCCGGGCGGTCGTCCGGCTCTTTTGACGGCTTGCTGTCTTCTCCTCATACCCATCCTGATCGACGCGCACACCATTTGCGCTATCACATATTATCTGGATGCGCCGAGCACGTACGTGCGTGTAGCAAGGAATCTGCCAGTCGTGGCAGCCGCCAGTTTGAATTCGAACACCCGTCGACAAGATCGCACACAACCGCTGGTGCCGATGGAAATTTCTACGGCCCGCTGACTGCTTTCTGGACAATCGTGCTACTCATCCGGCGGCAGCCCGAGGCCGAAGCGACCGGCGAGCACGGTCTGGGGCTTTTCCTGCAGCGGATGGTAGCGAACGCCCTGCACATCCCTGAACAGGCGTTCGAGCGGGTTTCTGCGAAGGAACGAGCTGCCGCCGGCAAGGTCCATGGCCTTGTCGACTGCGGCGCGCGTACCGCGTCCAAGGATGGTGCGGCAGCACATCATCTCAACTGTTGTCTCGACACCCGGCTTGAACGTCGTCGCCATGTCGATCATGCGCGCGAGCGCCAGCTGCGCGGACGTGAGCTCGTTCTCTATCTCGCCGGCATGCGCCTGAACCAGGCGATCGTCCCTCCGCCTTTTTGCCGATTCCAGAGCCAAATCGCGAGCTGCCTCCGCAACGCCGACATAAACGGCATTGAAGACTGGCAAGGCCACCATTGCGACGACGTGGATCAACGGATGCCATTTTCCACTCGGGCGGCGCAGCGCGACGGCGGCATCCGGCACGAACACGTCCTCCAACGAGATGTCATGGCTGCCGGTGCCGCGCATACCCAAGGCCTTCCAATCGTTCTCGATCCTGACGCCGGCGGCGCTTGTCGGAACCGCAATCTGAAGAACCGTCGGGCCATCCACCGGATCGTCGACGACAGCGGTGGTCATCATGAGACCGCCGGCTGGGGCTCCGCTGCAGAAACTCTTCCGTCCGGTGACGCGATAGCCGCCGTCGGCTTTGGTCGCTTTGCCAGTTCCGAGCAGCCAGTCTGCACCGCCGGTGGATACGAGCACGAGGTCCTCCGCCACGACACGCTTCAGCAGCCCGTCGACCGGCGCCTTCTGATTTTTCCAGCGCCAGGCCGCCGTCGCGACCAGATGCGTGTGCATCGACAACGCCAGCGCGGTCGAGCTGCAATGGTGCGCGAGGGTTCGCAGCATGCCGGCGAGATCGGCCACACTGGCGCCGCCGCCCCCGAGATCTTCCGGTACGCCGGCTGCGAACACCTTGCGTGCTTTCAACTCCGCATAATTTTCTGCAACGAAGGCATCCGACTCGTCGTGCTTCGGCACTCGCGCCGCGAAGCCGACTCCGAGCTCATTCGCGAGGTCGGTCCATTTGCTTGTGGGGAATTGGTGCACGGCACTCTCCTTGTTTTCGTGTACGGCGTTCCAGACTACAAGTTACCGCGCACGAAGGCAACGACACGAGGCGTGTTGGGCGGTGGTCGCGCATGCCATAATTCCCCCTTACGCCGGGGTGGCGGAACTGGCAGACGCACAGGACTTAAAATCCTGTGACGCGAAAGCGTCGTGCGGGTTCGATCCCCGCCCCCGGCATTTTAGAATCAACGTGTTAGAAGGAGCGTGACGTCCATTTCTGGACTCGCGACATCAAATTCGGGCTAGCGTTGGGCTAGCGGTACAACGATCGTCGTTTCTGAGGCAATCTGACGCGTTCTTAGCGGCATTCCCGGCGGAGCTGAGATGGCGAAGGAATCCGCGGACTCACTCTCGTAGTGGCCCGAAAAACCCGGTCCCCTCATCCACCGCGGTTCTCCAGTAGCGAGTGGTTTGAAGAAATCCGGCAGGTCAACTGGGTGGCGGACGCTGGGATAAATCCTACTCACCAACACACGAAGACAAAAGCGTCGCAAAATGAAAGGAATCGGCGCCAGACCGGGCGAAGGCCGGCCGTTCGGGGATCAGCCTAGGCGTCGGAAGGTGGGCGTTGACCGACGCTCACGACGCTAGGTGATTACGCCACGGCTCTTCAAAATTTGTAAATAGCCTTCCAGCTTCAGAGGGCAAGAGATCAGATCCGCAAACTGCTGTTCATTGACTTTGAGCTGCTGGCGAATTACATGAGCGATGTTGCCAAGATCGCCACGGCCATGCGATCGCATTGTGTGCAAAACGGGCTTGCCGTTGTGGTACAGCCAAGCATGTCTATCTTTACCGTTCCGAACCTTCATGCCGAGTTTCGAGATGACCTTGTCTACCTGTCCCGCTTTCAGTGACATTCGTTCCCCTCTCCTTCACCGCGCGCTGGGGTTCCTCACGTCGCGAAGGAACCCACAGACACGCGGTTCCAAGGAGAACATCATGAACACGAACGCCACCGTCGTCGCCACGCAGAACACCGTCGTGAAGATCATCCCGAACGACAAGGGCAACCCTCCGGGAAAGCTCGCCGACGCGGAGATCCACTTCGTCGACGGCGTCTTCGCCGGCCTGAAGCTGATTGGCTTCGCGATCTGGGAGCGCCGCACCGGCGCCGGTCGCAACGTCACGTTCCCCGCCCGCCAGTACTCGGTGAACGGCGAGCGCCGCAGCTTCGCGCTGCTTCGGCCCGTGGCCGACACCACCGCCCAGGACGTCGTCCGCGACCTGATCCTCTCCGCCTACGCGGAGTACGAACAGGCGGCGTGACCGACCTCAGCCGCCGGGGCGCCTTCGGGCGCTCCGGCGGTTCTCCTTGTGCTTCTACCGTGGCGCGTTGCGATCGGGCGGCCAGCGACCCATTGCTCGGCGCGCCGAACTGCCGCGCCTTTCGTCGGCCCACGTGTCCACCCGGTCGCGGCACACGCGGATTGTGCGGTAGCCGAGTTGACGTGCTTTAAGCCGCCGACCGCGCACGCGCGTCGTCAACCGAATCCACGCCGACGTGTCGGTATTGAGCGACCCCACGTGGGGTCAGCCAGTCGCCGTTCATTGCCGCTTTGTCGCCAGTCCGTGGCTGCGCCTGCGCGACTCCAGGGCTCCGTTTTTGCGATGTCAGTGGTGTCGTCGTCTGCGATGAGAACGTTGATCTCATCGAGCGGGTTTGTGAACTCGGTACGAACGATGGCATTTTATCGTTCGCGTCAGCGGGCTCCGGAACCGAGCGACCCGTGCCTTCAAGGGCGCGCCGAACACTCCGTGTCGTGCGATCGCTGACGGCGTCCGTCCCCACCATCGACTCATCCTGGCCACCAAAGGACGACGGTGGCATGCAGTGGTCAACCGGCAAAGCCGGCCGCGCCACGGGAACATGTCACGGCCCCTGCAAGGCCACCGTCGTCCCGCCAAGCCTCGTCTCGGCTCGTGTCCCGTGCACTAGTGTCCTGACCGCGTGGTTCGCACAATAAGTGGCGCGGCCTGATAGTCGAGTGTCCGCTGTGCGAACCTCGCGATGTTTTCGAGAATGTGGTCAGCGGTCTTTGTCCAGACGAAGGGCTTCGGATTCGCATGATGCGCGTCAATGAACTCGCGGATCGCGGTCTCCAACTGGGCCACGCTGCGGTGGGCGCCGCGACGCAACTGTTTGTTCGTCAGTTCAGCGAACCACCGCTCGACCAGGTTCAGCCACGACCCGTAGGTCGGCGTGAAGTGCACGTGGAAGCGCGGGCGTTTCGCGAACCAGTTTCGGATCCGCGCGGTTTTGTGCGTCCCGTAGTTATCCATGATCAAGTGGACGTCGCACTTCTTTGTACGCCAGGTCGATCGCGTCGAGGAACTGTCGAAATTCAACGGAACGATGCCGCCGATGGAACTCCGTCACGAGTTTAGCGGTCTTCACGTTCAGCGCGGCGAACAGCGTCGTCGTACCGTGCCGTTTGTAATCGTGCGTCCGCCGTTCGACTTGCCCCGGTCGCATCGGCAACAGCGGCTGCGTGCGGTCGAGCGCTTGAATCTGCGATTTCTCGTCGACGCAGAACACCACGGCGTGCGCCGGCGGATTCATGTACAGCCCAACGATGTCGCGCACCTTTTCAATCAGCAATGGATCGGTCGACAGCTTGAACGTCTCGCTCCGATGCGGCTGCAGCCCGAATGCGCGCCAGATCTGCTGGACCGTGGTGCGGCCCAACCCGCTCACTTTGGCCATGCCGCGACTACTCCAGTGTGTGGTGCCACGCGGCGTCTCCTCCAGCGTTCGCACAATGACCTGCTCGATTTGGTCGTCACTAATCTGCCGCGGCGCACCCGGACGCGGCTCGTCATACAGCCCGTCCAGCCGCTCGCGGACAAACCGCCCGCGCCATTTGCACACGGTGACCTGCGACATCCGCAGGCGTTTCGCGACGACCTTGTTGTCGTGTCCCTCTGCACACGCGAGAATGATCCGCGCCCGACGCGCCAGGTGCGGCGCGGTCCGAGAGCGATGGGCCAACGAGTCGAGTCGTACGCGTTCGTCGTCCGTCAGAATCAGCGCAACCTTGGGGCGTCCCAGTCCCATACTCGCCTCCTTGTAGACGAGTACCGACGGGGCCGCGCCACTTATTTCATATTCTTCGCGGTCAGGACACTAGGCTGCGGTTCCTCAAGTCGCGAAGGAACCGCAACCCGCGCACACGGAGGACACGCCAATGCAGACGGACACCATCACCTTACGCGAGCTGACGATTCGGTACACAGTCAAGACCGACGCCACGGGTCAGCCGATCGTAGTCGGCCGCACCCTCAGCACTCCCGCCATTTCGGCCGCTGCTCTTACGGCGATGCTGCAGGACGAGCCGGGCGAGGTGTTCGCGATCCTGTGTCTCTCGACGAAGCATCGCGTGATCGCCTATCACGAGGTGAGCCGAGGCACGCTCGACGCGAACTCCAGCCCTCCGACGAACCTGATACGATTCATACCGCGCTCATAACAGGCCATTCACATGTCGGAACTGCTCGACTATACTGTCTTGGCCGACCACCTGACACGCCGAGTCGAGACTGGACCGGGAGAAATACCGTGGGCGCGCCGTCACAAGATTCCAATTCAGCAGAACGTGGGTCGGGTCCCCCGTCCACGGACGTTCCGAGACCGCCCTCCGAGCAACATCGCTTTGCCTGGAGCGCCACATTACCTCAGCTCCGCGACGTTTCGGTGATTCTGACAATCTATATCTTCTTTGCTGGTTGGATCTATCAGGACTTCTATCTCGAGTCGCTCGGCATTTCACCCAGCGCTGTGGACATCCCATATCATGCAACCCTTGCGTTCGCTGCAAACGTCTTCACCCAGCCCTTGGCGATCCCGCAGAAGCTGCTTGCTCTCGTCGGATTTGGCATCATCGCCACGTTGTGTTACAGGAAGAAGGGGTGGAGGTTCTACCTCCTAATCACGACCCTCGTGGCGCTGTTCCCGGTCATTCAATGGGTAGCCTACACAACAGCCCGCGAAATGGCTCACGACCGACTTACTTTAGGTCCGTTCCGCCGAATCAAGTTCGCTCTTCGAGAGCACTTGCCCTGGGAGAAGTTTCTGCCGATCTGACGACTCAGAATGCGTCTGGGCTATGTCTCATTGTGGAGGTTAAGGATCGTTTTTGGGTAATACCATGCCCTGACGCGGACAATCCGTCTGCGCCTCAGCGTGCTGTGCCGGGGACCGACAGACGAGTCTATGAGATCAAGGGCAGTGACGTGTTCGCTGCTCGAGTTGACCCAATTAAGTAGCGAGGCGTTATGACAACTCATGTACGCGCGTACGGGTGCGCCTTTGCGATCGGCTTAGCTGCCGCCGCCTGTATTCCGGGAACCACGCCGAGAAGATTACCGCCCAAAAATCCGCCGACCGCCGGGCCACAAACTGCTTCGCCGCCCGAACAGGTTTCGTCGTCGCCGTCGGGTCCAACCAAAATCGTCGTCACCGGTCCTACATCGATGGTAGTCGGTGCGAAGGCGGCGTTCTCGGCATCTGCAATCTACCGAGAGCGGACAGACTCGATAACGCGGAGAGCGAAATGGGTGTCAAGCGCGAACGCGGTGGCGAGCGTTTCGTCAGCGGGGGTTGTGAGTGGAGTTGCCGAAGGTGTTGCCACGATAACCGCAATTTTTTCGGGCGTCACCGGATCGACCACGGTCCAGGTCAGACCTGTCCGGAAGAGGTAAGACTCCTTAAGTGTGAGCCAATTCACCAATTAGTCCCGCTTAATCTGCACGGGAAATGCGTCCAGATCCGATCGCGTGTGCGTTAGCGACGATCACGGGCGTCGGGCCCGTCTTGGGGCTGACGCTGCGTGCCGAAATCGGCGACGCGACCGCTTCCCCGGCGGTCCGGCGCTCGCCAGCTACGCCGGGTTGGTGCCGCGCGTCGAGAGCAGTGGCGAGCGCGTCTATCACGGTCGCATCACGCGCCAGGGTCACCCTGGATCCGGTGGGCCTTGGTTGAAGCGGCCCGCTATGCGACGCGACGACCGGATGCGCGCGGGCGGTGGGCCCGCCGCCTCGCGGTCAGAAAAGGCCTGGCGAAGGCGCGTGTGGCGATGGCCCGGGTGTTATGCGATGAGGTCATCGCCACCTGGCGCGGGGTGCAGCGGAACGCATGACGTCCTCTCCACGTGGCGCGTGCCGATTCACGACCTGGCGCTCGTTCGCCGATGCGCCGAACCTCCGAATGGCACCGTCGCGTGGGCCAACCTGAGTATGAGCCCTCGCGGGGAGTGGCTCGAATAGACGTGTCGCAGACGTCAGGCGCCCGGAGCATGGGATGAGAGCCGACCCAGGGTACGTTGAAACCCGTTCGCTGCGCGCGTCCGGATGGCTTGATAAGCCGGGCGCGCTCCGCTCACTGGACGTGTGTCTTGACTCGAGGGACCCTTTCATAGAGGTCGTGAAGAAATCCGCCCCGGCAATCGTGCCCCAGTGCGCGCGCAAGGATGTCCGCCAAGAGGTCCCGCTCGGGTTGATGCGGCACGCCGGCCGCTTTCAGAGATCCTCGCGATGGTCGAACAGCGACGCGATGGCCGACGTTCTTCAACGCCCCTGAGTCGCGTGTAACCCCAAGTGGGATTCTCTTTCGCCATCCGCACCATGAGGCGCCGGATCTCGCTCTGCCCCTGATCCGATCCGGTGGACGGGTTGACTACGTCGTCTCCGTGTCTTGTCTTCGTTCTTCTTCTCTTGAAAGCATGTACGGGTGTGGAGCCTGTGCGAAACGGCGTTCTTTGCCGTTTTCCATAGGCTCCATACCCTCTTCGTTCGCGTGTCGTTCGAATTCCGGCCGGACTGTGATCTGACCGACTGTTGAATGCCGACGTCGCTGGTTAACAACACCTCGATGTCGTCGAATAACGCCATTTTGGCGTCGCCGCAGCTGGCGAAGCCACCACATTCACGTTGACCAGGCCTCCTGCTTGGTGCGACGTTTTCGAACGTGATGGTAGCCGCTGAGGCACTTGTCACGGCAAGCGTCACGAGGACGATACTTAGTGACCAGAACAACCCGTTCATCATGGAGATCCTCCAAGGTCGAATCTAACTAGTGTCGTGTCTCAGAAAAAGTCTTGTACTTTGGCCGTCGCACGGGTACGCTGCGCGGCATGCCGAGAACACGCCACCACAAGCCGATGGTGCTGACTGACGACGAACGCCGCACATTGGAGCAGTGGACCCGTCGACCGACGACGGCGCAGCGGCTGGCGCTGCGATCGCGGATGGTGCTGGCCTGCGCGGAGGGCCTCACCAATCGCGCGGTGGCCAAGCGGCTCCGCGTGTCGAGTAACAGCGTGTGCAAATGGCGCGAACGGTTTCGTGTGCGGCGTCTCGCCCGGCTTGACGGACGAGCCGCGGCCCGGTGCGCCGCGCAAAGCGACCGACGATCGGATCGTCGACGTGATTACGCGCACGCTCGAAGGCCCGCCGGCGCACGCGACGCAATGGACCACGCGCAGCATGGCGGACGTGGCCGGCCTCTCGAAGGCCACGATCGCGCGCATCTGGCAGACGTTCGGGTTGCAGTCGCATCGCCTCGACACGTTCAAGCTGTCGGCCGACCCGCAGTTTGTCGAGAAGGTGCGCGACATCGTCGGGCTGTATTTCTGTCCGCCGGATCGCGCCATCGTGTTGTCGATGGACGAAAAGAGCCAGGTGCAGGCGCTGGATCGCACCCGGCCGCTCTTGCCGATGCGCCCCGGCATCCCGGCGCGGCAAACGCATGACTACATCCGCCACGGCACGACCTCGCTTGTTCGCGGCCCTGGATGTCGCCACCGGGAAAGTGATCGGCCAGTGTCATCGCCGCCATCGTCATCAGGAGTTTCTGAAGTTTCTCGATCGCGTCGACGCCCAGTTGCCGCCGGACCGCGACGTGCACGTCATCATGGACAACTACGGCACGCACAAAGCGCCGAAGGTGATCCGCTGGTTTGTGCGCCACCCGCGGTATCACCTGCATTTCACGCCGACGAGTGCGAGCTGGCTCAATCAAGTCGAACGTTTCTTCTCGACGATCACGACGCGGCGCATTCGCCGTGGCACGTTCGAGAGCGTGCCCGCCCTCGAAGCCGCCATCCACGACTATCTGGCGCACTACAACGAGCAGTGCGCGCCGTTCGTCTGGACCGCGACCGCCGATGTCATCTTGGACAAGGTCAGTCGATTTTGCCAACGAACTTCAGGGACACGACACTAGACTTACACTAAGACTAGTGTTCACTTGGTAAGTGCAGGCTACTCATGATTCGGTCTGCTGGGGAAAAGGTGGGGTGGCGCAGCAGCAACGCAGCTTTTGCCGCAGCACGCGTTGAAACGCGACGCAGCACACTTGCTCGGCGCGATATTGGCGAGGCACAGGCCGCGCAGAATCGTAGGACCCCGATCGCGAACAAGTGACGGGGCCGGAGTCGAGCCTGAGCGCGTATGCGGTCACTGTTTAGGGTATCAACCCCTCCTGCGGCACACCAACGGTATGCCCGCATGAGAGCTTCCCACACGTATTGCCGCAGGTCTCGGGGCCGCACGTAATACCGCATTTCCCCAGCGCGGACTGGTGCCACGTCGAGATTGGTTCGGTCTCGGGGAGCTCCTGTAAGTCCGCGACTGAACGAGTAAGAGGAGCCATACTCTACCGCCTCCATTTCTTTGAATCATCACAAGCTTCATCTCGCATGGACCGCCGAGTTCGATCGCATCGAGACCCTGGGCCTCGCTGCGCCCACGACGCAGGGAGCACGCCGCGAAGGCATGGATGCCGCGTGAACCACCCGTCGGGCCGCCGCGCTTGCCTCACCATGATCAAGCCTTGCGCCAAGTCGCGCCGATGCTAGCGTCCGTGCGCCAACAACACTACTCGTTTGACAACACGATTCGGCTTGGGATAGCGCAACGTCCGACGTGACGACCGGCCGGCCAGGGCACAGTCGCTCGTGCAACCGTCACCAGTCGCTCGTCTTTTTGGTCTCGAGGTTCGCGCTCTGCCAGTCCGAGGCCTTCATGCTCGAGGCGTCTGATGCGACGACCGGAGACGTCGATGCGCACGTCCACCCATATCGGCAGGTGATCCTTACGCAGGTGATCTGGCAACTGTCGCCACATGTGTGAGTGCACGGCGCCAGTGCGCCGGCAAGCGTCCCGGGATAGCTCAAAGGTTGAGTCTCCGGCAAAGCTTGAAGAGCCAAGACATTCGTAGTGGACACGGCGGTCCTCCTTCTGCTCTCAGACGACTTCATCTGGCTGGTCGACAAACCGGCAGACCAGATCCCAGACGTCGGGCCAGTTGAGATCGTGGCCCGCCTGCGGTATTTCCTTGTAGAACGTCCGATCTCCGAACGTGCCGCGAGCAGACGCAAAAGCCGCTGCGAGTTCGCGGGCATGACGCACGTCGATGGTCTCGTCGAATTCGCCGTGGACAATCAGCACGCGGGCGGTGGCCCTATGCGCCAGCTCCTGCACGTCCCAAGGACGATCGAGCCCGGTTGGCGCGTTCAAACCGCCCATGTCCTTGATGAGCCGACGCACCGGTTCGCCGGCATCTGCATGCAGCCGCACCGGCGATGCGAAGCCGGACAGCGCTGCACAGAAGTCCCAGCTGTCGGGTTCGAGACACGTGATCAGCAGCGCGAGGAACGCACCGTAGCTCACCCCGAAAAGACCGAGCCCCTGTGGTTCGCGGTGTGCCCGCAAGAAACGACTGACCGCGAAGAGGTCGTCGAGGTCCACACCTCCCCAGCCGGCGCGGATCGCGCTAGCGAACGCGTAGCCGTAGCCGCTGCTCCCCCGCGGATTTACGGCGAGTACTCCGACGCCGGAGCGAGCCAGTAAATCGAGGAGGGGGTCGTATGCGAGGCGCCACGCCTCGAGAGGCCCGCCGTGCAGTGCGACGACCAGCTTCGGCAGGTGTATCCAATCGGGACCACCGTAAGCGATGCACTCGATCGGCCCGATGGCGCTCGGAATCGTTACGACCTCGATCCGGGACTGAGTTGGAATCGACCGGGACGGCGCGAGCGGGAATGCCGACATCGTGCGAGCGCCCGCACTGTACTCCAGGAAATCGAGCGGCACTTCAGGGGTGGACCACGGCACGACCAGTCCGGCCCGGGTCCAGATGGGGTTACCATGCAGAGCTCCCGGTACGACAGGAAGCAGAGTCCATTCACTGTTCTTTACGTCGAAGCAGTGCAGCAGAGAGCGCACGCCCCGCTGCTCGTGCGCCAGGATCTTCGAGCCGCCCGGATCGACTGCGACAGCTTCAATCGAGCCGTACGGAGCAGCAAGTTCGTCGGGGAACAGCCAGTCCTCCCCGCTGTGCAGGTGCTGGTAACCGAGCCTCTGCGTGCCGCCGGCATCGGTTGATGCGACCGCGAGCTTCGTCTCGGACGCACACAGCTGAACGAGATCGTTGCTTCGATCGGTGACGAAAAAGAGAGTGCGGGTGGTCCCGTCGGCAATCGTGAGTTCCACGCTCGAACAGGGCCGACCGCGTTCGCTGTGTCCCAGCGCGAGACTGCGCCCGCCCTGGTCAGTCCACACTCCGCCGACGTAGATCCCCGGAACGGTGACGTCCGACGATCCTGGACCGGGCGACTCCGTGTCGGTGTCCAGTTCGAGTCGTGTCAGTGTGGTGCTCGTTCCTTCGCGGCACAGCGCCCACGGCCTCGCGTCAAGGTCCCCCTCTGCTGCCGCGAGCACGCGCGCCGCCTGGCACGCGAGATTCGCCAAGCGCTTTCTCGCCAGCGACATCCGATCGATGACGTCCACCGCGTGGAGGTTGCCGCGGCTCGAGCACACCAGGATCCTGCCATCGGCCAGAGGCAGGAGTTGATCGGTCTGGTCGACGGCAACCCCTGTCGGTCTGGCGAGGAAGCCGCTTCGAGTCCAGTCCCACACCTCGAGTTCCACGCCGTTACCGGCGGCGAGCTTGGCGGTAACCGCCCATCTCGCGTCCGGCGCCAGCCGTGACCCGAAACGCACCGCCGGCATCGAGCTTCTCATCGACATGGCGCTGGCTCGTCGTGCATCGCCATCATGGGCGGGTGGAACATCCGTGAACCGCCGTAGCGAAGCCTGAGCAGGAATCCCAGATGACCCGCGAGCCCCGTTCCGTACTCGGCGGTTACGTCCATTCCTGTCTCGTTCGGAATCACCGCGAACCCGTTCCGGTACACCCTTCGATCGTACAGAGTCGCCGCAATCTCTCCGGCCCAGCTCCGGTGAGCAGCGCTTCCCGTAACCTGAGCGAGATCGAGCAGGAAGTCGCCATCTCCGGCGAGGCCATGGCAGTACGCCGTGCCGGACATCCATCGCCGCCGCATCACCGCCCGCGCAGCGGACTCGGTGAGGTCACGGTAGATTGTCTCGCCGTCTGCCGCATAGAGACGCACGAACAGTGTTCCGACGCCGGAGGAGCCGTTGCACCAGTGCGTGAGCAGACCAGGCTTGCCCGGCCCTTCATGCCAGGAAGCCGCACCGTCGTCTTGTTCAGCGAGCTTGACCAGTGTCTGCCCGCACTCCCTCGCAACGACCACGAAATCCTCGCGTCCGAGAGCCTGCCCTGCGCTCAACAGGAAGCAGCCGATTCCTGCCGTGCCGTGCGCAAATCCGTAGGAGCTGTAGCCTGCCAGACGCGACTCGAAGGTAGCAGGCACCGTCCACAAGACCTCGTCGTCGTGGGCGCCCTTGACGGCAACGACGCCGTCGGCGACCTCCGCGGCGAGCCGAGCCAGGTCGCTATCGCCGGTCGCCTGCCACAGCAACAGCAGTGCGGTCCCGACACCGGTTGCACCGTGGGTGATGTCCGGGTTAGGCCATAGTCTGGGAAGACGTCGCAGCATAGCCATCGCCAGATCCACGCACTCTGCGCGCTCCAGTGCAATTCCAGCATCGTACAGCGCGAGTGCGGTTCCCGAGGCGCCGAAGTAGAGGCCTGGCAGTCCGTGCTCGACGCTGCGGACGTGGGTGTGGATCCTGTCGCACACCGCCGCAAGCAGGCGCTCCACGATGGCGGTTGGACGATGGTGGTACAGCCGGGCGAGCACCGCAAGCACGCCACCGGCACCGTATTGCACTGCGCACGGCTCGGTGTCGTTTCCGTAGACAGTGCTGGCCCATAGCCGAGGGCTGTCGTCGGATCGATCGATCGTTGCTTCGAGATGGGCGAGGATGCCATCGACGAGTTCGTCCCATCGTTCGTGCGAGAGAACTCGCAGCCGACCGCAGGCTTCTGTCGAGCAGGGGCTGAGCCAGAGATTCGCGGCGGCAGACCCCGCGCCGGGGCGCTGCTCCGCTAGCAGCGCTGAAACCTGCGCGAGCGGTGGCCGGCGCGACGGAACTTCGCTCATCAGCTCCTGGATCAGACCGACCGCTGGCGCTGGGAGCGCGTACGGCAGACGCGGCGGGCCAAGCCGCAGTGCCACGAGATCCGCCAGCGTGCGGCCACCGTCCGAGTCCAGGAGAATTTCTGGGTTCGTCGCCGTTGCGAGAAACATCAGGATGGCGCCGAGCGAGTAGAGGTCGACGCTGGGAGCCGGCGGCTCGCCCCGGAACTGCTCCGGCGCACTGAATCCCGACGTACCGCCGAACGCGTGGACGGCGGGCTCGTCCCTGCGAAACTGCGCCAATTCCAGATCGATCAGAAGCAACCGGTCCTGGTCGACGAGTACGTTATTGGGATTGAAGTCCCGAAGAATTAACCCGCGTTCGTGAACCGCACTGAGCAAACCCGTCAACCTGATGGCGAAGTCCCACCAGGCCCCGTAGGTCAGCTGCTGTTTGTGATCGAGCTCGTGCACCACCCAGCGCTCGAGGGACACGCCAGACAGTTTCTCCTCGACGAGGAAGGCATGATCCTGCGCGGTGAAGACCTCGACGAGTGTCGGAGCGATACCCAAACCGTTGAGTCGCCGAAGAGCCTCTGCCTCGTGTCGAACGACAGCCCGCGCGTCGCGGCCCTGCGAGTCGGTGGCGACGTGAGGGCGGCCTTCCTTGATGACTACCGTCGCCGACGGCCTGTGAGTGTCCTCCGCGAGATAGACGCCGCCCTTGTTCGCGTGACGGATGGCGGTTGTGACACGGTACCGGTCGTTGAGCAGAACCGAAGCCGGCGCGGCGCCTGCGTCGCCGTCGTCGGATGGGAAAGGCGATGTTGTCCAGAGGGGCGGTCTGAAATAGGCCTCGCGACGATCCAAGACGAGCGTCCCGTCCGGAGCGACGATCCGGTTGCTGTAGCTACCGTCGTTGTCGAGTATTTGGACGCCATGGAAGGCTCCGTACCGGCAGTGAACCAGGCTGTCCGAGCGAAACCGCGCGTCCGACAGGATGCGTGGCCCGTCCAGCCCGCGCGTGGCCTCGTCCAAGCGTGCGGCCAGGATCCGTAAGCGTTCTTCGTCGGACGGGTACGCAGTGAGGAACTTCCCGGACATGCCCCTTGGCGCACGGGTGTCGTTCAATCGGCGAAGCGTCTCCGACGATTGTGCGAACTTGAACTCGCACGACGCTTCGGCTAACACCCTCGCACATTCGGCGAGAACCCGCGGAGCCGACGCGACGGTTGCAGAAACGTGGAGCTTCCAGCCCTGGATCAGGTGCTGGACCGGCGCCGGCCGACGGATGTGCACCCAAGGCGGCCGCACATCGATCTGCCAGCCATCCCTATCGAGCGTCGCGGCAATTCGCGGTGGCAGCTCGTATGCCGTGTCCGGGAGGTGATTTACGTCCTGCAAGAGATCCTCAGTTTCACCTGCATCATGCTACCGGCGGTGGCTGAATCCGATCGCCAAAGCAAAATTACGATCGCCCCGGCTTTCGGATTCGAGGTAACTCAATCTGCCTGACAACGAACGAACCTGTGACGGTGGTGTCACCCACCGTCACAGGCGGATCCACGGGCGCTACGATACGGCCGTGGTCCGTGATTTGCCCCTCAGTCCCACTTGCCTCCTGCAGCCTGGGCTTGCGCGACTGCATCTTCGCTGATCGGCGTGGCTACCACGCCGACGGTGTGCGTGCAGGACGAACCGCCACACGTGAACCCACAGCTGTCTCTGCAGGTCTTGGTGCATTTGGCCAAGCCGAACTCGAAGTAGATGGAAATCGGCTCTGTTTCGGGAAGCTCCTGCAAGTCCGCAACGGTACGAGTAAATGAACCCATTCTCACTCACCCCCTTTTCTCTTTCTCTTTCACGTCGACACTCACTTCGAGCACGCCTCCTTTCGTTGAACCGATACGTATGAACCAGCAACATCTGCGCGCACTTTCAAGACGGCCTGCGATGAACTGCGGTCGGATACGGATGGAACAGCCGCGCTCCCCCGTCGCGAAGGCGGACGAGAAACGACAAATGTCCCGACGAGCCCGCCCCGTAACCGCCCGTCACGGCCTCCCCACTCTCGTCCGCAAGCATCACGGCGCCGTTCCAATTCACGCGCCGCGCCCACAGGAGGTGAGCGATGCTCCGAGACCAGCGTAGAAATTCTTCGTCGCCGGTGACCTGCGCCATGTCGATGAGGAAGTCGCCGTTGCCGGCCAGACCGTGGCAATAGGCGTTGCCGACTCTCCAGCGCGTGATCATCACGGCGCGCGCCGCCTCTTCAGCTGCCAGCAGGAACCGCTTCTCCCCCGTTATCGCGTACAGCCGGCACAGGAAACTGCCCACCCCTGACGATCCATTGCACCAATGCACTGGATTGACCGATGCACCGGGTGTAGCGGGCCAATAGCTGGCGCCGTTCTCTCTCACTGCGGCGTCCAGCAGCACATCTCCGCACTGTTCGGCACGCCGGAGAAGTCCCGCGCGATTGCCAACCGACCCCGCCCACAGCAGGAATGCGCCGATGCCAGCCGTTCCATGCGCAAAGCCGTACGACGAGTAGCCGGCGAGTTCCGAATCGAACGATTCCGGTACTTTCCAATACACGCGACCGCCGTCGTCTTTCGCCATCCGGTCAACTTCTTCCGCGCACGCGACTCCCCGTTCGAGTAGGTCGGCGCGGCCTGTCTGTTGAGCCAGATAGAGCAGGCAGGTGCCTAGCCCGGACAAGCCGTGCGTCAGATCGGGGTTGGGCCACGCAGTGGGCAGCGAGAGAGCAACCCCGATTCCTCGCTCCACTAAGTCAGTGCGGCCGAGCGCTCTCCCTGCGTCCACGAGGGACCACGCCGTCCCCGACGCACCGTAGAAAAGGCCGGGGAGGCGATGCCGCTCGGCGCCAAGGTGACGCACGATCGCCGAGCTGATCGATTCCTGCAGTGCAACGACCGTGGCATCGGCCCGAAGATGGCTGAGACGCGCCAGCACGGCAAGCGTGCCCGCCAATCCGTGCTGGACCGTGCACGTTTCGATCTCCTCCCCAAAACCTGTCTCCGGCCACGGCCGACCTGAAAAGGGTCGCGAGCAATGCTTCTCGAAATACCGTAGCGCGCCGTCGACCAATTCAGTCCACTGCTCGTCGGACAGCTGCTCCAAGGTGGAAGTCGCCTCATGGACGGTGGGATTTCGCCACAGGTCGATATCCTCGGAAGGTTCGCTGGCAAAGGCGGTCGCGATTTCGCTGAGCTGCGGCCGCGCAAGCGGCTCCTCCCTCATGAGAGCAGTAATCGTGCGTCGAAGCTGCGCCGGCAATGCCACCGGCGCCAGCGGCGGTTCCATCAGCTCGGCGAGGCGATCCTCGGGGGATCGACCGTCGGGATCGCTTCGCATCAGCAGCGGACTCGACCTCGTCGCAAGGACGAAGATCGTCGCTCCCAGCGAGTAACAGTCGACAGAACGATGAACGTCCGCTCCGCGAAACTGCTCGGGCGCGCTAATCCCAGGAGTCCCGCCGTTCTTTCCGAACACGGTGAACTGCCCGTCGTCGCCGTCCCGAACAGCCGCGAGCTCGAGATCGATTAGCCGAAGCGTCAGGTCGCCGTCGATCATGATGTTGTTGGGATTGAAGTCGCGTAGGACGACCCCGACCTCGTGGACCCGCTCGAGAATGTCCCGCAGTCGCCTCACGATCGAGGCGAGCATACTCAGGGGAAGTCCGTCCCGCGACTCCTCCACCCATTTCCTGACCGAGACCCCTGGAACGAGCTCTTCGACGAAGAAGTGGTGGTCCTGTTGATCGAACTCGTCCAGCAGCGCCGGGGCTACGCCGAGTGGCGCGAGCAGACGCAGGATCCGGGCCTCGTGACGAAGTTGATCGATGGCGTCCCTTCCATGGAAATCGGTCCCGACATGAGGTCTCGCCTCTTTGATGATGACTTCGCTGCCGGTCGTTCGATCGTGCGCCCGATAGACGCCGCCCTTGTTCGCGTGCCGAATGGCTGTCAGGACCGCATATCGGTCGTTTAAGAGGACGCCTCGGGTCCCGGTCTGATCCTGAGACACCGTCGGGTCTGGCTGATCGTTGCCCTCCGAGGATTCGACCGCTTGGGCGAAAGGCGACCGGACCCAACCGGGTGGCTTGAATCGAACAGGCCGCACGTCTTCCCGCGGAACACCGTCGGGATCCATGATGCAGCTCAGGTATCGGCCGTCATTGGAAAGCATGCGAACACCGTCGAACACGCCGTAGCGGTAATGGACGAGGCTGCCTTCTCGATAGCTTGCGTCGGACAGTATTTTCGGACCCGGCAGACCCGCCGTTGCGCTGTCCAACGCCGGTGCGAGCGCTGCACACGTTGCGTCGCTCGATGGATAGATCGTGATGAACTTGCCCGACTGCCCCCGTGGAACGCGGAAGTCGTTCAGGAACCTGAGGCTTTCGCGAGTCGAGGCAAACTTGAATGGAACTTGTGCTTCGACCAGCAAGGGCAGACATTGCTTCAGGACTTCTGGCGCGGAGACTACGGTTGCGGAGACGTGCAACTTCCAGCCTTGCAAGCGACGATGCGGCACCGTCGGAGTTACGAAGGTCCAGTGCTCGCCCTTCTCCAGGGTCCAACCTCTGCACATGAGCTCTCGTAGTTGCTCTCCGACGAGCGATGCAGGTTCTCGGACTACGTCGTGCGAATTCGCCGATGCGGTCGAGGAGCCCGTCTCTCGATTCTGAGGCGCATCGACGGGCTGAAACGGAACCAGCAGCGCGGGCCTTGAAGAACGATCGACTGCGACGAACTCTTCCTCCGCAAGATCGTCAGCCATTGAAATCAGTAACTCCAGTGGACCAAAGTCCTTACGGGAACGTTCGGTGACTATTCCCCTGGGCGTTGATGGCCCCGAACGCGACACGGCAGACGATATACGGAACTGATTTGAATACGGTTTTCAGTCGAGTAGCGTTGCGACCTGCGGAATCCTGCTCGCGAGCCCTCTTCTTCGTGCTGGCAGCTAACGCATCGCTACCGAAGCGCTGAGTTGTGCTGATCGGGGAGAGCGAACAAGGTTGCAGCACAGAAGTCCTCCCGATTGCACGCTAACCCAAACGAATGACCATGGCAAGCCTGAGACTCACTCTCTGTGAAAGCGAAATTGGACATGTCCCCTGGTCTTAACTCGATAGAAATCCCATTGTTTAATACGTACCGACATCTTGTAACTCTCGTGGAAAACGGTTTTGTCGTTTTCCAAGGAGCTGTCGGTGGCGACGACCAGATCGACTTTCCGGCAGGGACAACCGCGCCAGGCAGATGAGACCAACGCGGAGTCTGAGACGGCCGCGCGCAACCGCGGAGCCGAAGAGACACACCGAGGCCACAAGGATCGTCAGCGTGCCCGTCGAATCGAATGGCCACATCGCGCGGAGTGATACCGGCGCATCGAGCCGCGACGGTCGGGCGCATCGTTTCACGGAGAATGCGCGACTCTGATCTTCCGAGCACCGTCAAGTTCGCGTTCCGCGCGCTGCCGGCGACGACAATCCTGCCGTTCGGGTCGACGGCGACGCACACGGCCTGATCGCCTGCGCCGAAGAAGTCGACCGTGAGCTTCCCTCCAGTGCCGAACGTGGAATCAAGCATTCATTGCCAAGGTAGCGCGCCACCGCGAAGTCGGGAGGGTGCCGCTGTAAACGCCTGCAGTTCGTCCGGCGGAGGCGGTCGGCACGGACGTGGGCTCGCGTGCGCACTCATCTCGACAGCACATCGAGGCGCGTCACGAATTGTTAGTAACCTGAGAGACGAGCGGCGATGGCCGGCACCGAATCGGCCGTGGACGACTGGCCGGGGCCTCGACCGCTTTTTCGCACCTTACGACGTCGTGGTATTAGGCGTGCAGCTCTGGCGCCGAGTCCTGATCAGCTATTGTGCCTACCGCGAACCCATCTGTCGTTGGCGAGAGATGCACCCACGCGGCGCCGCGTGCAGGGTTCACCGAGGGCGATGTGATCGCAGTCCGAGAAGTCGGCGGCTTGCACCACCGCTACGAAGGACGCGCCGCCTGACGTCATGTCATCTGCTGCACCGTGCACGTCAGAACGCGGGTGACGTGCGAACGAACGTACGTTCCTCGGAACCTCTCGGCCGACCTGCCCTCGCTACCATCATGGCGAGGACACCCGAGACATTCGCGACAATGACCGAAGATACGCCTCTCAGGTCTTGGCGAAGCACACCTGCAACACACAAATCAGCGCTGGCGCATTGTCAGCACTCGGCTCTTACGCCGCTTCGTATTGTTGAGGATGCGCTGTAGTTCATCCTCCCACGCGGTCAGCGCGCGGCGTTTTTCAGTGTCATATTCGTGCACGTTGTAATGCTTATCCGTCACGCCAAACTTGGCATGGTTGAGCACCCGGCCTCGCGTGGTCTCGTCAAAGCCCAGAGCGGAGAGTTTCGTGACGAGTGTCCTTCGTAGGTCTATCCACTCGAAGCTGCCGGCGTGAATATCCGCCAGTGCTTTGTGATCTTTGCCGGTCAGCGTCAACGCAGGAAAGACGCGCGGCTCATCCGCTGGCACTTGCGCCCGGCGTCGTTTTAGCAGCTTGAGCGACTCTGATGGTAGCGGCACGCTATGCGGCTTGCGGTTTTTCGTGCGCAGCGCCGGCAAGAGCCACAGCGCCGCATCAAGATCGACCTCGCTCCACAACATGCCGGCCACTTCTCCGCCGCGCTGCCCAAGCAAAAGCCGCAAGCGCAACGCATCGCTCGCGGCGCCAGGCCGCGCGTCCAATCCCGCCCAGAGCGCGCGGATCTCGCCATCGGTCAGAACGCGATCGCGGGGAGTCTCCGTGAAACGTTTGATCAGCCGCGCCGCCGGATGCGCGTCGATCAGACTGCGATCGAGCGCGACCGTGAACATGCGGCTAACGACGGCTTGGACCCTATTTACGCCCGTCGTTAGTCCTTTGCCCGCCAACGTGTCGAGCAACTCATGTACATGCGTCCGTGTGATTTCGCGCAACGGCAACGAGCCCCACGCGGGCAACAGATGCCGATCGATCTTTGATTTCTCATCTTCCCATTCCTTCGTTCGTCCCTTTTGAAACGCGACGTAGGTTGCGACGAAATCCGCGAACGTGAGCGCCCGCGGCGGCGGCTCCGGTTCGATCGCGAGTTTGCGCCGCTCTGTGACCGGATCGAGCCGGTCCACGTCGAGCGCCTTCCGCTCCGCCGTAGCTTGCACCCGCGCACCGGCTAAGGTGACGGCGGGATATTCACCAAGGCGGAGCCACTGTGACGGCCCGCCGTTGCGATACGTGAAATACCACGTCTTGCTTTTTTGACTCACACGCAGAACGAGGCCGCGCGTGTGCATATCGAACACATCCTTGCGGATGCCGGGCCGGACCCCGGCCACAAACCGATCGGTAAGGTTCTTCGTCATTCGGCCACACTCCAAACGGGTAGCGTTTCTCACAGGATTTCCACCGGACGCCGAAGAACGGGCTAGCGTTGGGCTAGCGGTACGACGAGAGTAGGTGAAATCAGCTGAAACCCAATGATAGCAAACACTGAGTAGAGTAGCAGAAATGCCTTTCAGGGCATTGCAGGGATCTTCATTATAGAGGACTTAAAATCCTGTGACGCGAAAGCGTCGTGCGGGTTCGATCCCCGCCCCCGGCACTTATCGAATCGACGAAATGAGTGTTGAAGCCCGCCCTTGACGCGGGCGCTTTCCCGCCTCAAGATCGCAGCGACTGCCGCGTATTTCTGCGGTGAGTTCCCTCTTCAACCTGCTGTGGAATTGAGTGCTGATATGCCTCAGCACCCGGCTTGCGAACACTGTCAACGCGCGGGCATGGTGCGGCTCAAACGCATCATCACCGGCACGAACGTCACGCTTTCCTACGACTGCGGCGGCTGCGATCACATGTGGCAGGTCGACATACCTGATCTGCGCAAGACTGCACGCATCGCCCCGCTCAAACCCGTGACGGCCGACGATCCGCATAGGACGCACTATCCGCGTCCGATAAACGGCATCTTGGTCGCCATCACCGTCATGAACTGAACGTTCGCATCCAGAGGAAGGCCCGCCATATAGAGCACTGCCCGCACGACGTGGGCGACATCCAATCGAGGTTCCGCAGCTGTCGTTCCATTCGCCTGCGCCACGCCGGACTCCATCGTCGCGGTCATCTCGGTCGCGGCGTTGCCGATGTCGATCTGCCCGCAGGCGATGTTGTACCGGCGGCCGTCGAGCGCCGTCGACTTTGTCAGACCAGTAATCGCGTGCTTGGTTGCGGTATAAGGCGCGGAATTCGGCCGCGGCGCATACGCCGAAATCGATCCGTTGTTGATGATGCGGCCGCCCTGCGGCTGCTGATGCTTCATCAATCGAAACGCCTGCTGCGTGCACAGGAACGCGCCCGTCACGTTCACATCGACGATGGATCTCCACTCGTCGATGGTCACATCTTCCAGCAGTGCGCCGCGTAGAGCGACGCCTGCGTTGTTGAAGAGCAGATCAAGCCGGCCGAATCGATCGCGGGTCGCCGCGAACAACGCTTGCACCGCAACCGGGTCGCGGACGTCAGTCGGCACGCGCAGCGCGCGTGCGCCGAACGCGCCTGCTTCTTGCGCAGTTTGATTCAGCCGGTCTACGCGCCTGCCGGCCAGGACGACGGCGTAGCCGTCTTTGAGAAGACCGATCGCGACCGCTTGCCCGATACCACTGCCTGCGCCGGTGACGATCGCGACTTTCTCTGGCGTGCTCACGTGCGCACGCTAACACAGAACGCAACGTGCGTGAGAACGACGCAGGCTGGGTCGTGCGCGGATGGCCGCCGTCGCCCGTGGCGCGTGCTGTCGCACCCGCACAGGAAGGCTTCGGCCTCAGTCGGTACTTCAGCGCAGCCGCCGCATCGATTCGGGCGGCGCGTCGAGCCGGAAGATAACATGCCGCCGCCGCAACGGACGTCAGCAGCACCGACACGGAGACGAACGTAGGCGGATCGGACGGCGCGACGCCAAACACGAGTCCTGAGAGAAGCTGACCGAGCCAGAAGGCGCCGACGAGTCCCACGAAGAGGCCGATCAGGGTGAGGCTCAAGCCCTCGCGTAGAATCATCCGCACAATCGCGCCGCGATCTGCGCCGACCGCCATGCGAATGCCGATCTCGCGCCTGCGTGTGGCAACGGAATATCGCATCAGCCCGTAGATGCCGATAGAGGCCAGCGCGAGCGCAGTCCCCGCGAACGCCAACAGCAAGGACGTCTGGAAGCGTCGCTGCGCGCTCAACGTTCCCAATCGATCTTCCAAAGTCGTGACACCGTAGACCGATGCGTCCCTCGCCGCCTGACGGACGGCGGCCTGCACCGTAGCCATCATTTGCCGTGGCTCAGCGGTGGTGCGCACGAGCAGGGTCACGAGCCTCGACGGATTCTGCGGGAGCGGCTCGAACATCTGCGGCAGCGGCTCGAATTCGAGGCTTTGCCGGCGCATGTCCGAGGCAACGCCAACGACGGTGAAAGGCGGATTGCCCGGACCAACGTTGCCCAGTGTGAACCGGCGGCCGATCGGATCCTGGCCAGGCCACAGCCGTTTTGCCATCGCTTCGTTGATGATGGCAACTTTCGGCCCGCTCGTCCCATCGGCCGGCGTAAAGAAGCGCCCTTTCACTAACGGCGTACCGACCGTATCGAAAAACTCCGGAGTGATCTCGTCGCTGCGGAACCGCACCTGCTCGGGCTCGGCGCGCTCGCTCCCATCGACGGTAATCGGGCGCTCGGGATTCCCTCCGATGAAAAACTCGCTCGCGATAGCTGCCCGCTCGACACCCGCAACGGCACTCGCCTGTGCACGGACCCGCTCGAAGTAGTCGACGCGCTGAGCCTCGGATGGAAAAACAGGGCTGGCGAGCTGCATCAGCATCACGCGTTCCGGCTTGAACCCAGGATTCATGCGCTCGACGTTCAGCAGACTGCGAGTGAGCAACCCGGCGCCGACAAGCAGCACGATCGCGAGCGCGAACTCCGCCGCGACGAGCGCTTTTCGAAACTGGCGCGCGGCGGTCCCGACAGAACCGCCTCGGCCGCCCTCCTGAAAGGCGGGCTTCATACCTCGCCGTGTCACGGTGACCGCGGGCGCGAGCCCGATCACGATTCCGGATGCGATTGACAGCGCCAACGTCCAGGCAAGTGTGCCTGGGTCGAGCGCGACTTCGTCTATTCGGGCCAGGCCGGGGGGTTTCAACCAAAGAATCGCGCGCATGCCCGCCACACCCACGGCCATGCCCGCGAGTCCGGCGACCCCGGCAAGCATCACACTCTCGATTAGCAACTGCCGCACGATGCGCCCGTGGCGGGCCCCCAATGACAATCGGATCGCGACTTCGCGCGTGCGTCCAGCGCTTCGGGCCAGCGAGAGTCCTGTGATGTTGGCCACCGCAATGAGCAGGACACACAAGACCGCGCCGGTCAACATCCACAGTGCTGTCCGGGTGCGCGCGCCTGTCATGTACACGCTCAACGGCACAACGCTGATGCCGCGCGAAGCGGAGCCGGCTGGCGGCTCGTCGATGTGCCTTGCAATCGCACTCATTTCGGCCTGCGCCTGTTCGATTGACGCGTCAGGACGCAGCCTGCCGACGACGAACCACGGCCCGGCGCCGCGCGCAGTGCGCAGCGCGTCCCAGTTGGAATACAACGTGTGCGGCTCCCACACGTCGGCATCATCGATCTCCGGGGGCAGGATTCCTATGACGCGGGACGGAAGCCTGTCGAGCACCAGGGTCGCGCCCATAGCATCGAGTGATCCGCTAAAGCGGGTCTGCCAGAACTTGTGGCTGATGAGCGCAAGCCGTTGGCGCTCCACGGCCTCGTCGGCCGTGAACGTGCGGCCGTGCGTCGGCTGCACTCCCATCAGCGAAAAGTAATTCGCCGATATTCTATTAACGCTGATCTGCTCCGCGCCGTCCGTGCCGCTTAGTGTCAGCCTGACAGGATCGAAGACGGCCATGTCCGCAAACGTTCGGCTTTCGGACTGCCACTGCTCGATGTCACCGTATGCGGTTCTACCCTCTCGAAGTCCCTGTGTCGGAATCTCGGAAAAGAGCATCGCCAGTTGTTCGGGCGCGCGATACGGAAGAGGCCGAAGGATCACGGCGTTGAGTACGCTGAAGATGGCCGTATTCGCGCCGATCCCCAGCGCCAGAGTCAGCACGGCGACGGCTGTATAGCCGGGACTCTTCCAGAGGCTGCGCAATGCGTATCGAAGGTCCTGGCCGAGACCGGTCATGTCACGACGAGTATCAACCAGCATGCCGCCAAGGGACAGCCGATTCAGTCGCTGCGGAGGTTCTGGCGGCCGGTCGTGGGATTCAGGTTCCCATTGGCGGACAAAAAAAGAGCCAGCCGACGTTCGGCTGGCTCGTCTCGCGTTTGACCGACGCTTACCAGCGTGGCTCGTTACGGCTGCGGCGCGAACCGTTGTTCGTGAAGCCGCCGCCATGTTCGGTCTTGGGGCGAGCCTCGTTGACCGTGAGATTGCGTCCTTCGAATTGGACCGCATTGAGCTCGGAGATGGCCTTGGTCGCCTCCTCATCCGTGCCCATCTCGACGAACGCGAAGCCGCGCGAACGTCCGGTGGCCATGTCCTTCATGACCTTGACGTCCTCGACCGTTCCAGCCTGCTCGAATAACTGCTGAAGCTCGGCGGCTTCGGTTTGGTACGAGAGGTTGCCGACATACAGTTTCCGACTCATCTTGACTCCTCTGCCGCAGAGCGGCTTTCGGTCCCTGGACCATGTTGCCCGGGACACACATTTGCCCGCAACCCAACGTGGGATCGGACCGGCATTCGTTTCGTAGCTAAGCAGGATGTGAGGAGAAGCGAGTCAGGGGAAGGCTCGTTACACCGGCAAGCAGCGCAGCACTAGCAAAAACCGACGCAAGTATACCACGCGCGTCGGATTTCGTTGCCGAAAATATTCGCGGCGATGCCGATCACACATCTGTCTGAACGGTGGCCGTGCGCAAGCTGAAAACCGACATCAGCTGATCTGCCGCTCGAGCCGGGCGCGTCGCGCCGCCTTGAACGACTTTACGCCCATCGCCACGTAAATGCCCATCAACACCATCATCGCGAGCTGCGCCATCACAGCGGGTCGATTGAACTCGCCGCGTGCAAGCGCTGGGATGACGCGAAGGGTGCCGAGAAACCCCAGGAGCGCCACCGCGACAGCGGCATGCATCGCGTGCTTGCGCGCCGCCTCGCTTCGAGCGACCAGCGCCAGGATCACAAAAATGGCGCCGAAAAACGCCGGAATCAGCGCCGTGACGCTGACGCGGTCCGTCAGGAAGTAGCTCGCGAGTCCTAGCACGATCAGAATGAGCCCAAACGTTCGTGTCGTTGCTGGCATGGCAACAGTGTAGCCTATCCCTCCGCCCGCACGAGCCGCGGCGATGCGGCTTGCCCGGCGCCATCGGCGCATTGTAGCCTCCGATAGTGCCGCCGCGTCCGAAGACGCTCACTTCGCTCGTCCTTCCGGACGCCGACAACGTCGAGGTGAGCGTCAGCGGCAACGTGGTGCGCCTGACGAACCTGCGAAAGCCGTTCTGGCCGGACCTTGGCATCACGAAAGGCGATCTCCTCAGGTATTACGCGGCCGTCTCACCTGCGCTCCTCCCGCACATCAAGGCACGCGCGATGGTCATGAAGCGATATCCGCACGGAGCTCACGGCGAGTTCTTCTTCATGAAGCGAACGCCATCACCGCGCCCGTCGTGGCTGAAGACCTGTTCGATCGAGCACGACTCGGGTAACGTTATTGATTTTCCAATGATCGACGACACAGCCGCGCTGCTCTGGGTCGTGAATCTCGGATGCATCGACCTGAACCAGTGGTACGCGCGCTGCGACGACGTCGACCGTCCGGATTATCTTCATTTCGATCTCGATCCGGGACCGGGCGCACCGTTTGGGCAGGTACTCGAGGCGTCGCTGCTCTTGAAACAGGCACTCGACACCCTGAAGATGCCGTCATATGCGAAGACGAGCGGCTCGAAAGGCATGCACGTCTATGTGTCCATCAAGCGCGGGCCGACGCAAAAAGACGTGTGGACCTTTACCAAAGCGCTCGCGATGACGCTCGCCGAGCGCCATCCCGACATCATGACAGCGCAGTATCGGGTTGCGAAACGGCCAAGGGGCCGCGTGCTTGTCGACTACAACCAGAACGCATGGGGCCGCACGCTCGCGAGCGTGTACTCGGTGCGCCCGACCAAGGTCGCCAGCGTGTCGACGCCGGTGACGTGGGCCGAAATCGAGCGTGGCGTTACCTCAGAACAATTCACCATGGACGTGGTCTTGAAGCGCATCGCACGGCACGGCGACCTGTTTGCGCCAACGCTGAGCGGAAAAGTAAAGCTGCCCATGTGATGGGACGTCTCAACGCAAAGACGCGAAGACGCGAAGACGCGAAGAACAATGAGGAAACGCGAGTGGCGCGAAGTCGATGCGGTGCTTGGCGCCTCTGAGTTGAAGGATACGCGTCTTTCGTCGTTAGTGAATCGATGTTGCGGACGAGGCAGGAGCTTGCGCGATGGCGCGCGAGATCATGTCTTCGAGCTGCTTCTTCTCAATCCGGAAAGGGCCGGAAACCGCCGCGCCTGATTGAATTTCGATCGCAATGACAACCCCGCTCTCTTCGAACGGGTTGACGATCCAGCTGAACCCGCGCAGGAATACTGGAGTATCCGTCGAGCCCGGGTGCTTCGCGCGGTGGATCGCCAGCAGCATCGCCTTCAACAATTTCGCAACGTCCTGATCAGTCCACGCAACCGGATCGGTGCCAATGCCGGAAATGTTCTGAGTCCTGGCGAAATCAGTGCCGCGAAGCCATACGTCTACCTGTAATTCCATTTAGTCGTCGACGGCGATTGTACGAGACAGCCGTTCGGCGAGTCCAGCCGCATCGGTTGCCGGCTCGTCGCACATGAAGTCATGACAGACGTACGCGGTCGCCCGCCCCTCGCGCATCGTCATCGCGCCGATGAAGGGCAGCATCCGTGCAAGCGCCATCTGCCGGTCACCCGTTTCGACGGGTACGATTACCGCGAACGGATCGTATTTCGCTGAAGCCTCACGCAGCAGCGCCTGCGTGGCTACCGCGTCTCGCGCACCCACGATCACCACCTGCGCCACTTTCGCATGATACGTCGAAAGCGCGGCCATCATCATCGGCACCGCGCGGGCCATTTTGCCAATCTGCGGACCGAACATTTTCAGCGTCCGGTCGATACGCTCGAAGAGCTCCGCCTCGTTCGTCAGGTGCGCCATCATGAGCAGGTTCATCACCGAGATGGAGCTCGGTGACGGCTCGGCGCCGTCGTAATCTTCTTTCATCCGCAGGATCACGCTCGGATCCGCGCCGGTTGTGTTGAACCAGCCGCCATTCTCCCCGTCCCAGAACTGCTCGTCCTGCCGTTTCTGCAGCTGACGCGCCCACTCGAGCCAATGCGGGTCGCCGCCCGCCTGAAACAACTCGATGAGACCGAAGATCAAATAGGCGTAGTCTTCCGCATATCCGTCGATCGCTGTGTCCCCTTCCCGGTACCGTCGCTTCACGATCTGACGGCCGACGTCCCACATATGGCGCTCGAGAAATGCGGCCGACCGCGTAGCCGCTTCGAGATAGCGCGCGCGTGCGTCGGCGTCCGGCAATACGCGTGCGGCTTTGGCGAACGCCGCCAGCATCAAACCGTTCCAGCCGGTCAGCACCTTGTCGTCGAGATGCGGTCTCGGCCTCGACAGACGCGCCTGGAACAGCGCCATGCGCGACCGCTGCAGCGACGCTTCGACGTCTTCGCGCGACCTGCCGGTGCGCTCGGCCACCTCCTCCGTGCTGCTCGCGACATATAGCAGGTTCTTGCCGGTGAACTCCCCTTGCGGATCCTCGGGCGCGTTTCCATCCGGCCGAATGCCGAAGCGGTGGCGGAACACGTCGAAGTCGTCCGCGAGCACAGTTTCGAGCTCCGCCTGCGTCCACAAATAGAACGCCCCTTCGGTTTTGTGCGCATGCGGGTTCGACGCATCTTCGGGCGGCACGCTGTCGGCATCCTCGGCCGAATAGAAGCCTCCATCCTGATTGGTCATCTCACGCATCACGTACTCGAGTGTGTCCGCCGCCACGTCTGCGAAGAACCGATCGGAGGCCAGCTGATAGGTTTCGAGGCCGGCAAAGGTGATCTGCGCCTGGTCGTACAACATCTTTTCGAAGTGCGGCACGCGCCAGTTGGCATCGACCGAGTAGCGGTGAAAGCCGCCGCCGACATGGTCGCGCATGCCGCCGAGCGCCATCGGCTGAAGCGTTTTGGCAACCATGAACGCCGGCGTGTAGTCGCCCGTCCGGGCGGTCTCACGCAGCAGAAACAGCAGCTCACTGGGTCGCGGAAACTTGGGCGCGGTGCCGAAGCCGCCGCGCGTCTGGTCGAAGGTCTGCGCAAATTGCGCCACTCCTTCTTTCAGAGAGTCTGTGTCCGGCACGGCCCCGCCGGGCGGCACGGATCGCAACCCTCGAATCTGTTCTGTGAGGTTCTCAGCGGACAGTTGCACCTTCGACCGCTCCTGCTCCCATACCCGCACGATTTCTCGAAGGATCTCCGGAAAACCCGGCCGGCCCCACCGCGCGTCCGGTGGAAAATACGTGCCGCCATAGAACGGCTTGAGATCGGGCGTCAGCCAGACGCTCATCGGCCAGCCCCCCGATCCGGTGGTCGCCTGCACGAATGTCATGTAGACGCGATCGACATCGGGCCGCTCCTCGCGGTCGACTTTGATCGAGACGAAGTCGCGATTCAGGATCTCCGCGATCTCCCGGCTCTCAAAAGACTCGTGCGCCATCACATGGCACCAATGGCACGTCGAATAGCCGATCGACAGAAAGATCGGACGGTCGCGATCGCGCGCGCGGTCGAATGCCTCCTGACCCCACGGGTACCAGTCGACGGGGTTGTCGGCGTGTTGCAGTAGATACGGACTCCGCTCGGCAGCCAGACGGTTAGGCATTCGGTTGGGCTCCAACTGCCCGGGTATCGCGCCGCATCTTGCTGTAGGACGCGGTGAACTCGACACCCCAGAGCAGGATGACAGCAGAAAAATAAATCCAGACCAGGAACACAATCACGGTCGCAATCGAACCGTGAATACGTGTGAATTGGGCATCGCGGACGAACCACGAAAACCCTTTGAAGCCGGCGTCCCACAGCAGGCCGGTGATCAATCCGCCGAGCCACACGTCCTTGACGAGCACCTTGACGTTGGGCACGAAGTAATAGATCAACCCGAAGACGAGACCAGGCAGCAGGATCAAGGCGTTGCGTATCAGGAAGCCGCGCATCACATAGAGCGCCGGATGGCTATCTGATACGCCAGCGAACCATCGCGCGCCGATAATCTGCGCCGCGGTCGCGCCCAGCAGCCCGATCATCAGCATGAGACCCGCCGCCAGCAGCATCAGGAACGAAAACATCCTGTGGCTCCAAAAGCTGCGCGTCTTTTCCACACCCCACGCATGGTTGACCGCCGTGCTGATCGCGCCGAACACACCGAGCGCGCCCCACACGAGAAGGATGGCGCCGCCAACGCCGAGCCGGATCGGATTCTGACGAAACGCGTCGAGCTGCCTGAGGATGAAGTCGAATTGCCCCGGGAAGTAGCGCAGCGCGAACAGCAGAACCTTCTGCCGTGTCGCGTCGTCCGCGGTGACGCTGCCGAGTATCGAGACGGTAATGAGCGCGAATGGAAACAACGACAGCAGCGCGTAGTAGGCAATCGACGCCGCGTATGTGAGGTTGTCGGCTTCGTAGAATTCCACGACCGCCCGCCACGCCGACACCCGCGTGATGCGCCAGGTTTCCTTGAGTTCCGCTCCAACGTCACGCCCTTCGAACATCAGTCTTCGGGATTCCTCGTCCCGCTCCACCGCTGGTCGCTCTCGTTATAATGCCCTCAATGGCGGAGACACCCAAGAAAGAGACCATTACGCCGGTCAGGTCGGCTCTGAACCCTCCCAAACGCGACATGAAGGACGACCAGATGGTATGTGAGCGGTGCGGGGCGGAAATGTACAGAATGCACGCGGTATGGCGATGCGCCGGCTGCGGCTTCAAGACGGACTGTTGCGGGTGGTAGCAGCTTTGGGCTTTGGGCAGAGCCTAGCGCCCGGAGCCCACAGCCCAAAAGCCTACAGCGAGGCCGCTGCAGACGTCGTGCTTTCTTCTTTGTCTGTGGCCTCGAGGACCTTCACCACCATGTCGAACGGCATCATGTTGATGGCGTCGTAGTCGGGCGGACAGCCAAACTCTCGAATCTGCGGTGCGGTCGGATTGCCGAGCGTAACGCACAGACCGCAGCCGATGCAGAGATCGGCCCGAACGGCGCAGACCATCCGGCCGTCCCTGTCTTTTTCCTCAACGATGCAGCCGGCGACGGGACACGCGGCCTGACAAATCGAACACGAGAACGCGCCGAAGCATCGATCGGGATCGATGACGGCGATCGTCTTGGGCGCCTTCTTGCGCGGCCCGCTCATCATCTTGGTCCACATTTTTTATCTGGGGGCCCTCGCCCCCCGGCATCGCGCCTCCGCTAGCAGGGCCCCATCGCCCCGCGCCTGCGGCGCGTCAGCGGGATTATAGCGGTTCTGGTTTCCGAGTGCCAGTTCCAGATCCCAGATTCTAGATTCCAGATCCTGGATTTCAGGTTCTAGATTTTAGTTTCCATGTCCCGCGCGTCCGTAGCGTCAGCTGGGACGCGGTCCAGATAGTGTTCCGCGTCGATGGCCGCCATGCATCCGGTCCCGGCAGCGGTAATCGCCTGGCGGTAGATATGGTCCTGCACGTCCCCAGCCGCGAAGACGCCTGGAATGCTCGTGCGAGTGCCGTCGTGCGTGACGATGTAGCCGTTCTCGTCAAGCTCGAGCTGCCCCTTGAACAGCCCCGTGTTCGGCGTGTGGCCAATCGCCACGAACACGCCTTCGACCGGCAGCTCGGTCCGCTCGCCGGTCAATCGGTCACGAAGGACCATGGCAGTGACGGCCCCCTTCTTCACGTCGAGAATGTCCTCGACATCGCTGTTCCACGCAAACTCGATCTTGGGGTTGGCGAACGCCTTCTCCTGCATGATCTTCGACGCGCGAAGCGTGTCGCGTCGATGCACGACCGTCACCTTCGACGCGAACTTCGTCAGGAAGATCGCCTCTTCCATCGCCGAGTCTCCACCGCCGACCACGGCAATCGGCTTGCCTTTGAAGAAGAAGCCGTCACACGTCGCGCAGGTGGATACGCCGTGCCCGAGCAGCGTGCGTTCTGACGGCAGGCCGAGCAAACGCGCGGACGCGCCTGTCGCAATAATCAGGGACTCGGCGTAGACGATGTGGTCGCTGACCTCGATTTTGATCGGGCAGCGGTTCACCTCGATTTTCAAGACGTTGCCCTGAACAATCTCGGTGCCGAAACGCTCCGCCTGCGCACGCATGTCCGCCATCAGCTCCGGTCCCATGATGCCGTCCCGGAAACCCGGGAAGTTCTCCACCATGGTCGTGAGCATGAGTTGCCCGCCGGCTTCGAGCCCCTCGATGAGGAGCGGCTTCAGGTTGGCGCGCGCGGCATAGAGCGCCGCTGTCAGCCCGGCGGGTCCGGACCCGACGATGACGAGGTTCCGATGTGGGCCCATGTTAGACGTGCTTGTCGATGAGCTGCTTCAGATGATCTTTATCGGCAAGGCCCACGATCGACTCTACGATCTCGCCACCTTTGAAGATCAGGATGGTCGGAATGCCGCGAATCATGAACTGCGCGGCGGTGTTCGGATTCTCGTCCACATTCAGCTTGCCGACCGTTACCTTCCCGTCGTAGTCGCTGGCCAGCGCATCGACGGTCGGCGCCAGACGCCGGCACGGCCCGCACCACTCCGCCCAGAAGTCGACCAGCACCGGCCTGTCGGACTTGACCACGGTTTCTCCGAAGTTGCCATCAGTAAAAATCTGAATCTTGTCAGAAGCCATTCACCACTCCTTGATGGGTTCGTCAGGTTCGCAGGGTTCGTGTTCCCTATGCTACCCACGCAGCCCCGGCCGCCTGTCTCGAACGGCCGTCTCATACAGTTTGACGTACTCGCGCGCCGATCGGTCCCAGGAAAAATCCTGCGCCATGCCTGCGACCTGCAATTTCCTCCATGCGCTGGGGTTAGCAAAAGCCGCCCGGGCCCGCTTCATAGCTTCCACCAGCGCAGTTGCCGTGTACGGCACGAATTTGAAGCCAGTGCCGGTTCCAGCGGCGTCATTGTAATCCGCAACGGTGTCGTCGAGTCCTCCTGTCGCCCTGACGATCGGAACGGTACCGTAGCGCATGCTGTACATCTGATTCAGGCCGCAGGGCTCGAAGCGGGACGGCATAAGGAAGATGTCGGCTGCGCCCTCGATGAGGTGAGCGAGCGATTCGTCGAACCCGATCTTCACGGCAAGGCGATCGGGAAATCTCGCCGCCCAATCGCGAAACATCAGTTCATACCGGGGATCACCCGTGCCGAGCACGGCAAAGCTACCGTAACTTGGCAGCAGCGTGGCAAGCTCGGCGATCAAATCAAACCCTTTCTGGTCGACCAGGCGCGAGACAATCCCTACGAGCGGGCGGGGGAAGCGATCGACCGGCGTCCCAGGCAAGAGTAAGTCGAATAGCGCACGTCTGGCCGCGTCCTTTTTTTCCAGTGTGTGCTCGTCGTAAGGTTCCGGCAGAAACGGATCGCGGCGCGGATCCCATCGGTCGGTGTCGATGCCGTTCAGGATGCCGTGCAGATCCGCTGTCCGGGTTGCCAGCACGCCCTCGAACCCAAAGCCATGCTCCTTGGTCAGGATCTCTCGCGCGTACGTCGGGCTGACGGTCGTGATGCTGTCAGAGAATCGAATGCCGCCCTTCAGCAGGCTGATCTGGCCCCAGAACTCGAGCGCATCCATCGACAACATCTCGCGCCCGAGCTCGAGCGGCGGCAGCCAATCAGGTGGGTAATTTCCCTGGTACGCGAGGTTGTGGATGGTGAAGATCGCCGACATCCCGCTGAGCCGCGGCTCGTTCGCATAGCGGGTTCGGAGGTAAACCGGCGCAAGACCGCCCTGCCAGTCGTGAGCGTGCAGGATGTCGAACGCCTCGCCAGACTGGAGCGCGTATTCGAGCGCGGCTCGGCACAGAAAGGCGAAGCGCCGGGGGCTGTCAGGATAGTCGCCGCCTGCGCCGTAGAGGGTCTCGCGATTGTAAAGCTCGGGTCGATCGACGAGGACCGCCTTGACGTTTTCCGCCAGGGGCACTTCGATCACCTTCGTGTCCGCAATCGCTCCGCCGACGCCGGTCACGTGAATAGTGCGCGTCGCGCCCTGCGCCTGGACGCTTCGATATTTCGGGGTGACGAGGGTGACCCGATGGCCGAGCCTGCCCAGCGCCAAGGGAAGCGCACCAAGCACATCGGCGAGCCCTCCCGTCTTGGAGAACGGAAGCGCTTCCGAGCCGACCATGAGTATCGAGACGCTCATACGAAAACGCCGTCGATTGAACGGCGTCCGGATACTATTGCATCAGTTACGACCACTGAGTCACAATCCTGACGTGACCTTTCCCAAGACAGATCCGCCGGCCGATCGCCCGGCAGACGGCGCCGGTGAACGACCGGCGCGCTCCGAATCCCGCGAAATACGGGAGTTGCGCGAACTCAAGAAGGCCCAGCCAGACTTGGCGTCGGCGGCCGACATGCAGATCGAGCTTCTGGGCGCTCAGCGGCGTGTGCAAGCGAGGGTCCCGGTGCCATCCGCCACATTCGATCGGCGGAAGCCGGACCACGAGAAATGCCTGCCGGCGCTGCGGTTCAAGGACATCCCCATCGACTGGACCGACTTCCGCCTGATGATCCGTCAAACCGCCGACATTCTCCGCCGATTCGACACGCTGGAAACGTCGGATTACGACCGCATTCAAGTACTGGCTCGCGACGGCCAGATAGAAGCGGTCGTCGCTACGTGGTATGAAGCGGCAGTGGCTCCTGCGCGAACCAAGGCCGACGAGCGAAGCCAGGAGCGCGAACTGCTCGATCAAGTGCTGCTGCTCGCGATGCGCCCGTTCCTGGCTCGCTGCGCCGAGGCGCTGCTCCCGCGTCTGGAGCTCAGCGACTGGCACCGGCCGTCCTGCCCGCTTTGCGGCGGCGAGCCCGAATTCGCGTTCATCAACCAGGCCGCCGAGCGTCTCCTCATATGCGGCCGGTGCACAGGCCAGTGGCATTACGACGCCATCGCCTGTCCCTATTGCGAGAATCACGATCGCAGCCGCATCACGTCCTTTACGAGCCGGGACGGGCGGTATCGCATCTACGCGTGCGACGAGTGCCGTCGGTACCTGAAGGCCTTCGACGGCCGTGACGGCAGCCGTCCGGTGCTCCTGGCGGTCGATTCTATCGCGACGCTGCCCCTGGACGCCGCCGCCATCCAGCGCGGCTATCAGAGCTGACCTCCTCGTCGCGAACCGCAGAGACGCAAAGACGCGAAGAATTCTTTTCAAAAGAAAAAAGATTTTCTTTGCGGCTTCGCGTCTTGGCGTTGAAACGAAAAGGACTTACTTGGCCGTGGCAACAGCCGGTGTGGCGAGGCTGAGCGAGCCGGTTCGTTCCGAGAGCCACGTCATCAAGTGACGCGTTTCCCAGAAGCGGCCGAGGTTGGAGGAGGCGCCGAGCACGACGACGGCGAGCGAGGGTCCGCCCGAGGGCATTTTCAACAGCGTCGCCAGGCAATAGCCCGCTTTGCTGATGAATCCCGTCTTGCCGCCGAGCACGTCCATGTCGCCGTTGCGGAGAATCTGATTGGTGCTGCGGACCGTCACCACGCGCCCAGGGCGGCGGGCGGCAGCAATCGTGCGGAACGAGTACTCGGGTGTCCGCATGATGGGTCCGATCCGATCGTCTTCGGACGCGAACGAAATCAGCCTCGCCATGTCGTAGGCCGATGAAATGTTGTCGGCGTAGAGGCCTGACGGATCGGTGTAGGCAGTGTGATTCAACCCAAGGTCGTCAGCCTTCTGGTTCATCCGGGCAATGAAGCCCTCATAACCCAGCGGTGACAGGCGCGCAAGCGCCCTGGCGGCTGCATTGTCGGATGGAATCAGCAGAAGGTGCAGCAGATCCGAGAGGCGCACCCGATCGTTCGTGCGCAAATACGTCGTGGACGCGCGCAGGGTGTCCGAACGCACGATCTGCACTTCTTCGTTCAGGTCGGTCGCCGTCTCGAGGAAGACAATTGCGGTCATCACCTTGGTAATGCTGGCGATGGAGCGCTCGTCCTGAGCATTCTCTTCGTAAAGCACTTTGCCGGTGGCCGGGTCGTAGATGATGGCCGCGGCGGCGCGGATTTCGGGGACGACGTTTCCCGCTTCGTCGGTCCGGAATCGAGGGGTCTTGGCTTCCGCCAACGCTCTCGCTGACCGTGACGACTTGGCACGAGCCGCACGAATGCGCGCGGCGCGGGCACGGGCTCTGGCTGTCGCGGTAATCTTCCTGGCTGGCGCAGACGCCGGCGCGGCGGCCGGAGCTGCCTGGCTGACGGGAGTCAGGATGGCACTTGCGCCCGCATCGGTGGCAGAGAGGCTTACGCCAAGCCACAGAACGGTCAGGCGGGTGACGCTGATGAAGGTCCTGCAAATAGACAAACGTCAGTTCTCTATGTGTTTCATCGGTATTCTAGCAAAGCCTCTATAGAGGTTCCAAGCAAAAAAATGCCTCAAGGGACTGAAAACGGACAGGATATCGTTCGATATCCAGCATGAGCCCCATGATAGACGACTCCACAGGCGAATATCACGGCCTTCGCGCCACAATCCGGGAGCGCGGCACTTTACGGATGTGGGTAGTCACCGTGGGCCTGATGGCGATGAGCGCCCTCGTGGTCGCCCTCCGTGCGGCGCAGCTTTCAGGGGCGATCGCACTACTGCCTCTCCTCGTCCTGGTTGCGACGTTCGAAATCAACTTCTTCGTCCATACCAGCGTCGAGCGGATCGGGCGCTACCTTCAGGTCTTCCATGAAGAACGCGCCGGCACAACTGGATGGGAAACGACAGCAATGACCTACGGCGCGAAGTACCCGTCCGGACTCGATCCGCTATTCTCGGCCTTGTTCGCGGGCGCCGCGATGCTCAACTTTCTCGCCACGCTTGCGGTCGCGGACGAACCCGGATGGATGGCGCTCTCGCTTGGCGGACATCTCGCATTCGCTTACAGAATCGTCACCGCGAGAGCACTTGCTTCGTCGCAACGGGCGCTGGATCTCGATCGCTTTCGCCACCTGTTATCCAAGTGATTGGTTTCGCACAACAAAATTACGCATGTCCTCGCTAGAGAACGCACACGCGCGCATCGTCCCGGCCAGGCGCGTTTCAGTGAAAACGTCCGGAATGTTCTAAAAAGTTCGAACATGTTTACATCGTCGTTATGACTGTGTAGCAGCCCACAGAGTGCTTTTGCAGGTACGGGAATTGCTCAAGAGCTGCACGGAGGCTCGTCATGGGTAGTTTTGTTCGGCTACTTGGATTCACGACGCTCGGCTGCGGCTGCATCGTCGGTCGCTACCGCGAATTGGCCACCAATCGTGATGTGAACTATATCGAGGAGAAGGGCGATGCGTGCAAGACGCACGGTCACCGGCGAAATCACACCATCGCCGACCGCGCCCCTGCCGCGACGCCGATGATGACGGCAGTCAGGACAGTTAGCTAGCCCTTGTTTTTGGGTGCGCCTACCGGCTTGAGTGTGTACTCGCGCCTGTAGACGACGTCGAGGTTGTTTCCTTCCGAATCCTTCTTATTCAATCTGATATCGATGACCCGGCGCCGCTGGGTTGGATCCGGGTTCGTCGAGTAGTAGCCCAGGACGTAGTAGTCGCTCGTTTCAGCGTCAATACGCTTGAGCGCTTTGGTGTGATCGTTAGTGTTGACGACGGCGATGCCGCCCGTGAGCTCCGCGAGCACTCGAAGACTGTCCTGAGACTTTCGCAAATGGTTTTCCCACTCTACCGGATCGACGGGCTCGTCGATGTCGCCGCCCGCGACGAGTCCACGCGGGTCGAACGTGTAGAACGTGGCGTTCGCGCGGTTGGCCTGCCGCGTCAGCTCGGCCAGCCGCATCGACAGCTCCGCGTCGTTGAATTGATTTCCCTGATTCATCAGCGCGTAGCTCGGATTGTTCGGGTCGACATTTTGGTTGTTCAGGAAGACGGGGTCGGCGGTGCCGGAGCGCGACGAGGCGAACGGATCGAAATCGTAACCGTTGCTGATGAGCACGACCGCTTTGCGACGATGCTGAGTCTGCTGGAGGTTGTTCAGCATGTCGTAAACGGTCTCAAAGGCCACGTTCGCGCGGTGCATCACTTCCTGCGGCGTCTCTCCCGTGGACGACTGCTGGATGATTTCCGACGGCTTTAGCCCACCGCCCGTGATCTTGTTCGCCGCTTCCTCCATACGCGTGCGGTCGTAGGTGAGATCGATCGCGATCGAGGAAGTGCCGGTCGACACGATGCCGAAGAGGTCGCCGTCGTGCACGAGCTCCTTCGCCATGTCGCGGAACAGACGGCGTATGCGGTGCGTGTCACGGAACTCGAGATGAAGATCGTCGATGACAAAAATAATGATGCGTCCGGCGGCGTCGTTGACGGGCCGCGATGGCGGCAGGATGATGCCCTCACGTACGGGCGCGGCGGCTGTTGCCGCCTGCGTCTGATACACGCGGCCGCCGTGGACTAGCGTAAACGAGTTGAGCTCCTGCTTGACGCCGTCTTCGTAGACTTCGAAGTCTTCCTTTGTGAGATCAGCCTGGAACTGGCCGCGGCGGTTGCGCACGATCACGTCCGAGCTGACCAGGTTGACCGATGTCCGGAACGTCGGGTTCGGCACATCGGGCTTGGCGGGTGCGGGTGCCGGAGTAGGTGTCGCAGGCTGCTGCTGCTGCGCGCTGGGCATGCCGCCAAAAAACGGGACGACGGCCATGAGACCCGCGACGAGCCATGGGGCAAGGAGTTTTCTTGTCATGGTGGAAGACCTTTGAAATGAGTATAGCTGCTTGGCCCTTACCCGTCGCCGCCATTTTCGGGGCGGTCCAAGGACGGTGGTCTACCGTCACCGGCGCCCCCGCGTCGCCGGCGCCCCCCTCTTCTGGACCGCCGCCGGCGCCGCAGTCCCAGCGCGGCGCGTAAATCGCGAATCTTCGGTTCGAACGAGTCAATGCCTTGCCGCACTTCCTCCTCTGTGACCCAGGTGTCCGGGTTCAGCGATTCGGCCTGCGCACGGAGCGCCTCGATCCGCTCGACGTCTCCGCCCCTCTCCGCGATTCGCGTCAGCAGCTCGGCGTGACGTGCGCGCAGCCGTGTGAGCTGTTCGCGCCCTACTTGCTGCTCCACCGGCATCGCCGGCGGTTCGACGGCTTCCTCGGCTTCAGGATGCGTCAACTGCTCGAACGCCTGTGCGATCTCCGCTGGTTCAAGGTCAAGGGTTTCGGAGTCTGGTTCCAGTTCCGATTCCGGTTCCGAAGGTTCTGGTTCCGGGAGTTCCGCTTCAGACAGCTCCGGTTCGAGAGCCTCCGCCTCAGACGGCTGCGCGTCTTGACGCTCGGGCTGCTCTGTTGGAGCTGGCGGCGGTGCGGGACGCTGCCCTTGTGCGGGCTGCGCCGGACGCGGCCGATCGCGGCGTCCGCGGCGATTGCGCGCCTCTTCGGCAGGCGGGGCCGCAGGAGGCTGTGCCTCGAGGATCTTGGGCCAGTCGAATTCGATGTCGGGGTTGTGTTCCTCGATCAAGCGGATCGCTGCTTCGTCCAGGGCCGGTCGCCCGACTTTGACGCCCGGCGGCGTGCGAAACCAGTAAAGAATCCGGGGCCGCGATCGGCCCCCGCGGCGGCCGGCATGCACGAGAGAGGTTGTTTCATACCCGCGCTTGTCGCGGGTAAACCGCAATGATGGCAAAGCTATTTGCGCTTCGGTGATCGTCCGGATTTCCTGGCCGGCTTCGGCGCCGGTTTCTTCCTGGCCGGTTTCGCTTTCGGCTTCGTTTTCGGGCTCGCTGGCTTCGAGGCCGCGGGACGCGCTGCTACCGTGCGCCCATCCGCTGGCGCCTTGTACGCGGGCAGAAAGCGCATCTCGTCGCCGATCCAGTGATAGGTGTGAATCTCTGCGACCGGAATGTGGATGTCCGTGCACAGGCGCTTGGCGACATCGACCATCGCCGCCGGCACATACAGATGGAAGGGCGATTTCAGGCGTCCGTAGGGAACCCACTCGGCCAAGGCCTCGAGGTTGTTGACCGATTCGACGGTCTCCACCTCGATGACGGCCATAACCTTGTGGCCCCTGTCTTGCGAAATAAGCACGACATCCGGGTAAATAGCCGAGAGACCCGCGCCGATGGGGCTGTTCTGCTCGGCGCCGGGGTTGATACCGACATCGAAACGACGACGAAACTTGTTTTGTAAGAGCCGGATGACGCGGTCGTGCTCGAGCTGCTCCCGCACCGGCCTGACGAGGATGGGGCTCACGAAATCGCGACTATAACATGGATGCCATGTAACAAGACCCAACTTTAGGGGGTTTTTGCTATGGAATACACCCATCGCGTCCGAGAAGTCTCCCCGACGGGTTACAATGGCAGCCGAGACCCCCAGGCAGACGTCAAGCGTGGTCGTATCTAGCCCAACCGCAATTCGCACGATTCTGATCGTAGACGACGATCCCAGTGTCACTGAGACGTTCCAACGGATGCTCCGCCTCGAGGGGTATCACGTGGTGACCGCTCTTTCCGCAGAGACCGGCTTGAACCAGGCTGAACGCTCGCGACCCGATGCGATCATCCTCGATCTGCGGATGCCGCTCGTTGACGGACTGCAATTCCTCCGAGCGCTGCGGTCGAAAGAGGCTCTCTCAAGAATGCCGGTCGCCATCGTCACCGGCGATTACTTTCTGGATGATGCGGTCTCGCGCGAGCTGCGCGGCCTCGGCGCGGAAGTGCGGTTCAAGCCGCTATGGCTCGAAGATCTGCTCGCCCTCGCAAGAAATCTCTTGAAAGCGAAGTGACGCATTAGCCGACCTGAAGGTCGGCACTACGACCGCACAGTACCATCTGAACAGTCGTGGTGCCGACCCCATCTGACGGTCGTCTCCTGACCCCATCTGACGGTTGTCTCCTGACCCCATCTGACGGTCGTCTCCCGACCCCATCTGACAGTCGTCGTGCCGACCCCATCTGACGGTCGTCGTGCCGACCCCATCTGACGGTCGTCGTGCCGACCCCATCTGACAGTCGTAGTGCCGACCTTCAGGTCGGCCCTTGTAGTACCGATTCCGCGCGTGAACGATCGGTTTCTCAAAGCGTGCAGGCGCGAGCCTGTCGACCGCACCCCCGTCTGGTTCATGCGGCAGGCCGGGCGCTACATGCCCGAGTACCGGGAAATTCGCAGTCACCATTCGCTTCTGGACATCTGCCGATCGCCCGAGCTCGCCACACGCGTCACGATGCAGCCCGTGCGCCGCATCGATGTCGATGCGGCCATTCTGTTTTCCGATCTGCTGCTTCCGCTCGAGCCGATGGGAATCCCGTTCGACTTCGTCCGCGGCGAAGGGCCGGCGATTGAGACGCCGCTTCGGTCCGAAGCCGATATCGATCGGCTTCGGCGCTTCGAGCCTCGGGAGGCGCTCGCGCACGTGCTCGAAGCCATTCGAATGATTCGGCGCGAGCTCGATGGTCCCAACGGCGTGCCGCTCATCGGATTCGGCGGAGCGCCGTTCACGCTGGCCTCGTATGCGATCGAAGGCGGACATTCGCAGAACTTCGCCCTCACCAAAGCCCTGATGTATTCGAACCCGCGCGCGTGGCATCGCCTGTGCGACTTGCTCGGCTCGCTCATGGGCGAATACATGAAGGCGCAGATCGAAGCGGGCGCGCAGGTGATTCAGATTTTCGACTCGTGGGCGGGCGCGCTGAGCTCGGCCGACTATCGCGAATTCGTCCTTCCGCACACGCGGAAGATCTTTGATGCCATTCGCGGGACCAGCGTGCCGACGATCCACTTCGGGACCGGTACGGCGAACATCCTCCGGGATCTGCGCGAGGCCGGAGGCGACGTCATCGGCGCTGACTGGCGCATTCCGCTAGACGAGGCCTGGGATCGCATCGGCCCAGATCACGCCATCCAGGGCAATCTGGATCCGACGCTGCTGCTCGCGCCGCTCGACCGCATGCTCGCGGGCGCCGACGACGTGCTCGAACGGGCGGGCGGGCGCCCGGGCCACATCTTCAATCTCGGCCACGGCATTCTGCCTTCGACGCCGGTCGATCATGTGCAGACGCTCGCGCAACATGTGCACCGGCACCGACTTGCGCACGCGTGACCGATGACGTCGACGTAGCAGTCGTCGGGGCCGGCGTGTCGGGTCTGTCGGCCGCGTACGAGCTGGGCAAGCAGAAACGATCGGTGCTCGTGCTCGAGCGCGACACGCGGGCTGGCGGCATCATCCTCACGGAGCGCGTTGGTGAGTTCATCATCGACGCCGGGCCCGACTCGCTTCTCGTGCAGAAGCCGGCCGCCGTCGCGCTTTGCAACGAGCTGGGCCTCGGCGACCGACTCCTCCCCACCAAACTTCCGAGGACCGCGTTTGTGCTGCGTGACGGCGAGCTGCATCCGCTACCGGCCGCTTCCATTCTCGGCTTTCCTACGCGGCTCGGACCGTTGGTCAAAAGCACGCTCTTCCGCACACCGGCTAAGTTCAGAATGGCCGCGGAGGTGATGATTCCGCGCGCGCGACGCGCGGGCGACGAATCGATCGCTGGATTTGTTCGGCGCCGGTTCGGATCCGAAGCGGTCACGTATATTGCGGAGCCGTTGCTCGCGGGTATCCATGCCGGCGACGTAGAGCGGCTGTCGATGCGCGCGTTATTTCCGCGATTGATCGACGCCGAAGCACGCGCCGGCAGCGTCATCAGAGCGTTCCGACGGGAGCAAGGACCGCTCAACGCTGGCGGCGTCTTCAGGTCATTTCCCAATGGACTCGCGGAGCTGATCGACGGATTGTTGAAGGCTGTTCCAGAGGAGTCCGTGCGGTTCGGCTCGAATGTGACGCGCATCGAAGAGCGTGACGGCTTCAGCGTCCACATCGCTGGTCAGGCGCCGATTCGCGCGCGTGCGGTCATCCTCGCGATTCCGGCGTTTGCCGCCGCCGATCTCCTGCGACCGATCGACACTGGGCTATCCGACGCGTGCGCGTCGATCCGGTATCTCTCAACCGCTACAGTCGTTCTTGCGTTCCCGCGCTCTGCGGTTGGCCACGATCTGCAAGGCACCGGCTTCGTCGTCCCGAGCGCCGAAGGCCTGAGCATCACCGCTGGGGCATGGATTTCGTCCAAATGGCCTCGCCGTGCCCCGGAAGGACACGCGCTGCTGCGCGCCTTTCTCGGTGGCGCGCGCGATCCGGACGTGCTGGCCAGAACCGATGCCCAGCTCGCGAGCGCCGCGCTCGCCGACTTGACGAAGATTCTCAACATCCGCAGCGCGCCGATCATGACGCGCGTGTATCGGTGGAATCGTTCGAGTCCGCAGCAGGAGGTCGGTCATGGCGAACTGATGGGCCGCATCGACGCTGAATTGGCGAGTCATCCCGGACTGTTCATCTCCGCCGCGGGATTTCGCGGCGTCGGGATTCCAGACAACATCGCCGATGCGCGCCACACGGCTACGACGGCCGCGGCGTTCGTGCGCTAGTGTTGGCGTCTCAACGCGAAGACGCGAAGACGCAGAGTGTTTGCTCCTACAATAAAACCCATGACACGACTGACGCTCGTACTGGCTGTCCTCCTCGCGATCCCATCCGCCGCACTCGCACAGGACGTGCCTTCACATGTGGACGCGCTCTTGAAGCAGATCAAGTCGGCCGACAAGGACCAGTTGGCGGTCTCCGAAGAGGATGGACGATTTCTCCGGCTGCTGGTCGTTACGCGCGGAGCGAAGCGAGCTCTCGAAATCGGCGCCGCAAGCGGCTACAGCGCTATCTGGATGGGATTGGGCATGCGCGACACGGGCGGCAAGCTGGTCACGATCGAATACGACAAGGCACGCGCGGCTGAAGCGGCCTCCAATGTGAAGAAGGCGGGTCTCTCGGACATCGTGCAGGTGATTTCCGGCGATGCGTTTGCCGAAATTCCCAAAGTGCCGGGCACGTTTGATTTCGTCTTCTGCGACGCGTGGAAGCGCGATTACCAGAAGTTCTTTTCGATGGTGTTCCCGCGCATGGACAAGGGCGGCCTGTTCCTCGGCCACAACGTCATCAACAAACGCGACGAAATGGCAGATTTTCTCAAGACGATCTATTCCAACCCTGCCGTGCTCACGTCAATCGTCGCCCCCTCTGGCGAAGGTGTGTCTATTACTTTGAAGCGGTAACGCGCAGCCGCCGAAGTCACTCTTCGGCGCGGCAACCCTCTCTGATAGAATTCGGTGTTTGCTGCCGCGACCGGGTAGCTCAGTGGTAGAGCAGCGCACTTTTAATGCGCGGGCCGCGGGTTCAATCCCCGCCCCGGTCATCTCTTGTCGCGGGGGCCCCTTCGCCCCGCGCCGCTCGCGGCGAACGTTCTTTGTCGCCGGGGACCCCTCACCCCGATCCTTTCGGGACATTCCGGATACACCTCGCGGAGCGAGAGCGAGCCGAGATCACTAACTCAACTCATGGACCTCTCCATCAACGAAGGCACGCTCGTCGTGACCGGCGGGCCGGGCGACACGCTTCAGACCGCCATCGTCATCAAGAAGACGCCACGCGGCCTCAGCGCTGCAGGCGCCGAATTCATGCTTCTCGGCAAATGGTACGGCGAGCGCCAGAAGGACTGGACGCTGAAGCGGCAGGACATGCTGCAGGTGGAGGGACGCACGTACGACGCGTATGAGGTCGTGCTTGCCGACGGCTCCCCGAAGCGGCTGTTTTTCGACGTCACCGAGTGGCTTTCCCGCACGTCTCGGACGTAAGTACCGTTATCGCGATGCTCTGATGTTCGTGGGCTTCGCGCCCTGGACCGCATATAACTGCCTTCCGCCGCTTGACGCAATCAGGTCCATGTCAAGTGTTTGGCGGACGTAGTCGAGCAGCTCGGCCGATGCCTTGTCGCTATCCAGCACGAGGTATCGAAATGGCAGCGATGTCGGCGACTCCTCTTCGATCGCTTCTTCTCCGCTCGACAGTCTCAGCAGGTTTCCAACAACCGGCATCACTTCAAACGCTTGGGCGACATTGGGCGGCATCCGTCCGATGTAGCCACCGACGACCGGGTGGCCATGAATCGTCGCGTGGTACAGCAGCCTGCGATCCTGGCTTCCCCGGCCCGTGGACAAGCCGTCGCCGATGCCGAACGGCACTTCGATGACGGCGCCGTTGTCGGAGATTGTCGCGAGCTGTTCGTACACGGCTGGCCGGTCGAGCGCCGTGAGTGGAACCGGCGCGTGTAGATAGTCGAGCGTGAGTATCACCAGCAACGCCCATTGCACAGCAGGTCGGCCGAGCGCCGACGCGACGCCGGCGAAGGCCGACCTGAAGGTCGGCGCTACGTGATCTTCTGTCGTAGTGCTGGCCTTTAGGCCAGCCCTCAGGCCAGCCAACCCCGCCAGGCGCTGCGCCATCAACACGCTGAGCGCCAGGTACACACACACCATCGCGCGGCCGGGCATTCGCGCGTTCTCGACAAGCGGCACAAATCTCGCGAGGGCTTGCGGCAGCGGAAGCCCGGCATCAACCCCCGCGACCGTGAGAAACGGTCCGAGGGCCCAGATGGCGAACACAGCAAGAACCGCTTTCCATCGGCGCGCCTCTTCGGCGTCGAACCACGTGCCTCGTCCCATTGACAACACGACGATCGGGACGAGGCCGAGCCAGCCTACGGCTTCAATGCGATCGAAACCCAGATTCGCGTAGAGCGCGCTCACGGCTCCGCCGTACATGGGATGAAACGGATTTCCGACAAGCGGCGCGATCGTGTCGACGCCGCGCGGAGCGCTACGCCAGAAATATGTCTGGCTGACGTAACGGCCGGAAAATGCCAGCCTGAACGCCTGCGCGATGAGCGGCAGGCACAACAGCGCGAACGTCGCGACGGTAATCATCAGCGTTTGCGCGCCGCGCCAGAACGCATCCGCCATAGGGCGCTCGAAGCGAATGGCGATCCGCCACTTGGTCAACAACCACGCGAACGCGAGCAGCCAGAACACCAGCAGCGGATTCTGCACGCTGCGTGCGGAGATCTCGACACCGCCAAGCCTGATGACACCGCCGCCGGACATGGCGATGAAGATGATAAGAAACGCATTGGCCGCCATCAGCCCGATCAGGACAAGTCGCGCGCCGAAGAGCGACTGCTTCTGTTGGCGAGGGTCGCGGAATACACCGACCACTCGCCACGATACGAACGTGTATGCAAGGGCGAAGACAGCGAGATATACGACGTGGTAGTACGCGGCGTATGCGCTCACGGCCACGCAGAGACCGCAGCCGATTGCCGCCGTGACACTGCCGTTTCGAAGCGACTGTCGAAGCCACAACGCGAATAACGGGAGGACCCAGGCGGTCAGTAGATCGAAGTGTCCGAGCAGATGCGCCGCAACATACGGCGAGCCGCCGAACGCGATGCCGCCGAGGAGCGCGAGGCGGCGTACACGGACCATGTCGAACACCAGTGCGTACGCACACACGGCGTTCAGGAACACCGAGATGACGACATACACGTTTTCGGCCTGGATCACCGAAAGTCCACCGAGCGCGGTGGCTGAGAGGTACGCCTGAAGCGCGGTGTGCGGATGATTAATCAGATCGACGCCGAACGGGCTGAAGAGATACGACGACTGAAAGAATTCGAGCTCGGGCGAGCTCAACGCCTTCCGCATCCACCACAGGTTCCAGAGAAAGCTGTAATTGTCGCCGCCGAACCCGGGAATGTGGTCGCCGAAGTGCAACGAAAGCGGCCATGTCCACACAATCGAAAGAGCCGCCAGCAGCAGCATGGCCGGCAGGTGCAAGAGCCGCCTGCTCGCTGCACGTTGCCCAATGCTCTCTGCTCTCGGCTCTTTGCTCTGTCTATTTGGCATGCACCCGCGTCTTCACCGCGTGCACGAACCCGCGCAGAATCGGCGAGATATCTCCGGGCTGCAAGCCAACCTCGATCAGCGAGAAGCGCTTCTCCTCGGCGAATGACGCGTCGAGCGCGTCCCTGAACTGCCGGGGCGTGTGCGCGCGGAATCCCCGGCCGCCCCACAGCTCGGCGAGCTTCGAGAAAGGCCATCCGACCGTCTCGTTATAGCGCGCATCAGGGAAAAACGCCTGCAGCATCTCCCATCGGCTGTTGTTGAGAAGCACGACGATCGGGTTGCAACGATACTTGCGCGCGTGCGAGATCTCGCTGCCAGTCATCTGAAACGCGCCGTCGCCGACCAGTACGAGCGGCCGCCTCCCACTGGCAATCTGCGCCCCCAGCGCCGCCGGCACCGCAAAACCCATCGTGGCGTAGTACGCCGGCGCAATGCATTCGTTCGAGCGGATGTCGACGCTGGCAAACAGCGCATCGCCGGTGTCGGCGACAAGGGGCATATCCGGATGCTGCTCCACGAACTCGTTCACGAGCTTGATGACGTGCTTCATCTTGATCTGCTCGTCCTGCTTGAACGGATCGAAGATTTCGGCCGACACGTCGGTTCCCATGGCTTCGACGATATGGCCGCGGACGGGCAGATCCGACATCAGCAGTCGATCGACCAGCATGTCGATGGGCGTGTGCTGGAACCGGTGGTGCTTGATGAACACCTCACGCGCCACGCAGACGATGAGGTTGTCTTCGTTGACGCGGTCCGCCGACACGCCAAGGCTGGTGTCGCTGACGAGCTCGCCGACGAGGAGCAGACAATCAGACGACTCGACGATTTCACGCAGCGGCTGCGGGCTGACACCACCGAGATACGTGCCGATGAATTGCGGATGTCGAGTCGGAAACACGCCGCGGCCGAGAAAAGACGAGGTGACGGGAATCTGCAGGCGCTCGGCCAGCTCCAGCACCTTGGGGATGAGGTGGAATCTATGCACCTCGACGCCGACAATCAGCACGGGATTTTTCGCCGCCCTGAGGCGGCTCACGATCTCCTGCGCGGCTTCTTCGACCGCGCCGGCGTCGACGCGCAGCTCCACCTGCTCGACGCTCGACAGTGGGCTGACATCGGCGAAGACCATATCGCGGGGCACTTCGAGATAAACCGGCCGCTTGAACTTGAGCGCCACCTCGATTGCCTTGCGGATATCTGCCGCCGCGGTCCGCGGATCGTCGAGCACGGCGCCGAACTCGGTGACCTCCTGAAAAATCTTGAATTGCGAATCGTACGACTTCACCTCGTGATGCACCTGCACGCCGAGGCGTTTTTCCGACTTTCCCGGCCCGCCTGTGATGACGATGAGAGGCGATTCCTCGGCGTAGGCGCACGCGATCGAGTTGAGCAGGTTCAACCCGCCGGCGCCGTATGTGACGACGCACACGCCGAGGCCGTTGGTAATGCGCGAGGCGCCGTCGGCCGCAAAGCCGACGGCGGGTTCATGGCTGAACGTGACGAGCTGGAACCGGCCGTCTTGCGAAAGGGCTTCGTACAGGTTGAGAACAAAATCGCCGGGAATCCCGAAGATCTGCCGAACCCCCTGCGCGTAAATCTCATCGAAGAGAACCTGATGAAGCTTCACTCCGAAGATTATAGTTTCAGATTCAGTCTAGATTCCAGATTCTAGTTTCTAGTTTCCACTCTCTAGCTCCTGAGTTCCCCCTTCAGCGTTTCGGTCAGAAATTTCTTGTGCCGGTCCATGTCCTCCGCGACGGTGCCTTCGCCGGGCCGAGGCATATCGAAGTCCATCGTGACCCACCCGTCGTAGTTGCGGCGGCGCAGCTCCTGAAAGAAGGCGACGAAATCGACGCCGCCGCTGCCGAGCCGCTTGTACAGATTGACCTGCTTGTGCTCCTCTTCGCTCGGCGCCGGCCCGCGCCACCCGCGACCTGTGCTGTACTTCGCTTCGGCGTCCTTCAAGTGCATGGACGCAATGCGTGGGTAGTAGTCGCGCAGCGCCTTGACGGGATCGATGCCCCCGAGCGTCGCGTGTCCCGTGTCGAGCACGAGATAGACGAACTTCGGATCCGTCAGCTCCATCATCATGTCGAGCTCGGGCTGCCGTTCGACCAGCGTCCACGCATGCGGATGGAAGGCGAACTTGATACCGGACTCCATCGTCCGCTTCCCCACTTCGTTGAGATTCTTCGCGAGGATCTTGCCGTTCGCCGCGCTCAGGTTCTCAGGGCCGACACGCTGGCTCAGATTCACCTTGAGGTGCTTGCAGCCGAAATGCGAGATGAACTTCGCCCGCGCGGCATTGCTCTCGATCGTTTCCTGCACGCGTGCGGCGTCCAGATACTGCCCCCCGCTCCCGATCGTACACAGCGCGATGCCCGCGTCGTCCAGCAGCTTCTTGAAGACCTCGGGCGGCTGCTTCAGGTACTGCGGCATGTCGTCCTGGAACGGCTCGAGTCCGTGGTAACCGTACTGCGCCGTCATCTTGATGCCCGTTTCCGGATGCGGCTTCAGCCCGCGGAACTGATGCCCGCTCATGGCGTAGCGCATTTTGTCGCCAGGCAGCGCGAGCGCCTGCGCGGCGGCCGCGACCCCGATTCCCGCGCCGATGAATTCGCGACGAGTCAGCATGACAAACCTCCTGAGTGTTGACGGTTCCGGCATGTTACACCCGAGGACGCTTCGCTGGAAATCGCACACCGGCCGGTGTACGGTTTGTAGGACGTGGTTTCGCCCAGGCGACTCATCCTGATGATCGGCATTGTCTTCGTAGCTGCGGGCGGTGCGGGCCTCTTCCTCGTTCGGCACAACGCTTCATCGCGTACCCTGTACCAGCTCGACACGCGCCTGTGGTTTCTCAAGTTGAAGCTTCAGGGTGACGTGCCACAGGTGGCGTGGACCGAGGCACTGCGGCGCGTGGGGCCCGAGTGGCCGCATCGCGAGCGCTTCGACGTCGCGCGCGCCGTCGGCAGCGGCGCCGCGCCATGTCCGGTCTTGTGGCAGACGCCTCTGGGTAAGTTCTGGGGCACCGAAAAGGATGGGCGCGAGCTCGACCTCCTCACGCTCGAGCAGGCTGTCGGAGATATCTACGAGCAGGGACCTGTCGCAGTGCGCGACAGCGACGTGGTGATGGACGTCGGCGCCCACCTGGGGACTTTCTCGCGAATCGCGCTGCAGCGCGGCGCGCGCCTGGTCGTCGCCGTAGAGCCAGATCCGGTCAACTCGGCGTGCTTCGAACGAACGTTCGAGGAAGAGATCGCTGACGGGCGTGTCCGCCTCGTGCAGGCGGCGGCGTGGCATTCACCAGGCTCGCTTCAGTTCGAAATCGGCAGCGCCAGCCAGACGGGACACGTCGCCGCCGCGCAGAGCGGCAGCACGATCACCGTCCGCGCGGTCACACTCGATGACATGCTCGCCGAGCTGAAGCTCGATCGCGTCGACTTCATCAAGATGGACATCGAGGGTGCCGAGCGGCACGCCCTTGCGGGTGCGCGCCAACTGCTTGCCGTCCGGAAACCCAGACTTGCAATCTGCATCTACCATGCGCCCGACGATCCTGTCGCCGTCCCACGGGTCGTACGAGAGGCGAACGGCACCTATAAAACGTTCACCCGCGAAGGCTTTCAGGCATATTTCTACTGAGGTGGGCTATTTGGTCACTTGAGTGGTCATGGGCTTGTCTTTCGGATACACGAAGGTCGCGATGAGTTGTGCTGGAACATCGCCTTTGTTCATGCCTTCATGCACGTTGCCCGGCTCCACCGAAAACGTCTCGCCGGCCTTGTACGTGACGGTCGGCTTCCCTTCGTGGTCGAGGGTCAACGCACCTTCCTTGACGTAGGCGACCAGCGTACCGGAGTGCATGTGGCGCCCTTCGCGCGCACCGGCGGGCAAATCCACCCTTACGAGGGTCGCGACAAATCCACCGGGCATCTGTAGGTCTTTCGTCACGAGCGGCGTGCGCGTCACCGTCGGCGTCTTCGATGCAGCGGGTTGTTGCGCGGCAACCGAGCCGGCAGCGACGATAAGAGCCAGGGCCGTAAGCTTGATTGATTTATTGAGCATCTCTGCGTTCTCCTTTATGAATGAGTGGGTTTCACCGGTTTTTGCGCATTCTGGGATATGGGCTGGACGATTGTGATCGTGGCCGCCGGGTGTGTCGTGCTGGCGGGCATGTTATATCAGGCCGTCGGTTCGGCGCGCGATCGGCGCTCGTGCGTCGCTCCGGGCGAGTTCGGCCTGGCCGGCGGTCACCGGCTTCACTATAGATGTGCGGGCACCGGTACGCCCGCAGTGGTTCTCGAAGCGGGCATTGCCGCATCTTCGTTGACGTGGAGCCGCGTGCAGCCGATCATCGCGCCGTCCACACGGGTGTGCAGCTACGATCGCGCCGGGCTTGCGTGGAGCGAGCCGGCGTCGAGCCCGCGCGCGATGCCTGCCCTCGTCAGCGAGTTGCGACATCTTCTCGATAGCGCGCACGTGCCGCCTCCTTATGTCCTGGTTGGACATTCCTTCGGCGGTCTCGTCATCCGCGCCTTTGCGCGCGCGCATCCGAAGGACGTCGCCGGGCTCGTCTTTGTCGATCCATTACATCCAGAGGAATGGTGCGATCCGTCTCCGCAACAACGCCGCATGTTGCGCGGCGGCATCTTCCTCTCGAAGGTGGGTGGTCTGCTCGCCCGCCTCGGCGTCGTGCGCGCGTGCCTCTCACTCTTGAGCCGTGGCTCTCCGGGTGTGCCTCGTCGGTTCAGCCGGCTGTTCGGCCGCAGTGCTACCGCACTGCTCGAGAAGATGGTCGGCGAAGTGCAGAAGCTGCCACCTGAGGTTCTTCCGGCGATTCAGGCTCATTGGTCGCATCCAAAGGCGTTCAGGGGCATGTGGCAGCATCTCGCGTCGATGCCGGAGTGCTGTGCCCTGGTAGCGCGAGGCGCCGACACTTTCGGCGACGTTCCCGTTGTCGTGCTTTCAGCGGGGGCTCGCGACGCGCGTTGGCGTGAGGCGGATGCCAGACTTGCAAACGCCTCATCCAACGGACGTCACGTGATCTCGTCGCGAAGCGGCCACTGGGTGCACTTGGACGATCCCGATCTCGTCGTGCACGCCATTGACGAGGTGATTCGACGCTATCGCGAGAACCGTCGAGCGGTCTAGACGATTTCGATGCTGAAGATATACCCGCTGTGTGGGCTCTCGAGGCCCTTCCATCCCGGGTGAATGCCGGCGTCGCAGCTGACGAGCCGCCCGTCGTGCCAGTCAAGCCCATGCGGATCGCAGGATCCAGGCGCGAACTCCGCCGTCATCAGAAGCTGGCCAGTCTTCCCGTCATATTTATTGAGCCCGGCTTTGCCTTCGGTATAGGCGGTGCTGTTGTTGCCGGTGACGACCCAGATGTTGCCGTCGTTGTCGAAACAGACGTCGTGGAGGCGCGGCTTCTCCTCAGAGCTCGCGCGGATCAGAACTTCCGGAACCCACGTCTTCGGATCGACACGCAAAATGCCGCCCAATCGCAAGGCCGCAATCCACAGCTTGCCGTTGTGCCACTTGACACCGTGGCAACCGCTACCGCTGCCGTCGATGCTGAGAGGAATCTGCCGATGGCTGATCAGCTTCGAGTTCATGTCGACTTGAAAGATGCCGTACGGCTCGGAGTTGGCGCCCATCCAGACGCAGCCGCCGCCGTAGGCCATCCCGGAGGTGTTGCGCGACGGCGTCATGACCGTCTTCACCAGCTTGCCGTTCCAATCAACCAGCCACGCGGCCTCATCGGGCTCCGGTAAGACTGGAAGGTTATAAGTCTTCGAATTCGACGCGGTGATTTTCTGCTGGCCGATCCACAAGCCTCCGGGGGCATCGGTCATCACCGCCAGCGCGTTGGGATACATGCCTGGCGATTTAAACAATTTGGTGGTCTTGGCGACCCGTGTCGGAACGCGACCCCTCCCACCACCGGCGCCTCCGCCGCGCGCGCCGCTGTCCGGAGCCGTCCCACCCTGTTGCGCCAGTGTGATCACCGAACCGATGTTCCATGCGAGACCGGCCGCGAGAAACTCTCTTCGTTTCATGCTCATGGCGTCACCTCTCAAAGGTGTTGAAATTCGGTGCGACGGTTCGATTGGAGTCGAGGCGGACCTTATACCACACAACGAGATGATCCGGCTCAAAGAGAGGGATCTCGACACAGAGACGCAGAGACACCGAGAAGGAAAGGTGGTACACGGAGACGACGGATCAAACAGGAGACCAGGAGATCAGAAGGTCGGCCATTGGGCGGGCGCGTCGAGTTCGCGCCGTCGGTGCGGCCGTCGAACTCCACCGGTACTGGCAACCTCCTGTAGTCTCCTAATCTCTTCGTCTTGTTTTGTATTTGTTGTCTTGGGTGATTGATTCCCTCGCGTCCGCAATCAGAACTTGAATCCGAACGAAGTCGACCAGCCATAGTCATTCGCGGAAAATCCTGCCGGCGGCAGGCTGTCGTAGTTGTCGAACAGGCCGAACCGGAAATACCAGTCGCCGGGCAAATTGAAGTCGAGGTCAAATCGATAGGCCAGCCGGTACCTATCCGAAATAGTGAGGCTGGGATACCACGTGAAGCGTGTGATGAGGTCGGTGACTTTCAGCTTCTCCGTCATGAACTCCGAGCCGACATACGCCTCTGCGGAGTCCTTGGTCTCCAACGCGGGATCGGTGTAATTCTCGTTGGTCCATGCGAGCCCGCCACCGAGTGCGAGATACTGCGACGAAGTGCGGGTGAGGTATCGTCCGCCTCCGCCGCCAATCGTCGTCCGTAAATCCAGGCCCTGCTCTTCGCTGTTCAAGAGGTCCAATGTGGTGTTGGCGTACCAGCGGGCGCCCAGGAGGCGCCGGAAGTCATTCGCGAGGTCCCATCGCTGGGTCGTCGGAGCATTGTCTTGCGAGCTTCTGAAGACATTCGCGAGAACGACATCGACGTAGCGCGCGTCCCGGTAAGAAAGATTCGTTCCAAGAGAGAGCTGCTTGGCCGAGTTCGTCTTCGTCAGGCTGTAGCCGAAATCGAGCGCGGTATCGATCCGCGACCAGAAGGTGCGCTCGAACGGCTGTATCGTCGCGACCTCCGACAACACCACGCTCGTACTGCCGACCAGCACGACCTTCTTGTCAGGATCGGACTTCAGCGATCCCGTCAAGCGCTGTCCGTCGAATGTCTCTACCAGAAATTGCCGATCGCTTGCGACGGAGACGACGTCCTCCCACTCAATCTTGAAATCGGCATCGGAATATGGCGTCTCAATGGTCAGCACGTCCTTTTCGACGCGCTTGATCTCCCCCACCAGTTTGTCGCCATTGGTCGTGATCACCACGTCTTGCTGGCCGTATGCCACGCCGGCGCCGCCGATGAATACAGCCAGCCAGAGGACGGCTGCGACAATGCTCGCGGCTGATGAGATCGACTGGCCCTCCGTTTGCTCTTTGCTCACACGCATCGTGTCCTCCAAGTCATGGGCGCGTCGAGCATCACACTCGATGCCAACAAGGACCCGATGCGGCGAACGCGTCGCGTCACCCGTAAACGCAACCAGCCTCCTTCTTCGCCTACGGAATACCGGAGGCCCTCCTGTTTTCTCGTAGGGCCGATGTGACGGTTCATGTGCCGTCTCTCTAAACCGCTGAAAAGTTGGGCATAAAACGAACACTCCGCTTCAGATGACAGGGCACGGGCTCTGCACAAACGAACGGAAGGCGCGAGCAGGCAGCGCCAATCGGCGGTTCCGCGCCTGGAGACGGAGTGTGTGATGAGTACCTGGATTTCCAAAAACCTCTCGGCTGCGGAACCTTCTGCTTGCGACTTTCGCCCTCGCCTCGACGTGGGCGTGCCAGTCCCAGGATGCCGCAGCTCCCCCTTCTCAGGCCGCGCAACCCGTTGCGGCCGCGCAGCCGGCGGCGCCGAGTGGGCCGACGCGCATGGAGAGCGACCTCCTGGGAGAGAAGGCGGTGCCGGCCGACGCGTACTACGGCGTTCAGACCGCGCGCGCGCTCGAGAACTTCCAGATTTCCGGAATCCCCATCAACCACTATCCCGGCTTCGTCGAGGCGTGGGCCATCGTCAAGTTGGCGGCGGCCCGTGGCAATACCGACGTCGGCGCGATGAACAAGGAAACCCTCGCCGCCATTGAGTTGGCCGCAGACGCCCTGATGAAGGGGAAGTACCACGATCAGTTCAGGGTGGATTGGTACCAAGGGGGCGCGGGCACGTCCACCAACATGAACGCCAACGAGGTGATGGCCAACATTGCGCTCGAGCTGAGTGGACACAAGAAGGGCGACTACAAGATCGTCGAGCCGCACGACCACCTGAACATGTCGCAGTCGACCAACGACTCGTATCCGACCGCGATCAAGGTGGCGCTGTTGCTGCGGAACGACAAGCTCACGGCAGAGCTCGAAAACCTCGCGGCATCGTTCCGGAAGAAAGGCGATGCCTACATCAACATCGTGAAGATGGGCCGCACGGAGCTCCAGGATGCGGTTCCGATGACCGTGGGACAGGAATTCCACGCGTGGGCGGCGTCGCTGGAGAGCGAGATCGCGTTTCTCCGTGAAGCGGAAAAGCACCTGTATGCGGTGAACATGGGTGCGACGGCTATCGGGACCGGTCTGAATGCGCCCGAGGGCTATGCCGCGCGGACCGCTGGGCATCTGGCGAAGCTCACAGGCAAGCCGATCGTGCCGGCGAGAGACATGCTGGCGGCCACATGGGAGCAGCAAGGCTTCGTCATCTATTCCTCAGCGCTGAAGGCCGTCGGCATCAAGCTATCAAAGATCGCCAGCGATCTGATCCTGCTCACGTCAGGACCGCGCGCCGGGCTCGCCGAGATCAATCTCCCAGCGCGGCAGCCCGGCTCGTCGATCATGCCCGGCAAGGTGAATCCCGTCATTCCCGAGCTCGTCAACCTCGTCGCCTTTCGAGTAATGGCGAACGACTACGCCGTCACGCTGGCGGCGCATTCGGGGCAGCTACAGCTGAACGCCTACGAGCCGCTCGAGGGGCTGGCGATGATGGAATCGCAACACCTGCTGTTCACCACCTCGAGGACGTTTCGTGAACAGTGCATTGATGGCATCACGCTCAACGAAAAAGTCCTGACGCGCTATATGAACGAAACCGTTGGAATCGTGACGGCGCTCAACCCCGTGCTCGGATACGAAAAAGCGACCGAGCTCGCCAACGAGGCTTACAAGACCGACAAAGGGATCCTCGAGATCATCCGTGAGAAGAAATTGCTGACGGAGGCGCAGATTGCCGAAATGCTCGATCCGGTGAAGTTGACCAATCTGGGCAGAAGCTCATATCCCAAGCCGAAGTAACTGAAACCGCGTGGCCTGATTGCACATTTGAAGAGGAGCACTGTAATGAAGAGAGCAAGAAACACATCAGTTGGGATGGCAATCGTGGCCCTGGCCCTGATCGCCCAATCTGCGGCGCAAGCTCAAGGCAAGAAACCCAACATCGTGATCCTGGCAACTGGCGGCACGATCGCAGGCGCCGCCGCGTCGGGGACGCAGTCCGCGTACAAGTCCGGCGCCGTCACCATCGACGCGATGCTCGCGGCCGTGCCCGGCATTTCGGATCTCGCCACCGTCAAGGGCGAGCAGATCTCGAACGTCGGATCGCAGGACATGAGCTTCCAGATCCTGCTCACGGTCGCCAAGCGCATCAACGAGCTGACGAAGTCAGCGGATGTCGATGGGATCGTGATTACGCATGGCACCGACACGATGGAGGATTCGGCATTCTTCCTGAACTTGACGGTAAAGACCGACAAGCCCGTCGTGATGGTCGGCTCCATGCGTCCGTCTACCGCCGTCAGTGCCGACGGACCGCTGAATCTGTTCAATGCCGTCGGCGTTGCCGTCGATCCGAATGCTAGAGGGCGAGGCGTGCTTGTCGTGATGAATGACTCGATCCACGCGGCCCATTCGCTGACTAAGACCAGCACGACCTCGGTCGAGACGTTCATGTCGCCGGTACGCGGGGTGATCGGCGTCGCTTCCTATGGCAAGAACGACTTCTACTTCAAACCTGAGTGGAAACACACTACCCAGAGCGAATTCGACATCTCGCAGGTGACCCAGATGCCGCGCGTTGACATCATCTACGCGTACATGGATATGCCCGGAGATCTGATCGACGCAGCAGTGGCCAACGGCGCCAAGGGCATCGTGATAGCCGGCGTCGGCAACGGCAACATGACCAAAGCCGCTGTGACCTCCGCCGCCAATGCGGTGAAAAAGGGCGTCATGGTGGTTCGCGCCTCGCGCGTGATGACGGGCCTGGTCGGCCGAAACGTCGAGCTGAACGACGACGAACTTGGCTTCGTCGCGTCGGACGAGTTGAACCCGCAGAAGGCCCGAATCCTGCTGTCGCTGGCGCTGCTGAGCAAGACCGCCCCTGCGCAGTTGCAGACGATGTTCCGCACGTACTAAATCCCGCCGTCTGCTCCGGTCCCGATGCGCATTCTGGAAACGGGATGGCGCCGGGACCGGAGAATCGTCACACTCGGGTAAGCGCGAGCAAGCGTGGCGGCGGTCAAGGAGACAGCGTGAAGCGAGTGATTACCGTCGGAAGCTTGCTGGCGCTGGCCCTTCTGGCCGGCGCATCTCGGGCGTTTGCGCAGCAACCGTCGCCGAAGTCGCCGGCTCCTTCCGAAGCCCCCTTAATCGACGACACCATGGAGGCCGGCGAGGGCGACTCCCCTCGGCGGAGGATGGTCGGGTTCAACGAATACGAGGGGCCATTCGGCAGCATACGTTTCGGCGGCGGCTTCCTGTACGACTTCGCTGCCTACGACCAGGATACGAACAGCAAGGAGCAGTTCCCGGATCTCTCGCCCGAATGGAAAATACGAGACACGCGAATCCTGTTTCACGGAAGTTTCAAGACCAAACGGCCGATCAGCTGGAGCGCCGGCGTCATGTACGACTGGGCCGCAGAGAAGTGGGTGATGCGGCAGACACACGTGATCATCGCGGTCCCGGAAATCTGGGGCCATATCGCCGTTGGCCGTACCAAAGAAGGATTCTCGATGAACAAGGTCATGATCGGATATGGGGGCTGGACCATGGAGCGGCAACCCATCAACGACGCGACCCTTCCCATCCTCGCCGACGGCGTCAAATGGCTCGGATATGTGCCGAAAGCGAAGATCCTCTGGAATCTTGGTTTCTACGGGGACGAACTCTCCGAAGGGCAGACATTCTCCTCATACGAGAATCAGATCTCGGGGCGATTCGCCTGGGTGCCCATTCTTTCAACCGACGGCGGTAACCTGCTGCACATCGGCGTGAGCGAGCGCTACGGCAAGACGAAGGACGGGAAGATCAGGTTGAAGGCTCGTCCGGGAGCCTGGGCGGCTCCTTTCTTCTTGGACACCGCCGAGTTCGACGCACGCCATTCGAACATGACGTCGATCGAGACGTACTGGCGGCCCCATTCGGTTACCGTGGGCGGGGAATACTTTTTCCAGAGCGTCGACGCGCCGGCCTCGGGCGACCCGTTCTTCCACGGTGCGGAAGCGTTCGTGACATGGCTGATCACCGGCGAGACGCGCACCTACAACCTTCGTGGTGGCTACTTCAATCAGGTCTCCCCATCCCGCACGGTCTTCTCTGGCGGCCCAGGCGCCTGGGAGATCGTCGCGCACAGCACATTCGCGGACTTCGACGACAAGGCGATCACCGGAGGCAAGTACTGGCGCCTGACGCCCATGCTCAACTGGTATCTCTCGGATCAGGTGAGGCTCGAAGTCGCCTACGGATACAGCTCGCTCAATCGATTCGGGACAGTCGGCAAGACGCAATTTTTCCAGACGCGGATTCAATTGCAGTTATAGGAAGCTGTCAGCTCTTGGCGTTCAGCTCTTCAATCCGTCAAGGAAAACCGCACCGCTGGCCTGAAGGCCAGCACTACGACTGCCGTTCGCGACCGTTCCGTCGTCCGACGGTCGTAGTGCCGACCTTGAGGTCCGCCTTGTCAACGGACGATCGTAGTGCCGACCTTCAGGTCGGCCTCTACGTTCTTTCCCCTACCGCTCCATCGGTACAATCCACTCCACGAGATCTCGATCGGTTGCGGCCGCCGTTCTTAGAGCCGGCGAAGACGCGATGTCGCCCCACGTGAGACGCCCGCGCACGCCGTAGGGGATGACTCGCACCTGATTGGCCGAGCGTTCGACCCGCACTTCGACGAAGCTCTGAAAAAACGGGGCGACGTTGTAGTCGAAGATGCCCGACAGCCATTCAGGGCCAAAGGGCCACGCGTCGAATTCCCGTACCCAGAACCACGCCGGCCGCTTCCACCAGGGCGTCATGGTCTCGATCTTCATCGCCACTGACTCGCGGTTCGGGTAGTGCGCCCACGTTTCAATCGGTGGGTGCGCGGGCCAGGCCAGCGCTGTTCCAAAGCTCAGGTAGGCGCCGCCTCCGCCGTTCACAAAGTGATGAGTGGCCGGGTGGCCCGCACCTCCAGGCTCCGCGTAATACTCGAGGTCGTGAGTGTCGCCGGCCATCACGATCGCCACTCCGCGCCGACTCAGTTCGGTCTTGAGACTCGCGAACGACTCGTCGTCGAGCGTCGTGTCGTGGCCCCCGGCGAAAAACGGATGACCCAGTATTACCATCGTGAACTTCCCCGCCGATCGATCGAGCGCGCTCTGCAGCCATCGTTGCTGCGCGTCGTCGACTTTGCGCAATACGCCCGTGTCTATTGCCACGAGCGCAAATCTGTCGGTCTGCACCTCGAAAAACGGCGCACGCTGAAAGCCCGTGGGCACGCGATAGAAGTCGCGCAACCGCGCGGCCTGCTTGATGAGGTCTTCGACACGACCGTCGGTGGTGCTCGTCACACGCAGATCTGCTTCGATTCGGCCGCGGATCGCGGCTCTCGCGGCCTGAGGCTCGAAAAACGTCGCCGCGAAACTTTCGAGCGCGTCGTACCAATCGTGGTTACCCGGAACCGCATAGACGGGTTTAGAGATGCCCTTGAAGGGCAGCCAGAACTTCGCCTCGTAGTCCTTCATCTCCCCGCTTGGGTAAATGACGTCGGAAGACACCACCACAAAACGCACGTCGTCTCTGCCCGCAACCGACAGCAACTGATCGCGCAAGACGTGCTGTGAGGCGTCGCCTTCGCCGGTGTCACCGATGACAATGAAAGAAAAATCGCCGCTGTCGATGCCGGCAGGCGCGACCGAGAACGTCGACGGTGTCGCGCTTCCCCCGTTCTGCGACAGCACCGCGGTGACCATTGCCTCTCTCCAGCGATCCGTTCTGGATGCCGCCCACGAGTTCCACATGCCCGAAGCCCAGTTTTCCGTGTCGAAGTACCAGCTCATGCCGGCCAGCGGCACCGTCGCGGCGATGATGGCTGCCGCGGGAAGCCCGCGCTGAAGTGACTGGGAGAGCGCTATCGGAACCGAGTAACTGGCCGACCTCATCCTGATTCCAAGCGCCAGGCTCCACCGTAAGTACGACTCGGTGGCTCGGCCCCACCATCGAAGCGTGCCGGCGCGCACCTGCTTCAGATACCAGTTCCATATGCGCCGCTCTATCCAGCGCGTGGGCGCGCGAAAAAGCACGTAGGCAGGTGTCACCAGCAGAAGAGAGATCAATACGGCAATCAGCATGTCTCCGGCCACGGCAATCGCCGGGGACGCCATGCTGAGCAGCGTGAGATCTGTGGTCATTCGCCCTTCGTGAATCGCGAAGAGCGTCACGATGAACGCGAGCGTCCAGCCGCGATCGATTGGCGCGCGCGCCGTTTCTGCCGCTTCCACCTCTGACGCGATCACCATCGCTTCGGGCTGCTCATCGAGGCCAAGCTCGACAGCGATGGTTTGATCGGCGTCGCTCGTGTCATAGATCCGCGCGGTCGTGATATTCCACGCAATGCCGGCCATGCGCGCCGCGCCGGCCAATGCCATGACCCACACCGTCATCCACGCGCGCGGCAGCACGACCAGTGCAAGCACGGCCGCGTTGCCGAGAGCCGCGGCTCCGGCGAGCTTCCGTACACTGGGCTCTTTGTGCCTGACTGACTGGATGCCGTACCGGACGACATCGATGCCAAAGAAGAGCGCGACGAGCAATCGCAGCGCGGGCAGGGTGACTAAGGGCTCGTTGATCAGCGGAAACGCGATGAGGAGGCTGATCAGCGCGCTCGCCGCGGCCTGGCGGCGCCCATGGGCCGTCGCGCGCCGCAGGCCGTGGAGCATCTCGATCGCCGCTGCGCACGCGAGCAGCCACCCTACGCGCGCGCCGGGCGACTCGGCGCCGACCAACGGAGTAATCAACGCGAGAAGCGCGAGACCGGCCGTGATCGCCGCCAGCATCCAGTTGCTTACTTCGCCATCGGACGGTGGCCGGAGTTTTCGACGACGACGCGGATGTTCTTGGCTTTGGCTTCGAGCGTCGTCTGGGAGGTATAGCTCGTGCCGTCGGCAAGCGTGCCGAATCGGACGTCGAGGGTCACCGTGTCCTCAGGCTTCTCGAGATAGGTCGCCACATTAATCGCGGAGAGGAGCGCCGCCTTCGCGTCGACGTCGATGTTCATCGTGTCTTTGGGCTGCACGTAGTCCTTGAATGCGAGGCGCACCTTCCCATCCGGCTGTGGCGCCACCGCGAGGTTCTTCGCATCCTTCGCCTTCTGAATCAACTCGGGGTTTGGAGGAACGTACTGCTGGATCAGGGCACTGGCCTTGCCCATGTACTCCACCATGTCTTCTACCTTGTTCTCGATGATGTTCTCCTTGACTCGCCCACCGCCACGGCGGCCCCGGCCTCCCCCGCCTCCGCTCGGCTCCGCCGCCGGCTTGGGCTCGCCCATCGGAACTTTCGTCAGCTTTCCATCGGCGCCGTAGTAGACCCGCTGCTGTTTGCGCGACTTCTCTTCGCCCTTCAAGCTGATGGCCGTCGTCTCGATCCACTCGGTACTGACGAAGTTTCTTCTGGCTTTCGCCCAGGTTCTGTTTGAGCGCAGCGACGAGTTGATCGGGCGAAGGCGGAGTCTGGGCAGCTCCGGGCACCAGCGCCGCCACAATTCCGATCGCAATTGCCGTGAGCATGGTGGTCTGTTTGATGTTCATGCTGCCTCCCTGAAAGAATCAGCGATGCAGAGGCAAGGAGCGAGCCAGCAACCCGCTGCGGCGAGTACGGAAGAAATCCAAATTTCCGTGTGTTTTGACGAGTGCTTCACCCGATTTTGGCCAGGAACTCACGGGCGTTACAACCGGTGGTGATCAGCCCACGGGCCGTTGCGGGCTTTGCCCGCACCTTGACACATGCCGTGGGGGTTCCTAACCTACGCGATTGAAAGGATCGCAACATGCGCTGGCTGCTCGCGTTCGTTCTCGTCTGTAGCGTGTCCGTCCTCGCTGAAGACTATCTGGCCGAAGGTGTGGACAACGGACGGACGGGCTGGTTGAAGAACGAAAAAGTCTTCACCACCGCCAACGTCGGCTCGATGAAGCTGCTGTGGAAGATCAAGGTCAACAGCACTCCACGGCAGATGCACAACCTGTTTGCACCCGTCACCGTCTCCGGCGTCACGACGGCTCGCGGGGCGCGGGAACTGGCGATCTTTGCCGGCATTTCTGATGAGTTGTACGCGATTGACGTCGCCACCGGCGAGATGATCTGGGAGAAGAAGTTCGACAGCATCTATCCGTCGGTCACGACCGGCGCCGGCAGCACGTTGTGTCCCGGCGGGCAGACCGCCGTGCCTGTCATCTCCACGACTCCTACGCAAGGCAAGTACACGTTCGTACGCGCTCTCGTGGGATGGCCGCCTCCGCACGCTCGATGTGGCCACGGGCGCCGACGTGGCGCCGCCGGACAAGTTCGCGGGTCCCAACGGCAAGCCGTACGCGCTGAATCTGTTCAACGGCGTCATCTACACGTCCACGGCACAGGGGTGCGGCGGCAACACGAACGCGTTCCTTTCGTACGATCTCGCCACGAAGAAGTCGAGTATCTTCGCGCCGGCAGGGGGAGGCATGTGGGGCAGACGCGGCGTCGCGATCGATCCCGAAGGCCGCGTGTTCATGGGCACCGGCGACGCGCCATTCGCCGCCGAAACCAACAGCCTCGGTACCGCGATCGTCGCGGTGAAGCTCGATGCCGACAAGCAACTTCAGTTTGTCGACTACTTCGCGCCGCCAAACGCCAACTGGTTGTTCCGGCGCGACCTCGATCTGAACGTCTCGCCGATGGCCTTCGACTATCGCGGCCGGAAGTTTCTCGTGGCGACGAGCAAGGAATGCAAGCTCTGGCTGCTCGATCGCGATGATCTAGGGGGCGCCGATAATCGGACGACGCTGCAGACGACTCCCCTGCTCTGCAACGACGTGCAGGCGTTCGACGGGAAGGGGATATGGGGCGCGCTCGCCGCATGGCAGGACGCAAAGGGCCGTCAATGGGTGGTCGTTCCGTTCTACGGACCCGTCAGTCGCACGTTCAAAGCGCCGGTCGAGCACGCGCGTCCGATCAACGGTGGCGTCGCGGCCTACACGCTCGAGGAACGGGACGGAACGTGGCAGCTCATTCCGCAGTGGCTCTCGCGCGACATGGACATGGCCGAACATGCGATCGTCGCCAACGGCATCGTCTTTACGTATGCCAGCGGAGAGGACGCATCGCAGGTTGTTCCTGACCGCGCGTTCGACGATCCAGAGGGCCCGCAGGTTGGCGGCGCCGTCAGTAATGCGGGCGTTCGCCGCATTCCGACTTCGCGGCGTGCGGCGGTGTACGCACTCGACGCGCTGACGGGACGCGAGTTGTGGAACAGCGGCAACGAGATCACTTCGTGGAGTCATTACAGCGGTCTGACGGTCGCAAATGGCCGAGCCTTCATCACGACGTTCGACGGCATGGTCTACGCTTTCGGCATCAAGCGCTAGAGGACCAGCGATGCGCAGCACCGCCCGCAACTGTTTACTCGCCATCGCGTGCGCACTCGCGAGCGCCATCGGTTGGGCCCAGGGACGAAACGTGGGTTTCGACTGGCCCACAACCGGCGCGGATGCGCAGCGCACCGGGTGGCTCCGCCTCGACCCGAACATCTCCGTCGAGAATCTTTCGAAACCCGGCTTCGAATTCCTGTGGCGCGAGAAGCTGGACAACGCGCCTCGCCAGTCAGCGTCACTCAGCCAGGGCGTGACCATGAACGGGCTAATCGGATTTACGCCCGCATCATTCGTCACTGGCGTCTCGAACAACGTGTTCGCCATCGATAACGACACCGGCTATCCCGTGTGGCATCGCAAGCTCGATGCACCGCTTCCTGCGCCAACAACGCAATGCCCGGGAGGCGTCACGGGCGCTGCCGGCCGCGTCGTCAGCCTCGTACGCGAACCGTTGCAGTTGCCTGCGCCCGCGGCGCCGGGCCGGGGATACCGTGGCGGCATCGGCGCGCCCGGCGAAGGTGTCCCGATGGAAATCGCACGGCGCGATGGAGGCGCCGCGTTGCGTGGTGCGTCGCCCATCCCCGCGGCACGCGGCGGTGGAGGAGGTGTGTTCGCGGGGCGATACGCAGGACCTGTTTACGTCGTGTCGAGCAACGGAACCCTGCATGCACTCGGTCAGGTCTCAGCAGTGGATATCGAGCGGCCTGCCCCGTTCCTTCCACCCAACGCACGCTTCTCGGATCTGACGGCGATCGGGAGCATGTTGTACACGAGCACCAGCAACGGATGCGGCGAGGTTGCGAATGGCGTCTGGGCGATTACGCTGGATCCGAAGACCAAGACCGTCAGCTCATGGAAGACGAACGGCGGCAGCCCTGTAGGCAATCTCGCGTTCACGGCAGGCGGCAGGATTCTCGTGGCGGTCGGTCCCGGCACGACGACTGCGGGTGGATACGCCAATGCGATCGTTGCGCTCGACGCAAAGACATTGCAGCCGCTCGACTGGTTCACCAGTCCGTCGGCTGCATTCGTGACGACACCGGTCGTCATCAATCAGAACGGTCGCGAGATCATCGCCGCCGCGACGCGCGACGCCATCTTCCTCCTCGACGCTGGGTCGCTCGGCGGCGCCAATCACTCGACGCCGCTGTTCGTCATGCAGACGGACAAGTTCGAGCCGGACGCCCTGGCCACATTCGAGCAGCCTGCTGGCACTCCCTGGCTGCTCGCGCCTGGCCCGCGCGGAATCGTCGCGTTCAGGGTTGTGGTTGAGGTCGGTAAAACGAGCCTCCAGCGCGGATGGGCGTCGCGGGATCTTGTCGCACCGACGGCGCCAATTGTCGTCAACGACGTCGTCTTCGCCGCATCGAGCGGCCGTCCCCAGGGATCGGCGGTGTTGTATGCGTTCGACTCGCGCTCGGGTCGTGAGCTCTGGAACAGCGGACCGACGATGACGTCATATGTGCCGCCAGGAAATCTCTGGGCCAGTAACAGTCAGGTGCACGTCGGCACCTATGACGGCACCGTCTACGCCTTCGGATACGCGCTCGAGCGACGGTAACGTCTCTCATCTCGACGCAAAGACGCTAAGGCACGTACAAAATACAAAAACGAACAGGAGATCTTCTGATCTCCTGTTCAAATCCCCTAGCGTCGCAGCGTCTCCGCGGTGAGACATGGAAATCAGCGGAAATAGCTCGGCAGGTCTTTCTTCGTATCTCTGAGGATTTCGATGATGGACTGCCGGTCCGCGAGCGACAATGCCGACCGGTAGCGTTCGCCGCGTTCCTCCCCGGACAGGACTTCCCATAGACGCCTGTAGATGGGATCTTTCGCGCCAGGCGGCAGGGCATCGAACGCCGGCGATTGAATGAGGTAACTGCACGGATACATCATCAGACGGCGGTTCAGGTCGAGCTCGTGCAATGAGCGTCCCTTCCGGTCGAACGGCCCGATTTTCGAGAATCGCTCGGCGAAACCGGAGGCACCTCGCACGCCCCCGGGCAGCTTCGCTTCGTCGATGAACAAGAGGTAATCGACGACTTCGCTCGCGATGCCGTACATCATGCTGGCGACACGGGCATCTTCCTCGGGGCTGGATGTGAACGGGGCGTGCAGCAACGGATTCGCGGCACGCGCCTCCCAACCGGCGCGCGTCAGCAGATTCGTCATGCCGGCCTGGTGCGTAAACACCAGATGAGCGACGATGTCGCTCGACATCACGCGGTAGCCATCCGCGTCGAACAGCCCTTCCGCCGACGCGAGCTCGACGCCTTGTCGTCCCTTGAGGGCGGCAACATCATTTCCCAGGTGCGGCGACGACACCGTCCTGCCGGTTACGAACCAGCCTCCAAATCGCTGTGCCAGAGGGTCGCTGTGATCGACGCGCCGTGGAAGGCCGGGGCCCTGAGACGGGTCGAGATGCGCCGTGCTGAACATCAGCAGACCGGGCACGCCGAGCGTATCGCCACTCGAGTGACATCCGAGGCATCGGAAGGCCCGCGTGAACTGCGGCGACCTGTTCGTCGGGCCGGAACGTTGTTCGAGCGTGTAAAACACGACGCCGGCGGCCTCGTCATGCGCGGCGACTTCTATGAATTCGCCGTCACGCACCCAGCCGAGCGCGATGCGATCGTTGAAGTAGAGCGCACGGGGACTCTGTTCGTCGATCAGCTTGCCCTGCAGGCTGTCCCGCGAATACACCAGCAACTGCGAGTCGACCGGAATCTCGAGCGCTTCGAGCGCTGACTTCAGGAATCCGCCGCGGCCTTCATACGTAAGCTGAACGGTTCCCTCAGACAGCCTCATGTTGACGTCGGAGACGGGATTGTTCAACCGGGCCGTTCCATATCCGATCGCCGGATCTTCCGACGATCCCATGAACGACCCGGCGCGCTGAGCGTCGAGGGTTGCCCAGACGCCGAGCGCGTTCACAGATAGAACGAGTGCGAGAAGAGTGCTGCGACGCATCAGGAACACACAGAATTCTGGGCAGCCTGCATCCCCACGTCAAGCGCCGTCCAGGGCCAGCGCCGTCCAGGGCCCGCCGTATTGGAAGGTTGGGCCGTGCATCATTGTGAAATCGCAGTCTTATCGTCGTAGTGTCTTTGCGGTCAGACGACAAAGGGCTTATCGAGCGAGGTCGATCAGCTGATCCAGATCAACCCGGTTCTGTGATTCGACGCCGCGTGCCGTCGTCGGTGAAATAACCAGCGCCTGTGTACGGCCCTCGAACCACACAAGAAACGACGCTTCGTCCGCGCCGGTCAATCTCGTCTGGTTCAACCAGGTGTAATACGCGCCCATGTCGGCGTCGATGAGCGCGCCATCAGCATCGAAGACGGCCGACGTTCGCCCCTCCACGAGTGCTTCGTTCATCGATCGCTCGGTCAGGCGGGGTGCAAATCGGGCGACAAGCGTCACCGGCTGGGCCCGCCGCAACACTTCGCGCGCAGCCCATTGCACGAAGGTCGTGCTGAAAAACTGCGTTCCCGAGCCCTCGGACAGCACCGCGACCTTGAAGTAGTTCAGCACTCGCTCCTCCCCCTCGCCTTTCAAGCCCACATCTTCCGGCGTGAGCTGCATCAGAGCAGTCCGTCTCGCTTCGGTGCCCGCACCGGCGCGAATCATGTTCCGCAGCCTTGCGACGACCGAGTCGCGGACGGCGTCCAGCTGCTGATACGCGAGCTGCTCCATTCCCTTCGGTGGCGGCGAGGCTGGAATGCCGCCGTCGATGTACCAGTGCGCGAACCGAAGTGGATGTGCTTTCGCTCGCGCGGCTGCGTGCTGCATGACGATCCGCAGTCCGTTTGCCGGATTCACGTACGAGAAGTAGGTGCCGTGGGGGCGCAATTTGCGGAACAGCGGATAACCGTTCTCTTTCGCGTCTCGCCCGACCACAACCACCGTCAGTCGGGACGTAGCCGGCTTCGGCGGCGGGATCGCGGAGCGCACCGCGTTCAGAAACTCCACGGCTGCCGCGCGAAAGTCGGCAATCTGGCTGGTCGTCCAGAGATGCGCAGACAGCCGCTCCGAGAATTCTCCCGGGCGGCCGACCCAATCGACCTCCTCCAACTCCCGAGCCAGGGTCAATCGCTCGAACCGAGCCATTACTTCGTTCTGGCGCGACGCAGAGAGCCCACTCATGAACGCGAACTGCGCGTCCACTTCCTGGCGCTCGGCTGGAAACTTCGAATCGTAGGCGATGACCTCACCCAACAGGAGAGGCACGAAACTCAGCGGAAGCCGACGCAGTACATCGAGGCCCCGAATGGCGACCTGCCGGGCGAGCGGCGGATACGCGACGAAGTGTTCAGCCGTCAGCTGCGAGGGCTGCATAGCCGGAGGTCAGAAGAGCTCCCCAACGGGTGTGCCTTCCGCGAATCGCGGGGAAAATCCAAAGTACGAGCCGAGCGTCGGCACCAGGTCCATGGAATCGATCGGGCGATCGACGAGCACGTTGTCGCGGATCTCAGGACCCAGCGCGAGCATCCATGTCGTGCGGGAGCGCGCATCTCCCGTGCGATGGTGTTGAAACCCGTTGCCTCCGGCAGTCTCGTCCGAGTCGCGTCCAAAATCGGGAAGGACGAACATCGACGTCCTGCCGGCATATTCGGGCTCGCTCTGAATCATCGTCCAGATCTCGCCGCACAGCCTGTCGGTGCGGCGGATGGCATCGACATACAGCGAAAACGTTCCTGCATGCGCGATGTCGATGTCGTGCAGCGTAATCCATAGCAGGCTTGGCGCGAACTGCCGCATGACCCGGCGCGCGATGAACACCGACAACTCGTCGGGACTCTCCAGGTTCCGCGCGCTCGTAAGGAAGTCAGAGACCGACACCTTCAACAGCCCCGTCAACCGCTCCAATTCGATGTTCTGTCCGGCTTCCGGCTGGTACAACGGCGATTCGTAGTTGTCGTGCAGCAGCGATTCGTAATCAGCGCGCGCGCCGGCAGGCACCGCCGACGCCAGCAGCCGCTTAGGCAACACGACATTGGCGCCCAGACCCGGTCCGTACGCAGAATGGTGGCTCTCGCCGATGCGCTCGAAGCCGATGCTCGGCGCAATCACCCACGCGTCAGAAGACGGCCGGTTCAGGTCTTTGCGGAAGTACTCGAAAATCGTCGGATGCTGAGGTGGCGCGGCGATGAAATTGTTGAGCGTCTCGTAGGCGCCCGTCGCCAGACTCGCGTTGGCAACGTAGTGGCCGAGAATCCCTCGATTGACGACCTGAGTAAAGAACGTCGCTTGCGGAAGCAACTCTTTCAAGAGATGCGGGATGTTCTCGTGACCCGAGGGCATGAAGGTCTCATCATCCCGCGCGCCGCCACCGAAGGTGACGATCACCGCCTTGCGATTTCGCTGCGCCTGAGCAGCCCTCGCGTGCGAAGGCAGGAAGGCCGTGCCGAGGCACGCACCTGTGGCTTCGCGAATGAACTGACGACGGCTTCGCGACACCGCGGACGTCGTCCATCGCCCATCGTCCAGCGTCCATCGATCCCGGGTCATGGGAGTCCAAATACAAAGAGGGAGTTGCTCGCGCTCACGGCCACGTACTGCCGGCCGTTGACCGAGTAGGACATCGGGCCATTCTGTGTGGGACCGCCCAGCTGGATCTTCCAGAGAAGCGAACCGATCCTGGCATCCAGCGCAAAGAAGTAACCTTCGCGACCACCCGTGAACAAGACGTCCGATGCCGTCGTGAGGATGCCGGCATCGGTGAGGTCGCTCATCTTGTATTCCCACTTCCACTTCCCCGTCTGGGGATCGAAGGCCCGAACGGTGCCGAAGTTCTCCTCTTCCATCCTGAGATTGGGACGCTGCTGTGCGCGCATGCCGGCCGCAATACCCCGACCCGGATAGTTCGTGGTCAGCCGTCCCTGTGTGTAGCTGGCGCCCTGGGTGTACGGCTGATCGGTTCGGGCAAAAATGTGGTGGGTATTCTCCCAGACGTTGACGTAGAAGAGCCCGGTACGCGGGCTGAACGACGGACTGAACCAGTTGGTGGCGCCCTGATTGCCAGGGTAAATGAGCACGCCTTCATAACTGGCGATGGAGTTGGTGGTGCGAATCGGACGGCCGTTGTCAAAACCCGCATTCCAGTTTTGTTTCGCGATCGGAGTCGCCTGCAGGAACTCTCCGGTCACGCGATCGAGCACGTAGAAGAACCCGTTGCGGTTGGCCCAAAGCATGGTCTTTCGCGGCTTCCCCTGCCAGGAGATGTCCGCGAGCACCGGAATCTGCACGGCGTCCCAGTCGAATTCGTCGCCCGGCATGAACTGATAGTGCCATTTCAGTTTGCCGGTATCCGGATCGATCGCGACCACCGAGCAACTATAAAGGTTGTCTCCAGGGCGGGTCTTCGCGTTGTAGTCGGGGCCCGGGTTGCCAACGCCCCAGAACGTGAGGTTCGTTTCTGGATCGTAGGAACCGGTCACCCAAATCGATCCGCCACCATTCTTCCACCCCTCGCCCCATGTCTCGTGACCAGGTTCGCCCGGCAGCGGAACGGTATTGAACCGCCAGGCTTCCTTCCCGGTCTGCACATCATAGGCAGCGATAAATCCGCGAATGCCAAATTCACCGCCCGCTGTGCCGACAATCACCTTGTCTTTGATCACCAGCGGCGCCGATGTCATGGAGTACCCGGCAGTCGCGTCGGCGACGATCCTGTTCCACAGCGGACGGCCGCTTCGCGCGTCGATGGCAATCAAATGGGCATCGATGCTGGCGAGGAACAGCGTGTCGCCGTGAATCGCGAGGCCGCGGGTAATTCGCCCGCAGCAGAATCTGGCATCGGAGGCCGGCGCGTAGGGATAGATCCAGAATATCTTTCCTGTCGTCGCATCCAGCGCGACCACGTCGTTGCCCTGCGTCGTGTACATCACGCCGTCCACGACGAGCGGCGTGGCCTGGTTGTAGTCCAGCCAGCGCGCCTGGAACACCCACTTCAACACCAGATCCTTCGCATTCGCCGGAGTGATCTGCGTAAGCTGGCTGTACCGCTGGCTGAGATAACTGCCGGAATAAGTGAGCCAGTTCTGCGGCTCCTTCTGCGCATTCACAATCCGATCCGGAGAGACCTGGGCACTCAGCGTTTCGGCGAGCGCCACGGACACGACGAAGATGACCAGCCGGCGTGCGGTCATTGGGCGGCCACTCCTTTCAACGTGCTCAAGTACGCGATGACGTCGGCGAGCTCCTGACGAGAGAGCCGCTCTCGATAGGATGGCATCTTCGACGTCTTGATGAAGCCGTGCTCGCGCAGCTCGGACTTCTGAAAGCTCCGCAGCTGCTCCTTCTCATCGAGCAGCAGGACCTGAAAGGTGTCGAGATTCAGCAGTCTTCCGGAGGTGGCAACGCCATCACGTGAGACGACACGGTAGAAACGATTTTCGGGAAGTATCTCGGCGTCGGGTTCGACGAGCGACGTCATCAACTGTTCGATGGTGCGGAGCGTCCCGATGTCGGTCAGGTCTGGCCCAAGGCGTGAGCCCTTGCCCTGTACCCTGTGGCACGTGAGGCACATGCCTTTGCCCGCAACAATGGCAGCCCCGGCGGCTGCGTTGCCTCCGGGCAGATCTTCAGAGCCGGCCTGTGCCTGAACCGCCGGTGCGGCCAGGACAGCCGTAAGGATCAGCGCGAGCGTTCGCATTCCGTCACATCTTCAGAAGTAATACTTTAGCGCAAGCTGAACCTGTCTCTGATCGTTGGGGCCGAGACGGAGGGCGGTGATCTTGCCGAAGTTGGCCGTGTTACTGAAATCCAGCACGCCCGGGGGCGGAGGCAGGCCGGCGCCGCCACCCGAGAAGCCCGGCACGCTGAAGTTGTGCGTGTTCGTCAGGTTGAAGATCTCGGCGCGGAACTCGAACACCTGGTTGCCCGAACCGCGGAAGCTCTTGAACACGGACAAATCGAGCCGCTTGAAGTCGGGACCTCGCACTTGGGTGGGATCGCCTCCCAGCGGCGAGAGATCCGTTTGGCCGATCGTCGTGGCAACGGGAGGATTCCGGAATGCCGCCGGGTTGAGCCATCCCTGGAAGCTGCGGTCTTCGCGATACAACGGCTCACCTGTCAACACCGCGTTGCAACCCTGCCCCGTCGTCGTCGCGGTATTACACGGAATGGTGAACGGCGGACCGCTCGAATACGTGAAGATGGTGTTGACGCGCCAGCCGCTGATCAGCTGATCGAGGAGGCCCGTCGCGTCGCCGCCAAGGCGGTGGCCCTGACCGAACGGCAGATCGTAGCCCGCGCTGGCGCTGATGATGTGCGGCGCGTCGGAATCGCACAGCGCCCAGTCGGGTCCGAGCAGCCACAGGGACCGGTAGTTCCCGATGTTGTTGACCAGCCCCTGGCGGCCCTGCGTGCGGCACTCCGAGAAGGTGTAGTTCGCGCGCGCGGCAAAGCCCTGGGTAAACAGCTTGTCGTAGGTCATCTGCAGCGCGTTGTACTCGGACTTGCCGATGTTGCGAATCTGGCTGATGCCGTTGAAATTGGGAAACACCCGGAAGGCGTTGGCGTTCGCTCCAGGTGGTACCATCACTTTCACGGCGTTGTAGTTGTACGAGCTGAATCCCAGGTCCTGATTTCGGCTCTGGCTCCCGACATAGCCCACCGAGATCGACTGCGACGGGCTCAGTTGATGCTGAACCGTGACGTTGTATTGCGTCGTCACGGGAACCTTCCACGGGCTCGGAACGCCGCTGAGCGAGACGTTGAACGCGTTGAACGCCGTTGGATCCTGGACGTTGATCGGTGCAGGGCCCGATTCGAACGTGCCTCGGCTGCCGTCGCCGTAGATGATGGGTGCCCCCGGCGTGGTACTGGCAATGGTGACGCCGTACGCGTAGGGATAGCCCAGTTGTGTGTGGACGAGGTTGTTGCCGCCGTTCCGCCCGGACGTGCCGCTCGTCAGATAAAACAACCCACCGCCGGCGCGGACGACCCAGTCGTCGGTGAACGTGTACGACAGCCCGAGGCGCGGCGCGAACATGTCCTTCTGGCTCGTCACGAGCATGTTGTCCTCGTCGCATTCGATAGCGATGCGGTCGGCGGCGGCCTGCGCGATGAACGAGGGCGAGAGACCCTGCTGGCACCAATCCGCCGCCATCATGTAGCGCGGCGTCGGCTCGACGAGGAGGTTCGCCGCGGCTCCGTCCGGTGCTTCGGCGTTGCGCTGAAAGTCGTACCGCAGTCCGAGATTCGCCGTCATCTTCGGGGAGATTTTCCAGGTGTCCTCGATGAAGCCCGACCAGACCTGCCAGGTGGCGCTCGGCACCGGCTCGGGAATCCTGTTCACGTTTATAGAGTTGGGTCCGCCCACGAAGTTCGCCCGACAGGGCGCGACAGCGGCCGTGAAGCTGCAATCCGACAAACCCGTCAGACTGCTGGGGATCGGAGTCAGCAGCATCTGCGCCATGCCCGTGCCACCGCCTGTCGTGGTGGGAACGTCGGTGAATGCCCCGGAGTAGCCGTATCCTCCGCGCGGCGCGGCCGGCTGGAAGAACTCCGTCATCGGGCGCGAGAACTGGAAGCCCCACTTCCAGCTGTGATTGCCCGAGAGCATGCTGAACGTCGTGCTGACCTGATACGTGTTTTGGTACTGAATACTCGGCAGGTTATTGGGGACGCCGAACTGGCCGATTCCGTCGACGGTATACAACGGCAGCCCACCCATGAACGGGTAATCCGGATCCGGAACGTTGAGGCCGAACCGGGGGGCGATCGTGGTGTCGGTGGCGTTCAGCGGAAGCCGCGCGTGACCGATCGACGAATACCCGAACCGAGTCTCGCTGACGAGCGTCGGCGAGTAGATGCGAGTCCAGCTCAACGCGCCGCTGTACACGTCGACGGTCTGATCGCCGCCGCCGAACTGGGAGCCGTCGATCACGCCGCCGTACGGCGCCGGGACCAGCGTGGCGCTCTTGGCTATGCTGAAGCGGCCGAACATGGTGTTGGCCGGGTTGATGTACTGATCGATTCGGATGTCGCCCTGATGGTTGCTGTCATCCGTGCTGGGATTGACCGCGTAGTTCCCCGCGAGCACGTCGTTTCTCGTCGCGGCGGGAAATTCCTTCAACAGCCGGAGTGCGTTCTGATTCATGCGGCCGGCAGGAATCTGGTTGTTGCCGGTCGGATCCAGCGGATCGCGAATCCACGCCGCCGCGCCGGCGGTGACGGTGCGGCCGGTCACGGGGTCGACCGCGCCCGCTGCGATCAGCCGTGTCGTCGCGGGATCGAAGATCGTCCCGAGCGGGAACGTCCGGCCGAGCCGGTCTGTGCGCGTCCCGCCCTGGAGCCGAATCAAGTCCGACATATCGGTGAAGTTGCTCTGCTGCATGCGGGCGGTCGGGGCCGTCAGGATTGAGGTGACCGCCTGGCGGGCAATGGTGCCCTCGTAGTTGGTGAAAAAGAATGTCCGCTTGTCTCCGCGTCGAAGGAAGGACAGCGGACCACCAAAGGTGAACCCGAACTGGTTGCGGCTGAACTTGCCTTTTTCCAGCCCCTGGTATTCGTCGAAGAAGTTGATCGCGTCCATCGCGGAGTTTCGATAGAACTCGAAGAGATTGCCGCGGTACTGCTCGCCGCCCGATTTCAGGCTGGCGTTGAGCACGGCGCCGCTCGCCCGGCCGAGTTCGGCGCTGTAGCTGCTTGTCTGCACCTTGAACTCCTGCAGCGCGTCGACCGACGGCCGGTAGACGTACCCGGCACCGTTGACGAAATCGACGAGGTTCGAGTTATTGTCCACCCCGTCCAGCAGGTAGTTGTTCGCAAAGCTGTTCTGGCCGTTCGCGGAGAAGCTGCCGTTGCCCCCCATGCCGCGCGTATCCTGCTGCGCCTGCACGACGCCGGCGTTCAACTGGGCGAGGAAGGTGTAGTTGCGGCCGTTCAAGGGCAGATCGTTGATGGCTTTCGACTGGACGACGCCGCCAAGCGACGCCTCCTGCGTCTGGAGCGCAACCGCATCGCTCGTCACAGTGACGGTCTCGGCGATGTTGCTGGGCTTCAGTGTGAAGTCGGCAACGTAACGCTGCTGGATGCTGAGCGAGATGCCGTCGAGCGTCGAGGGAGCAAAGCCCGTCGCCTCAGCCACGACGGTGTAGCGGCCAATCCGGACGGACGGAAATTGATAAATCCCGACGTCGTTCGTCTTGGTCTCGAACGACACTCCCATGTCCACGTTGAGCAGTGTGACGGCCGCCGCCGGCACGACAGCGCCCGTGGCATCGCGGACCGTCCCCTGGACAGCGGCCGTGTCGACTTGCGCGAACGCTGACGACGAAATGAGCAGCATCAGCGCGGCGAGTGCGATTTTCATCACTCTCTCCCTTCGGGCCAGGCCAGCCCACTGAGCGTATCGATTATCGATTACGGGAGGGTGCCAGCAAAACCGCGCCAGTGTCAAGTCACGCAATTACGAATGTCGAGACGAAGTTTCAGCTTATGAGCCCGTGACGTTAAGACGGCGCGCCGCCGCAAGCGCTTTAGCGTCCCTGCGTTGAGACACAGGCAAAATTTGCGGCGTCGTCGACGCTGCCCGTGCCGCGGTACTTCGCAACCTGTGGATACGGGCACAGAGGCCGCGTGCGATCCACGCGTCCGGCGGTGCTGTGCGATGCGAGGATAGACTCCGGCGCCTGCCCGCGTTCAACCCACGACTCGAGCGCGCCGATCGAATCGAATGAATTCGGTCCAACGCCGCCACCGCAGTGCTGCATACCCGGCACCATGAACAACCGAATCCAGTCGGTGTTCGAGGAAGGGGCCTGTGTGGCCTGGCGCGTGCGCGTATAGAAATTGACGCTGGCGCGCGGTGGAATGCTCTCATCGGCCCATCCGTGATATGTGAGGAGCTTGCCGCCGCGAGCGGCGAACGGCGTCAGATTCGGATCGACCGCTGTGAGCAGGCCTTGCGTCAGGCGGATCGCCTCGGCGAAGTCGCGCTCGAGCGAGAACGTTCGCCAATCCCACGACGGATTCTTGAAGATCACGTATTTATACGTATCGAGGGCGGTCTCGTACGGGTCGGGCCCGCCGAGCAGCCGGCCCCATCCAAGCTCGCTGCCGCGCTCGTAGCCGGGAAAAATCTCATCGCCCGTCCTTGGATCTTTCAGCGGGCTCATGGCGACGCGAGCCGACTCAACCTGCGCAGCGGTCAGGCAATCAGCGCCGTCTGCTCCTTTGCATTGCAGCACCTCCGGGTCGAATCGGCAGCTCGGCGGATGTTCGATCAGCCCGTCGCGGACGCCGTCGAGCGTATCGCACGAGTCGAGCACAGCCTTGCTGATCGCGGGGTATTTGGACGCGGGGATGAAGCTTTCAGCGCTTTTAAACATCGCCAGGCTCATCACCATCCGCCACGCGTCGAGATGCGTCTTGGGATTGGCCGCAGCGCCGGCGATGATGCCGTCGAAATCATCCGGATAGCGCGACGCTTCGACGAGCGCCTGGCGGCCGCCTGTTGAACATCCATTGAAGTACGAGCGGCTGGGCATCTTGCCATAGAACGTCCGGACGAAAGCTTTCGCCGCGACAGCCATGGCGTGTTCCGAGCGGTACGCGTAATCGATGAGCTTCTCGGGATGTCCCAGCGCAAACGAGGCTGAGTTGCCTGTGTGGCCCGTATCGGTGGCGCTCGCGGCGTATCCGCGCTTCAGCGCCGCAGCCAGGGCAGGATACCCAATCGCGCCCGCCCATCCGCCGTTGCCGACGGCCTGATACTTCCCGTTCCACCCAGACAGCGGAAGCCACACTTCAACAGCAATATTCGAATCTGCCGTTGGCGTAAGCGCCATCGTGACGCGGCAAAACGACGGCGTCTCCGCGAACGACGCATTCCCGCGGCCGTTAGGCGGTGCAAACCCGCCCGCAGGGACGACGCTCGCCTGCGCTACGGCGGTATCAGGTAGTTTCAGCGACGTAAGCGCTCCGCAGCGTGAGGCGCCTGCGGCGGATACATCGGCCTGTGCACCCGCGCTCACGCTGTGACTGCTTTCAATAGGAAGGAAGATGGCGATCGCCGCGGCGGCGATCCGCAACAATGGCAGGAACAGCTGTACCATACTGCCACGAGACGATATCTCCGGCTCGGAGGCCGATCAAGTGATCAATTGCGGGTCTTCTGTCACGGAGGATAGATGAAACATTCATCTGCCATCGGTGTTCTGACTGTATTGCTCGGCGCGACCATCGCGTTGGCACAGGACGCGCCAGCTCAGCCGCAGCAGGGCCAGACCCGGTCAAGCCGGAGCGATCCGCACATCGTTCCGCCGCGCGCCACTCCTGATTTGCGCCCGCCCGACGCCCCGCCGCTGCCTTATCACTTCGTCTCCCCGCCGGCGCCAATGCCGGGACAGAAGTTCGGCAGCGTGTCAGGCGTCGCGTTGACACCGCAGGGTCATCTGCTGGTGTTCAACAGGAACCCCGCCATGATGATGGTGGAATACGATGCCTCGGGAAAACTTCTCCGCACCTTCAACCCGAACATCGCAATCAACCCACACGCGATGCGGGTGGATCGTTACGGCAACATCTGGATCCTCGACGCCTTTCTGAACGTGCTGTGGAAGCTGAAGCCGAACGGCGAGCCGGTTATGACGCTGGGCATGCGCGGCGAGGTCGCGAAATGGGACGAAGCGAAATGGAATGGCATGTTCAACCAGCCGATGGACGTCGCGTTCGACAACGACGACAACTTTTACGTCGTGCAGGGTCATGGCGGCACCTCTAATCCGCCCGACTGCACATACTGCGCAACCTATGAAACGGCCAGGCCCCCAGTGACCCAGGGGTCCGATCCGCGGGTGTTCAAGTTCGACAAGAACGGCAAATACGTCACGAGCCGCGCGCTGCCCCATGCCGACGGCACCTATCCCACCATTCACGGTGTGATCGTCACGCCGAAGGGAGAACTGTGGGTCACCGATCGGCAGGTGCGAAAGATTCTGGTGCTCGACACCAATCTCAGTCCGCTCCGGGAAATTCAGCATCCCGATCTTGACGAGCGGCCTGTTCGTGGACGCGAAGGGCCACTTCTGGATGTCTTCGGGGATGGACGGCATGATCATGTCGCTGGACGACAGCGGAAAAATCACCGGATGGCTCGGCAAAGGCGGGCGGGATGCCGAGGGCGCAACGTCAAATCTGATCGGCGAGGCCCATTACCTGGTTGTCACGCCCGATCAGAAGACGATCTACATCGCGGACACCGTGAACGCCAAGGTGTTGAAGCTGGAACATGATTGACAGTTCCATGTTTCACCGCCGCGACGCTGCGACGCAACCGATTTTTTGAGCACCTCAACGATCTGAAAGGCCAAAAGCGAACGCTAACCGCCATCGCGAGGACGAGCTCGCGGCGCGGCCTCGGCTCCTGGTGGTTCAGTGAAGGGCTGCACGGAAATGCGCTGGTACTGCACCTCGAGGATCTCCAGTTGCTCCGTACCGCCTGGCGCGTGCAGCACCACGCGATCGCCCACTCCGCATTTCATCAACGCGCGGGCCAGCGGCGATAACCAGCTGATGTGGTTGCGATCCAGATCGACTTCGTCAACCCCGACCACGCTCACTACCCGCTCCGCTCCCGAGGCGTTGGCGTAGCGCACTGTCGCTCCGAAGAACACGTGCGTCGCCGCCCGCCCATGTCTCGGAACTTCCGGGTCCACGATCTCCGCGGCGTCGATCCTCTTCGTGAGAAAGCGAATGCGGCGATCGATCTCGCGCAGCCGCCGTTTGCCGTACTGGTAGTCGGCGTTTTCGCTGCGATCGCCGTTGCCGGCCGCCCAGGCCACGACCTTCGTCACCGCCGGCCGTTCTCTGGTGAGCAGAAACCGATGCTCGTCTTTCAGTCGCAGGAGGCCGCTCGGAGTGATGTAGTTCTTGACCGCGTGGCCGTTCAAGTCACGCTCCCCCTTCGTTATATCTGCAGGCAGAAGGGCTTCGCAACTTCAGGAGGTGCCTCCAATGAAGCTCGACTCGGCGAGATACGTCCTGGTTCCGATCGTCACGGCTCTCTCCGGCGCACTGGCCACCGTCGGCGCGGCATACGTCACCGACGCTGGTTTCGCAAAGGCACGGGATACCCGGCTGACGCCGGTAGAAGCCGCCACGATTGTGCCAACCTTAGCCGATCCGATATACGACGGCGTTGAAATACTGAAGGACGTGCGGATCATCGACTTGCGCGGGCGGGTTCCAGTTCCACCCGAAAAGAAGACCTCCGACAAGATCAGCTCGGCCACCTGGGTCCGCTACACCCTGATGAAGAAGTTGAAACAGACGAGTTTTGTCGAGTTCGAATCTGCGACGACCGGCTGCGGGCATAGACGCCCGCTCTCTCACCCACAGGTACGAGCTCATCACGACGAAGCAGCTTCATTACCATGGCAGCACGCCCGTAAAGCCCGTGGTGCTAAAGATTGATATCAGCAACGAGCCGATCGGTCAGGAGTTTCTTGTCATCAATGAAATGACCTACTGGAATGCGTTTACCGGCGACGACGCCGACTGGGCCGCGATGCACCGGGTGCAAAACGAAGAGGTCGCCATGGTGGTGCTCTTCCCCGAGGAGAAACCGGTCAAGTCGTACCAGTTTCTTCAGCACGAGAAAGGCGCGCAACCAGAACCCTTCCGGGGCAGGCACAGGTCCTACGTGAGCGAAAACGGATTGGTCCTGTTCTGGGGGCCAGAGGATCTGAAGCGCAACTTTGTCTATCAGGTGCGGTGGCGCTGGTAGAGATCGCCCGCCTGCCTTGTTCAGACGGCTGCACGCGTCGCGTTGATCGGACGCCGGAAGAGCAAGCGCATCATTACCAACGCCACCAAACCGGCTACGAGCAGCAACCCGACCACCTTAAGTACGACGCGAGCCGATCCATCGCGCGGTCGACGAGGCGATCGGCAACGTGTTCTGTATCGGTGACGACGGCCGCGTGCTCCTCCGTGATCGTCTTGCGAAGATCGTCGATCGCCGTCTTGCGCTCGAGGCTCAGGTATTCGAGGACCGCAAGCCGTTCGCGCTGCGCGAAGTCGATCGTGCGGGCGAGGTCCGCAGAGATCGCATTGATAGCCTCCCGCCGTTCCGTCGCGACGATCTCCGCCCCTCGCTCTGCTGTACGAGCCGCCCCTTCGACGGCGGGCACGAGCCGGGAAATATCTGCCGCCGCTCGCTCCGCGGACGCCACCGCCCGTCGCGGCCAGAGGGATGGCCTCTTTCGCCGAGAGGCCGTCTAGTACGCCGACCGTCTGCCGCTCAACTTCCCAACGCGCCTGCCGGACTACCTGCCCGCTATACACTTCGAGTCTCCGGTTGATGTCGTCGAGCGAATCGGCGACCTCGGCAGCCGCCTGCCCACGGTCATCGCGTTCGGGAGCTCGTTCGCGATGTCGATGCTGAGGATCGGCTGCCTGGCGGCGATCGTTCCGGTAACGGGATGGCCGGCTGCCCACTTCTGGACGAAGTCGCGACGCTTCGACACGTCGCCTGACGTCGTAGCCGAACCGACTCCAAAGAAATGCTCTCTGACGCTCGGCACGCCGCGGCTGCCAGTTCACTCGCCGGCCCGAGCCTGGTCTTCCCGGGCCGCTCTCGAACCTGGTCTGGGGCTCGGACGTCAGACAGCTGATGTCGTCTGCCGACGCTCAACCAGCAGACGATGTGCCCGTCTTCGAGGTGGATCGAATCTGGCCACACCCTCTGCCCAACGGTTGGGCCGTTGGTCCGGTGAGCGGAATTTCAACTGACAGCCGCGATCATATCTGGATCATTCAACGCGGCGAGACGGTGAAACAGGCATATCTGGGCTTCGGCCCGTTTTCGGGTATCTCTACAGCCTCGAACTGCACGGCAGGGCCACTGGAGAGGTCGGCCTTCGGGCGATAACGATCCCAGGCGCCGGGGCTCGCGGAACTTGATGACACTACTGATCGACAAACACGTAGACGGGCGCGCGGGCGGCAGCGGAAATTCGCGACACGGGCGTCATTGCGCGACGAACGTTTGTCCAGCGCCGTCCCTGAAGAGCCTCAGGTACAGGATGACACTTCGGGGCGGGACACTGGACACCGCCGTCAGTAGGTCTCTCATCGGCAGGTCTGTGAATCACACCGACGATGAGATCGAGCTTTCTGGAACCGTACTTTCTTACGTAGAAGTCGCGTAGCGCAAGGTGTTGCTCCTCGGGGAACTAGGCCGCATGAATCGATTCTGCGAAGAACTCGACGCCGTCCCCCAGTCCGGCACCCAACGTCGAACGGATCGCCTGGTCGAGAATTGACAGACCCGGACAGTGCGCACCCGAGCGGCGAGACGGGGTCAGGTCCAACGACGTCGGCGTCATGAGCCTTAGCGCGTGACACGCGAGAGGCAGTCCGTGGCGAGGCGCCCGAGCAGTCGGCCGGCGGCCGCGGCCACGTCGCCAGGCAGGTCTTCCGTGATCGGTTCTTCCGCGCGGATGATCTCCGAATGGACCGCGCGGTCGGTGGTCGTCACCTGGATCTCGACAGCCCCGACCAGCCGTCTGCTCGGCGCCGCCTCGATCTGCCATACCACCAGCGTGACGGCCAGCGACGGCGCGCTGCCGACGTCGACGAGACGGATGTCGGGACTCGACCCGATGGCATATCGCAACGCCGAATCCAGGTAGCGATCGGGAGTGGTTGCCCAGAGCCAGACGGGATCCTCCGTCACCTCACCACCGGGCTGCTGGTGCAGTACGCGACGGCCGATGTGTCCCCGGCTCTGCGTCTCGAGCAGACGGATGCTCGTGGCGTTCGGGGCATCGGCGGCGACCCCGCCCGGCTCGACCAGTCGTGGCTCGATCATGCGGACTGGAACGGTATCCGGGCGTTCAAGCCGAACACGGCAACCTACACCCAGACAGGCGACCGCGAGCACGACGGGCATTCCGTATCTTGAGCGTCAAATCATTTCGGCTTCGTTCCCTGCTGGATGCCGTGGACTACCGATTCCGGCTGTTCCTGCAGCTGGCGCGCGAGCTCGCGCAGCTGCCCGAGCGACTCGCGTATCGCGGGCAGCGAGCGCCGCAGGTCCTCCGCCGCCAGACTGGCCTCGTCCATGGCCTCGCGCGTGGCGCGGCCGGAGGCGGGCAGGTCTGCTGCGTCGATGGAAGCGCGTGCCTCGTCGGCGAACTTCGACAGCGTGCCCTCGTTGCCGACCAGTCCGTCGAGGTTCGAGGCGATCGCCTCGATCTGCTCGGAGGTCGTCGAGAAGAACTTTCGCGAGTCGGCGCTGAGTGCGGGCAGCTCACTCTCGCTGACGATGCGTTCGACGTTGGTGAAGAACCGGTCGGCCTTGTCGAGGCTATCGGGCATCCGGGCGACGATCTCCCGAAGGACCTGGAGCGTCGACTCGAGGCGCTCCAGCACTTCGGGCAACCGGTCCCGTAGCTCCGACAGGGGGGTCGGCATCGACGGGATGTACGGCCGACTGGGCGTGAAGCCGAGTGTCATCGGCGGAGGGGGGTTCTCCGGCATGTCGAGAAAGAGGTATGCCTCGCCGGTCACGGGGTTGCCCACCACTTGAGCGCGAAACCGCTCAAACGCGCCGCCGGCCGTGGCCATTTCCTGGATTTTGGTGACATCGGCGCCGACTGTGGTGAGCCGATCGGTGAACAGCTCGAAGTCGATCTCGATCATGCGACCGCCCGGCTCCACCTGCAGGTTCGACACCCGCCCCACGGGGACGCCGCGGTAGCGCACCGGGCTCGAGATGTCGAGACCAGAGACGTTCTCCTGTGTATAGGTGACGAACTCGATGACCTCGCGGCTACGCATCCGCTGGATGAAAAGCAGCCCTGTTGCGAGGACCACGACCATCGCGATGACGAGGAACAACCCGAGGCGCGCGTAGCTTTTCTCGACCGCCATGATTCATCTCTCCTGGGCCGCGGACGCGCTCGGCGAGGACCGCGTGAAGAAGTTGTGCACGAACGGGATGGACGATTCGTCCCGCAGCCGCCGAGGATCGCCTCGGGCGACGATCCCCTTGGCCTCCTTGTCGAGCACGATGCAGTTGTCGGCGACCAGGAAAATGCTCGGCAGCTCGTGCGTCACGATGACGATGGTAATGCCGAGATCGCGGCTGAGCGTGATGATCAGGTGATCGAGCTCGACAGCGCTGATCGGGTCGAGCCCGGCGGAGGGCTCGTCGAAGAACAGCAAGTCGGGCTCAATCATCATCGCGCGCGCGATGCCCGCGCGCTTCTTCATGCCTCCCGAAATTTCACCCGGAAAGTGCCCCGCGAAAGCGCCGAGGCCGACCAGATCCAGCTTCGCTTGCACGAAATCCTGCACGAGGGGGCCGCGGACGCTCGTCCAGGTCGTCAGCGGGAGCGCCAGGTTCTCGGCCAGCGTCAGAGAGCTGAA
>CAWAPZ010000017.1:0-224836 GCA_963784045.1 Vicinamibacterales bacterium
ATGGCCGTGGCGGCTCGGCGTCGATCTCGAGACGTGCCGCGTTCTGGATTCGGCGCGACGCTTGGCGGCGTCCGCCTTTATGAATTCGATCTCGAGGGTGCTCGTGACCGGTCGTGCACGCCAGCTATTACGCTTCCATTGCCAGCCCAATTGTTCACGCCATCGAACGTTCAACCTGAGTAGCAAAGCGCATACGGACCGGACTCATCGCCGGCCGCGAGGTCTCTTTTCCCGAAGCGCACCTGGACAGCGAAATGGCCGGCATCCGACCGGCCATTGAAATCCTATTTGTTTGTTTGCCCGCAGTTGTGGCGGGTTATTTAGCCTAACAACAGCCTAACGATTTTCCGCCATAACAGTCATTCTGCGGCCTGCGATTTGAGCAACGATCCATCGGGCCAAACCATGGTCGACCAGAGAATCTGCCAATGTTTTTGGGATTTAGTGGTCGGGGCGAGAGGATTTGAACCTCCGACCCCTCGGTCCCGAACCGAGTGCTCTACCAGGCTGAGCCACGCCCCGACAGCCGTCCATTGTACACGGTTTCGGTTCCCCTTCCCGGTTCTGGTTCCCGGAGCCCCTTAGACTCTATCATCCACTCCCCTGACCCCGGACTTCTTCGCGCAATGCGCGCAGCAGTAGAACGTGCCGTTCGCCTCGATACCGTGGCCCACGATCTTGCAGCGGCAGTGTGCGCACGTTGGCGCCAGCATATGAATGGCGCATTCGAAGCTGTCGAACGTGTGCCGGCTGCCGCCATGTATCACGTCGAACGATTTGTCGTAGTCGTTTCCGCAGACTTCACACTGGGCCATGCCGCCTCCTACCCCGCAATGCCGTCGACCATTTCGACGGGCATGGGATTCCAGAACCTCACGATGATGCACGACTGCGCGCCTTCGATTTCCAGCGCCGTGTCGATTTCGTCTTCCGACTGCTCGAGCACGATCCGTTGAGGATTCTGAATGCACTCCGTCTCTAAGTGGCCACTCGAGCGATCGTCAACCGCGAGCGCGACTGCCCCGTGGTTTGACTGCAGGCCGCGCAACGCCCCGTCACGGTGTCGTGTTTCGACGCTTTCGTCGAGAAACTCGTCGAATCGATCGACGCCCATAAGCCAGCCTTCGTGCTGCCCGTTGAACGAATCGAAGAACTCCCGCCACTCTTCGCGTGCAATCTCGCGTCGTTTCATCCGCTGTCCTCCCTATTGAGTCCGGCCGAAGCCGAACGCTATGACGGTCTACGACGTTCGCCCATCCGCTACTGGCGCCGCGGGCCGTTCCCATTGCCGCGTCCGACACTTGTCGTAACCTTCGAGACCAAGTCGACGAAGTGCTATGTCTTCATACCCCGGCCCAGACTTCTTCGCGGTTGGGCACAATGGTATGAGGACTTTTCACAAACCACTGACCGCCGCGCGCATGGTCGAACCGGTCGCCAATCCATCGTCGACGAGGATCACGACGCGATCGTGCAGGTCCTGGCATCGGCCGCGTTCGCCGGTATTCCTGAAGGCGCCGCTCGAGCTCGTTCCGCTCGCACTTTGCGACCGCACGGATGACATGTGAAGGAATGTTGTACGCGCTCACGACATCGCCGTTGAGGACCTCGGTCCCGTTTCCGGCGATGGCGCCCATCGCCAGTTCGGGGTGCCAGGGCACGCCAAGCTTGCGGACCAGGAAGACATCGAGCGGCGCTTTCAATTCGCGCGCGATTTCGTACGCAACGGGCACTCCCCCACGTGGAAGCGCCAGCACGACGACGTCAGTGCGGTCCTGGTATTGTGCGAGACGCCGGACAAGAAGCTGACCGGCCTCGCGGCGATCGTGAAATCGCTGCACTCGGTCCATTGAACATGCGTGTTCAATCAGAGGGTGCAATGCCTGTGCCTAGCGGCCGGCTGGAAGCTGTAGAAGGAATTCTTCGATTGCGGGGATCAGGCTGTACGCGGTTAAATCCGGTTGCAGCGGGGTAACCGAAATGTAGCCATCGCGAACGGCCTGAAAGTCGGAGCGGTCATGAGGCTCCCAGGCGTTCTGCCCTTCTTCAATCCAGAAGTATCGCTGGCCGCGCGGATCCACGCGCTCGTCCACCTTCGTCACATGATTGCGGCGCGCCTGGACGGTCACTTTGAAACCTTTGATGTGTCCCTGCGGGACGTTGATGTTCAGAAACGTCCGCAGCGGCAGCCCTTTCTCGAGCACCGACTGCGCGACGATCTGCGCGCCTCGCGCGGCTTCCGCGAAATCGAACCCGCGCCCGGTCTTCTGCAGCGACACCGCGATTCCGGGCGGTCCCAGCAGCGCCGCTTCGAACGCCCCCGACACCGTGCCCGAATAGGTCACGTCGTCGCCGAGATTCCAACCTTTGTTGATCCCGGAGACGACCAGATCGGGCATTCCGCGAAGAACACTCGTCACGGCGATGTTGACGCAATCAGTCGGCGTGCCATCGACGGCGTACACGCGATCGCCGATCGTTTCGAGTCTGAGGGGCCGTCGCAGCGTGAGCGCGTGTCCGATGGCGCTCGCTTCGGCAAGAGGAGCGACAACCGTCACTTCACCAAGAGTCTGCATAGCATCCGCGAGCGCTTTGATGCCATCCGAATACACGCCGTCGTCGTTGGTCACGAGGATACGCTTCATATGCATGGATTATCAGCCGGAGCAGGCATGAGCACAAACCGCCGACGAGCTCTGTAGCTGTCACCGGTCGCACCTGTCGTACAATTGATAGCGACGTAAGGCCATGGCAACGCTGAAAGACATCCTCGCCGCGCGCACGCGCGAAGGCGATCTGTATCACCGTCTCGACCATGAGTGGGTGCACTGCTATGCGTGCGGCCATGATTGTAAAATTCCACCAGATGCCGTCGGCGTGTGCAAGGTGCGCTTCAACCAGGGCGGGCGCCTTCTGGTGCCATGGGGATATGCGGGGGGCGTGCAGTGCGATCCGATCGAGAAGAAACCCTTCTTCCACGTGCATCCCGGCGCATTGGCCTATAGCTTTGGCATGCTCGGGTGCGATTTGCACTGCGGGTATTGCCAGAACTGGGTGACTTCACAGGCACTGCGCGATCCGCACGCGATGTCGCCGCCGTTGGATGTGTCGCCCGAGATCCTTGTGCGGGACGCTGTCGAGCGTGGAGCGAAGATCATCGTCAGCACCTACAACGAACCGTTGATTACGAGTGAGTGGGCGGTCGCGATTTTCAAGGAGGCGCGCGCGGCGGGATTGATGACCGGCTTCGTGTCGAACGGCAACGGCACGCCGGGTGTGCTCGAGTACCTGCGGCCGTGGATCGACGCCTACAAAGTCGACCTGAAAAGCTTCGACGACCGCCACTACCGCGAGCTTGGCGGCCGGCTTCAGCCGATCCTCGATACCATCAGACGATTGCACGGCATGGGTATCTGGCTCGAGTTGGTGACGCTGCTGATTCCCGGCTTCAACGACAGCGACGACGAGCTGAAACGGCTGACGGGATTCGTCGCAAGCGTCTCACCGGACATCCCCTGGCACGCGACGGCGTTTCACGGCGACTACAAGATGACCGAGCCAGGCAATACAACCGCCGCAATGCTGGTGCGTGCCGCCGGGATTGGCGCCGCATCGGGTCTGCGCTACGTTTACGCCGGCAACCTGCCGGGAAAGGTTGGCGACCTCGAGGATACGCACTGCACGGCATGCGGTGAGGTCCTTGTCGAACGTTTCGGGTATCTGATTCGCAGGTACAATCTGACTCCGGCGGGCGCCTGCCCTTCGTGCGGCACGCAGGTACCCGGAAAATGGAGCGATAGATTTACGGAGCAGAAAACAGCGATGCCGATTCGCGTCATGCGGGGTCTCTCGCGGTGACTCCATCCGCAAGCGCGCCGGTGCCTGCGCGAGACCTGTTGGGCCGGCCGCTCAAAAATCTGCGCCTGTCCGTGACTGACCGTTGCAATCTCCGCTGCAGCTACTGCATGCCCGAAGCGGAATATGCGTGGCTGCCCCGTCACGACATCCTGCAGTTCGAAGAGATGAGCAGGCTCGTCGACGTCTTCGCACGCGCAGGGGTCGATCGCGTCCGCCTCACCGGGGGCGAGCCACTGCTCCGCCGCGATCTGCCCGAACTGATCAGGATGATTGCCGAGAAACCGGCGATCCGCGATCTGGCGCTGACGTCCAATGGCGTGATGCTCGAGGAGCATGCGCGGTCGCTGCACCTCGCCGGATTGCATCGCTTGACGGTCAGCCTCGACACACTGCGTGCCGATCGGTTTCGGGCCCTTACGAGGTTCGATTCGCTCTCACAGGTGCTCGCCGGCATAGACGAGGCCGTCAAGTATTTCGATCACATCAAGCTCGATTCGGTGATCATGCGGGGCACCAACGAAGACGAGCTGGTGCCGCTCGTCGAATACGCCAAGCGGATCGGCGCCGAAGTCCGATTCATCGAATACATGGACGTCGGCGGCGCGACGCAGTGGTCGCGCGATCGCGTGATGTCGCGGCAAGACATGCTGACCGCCCTGGGCAGCGAGTACGGGCCGATCGCGGCGACTGTCGAACACACCAGCGCGCCGGCCGATCGTTTCCGGCTGGCGGATGGAACGATCTTCGGGATCATCTCGTCGACGACCGCGCCGTTCTGCAATAGTTGCGATAGAAGCCGCCTGACGGCGGATGGGATATGGTACCGGTGTCTCTATGCGACGACGGGAACGGATCTCCGCACGCCGTTGCGCGCAGGGGCGTCGCCGGACGATCTGCTGGAATTGCTCACGCGGGAATGGTCGGCCCGAGCGGATCGCGGAGCCGAGGAGCGGCTCGTAATGCGAGATCGCACCCCCCTCGTCCCTGCGTCAAGCCTAAAGAAAAATCCTCACCTCGAGATGCACACGCGAGGCGGATAGGCCAGTAGCCGACCTGAAGCGGTAGTGCCGACCTAAAGGTCGGCACTACGTACGCTTCTATTACGTACGCTTCTACCGCGTTTACGCTTTTACGAGCGTTACGCCTTGACGGTGGCCGGAGCGCAATACCGATCGAAGGCGTCCGTCAGGTTCTTCGCGATCATATCGGCGGACTGATTCTCGATGTTCCGCCGCTCGAGCATCCACAACAGCTTGCCGTCGCGCATGAGCGCGATCGACGGCGATGACGGCGGATACCCGGCAAAATAACCGCGCGCCCGCTCGGTGGCCTCGATGTCGGCGCCCGCAAATACCGTCGCCACGATATCGGGTTTTGTTTGATGTTGCAGCGCCATCGCCACGCCGGGGCGCGCCTTGCCGGCGGCGCATCCGCACACCGAATTGACGACGACCATGACGGTCGGGCCCTGCTGGTCGCCGGGCTGGCCAAGCTGCCGCCCGAGCACCGCGTCGACATCGGAGGCAGTACCAAGTTCGCGGACGCCAAGGTTCGTGAGTTCCTGGCGCATGGGAGCAACGAAGAATTCCGGGTATGTCATAATTCACACATTATCGCATGAGAAAGACCCTTCTACAGAAAGTCTGGGAAAACCACGCCGTGCGCACGCTGCCCACAGGTCAGACGCAGCTGTTTATCGGCCTTCACCTCATCCATGAAGTCACGAGCCCGCAGGCGTTCGACATGCTGCGGATGCGGGGCGGCACCGTGGCGTTTCCCAATCGCACGTTCGCAACCGTCGATCACATCGTGCCGACGCTCAATCAGAGTCGGCCGTTTCTCGATGTCCTTGCCGAAGAGATGATGTCGTCGCTCGAGAAGAACTGCCGCGAGTTCGGTATCCCGCTCTACGACATCACGAATGCCAACCAGGGCATCGTCCACGTCATAGGACCGGAGCTGGGGCTGACGCAGCCGGGCATGACGATCGCGTGCGGGGACAGCCATACGTCGACGCACGGAGCCTTCGGCGCGATCGCATTCGGCATCGGCACGTCGCAGGTGCGGGACGTGCTCGCATCGCAGTGCCTTGCCATGGAGCCGTTGAAGGTCCGGCGCATCACCGTGAACAGCTCGATGCGCCCCGGAGTGTACGCAAAGGACATCATCCTCCACATCATCCGCCGCCTCGGCGTCAAAGGCGGAACCGGGTTCGCGTACCAGTACGGCGGAGAAGCATTCGACCGCATGTCGATGGAAGAGCGCATGACCGTCTGCAACATGTCGATCGAAGGGGCGGCCCGTGTGGGCTACGTCAATCCCGACGAGACGACGTTCGAATACATGCAGGGACGGCCCTTCGTTCCACAGGGAGCCGCCTTCGACAAGGCGCGCGCGTGGTGGAAGTCGATAGCGTCCGATCCGGACGCCAGCTACGATGACGAGATCGAGATCGATGCAGCGACGATCGAGCCGACGGTGACCTGGGGCATCAACCCTGGCCAGTCGATCGGCATCAGCGAGCGGATACCGTCCCCGTCCAGCGTACCGGCCGAGGAACGGGCATCGGTGGCCGAAGCGCTCGAATTCATGAGCTTCCGCGGCGGCGTGCCGATCATGGGCACGAAGATCGATGTGGCATTCATTGGATCGTGCACAAACGGCCGCATCTCAGACTTGCGGGAGGCTGCCAGGCTCGTCAAAGGCCAGCACGTCGCAAAGCACGTGCAGGCGCTCGTCGTGCCCGGGTCCCAAGCCGTGCGCAGGCTCGCCGAGCAGGAAGGCCTCGACAAGATCTTCACCGAAGCGGGATTCGAATGGCGCGCCGCCGGTTGCTCAATGTGCCTCGCCATGAATCCCGATCAGCTGCAGGGCCGGCAGATCTGCGCGTCCTCTTCCAATCGTAATTTCAAGGGCCGCCAGGGTAGCCCGACCGGACGCACACTGTTGATGAGCCCGGCGATGGTGGCCGCGGCGGCCGTTGCGGGCGAGGTCGTCGACACCCGCAGACTGGTTTCGAAGAACGAAGAGGTACGCGCGTAATGGACTCCCGTTTCGTCGACAGGATCAGCGGCCGCGCGGTTCCGGTGCGCGGCCACGACATCGACACCGATCGGATCATCCCGGCGCGATTTCTGAAGAGCGTCAGCTTCGAGGGACTCGAGACGCACGCATTTGAAGACGACCGCAAGCAGTTGGAAGAACGAGGCCAGGTGCATGCGTTCTGGGATCCGCGCTACACCGGCGCCAACATCCTGATCGTGAATGGCAATTTCGGCTGCGGGTCGTCGCGCGAGCACGCGCCGCAGGCGCTTCAGCGCCGGGGTATCCGGGCCATCGTCGGCGAGTCGTTTTCGGAGATCTTCTTCGGCAACTCCGTGGCGCTCGGCATGCCGTGCCTCACCGTCTCTTCGAGCGATGCGGAAGCGCTGATGTCGGCCATCGAAGCCGACCCGCAGGCCGAAGTGACGATCGGCGTCGGCGACCAGTCCGTCAGCGTCAACGGCAGGACATTTCAGGCGGTGATTCCGGCTGGTGCCCGCGAAGCGTTCACGGCCGGCACGTGGGACGCGACGGGATTGTTGATGGACGATTTCGATCGCGTGCGCGAAGTGGCGAAGAGTCTGCCCTACGTCAACGGCTTCTGATTTCTTTAATAGAAGCTCAGAAGATCAGGAGAATTCTTCTGGTCTCTTGATCTTCTGGTCTTCTGTTTATCTCTTCGCAATTTCCAGGAAAGCTGCCGCTGCATGTGACAGCTCTCCCTTGCGATACAGAAGCCGCAGTTGCCTTGGATACCGCACCTCCGGGATCCTCACCGCGACCAACTGCTTGCGTTCGATTTCGGCGACCGCGCAGCGCCGCGGCAGCAGCGCCACTCCCATCTTTTTTTCGACCGCTCGCTTGATCCCCTCCAGGCTTGGCAACGCTATCTGTATGTTGATGGGGGCGTGCCGTACTTCGGCCTGCCGCAGCACTTGATCGCGGGCGGGAGATGGGTCGCTGTGCGCGATGACGGTCTCGTGCGCAAACTCCGACATCGGCACGCTCTCACGTTGTGCAAACCGATGGGACGGGTACACCAACAACACCAGCTCGTCCGCGCCAAGCGTGACGGCAAGCAGCCGCTTGTCGCCAGGATCGAATGTGACGATGCCGAAGTCGAGGCTTCCCTGCGCGACTTCGATGCCGACCTGCCGCGCGGGCACGCGGCGGACGTCCACGAGAATGCGAGGATGCTTGTCGCGGAATTTTTCGATCAGCGGCAGCAGCACGTGCACGCCACCCTCGTTCGAGCCGATCAAGACCCGCCCGCGCTGCAGGTCGCGCAGCTCGCGAACGGACAGTTGCGCTTCCTCAGAGAGTCGCTGCAGCCGTTCGGCGTAGTCGCGTAATACCCGCCCCGCCGCCGTCAACGTGCCGTCTTTCGACGAGCGATCGAACAGCCGCTCCCCCACTTGCTCTTCGAGGCGGCGAATCGCCTGGCTGACGGCCGGCTGCGTACGGTGCAGCTTGGCGGCGGCGCGCGAAAAGCTGCGCTCCGCGGCGACGGCGAGAAACACCCGTAATTCTGCCAACTCCACGCGACGTACTATAAACTATGATTATAACAAATTCATTATTATAGATTTGACGATTAACCCAGAGTGCCGTACAACCGTGAACATGCCCACCAATCGCGTGACCATCTTCGACACGACACTGCGCGACGGGGAACAGGCCCCCGGCTTTTCACTGCGTACCGCCGAAAAGGTGGAGCTTGCCAGGCAGCTCGACGCGCTCGGGGTGGACCTGATCGAAGCCGGGTTCCCCATCGCATCGGTGGACGATGCCGAAGGAGTCAGGCAGGTGGCTGCGGCCGTACGCCGACCGATCATCGCCGCACTCGCGCGCTGCCGGCCAGAAGACATCGAACGGGCCGGCGAGTCCCTGAAAGGCGCCGAGCGGTCGCGGATCCACACCTTCATCGCGACATCCGATCTGCATCTCGAGAAAAAACTGAACATCTCACGCGAGCAATGCCTGGCGAGTGCCGTCGCAGCTATCAAGCAGGCGCGCGGCTACACCGATGACGTGCAGTTTTCGGCGGAAGACGCCACGCGGTCGAACATGGACTTCCTCAGCGCAATTGTCGAAGCGGTCATCAATGCCGGCGCGACGACGATCAATCTTCCGGACACTGTCGGTTACGCCACGCCGGACGAGATCCACGACTTCTTCGTGACGATCCAGTCCATGGTGCCGAACTCGGACAAGGCCGTGTTCAGTGCCCACTGCCACGACGACCTCGGCCTTGCCGTGGCGAACACGCATGCGGCCGTGACCGCCGGCGTCCGCCAGGTCGAGTGCACGATCAATGGCGTTGGCGAGCGTGCGGGCAACGCCTCGCTGGAAGAGATTGTCATGGGCATGCGAGTTAGACAGGACCGCCTGCCGTTTACCACCGGCATCCGGTCCGAGCAGATCTTCCCCACCAGCCAGCTCCTCACCTCTCTCACCGGCCAGCACGTGCAAGCGAACAAAGCCATCGTCGGGCGCAACGCGTTTGCGCATGAAGCGGGTATTCATCAGGACGGCATGCTGAAAGATCGCCGCACCTACGAAATCATGAGTCCCGCCGACGTCGGCGTGCCACAAACGACGCTGGTGCTCGGCAAGCATTCCGGCCGTCACGCCGTGAAGCACCGCTGCGAGGCCGTCGGGCACACGCTCACCCGCTTGGAGCTCGACCAGGTGTACCGGCGCGTTATCTCGCTGTGCGATGCGCAGAAGACCATCACGGACGACGATCTGCTGGCGGTCATTCAGGACGTGAAGCTCGCGCCAGTTCGCTAAGCTCTTCGGCGTGGCGCAGCCCTTCCACTTGCGCAGAATCTCACCGCAAGCCCTCTATGGCACTTTAGGTGGTAGTCAAAACAGGGTGAATCGCAATATGATGTGGTGACGCATCGAACACCAAATCACCGGGACGGCTTCTATTCGACCGCCGGTCCAACCAATGGAGTTATCGTGCCGTTGAACCGACTGCTCGCCGCCACACTCCTCTTTGTCGTAGCGCCGGTTTCCGCCGCATATGCGCAGGGCGTCGAGGGGTACGATCGGTCACGCTCTCGGTGGGTACGGGAGTTAGTCTGGCCGGCAACGCGATCAATGAGGGAGTTGGGACGATCGACGGGAAACCGTCAGTCTTGATTGAACAGGCCCTCAGCAATCACTTCAGCGACGCGTTGAGGGTCCGGTTCACCGGCAGCCTGGGACTCGACTACAACAAGGAAGTTTTCGCGACGTTTGGTTACGGCAAGTACAACGGCACCGAGCGTATCGTGGGATCGGTGTCGGGCTATCCACTGCTGGCCCGATTCTCCAACGCAGACGCCTTCGACATCGAAGGCGGACTCCGCTATTACCTGCGGCCGGAGGGGCCGATTCGGACGTATGTGGCCGCGGCAGGCGGCGTGCGTTTTCTTCAGGCGACCGATGTCACCTTCAGAGTCGTCGAGGTGGGACTCACTTTGGCCAACCAGCCGTACTTCAAAGGATCGGCGCTGTTGATTTTCGGCGGCGATACCGGTATCAGCTATGACCTGTCCGACACGATCTCGTTGGGCGCGGAGCTCGGCCTTCGGTACCAAGGGAAACCTGGCGCCGAACCGCTCTTTCCAGATCCGAATCTCCGGGGGGTCAACGACACGGGCAGCCGCTGGTCGCTTCCGATCGGCGTCTTCGCGAAAGCGCGGTTCTGATGCAGGCACACAAACACCACCTCCTGTTCGCCTTTCGGCCTCGAATGACGAGGCTGCGACTGCGTTTGTATGGCCGCGCGACGGTATTACTCGTCGCCCTAGCCTTGTGTGCTCCGGGATGGGCGGCGCCCAAGTCGCGGGAACAGGCGTCCACGCTTCCGGGGCTACCGCAGGTCGCACAGGATGCGGCCAGTCCGTCAGCGGACGTTCGACGGCAGGCTTTGCGGGCACTCCGCGACCGCGGTGGGCCCGAAACGCTGCCGCTGCTCGCCGGCCTTGTCGGCGACGCTGAGATCGACATCCGCGAAGACGCCCTCGCAAATGTGATCCTCGTCTACGTGCCGTCACGGCCGGAGCGTTCAATCAGTAGCGCCGCTGAGGCCTTCGAAGTCGCGCGGTTCCATAACCAGCCATGGTCGGTTCCCACTGAACTGTCGACTGCACTCGTCAAGGCCCTCGCGGACGAGCAGCCATCGGTCAGACGCGACGCGGCGTACGCGGCGGGAATCGTCCTGACTCCGCCGGTTACGGATGCTGTCGCGTTCGAAATCCTGGCATCCCTGAGCGATCGTGACCCGTCCGTGAGAGTGGCGGCGGCCCGAGCGCTCGGGCGCCTGCGCGTGCAGGGCGCGGACGTGCCGGTCATCGGCCGCGTCAACGACGAAGATCTCGACGTCAGGCTCGCGTCGATGCGTGCGTTAGGCGATGTCCGGTCTGAACAGGCAGTGGTGGCGCTGACCGATCAGTTCACGTTCTACATCCGCGGGGTGGCGGGACGCTCTGCGATCAGCGCACTCGCGGCAATCGGTCATCCATCGACGATTCCACTGTTCGAAGCGCAAACCACGTCCGGCGATTCAGCCCACCGGAGGGCGGCGTACGAAGGCCTGGCGCACTCTGGTGGCGCCGCCGCTGCGGCGCCGCGCATCGAGGCGGCGATGGGCTCAGAGAAAGATACGCGGGTACTTCTCGCGATGGCATTCGCACTTGCATCCGCCGGTCGCGATGGCGTCACCCGCGTTTTGGACGCGCTAGCCGACCGCGATACGAGTGACGACGCACTCGCGTACCTGGTGGAGCTTGGCCAGCCGCACGTCCCAGCTGTCGCGGCTCGCCTCAGCGATCCGAATCCACTTGTGCGGGCGCAGATCGTGACCGCGCTCGGCTTCATCGGTGGCCCTGAGGCTGTCGCGGCGTTGAAAGGTATGAGCGCCGAGTCGGACCCGGACGTCCGGAGGAGCATTAGCGCCGCCCAGCTTCGGCTCACGCGAACGACGGTGGTACCCGTCACAGGCGCGCCTTGACCGACGCGCATTCAGCGGAGCTCATGCTTACCGCGCGTTGAAGGTGGTGTTGCAGTTCCCGTTCAGGTCGCCTGCCGTCATGTACTTCCCGGCCAGCCCGTTGGTTAATGCCAGTCGTATTTGATCCGCGTAAGTGAGATAAGCCCGTTGGGCGCTCTCAGCGGCCCGGCTCCCGGCTGGCACGCTGAACATGTCCCTAATTTCCTGTTCCCACTGCACGAGGCCTATTTCTCGAATGTTGCGGCGATTCACCGCGTAGTCATGAAAGCCCAACGCGATTCCAGCGACCGAGTTCAAGAGACGGCACTCCTTGAGCAAACGCTGGCCTTCATACTGGGTGTCCTTCGACTGCGTGGCGGAACTCGCGGCACCCATCAGCGGCATGACGACTGATTGAACACCTGCCGCATCGAGTGCCGTGAGGCACGCGGCGATGCCCTTACGGACACGATCCTGCGTAAAGAACTCGCGGCGATCGATCGCGCCGCCCTTCGCGAAGTCGGTTGCAACCAGACAGACGACTCGTGGAAACGCTCCCGCACTCTGTTTCGCATTCCGCGGCAGCTCGGCCAGAAACGGGTCGACGCCGATCGTCAGGACGCCCGGCTGTCCCGACGCCGCCGCCGGGTGTTTTTTCCGGTACGCCTCGACCTGCTCCCGGAGATCGCGCGCGACATCGGGAAGTTTGCGCACACGGTCGAAGAGCACTCGCTGCGTGGCCGGAGATGGCGCGTCGACCTGCAGTTCGGCGTTCGTGGGCACGATCGCGGCGTCCGGTCGGAACTCGGGTCTGTCGAACGCCCGCTCGAGATCGCCAGCGCTGAGGTACACCTTGGGAGGAGCGCCGCCTGTTTTCGCCGCCGAAAGGTCGACAACGAGAAAGCTCGGCGCGAGTTTCTGGTCACGCTTCTGATCGTCGACGAACATGGCTGCAATCGGCGTCTGTTGCGCACGGGCGATGACCGCCGCGGCTGCCAGACAGGCGGCCAGTACAACGACGTCAGCGCGTACGGAGCGTGATAGTTCAAACATTTGCAGATGCTCCTGATCAACGAAGCGTGGGCCGTCATTCTAGCGTACGAAAATTATGCGGCCTCAGCACGCCCTGCTGGTAGACTACGCGCCTCATTTCTGGAGGAGAGGGCGATGCGATACATGATGCGGGTGAGGATTCCGATTGAGTCCGGCAACAAAGCAATCTTGGACGATCGGCGCGTCCAGAAATGGCGCTGACGACGTGACGGACTCCTATCCCGCTCTCATGAGCTCGTGCAATTTAGCCGTGTCGACGCCTTTCTCATTTTCGTAACTCAGCGACGAGCTCAGATAGCAACAGCTTGGCGAGCCGTTCAGGTTCGGAGTTTTCAACCTGTGTCGATTTGTCTCCGCCCCCATCCGCGTCGTACGTAACGGTAATTATTCCACCCTCGACTCGGTATTTACCGGAGTAGGTCCTGCCATCTTTCTCAATCTCGACGCTATTCCAACGCTCCATCACGTTACTCCCGCTGGGTGTGACCAGCCTGTACTGAATTTGCCTTCCTGGTGCGCTCCCGTACCTTCTGTCCACAACGCTGCGTTGAGTCAATAGCAACAGGCGTACCGGTATAATCCACGAACGCCCGGCTCGCATCGTCCGGCAAGTCCGGCGCTCCTGAACAGGTGCAGCAATATGATGACGTTGACGACCACCGAAGGCGCTCGCACGACGCTCGACGACACGACGATCGCCGAATTCCGAAGCGCTTTGCGCGGCGACTTGATGGCGTCCGATCATGCCGGTTACGAGAGCGCCAGGCATGTCTGGAACGGAAACATCGATCGCCGGCCCGGACTGATCGCGCGGTGTGCCGGTGTCGCCGACGTGCAGCAGGCCGTGAGCTTCGCTCGAACGCATTTGCTCCGTCTGTCGATTCGGGGTGGCGGTCACAGCGCCCCAGGGTATGGCACGAACGACGGCGGTCTCGTGATCGACATGGCAGCCATGAAGGGCATTCGCGTCGATCCAGTCGCGCGAACGGCACGGGCTCAGGGTGGCGTGATCTGGCGCGAGTTGGACCACGAGACCCAGGCATTTGGACTCGCAACCACCGGCGGCACGGTCTCGAACACCGGCGTCGTCGGACTGACGCTCGGCGGCGGCCTTGGCTGGCTGATGGGTAAGCACGGTCTCGCTATCGACAACCTGATTTCGGCAGACGTCGTGACGGCCGACGGTCAATTCCGAACGGCGAGCGCCGCGGAACACCCGGACCTCTTCTGGGCGCTGCGCGGCGGCGGCGGGAACTTTGGCGTTGTGACGTCCGCGGAATACCGCGTCCATGCAGTCTCGCAGGTGCTCGGCGGCCTGGTATTGTTTCCGCTCGATCAGGCACGGGATGTGCTTTTTTTCTATCGGGATTTCTGCGGCACGCTGCCTGACGAAGCCGAAGCCTATCTTGCACTCCTGACGGCGCCTCAGGGGATGCCAGTGATCGCCCTGATCCTTGGCTACAACGGGCCGATCGCAGAGGGCGAGAAGGTTCTTGCGCCCGCTCGACAATTCGGAAAGCCGATCGCTGATCTTGTCGGACCACTGCCGTACAGCGCACGTCAGAAGATGCTGGACGACCCGAACGCGACGCACGGTTTGCAGCGGTACTGGCGCTCGGCTTTCACCGAGCAAATTCCGGACGAGTTGATCCACGTGCTGGTGGACGGCGCTTCGCGATTTAGTTCGCCGCTGAGCGCGATCATCTTCTTCTATATGCATGGCGCCGCGACGCGAGTCGCTTCAGACGACACGGCATTCGCGCCCAGGCGTCCGCTGTGGGATGTCGATCTCGTCGGGCAATGGGCGAGTGCCGAGGAATCCGCCGATCACGTCGCGTGGGTCAAATCCCTATGGGGCAGCATGGAGCCGCACCTGCTTGGCACGGCCTACGTCAATCACCTGTCGTCTGACGATCGGCCTGAAAAAGTCCGTGCGTCGTTTGGAGAGAACTACGGAAGGTTGCGACAGGTGAAAGGGCTGTACGACCCGACGAACGTGTTTCGGATGAACGCCAACATCGCGCCGTAACGCCGCGGGACAGCAGTGGTCAAAAGACACACGGTCCGCGACAACTTGGGCCGGCGGTCTTAAGATCTATCGATGCAGTCTTTTGCCGACGCGTGGAATCGCATCAAAACATTTCTGCTCTCCGGGGTCGCGGGCAGCGAATTCACTCCCCTCAGGCTGCTAACGGTCATCACGCTGACATTGGCGCTGTTTTGGGTGACACGTCGCGTCACCCGCTGGTTCGTCGAGAATGTCTTGGCGCGCCGCGGCTTCGACATTGGCATGCGCGAGGCCGTCGGCGCCATCGCGCGGTACGTCATCATTACACTGGGCACTCTCGTCATTCTGCAGAGCGCCGGTATCGACCTCACCTCGCTCAACGTCCTCGTGGGCGCCATCGGCGTGGGGCTTGGTTTCGGTCTGCAAAACATCACCAACAATTTCTTCAGCGGTCTCATTCTCTTGTTCGAACGCCCAATCAAGATGGGAGATCGCGTCGAGATTGGCGGCGTGGTTGGCGAAGTCCGGGAGATCGGCGCCCGCGCCACGACGATCGTCACCGACGAGAGCGTCGCGACGATCGTGCCCAACTCTCAGTTTGTTTCGGAACGCGTGACGAACTGGAGTCAGCCTGGGAAGCTCACTGGCTACATACTGTCGTTTCACGTGTCCCATACGTCCGACCCCGAACTGGTGCGTCAGGTGTTGCTTGCGGCCGCGGCTGGGCACCGCGATGTCCTGCCCCAGCCCACACCGGACGTCGAGTTTGTCGAAGTGGGGCCCGGTGCGCTCCGGTTTCAGCTCCAAGTGTGGAGCACCGAGCACCTGAAGACCGCTGGCACGCTAAAGAGCGACCTGAACTTTGAGGTGTGGCGGCAGCTTGCCGCGGCCGGTGTGACGATTTCGCCGATGCAAGGAGCAGTCGTGCTTGGCCTGCAACTCGTGCGATCGTCCAAAGAGTGATCCGCGGCGGGCCGGCAGTAAATAGAGGAGAAGATCGTGTTGCCCGCGCCGGCCTTCGGGCGCAGAATGCCCACATGACGAAGATAATCTTTGCAGCCGCGGCGTTGGAGCTGGCGCTCCTCGGCGGGCGCGGAATGCAGGCGCAGTCGACCGCAGCCCCGCCGCAGACGCCCACCGCGCTGCCGACATTCGAGCTCGACAAAATGTGGCCGCCGAAACTTCCCAACGGATGGGTCATGGGGCAGATGTCGTCGGTCGCGATCGACAAACGCGATCATGTCTGGCTTCTCCACCGCCCACGGTTCATCCCCGCAGAACAGAGCGCGCATCGCGCGCCTCCGGTGCTCGAATTCGACGCCGCGGGAAAGTTCGTCCAGGGTTGGGGCGGACCTGGAGCGGGCTACGAATGGCCCGAGAACGAACACGGCATCTTCGTCGACGATCAAGACGTCGTTTGGATTGGTGGCCAGGCGGGAACAGGCGCGGGCGTTGTCAAATACAGGAACGTCGCCAACCAGCGCGTTCCCGTCGATGATGACATGCTGCTCAAGTTCACGACTGCGGGGAAGTTTCTGCAGCAGATCGGCCGGCAGAATGCCAGCACTGGAAACCAGGACACCAAGAATTTGAAAGAGCCCGCCGATCTTGTGATCTATCGAAAAACCAACGAAGCGTTCGTCGCCGACGGGTATGGCAATCGCCGCGTGATCGTGCTGGATGCCGATACCGGCGCGTTCAAACGCATGTGGGGGGCCTTCGGGAATGTTCCGGTCGATGCTGCACCCGCACCGTTGCGGCCTGGCCTTACGGGTTTTGCGGAACCAGGACGTGAAACACCACCGCCCGCGGGTCCTCCGGCGACACCGGCGCCGGCCCGGATGCCTCCGGGCCCTCCACAGTTCGGCGGTCCCGTTCACGCGATTCGAGTCTCGAACGACGGCTTTGTCTACGTGGCCGATCGCAGTAACGGAAGAGTGCAGGTGTTTACGCTGGCTGGCAAATATGTAAACCAGCTGTTCTCGGGCGGCTCACCGGGCAGTATCGCCCTATCGCCAGACAAGGATCAGCAGTTTTTGTATGTCGGAGAAGGTAATCAGATCCTTATCGTGAATCGAAAGACGCTGGCTGTCCTGGCAGGCGACCGTTTTGGAGAGCGAGGAGCCGTCCGGCCTCATCAAATGGCGATCGATTCGAAGGGCAACGTCTACACCGCAGAGCTCGACTACGGCACGCAGCGATTCGCCTTCACGGGTGTGTCTCATCAGAAGCCGTAAAGCTTGCATGTTCTGGAGGGAACCGATGCGCCTCGCGACAACGGCTTTTGCGGTTGTGCTGCTTTTCGTCGCGCGCCTGCCTGGACAGACTCCGGCTGCGAAACAGGCCCAGGATGCCGGAGCGCGCGAGACTGTCGAGTTCAACCGCGACATCAGACCACTGCTGTCGGACAAGTGTTATACCTGCCACGGTCCTGACCAGGCCCGCCGGCGGGCGAAACTGCGCTTAGACGTCGAGGCGGATGCCAAACAGGACCTCGGTGGACGCTTCGCCATCGTGCCGGGGGATGTCGCGAAGAGCGAAATCATTCGGCGGATTACCGCCGCCAATCCCGTCAGGCGTATGCCGCCAGAGTCGTCCGGCCGCACGCTGACAACCGCTGAAATCGACCTGATTCAACGGTGGATCGAACAGGGCGCCAGATGGGAGAAACACTGGTCTTTCATCCCGCCCCGGCGCGCGCCTCTTCCCGAGATCGGCAATCGTGCATGGCCGCGAAACGAAATTGATTTCTTCGTGTTGAAGAGGCTCGAGCAGGAAGGGCTCACTCCGGCTCCGGAGCCGGATCGCGCCACCCTGATTCGTCGCGCCAGCCTCGACTTGACCGGCCTGCCGCCGACACCTGCCGAAGTCGACGCGTTCGTGAACGACAAATCCCGTGAGGCGTACGAGAAGGTCGTCGATCGCCTTCTCGCCTCGAAGCGCTATGGTGAGCGGATGGCCGCACAGTGGCTCGACGCGGCGCGCTATGCGGATACGAACGGATACCAGACCGACGCGGAGCGCTACATGTGGCGCTGGCGCGATTGGGTCATCGAGGCGTTCAACCGCAATCTCTCGTTCGACCAGTTTGCGTTGCAGCAGATTGCCGGCGACATGCTGCCTCGTCCGACGCTCGACCAGAAAATCGCAACCGGGTTCAATCGCAACCATCGCGGCAACGGCGAAGGCGGCATCATTCCCGAGGAATACGCCGTCGAATACGTCGTCGATCGAGTGGAGACCACATCAACCGTGTTCATGGGGCTGACACTCGGCTGCGCGCGCTGTCACGACCATAAGTACGATCCGTTTACGCAGACAGAGTTCTATCAGCTGTTTGCGTACTTCAACAATATTCCGGAACGGGGCAAGGCCAACAAGTACGGGAATTCCGCCCCGATGATTCAGGCGCCGACCGTGGCGCAACAGGCACAGCTAACCGAAATCGACCGCGACCTGGCAGCGGCGGAAAAACGTTTCGAGGGCATGCGAACTGAATCGGCGGGCGCCCAGCGAAGCTGGGAGACGGCCCTCGACAAGTCGGCACCTCTCTACTGGTCGATACCTCAGGATCTTATCGCGTATTTTCCACTCGACACTGACGTGGCGGATCACGCGTCACCCCGTGCGTCAATGCCTGCTCTTCAGTTGTACGACCCCGCGAGCACGCCGCCCGCCAGCGAAAAACCTGCGATGCCTCAGTTTCAAGGCGGGCCGGCAAGTTTCTCGTCCGGTCGCATCGATAAGGCCGCCAGCCTCGACGGCACACGCTTCATTTCCGCAGGCGATGTCGGCGGGTTCGGCTTTCAAAGCACGTTCACTCTCGCGGCCTGGATCTATCCGAACGCCGGCACGGGCGCCATCGTCACCCGCACGAAGGATGTCGAGGAAGACACCGGGTACGGCCTGTACCTGAAAGACGGAAAGCTTCAGGCCAACCTCATCCTGCGCTGGCTCGATGATGGGGCGCGCGTCGAAACGGTCCAGCCGATTGCGCTCAATCGCTGGCAGCACGTGATGATGACCTATGACGGGTCGCGAACCGCGGATGGTCTCAAGATCTACGTGGATGGGAAATCGCAGGAGCTGAAAGTTCACCTCGATGACGTGAATCAGAATTTCCAGTCGCGCGAGCCGCTGCGCATCGGCGGCGGGGGTGGGCCGGCCAACCGGTTCCGCGGCCAGATAGACGACGTGCGGGTTTACGACGTGGCGCTGCCACCTCGAAATGCGGCAGTCGTCGCGGTCGGCGAATCCATTGCAGACATTGCCGCCATGCCTGCGGCGACGAGAACGGCGGCGCAGGCGGAGAAGATCTCGCTGTATTTTCTCGAGAACCAGTCTCCGGCGCGCGTTCGCCAGGCCTGGCAGGACCTGACAGCCGTTCGCCGCAAAAAAGCGCAGTTCCTCGAGAGCCTGCCGACGGTGATGGTGATGCAGGAGCGCGACGTACCGCGCGACACGTTCCTGCTGACGCGAGGAGCATACGACAAGCCCGCCGACAAGGTGATGCCGGGCGTCCCCGCGGTCCTTCCGGTGTTGCCGAAAGGTGTTCCGAACAACCGGCTCGGGTTTGGGCGGTGGCTCATCGATCCGGCGAATCCGCTCACCGCGCGCGTGGCGATGAATCGCTTCTGGCAGATGTACTTCGGCGCTGGACTGGTGAAGACAGTCGAAGATTTCGGATCGCAGGGAGAATGGCCAACCCATCCGGAGCTGCTCGATTGGCTGGCGACCGAATTCGTCCGCACGGGCTGGGACATCAAGGCGATGCAGAAGCTGATCGTGACGAGCGCCGCATACCGCCAGTCCTCGAAGGCGACGCCGGAGCTCTTACAGAAAGACCCCGAGAACCGTCTGCTGGCGCGCGCGCCGCGATTGCGGTTGCCGGCGGGCATGATTCGCGATCAGGCGCTTGCCTTGTCTGGCCTGTTGACCGAACAGATCGGTGGTCCGTCCGTGAAGCCGTATCAGCCGGCCGGACTATGGAAGGAACTATCCGGGCAGGACTACGTCCAGGACAAGGGTGAAAAGCTCTACCGCCGCAGCCTGTATACGTACTGGAAGCGATCGAGCCCGCCGCCTTCGTTGATGAACTTCGACGCGGCAGGACGCGAGGCCTGCGTCGTTCGAGAAACCCGCACCAACACACCGCTGCAGGCGCTGGATTTAATGAACGACGTGACGTATCTGGAAGCGTCGCGCAAGCTGGCCGAGCGCGTGATGAAGGAACGCCGATCCAGCGCCGACGAGCGAATCGCGCTTGCATTCCGCCTCGTGGTGGCGCGCGGCCCGACACTCCGCGAAGCCAGAGTGCTCGGCGATGCCCTGGCGAGCTATCTGGACGAATACAAATCCAATCGTGAGGCTGCGACGAAATACCTCAGCCAGGGTGAGTCGCCGCGTGACGAGGAACTCGACGTGAGCGAGCTGGCGGCCTATGCCACGATTGCCAGCATGATGTTGAACATGGACGAGACCATTACGAAGGAGTGACGCATGGATCCGCAGCTCGAGCGTCAGTTGCGTTTGAACCGGCGCCAGTTTTTCGGACTGGCGAGCGCGGGCATCGGCACCGCGGCGCTTGCGACGCTGATGGGCGACGATCTGCGCGCCGCCGGTACGCCCGGAGCGCTGCAGGGGCTTCCCCACTTCGCACCCACCGCCAAGCGCGTGATCTACTTGTTTCAGTCGGGTGGTCCCGCCCAGATGGATCTCTTCGATTACAAGCCGCGGCTGCACGATCTGCGCGGCTCGGAGCTGCCCGCGTCGATCCGGATGGGTCAGCGATTGACCGGCATGACCTCGACGCAGGCGACCTTTCCGGTCGCGCCGCCGAACTTCAAGTTCGCACAGCACGGCCAATCGGGTGCCTGGGTCAGCGAGCTGCTGCCGCACACGGCGAAGGTCGTGGACGACTTGTGCTTCGTCAAGTCGATGTACACCGAAGCGATCAACCACGATCCGGGCATCACGTTCTTCCAGACGGGCGCCCAGCTGGCCGGACGGCCGAGCATCGGCGCCTGGATTTCCTATGGCCTGGGCAGCGAGAACAGCGACTTGCCCTCGTTCGTGGTCATGGTGTCGCAGGGCACCGGACGGCCCGGCGATCAACCACTCTACGACCGGTTGTGGGGGACCGGATTCCTGCCGAGTAAGTATCAGGGTGTGAAGTTCCGATCGACCGGCGATCCGGTGCTCTACCTCTCGAACCCGACGGGATTCAGCAGCGACGCGCGCCGCCGATACCTCGACTATCTGGGAACGCTGAACCAGATAAAGCAGGAAGAGTCTGGCGATCCGGAAATCGCGACGCGCATCGCGCAGTACCAGATGGCGTACCGGATGCAGACGTCAGTACCCGATCTCGCGGACCTCTCACAGGAGCCCGATCGAATCTTCGAGATGTACGGGCCCGAATCGCGGACGCCCGGCACATTTGCCGCCAACTGCCTGCTCGCAAGACGGCTGGCCGAACGCGGCGTCCGCTTCATTCAGCTCTTTCACCGAGGGTGGGATCATCACAACACGCTGCCCAAGCTGATTACCGGACAGTGCCAGGACACCGACCAACCCGGCGCGGCGCTCATCCAGGACCTCAAGGAGCGCGGCTTACTGCAAGACACGCTCGTCGTGTGGGGCGGAGAGTTCGGTCGAACTGTGTACTGTCAAGGCAAGCTGACGGCCAACGACTACGGCCGCGACCACCATCCCCGCTGCTTCACGGTATGGCTGGCCGGCGGCGGCATCAAGCCGGGCATCACACACGGGGAAACCGACGACTACTGCTACAACATCACCAGAGATCCGGTGCACGTGCACGATCTGCACGCGACGATTCTGCATTGCCTGGGCATCGACCACACGCAGCTCACGTTCAAATATCAGGGCCGGCACTTCAGGCTGACCGACGTGCACGGCGTCGTGAAGAAAGAGCTTCTTGCGTGAGGATCAACATCCGTAGGGCTCAGCTTTAGCTGAGAAAACCGCACGGTTCTCGCTGCCTGTGCGCGGGTCCTGTCACCGATTTTCCTTTGCCCGTCCTCGGGCCGACACGCGCGTGTACGAGAGACGGCCCTGCGCGGCGGACAAAGAAAAATCGGCGCCACCCGCCAAACCCGTGAATCGGTCTACCCTACGGCGTTTCACGCGACCAGGTCGCCCGCCAGAACGTGAGGGAGGTGAACTGTGCGGTAATCAATGCCAGCTCCTTCGCTATCGGCTATCTGTAGGATGAGGACGCATTCACCTGAATTCTCGACCCCGGCTGCCTAACGGCCGGCGTTCACCAGCGGCTGTTCAATATCGCACCGTCAGCCGTCTGGTGCAACGCATGTTAGACCGGCAACCCAATTCGGCGCCCGTGCCTCGACGGGCGCGTCGTGACATCTGGTTAACTACGGTGGCTGCAGGGGATCGAAAGACGTGGATGGATGTCGGGGGGCAGCCACCGTGCCGAGAATCACCACTCGAGATCAACCAGCAACGCGTTGTGATCACTCTTGTCAGTGGGCCACACGCGAGCGCTCGACGTGAGACGCGCCAGTGGATCGTCGGCCAGAATGTAGTCGATGCGGCGATCGGCGGTGTTCACATTGCGCTCAGCGCCCAGGTCGACGAGGCCCGCATCGATCAAGCTGCGCACGCCGGGGGCGTCGGGATGTTCGTTGAAGTCGCCAAGCACCAGCACAAAGTGCCCCACGGCCGCCTGCACGATCTCTCGCAACTCGGCGAACCCCGGCTGCCGCGACGCCACACGCCCATCAGCGTGATGGTTGAATAGGCGCAGCGGCCGCCCATAGGCGCACACCGTGACCTCGAGGACGATGCGCGGTTCCCCCGCTGCGGTGGCGGCCAGCCGGTGCCGTCGGACTTCCGTCAACGGCCATCGTGAGAGCACGGCAAGGCCGTAGTCCCCCTCATCCCATTTAATGGTCGCGGCAAAGACGTAGTGAAAACCAAGGGCGGTGGCGAAGGCCACCGGCTGGTCTATGAAACCGGTGCGCTGCGTTCGTACATCGACCTCCTGTAACGCGATGACGTCGGCCTGCATGGCTTGCAGTTCGGCGGCGATCACATCCACAGGTGCCGAACGCGCAGCGCGGATGTTCCAGGTGACGATGCGCGAGCGCTTCGGCGCCTGAACATTCGGCGGGTCACCCGCGCTACAGGCAGTCAGCGGGGAATGCGTCAGCAGATCGGATCGTTCGGCGGGAATTCGAGCAGCACCGCTGGCCGATGCCTGTCTAGCCGGAACGGCATCCTGTCCCGCGGTAGCGGAGGCCTGACTCATCGCAAGCGCCACCATCAGTGGCAGAGTCGCGAGAACAATCATTGGGCGCTAGCCTACCCGGGAACGGGATCGGTCAGCAAAATTGGTGACACATCGTAAAAGGCGTTCAACACTGCCATCGATACGATGTCCATGTCGGTCTAACTATTAATGGGCCGACCGGCATATCACGGCCGAACCCGCTAGGCTCGCAGCATAACGCCAAACCGGCCCCGTCGAAGAATGTCTGCAACTTTACTTGGTCACAGGCACTTGTTGGAGGACGCGGGCTCCCGTGGAACCTGATTAGGCCGACCCGCATAACACCACCAAGATGTCCGCATATCCCGGTTGAGGGTAGGTCCTGCCTTGTCGCGATCCGTAGAGCCAGCGCAGCGGCTGCGGGCGGGTGCGCCGCACGGTTCACGGAATGCCGTTAGGCGGTGTTCGCTCGTCCGCTATCGACCGGTCCCGGCGAAGTGCCCCAAGGGACACAAGTCCTGCCCCAGCCATGATTGCGACATCCGCCACGTTAAAGACACCTGTCCGAATCGGCCCTATGCCGAGGTTGAGGAAGTCCACAACGCGGCCGTGAAGAACACGGTCAATCCAGTTCGATGAACCGCCGGCCACGAACAGGACCAGTCCCACGGTGGACGGTCCCGCGAACCGATCTCGAATCGCGACCACCACGAGCGCCAGCAGTGCGAACCCAGTCGCCACCGTGAACACGGCGATCCGCGCGGCCTTTGGCCAGTCGGCACCCAGGCTCAAGAATCCCCCCGTGTTCTCGGCGTACCCCAGCCGGACGGTGTCAGCGAGATACGAGCGATCGGGCTCTCCAGAGAGAAGTGCCGTAGCGACGTGCTTCGTCGCGCGGTCGCAGCCCATTGTCGCCAGGGCCGCGGCCACCAAGGCTACCCATCGCAACGTCTGTCGCATGCTCCCGATTCTGCCAGATATTCCCCATCCTGCGACAACGCAACGGCGGCTCGTGGCTCTAAGGAAACGAGTAGTCGCCCAGGGCGGACCTGAAGCATCCGCCCTGGCGGCGGTTCGCGTCACGCGAGGTCGGGTTCGATTCCCAATCGGTCGTTCACGGCAGTCCGGAGCTTCTGCTTGCATCCGAGGTAGCGCTCTGTCGTCTGAATCGAGACGTGCCCGAGCAGGAACTGAATCTGGTCCAGTTCGCCACCCGCGAGATGGCAGAGACGGGCACACGTGCGTCTGAGGTCGCGGGTGCCAGCTTGTCGATGCCGGCACGAGCGGCGGCGGCACGCACGACGTCCCACAGCACCTTCGGCGACATGCCGTCGCCCCAGACCCGGCCGGCCTTGTTGATCGCGCGGAACACCGGGCCGCACGTGATGGCGGCCGCGGCGTCCAGCGTCGACGTGGTGCTTCACCCACGCGGGGATCGGCACCGTTCGCACGTGTCCGCCTTTGCCGACGAGATCCGCAATCTCCCAGTGCTCCTCGCGTTGCTGAATCGACTCAATGTGCAGCGCCAGCAACTCGGCGCGGCGTAGGCCACAGCCAATCAGCATAGCGACCATCGCCTGGTCTCGCAGCTGGCTCGGGTTCGACGGGGTCGTGGCCTCGAGGAGCCGTCGACCCTGCTCAGGCGTCAGCCAGTTTCCGAGGCGTACGCCGATGCGGCGCACTCCCTTCACCCGGCGGATACCGGCTGCTAGCTCCGGACTCAAGAGACCGGCGTCGGTGGCCTCGTTCGCGATGCGGCGAACCGCGGCCAACCGTAGGTTGATCGTCGCCGGAGCGTAGCCGCGCTGTTCCAGGTGGATCCGGTATCGGAGCACCACTGTGCGACTGAAAGCAAGCCTGGGCTCGGAACAGTACCAGGCCACGAACTCGCGAATCGCGTGTTCGTAGGTCCGTTGGCCACTGGCCGACGACAGGCTGTTCAGTACGGCTGTCTTGGCGTGTTCGAGGTCTGGGAGCGCGAGCACCCGCTTGGGCGGCTTCCTCTTGCGAGATTTCGACTGCGGCATCGGCGACGGCCTCCTTCACCGTCGCCGACAGCTTCGTAGAACGTCCCTCCCTGCGGCGTTAGCAGGACCTAACGCACGAGCGTGAGCGGCGGCGCCCTAGCACGAGGCCCAGCGCCGGCAGCTCCATCGCGTTGTTGGGCCGTAGGTTCTCATGTGCAATCGAATGGTCACATCACAGGACGTCGCTTCCCTGCGTCGGTCGTCTGTTCGAATGCGTGCGCCAGGCGAAGAACGGACTCCTCTCCCCACGGCGGCCCGACAATTTGCAGGCCGATTGGGAGACCGTTCTTCGCGAACCCGCAAGGAACGGATACGGCGGGCAGCCCGTAGGCGTTAAACGGTCTCGTGTTGCGCGCATACAAAGCCGTTCCGGCTTCGTCGTCCTGCGCTTCGGCGATCGGTATCGGCAAGAGTGGGACGGTCGGTGTGACGAGCAGATCGACACGCGCGAACAGGCCTGGCGCCGCGCGACGCACCTGATCCAGCTCGCGTCGCCGGTCGATATACGTCGCCGTGCCCACGGCCTCACCGCCGCGCAGACGTCCCAGCACGGGCGGCTGAAACAAGTGTGGCGTCTCTCGGACTCGCGCCGCGTGAAATGCAAAGCCTTCCGCCAACATCACAGCGAGCTGCATTTCCGGACTCACCGGCACCTTCACGTCCTGTACGCCGGCGGTCAGCTTCGACAGGACGCCAATCGCCTGCTCGACTACCGTTTGCACCTTCGTTGTTAGCCAGCATCCTGGCCGTCTCGCATGAGGCCCAGTTGGCCTTCAATGAAGAGTGACTTCGCTCTCCGATAGCCGTCGTGGGGTCGACTGTGCCACCGGCGCTTCAGGTCATTGTACGCGCTCAACACTTCCGGCGATCGACGAAGGAGGTCCCTCCATCGAACGAAGAAGTCTTCGCGGCCCCCGCTGACAACGAGCTGAACGCCGACCGGGACTGCCTTCGAATCGTCAACGAACGATGAGAGGGACTCGGTCTGATCCGAACCGACATTCCGTAAGAAATGCTCGCCGAGTATGCGATCTGCTTCCCGGAAGTCGCTTCGCTCCACGAGTACACAGATGTCGAGGTCGCCTTTCGTGATGGCGCCCGGCGTAGACGTTGAGCCGATGTGCTCAATCCTCGCATCGCGGAGCAGTGTCGCGACTCTGATGCGGAGCTCATGGAACAGCAGGAGAACCGTCTCACGGACCTCCCCTTCGTCCACGAATTCCACGAGTTCACCGCTCATGTCTGGCTAACTACTCTTGGAGTAGACCGGGGAGCGTCTCTGCAGCCTATGGCGGTTGCTCTGCCGCCGTGTCGCCTGTGGCAACTCCAACTGTCGGGATGATAGCACCGGGCTGCGTTACACGATCGCCCGTTGGTTAGCTGCGAGCGGCGGTGTCTGTTCATCGCCTACGGCGTTCTCGCCGTGCTGGCCTCGATCGGTTTCGCTTAGCTCACGGTTGCAATCGCACGCGGCAAGACGGTGTACCCACGTTGGGTTGCCCTCGCAAATCCGCTGGTGTGCATGCTGGCCGCTTCGCTGATCGAGCGCGTGTTGCCACAACCATTCAAGCTGCTGCTCGCGGGCGCAGGACTGAGCATTGGAATGCTCGTCTTTTTCGCGTTGTCGACCGCGGTGCTGTAGAAGTCGCCACTCTCACCGCTGCAGGTACCGAAGTCGGCGTTCACATAACGGCGACCTTGTACGTAGAGCGGGTCGTTCCGACCCGCCTCCGTTGCCGGGTCCGAAGGACCCGGACTACTGAGCACTACCCGCACAGTTCTCGCGCCCGTACGCGGGTCCTGTCAGGAGTGCGCGTTCATGGAAAAAGCCGGCCGATGCCGAGATAGGTGCGCCACCGGCCATCGAATCCCGCGGACGCTCCCACCATGACGGGCCCGATTATCGTGTCCATCACGATGCCGCCGCTGGCATTCGATCTCCACGTGGCGTTGTCCCACCGGTTGAAGGCGTCGCCGTTCTCGAGCCATCCGCCCGCATAAACGGGCCCACCGATGAAGTCGGGCAGCCGGGCGATCTCGCGAAGGTAGCCGGCCGTTGCGAGGTAATAATTCTCGCCGTATAGCTCACCGGCTTGATAGGCGCCGAGGCGAAATGGCGCGCCCAGTGCGAACTGGTTGTACGGCAGGGGCGTTCCACCCCACGAGGTGCCGCCGCCCCCAGCGAAAAACAGACGATTCGATTTGCCGAGGCTCCAGAAATGGTTGCCGGAAGCCGACAGCTGCGTCGTCGGATCGGCGGAACCCAAGACCTGGTCGTTGACGATCACGTCTGGATTCTCGAACACGTGTAAGGCCCGTACGGTCGCAAGGAGACCCGACGTTGGAACGACGGGGCTGTCCTGGCTATCGTAGCGCCACGTGAGATCCGCGGCGGTCTCCTTGCCGGATACGCGCGGGAAGATCGGACTGCCGACTTCGACGTCCGCTTTTCGATGGCCGACGGACGCGGTCAGGCGGATGTCGCTCCTCACTCCCAGGTTGACGCCCGCAGCGGCGCCGGCCCGCGTAAGTGTATGTCCGTACCGCGCGAACACTTCGTCGTCTTTGATCACATTGAAGGTCGCGGTTGAAACGCTCGCGTGGGGCGCGATAAAGAACCGCGATGATCTCACAGGAGTATAGAGCTCGGCGCCAATCGCCGGATCAGAGCCGATTGTGCCGTCGACACGCAGCTCCGATGCAGACGTCAGAAGACCGCCATAGGCGAGATAGCGGCCGGTCGCCGTGATTCTGAAGTCGCTCGACGTGGTGTTCTCGAGGTTCACGCCGAGCATCATGAACGGCGGGGCGTATGGCTTTGGCCGGCCACGAATTTCCAGCCCGCTGTTGCGCGTATCGTTCACAATGAATCGCCACGAGATGGACTCGTAGCGATCGAGTCCGGACAGCACGGCGAGATCCTCTTCGAGGCTTGCAATGTCGAGCGGAGCGCCGACATGCCGCGACAACATGGTAGTCAGGCGGCGGCGGTCTCCGTCTGCGAAGCCTTCTGTCGTGACGAACGTCGGCGTCGGAATGGCTGTGCGACGGCGTCGCTGGCGCTCGGCCTTCCATTCGGCGTAAGCACTCTCGTCGAGCGCCATGGGCAGCAGCCGATCTCGCAGCGCCTCGGCGGCCTTATATCCCTCATCGATCAGCTCGGCGCCCCGCCGCCAATCGAGCGAGCCAAATTCCTTAAGCGGCACGTGTATCACGACGTCGGCTCCGGCTATGACCTTGCGCGTTGAGCTGCGCATCATGGCATCGATGGTCGCACCCATCACGCCGAACATCGTGACCTCGATCTCATCCGGGTCTTCAAGCTCTCCGACGTTGACCGCGATCACACGATCGGCGCCCATTGCACGCACGACGTCGACAGGCACGTTGTTCATGGCTCCACCATCGACGAGCACACGGCCTTCGATTTCCACCGGCGGAAAGACGAGCGGGAGGGACATCGTCGCGCGCATCGCCTGCGCGAGTGATCCACGATTGAGCACGACCTGAGTGGAGTGCGCGAGATCTACGGCGACGGCGCTGAAGGGCGTCGGCAGGTCGTCGAAGCGATCGATCAGGTGATACGGCGCGCTTATCCGGGTGAGCAGCAACTCCACCTGCTGCCCATTGTTGAGGCCGGTGGGTGCCCCGAGGCCGCCCTTGAGGCCGAACTCCAAATGCGACGGAAACGCCCGGCCATCGGCCTTGCGGCGTATGTTTCGGTGCGCGAAGTTCGATGATCCGAACAGCGCATCCCAGTCGAGCGTCGTCAGCAGCGTCGTCAGCGGGCCGGCATCGAGACCGGTCGCGAACGATCCTCCGACGAGGCCACCCATGCTCGTCCCGGCCACGAGATCGATAGGGACGCGATGCTCCTCGAGCCATCGGATGACGCCGATATGGGCGAGACCGCGCGCGCTGCCGCCACCGAAGGCGACGCCGACCCGGGGTCGTGCAATGGGCGCGTGCGCCGGAACGACTATCGGAGAGGCGATTGAGGTCGCAGCCGGTGAAGAAATGGGGTGCCTCGAGGTGGCGCAGCCCGCCTGCACGAGAACCATGATCAGAAGGAGCGGAAGCATGCTGAGTCTCACTGCCATTCAAGCGTGATGAGGGAGTGGTGGGGACAGCAATTCATCGCGCTTGCTGCCGGCTCCACCATCAAGTGTTCTGGCCTGTAACGCCATGGTATGTGGTGTCCGGCTTCAGCCGGACCTGCCGACGGTCCGCCTGTCCGTCGTCGCTCGCGCAATACACCCGAGCTTTGGCGAGACCCGCCGTAGCCTCGCGAAGGCGGGAAGGCGGGAAGGCGCACATTACAGCGTTGTGACGCACCTACTGCGGCAGCGCGAACGCCGTCAGCGCGTTTCCGGCCGGCACGAGGAGATGCTGGCGGCCGTCGACCATGTAGGTCGTTCCGCCGGTAGACCGAAGACCCACGCCGAGCTGGTAATGCCAGAGATACTTCCCGCTCCGAGAGTCCAACGCGATGATGCTGCCGTCGCCGTCCCCCGAGAACACCAGTCCCGACGCCGTCGTCAGCACACCGGAGGAAGAACCGGTCGGATAGCGGAACTCCCATTTGCGATCGCCGGTCAGCGGGTCGATCGCACGGAGAGCGCCGTATCTCTCGTGATCGCGCGGCCGTGTCGTGCCGCCCGATTGGTACTGTTCCCCTTGTCTGAACGGCTCGTTGAAGGTGTAGTAAATGGCGCACGTCTCACGCGCGTTCACGAAAAACAGACGCTGCGCCGGATCGTACGAGGGGGAGAAGAAGCTCGTCCCTCCACCATAATCAGGACACGTCCTCGCACCCTCTTCGTTGGGTATATTGCCCGGGAGCAGAATCGGCCGTCCCTCGGGGCTGATTTCCTTCGCCCACGTCTGCGTGATGAACGGCTTTGCTAGAATCATGCGGCCGTTCGTGCGGTCGAGCACGTAGAAGAACCCGTTGCGATTAGCAAACAGCAGCGTCTTGCGCGGCTGATTGCTGATCGTCAGATCGGCAAGGACGGGCACCTGAGTGGAGTCCCAATCGTGGACGTCGTGCGGCGTGAACTGGAAGTGCCATGCCAGTTTTCCGGTATCGGCATTGAGAGCGACGACCGACGCTGTGTAGAGGTTGTCTCCTTCGCGGACCGCACTGTAGTAACCGGGACCAGGATTGCCCGTGCCGAAGAACACGAGGTTCTGCTCGGGATCGTAGGTACCTGTCACCCAGATCGATCCGCCACCCCGCAAATATGCGTCGGTGCCTTTTGGCCACGTCTGCCCACCCGGTTCATCCGGCCCGGCCACTGTATAGAATCGCCAGGCTTTTTTCCCCGTGTTGACGTCGTAGGCCTCGATGAAGCCGCGAATGCCGAATTCGGCGCCCGCCATGCCGACAATTACTTTGTCTTTCACGACCAGTGGCGCAACGGTGATTGAATATCCGTGTTTGTAGTTGGCGAGCTCCACGTCCCACACAACCGTGCCGGTCTTCATGTCGAGCGCGATAAGATGTGCGTCGCCCGTTCCGAGGAACAGCGTGTCGCCGAGCACCGCCATTCCACGATTATTCGGTCCGCAACAGCCACGAAAGTCGCCTGGTATTTGCTTGCGATATTGCCAAATCTGCCGACCTGTTCGCGCATCAACGGCCCAGACGTAACCGCCAAAGCCAGTGATATAGAGTACGTTGTCGACGAAAATCGGCGTCGACTGGAAATTTGGACTGATACGTGTCTGGAACGTCCACTGAGCCTTGAGCTGATTGACGTTCTGCGGGGTGATTTGTGTAAGCGGGCTGTAACGATGTCCGAAGTAGTTCCCGTGATAGATGAGCCACTTCGAACCGTCGCCCGGAAGGCCGGCAAGCAGATCTTGATTCGTGACAAGAGGTACACTCGCCTGCTGTGCCGCGAGCGTGACGGAACACATAAAAATCATTAATAAAGCTCGCATACGCCTCCTCATCACCTGGACCGGGGTGGATTGATGGACGCCAGGGCCCGGAATCTCGGATCACGCTTGTGCGCCATGATCTCCGCGGCCGTGACACCGTCCTTGTTGGGCAGATCGAACCGGACGACGTATCGGGCAAGCAGCTCGAAGTGCTCGTAATCCGACCCCTTCTTCAGCATCATATGCGCTGCTGTCGTGCCTCGATCGTTCTGCGCATTGACGTTGGCGCCGCACGCCAGCATCGCCGCTGCAGCTTCTAAGTGACTCCAGCCGATCGCCCCGAGAAACGGCGTCTCGCCCGGGCCGGACGGCTCCTCGATGTCGGCGCCATAGCGCACGAGCAAGCGGATGGCATCAGTGTCGCGGTTGTACGCTGCTGCGTAGAGTGAATGTTGCGGGCTGGCACCAAGTTTCATGAGATGTTCGGCCAACTTGAGGTTCGGCCCAAAGGCCACGCAGTACCACACTGGCGTGGCACGCCAACGTCCTCCGTGAACGCGTGATCCCGCAAACCGATTCCGTGCGCCATCAGGACGTCCTCGGTGCGAATACTCGACTTGGGATTGCGACCATCGAGCGATGTCCCGGAGCACACATGCAGCCAGTTGCGCCCACGCTCATCCCGATGCTTGACGAGCTGCGGCTTCTCCCTCAGCCCCGCATCGACGGCTCGCCAGTCGAAGGCCCTTACGAGCGACAGCATGGACGTCTTAGACACCATCCGGCCATGCGTTCAGTCCCGCGTCATAGCCATGCTCGACGATGTACCGCTTCACGAGCGCGCTTGCGTCGAGATATGCAATCACTCGCGGTTTTCGACGAGCAAATCGGCCACCGTCTTGTTGCCGCAAACCTTCCGGGCAGGTTTCGCCGGCCGCAGCCGTCGCCCACTCCACGCGATCGCGCCGGCTTTCCTTAGAGCCTCAACGCGTGCGCGCAGCGAGGCAGTCTCAGGAATGATGCGAGCGCTGCCGATTCGTTTCTCTCGTGTGGCCATTGAGACTAAATTCTATCAGGCGTGGCCACGAGGGCGCGGACCGGCCGCAGGGATTGAAGTGTTCGCGAACAGGCGGTCGGGTCTGATAGTCTTCCGACCCCGAAAGAGGCAGAGCATGAACAGACGACAAATGATAAGCGCCCTCAGCATGGGTTCTTTACCTGTGCTGATGGCCGGCCCGCGCGCGCGTGCTCAGACCCAGGGACGAAAGTATGAGCTCCTTCTCAAGGGAGGACGGGTCATCGACCCCTCGCAATCCTTCAACGCACCTGCCGACGTGGCCCTCGCCGGCGGCAGAATTGCGGCGATAGCCCGTGACATCGATGTGGCCGAATCCGAGCGGACCGTTCCGGTGGCCGGTCAAATCGTCACGCCCGGCCTGGTCGATTTGCACACCCATGGGTTTGCCGGCGTTTCGCACTGGGGGGTCGACCTCGATCAGTACTGCATCCCGCGCGGCGTCACGACGGCGATCGACGCCGGCACGTCAGGGTCTGACAGCTTCGACGGCTTCAGGCGACTTGTCATCGAGCGTTCGCGTACGCGCGTTCTCGCATTTCTCAACATCTCGCGAATCGGACTGATCGGCCAGCCCGGCGAGCTCGTGGACACGCGGATGATCGATGTTCCGGCGTGCCTCCGCGTGGCGAAGGAGCACGCCGACGTCATCGTCGGCATCAAGGTCCGGTGCAGCGAAAACTATTCGGGGCCCAACGATATCGAGGCCGTACGCGCAGCGGTCAGCGTAGCCGATCAGATCGGAAAGCCGATCATGATCCATGTGGGCAATCCTTACTCACCCATGGAGAAGATCCTCGAGCACGCGCGCCCGCGCGATATCGTGACGCACGCGTTTCGTCGCGGCGGCGGAGGCGGCGTGATTGGATCCGACGGACGAGTGTCCGACTACATCCGGCGCGCGTCAGAGCGCGGAATTCTGTTCGACGTCGGCCACGGCAGCGGCAGTTTCTCATTCGCCGCGCCGAAGCGGCGCTGAAGGAGAAATTCGCGCCGGCCACAATCAGCAGCGACATCCATGCGTACAGCGCCCTCGGTCCCGTGTTCGACCTTCCCACCACAATGACGAAGTTCCTCCATCTCGGCCTCACGCTCGAGAAAGTCGTGGAACTCACGACAGTCGCTGCCGCACGCGCTATCGACAAAACCGGAGAAACGGCGTCGCTGAAACCAGGTAGCTGGGCCGATGTCGCTGTGTTCGACCTCGTGGACGGGGATTTCTCGCTTGTCGACTCGCAGGGGGAAATTCGGAAAGCGAGACAGAAGCTCGTGCCGGTTCTCACGCTCAAACGAGGCAGGATTCCATGAAGGAGGATTCGGCGCAGTCAGTGTAGGACGAGTGCAAGCCGGCCGCTCAGTCGTGCATCCGCAACCGCGTTGGTTAGACGGAGCCGCCCTGCGGCTTCCGGGCGCGCCAGCGGCTTCGTTGGAAAATCGGTGGCAGGACCCGCGTGCGGGTCATCAAACACTAGTAGGGATAACCCTTCAGCCTTGGTGTCTTGGGCTTCCAATCAGGCAAGGCAGCGTATTTATCCCCGATTGGCATTTTTACCTTCGGCAGACTCTGGGCGTCGAGTACCTCGTCCTCCGGAATGACACCGTTTATATGGAGCAGAAACGCCGTCAGCGCGTACACCTCGTCGGCCGTGAGTGTTCCCTCACGATTGAGAGGCATGGCGCGATTGATGTAATCCCACACCGTCGTCGCGAACGGCGCGCGAAGCGCCAGGATTCGTCCCCGATTCCAGAGCTCGACATCCGGACCGGCCTTGCTTTTCATGATGGGCGCCTTGCCCTCGATCCCCGTCGCGCCGTGGCATCCGGCGCACTTCGCGCGATAAACCTGGGCGCCCTCCTTGGTCGATCCGCGCCCCGGCGGAAGCTCCTCTCCGGTAGGACCAATGGAGATATCCCACGCGCGGAGCTCCTCTGCGGTCGGCGTGCGTCCCACTCCAAACGTAGGCGACTGCGCCACCGCGCAGACGCCCATGAGCAATACGAACAGGAGAACCCTAAGCATTCCCATTGTGGACGCTCCCATCGCTGGCGATCCTCCACGGCTGAATGGTGTTGTCCAGCCCCGGCACGCTGTATGTGGGTGTCAGCTCCGCCTTCCAGTGCGCGGCGACCTGAGCTCGCGACGGTTGAACCTGGCCGATCTCATCGGTGCAGCGCGAAAGAAGCTCGGTCTCTTGTCCGTCCCAATTCCATTGATGCGTGAAGCGCGCATGCGCCATGCGCTGCGCCGTCCCCTTGATCTCCGCAACGTTCCAGCGCTTGCCGCCGTCGGTCGACACTTCCACTTTGCGAATGGCTCCGCCACCCGACCAGGCCAGGCCTCTGATCTCGTAGAATCCACGGCCCGCCAGCTGGTGTCCCCCGGAAGGGAACGTGATGACCGATTTGGGACCGATCTGATATTCCAACGCCGCGACTTTAGGATCCCGATCGAGATGCCCATAGTCGTTGTAGTTCATGTAGTACCGGTCGACCACTTTGATGCGTCGCAGATACTTGGTGTGAAAGATTCCCTCGAAGCCGGGGACCATCAGCCGCAGCGGAAAGCCTTGCTGAGGCCGGAGGTCCTCACCGTTCATGCCGTAGGCCAACAGGCAGTCGTCCATCGCCTTGGCGATCGGCATGCTCGACGCGCCCTTCACTTCCTCCGACCCTTCTGCGACGAACCAGGTTGCCCCGCCTTTCAGGCCGCACTCCTTGAGCAGCACAGAGAGGGGCACGCCGGTCCATTCGGCGCAACTGGTCATCCCGTGCGATTCCTGAACGGTCTTGGCGTTGCGCGACGCTCGATTCCCCGCACACTCGATGAAATGCAAACGGGTTACGGAAGGGAGGCGCTTCAAATCCTCCATGGTGAAGGTGAGCGGACGGTCCACCATCCCGTGGATCAGAAGACGATGCTCCCGGGGATCGATCTCCGGAATGTAGGCCCCACGGGTCGTCCCCACGAAGTGGAGCGAGGATGGTGTGATCACCCCCACGGAATCCTGAAGCGGCGACGCTATATGAAAGTAGAGCCCGAAGGCATCGGGCGAAGGCCTGCCGCCGTGGGCGATACGTACCGACGTGACAAACTTTGATCGATCGCCGTAAGGAATCTGATCCTTGTCCCCCTTGATCATTGGTGGGGAGGGCGGAGGAGCCTGGCCGAACGCGGGGGCCGCGCCTCCCAGGGTGAAACCACCGGCCAATGCGGCGCCGCTTTTGAGGAATTGCCTTCGAGCCGGTCGTTTCGAGTCCATCGGTCTCTCCTTTTAGATGAGCCTGCCTGGAGATCGCGTCGACGCTAGCGGCAGTATACGCCTGTCCCGCTGTCCAATCGAGCATAGTCTGGAGAGCCCTGTCACCGATTTTCCTTTGTCCGTCCATGGTTCGGACAGCACCGATAGAAGCAGGTTTCCCTCGTCGGCGATGACGAAGCGAATGCTCAAAGGCGAGAGCGGGTTTCCGGGAATGTTCAATTCGGCCTGTCCCGTGCAGTCAGGATTGACTTGGTAGGTACCGGTAGCGGGCGTCCAGTCTACGGGCGGCGTCATGCCTTCCACGACCGCGTGATCGAACGCGAGGCGGCCGGCGCCAACGCGTTCGATGCGGCCCACGCCGCCGGGCGCGCATTGCATTCGCCCGAGACGGTGTGGCTCGCCCGCCAGCAAACGTCCCTCTTCAGCGATCGGAAAGGACAGCGGCACGTCAGGGCACATTGATCGTCCGCCGATCGAGAGCTACTCCTCGGCAACGTTTGGAAAGACTTCAATTATGCGGTGGAACCCCTCTTCCATTGTTGGTGGCTCCACCGCGGCATGGACATTCCGCACCGCGCGCTCCGGAACGACCTCGTCCTTCGGTCGAGCCGCGTTGCGCGTCAAGCAGGCTTCCAGTGGCGTTCTGAACCAGACCGCAATTGTTGATATTGGATACGCGCGTGCTGCTCGCAGTAATGGCTCGCGCTCGGATTCCTTGACGAGTATCGCGTCGAAAACGATTGCGCGACTATCGTGGTGTACGAGCTTGCGCGCCCAGGTACTCTTCCCCGCGCCCTGCGGGCCGACCAGAACATAGAGGGTTGTCGCTTCCGTCGATTGCAGGAGCGCGGCGTCGAACGCCTGGTAGGACCGCCTCCATGCCTGGGCGTTCAGCTCGGGTGTGATCACTCGACCAGTGTCGGTCTGAAGAAAGTGATCGGGGTTGATGTGGGTGCCACTCATCTTTAATCAAAGGGGAAACCAGCTATCCGTTCATCGTAGCCGTCGCGGGCCGACATTCTTGTCGGTCGGCGGCGGCAATGCGCGCTGTGCAGCCCCTCCGAATTATCGCTATCCGAGCGCCTTGCCCACGAAATTTCGCGGCTGCCCGCGAGATCTCGCGGTCTGGCCGGAATGCTCGAGCGTGCGGCGATAGCCGCAACTGCTTGACCCGCCATGCAATGCGCGTGAATCTCGCACCCGCATCGGGCGGACGCCGACTTGCACGCGTGTTACGCACGGCGCCAACAGCGCGAATCATTGAGGAGGGGCAAATGCATTCACTCAGAGCCATCGGCACTGCGCTCGTCGCGATCATGCTCGCGGCGGTACCCGCGCGGGCGGACACTCTGCTCATTCCGTTCTTCGGCGTGAATTTTGGTGGCGATTCCGGTAAGGACATCTCGGAAGCGTTCGACACCAGTCAATACAACTGGGGCGCGAGCATTACCTTCATGGGCGGCGGCGTCTTCGGCGTCGAAGGGGACTTCGGTTTCAGTCCGGACTTCTACGGCAAGACCGACACGGGCGGCAGCAACGTGTTCACGGCGACTGGCAACCTGGTCGTCGGGATTCCCTTCGGCGGTCAGCAGGGCTTCGGCATCCGTCCGTACGGCGTCGTCGGCGCGGGCCTGCTCCAATCGAAGTCGGATTTCGGTACCGGCGTGGCCGAGATCGATGAGAACGATCTGACGTGGAGCGCAGGCGGCGGTGTTTTTCTATTCTTCGGAACGCGAACCGGTATCCGTTTCGACGTCCGCTACTTCCAGACGTTCGACGATTTGGAGATCCTCGGCGTTCCGATCGCCCAGTCGCCTGGGAAGATCGATTTCACGAGAGCCTCGCTGGGTTTCGTGCTGAGGTTCTGATCCTCAGTGCGGCAGCTTACCGAAGGGCACGCGACGTTGGAAAAGCTGATAAATGTGGTGTGCTTCGTGGTGCGCCATGTACTCGATCTGAAAGTGCAGATCGAAATGCGGAAACTGCGGGTGCCTGGCTTTACGGTGCCATTCCGGCGGCGTGAGCCCTTCGAGCTTTTGGCACAGCGCGTCGCGCTCGCCGACATATTCTGCGAGCACCTCCACCGTCGGCCGATGCGTCAGCGCGACGAACACCTCATCCGCATCCGGGTTGTCGTACGGCACGATGGTTGTCTCTTCGGTCAGCATGCGGTTGATCCGCTCGCCGAAGATCGACTCCATGCGACGGCAGTGGCAGATTAATTCCTTCATCGACCACTTGCCTGGCACGCCGCGCGTCGCCAGGGTCTCCTCGTCCAGGCCTGCTGCCAGACGCTGCACCTCGGCAGCCTGCGCGCGCAGCCGCTGGACGAGCGTCAGGTGCACTGCGTGCTTATCGCCGCTTGTATGACGCGCGTGATGTCCTTCCATGCCGGCATTATAGAATGAGCCCTTGGAGGGGCTATGCAGCTGACTCGCCGTGACCTTTTCGCCACCTCGTCGATCGCCCTCGCCTCTATCTCACGTGCGTTCGGCCAGACGCCTCCGGTGCCGCAGACGTCGTTCGACCCACTTCGCGGCAACGTCGGCATCTTCACAGGGCGCGGCGGCACGATCGGCATGCTCGTGGCGCCGGATGGCATCGTCGTCGTCGACACGCAGTTCGCGGATACGGCGGCAATCGCCATCGGCAACCTCAAGCAGATGACCGCGCGGACGATCGACGTCCTCATCAACACGCACCACCACGGCGATCACACCTCAGGCAATGGCGTCTTCCGTTCCGCCGCGGCGAAACATGTCGCGCACCGTAATGTGCCCGCACTTCAGAAAGCGCAGGCGGCCGCCGCGAAAACGGAGGTACAGCAGGCGTATGCCGACACGACCTTCGACACCACGTGGTCGGCACAAGTCGGGACCGAAACCGTCAACCTGAAGTACTACGGCCCCGGCCATACGAGCGGCGACAGCGTCACGACGTTTCAGAATGCGAACGTGGTACACATGGGCGACCTGATGTTCCATCAGCGCCACCCGCGCGTCGATCGCGGCGCCGGCGCGTCGATCAGGAACTGGATCGTCACTCTGGAATCAGTCGCCAAAGAACATCCAGCCGACACGATCTATATAGCTGGTCACGCGAAGGAGAACCTGCCGGTTACGGTCACCCGCGCCGACCTTTTGAAATTCCGTGATTACTTCTCCGGACTGCTCGCGTTCGTCCAGAAAGGGATTGCTTCGGGCCGCCCGGCGGCCGAGATCGTGAAAACCGGGACCGTGCCGGGATTCGCCGACTACGAGGGCAATCCCGAGGGCACTATTCAAGCGGCCTATGACGAGCTGACCGCGAAGGTATGAGAGCCCTCGGCACCCTGCTGCTCGCACTCACCATCGGTGCCATCGAGGCACAGGCGCAGGAGCCACGGCTGCCGGCGTCGGCTGCGACGCCCTCCGAGAGCGAAGCGCTGATTCAGCGCGCGCGTGCTCTCTCTGCAGCCGGCAACTACCGCGAAAGCGCTGCGGCCTGGCAGGTCATCGGAACGCGCGAGCCGGTGATTGCGAGCCTTGCGACGCGGGAATCGATTCGTGCCTGGATTGCTGCGGGCGACATCGAGCCGGCGCTGAAGGGGCTGTCCGAGCTGGGCTCCGCCGCACCGGCTGAACTGCTTCTTCGCGCAGCCGATTCGTGCCGCGCATCAGCGTCCCTCGAATGCGCGAACCGGCAGTATCGCCGTGCGCGCGAGGCGGCCGGCCGATCGTCAGCGGCCGACGAGGCCGCGATCGGACTCGCCGCCACGCTCGAGAAGCAGGGCATGGCCCGCGAGGCGCTCGAGACCTACCGCGAACTGCAGCTCACATTTCGCGGCGCGGCGGCGTTCGAGGTCGCCGATCGTGAAGCGCGGCGCCTGTGGCTGCAGCTCGGCGACACCGAGCCACTAACCGAGTCAGACTACGACTCGATCGTGGATCGCCTGGCTGGGGTGGCCGCTTTTCGCCGGGCCGTCGACATGCAGGACGAGCGGCTCAAGAACTTCCCGACCTCACCGCGCCGCGAAGAGATCGAGTCGGGCATCGTTCAGCATCTCTACTCTCTGCGTGCGAACGAGGAAGCGCGCTCCCGCGCGCTCGCGTTCCTGAAACAGCATCCGGGCAGCCTCGAAACGGCGAATGTCTTCATCACCCTCTTTCGGCTCGACGTACGCGAGGGCCTGTCGGCGGACGTGGAAAAACGCGGCCGCGCAATCATGGGCGGAGATATCGCCGGCAGCACTCTTAGCGATCGGCAAGGCGCCGCTCGACTGCTCGCCGAGTACCTGGTGAGCATTGGGCAGCCGGTGAAGGCGCTCGAGGTCTACGCCGCTCTCTACAAGATGACGCTGACACGCGGCGGACGTGTCGACGTGTTGTGGCGAACAGCGATCGCTTCTCTTCGCACCGGCAACGCGGCGCGCGCGGCCAAGGAGCTTCAGCAGGTGCTGCGCCTGAAGCCCGATTCCGAAACCCAGCGTGCGACGTCGTTCTGGCTCGCGTACGCGCAAAACGCGGTAGGTGCGAAATCCGCGGCCCGCGCCGAATGGGCGTCACTCGCGAGGCTCCAGCCGTATACCTACTACGGGATGCGCGCGGCGGCACGCAGCGGCACGCCGTTGCCGCCTGCATCGCTGATGTTTCCCGAGCTCACGCTCGGTGATGCGGTCAAGGCCCATCCCGACTATCAGGCGGCGGCGCTTCTCTCTCGCGCGGGAATGCTGCAGGATGCGGCAGTCCATGCCCGGCGGCTGAATGCCACGCTGCGCAGAGACGACGCCGTGGCGCTGCTTGCGGCGCGGGCGTGCGAAGCCGCCGGCGATTATTCGTCGTCTGCGACGTTGATGTCGTCTTATTTTGGGCCGTACCTGCAAAGGCCGGCCACCAATCTACCCGACGACTTCTGGGCGCTCGCCTACCCGCGCGCGTACTGGAACGACGTGTCCGCAGCAGCTACACGCCACGACGTCGACCCGCTGCTGATGATCGGTCTGGCCCGTCAGGAATCCCACTTCGATCGGATGGCGCGATCGCCGGTTGGCGCCGTTGGTCTCTTCCAGGTAATGCCGTACACGGCGGCTGAACTTGATCCGGCATTCACTAATCCGGCCGCGATGGATCGTCTGGTCGAGCCCGCGGTCAGCGCAGAGCTGGCCGCGAAGCTGCTCGCAGGCCTCCTCGGTCTCTACAAAGGCGCCCTCGCGCCGACCGTCGCGTCGTACAACGCCGACAAGGAGCGAGTACAAATCTGGTGGAATGCGACGAAGGGATTGCCGGAAGAGCTTTTCATCGACAGCATTCCGTATCAGCAGACGCGCGCCTACGTCAGGCAGGTGCTCACGAACTACGCGATGTATCAACGCTCCGCACAATCAGCATCGCGACGAAAATAACCGCAATCGCAATCGCCATCCGCGGCGTGAACCGCTCCTTGAGCAACAGCGACCCGAGAATGACGGCAATGACGGGATTGACATAGGCATAGAGCGACACGATCGACACGGGCAGGTGTTTCAAGGCGTAGACATAGCAGACATAGCCCACGAACGTGCCGACAACCACGAGATACAACACGGCGAAGAGGCTGCGTGAGGTCGGAGCGACCGACGCCCATTCACCCGTTACGGTTGCCACGACCATCAGGGTCGCGCCACCGAACATGATCTGCACCGCCGTGGCCGCAAATAGATTCTCTTCGCGCTTGTGACGTTTCGCGTACGCGGAACCGACCGCCCACCCGAGACATGAAAGCTGCGTCATGATGACCCCGAGCACAACTTGGCGCGTGGGCGCCGCGCCATTCATACTCGAGCTCGTGAGGAGAACGATGCCACCGAAGCCCAGAAGCAGTCCCAACACCTGGCGTTTGCGAATCGGCTCGCCGTGGGGCATGAACGCCTCGACGCCGATCATCCAGAATGGAATCACTGACACCAGAACGGCAGCCACCCCGCTCGGCACGAACTGCTGCGCCCACACAAGGCAACCGTTTCCGAAGCCGATCATCAGTAATCCGAGCAGGGCATGGCCGCCCCACGATTCGCGCGACGGCAGCGAGACGCCGCGCAACCGGAGAACCGCCGCGATCACAACACCCGCGATCAGGTGCCGCGGACCCGCCATCGCGAACGGCGGGATGCTCTCGATGGCGACGCGGGTCGCCAGAAACGTGGTGCCCCACGATACGCATACCGCTAACCAGGCCCAATACGCGCGTCGAAGCTGCTTAGGGGATGAATCGGCCGCCGGACTCAACGGAACGACAACTCTCCAGGAGTCGGCGGGGCCATCGGACAAGTGTACTCTGCGGCCGGATCGTTACGGTTGCGAGGCCTTGCCTACCGCGGCCGTCCATGCCGGTGGATCGCTTGCCGGGAAAGACTCGTCGGCCGCTTTGTTGACCTGATCGAGCTTCGCCGATCGCTTGGGCAGAACTGCCCCGGCTCGACATCGGAGAACAGCGAGCTCCGTGTTGTATGCGATGCCGACCAGCGCAGTGCCGGCCGCGATGAGGACGAACCCGAGCATGCCTATCGTACGAGCACGCGAGTGTTCGAAATCTTGACGATCCCAGACACTTCCGGCCGCTCGATGCATAGTGAGATTGCTGGGTTGCTCTTCCATAGGGTTACTGCCAGCAATACGAAGGCCAGGACGCCCCCGGCGCCGGTTCGTCGTCGCTGCGTCAGCGATTGCGCTCGCCGCGTTCAGGTTCGGGAAAATCTCCCACTCTTCGAAAATCTCAGCACAGAATTGCGCTACCTCGCTCATTTCAATTGATTTGCGTTGCTTTCTGTCGGCATGCCACTTGCCTTCTCCGCGAGTGTGCGGGGCAGCGCCAGGAAACCGCTCGACAGCTCAGAACGATTCGCGCGCCCGACGCACTACGGAGCGCCTCATGTTCGACCTCACAACCGAAACGATCGAAAGGCCATTCCGCGACAAGCATGCATCTGCAACCGTGCTGTCGGTTGCCACGCATGCCGTGGCGCTCGGCAGCGTGGCGTGGGTCGTCCTGTTCTCCGCAACTGACAAGCTGCCTGAGGTGCCGTCGATGATGGCGTTTGTCGCCGCGGCGCCGGTGCCTTTGCCTCCGCCTCCCCCACCGCCGACCGCAGCCAAAGCCGCGAAAGCCGCTCAGGTGTCGAAGCCAGCTCCGACCACAGGGCCGACATTTACTGTGCCCTCTGAGATCCCTGTCGGGATCCAACCGGAAAGCGGCATCGACCTGGGCGACGAGGGCGGTGTGGTGGGGGGCGTCGAAGGCGGTGTCCCCGGGGGTGTGCTGGACGGCCTCATCGGCGGCATGGTCAACGAAGCCCCGCCGCCACCACCACCACCAGCACCCGCGAAACCCAGACGCGTCGGCGGCGAAATCCAGGCGCCGGCGCTAATCAGCCGCGTCGAGCCCGACTATCCTGGCGTCGCCGTCTCGGGGAAGATCAGCGGCACCGTGATTCTCGAGGCAACGGTCGACAAAGCCGGCGCCGTGACCGCTGTCAGCGTGCTGCGGTCGCTCCCGGTGCTCGACCAGGCGGCAGTCAAGGCTGTCAGGCAATGGCGGTATCAGCCGCTCGTCCTGAACGGCAAACCGGAACCGTTCATTCTGGTCGTCACGGTGACGTTCTCGCTGCGATGACAGGCGAATTGCCTTTTTCAGCAGATATGAGTTCGACATCAGCGTTGGAGGGCGCCATGAAGGCGGCCCAATTGACGACGGCAGTCATCGCGGCGATTGCGGGCGTGCAATGCTCGCTGTACTTGCTTGTGCTTTCGATCAACTCGATTGTTTTCGTCGCTCGAGATCTCGCGGATTGGCCCGGTGAGGTTCCGCTCTGGAGCGGCCTGGCGGCCGCAACATCGACGGCGACGGGACTGCTGTTCGCGCACGCCGAAAGACGTCCGGAGGTGTAGCATGCTGGCTCGTGGCGGAGCTGTCTGGTTTGGCATCATGCTCATGGCCATCTTCAATGGCGCATTTCGGGACGTGGTGCTGACCCCGCGCCTGGGAGATCTCGGCGCTCGCGCTGTCAGCTGTTTCACTCTCGCATCCGTGATTGTGCTCGTGACGTGGATTTCGCTCCCGTGGGTCCGGCCGGTGTCGACGAGCGACGCGTGGCGGGTTGGTTGGATGTGGCTCGCGATGACGCTGGCATTCGAGTTCGGAGCCGGCCATTATATTTTGGGCACGTCATGGACAGCGCTGCTGGCCGACTACAACCTGCTCGCGGGGCGCCTCTGGATTCTCGTGTTGGCTGCGACGCTGACGGCTCCAGCCATGGTCTATATCGCCGCGCACAATCACGTCAACGATGCGGAATTTTACGCGATATCATCCGAAACACGCCGCGACACTGGCAACAAGCGCTGAATTTTGAGGGTCTCGTTTGGTCCCCAACTTGCTCACGTGTCTTTCGCCGGGAGACCACCCGACTACTTCCGCGAGATGGGCTGAGAAATGACGACGTTTGTCAATCGAATGATCGGCGCCGCGCTATTGAAGCCGGCAGTGTATGAGGAAGTCGAAGCCGATCGTGCGGCAACGATGCAGGCGATGGGGGTGGTTGCGCTGTCGAGTCTCGCCGCCGGAGTAGGAGCTCTCGGCCTGGCGAACGCGCATGTCACATCTCTCGTCAGCATCAGTCTGCTTGCGTTCGCGATGTGGGGAATCTGGGCGTTGCTGACACTCCAGATCGGGGCTCGCATTTTCCCCGCACCGCGCACGCAGGCGGATCTCGGGCAGCTGCTCCGGACCATTGGATTCGCGACGGCACCTGGCATTCTTCGCATTGCGGGTGTCATTCCCGGCACGACGACCGTCGTGTTCGCCGTCACGGCTATCTGGATGCTGATAGCGATGATCGTCGCTGTGCGTCAGGCGCTCGACTACGCCAGCACCGCGCGCGCATTTGCGGTGTGCGCCTTCGGCTTTGTGCTGTCGCTCGGCTTCGCCATGGCTATCGGTATGTTTTTTTCTCCACCGCTGCGCTGAGGTTCACAAGAAAGGATTCTCTGCAATGTCGACATGCACATGGGAATCGGTCAAGGCTGACGCGAACACCGTCGTCGAGAAGCTGCGAGCTCTCGTCCACGAAGGTAACGTCCGGCGTGTCGTCGTGACCCATCAGGGACGCACCGTCGCCGAGTTTCCGCTCACGGCAGGAGTCGTGGGCGCCGTTATCGCGCCGGTGCTGGCTGCGGTCGCCGCGATCGTCGCGCTGCTAAAGGACTGCACGCTCGAAATCGAGCGCGTTGGCGATTAAAGCGGGCGCCGCCGGCCTAATTTCATCGCCTGGCCGAATACTGCCGGGATCACCGCAAATGAGAGCACGACGAACCAGCCCCTGGCGTCCAGAGTTTCAACGCCCAGCACGCGAGCCAGGGGCGTCACATACATCGCGAGCAATTGCAGCACAATCGAGAGCAGCAGGCCTCCGACGGCATACGGATTCGACACATGGGTCCGGCCGGCGAGCGCTTCGTCGCTGCGCGCGTTGGCGAGGTGAAAAAGCTGCGCGAACGCCAGCGTCATGAAGGCGACCGTCTGAGCCCGCCTGACTGAACCATCGAGCTGAAGCGCATATGCCGCAAGGGTTGCGGCGGTAATCAACGACCCATACAACGCCACCTTCATCAGGAAGGCGCGCGAGAGGAGCGTCTCCTGGGGATTGCGCGGCGCGCGTTCCATTACGTTCGCATCGCCCGGCTCCAGTGCCAGCGCAAGCGCGGGAAACGTGTCCGTCACCATGTTCAGCCACAGTATCTGCAGCGGCAGCAGCGGCATGGGGAGCCCTGCAAGCGCTGCGCACAGCAGAACGAGCACTTCCGCGACATTACAAGAGAACAGGTAGAAGACGAACTTGCCGACGTTATCGAAGATGATCCGGCCTTCCTCGACGGCGGCCGCAATCGTGTCGAACCGGTCGTCCTGCAGGACGATTGCCGCGGCTTCCTTCGCGACGTCCGTGCCGCGAATGCCCATCGCCACTCCGATGTCCGCTTTCCGCAGCGCAGGCGCGTCGTTCACGCCATCACCGAGCATGGCGACGATATCGCCCCGGGCCTGAAACGCCGCCACGAGTCGCAGCTTGTGCTCCGGCGTGATACGGCTGAACACGGCCACATTCAACAGCCGGCTGCCCAGCTCGTCGTCTGAGAGCGAATCGAGCTCGCGCCCGTCGACGATCGACTGTCCTTCGGTCACCAGGTTCAGCTCGCGGCCGATGGCGGTCGCCGTCGCGCGCTGATCGCCGGTGAGCATCACGGTTCGAAGACCCGCCGCGCGCAGCCGTGTTATCGCCTCCTTGACACCGTCGGCTGGCGGATCGGCAAACCCGACCAGGCCGACGAAGGTGAGCCGCTCGACCGCAGACTCGGCGGCGTTCGCAACCGGCCCGGTCGCGAGGCTGAGAACGCGAAGTCCCTGGCTGGCCATCGCGTCGTTTGCCTCCAGCACGCGCCCCCGCGCGATCTCGTCGAGAGGCTCCGAGCCGTTCTCCATCGCAATCGAGGCGCTCATCTCGAGAACTCTGCGAGGCGCCCCCTTCACATACGCGATCAACCCGGAAGGATGGCGATGAAACGACGCCATGAACTTCCGTTGACTCGAAAAGGGCACCATCCCTTCCTGGGGGCGTTCACCGACGAGCGCCGCTCGATCGATGCCTGCCTTTTCGGCGGCCGTCAATAACGCGACCTCGACGGGATCGCCGTGGGTCTGCGGGTGTCCTTCGACGCGGGGCTGCGGTCGGCTCGCCATCGCTCCGACCTCGAGGGCCGCAGTGACTCGTGCGTCGAGTGCACCGTGGTCGCCGCGCAACGCGGCATCGTGGCCCGCTGTCCACACCCGCACGAGCGTCATGCGCCCGGACGTCAACGTGCGCGTCTTATCCGTGCACACGACCGTCGCCGAGCCGAGCGACTCGACCGCCGGCAGACGCCGAACAAGCGCATGGCGCCGCGCCATCCGGTGTACGCCGACCGCCAGGGCAATCGTTGCGACAGCGGGAAGCGCTTCGGGCACAGCGGCGACGGCTAGCGCGATGCCCATTTCGATGACCAGCCCCAGAGGCGCGCCTTGCCACGCGCCGAGCGCCGCCACCAATGCGGCGATGCCGAGCGCCAGCCACACGAGCCGCCTGCCCAACTGATCGAGATGACGTTCCAGCGGTGTGCGAGCTTCCTCGATGGTACCAACGAGCGTACCAATACGCCCGATCTCGGTCTCCCCGCCGGTGTCGGTGACTACGGCGACCGCCGTTCCCTCCGACACGGTCGTGCCCTTGTAGACCATGTTCGTACGGTCGGCGAGAGGCGTGCCTTCCTCGAGTTGCTCCTCGGCGCGCTTCAAAACAGGAAAAGACTCGCCCGTGAGCGCGGCTTCGTCCGTTCGAAGATCTGTCGTCTCGATCAAACGGGCATCCGCCGGCACCAGCCGGCCGATGTCGAGTTGCACGATGTCGCCTGGAACGATCGTCGCCGCGTCGATCGTCCGAAGCTGCCCCGATCGGACGACCGTCGCCTTTGAGACGTCGAATTGAAGAAGTGCCTCCATGGCGCGGCGCGCCCGAAGCTCGGTGATGAAACCAATGGCGGTGTTGATGGCCAGGACGGCCGCAATCGCAATGGATTCCACGCGGTCGCCGAGGGCGAACGAAATACCGGCGGCCGCGATCAACAAGTACACAACGACGCTCTTGAATTGATCGTGAAGAATGTGAAGCGCCGAAATCGGCTCTGGCGGCTCGAGGCGGTTGGGACCTGCTCGCTCGAGCGCTATCCTGGCTTCCTCTTCGTTGAGGCCGGTGCGACGTGATGAAAGATGCCGCAGCGTCTCGTCGGCCGAGCGGGCATGCCAGTGGCTCATGAGGAACATTTCCCTATCGCGACAAAACTCGCACCCGCGCCCGCTTCTGGCTCATTTTCGCCGCAATAACTCGCTCGTTCGCGGCGCGGCGCTTGCACTAAAGTAGTCGTCTATGGCCGACACCAGACTCTTCCAGACTATCCTGTGCCCGGTCGATTTCTCCGACCATTCGCGCCAGGCGCTTTCGTATGCTTCGCTTCTCGCTTCGCGCAGCAATGGACGCCTTGTCGTCCTCTTCGTCGAAGATCCGCTCCTGGCCGCAGCGGCAGCCGTCAAATACGACAAGAAGACGCTGGCTGACAAAGCGCGGAAGGAGCTGCGCCATCTCGTAGACCGTGCCGTTGCAGCTTGCGGGATGTCGGCGGAGTCCGTGACCCTCGACATCGCCGTTGGGCAGCCCCACGAGGAAATCGCACGGACAGCCGAGCGCTTCGGCTGTGACACGATCGTGATGGGCGCGCGCGGCTATACCGGCGCCAACAAATTGCTGTTCGGCTCGACGACGCAACGCATTCTGCGCAGTTCGCCCCTGCCCGTGCTCGCCACTCCGCCGGTCAGCGGTCGCAGGCGCGATCCGGCCAAGGACTGGCCCGGCCAGCTGGTGGTTGCGCCAGTCGATATCGGGCCGCGGGATCGCGCCGGGGCGCTCGCCGCCGGCGTGGCCGCGCGCGAACTCGGCACGAGGCTCGAGCTGGTGCACGTCCTCGAGAAGGTCAGTACCCCCCCGTGGCTCGAGGTGGATAGCGAGCGGCGCAACGCCCAACGCCAGCGCCGCGCGCTGGTGCGGTTGACACAGGTGCGAGACGAGCTCGCGGGAGTCGTGTCAGGCGTGCGCGTGGAAATCGGAAAACCGGCTGAAGAAATTGTGAAAATCGTCGCCGGTAAGCGTGTCGGCCTCGTTGTCATGACGCGACGGCGGGGACAGGGGCTATTCGGGCCCCGACAGGGCTCCATCAGCTACGAGGTGCTGTGCAAGGCCAACACGCCAGTTCTCGCGCTGCCAAGCGACAAGGCGTGGCTGCGGCGCGTCGCACGGAGGCAAGTATGAAGACGCATATTCGGGTCGTTCTCTGCGCGAGCATAATCGTCGGCCTGACGCTCTTCGCGTCGGCAGATCGCGGTAGCGCCAACTCTGCTCAAGGCGCGAAACAGCTGAGCCGCATCATGCAGGCCAAGCTTGGGCATTCGCAGGCCATTCTCGGCGCCGTCGTCACCAGCAACTGGACCGTCCTCGATAGTGAGAGCCGCGCGCTGGCGCTGGTCGTACGTGACCCAGCTTGGGGCGCCGCGCTCACCGAGCCGGAGTACCTGCGCCAGAGCGACGCGTTTTCGCGGGCGCTCCAGGATCTCATCGAGGCAAGCGCGAAGCGTGATCTCGAGTCGGTCGGCAACGCGCAAATCGCGCTGACGGCCAGCTGCGTGCGCTGCCATCTGCACGTGACCCGCCGTCGTCAGGTCAGATAGCGCGATCAACAACCGACGTCGGCCCTGATGTAGACGCCGTCTGCCGCTTCGACAGGTGCAGGCCCGGCATCTCGGCGTACTCCGACTGGACGACGGAGAACCCACTCGCGCAAATTCTCTCGCACCGGCTGTTCCATGATGTCTCTCGGCACGGGGATGTCGCAAGGGTTGTACCGCTCGAGGGTGTGACAAATCGGCCCGATTCCGATCACATCGTGTGGCAAGGACGCGGACTTCGGCACTATTCCCCCGTCGCTGCGGAAAATTGCCTCACGCCAGACCATCACTCGACTTCTAATCTCGTGTTTCGCGTCTCGTGGTTAGTGTTTTGACGCGGTCTCTCCGGGCAGGTGACTTGCATCGCCTCCCTTCGGACGCACGCACCGCGCGTTGCCCTCTTCGACAACCCGGCGAATCGCGTCAAAGCCTGAGATATGCGATGAGCGTTGGAGGAGATGCCATGAAGCACGAATCAATCAAGGGACACGTGCATGCAGGGTTCGAACCTGTCGTCTCGACGTTCGCCGAGAACTTCGATCGCCGCGGGGAACTCGGCGGCGCCTGCGCCGCCTATCATCGGGGAGAGAAGGTCGTCGACATTTGGGGTGGCATTCGGAACAAAGCGACGGGTGAGCCGTGGCAAGAGGACACGATGGTGATCGTGTACTCGGCAACCAAGGGGTTGGCAGCGATGACGCTCGCCATTGCGCACTCGCGCGGCTGGCTCGACTACGAGGAGCGGGTCTGCGCCTACTGGCCGGAATTCGCGCAGCAAGGCAAAGAGCGAATCACGGTCCGTCAACTTCTGGCACATCAAGCAGGGCTGTACGCACTCGACGAGCCGCTGGATCGTGCGCTTGTCACCGACTTCGACCGTCTCGCCGTCGTGCTCGCCCGTCAGAAACCTGCATGGAAACCGGGTATGCGTCAGGGGTATCACGGGATTACCCTTGGGTTCTACGAAAGCGAGCTGCTGCGGCGAGTCGATCCACGGCATCGCAGCCTTGGACAATTCTTCCAGGATGAGATCGCCAACCCGCTCGGGTTGGATGTCTATCTCCGATTACCCGAAGCCGTGCCGAACGCGCGACTGGCTTCGATGACACGCCCGACGCTGGTCGAGATGATTCACGGCTTCCCGCCTCGACTGGCGCTCGACGCAATGAATCGACGTTCAAAGATCTCCCGGGCGCTCAGGGGTTCCGAGCTGCCTCATGATGAGCAGCACATTTACGCTCGCAACCTCGAAATACCCTCTGGCGGCGCAGTCGGCACCGCCAGGGCGATTGCCGGCGCCTACAGCGTGTTCGCCACCGGCGGCCGCGACTTGGGACTGCGCACTGATACCCTCGAGCTACTGGCCGCTCCGGCGATTCCTCCGACGAATGGGTTCTACGACGAATGCATGAAGACCTATGGCGTTCAGTTCTCGCTCGGCTTCATGAAGCCGAGCGCGGCCATGCCCTTCGGGAGCCCGAGCTCCTTCGGGTCGCCCGGTGCGGGGGGGGCTTTTGGTTTCGCCGACCCGGCTGCTGGAGTCGGCTACGCGTATGTCACGAACGGGATGGGAACGAGGCTTAGCGGAGATCCGCGGGACGTCGCGCTCCGGGAGGCGCTCTACTCCGCTCTCTCACCCTCGTCAGGCGAGTCCCGGAGACGAATCGCCTAGACGCCCGCCGTCGAGAGGACGTCACGCGGGCGGTGCGTCAGACGGCGACTTCTGCCGGGGCATAGGAGTGGGCGCCGATGGGGTCGGGCGTCAATGCTCTCCTGAAGGCGGGTCCCGGGTATAACAAGGCGTGCGATCGTCTATGGCTCCCCCTCTACCGGTCTTCGAAGCACGCGGCCTGACGAAGGTTTATCACATGGGCGAAGTAGAGGTTCACGCTCTCCGAGGCGTGGACCTCGACCTGTTTCAATCGGAGTTCGTCGTCATACTCGGACCGTCCGGCAGCGGGAAATCGACTCTCCTGAACATTCTCGGGGGCCTCGACGTGCCCTCGTCTGGAACCGTCCGCTACCGCGATCACGATCTCACTGCAGCCGACGAGCGTGCGCTGACGATGTACCGCCGCGAGCATGTCGGTTTCGTATTTCAGTTCTACAACCTCATCCCCAGCTTGACGGCACGCGAAAACGTCGAACTCGTCACCGACATCGCCACCCGGCCCCTGCCTGCCGCCGAGGCGCTCCGCATCGTCGGATTGGGCGAGCGAGTCGACCACTTTCCTTCTCAACTGTCGGGCGGCGAGCAGCAGCGCATCGCCATCGCCCGAGCCATTGCCAAACGGCCCGATGTGCTGCTGTGCGATGAGCCTACCGGGGCCCTCGACATTTCGACCGGCATCATCGTGCTCGACGCCATCGATCGCATCAACAGAGAGCTCGGGACAACGACTGCTGTCATCACGCACAACTCCGCCGTCGCTGCAATGGCTGACCGCGTGGTGTCGCTGGCCGACGGCCGCATAGTGTCGGAACAACGAAACGCGACAAAAACGCCGCCGCAGGAGCTGCGATGGTAATGCGGGCGTTGTCACGGAAACTGGTGCGCGATGTCTGGCACACGCGAAGCCAGGGTCTGGCCATCAGCCTGGTGGTTGCTGCCGGCGTCGCGATGTTCGTCGGCTACTTCAGCACGTTCGACTCGCTCCGGCTCGCGCAGCAGACCTATTACGATCGCTTCCGCTTCGCCGACGTATTCGTCACGGTCAAGCGCGCGCCGCTATTCGTCGCCAGGGACCTCGCCGCGATACCAGGGGTGGCCCAGGTCACTCCACGAATCGTCATGGACGTCGCGCTCGACCTTCCAGATTTGCTCGAGCCGGCAACCGGACGACTCATCTCGATTCCCGCGCGCGAGCAGGCCATCCTGAACGAGCCCTTCCTGCGCCGCGGCCGGCGCCCGGAAGCCCCTGACGAAGTCCTCGCGAGTGAAGGTTTCGCCCTCGCGCATGATTTCCTGCCCGGCGCCAGCGTGGCCGCCACCATCAACGGGCGCCGGCGGCAGCTTCGCATTGTCGGGATAGCACTGTCGCCGGAATATGTGTACTCGATTCGTCCGGGCGAAATCATGCCCGACAACAGGCGATTCGGCATTTTCTGGATGGGCCGGGACTCGCTTGCCGCCGCGTTCAACATGGAAGGCGCGTTCAACGACGCATCGTTCGCGTTGATGCGGGGAGCATCCGAGCCCGAAGTGATTGCAGCGATCGATCGCGTCCTTGCGCAGTACGGCAGCCTCGGAGCCGTGTCACGGGCGAATCAACTATCGAACTGGTTCATAGAGAACGAGCTCACCCAACTTCAGACGATGGGCTTCTTCATCCCGGCGATCTTTCTCGGAGTCTCGGCGTTCCTCTTGAACATCGTCCTCACGCGGCTCATCGCGGTGCAGCGCGAGCAGATCGCCGCGCTGAAGGCGCTGGGCTACACCAACCGCGAGATCGGCGTGCACTACGTTTCGTGGGCCCTTGCAATCGCGCTGACCGGTGCCGTGCTCGGCGGCGCGGGAGGCGTCTGGCTCGGAAGCGCAATGACGACGCTCTACAACGATTACTTCGGCTTCCCGACGTTCAGGTACCTGCCTGCGCCGGCCACCATCATCGAGGGCGTGCTCATCAGTTTGTCGGCGGGCGGGCTGGGCGCGGCTGGCGCAGTAATGCGCGCTCTGCGGCTTCCACCTGCCGAAGCCATGCGGCCGGAACCACCAGCCCGACATGTCATCGGTTGGCTCGACCGCCTCGTTCCGCGCAGGCTGACTCCGCCGCCTGTGAAGATGATCTTGCGCAACCTGCAGCGGCAACCCGTGCGGGCGGGGCTATCGGCCCTGGGCGTTGCCTTTGCGGTCGCCATGCTGATCGTCGGCATGTTTTCGCTCGACGCCATCGAAGTGCTGCTCGACATGCAATTCAATGTCGCGCAGCGGCAGGACTATACCGTTACTTTCGTCGAGCCGCGGTCGGCGCGGGCGCTGCACGAGCTGGCGCATCTACCGGGAGTGCTGGCCGTCGAGCCCGTTCGCATGGTGCCGGCTCGCCTGCGAGCCGGTCATCGCACGCGCGAGGAGATCATCACCGGTCTCGACGAACGTTCGCGCCTGCACCGGGTTGTCGATACGTCGCATGCGTCGATACCGCTCCCCCCGGATGGCCTCGTGCTGTCGGCTAAGCTTGCCGAAGTGCTGGGCGTCTCGGCGGGCGAAGACCTGCAGGTGGAGCTTCTCGAAGGATACCGACCCGTACGCACCGTCAACATTGCGGCAACCGTCGACGAATACATGGGGACGTCGGCGTATATGGAGATCGCCGCATTGCGGCGTTTTCTGAGAGAGGGCCCGACGATCTCGGGGGCGGTCATCCTCACAGACAAGGGCGATTCACGCGATCTGTACCGCCGCCTCAAGGCGACACCGGCCGTCGCGGGCGTCAGCTCCAAACGCGCGGCAATTGATAACTTCCGTGACACGCTTGCGCAGAACCTCAACGTGATGATCTTTTTCAACGTGCTTTTCTCCGGGGTAATTGCTTTCGGGGTCGTGTACAACGCCGCGCGCATTTCGCTGTCGGAGCGCAGCCGCGAACTGGCCAGCCTTCGCGTGCTGGGCTTCACGCGGGCAGAAATTTCGCAAATTCTGCTCGGCGAGCTGGCGATGATTCTGGTGATGGCTGTGCCCGCGGGGTTGGTACTTGGCTATGCGCTGGCCGCACTTGTCGTGCTGGGCTTCGATACCGAGCTGTATCGCTTTCCGCTGGTGGTCTCGGCACGAACGTTCGCTTTGGCGACGGCGGTGACAATCGCCGCGGCGGTGATCTCCGGACTGGTTGTCCGCCGGCAGCTCGACCGGCTCGACCTCGTAGCAGTGCTGAAAACACGGGAGTAGGTAATGACCATTCGTCCGGGCCGGCTGATTCTTTGGGGACTCGTTGTGCTGGTCGTCGCTGCCATTGCGTGGTCGTTTCGTCCGCAGCCGGTCCCTGTGGACATGGCGGCTCTGCAGCGTGGAAGCCTGCGCGTCACCATCGATGAAGAAGGCATGACGCGCGTGCGCGAGCGGTATGTCGTCTCGGCCCCGGTTGCCGGCCGCCTCCAGCGCGTCGAGCTCGAATCTGGAGACACTGTTTCGCGCCGCACGGTGCTCGCGACCTTCTTACCAGCGACGCCGACGCTGCTCGACACCCGCACGCGTGCCGAGACTGACGCCCGGATGAAGGCAGCACAGGCCGCGCGCGATCGGGCTCGCGTGGCCCTGCAGCACACGCACGATGAAGTGGCGTTCAGTCGGAGCGAGCTCGCCCGGCAGCGCGAAGTCGCGAAGTTCGGCGGCATCACCGACGAGAGGCTGGCGGCGGTCGAACTGGATGTGCGCACGAAGGAAGCGCAGGTCAAGACGGCAGAGCTGGCGCTGCAGGCGGCCGAGCACGAGCTCGAAGCGGCGCGCGCGCTTCTGCAACAGGTCGTCAACCCGTCCGCAGGAACGTCCGGGGCATTCACTCTGCGATCCCCCGTCGACGGCATCGTGCTGCGCGTGCTGCAGGAGAGCGAAGCGCTCGTCGCATCCGGCACGCCCCTTATCGAGGTGGGCAACCCCGAGCAGCTCGAGGTGGTCGCGGACCTGCTTTCCACCGACGCTGTCAAAGTGCAGGCCAGGATGGCCGTGGATCTCAGCGGCTGGGGCGGCGACGCGTCGCTGCGCGGGCGCGTGCGACTCGTCGAGCCCGCCGGCTTCACCAAGATTTCCGCTCTGGGTGTCGAGGAGCAGCGCGTGAATGTCCTGATCGATTTCGAAGACGTTCACGACGCAAAGAAGCTGGGCGATCGCTATCGTGTCGAGGTCAGCATCGTTATCTGGGAGGACAACAAGGTGCTGAGGATTCCGACCAGCGCGCTCTTCCGAGTCGGCAACGACTGGGCCGCATTTGTCGTCCGGGATGGAAAAGCCGCGCAGACGATCATCCGAATCGGCCAGCGGAACGCCATCGAAGCTGAGGTGGTCGCCGGGGCTACCGAAAGCGACGCGGTCATCGTCCACCCGGGCGACACAGTCGAGGACGGCGTTGCGGTGACCCGGCGGGAGTAGTCAGGACTGAAACTTCTTCAGATACGGATCCGTGGCCGCGCGAAGCTCGGCAAAATTGCCCGCGAAATGGATTTTCGCGTCCGCCAGCATTATGAACTGCGCTTCGTCTGTTTGCCCCTGTTCGGCCTGGACGATGGTCACGACGCCGTCCCGCGCGACAGCGTTGTGCGATGCGATGTAGGACACATCCTGCAACTGATGAGTCACCACAATCGACGTGACATGCTCGAGGTCCCTGAACTTGACGATCTCGTTGTCGATGGTCTTGGACGTAATCGGATCGAGGCCCGAGGTCGGATCGTCGATGAGCAGGTGGCGCGGTCTTGAGGCAAATGCGCGCGCAATCGCGACCCGGCGCCGCTGTCCTCCCGACAGTTCCGAGGGCATGCGGTCCATGTATTGCGCCAGGCCGACAAACCCGAGCACCTCCTGACTGCGTCGGCGAACCTCTTCATAGGGCATCCCCATCTCCTCGAGCAGCCGATAGCCGACGTTGTCGGCCACGGTGAGCGAGTCGAAGAGGGCCGTTTCCTGGAAGAGCATGCCGATATCGCCGCGAACCTTCAACATCTCCTGTTCCGACATGTCGTCGATGCGCTGCCCCCTGACCCGGATCACGCCCGCATCGGGCCTCAACAGGCCGAGAGTCAGTTTCAACAGCACGGATTTCCCGGAGCCGCTCGCTCCAAGGAGAAACAACGTGCTTCCGGAAGGGACGGAAAAGCTCACGTCGTCGAGAACGACGTTGTCGTCGAAGGCGAGCGATACGTGTTCAAAGGCAATCGCCGCCTCTGGCCCAGCTGGTTCAGCGTCTATCGGGAGCATTTGGCACAGGACCGGCCTTGCGTCGGGAACGCGCGCAGCTTAGCATGTCGCCGGAGGGTAATTGACCATGCCGAACCACCATACCAGACGTGACGTCCTTCGCGGAACCTTGGCAGCCGCCGGGTTGGGCATGTTGGGGATACCAGAGTGGGCGCTGCCCGCGCTCGCGCAGGGCGAGACGGTCGTGCCGTTCACTGACGCGCCGCCTACGTTTCCGCCCCCCAAGGGGGACGCCCGCCAATACGATGTCCGGACGATCGATGGCCCGTTCACGCCCCCGGATCGTTTTTTTACGACCCAACACTACGGCCATCCCGTCGTCGAGCCGGCGACCTTCCGGTTGAAGGTGACCGGGCTTGTGAATCGGCCGCTGTCCTTGTCGCTCGACGAGCTGCGCGCGCTCGGCAGCACGGACCTCGTCGCCGGGTTCGAATGCTCGGGCAACCGCCGGCCTTTGCAAGGTCTGTCAGGGAACGGCAGATGGACGGGCGTGCCGCTGAAGGCGGTCCTCGATCGCGCAGGCCTTAAAGCGCAGGTGCGCGAGCTCGTGTTCTTCGGGGCCGATCGCGGCCCGGAAGAGATTGAGTTCCGAACGCAGAAGTTCTCGCTCGAACAGCAGTACGGCAGGAGCCTAACGCGCGAACAGGCGCTGGCGTCAGACGCGTTCCTCGCGTGGGGGCTCAACGGCGAACCTCTCACCCGCCACCAGGGATCGCCGCTGCGACTGCTGATGCCAGGGTGGTACGGCATGGCGAACGTCAAATGGCTTGCGAGCGTGCACGCACAGGAAGACGCGTATCTCGGCAAGTTTCAGGCACGGCACTACCGCACGCTGCGCGGCGAGACGATTGACGGCGAAGTGAAATGGACCGAAGCGGCGATCACCCAGATGCAGCCGAAGTCGTTCCTCGCACGCGTCACCCGCGACGGCAGCAATTACAAGGTGCTCGGTGTCGCGCTGCATGACGGAACGCCCTTCAAATCCATTGAAGTGCGCGTCGACGAGGGACCGTGGCAGGCGGCGACCGTCGATCAAGCCACCCGATCGAAGTACTCCTGGAAGCTGTTTACCTACGCCTGGAATAACGCGACACCCGGCGAACACACGCTGGTGTCGCGTGTCACCGACGTCAACGGGAGGGTGCAGCCGACGCTCGAAGAGCTGGAGTCGAAGAAAACCTTCCTGGAGGACAACTCGCAGTATCCACGTAAGATCACCATCGCATAGGGGAGCTGCAATGCGTCTGCTTCTGGCCGCCCTCGCGTTTCTCGTTCTGCTGCCTGGTCCGGCTGCCTCCCAGCAGACGGCCCTGACTGAAGGGCAGCTGAAAGCCGCGGCGCTCGAAATGCCCGAGCTGGTGAAGCTCTTTGAGCTGAAACCGGGCATGACCGTCGCCGATGTTGGCGCCGGATTCGGCGCATGGACCATGCAGTTCTCCAAGGTGGTCGGTCCGACCGGACGCGTGTATGCGACCGACATCGGCGCACCTCAACTCGCTGCGCTGCGCGATTCGGTCAAACGAGAAGCTTTGACGAACGTCACTGTCATCGAGGCGGCGACAGACGCGACCAACCTCCCCGCCGGATGCTGCGACGCGATTCTGATTCGCGACGCCTACCACCATCTCACGCAGCCCGCGGCGATCGTAAAGAGCCTGGCGGCAGCGTTGAAGCCCGGCGGACGGATTGCAGTCATTGATTTTCCGCCGCGTCCAAAAACTGAAGTGCCTACCGGCGTACCGGCCGACCGGCTCGGACACGGCGTGCCACCCGAAGTCGTCCAGCGCGAGGTGGGCGCAGTTCTCACATACGAACGCACTATCACGACCTGGGCTCCTGGCAGTGAGCCTGCGTCGCTGTATCTGGTGCTGTTCCGAAAGCCATAGGGTAAATCGAATCTAAAAACTGGAATCTAGAAACTGGAAACTGGAATTTAGAAACCGAAATCTGGAAACCGGAGTCTATCGGTTGTCGCGCATGTAGTAAACGGTGTCGACCGGTAGTTTCTCTGTGCGGTAATCTTTGTCCTTGAATGGAAAAGCCGGACGCGGCTGTGAATTGATGAAGGCTGCCAGATACTGCGCGTCCTCATCCGTGATGTTTCCGGGATCAAGGTATGGCATCGAAAATCGAATGATGCCGGCGAGCGTGTACACGCGCGCGGCGCCCGCGCCGTCGTTCCACGAGTCGGGACCCCATAGCGGCCCGGGCCTTTTGTCCCCGATGGCCACCCCCTGGCCATCGATCCCGTGACATGTGACGCATCGCTCCTTGAAGATTGCTTCCCCCTTTGCGGGCTGCAACGAAGCGATCGGAATCAATTTCGCGGCAGGAATCGTGTTTTGCCCGCGCCACGGAGGGTTCTTGCCAGCCTCGAATCCTTTCGACAGCCATGTCAGATAGGCCGACAGCGCAAGCACTTCCCGGTCCGTCAGCGAAGGAAGTTCTTCGTCCTCATGCGCGCTTCCTGTCGCGTTCTGGCTTCGCAGGAAGCAGTCGACGATGCGGTCACCGAGGCTGAAGAGCCGTCCGGACCTGCGGTTGTATTCCGGAAACATGCCCGTGATGCCGACGAGCGGCAGCGATTTTTCGCGTTGGCCGCCGTTGAGGTGACAGTTGTTACAGGTCATTCGGCCAGGCGTGAACCGCGCGGCCTCGACGCCGGTGTTCGTGAAGATCCTGAAGCCTGACCGAATCTCATTCGAAAGCCGCGAGTCGTCCAGCGATGGATCCGTCAGCGGATTCCTGGGAAACTCCCACGCGGTGACCATGGTCGTCCGGGAAGAAATCAGCGGGCCCGCCATTTGGACTGGCGGCCGCATCGGCTGCTGCGCCGTTCGAGCGCACGACGCGAGGCATACCACGACCGCGATCGAGGGAAAGACGCGAAAGGTCAGATTCATGACAGCGTTGACGGCTGTGCGGCTGCAGCATAGCATGCTGACGAAAGCGAGGAACACATGGCTGCCGATAAGCGCCACCCACGACGTGCGTTTCTTTCACGGCTCGGAATCGGAGCGACGGCGGCCGGCGTGACCGTTCTCACTGATCGGCCGGCGGCCGCGCAATCGGCGGCGGCGTCCCCGTGGCACCCACGCGGCCACAGCGAGGATGACTGGCTCGATCGGCTTCCCGGCGTGCATCGTCTCGTATTCGACACGACGACGCATGACGGGTTCGATGACGCGCTGCGTTTTGCGTCGAACTATTTCACCGCAAACAAAACCGGCTATGGCTTGAACAACGACGATCTAGCGGTCGTCATCGTCGCCCGCCACCATTCCACTGCCTTTGCCTATTCGGACGCGATGTGGATTAAATACGGCACCCCGCTCGCCTCGCGTGATGCATTTACCGACCCCGCGACCAAGCAGCCACCCACCATCAACGTGTACCGCGCACGGACCGAAGATTTACTTCGGCAAGGAGTACACCTGGCGGTCTGCCAGATGGCCACACGCAACCTCGCCGGCATCGTCGCGAAGTCCGTCGGCGCCGACAGCGATGCCATCTACAAGGAACTGGTTGGCAACCTGCTGAACAACGCGCACATGGTGCCCGCGGGAATCGTGGCCGTCAATCGCGCGCAGGAGCGCGGATATTCTCTGGTGCACGGCGGTTAACCGTTACTCACCTCGAGCGTCCGCGTGCGTCGGACGGTCCGTGCTAACGTGATCGACCTGACCAGGTTCTCGACCGCGTATCCTCAGTACTCCACGACCCGTGCGTTGGACGATCTTCGCGCGCGCGAGTATCCGCTGCTCGACAGACTCGGACACGTATACCTCGACTACACGGCGGGCAATCTTGTTCCGCTCTCACTGGTCGATCGCCACGCCGCGTTGTTGCGCGACCATCTGCTCGGGAACCCGCACTCGGCAAATCCGGCGTCCGCGCTTGCAACTACATATGTCGAACAGGCGCGGCTTTCGGTGCTCGAGTTCTTCAACGCCGATCCGGACGACTATGTCGTAATTTTCACTGCCAACGCCACACACGCATTGAGGCTCGTCGGCGAAGCCTTTCAGTTCGGTGTCGCCGGCGAGTACCTACTGACCTTTGACAACCACAATTCAGTGAACGGAATACGCGAATTCGCACGGGCCAGGAACTGCCCCACCACCTACGTCCCGATCGTGCTGCCAGACATGCGCGTCGATGACGCAGAGCTGGCCTCCCATCTCGAGCGAGGCGCCCGCGGAGGCCAACGCCTGTTCGCCTATCCCGCGCAATCCAACTTCTCCGGCGTGCAGCATCCCCTTGATTGGATTCCGCTCGCGCAGGAGCACGGGTGGGACGTGTTGCTCGATGCCGCGGCGTTTACGTCGACGAACCGCCTCGACCTCGGCCGTTACAAACCCGACTTCGTCTCACAGAGTTTCTACAAGATGTTCGGCTACCCGACCGGCGTAGGCTGTCTGATCGCGCGCAAAACAGCACTCGCGAAGCTGCGCCGGCCGTGGTTCGCGGGCGGCACGATTACGGTGGCATCGGTTCAAGGCGACAGGTTTTACCTGGCCGAGGGCGCATCCGCGTTTGAGGATGGCACGCCGGATTATCTCTCTCTGCCGGCCGTCGAGTTTGGTCTTCAGTATCTGTCGAACATCGGCATCGACACGATCCACACTCGCGTCCGATGTCTCACCGGGTGGCTCATCGATCGCCTCAGCGCACTCCGCCACACTGGCGGCGTGGCCCTGGCGCGCATCTACGGCCCACGGTCGGACAATCGACGCGGCGGAACCGTCACTTTCAATTTCTATGACGCCAACGGCCGCGCGATCGATCACCGGGACGTCGAGGAACGGGCGAACGCCGCCAGCATCTCGCTGCGCACTGGATGCTTCTGCAATCCAGGCGGGGGCGAGATTGCGCTCGGCATCACGGGCACAGAGCTATCGTCGTGCTTCCATCAGCCCAAGCACGAAACACACCTGACGATCGACGACTTCCGTCTCTGCATCGACGGCAAGAGCACGGGGGCTGTGCGCGTCTCGCTTGGACTCGCCTCCAATCTTGCCGACGTCGAGGCGTTCGTCGCATTCGCAGCAGCATTCGTGAGGTAGCCCCCGGAGGAATATTTCCCACAACTCGAATAATTTCGCCATGGCAGCATTGTTGCTCCCGCACGTTGCATGAGCTGCGCTTCGCTGCAGATTGCGTTGCCTGCGCCACGCCTGCCAGAGCGTTCAAGAAGCGCGCGCGCAAGCGTCATCGTCACGGTTGCGTTGCACGCGCTGGCAGCCGTCGCGCTCGTCTCGATCGCGGTCAAGCCGCCTGCGCCACAGGCGCAGTTGGAGCCAACGCCCGCTGCACAGGAGCGCATGCAAGTGCCGCGGATGGTGTTTCTGCAGCGACCCGGACCGGGCGGCGGAGGCGGCGGCGGCGGAAACCGGGAGCCCGCACCGCCGTCGCGCGCCTCGAACATCGGCCGCGATCGGATGACACTACCCGTCGCGCGTGCGGAACGCGTCGTACCTACTCCGGTGGACTCACCATCAGAGCAGCGCATCGCCATCGATGCGATTCCGCTCATGTCGGGCACCACCTACGCCATGGGCACGCCGGACGCCGCACCATCGCTCGGCTTCTCGCAGGGGCCGGGAACGGGCGGCGGCGTCGGCACTGGAATTGGCTCGGGGATTGGCTCGGGAACCGGACCGGGGTTCGGAGAAGGCTCGGGCGGCGGATTCGGCGGCGGCGTGTACCGGCCTGGCAACGGCGTCACCGCGCCGACGCTGCTCTCACAGGTACGGCCGAATTACACGCCGGATGCCATGCGCCGGCGGATTCAGGGTACGGTGGTGCTCGAGATGATCGTGGGCGCTGACGGAGCTCCGTACGACCTTCGTGTCGTGCGATCGCTCGATGAGCATGGATTAGACGAGGAAGCGATCAAGGCGGCCGGGCAGTGGCGCTTCAAGCCGGGTTACCGCGGCGAGACCCCCGTCGATGTGCTGGTGATACTCGTCATCGACTTTCATATGCGGTGACGAGGAGCACGTCACATCGAGGACTCGGATCGTTCTAATCCGCCGCCGACAGTGGACTGGCGCTCCTTACGTATGCGCCGCATGCCGCGGCCTCGTGTGACTCCCACGCGTCTTGTCCGGCCTCAGGCCCGGCACCGTACTGAAAGCACAGCGGCATCTCACGCATCCACTCGACAGCGTGGATCACCTTCACGTCCGTCTCGCCTGGTCGGAACCGATCGATGACCGTCTGCACGGCCGCCTCCGAACACACCGTCCCATCAACAGCCAGCAGCACTCGCATACGTCCTCTCCTTGCTGCGTAAAGTATGCACATAGTCGGCGGCGGCGATTGCCTGCGTCCGCGCGTCGCCAACACAATCGGCGATGCCCACTCCGCGTAGTCCGGCTGCGCTCAAGAAAAGCCCCTTCAACCCTTCGAGACGCGCCTCGGCTTCTCTCATTAGATTCAGATGCCCCACTTCGAGCTGCACGCCGGCGCGCGGCATCCGGTACACACGCGTGAATATAGGTGCACTCGACACCTGAAGATATCGACGCAGATCGTCGCGGACGCGTCCGACAATATCCTCCTCCGACAACGATGCGGCGTGCGGGTCCCGTGCTCCGCCGACAGCCGCGCGAAGCAGCACACGGTCCTCGGGAGCACGTCCGATCCATTTCGACGACATCCACGTCACGGCGTTCACGCTTGCACGTTCGCGGCTCGGCACGACGAATCCACTCCCTGCGAGCGGATGCCGCACATCATCGCGCTTGTAGCCGAGCGCAATGGTGACCAGCGCGACATCGCGTATGCGGTCGAGCCGCGTCGACAGTTCGCGATCGACGTCACGAACGAGTCCCGCGATCACGCGCGGCGGCGTCGCGAGCAGCACCGCAGGCGCCTCCACGCACGCCCCATTTGCGAGGTGTACCCGCCACTTGGTTCCCTGTTCGAGCTTGCGCACCGATACGTTTGACATCAGGCTCGAGGCTGGCAGCGAGGTGACGAGCGCCGTCACGAGTGTCTCCGTTCCACCTGCGACCGAGACGAACGGCGCAGCGGCCCTGGTCACGGCCGCGCTCCGCAGCCGTCTGAGGCCGCGAATGACGCTGCGATCGGTCCGCTCGAGATCCACGATTCGTGGAAACAGCGCACGCATCGAGAGCCGCTCCGCATCGCCGCCATGGATGCCGGCGAGCAGTGGATCGCCGAGGCGCTGCAGCGCCTCTTTGCCGAAACGGCGCGCGATGAAGGACGCGATGGACTCGTCGCCGCCCGGAGGCATGGACGGTGGCAGGAAATATTCCCCCGCCATGCGGAGTTTTCCCGCCGTGGAAAAGGCGCGCGACCGCGCGAAAGACATCCAATTGGTGGGAATGCCGAACACGCCAGCGTCCGGGAGGGCGCGCAACCGCCCACCATGCGCGACAAACGCGCGCGTGGCCCTGGCGGGAGACAACCCGACACCGAGTTCACGGCACAGGGCAATGCCCGCCGGCTTCTGCGTGAGCAGAGCGTCGGCGCCGGCATCAACGACAAAGCCACCAACAACGTCTGTGCGGATCAGGCCGCCATAGCGCGCCGCACTCTCCACCAGCACGAACGGAATTCCGCGAATGTGCAGCTCGTGTGCTGCGGAAAGACCACTGATCCCTCCACCGACGATCACGCATTCGACTTTCATCCACCTTCTCGATGGCAAGCCTCGTGCCGTGACATCCCCAACGCGAGTTCACGATCCGCGTATGACGTCCGTCATACCAAGTGACCCGGTAACGAAGGATGCTGGTTCAAGTTGAAGGAGGTGTGAGATGCAGTCGAAGCTTTTCATCGGAGCAGCGTTGGTCATTAGCGTTCTGGCAGCGTCGACGTTGGACGCAGTTCCCACGAGGAGAGCCGCCGCGGTGAGATTTCTGAAACCGACAGCGATTGCCGGAGCGTTCGTCCTGGGTACTGTCGTCATCGAGCACGATGACGAGAAGATGGCGAGAGGTGAACCGTGTACCACGGTCTACCGCTACAAATCGGACGCCGAATACGGCGACCCGATCGTATCGTTCATGTGCACGCCGGAGCATCGTCCGCTCGCCGAGAAGTTCGAAGCGACGCTCGTGAAAACGGTCAGCTGGCCCGACAGGTTGTTGGAGTTCCAGCTTCCCGGCGAGCGTGAGGGCCACGGGGTGCCGTCTGAGAGATAGTCATCGCGCAGAACGCAGAAACATGGAAGTCAATTCATCAACCATCGGAAGAGACTCACGAGGACCGTGATGCCAAACCCGGTAACGACAGCGACGATCGCGACGGCGAACGTCAATGTAATGGCCGCGCCGGACAACCCGACGACAGCGTCCAGAAGGTCGGCAAGTCTCAAGGGGCTCATGATGTGCGCGAACACGCCTGCGCCGAGCATAAGCAAGCCAAGCAGGCCGATAGCGATTCCCGCTGGCAGAAATACGACCGACACGATGAGCGCGGCGCCGATCACCGTCAGCGCGAGGCCCGCGATGATGGCAATCGCGTGGCCGGTAGGCGATTCGCCCACCGCCGGTGAATAGTGGCGATGAATGAAGTCCTGCACCGTCATGGGTTCCTCCGCGCCTCCCTGGAGCAAGCACTGTGCCCGGCCACGCAACTCGAAATCACGCCCAACACGATCGTGTGCACGCTTTCCACTGGGAAATATTGCCCGAAACGCGAAAGAGTCCCCACTCACCCGGCTCGCACATGCACGCTTCAAGGAGGCTGCGCGTCAAGACGAGATGCTAGACTCTATTCGGGAGGTTCGAATGAAACGCGCAGCTTTCGTCTTTGTTGTTTTGGGCGTATTCGCCCCTGGCCTGGCAGGCGCACAAACCCCTGCGGCTGAACGCGGCATGAAGGTGTATGCCGAATCCAAGTGTTCGATGTGCCACTCCGTGGCCGGCAAGGGCAACGCGAAAGGCGCTCTCGACGATGTCGGCGTTAGACTTTCGGCCGATGAGATTCGGGAGTGGCTCGTGGATCCGGCAGCCATGACCGCAAAGGCACACGCCGAGCGGAAGCCTCCCATGAAAGCGTACGCGTCGCTTCCAAAAGCCGACCTCGACGCGCTGGTCGCATACATGCAAACGTTAAAGGCGAAGAAGTAACCCGGCGATGTCGGTCGATCCGATCGTTGAGGATTCGCGAGCTGGTCGGCGCTATTCGATGGAGTGACAGAGCTCGCAATCCTGTCCCAACGCGCGACCATCCTTGGTCACATGGGAGTCGTCGTGGCAGCGGAAACAGCCCTGAGACGTCGTGTGGCCGACTCGATCCGGATACGTGCCCCACGTGATTCTCATCGACGGAAATATGTTCGTACGGTAAATCGCCTGCGACACGGCAACAGCCTGCCGTAATGCAGCCTCGTCGGCCTTGCTGCTGTCGATAGCCCCACGGATGGACCGTTCGATGCCCATGACAGCCGCATCCTGATCTGGATACTCAGCGCGCAACGCCCGAACCGCCTCGCGCCGGATGAACGGAATCGCCGCGCTGATGAGCCCCGCACCCATCGCCGCGTCGACAGCCCGTTCGGGCGACGACCCAAACGTGTGCGCTGGACGGTTATGGCAATCGATGCAGCCCATGCGCCTGGTCGGCCGGCCCTGTAGATCGCCGGCGTTGGCACCTTCGGCGAAATACTCGCGTACCTGGCCGTCAGGCGCAGACACGCGCACGTACGGGATCTGCTCGAGCTTCTCGTCAGTCGCGAGGTACTCCACCACATTCGACCGGTTCATATGCCAGTGAATGCCGGTACCTCGGCCCGTGCCGGCCACCGGCCCGCCGACGTGAAGCCGCAGCGTCGACATCGTCTTCGAGTTCGCTTCGTTGTCCGCGAACTCGTAGGCCACCTTCACGACATCGCCGATGAAGCGATCGGGAAAGTGACACTCTTCGCACGACGTGTACACGTTAGGTCGACCGACACCCAGCGGCGACTGCACGGGTCGTGGAAACCGATTGGTAATCGCGAGGCGCAGCTGGTTGGTGCCGTGCAGCTTCGACTTGAAAAATCCCTGCGCGCCAGGCTCGACGTGGCACTCCACACAATTCACACGACCGTGAAGTCCGCTCCTGTGCGCCGTGTAGTGTGGGCCCATCACCTGGTGGCACGCCTGCCCGCAGAATTGCTGGGACTCGCTGTACTCTACGGCGCGTTGACTGGCGAATGACAACACCACGAGCCCGACGAGGGTCGACGTCGTGAAGAACAGGGCTGCGCGGCGGGTGTTGGGAACGTTGAGATCGATCGTTGGCCACGCCTGCTCGCCGGCTGCCGCTGGCCTGGGCTGCCGTCTTCGGAGCCAGAGACCGACCGGCATGAGCAGCAGCCCCACGACAAACACCGCCGGCAGCATGACGAAGATGACGATGTCCGCGTAGGGATTACCGGGTGAACCAAGCAGGTGAAGGATGGCAAGAGCGAGAAAGACACAGCCGCTCGCAAGTGCGAGAACCGCGCCGATTGCCGAAACCGGGTGATTCGCAAGCCGAACGACGAGGCGCTGCATGCGATATACCATCTACCAGCGATAGACCATGCGGCCCCAGACGCTGTTCGCCGTGTAAGGGGTATACATGTAGCCGAGCAAGACCGTTCCTCCGCGAGCGAGCTCCGGGTTCGCTTCGGCGTCCAGCGTGTAGTCTTCCACGCGATACCGCTCGTACCACCACGATACGCCCACTCCTATGTGTGGCGTCAGCGCATACATGAGATCGAGCGTTCCCCGGCCGAGGTCGCTCTTCACCAGGGGCAGCGCCTCCGGCGGCGGCAAGGTTGTGACGATGACGGTCTCCTCGGGCAGCGTCCGATTGGGGACCTGGCCGGCGATGTACTCATAAAGTGCGCGGGCGCGATTGTAGTCGTAGCTCAACTGCAGGTCGATCCTGTCGCGGATCTTCGTGATGCCGGTCGTCACTATCACGGAGTGCACGCGATCGGTGCCTTCTGCGGACCAGTTTCTCGTGGGGTCGACGAACTCCGGACCAGGGTTTGCCTGACGCGAACGGTTGAGCGCGTTGTAATGCTCATACGAATAGGAGACACCAAACGACAGGCGATCGTTCGGGACCGCATCAAGGCCGAAGGTCCCCACGACATGCCGGTTATCCCGCAGCCCGAACAGGTCCTCGGCCACGGTCTGCGTCTGAGGCAACTCGAGACGGTAGTCGTCTTTGCCGACGGCGATGGAGCCACTCAACGACAGCACGCCGTTCGGTGTCACTGCTCCGAGCATCGTCAGGCGATTGCGGTCGCGCGGCGCGATGTCGAAATGCCGCATGCCAGGGTGCTCGCCGATCGCTGCCAGGTCGACCTCACCCTCTTCGACACCCGTGCCTCGCCGCTGCGCGTGCTCGAACTTCGTTCGCAGCGAGAACAAGGTGTTGCCCACCGAATCGAAGGTCACACGGATGACGTTATCGGTTGTCGATTCGAAGATGCGGTGCGTGCGCTCGTCCTGCAAACGCGAGTAACCGATGCCGGCCGTGGCAAAGCTCAGCGCCGACACCCTGAAGTCCGCATCCAGCGTATTGCGCAGCACGCTGAATGCCTCGGTCCGCGCGGTGGCCGCGTCCACGGACGCCGGCGCGTTGTCGTAGGCAACTCGCTCCTTCATGGTGAACACCGGCGTGCGGTTGTCGTAGTCGTAGGATCGGTAGCGCACGTTCAGGTCCGTGGACCGCGTTGGCCGTGACACGAACGTCAGGTTGACCGCCGACGTGCGCGCCTCGCCGTTGACGCGATCCCGTTCCAGTGGAAGGGTCGAATTTGCCGAGTTGATGGTTTGGGGCATCAGCGGTTCTCCGGCGTCCGTCAACTGACCCATCGAGACGTACGCAGTCGCACGCGATCGTGCCGGCATCTTGACCGACGCCATACCGTTGACCGAAACGAACGAGTTGCTCGGCGGCAGCGAGTTGCGCCCTCTCGACGGAATCGTTGTGCTGTCGGTCAAACGGAACGGACTGTCGTAGGTGACCGCGGTGTCTTCGTTGTGGAAGAAGGACCCGTTGTAGCCGGCCCGGAACATGACGCCTCCCCGAGAGTACTCCGCGCCGGCATCGACATCGGCGAACCGATGATCGATCGGCGCAGGCGCCTCGACGAGACTACTGTGGCCAAAGCTCCCACCGTAAGGAAGCATCCCCTGCCGGTCGGTGTACTGCACCTGACTCTTGATGCTCAACTCCGGGGTCGCGATGTACTCGAAGCCGCCGAGGCCGATGTATCGCCTGGAATCGGTGGTGAACACAACGGCGTTGGAATGGAAAACCGGCGCGATGACACCCGGCGCGGCCTGCACTTGCAACTGCAGCGCATCCTGAATGGTCAGCACACCCTGCGGGCCCTCGAGATCCTCCGTGAAGAGCGTCTGCGTTGTCTGGCTCATCAGCATCGGAATCTGATCCCACAGCGCGTAGCCCCTGAACTTACCGGGTCTCACGAACAGGCCATCGAAACGCTGATCGCGGCGACCGATGTTGTCGGCGCCCAGATCCATGACCCAGCCTTTCGTCTCGCGGTTCAGCTGGAGCTTGCCAAAGTACGGACCGCTCCGAAGATCGCGATAGCGTTCGTAGCGCGCCCCATCGCCGTCGACGGTTGTCCCAAGGAACCCGAAATCGATCAACCCGGCATTCGGGCCCAGGCCGACCGTCTCGCTGGTGGCCGTGCCTTGCGCGCTTGCGAGAACCGGAACGAGAGCAAGGGCAGCGACTGAAAGACTGTGTGAGATCCACATACCGGGCTGATCCCTTTCACCGAACGAACCGTTGACCACTGGGATGGTTCGACCCATGGATCGCAGAGTGACAGGTGACGCACGACCTGGCCATGATCCGGATGCTCGGGTTCGCCGCGGATCCGATGAGCGCCGCGTCGTAGATGGTGCTCGGATGGCGCGTCGCAACATGGCACCGCTGACAGAGGATCGGCGGCTTGGCGACGAGCATGCGATCGTTCGCCGAGCCGTGCGGGTCGTGGCAGGTCACGCAGCCATCCCGGCTGGGCGCGTGCTCCCAGAGGAACGGGCCGCGCTTCTCGGGATGGCACGAGGTGCACGACTCGGCGATGGAATCACCCGTTCTCAGCAGACGCACATTGGTTGCGCCGTGCACGTTGTGACAGGTGGTGCACTGGAGCTTGCCCTCGCGCACCGGCATGTGGCCTGAGCGATCCAGCTTGGCTATCTTTTCGCGGTGGCACGTCGTGCACACCGCCGCCTGCGTTTTCTCCTTCAGCTGCTTTGTCTCCGATTTGTAGTCGTGCACGCTATGGCATGTCGTACACGACAGCTTTCGCGTGTCGTGCTGGCTGCCGTCCCACAATGCGTGCTCGCCGCGGTCGTGGCAGGTGGCGCAGGTCGCACTGACTTCCGCAGGCGGGAGTTTGCTGATGCTCTTGACAGGAAACGTGCCCGGATCGTCGACATGCTTGCTCCCGGGACCATGGCAGCTTTCGCAGCCCTGCTTGGCAACGGGCGAACGCGGATCGGCCACTCGATGGTGTGGGCTGCCTTCGTAGCCTTTGATTTGTTCGGAGTGGCACTCAAGACACTTCGCCTCGCCTACGTAGCTTTGCCCTTCGGCGCCGGCGCCGGGCACGGCCTTGGAGACCGTTGCGGGTTTCTGGCTCTGGGGCGGCGACGCCGGTTGCGGCGCGGCGCTGCCGAGAGCCGTTGCGACAGCCATGACCCACAGAGCCAACCCCATCACCAGCCACGTTCCTGGGGTCAATTTCCGGATACGTGCGGTCATGCGCGCATCGACTGGCAACCGCTGTACCACATCGAATGGTCAGCCGAAGGCCGGAATCATCAGACCTTCAGCGTCATAATCAAGCTGGCGGAGAAGCAACGCAAACATTTCCGCAGCACCTGAGTGAAAACCGCGTGCAGCAGTCACCGACGGCAGTCAGGCTTCACAGCATCTTGAGATCGAACTCGGGTTGTTGATGTGATGCGTCCGTCATTTCTTCATCATCGACATCTTTGTAGCGCAGTGCTCACCCATCGCGGCGCGCTCTTCGAGAAGAACATTGATGACGTCGGCCATCGCCGCGACCTTCGCTTCACCGGTCGAGCTCTTGACCTGAGCCATCAGTGCCGCGATGCGCTCCGTGTTGGCTTTCTTCTTCGCCGCCATCTCATCCATCATACCGGCGCCCATCTTCATACCGCCCACGGCAGCTCCCTGTTGAGCCTGTTGCCCGTGGTCGTGCTGATCGGCCTGCGCGAGGACGGGGGCAGGCATCACCCCGAGCATCGCCGCGAGAACCGTCGACACACATGCAAGAGTCAATTTCTTCATCGCACTACTCCTTCTGACAGCCGCTTCCCGTGTAAACGGCATCACGAGCCCAAAGTGCAATTCTCTTGCTGGACGTAAGTCGTTGATTCGCAACGGGAGTGGGCGGGAGTAGAGGGAGTTTTTCCGGCGTTGCGGGGAAAATTTCCGCGACGAGATTAGCTCTGCTGGACCCGCTCGAGCTTGAACTTCTCGATGCGATAGCGGATCTGGTCCCTGTTGATGCCAAGCAGAGTGGCGGCGCGGGTCTGATTCCAGCCGCTTCGCTCGAGCGCCTGGACGACGAGCGAACGCTCGAGCTGCTCGAGATCGATGCCGTGCGCCGGCAGTTGCACGCCAGCGCCGAGGCGCGGCGCCGCACCGGTCGCAAGCGGAAAATCGCTGTCGGTCAACTCGTCGCTGTCGGTCAGCAGCATCGCGCGCTCGATGGCATTGCGAAGCTCGCGGATGTTGCCAGGCCAGCCGTACGACTGCAGCCGCTTCATCGTCTCGGGCGCAACGCGCCGTACGCGCTTTCTGAACTCGGTGTTGTAGGTGTCGACGAAATAGTGCACGAGGCGCGGGACGTCATCGGCTCTTGCGCGGAGCGGCGGCAGGGCGATCGGCAGCACGTTGAGCCGGTAGTACAAATCGTCGCGGAATCTGCCGTGCTTCACGGCGTCTTCGAGATTGCGGTTCGTCGCCGCCACGACCCGCACGTCGACGCGGATGTCGGCGGATCCGCCAACGCGCCTGAAAGTCTTTTCTTCGAGAAAGCGCAGCAGCTTCGCTTGCAGCCCCGGCACCATCTCGCCGATTTCGTCGAGAAACACCGTACCGCCGTCGGCCATCTCGAACAGCCCCCGCTTCTGCTGGCGCGCGTCGGTAAACGCGCCGCGCTCGTGGCCGAACAGCTCGCTTTCGAGCAGAGCCTCGGGCAACGCCGAACATGTGATGTTCATGAACGGCCGTGCGGCCCGATCGCTCGCATAGTGCAGTACTTTGGCCGCGAGGTCCTTGCCGGTGCCGCTCTCGCCGGTGAGCAGCACCGTTGAGGCGGGGCTCGCGGCGATCTTCTTCAGAAGCGTCTTGAGCTGCGCGATCGCGGGGCTGTCACCAACGATGCGATCGAGACTGTAGGGTTGCGCTTGCGTCGCCCGAAGCGTGCGCACTTCCCTGCGCAGACGGGTCGTTTCGAGGGCCTTTTCGACCAGCAAAGCCATCTCGTCGAGGTTGAACGGCTTGTTCGCGTAGTGGTACGCGCCCGCCTTCATCGCCTCGACGGCGATGTCGACGCTCGAGAAGGCGGTCAGCATGATGACCAACGTCTCGGGGTCTGTTTCCTTGATCTTTTTCAAGACGGTCAGCCCGTCCGAGTCCGGCAGGCGGTAATCGAGAAGGACCAGGTCTACTCCCTCGCGATAGTTCTCGAGCGCCTCGGCGGCTGTTGACGCCTCGACGACACGGTACCCTTCCTGAGTCAGTCGATCGTTCAGCGACCAGCGGATAAGCGGCTCGTCGTCTACAACCAGAATCGTGGGTTTCGCCATGGCGCAACTTATCTTAGACGGATTTTCCGACGCTGTCGCGCAGAGCCTGACCGACCAACGCCGCAAGGCTCTCGACTTCGAACGGCTTGCTGATCACTTGATAGGCCCCCAGGGCAGCGGCGCCTTGTGCCAGTTCGGGGCTGTTGTGCGCCGTAATCATGATGACACTGGACGTCGGTGCGAGGCGCCTCACCTGTTCGAGTAGCCGCAAATCAGCCGAATCCGGCAGACGGTAATCGAGCAGCACGACGTCGAAAGGCTCCGCCGCGCTTTCGATAGCGGCCACCGCCATGCGCCCGTCACCGGCCTGGGTCACCATATATCCGCGTTCCCCCAGAGTCTCGGACAGCGACCAGCGAATCAATGCCTCGTCGTCGACTACGAGAACCGAGGGTGCGAATTTTTTCTGCATACGGGGAATATTCCTCATCTCGGATTTCACGTCGCCCTCGAAAGGCGGCTTTGCGGGCAAATACGTTAACATCGCGGTCTCCGACCACTCGGTTCTTCAATTCTCGGGCCATATGGAACCTGTCCTCCAGTCAATTTTCGACTCTGCGGTCGACGGCATCATCGTCATCGACGGCCAAGGGATCGTGAAGGCCTTTAATCCAGCCGCAGAGCGGCTCTTCGGGTATGCCGCAGAGGAAGTGCTCGGCCAGAACGTCAAGCTCTTGATGCCGAGCCCCGACCGCGAGGAGCACGACGGGTACATCAGCACGTATATCCAGACTGGGATCCCGAAGGTCATCGGAACCGGGCGCGAGGTGCGCGGACGCCGCAAGGACGGCAGCACGTTTCCCGTCCATCTATCGGTAGGACGGATGGACATCGACGGCGAACCGGCGTTTACCGGGATTCTTCACGACTTGAGCCGGCGCGTGGAAATCGAGGACGCCCTTCGAAAGAGTGAGGAACACCTGCGCTCCATCGTCGAATCAGCCGTTGACGCGATTATCGTCATCGACGATCGTGGCCTTGTACAGGCGTTCAACCCCTCAGCGGAGCGCTTGTTCGGATACGCCCTCGACGAGGCCCTCGGACGCAACGTCAGCATGCTGATGCCGAGTCCCGACCGCGAACAGCACGACGGCTACCTGCAGCGCTACCTGAAGACCGGCGAGCAGAAGATCATCGGGATCGGCCGCGAAGTGACCTGCCTCAAGAAAGACGGCTCGCGCTTTCCGGTGCACCTCTCTGTCGGCGAGATGGTGAGCGAGGGGAAGCGCAGCTTTACGGGCATCCTTCACGATCTCAGCGATCGCGTCGCGCTCGAACAACGACTGGCCGAGCAAAAATCGCTCGCCAAGCTCGGCGAGATGGCGGCGGTCGTCGCGCATGAAGTGAAGAACCCGATTGCCGGCATTCGCGGTGCGCTTCAGGTCATCACGTCGCGCATGCCCGCAGACCAGCGCGATCGCGCGATCCTGCTCGACATCATCACGCGTCTCGACGCCCTGAACCGTATCGTGCAGGACATGCTGATGTTCGCGCGGCCGCGCGCGCTGCGTCAGGAGCCGGTTCCCCTCGGTTCGCTGCTGCGCGAGACGGCGGCGCTCATCGAACGGGATCCCGGGATGCTCAATCTCGAGATCGACGTCAGCGGCTCGGCCGACATCATCGGCGATCGCGAGATGCTGCAGGTCGTCTTTCAGAACATCCTGATGAACGCGGCGCAGGCGATGCAGGGCGAGGGACGAATCGACGTCACGATCGCCGTTGCGAACAGGCGCTGCCGTGTCGCCGTCGCCGATCGCGGCCCGGGCATGCCCGGCGACGTGCGCGAGAAGGCATTCGACGCGTTCTTCACGACGAAGCACCGCGGAACCGGTCTTGGTCTGCCCATTGCGAAGCGGGTGGTCGACGCCCACGGTGGTGCGATGCACATCGACGTCCCGCCGCAGGGCGGCACCACTATTTCGGTCGACCTCCCGCTGCGCCAGTAGGCGTCGCACCGGAGTTCACGCCGCTTCGCGGAAGCGCTGCCTGTCCGCGACGCGTTTCGTCTATCGACAAGGCCAGCACGCGCACCGATTCCTGATCGGCGTGAAAACCCATCGAGTTTTCCGCCTCGATGAAATCCAACAGGAATTGGCCGCGGCGTTGATGCCGCCGTGCCGCCTCCAGCGCGGCATCGTCTGCACCGCCGGCTTTGGCTGCTTTGATGTCGCCAATGAGCGCCATCAGCGCGTCCATCGCGACGTTTCGCACCTCGAACGTGCGGTCCTGAATCGTCTCGACGCGCGAGCGCAACTCCTCCTCTGACCAGCGATGGCACGTCTGGCACGCCCGGTTGATGTTCAACAGAGGGCTGCGCACGTGATGGTCGCTGATCTTCATGGCGCCGACACGCTGATACGGCATGTGGCAATCGGCGCAGGCGACGCCCGACCGAGCGTGAATGCCTTGATTCCACATCTCGAACTCGGGGTGCTGTGCCTTCAACGTCGGCGCGCCCGTTTCGGCGTGCGTCCAATCCTTGAAACCGGTCTCCTCGTAGTAGGACAGAATCTGATCGGCGCGCAGCCCGTTGTCCCACGGGTAAGTCAACCGCTTCTCCGGCCCCTTGAAGTAATACTCGACGTGGCACTGCCCGCATACATACGCGCGCATTTCCTGCCGGGTCGCGTCTCGATTGACGTCGTAATTCGAAATGCCTTGCGCAGCCTTGATCTTCTGGATGCCTTCCAGGAACCCGGGACGGGTGACACGCAGCTGCATCGACGCCGGATCGTGGCAGTCGATGCACGCCACCGGATGCGACACGAGCGTGCGCGCCTCCTGATAGGTCATCCGGTTCATCGCCTCGAAGCCTTTCATCAGATCGCCGCCGCCGAGTTTTTTGTATGGAGCGTAGACCGACCCGTGACAGTGCATGCACGTACCCGGCTGTTGCACGACGGCCTGACGTTCTGTGAACGTTTGATCGTCGAGCATGTACGCGTGCCCACGCTCCTCCCGAAAGTCCTTTGCGAATGCATATCCCGCCCATAGCGTCTTGAGCCGCGGATCCTCCTCGAGCCGCGACTGCGCGACGACCGACCGCGGATCGACGCTGGTCGGCGTCCGCGGAATCGCTTCGCTGCCGCCGTAGCGCGTTCGCACCTGATCGACCGTGCGCTTGTAGCCGTCGTATTGCAGTGGAAAATTCTTTCCCCACGCTGCCGGATCGACGATCTCGTCGTTCAATTCGACGACGCGATAGAACGGGTTCCGGGCCTCCTGCTGGCGTTGAAAGATATTTACGAGCATCGCGGTCGCGCCCAGTGCCAATACCGCGGCGAGAACCGCGATCAAGACCGGTGAGGTGAATCGGCGTGTGCTCATTCGATATGCCCTACCTCATTGTGACAGCTGGTACACGTCAGGCCGCCCCGGCCACCGTCGGCGTGCGCGGGATCGATTGCGAGCGTCAATTCCTCATGACACTTGCGGCAGGCGCGCTCGGTCACCTCGTGATTGCGCGACGTGATCCGCAAGGGATCCGGGTACCGTCCTGTTGTGAAGTAGAACGAGTGCCAGAATCCATTCTGGGCTTTCGTCAGATATTTCGGAACGAGGCCAGGCGGGGTATGGCAGTCGTTGCAAACGGCTACGGCGCGATGACTCGAGCGCGTCCACGCATCGAAATGATCCTGCATGACGTGGCAGTTGGCACACGCCTGGGGATCGTTGGTGAGATACGAGTAGCCCTTGGCGTAGACGAAGGTGTAAGACCCTACGCCAACCAGCACGCCAACAAACACACCCGCCAGGAGAATTGCGCGATTACCCGCCATTGCCCCCTGATTGTGCTACAACCTGGGCGCGCCGCTCCGCTTCTTTCTTCACGAGCCGCATCGACACCTCGCGGATCAGGACGATGCCCACTGAGAAGCGCGCCCAGTACCAGCGAAACTTTCGACTTGCCGACGCGTCGGTCGCAACCACACGCGTCTCGGAACGCGCAATCGAGCTGAACGGGCTGATCGCATCGGCGCGCAGCGTCCATACGATCTTCACGTAGTCGGGTTCGTTGAATGCCGTGAACTCTTCGGGCGGAACGCCCCGGAAGACGACGTTCGCCTGCCAGGGCCGCGTCACCGCGCCCATGACGATCTCATGCCCGGGGACATCGGCCAGCACGACCCAGCCCAGCTGTTTCGTCAAGGCGACAAGGCCCTTTGTCCCTGATGATTCGTCCGCCTCGGCGCCGAGCAGTATCTTCCTGCCCTTGAAGATCGCGCGAATCAGCAGAGAGTCCTCGAGGTTCAAGTCCATCAAGCTCTCGAATGTGACGGTAGCGGGCGCGCCAACGCCGACATGATGCCGCTCGGCTACGTCGTATCTCGGCATGAAGACGTCGAGCAGTGAATCGGCCTCACCGGACGCCGGCGGGTCGGCATGCCCATAGCGCAGCCATGCCCACCCGACGATTCCTGCGTACGACACAGCAGCGAGTCCGACGAGCGCTGCCGCACCTCCCAGCCCCCGCTCAACCCGATGCCTGATGTCCATCGGTTGCTCTCTGAGCGTGCTGCTCGGCGCGGCGCGCAATCTCGAGCAGCTGCTTCCGCTCCATCACGAAGTGCACAATTTTCACCAGAAACAATCCCATCGCCTTCGGGAGCCCATGAAATCTGTAGTCATCGCTGGCGCGGGCGCGCACGATCAATCGCGTCGTGTCCTGATCGATTTCGACGAGCATGAACGACCATGTGACGACCAGATCGCCGTCGGGAGTCGGCCAGCCCAGTACAAGCCACTGCGCCGGCTCGCTTTCGAGGAGAACGAAGCCGTCCCGGCGCCCCGGCAACGCTGGAAACACAGCGCCGACGCCCGGGTGCTGCAGCTCCTGGAGGATGCGCTCGGCGCTGTGCCTTCCGCCGTTGTCCAAGGTGTCGTAGCTGTACCACCCGGCGCGATCGGCGCCCATCTGGATCAACCAGGGCCACAGCTCCTTGCGACTGCACTTCACCGTGATGGCGTGCGTCAGGCTGCCCACGGCATGTCGAATCAGCTCGTCGCCAGGCATTGCGAGCAGGTGTTCGCGGGGGGTCGCGCGCGTGCGATCTAGTGGAAGGGTCATGCGGCTCTCCTTTCGGCGTGTGCCATCTCGGCCTGTGCCGTCGCCTCGGCGCGTCGCTTGATACCCAGGAGCATCTTGCGGATCATCACGAACGCCGCGGACTCGATCACGTGCAGGGTAAGACGCGACCGAACGTTGCCGGGCGTCCGCACGCGATTGCGTGAGATCAGGCGCGTGCTCTGAATGCCGGCTGGAACGAGGGCGAGCTCCCAGCTCCATTCGGCGCCCTGTGCCTGGCCTGCAGAGTACCAGGGATCGGAATGGCTCGATCGCCTTCACCGGAAATCCGCCGGCGCGCCCGACTGGAATTTCGTCGCCGACCGCAAGCTGCTGCCACTGGGGCAGAATACGGTTGGCGCTTGGCGCGTCGAGATAACCGAAAAGACGATCGAGCCAGTCATAGCTGTATAGACCTCCGCGCCGGTAGCCCATCTGCATCAGCCAGGGCCAGATGGCCATCGGCGACGTGTTGACCGTCACGCCGAGCGTCGTGTCGTAAGTCGGCAGCGTCACGTAGCGATCGCCGGACATCGGCCGGCCGAGCTCTTCGTTTGTCGCTCCCCACGTCTTCCACCACCGGCTCGTCCTTCTCATGCTCGCGTTAAACGCATACTTTGTACCTACGGCCCACCGCCGAAAAATGCTTGTCTCGCACGTCATCGGCAGAGCACAATCCCGGCGCGGCGAACAATTCCGCAGTGGTGCGAAAAAATCAGGCGATGTCGCCGTCCAATCTCGTGGAGTGAGGCGCTCGCGATTGGCACATCCTGTGCTCATTCCGGGGTAAAGGTGGTGCATATGATCAAAATCAACAAGGTCCTCGTCGCCACGGATTTCAGCGACGCGTCGGAACCCGCTCTCATCTACGGCCGTGAGTTCGCGCGCACGTTCGGCGCCTCCCTTCACGTGCTTCACGTCATCGAGAATACCCTCGCGTTCACGGGCCCGGACTCGGTCGGCGTCGATTTCGTGCGCGTGCGGGCCGACCTCGAGGAGGGCGCGGAGAACGCGCTGAACCGGATCGTCACCGCAGAGGATCGCGCGCAACTCAAGGCAAAAACGGCGGTTCTTACGGGCAGTTCGCCCGCGTTCGAGATCGCGGACTATGCCGAGCGCGAGGGGATCGACATCATCCTGGTGGGTACGCATGGAAGAGGGATGGTGCGACATCTGCTGATGGGCAGCGTTGCCGAGAAGGTCGTGCGGATTGCGCCGTGCCCTGTGCTGACGGTTCGTCACCCCGAACACGAGTTCATCGTTCCGGATGCGCTGGAGATGGTCGGCGCGGTGAAGCGTTGACGACGTCACCCGCAACGCCGGCCGCCGCCCCTGTTACGACATCGCGCCTCGTGTTGCGCGACGGCTCGACGGCCGGCGTGCGGCCGGCGACGGCAGCCGATCGCGGTGCGCTGCGACGTTTTTTTGACGAGTTGTCGCCGGCGTCGCGGCGCCTTCGATTTCTCGCCACCGCCAATCTGTCGGACGAATTGCTGACGACATTCTGCGACAACGGCGATCCCCGCAAATCACTGACGCTCATCGTGTGCCGGCGAGCCGCCGATGGCACGCACATCATAGGCGTCGGTTCGTACTTTGCCGACTCGGAGGCGAGCGCAGAGGTGGCGTTTGCGGTCGGGGACGAATTTCATGGGCGCGGCATTGCCACTGCGCTGCTCGAACGTCTCGCTGTGTACGGAAGGGACCAGAACTTCGAATATTTCTCCGCCAGCGTACTACCCGAAAACTACGAAATGCTCGACGTGTTCCAGGACTCCGGCTTCGACGTGCACTCGACCACCGAGTCCGGCACTGTCGAAGTGCGCTTGTCGCTGCAGCCGTCGAGCGCGAGCATCGCCGCCGCAGACGAGCGCGAGCGCCTGGCGACCATCGCCTCGCTGCTGGCCATTCTGAAGCCGCGCTCTGTCGCAGTCATCGGCGCGTCCCGCCAAGATTCCAATCTCGGCCGGCGTGTGTTCGAGTCGTTGCTCGCGTCCGGCTTCAAAGGACCGGTCTATGCCGTGAATCCGTCAGTGACGGAACTGCATGGCCAGCGCTGCTACGCCTCGCCACGAGATCTTCCAGCCGGCGTCGATCTCGCCGTCATCGCGGTTCCGCGCGAGGCGGTGCTCACGGCAGTAGACGACTGCGCGGCCGTCGGCGTGAAAGGGTTGGTCGTCATATCAGCAGGTTTCGCCGAAGCCGACGGGCGTGGCCGCGAACTGCAGGCCGAGCTCGTCGAGCGGGTGCGCGGTTACGGCATGCGCATGGTCGGACCCAACTGCATGGGGGTGCTCAACACCGACCCGACGATCGGGCTGAATGCCTCGTTCGCGGAGCGTCTGCCGCCCTCCGGGCGCATCGCGCTAGCTTCGCAGAGCGGGGGTCTCGGGCTCGCGGTGCTGAATCTCGCCGCCACAAGGCAAATTGGCCTGTCGACATTTGCGAGCCTCGGCAACAAGGCGGATATCTCCGGCAACGATATCCTTCAATATGCCGAGCACGACCCCTCGACGTCTGTCGTGCTGCTCTATCTCGAGTCGTTCGGAAATCCGCGGCGCTTCGGGCAACTCGCAAGGCGCGTGTCGCGCGTGAAGCCGATTGTGGTTGTCAAATCCGGCCGCACGGCTGCCGGGCTGCGCGCCGCCACAAGCCACACGGCCGGGCTCGCCGCGAGCGAGCTGGCAGTCGACGGTCTCTTTCAGCAGGCGGGCGTGATTCGTGCCGACACGATCGACGAGATGTTCGACGTGGCCGCATGCCTGGATTCGCAGCCCTTGCCACCGGGACGGCGCGTCGCAATCGTGACCAACGCTGGAGGCCCCGGCATCCTCGCGGCCGATGCGTGCGTCGGCGGAGGACTCGAGGTGCCACCGACGGCCGCGGGCATGGCCAATCCGATCGACCTCATTGCCTCGGCCGCCGCCAGCGCGTTCCAGGCGACAATCGCTGCCCTCCTTGCCGCAGATGATGTCGATGCCGTTCTCGCTATCTATACGACGATAGAGACCGCGCGCACTCCCGAAATACTCGATGCGATCACGACGGGCGTCGTCGAAGGGCGGAAGGGAGGCTTCACGAACAAGCCGGTCGTCGTCTGCACCATGGCAGCGCCGATCACTGCCCAGCTGAACGCGGACAGGGAGCTTGTGCCGGTATATGAGTTCCCGGAACAAGCTGCGAGGGCACTTGCAAAAGCCGCAGCGTATGCTCAGTGGCGTCGGGTCGCTCCTGGGTCGCTGGTATCGTTCGGCGACGCCCGGTTGCGCGAAGCGCGAGCGTTGTGCCGCGACATCGCCAGAACGCGCGGCAGTTCGTGGTTGACGCCGCAGGAACTGCAGCAGCTGCTTCACGCCGCCGATCTCCACATGGCGCCGTCGGTGACCGCGCGGTCTGCCGACGAAGCGGCAGCCCTGGCGCGCGTTTTCGGCTACCCCGTCGTCGCCAAGCTCGTGTCGCCCAAAACGGTCCACAAGACCGAAGTCGGTGGTGTCCGGCTGCATCTCGGCAACGAGTACGCGGTGCGCACGGCGTACGCCGAACTGTGCGCCGTCGGAGCTGCGGAGCTCGGCAGCGACATCGAAGGCGTGCTCATTCAGCCAATGGTGACCACCGCAACCGAAACGCTCATCGGCCTCACGCAAGACTCGATGTTCGGGCCGCTGGTGGCGTTCGGCATCGGCGGTACGCACGTCGAACTATTCCGGGACGTTGCGTTCCGTATCGCTCCGCTGACCGATCGGGACGCGGACGAGATGATCCGTGGCGTGCGCGGTTCTCCGCTGCTGCAGGGGTATCGGAACCAACCCCCCGCCGACGTCGACGCGCTGCGGGATGTGCTGTTGAAGGTATCGAGCCTGGGTGCGTATATTCCGGAGCTGGCTGAGCTCGAGTTCAACCCGGTTATGGCGATGCCCGCAGGTCAGGGGTGCCAGATTGTGGACGCCAGAGCTAGGCTTCGGAATTGATCTAGATTGGAAGATTGGTGGATTGGTAGATTCAAACACAGTCAGACGCAATTCCGGAGCTGGCTGGCCGCTGCCACCGGCGACGACGGCGAATGCCAGGCCGATCAAGAGCCACAGAACCCCCATCAGTCGAATGCTGATGGGAGGGGTGCAGTCCAGAGTCGATAGTCGAAGTGTCGGTTGGCAGCCGGTCACAAGGACCGACTACCAACCGGCCAAGGGGGCGCTAGTGTGAATGTGAGTGCTCGCCGTGTTTGCCGGCAACATCGCCGACGTCGACAGTGCTCATCAAGCCGGCTTCCGCATGATCGAGGATGTGGCAGTGGAACATCCACGAACCCGGTCGATCGAACTTGACGAGAAACCGTTTGGTCCCATCCACCGCAACGTGAATCGTGTCCTTCCAGGCGCGCGGACTCACAGGCACGCCCTTCTCATCCACTTCCTGAAAGAAGAACCCGTGCAGGTGAATGGGATGTGCCCAGATAGCTTTGTTGGTGATGGTCCACAGCTGCGTCTCGCCGACCTCGGCCCGAAGGGATGACTTCCGCCAGAATGGCCCGCCCTCGAGCGCAAATCCTGTGAGGCCTTGTTCCTTTATCATCACCAGGTCGAGTTTGATCGGCGTCGCGCCCGCCGCTGACATTGGCGGAATATCGCGCGTCACCTTCGGCAGTTCCGCCGTGGCTACGGCCGGCAGGTCCGCGGGTTCGAAGACGAGGAGGTCTTCCGCCGATCGGAATTCAGTGCTGCCGAACCCGCGATTGAAAGGGGTGCTGATTAACGTGAGGCTTTTCCCGTCGAGCTTCGGCGCGACGAGCACATCGGCACGCTCTCCCGGTCCGAGGACGATCGTGAACTTCTTCTGGGAGTACTCCATAAGCCCGCCGTCCACGCCAATGAGCTCGAACGGCTGGCCATCGCCGAGCACGAGCTCGAAATAGCGGCTCTTCGCGGTATTGACGATGCGCCATCGTTGCAATGCGCCGTCCCGAATGGTCAACGTCGGGCGAACCTTGCCGTTGACGAGCACATGGCTGCCCTCCCGGCCGAGCAACGCGCCGAGTATGCCGCCGCTGTCGGCGGACTGCATCGCGCCGTCGTCGTTGAGTGCGATGTCACTGAGCACCAGTACAAGCTCGTCGGGACTCTTGACAGGGTCGTCCGGATCATCCACCAGCAGCGGACCGTAGAGACCATATCCGACCTGCGCGGCCGACATAACGTGCGGGTGATACCAGAACAGTCCAGCGTCGGGCACGATGAAGTCATAGGTGAACGACCCGCCTGGCTCGACCGGCGCTTGTGATGCGCCCGGCACGCCGTCCATCTCGATCGGCACCTGCACGCCGTGCCAGTGGACGGTCGACGACTCGGGAAGCCGGTTGGTGAAATGCACGATGACGCGGTCGCCACGTCGCGCGTGAATCAGCGGCCCGGGAAGCCCGCCGTTGTATGTCCAGACGTCTGTCCGCAGACCTGGCGCTATCTCGAGTGGCGCGACGCGCGCCTCGAGCGCGATTTCCACGATTGCCGGATCCGGATTGGTATCGACGGCCTCCGGGAGCTTCACGTTTTTGTCCCAGCCGGCGGGCTGGAGCGTCTGCGCGTCAGCAGCGGCAGCAACCAGTACGAGAGCGCTAATCAGCAGTTTCATGAATCCTCTATTTTAACCTACGCGCTTCCATGATTGAAGTATTTGCAGATACTCCCGCCGCTCGGCCACGCGCCGATTCGGTGAGTGACCAAGGCCCATGCTGTCGCGGATCTGATCGATCGACTCGTACCCGTGCTCATCGCCCCAGCGGGCGACCCCGTCACGCACGGCGGTCAGCTGCTCCACACCGTTTTGCAAGAGCGCAGAGACCATTTGCACGACGTCCGCACCGGCCATGATCGCTTTGACGGCGTGGATCGGGTGATGCACGCCGCCGGTAACTGCCAGCGATCCGCCATATGTCGGTGACAAAATCGCCAGCCAGCGAAGCCGCAGCAGTAGCTCATCGGGCGTCGACAAATGCAGTAACGGCACTGTCGCGAGCTCGTCTGGATCGATGTCTGCCTGATAAAAACGGTTGAACAGAACGATACCCTCCGCACCAATCGCCTCCAGACGCATGGCAAGATGGGGCAGCGACGAGTGGAAGGGCGAGAGCTTCACGGCAAGAGGGATCGAGATTGATTCCTTCACGACGGCGACGATGTCGAGCAGGCGGCCTTCGACCGACGCCGCGTTTTCGGCGGGATCCGTAGCGAGGTGATAGAAATTGAGCTCGACCGCGTCAGCGCCTGCCCTCTGTAACAGCCGCGCGTACTTCAGCCATCCCTCCGTCGTCGTGCCGTTAATCGACGCGATGACCGGTATCGCCACACGCGCTTTGATTCGCCGGAGCTGCTCCAGGTAGGAGTCCGGGCCGAACGTAAATCCCGAGGCCCCGAAGCGTTCCTGAAGGATCTGCTCCTCGAAGAGCGAGCGCATGACAATTGCGGATGCACCGGCATCCTCGAGTCGCCGAACCGAGTCGAGCGTGTCGGCAAGCGGAGAGGCGCCGGGCATGAAAGGGTGCTCGAGCTCGAGTCCCAGATAGCGTGTTGTGAGCTTCATTGTGGTTCGGAATTTAATGCGCCAGCGCTTCGACGGCGTGCGACCGCGGGTGCGTCAGCGCCCTCCTTTGTGCCTTCGGCACGCGGTGACTGATGGCAACGGTCGTGCCGGGTCCGGCCCGTCGAATTTCCGTCTAAAACCCTGCGGAAAAACCGATTACGGAGACACTGCCGGCCGGCAGCGTGGGAATTTTTCCGCAGGTAAGCGAGAAAACTCCCGCTCTCTAGAGATCGGCTGTGATGCGGGAGAGAACGCCAGCCACGACACGGTCGCAACGTGGCCTGTAGAAGCGGAAGACTTCCAACGCCGAGGAGCCGCTCCGCGCGATGAGGTCGTGGCGAATGGCGGCGCGCGCGCGAGACAACCGTGTCTTGACCACGTCTTCGGACACGTCCAACGCGGCTGCTACTTCGGCGGTGCTCATGCCTTCGACGTCGCGTAGTACGAACACTTCGCGCGCGCCGTCCGCGAGCCGATCGATCGCCGTCTCGAGCACCACGCGCAACTCACCGGCTGCGGCCTGCCGCTCTGGGTCTGGGAGTGCCGCGTCACTCATGCTCGACTCCATGTCCATGGTGTCATCGTCGACAGACTGATAGTTTCGCTTGCGGCGTACGCGCGCCAGGGCCTCGTTGATCGCAATTCGTGTCAACCATGTCGAGAATTGCGCGCGCCCGTGGAACTGACGCAGGTGGGCGTACGCATTCACGTACGCCTGTTGCATCACGTCTTCCGCTTCCGTGTCATCCCTGAGAATGGCGCGCGCCGCTCGATAGATGCGCTCGTTATGACGGCGCATCAGTATTTCGAACAGCGCCGTATGTCCCTCGAGCACGCTGGCGACAACCTCTTCGTCGGTCAGCTTGCCCCATCGCTCGAGAATGGGCGCATTCACGATATGCATCGGGCGTCTCCCATTCTATAGAGTCGCGAACGTACAAAAGGTGACACGTCACGTATTCAGGGTCAGCTCACTCTAATCAGAAGAAGGAATCGAGGAAATTTGAAGGAGAGTGAGATGAAACGTATCAGCATACGAACGATCGGTGGACTTCTCGTCGTGTTCGTACTCTTTCTGACATACGCCCTATCTCAATTCCCTCCACGAGCGACAGCGCAGCCCATGGACGGCAAGGCGATTTTCCGCTTCGACACGTTCGGTGACGAACAACTCTGGACGGATTTCCTTCGCATGCACGAGGCCATCGACGATGTCGATCCGAAGACGGCACTTTCCGTAGGGCTCAAGGTCGACGTCGAGGCGCTGCCTTCGGAACTCATCGCCGCGTTAAGAGCGAAAGACGTGGATTTGTCGAGTCCGGCGGTGACGATCGAGCTGCTTCGGCTCAACGCCATTGTCGGCGTCAAAGGGAACGTCAACAGCGCCGGTCGGCTCACCAGCATTGGAATCACCTGCGCGTTATGCCATTCGTCGGTCGATGATTCTTTGATGCCTGGAATCGGCAAGCGCCTCGACGGATGGGCGAATACCGATTTGAACGTCGGCGCTATCGTCGCGCTGTCTCCGGCGCCGGAGATTGACGACGCGCTCAAGGCCGAGTTGAATACCTGGGGCCCCGGTAAATACGATCCGCGACACCATGCGTTCGATGGCACCGACCTCCGAATATTGCATAAGGGATCAAAATCACTTCCCGTCGTGATTCCGCCCATCTATGGGCTGAAACACGTCGGTTTCGAAACATATACGGGCGACGGACCGATCTCGTACTGGAACAGTTACGTCGGGGTATCGCAAATGGGCGGGCAAGGCAACTTCAACGACGACCGTATCGACCTGTTCATCGAGCAATCGCCGGACCTGGTCACACCGAAGCTGGGAGCCTTGTTCGACTATCAAGTGGGATTGCACACTCCCAAACCTCCCGAAGGCAGCTTCAATCGGCAGGCTGCGAACCGCGGCCGGCAACTGTTCCAAAAACAGGCTCGATGCGCCTCCTGCCACTCGGATGCGACGACGTACACCGATGTCTTGAGCAGTCCCCACGCCACCGTGCCGGTTCTCCACGAGCCGACCGAGATCGGAACTGAACCGGTGTATGCCACCCGGAGCGCCACAGGAAAATATCGGGCGACTCCGCTTCGCGCCCTCTGGCAGCATGCACCCTACTTCCACGACGGGAGCGCCGCCGATCTGTCGGCCGTTGTCGAGCACTACAACACGCAGTTCAAGCTGAACTTGACCCCTGCGCAGAAAGCCGACCTTGTCGAGTTCTTGAAGACGCTGTAGTTGGTGGGTGGTTAGTGGTTAGTGGTTGGTAGTAAGAACTTCGACTGACTAACCACCAACCACTGACCGCTAGCACTCATAAGGAGCTTGTTGACCGCATGGATTCATTCCATGGCAGATCTCGTTCCAATCAGTTTGCGGGTATTTTCATGCATGAGGGCCTAGACTTCGCAGCATCTGCGCTGTTATGAGTCGAGAGCGCGCGAAGATTTCGCAGCAGGCTGCCAACCGCGACCACTAACCACACCACTACCAACCACCAATCAGCCTACAGCCCAATAGCGGCAATGAACCCCAACATGCCGACGAGGCCGATGGTCACGCCCCATGCAGTCTCGGTGGGAGACGAATGCGCGAAGCTCTCGGGCAGGAGCTCTTGCACGACCAGGAAGATCATGGCGCCGCCGGCGAATCCGAGGCTTGCCGGCAGCAGCGGCTGAAAAACCGACACGAGGAGAAATGCGGGCACGGCGACGATGGGCTGCGGCAGGCTCGTGAGGATCGAGTAGTAGACGCAGCGCCAGACCGACGCGCCGTTGGCGCGCAACGGGAGCGAAACGGCTGTGCCTTCAGGAATGTTGTGAACTGCAATGGCGACGGCGAGCAACCAGCCGAACTTGATTTCGCCGGTGGCGTAGCCGACGCCAATCGCCGCTCCTTCAGGGATGCTATGAATGAACAACGTCAGCAGCAGCAACATCGCCTGCCGCGAACTCCGTTGATTCAGGCCATGGATGGTCCAGCCGCGCTCCTCGATAATCCGCGACGTATAAGAGAAGAACAGCGCGCCGGCGAGCATGCCGCCTACCACCTGGGTGGCGCCGCCGCGGCCGAGCGCTTCATCGGCAAGCGCGAACACGGACGCCGACAGCATCATGCCGCTCGCGGTCGCAGCCGCGATGCCGCGCCATCGCGGCTCGCTGTTCTTGAGGAACAGGAGGGGCAGCGCGCCAAGCCCTGTCGCCAGGGCCGTGAACAGCGCTACCCAGAAGACTTGTGCTGTGCTGATCAAGTGAATTGGTCAGAGTGTCGATTGGCGGGGGGAAGAAAGAGTCACGCTGCCAATCGCAAGTCTACAGTCTGGCGATAATCCGTTCTCTGGGATTTTTCCACGGTGCTGGGGAATTTCCCGCGCCGCTGGCACATTCACCGTATTGCGAGAAGCCTTGCGGGCGGCGGGAGCATCGATCTAGACGGCCGCAAAATTGCACACTCACATCCGCTTGGAAGTTGCCAACGGTGAGGTTGGCGTGTGAAGAGTCGGAAGGCGGCGTCGCTGCGGCAGCTGATAAAATGGTGTGCGACGAGTGAAAATGGCTGAGAAACTAACTCCCAGGCTCTTGACGCTGGGGCTGTCGTTACTCGTGGGAACGGCAGCTTTTGCTCAGGCGATCACCAGTCTCGAAGGTTCCTACATTCTGCCGGGCGGTGATCGCGCCATCCGCTATCGTGAGCTTGGGAACAGGAACGCCGTCGCACGTCTACAGGAGCAACTCGCGGCGGGCACGCTCCGGCTCAGCTACGACAGAACATCCGGTTATCTACCGGCGATCCTGAAAGCGCTCGACGTCCCCGTCTCATCGCAGGTTCTCGTTTTTTCGAAAACGAGCTTCCAGGCGGCCCGCATTTACCCGCACAGTCCGCGCGCCATCTACTTCAGCGACTCAGTCGCGGTCGGTCACGTGCGCGGTTCCGATCTCCTCGAGATTGCGGCCACCGACCCGGATGCCGGCGTCGTATTTTTCACGCTCAATCAAACCGAGGACTCGTCTCCAACGATGACCCGGCACGCCGACGAATGCCTGCAGTGCCACGCGAGTCCACGTACGCTGGGCGTTCCCGGACTGGTGGTGCGCTCGGTCTTTCCCGATCGCAGCGGGATGCCCGTGGGCACGGCTGGGTCGTTTTTCACCGATCACCGCAGCCCTCTCGAACAGCGCTGGGGCGGGTGGTACATGACCGGCACACATGGTGCCGCGCGTCACATGGGCAACCAGATGGCGACCGATCGGGCAGGCACGCTCGACGCCGAGGCTGGCGCGAACGTGACCGACCTGAGCCGGTTCCTGAATCCCGGCACGCAGCTCACGCCTCACAGCGACCTGGTGGCACTGATGGTGCTCGAGCATCAGGTGCGCATCACCAATCTCATCACGAGGGTCGGGTGGGAAACGCGGCTCGCGCTCGCCGATCATGCCAGCCTCATCAGCCCGAATGAGCCCGCACTCGAATGGAGTGCGTCGGTCCGCCGGCGCATCGAGCGTCCAGCTGAGGTCCTCGTGCGTTCACTCTTCATGCTTGACGAGCATGCACTGGCGGCGCCCGTCGCCGGCACGTCCGGATTCGCCGACGCCTATTCGGCGCGGGGCCCGCACGACGCGCGTCACCGCTCTCTCTACGAGCTCGATCTGAAGGCGCGGCTGTATCGCTACCGATTCAGCCCGCTCATCTATTCCGAGCAATTCGCCGGTCTGCCACTGGAAGTGCGCGACTACATTTATCGACGTCTTCAGGCCGTGTTGACGGGGCGCGATCGCTCACCCGACTTCGCAACGGTCAGCGACGCCGAGCGCGCTGCGATTCTCGAGATCCTTCGCGAGACGCTTCCCGGCGTGGCACATCACCTCTGACGTATGTCGCCACCTGAGCTGACAGGCAGTTGGGACGACAGGATGCCCTTGAGAACGCGATGGCCGGCAGGGATCTAGCGGGCCTGGTGCCTCATTGTGCCGCTGACGTTATGTGGACAGCTGTTTGAGAATCCGTTCGCGCTGTTCGGCTGGAATCGCGTACTCCTGGCCGCCACAATGAGGGCAACGCGCTGTTAACCTGCCAGCCACGAGCTGATCTTTAAGCTCGGCCTTGGGTAACGAATCGTCAACATTGTGTCCCTTTGGACATCGCCAGGAGAAGGCGATCTTCATGCTCATAAGTTGCCTCTCCCCTATGCTCTGGTTTCCACATTTTCTGATGTCGGAGGCCCTGACGGTACGCCGTTCCCACGCGTGCTCATGGCATCGATGTTAACGCCAGATGATTCATCGGCCGAGCACGACGTCAATCCCCGCCAAGATCAGCGCGAGCTTCGCCGGGGAGAGTTTACTGATGCGTTCCTGCAGGAGCGTCCGATCGATCGCTCCAAGCGGGTAAAGATCGGGTCAGGAATCGAGACGGCCGTCTTCATACCGTAGAATAGCGCGGTTATACCCGTGGTTATACCGGTTGGGACCGCGGTAGCGAGGTCGGCGAGCGCGTCTGGCTCGTGACCTTCCTCGACTACCACTTAGGCTATCTTGATGATGAAGTCGGCAGGCTGGAGCGATCGCGAATCTCTCCGGCCCGACAGTGTACTTGTGTGCTCGGCGGAATCGTCTGTCACCCATCTGCCCGGTAGACCATGCGTCCGCGTCATGTGGTCGTCCTCCCAGGACGGGTCGTCAGGATCGGTCGTGCGGGCTTGATGACCGTGGCGAAGTTCCGGCGAGCCGGCTCGCCGACCGTGATGCGCTGTACGTCGGTGACACATGGATAGACTGCAGCACGGCCTTAGAGAGTCTCAGCGCGAGCGCGTCAAACGCCGGCGGCGGCAACAATTCGTCACGGACCCAGCGCTCGTCGTATTGGTCGTGGTTGAGATCGATGCGGACCGTTAAGGTGACGTTCATCGGCTCCCGTCGTGCTCGCTTCGCCATCGTAACCTCCGCTGAGCATGCTGACAGAACGCGTTAGGCGGGCCGGAGATCGACGTATTTTCGAGTTACCCCGGTGTTACCCCAGAAATCAAAAGTGGTCGGGATGACTGGATTCGAACCAGCGACCCCTTGACCCCCAGTCAAGTGCGCTACCAGGCTGCGCCACATCCCGACGTCGCAATTGTACAGCGAATCGCGGCTTCCGTCCGCGCCGTGCGTCTGCCGCCAATACGCAAAACTAGAATTTCGCCGCCTTCCACTCGTCAGACAGCGTGTTGACGAGGGCCGCCGGCGTGGCACCGTCGTGCACGATCACGCGGTAGCGCAAGGTCAGCGGCGCATCGGGCTTGATGGTGTACGGCCCGACCGCGGCCATATTGGGATTCAACATCCACAGTCCACGCGAGCCGTGCCATGTCGTCGGCGGGTTCGAGGGATGGTCCAGCACCGCCGCGCCGACGGTCTTTCCGTTTGCGAGCTTCACGACGTAACCGTACCAGGGCGCTCCCGGCCAATTCGTTTCGGGCGCCGAATAGTGCGCGTCAGGAAATGTCACTGTGCCCCCGGGGTAGGTGTAGTACGACTCGCCGTCCTTTCGAGCCTGGAAGTTGAACCCCGAAAAGCTCTGCTTGTTCAGCTGGTAGTCCACCAGCACAGCCAGCCGGAACACCACGTCGATCACGTAAACGCCGCTCCGTTCGACGACGGTCGTCAGCGTGGTTTCCTCGGCCATCTTGCGCTTGTTGACGCTCCAGTCGTTGTGAATCTCGATCGTGGCGCTCGACGCATCGGCGGCTTTCAGCTTCACCTCGCGCGTCTCAATGACTCGGCCATCTCGCGGTGCGTACACCCCCCAACCCCAGAAGTCGGCTTTGGTCACATTCCAGCCCCACAATGGACTCGTTGGCGAAGTCCGCGTGATCGGCTGACGAAACTCGGAGTCGTGCCACGCGATGTACATGCCGCGATGGTGCAGATGATCGTCGGGCGCGAGAGCAGTCACCCGCTCTCCCGTCGGCGTGTTGATGGGATGAAAGCACGCCGTATTGGGTCCCGTCAGCGGTACGCCGGCCGGCTTGCTCGTGACGTATTCGAGCACGACACGGCCGTCAGGGGTCTTGAGCTGCATGCCATTGGCGACCGGCGCCAGCGTGTAACTCGCGGCAGCGCTTCCTTGTCCCGTCACCGGCTGCTCCCACAGCGCCAGTGTCAGCGCACACGCTGCAAACGCAGCGACCAGTGTCGTTCTCATTGCGTCCTCCGCGGTGCTTCACTCTTGAGGTTGTTCCAGAAGATGAACGTGCCGAACCTGGTGGCGGTCACCACGTCGAGCCGGCCGTCCTTATCGAGATCGACGGGGAACACGTCCGACCCAGTGCCCGAGCGGTTGTGAATCAGCTCCGGAACAAACTCCGCACCTCCAGGTGCTTTCGGATTGCGGACTGTCTTGTACAAGTAGAGCACCGCCGGCCCGTACGGATCAGGATCTAGATACGTGTCGCGATGCGACCAGTAGCGCTTTCCTACGACGAAGTCGGTGATGCCATCACCGTCGATGTCGCCGAAGTTTGCGCCGTGCGGTTGCGAGAACGTTACGCCGCCGGCGTTCTTTGTCGAAAGGTCGTCCATGATCATGTGCTGCTCGAACGAAATCGTGCCCGAGGTGGTGCGCTTCTGCTCAAACCACGCCAGGCCCCATCCGTGCGCGGCAAGTACCGTGACGACGTCATTCAGCTTGTCGCCGTTCACGTCGTAGACGGCCATCACGCTGCCGCCAAACCCGCGCTTGTAGCGGCCGAACGCCTGCGGATGATAGTCCCAGGGCTCCTTGTTGCTGCCGGCGGGTGGCTGTTCCCACCAACCATACGGATTGACGATGTCTGCGCGCCCATCGCCGTTGATGTCGCCGGCGCCGACGCCATGAGCCGTCACGTAACCGCGTTCGGAGACGTTGTAGATCTTCCACATCGCCGTCGGATCCGCCGGATCGGGCTGCGCGTACCGCATCTGCCCCTCTGCGCCGTACACGATCTCGGGCTTGCCGTCGCCGTCGATGTCGTGCAGGACGCCAATTTCCGTCTGATACGCACGCACCACGAGATGCTTGTCCCATCGGCGCGGCTCACCTTTCGGATTGACATATAAGAAACAGCCGGAATTGACGGCGAAGCTGCAGTTCAGCGCGTCGCCCCAGCCGTCGCCGGTGAAGTCGCTGACGAACTGCATCCAGGCGTCCGTCGTGTAGTTATCGGATGGATTGGTCGTGAGTTGAAGGTAGATCTCACTGCGTCTGGTGTAGTCCGGCCCGTAGAACACGTGCGGTCCGGAAATGACGTCCTGCACGTTGTCGTGATCGACGTCGGCGGCACCTGCTCCCCACGAGTAGTAGAAGTCGCTGAGCCGCTGCATCCTGAAGTTGCTCGACACTTTCTCCGCCGGCCTCACCTGAACGGCCAGGTTCTTGTACGCGACATCCTTGAATCGCACCTCTCCGCTCCCGCCGGCGTACAGCGCGATCGGGCCAAAATTGCCCGCGTCGGGATCGGCGACACCGCCGCCGCGTTCGCCACCGTCGTTCAGCAGGGGCCGGAGAATATTGGCATCCAGATAGATCTCGATCGTGTTCCATTCTCCGGCCTTCAAGCTGGTATCAGGCGGCATCACTGGCAAGGTCACACTGGGCGCGGTAGCCGGTGCCCCACCGGCCGCCGGAGGGTTCGGGTCTGGTGGTGGGGCGATGCGCATTTGCCCGCCGCCGGGCCTCAACGCGTTTCGAGTAAGAATCCGACCCTGCACGTCGAGGGTTACGCGGTGGGAGGCGACCTGTCCACCCGTCAACGAGACGTAGATGCCCTTCATGCCGCCCGACGTCTTCTCCGCTCGGAGCAGCACGCCGGTCTCGCAGCCTTGCGCGCACTTGAACGACGCGAAGAGTGCGACATCCTGCAGCGACCTGTCCAGGACAAGCCATCCGCCAGCGGGCTCCTTCGGATTCCCGACCAGTTCGCCGTTGTCGGCACGCCAGGTTGCCGGTCCCAATACGTGCCAGCCCGCCAGAGTGGACGTGCTGGACGTCGCATCAGGGACGAACGACGGCCCCGCTGTCTTCAGTTGAGTCGACAGGACGGCGACGGACCAGAGTGCGACAAGTGCGGGAATGCGTGTGGCAGCCATCTTCGACCTCACTTGTGATGGGTAGATCGTCCAGCGCACGCTCAGATTCTGCTCGGAAACATTAACACCAGACATCGACACCAGAAAGCTGAAGCGGCAGACGGCGGGCCCCCCGAGGATGACCAATGCATATGATGCCCGTCATACCCGAACGCACTTCCGCGCTTTAGAGTTGAAACATGCAACAAGTACCACCGACACCACCGCGCGTCTTTGTCCGGTTCTTCATCGCGTCGCTCTTGCTCACGCTCACCTGGGGCGCCACGCTGGGAATGATCAACCTCGCTCGCCTCACGGCCGGGTGGGGTCTGGGCGTGCTGCCGAGACCCTCGGTCTGGGCCCACGGCTACGTTCAGGTCTTCGGGTTCATGGCGCTCTTCATCATGGGCGTTGCGTATCACGTGCTGCCCCGTTTCGTCGGCGGCACGTTAAAAAGTGCCTGGCTCGTCCCCTGGTCGTTCTGGCTTCAGTTGTGCGGGGTCGTCGCGATCGCATGCGCGTTCTTCCACGACGGCGCAGTGACGCGGCCGCTATGGATTGCCGGCAGCACGTCGCTGCTGGCCGCCGCGGCTATCTTCTGCACGGTCGTGATGCGGACGCTGCGCGCCGGCGACCCCGCACGCGAGGCGTTCATGCCATGGATCGCGGCCGGCGCGTCGTGGCTCGTCATCGCCTCTGCGCTGGCCCTCACAGCGGCGATCACCGGCGATGTGACCTGGCACCGCGTGCTATGGACGGCGGCGCTGTCCGGGTTCATCAGCTGCTGGATATTCGGCGTCGGCCGGCGGATTCTGCCGATTTTTCTGGGCTGCCAGCCGCGATGGCCGCATATCGAAACTCCTGTGTTCATCCTCTATCAGATCGGCACCGCCGCGTGGGTCCTCGGCGCCTGCCAGGGGACAGATTCGCTCGTGCTCACCGTCGTGCGCACGGCAGGTGCGGTTCTGATGATTGCGTCAGTTGCCGGTTACACGACGTGCCTCGGACTATTCACGTCAACCCGCCCTCTGCTTGGATGCGCGATTCGCAGCCCGCAGAGCGGGTGGGAGAAGTACGTGTTCGCCGCGTGGGGTTGGCTGGTCGTAAGTCTCATCCTTGGACCGGGCGCAGCGATCGTCCGCGCATTCACCGGCGGTACCGAGTTGCTGCTCGTGTTCGACGTGGCCCGTCACGCGCTCGGATTCGGGTTTGCCGCGCAAATGGTGCTAGGCGTGGCAAGCCGCGTCGTCCCGAACTTCACCGGCAGACCGCTATGGAGCCCCCGCGCGCGCGACGCCGCGTTCTACCTGCTGAACGCCAGCATGGCCATCCGCACGCTCGAAGTGCCTGTCGGGCTTGGACTCTGGGTGCAGGCCTGGAATCTGATCGCATTGTCTGGACCGCTGGGCGTTGGCGCCATGCTGCTGTTCGCAACCAACATTTTCATGACGGTGCGGCGCCAGCCATCCCCGCTCGTCCAGGCCCACGTGCCGGTCCAAACTGTGCGCAGACTCGTTCTCGAGAAGTAATACACTCAGCACAGGATTGACCTGATGCAGGCGCGTAAACCAGAGGGGCCGCCGCACATCCCGGCTCATCGCGAAACATTCCGCGCCGCAGCATGGGGCGTGCTGTTCACCGCCGTGCTGGCGTCGCTCATCGTCGTCGGATCTCGCGGTCTCGAGCATTTCGACGCCGCTCTCGTTGGCTACACGTTCGCGACGCTCTTCGCGATGTTCGGAATCACCTATCGCTACGCGATGTGGCTGCAGCGGCCGCCAACGCGCATGTACTGGCGGCGCGGCTGGCAGGTATTTCTCACGCCGCGCTCCCCAGGCCGAAAAGCGGTGCAGTTGTCACGCCGCCTGTTCGTCGAATTCGGCGCCAATCGTTTTATCTTCCGCCGAGGCGCGCTCCGCGGCGCCGCGCACTGGCTCATCATGTGGGGCTGCATCCTCGCGGGGGCCATCACGTTCCCGCTCGTATGGGGATGGATCGAGTTCCGCACTGTTCCGAATCGATTCGACCAGTACCGCACGTTCGTCTTCGGCTTTCCCGCCACGGCATTCCGGATTGACTCGTGGATCGCCTTCGTGGTCTTTCACGGACTCGTGTGGGCCTCGCTCCTCGTCATGGCCGGCGTTATGATTGCGTTCCGCCGCCGGATGGTCGATCACGGAGCGATCGCGGTCCAGCAGATCGCCGACATCCTGCCGTTGGTGCTGTTGTTCGCGATCAGCGTCACAGGACTGCTGCTGACGGCGAGCTATACGTGGATGAAGGGATACGCGTACGACTTTCTCGCGATCCTCCACGCCATTACCGTGATCTTCACGCTGTTATGGCTGCCGTTCGGAAAACTGTTTCACATCTTCCAACGGCCTGCGCAACTTGGCGTCAGCTTTTACAAAGACGAGGGCCGCCGCGCCGAACAGGCGCAGTGCCGCCGCTGCGGCGTGGCGTTCGCGTCGAACATCATGGTCCGCGACCTCGCCGAGGTCGAGAGGCAGCTCGGCTTCAGCTACGACATGAAACCGGAGGAAGGCGCCGAGCACTATCAACAGATCTGCCCGCGATGCCGGCGCGCGTTGTTCGGCCTCGCACAAGGCGCGCTGTGGCGGCAAGCGCTGAACAACCGGCTGAGCGACGATGTCGACACGTCCCGTTGACGAGCTGAAAATTATCGAGCGATTCGGGCCGCACCTTGCCCTGATGCGCGGCGAGCGGCTCTCGACAACCGTCGAGCCCGAGCGCCTCGTACGTACGCACTGCTGCTTCTGCGGTCAGCAGTGCGGCATTCAACTGAAGGTCAAGGACAACGAGGTGATCGGGTTCGAGCCGTGGGAAGAATTTCCGTTCAACCGCGGAATGTTGTGCCCGAAGGGCGTCAAGCGCTACCTGCAAGGATCACACCCTGATCGGCTCGTCACCGCGCTGGAGCGCGACGAGTCGTCGCCGGCCGGATTCCGCGATGTCCCGTACGACCAGGCCATAGCGAAGGTCGCATCGGAGATTCAACGTCTTCAAAGCGCCTACGGCAACAGCTCCGTCGGCCTGCTGGGCGGTGCGAGCCTGACGACCGAGAAAACCTATCTGCTCGGAAAGTTCGCCCGAGTGTGTTTGAAGACGCCGTATATCGACTACAACGGACGGCTGTGCATGGTGAGCGCCGGCGCAGCCAACAAGAAAGCGTTCGGCATCGACCGGACGACAAACCCGTGGTCGGACATGATCGGCACAGACGTCATCTGGGTCGCCGGCTCCAACGTCGCCGAATGCTCTCCGATCACAACGAACTACATCTGGCAGGCGCGCGAGCAGGGCGCGAAGGTCATCGTGCAGGATCCGCGCATCACTCCGCTCGCGCGGACATGCGACTTGTTTCTCCCCGTGAAGCCTGGCCGCGACGCGGCGTTGTTCGCCGGCGTGCTCAACGTCATGATCGATCGCGGCTGGATCGACCGCGACTTCATCGAGGCGCAGACCGTTGGCTTCGAGCAGGTCGCCGAGTACTGCCGTCAATGGACGCCGGAACGCACCGCCGAGGTCACCGGCGTGCCTGCGCGATCGCTGCTGCAGGCGGCCGAATGGTGGGGGACGGCGAACACGAGCTTCCTCTTCCACGCGCGCGGTATCGAGCACCATTCCAACGGCGTGCAGAACGCGCTCGGGACGATCAACCTCGTGCTGGCGACCGGGCGCATCGGCAAGCCCAAGAGCGGCTACGGCACGATCGTCGGTCAGGCCAATGGGCAAGGCGGCCGCGAACACGGGCAGAAATGCGATCAGCTGCCTGGCTGGCGCGACATCACGAATCCGGATCATCGCAAATACATCGCCGGCGTGTGGGGCATCGAGGAATCTGCAATGCCCGGCCCCGGAGTCGACGCGTACGAGATGTTCCGGAAGATCGACGCTGGAGAAATCAAAGGCCTGGTGGCGATCTGCTTCAACCCGACGGTCTCGCTGCCGGATTCAGGCTTCATCGAGCGGTGTCTCGACAAGCTCGAGTTCTTCGTGTCGATCGACTTCTTCCTCAACGACACCGCGCGTCATGCCGACGTCGTGCTGCCCGGGAGCTTGCAGGAAGAGGACGAAGGCGTCGTGACGCAAGTCGAGGGGCGTGTCATCAAGATCAACAAGGCCGTCGACTGCCCGGGCGAGGCGCGGCAGGATTGGATCATCATTCAGGACATCGCAAAAGCGCTGGGCCGCCCGCACGGGTTCACATTCACTACGCCGCGCGAGATTTTCGACGAGCTCCGGCGGGCCAGCAAAGGCGGTGTCGCCGATTACTCCGGCATTACATACGAAAAAGTCGAGCGTGAGATGGGCGTCTTCTGGCCGTGCTACAGCGAGGATCCGAAAACGGGCGTCGCAGTCGACCATCCCGGCACGCCGCGCCTGTTCGAACGCGACAGCTACAACCCGATCGCGAAAGGCTCGGGTCCGTTCTATTTCCCCGACGGAAAAGCGCGGTTCAACGTGGCCGACTACCGCGTACCCGTCGACGACGTCAGCGCCGACTTCCCGATCTTCCTCACGACCGGCCGTGTCATCAGCCAGTTCCTCTCGGGTACACAGACGCGGCGCATCGGTCCGCTCGTCGCGCAATACCCGGAACCCCGGATCGAAATACATCCACGCCTTGCCGACAAACTCGGTGTTGTCGACGGCGCGTGGACGGTCGTCGAAACGCGGCGCGGCGCGTTGACGCTGCGCGCGATGGTCGTCACGACCATCAGGCCGGACACGGTGTTCGTGCCGTACCACTGGCCGGGCGAGAAGAGCGCCAACCGGCTCACAGTCGCCGCCCAGGATCCCATCAGCAAGATCCCGCAGTACAAGGTGTGCGGATGCCGAGTCCGAAAAGCAGACGCGGCGCCGGCGTACGCCGCGGTACTCGAGCCGCAACAGTAACCACGAAGACACGAAAACACGAAGACGAGAGATCATGCCTAAACCGGCCCACCTGAACTTCTACATCGATCCCAACCGATGCATCGGATGCCAGGCGTGCGTGCAAGCCTGCACCGAATGCGACACGCATCGCGGCGAGTCGATGATTCACCTCGAGTTCATCAACCGCGCGGCGAGCGTGCAGACGGTGCCGGTCGTCTGCATGCACTGCGAGCAGCCCACGTGCGCCGAGGTGTGCCCCGCCGACGCCATCAAGCGGTCTGGTGACGGCGTCGTGCAATCGGCGTTGAAACCGCGGTGCATCGCGTGCGGCAACTGCGTCCTCGCATGTCCCTTCGGTGTTCCCGAGGTGTACGAGGATCGGCAGATCATGATGAAGTGCGACATGTGCTACGACCGCACCAGCACAGGCAAGCGGCCGATGTGCGCGACGGTCTGCCCGAGTCAGGCGCTCTTCTTCGGCAGCGCGGAGCAGATCGCGCAGCTTCGGCCGATGTCCGAGCCTGTAAACAGATTCCAGTTCGGAAGACAAACCATCTCGACGCGTGTCTCCCTGATGGTGCCGAAACAGATCGCGAGGCCGCAACCCCTGGTCGATGTCACCGCGGCGATGCAGGAGGCGCCGAGCAACCGCGCAATCACATTCAAGGTTGTTGCCGACCTGAAGGTCGGCACTACGACACGGGTGGCCGACCTCCAGGTCGGCACGACAGCCGATCGCAACGTCGGCACGACCACAGATGACCCATTCGATGAGGTGGACATTTGAGCGCCGAACAGGACCCTCGACACCGAATCGACGCGCGCGTCGATACGCCACAACGCGAAGGGCTCACCGGAACGGCACCCACCAGCCTGTATCGGCCCATTGTGGACGCCGATGAGATTACGCGGGCGCCGGACGGAAAGCCGCTCGTCGAGCAGCCGAAATGGCGGCGCGATTTTCCCATCGACACGCCGCAAGATCTCTACGTCGCGCGCCGCGACTTCATGAAGTTCATGGTCCTGACGAGTCTTGCGTTCACCGTTGGACAGTTCTGGATCGCCGCCCAGAACTGGCTCAGGCGCCGCCGGGGAGCGCCAGAGTTGAAAAAGATTGCGAGCCTCGCGGAGATTCCTGTCGGCGGGGCGATCACGTTTCTCTATCCCGAGCCCGCCGATCGCTGCATTCTGGTTCGTCCAGCCCCGGATGTCGTCGTCGCGTTCAGCCAGCAGTGCACACATTTGTCCTGCGCGGTGATCCCTCAGCCCGAGCAGAACCGCCTTTTCTGCCCCTGCCATGAAGGCGCGTTCGATCTGCAATCGGGCCGCCCCATCGCAGGCCCTCCGAACCGTCCGCTCACGCGTGTGCTTCTCGACGTGCGCGGCAACGATGTCTACGCATCAGGCATCGAATTGAGGACGGTGTAGCCATGCCCCTCACCCGCCCGTACTCGCGCGACCAGCGAGCCACAATCGTGTACGGCATGCTTGCGTTCGTGCTGATGCTCGTCTTTCTGCAGTTGTGGCTGCTCACCGCGACCATGAATGCGTATCTCGGGGGCGACGAGTCGGTCATCTGGCCTGCGGCGGCGGCCAGCCTGGTGTGCCTGCTTCTCAATGCCGGTCTTTGGCGATATCTCATCCGGATGGAACAGGCGCGTTCGTGAACCTCGCCGCCATGCACCCGGCGTACTTCGCGCTGGTGATGGCCACCGGCATCGTCTCCATCGCCGCACACCTGACCGGACTGCCGCGGGTCGCTTACAGCCTGTTCTGGTTGAATATCGCTTTTTACGCCGGCCTGTGGGCGATGACAGCCGCCCGCGTGATTCGGCACCGCCAGCACGTGATCGACGACCTGATGGATCACGGCCGATCGGTCGGTTTCTTCACGACGGTCGCAGCGACATGCGTGCTCGGCAGTCAGTTCGTGCTTCTCGGTGGAATGTGGCGAGCCGGCGCGGCGCTCTGGTTTGCCGGTATCGCGTTGTGGGCGCTGATCACGTACTCGGTGCTTACGATCCTTACAGTCAAACCGGTCAAGCCGCCGCTCGCGCAAGGCATCAGCGGCGGGTGGCTGCTGCCGGTCGTCGCCGCGCAGTCCGTGTCGGTGCTGGGAACGCAGCTCGCGCCGGGATTCGATGCGCCCGAAAAGATATTGTTCTTCTCCCTTGCGATGTGGCTTGGCGGGGGGATGCTCTACATCTGGATCATCTCGATCATCTTCTACCGCTATACCTTCTTTCCGCTGCTGCCGTCGGAGCTCGCGCCGCCCTACTGGATCAACATGGGCGCGGTCGCAATCTCGACGCTCGCCGGTGCGCTGCTCGTCCTGGCCGCTCCGGCCTCGCCGCTGCTGACTGGCCTCCTGCCGTTTCTGAAGGGCCTGGCGTTGTTGTTCTGGTCGACCGCCACCTGGTGGATTCCAATGCTGCTCGTTCTCGGCACGTGGCGGCACGTGGTCCAGAGGTTTCCGTTCAAGTACGACCCGCTTTACTGGGGCGCGGTGTTTCCGCTCGGGATGTACACCGTCTGCACCATTCGCCTCTCGCAGGCGCTCGATGTGCCCTTCCTCACAACGCTGGCGGGTGTGTTCGTGTTCGTAGCGCTCTTCGCATGGCTGGTCGTCGCCGCCGGCTGGGTCGTGTCGATCTTGAAACTAAAATCTACAATCTGACAACAATCCACCAATCTACCAATCTTCAATCTACCAATTACTGGATCACCACATACCTGGCGAGGCGACGGACTTCCTTGTCGTCGACGTATTTGCCGATTTCCTTGTGGAAGTGCTCGATCGATTTCCAGGGGCGGTATTCCTTGAATTCATGCAGCATCCTCGCGCCGACGCCGGGGATTGTCTGAATGTCGGCGTCGCTCGCCGTGTTGATGTTGATCGGAATGAAGGTGTACTGCGCGAGCCGCGCGACTTCGTCCTGATTGACGTACTTGCCGATTTCTTTCTGGAAGTGGGCCCAGTTGCGCCACGGGCGGTACTCGTCGAATTCGTGCGCCATGCGCTTGCCGGCGCCGGGTATCAGCATGATCTCCTCCGTAGTTCCAGTATTCAAATTGACGTGCACGAACGCTTTCCCGTAAAACTGGCTCGCCTGTTCCTGTGTGAGTTTCTGGCTCAGCAGAAACTTGTTCAAATCGACGATGCTGTTGAAGGGCCGCGCCGCGATGAGCGCCTTGACGATAGGCGCGGTCATGTTGGGCGCCGCTGCGAGCACCTGTTCGGTGGCCGTATTCGCGTCGACGACGCCAAGCGATTTTCCCACCTGCGCAGATGCAAATGAGGCCGCGAGCAGCATCGCACCTATTGCACCCATCACACCCGTTTTCATGTCACCCTCCTCAGATACGCATAGCCGAGACCGAGGATGCCCAATTGCACCATCGAGCCCGGCGCCAATGTGGGCGGCGACTTCGCCCGCAGCACATGCCACATCAGGGCGGTGCCACCCATCTGGGGATCCATCTCCAGCTGAAATTCCCGGCTTCCCTGAAAATGAAAGTATACGCCCAGCAATCCAGCGGCCACGAGCAGGACCATCGTCAGTTGCATGATCAGCTGCGTCCATCGCCGCGCGAGTGCGAGGTCGAGAATGACAATGACGAGGCCAACGGACAGCAACACGAGCGGCAGCCACTGGGCTGAATCCTCGTAGTGCGCGATGAGCGCCAACTCAGCGAAGAGTCCGCCCATGCCCAGGATCAGCACACCAAGGATGACGCGCCGGATGGCAACGAGTTCCACGCATCAAGAATACGGTAAACGTGTCTGGATATTACCGGCGGCCGGAGCGCTTCTTCGCTGGTCGCGCGGCGGGTTTCGCAGGGCGCGATCCGTTCTTGCGCTTCGCTGGGGAGACGGCGCGCGCCGTTGCCGGTGGCGCGTAAACGCGCGCGTCGCCGGGACGTGCGTTGAGCATCTCGAGAATCCCCATCAGTCCGCGCTTTACTTCCGAGAGCCGTTCTTTCGCATTGCGACCCAGCAGTGCCTTGATCGGAGCGGCTTCGGCTTCTTCGAGCACCGGCGGCGCCTCTTCTTCGATGCGGCGCCGTACGCCGGCCAGCGTGAGGCCGTCGGAAAAGACCAATTGCTTGATCCGCAGGACGCGCTGGACGTCGGCGCGCCTGTAAATGCGCGGCCCGCCCGCCGATTTTGACACACCGAGATCTGGAAACTCAGACTCCCAGGATCGCAAGACGTACGGCTGTACGCTGGCGATTTCGCACACTTCGGATGCCTTGAAGAGGGCACGGTTGGGTATCTCGACGTCGGCCACAAACAGTCCTGTTTGCTGCAACTTGCGCGAATTATAACAGGGTTGATGGTTGGTGGTTACCGCTTTCTCTTCCGTACCTGCAGGCGTATCGGCGTACCCGAGAACCCGTACTGCTCGCGAAGGCGGTTCTTCAGGAACCGCTCGTAAGAAAAGTGCAGTTCAGTAGATACGTTGGTGAACAGCGCGAAGGTCGGCGGCGCCACTCCTACTTGCGCAGCATAGAGAATTCTCACAGCCTTCTTTCCCGGACTCGGCATCGGATGGGCGGACGTCACCTCCTGCAGAAAGCGATTGAGCTCCGGGGTCGGAATGCGACGCGTCCGTTCTTCCATCACTTTATCTACAACGTCGAGTAGTTTTGGCGTGCGCTCGCCGGTCAGTGCGGAGATGTGGACGATCGGCGCGTAGTCGAGAAACTTCAGATTGAAACGCAGCTTGTCATCGAACGTCTTTGCAAAGTCCTGCCCCTGGCCTTTCACGAGGTCCCATTTGTTCACCGCGATAATCACGCTGCGCCCAGCCCGCTCCGCTTCGCCTGCGATGGCGCCGTCCTGATCGGCGGCCCCAAGCGTCGCGTCAATCACCAGGACGATGAGATCGGCATCTGCAATCGCCCGTCTGGCCAGCAGAACGCTCACCGATTCGACTGCTCCCGAGCGCGCCACGCGGCCTGGCTTGCGGATTCCCGCCGTGTCGACGATGCGGAACTGGCGCTGATGCCAGCGAAACCTGGTGTCGACGGCATCTCGTGTCGTGCCCGCAATTTCGCTGACCAGCATGCGCTCTTCGCGGAGGACACGATTGACGAGCGACGACTTTCCCACATTCGGGCGGCCCACGATCGCAATTCGCGGCTCGGGCTCCTCTGCCTTCTGCTCTTCTGATTTGCTCTCCGGCAACCGCTCGATCACTTCGTCGAGCAGATCCCCAATGCCTTGCCCGTGCTCCGCAGAAATCTCCATGACCGGCTCGAACCCGAGCTCATAAAAGTCGAGCGCTCCGGCCTTCGCACGTTTGTCATCAGCCTTGTTGATGGCGACAATCACCGGCCTTCCCTTCGCGCGGACGGCTTCCGCGATCTCGAGATCGGCGGGGACCAGGCCCTGCCGGCCGTCGACGACAAACACAAACAGCGACGCATGTTCCAACGCTCGCCACCCGTGCTCCAGCACCTGCTTCTGAAGCGGATCTTCGCTGCGCCCGAACATGCCGGCGGTGTCAGTCAGGAGAAACGGCACATTTCTCCAGTCCGCAGGCTGCTGGATGACGTCGCGGGTCGTCCCGGCCGTCGGGTCGACGATGGCGCGGCGGGTGCCGGCAACGCGGTTGAAAAGTGTCGATTTCCCGACATTCGGGCGACCGACCAAAACGACGGCAGGAAGCTGTTTTGAGGCCATCTATGAAGTCAAAAGCTCACTTAGCCGATACCTTGACAGCGTAAGTGGTTGTTTCTTAATATATTTATAACCACGCAGGAGAGCCTAAGCATGATCAAGGTCGACATCGTCAACGAGGTTTCGAAGATCGCTGACATCACCAAGGTGAAGGCCGAGGTGGCAGTCGACGCGGTGTTCGACGCGATGCGCCTGTCCATGCAGCGGGGCGAGCGGATCGAGCTGCGCGGCTTCGGAGTGTTCCAGGTGAAGCCTCGCAAACGGGGCATCGGACGTAACCCGCGGACCGGCAAGGAAGTACGCATCCCGCCCGGTCGGACGATCCGCTTCAAGCCCGGCAAAGACCTCCAGAATATCAGCTAGCCGAAAGCTCGCGTGTGCACGAACCGTTTCCGCCTGACATGAGTTCGGCCGGGGGAGAGCCGCCGCTCCCCGTTACATTTGCGCCTCGGCGTAAGTTCAGCGATCGCCGCTGGTTGCATTTCCTGCTCTTCGTGCTGACGTGCCTGACCACGACGTTGGTGGGGGCCGAACACTACGCGACGTACGTCTCCGACTTCGGCCGCCATCCGGTGACCGTCAGCATCTCTTTGATCCTCCACGGCCTTTGGTATAGCGCGACGATTCTGCTCATTCTGGGCGCGCATGAGCTTGGGCACTATCTTGCCTGCCGATACTATCAGGTAGACGCCTCGCTGCCCTTCTTCATCCCGATGCCGGTGGTGCTCACGGGCACGCTGGGCGCATTCATCCGCATTCGCGAGCCCATTCCGACCAAGCGCATGTTATTCGACATCGGCATCGCCGGACCGCTGGCGGGCTTCGTGTTCGTGGTGCCGGCACTCTTCATCGGCGTCGCGATGTCCCCGGTGGTGAGCGTGCCGCCGAATCTCGTCGGGTTCAATCTCGGTGAGCCGTTGCTGTTCCGTGCGGCGACGTGGCTGACTTGGGGGCCCATTGCGAATGGCTATTCAGTCAACCTGCACCCAATGGCCTTTGCCGCATGGTTCGGACTGCTCGCGACCGCATTGAATCTCTTTCCGATCGGGCAGCTCGATGGCGGCCATATTTCGTACGCGGTACTCGGCCGGCGATCGACGACGGTCACGCTTGCTGCGATCGGCGCGGCTATCGGGCTCACATTTTTTTCGAGGAGCTGGCTCGTCTGGACATTCCTGCTCGTGTCTATGACGCTGGCGATGGGTCCGCGACATCCGCGCACAATCGACGAGGACATCCCGCTTGATCGGCGGCGTGTGTGGCTGGCTGTCCTCGCCGCGGTCATTCTGGTGCTGTGCTTCACGCCAAGCCCGATCGAACCCACTGAACTACTGACCCGGTAGCCGATGTCGGCCGTGCGTCCTCACGTCGAAGTTATGGTAGACTCCCGCCGTTTGCACAATTTGTCGCTTCAGGCCTTATTCCTAGAAAAAGTGTGCGTTCCCGCAAGTTTCTCTGAAGGAGGATGTTAATGATTCGTGGGTCCAGAGCTTTCCTCGCCGCGGCGATCCTGTTCGCTGGATGCTCGGCCGCGTCCGCCCAGGATGCAACGATCGGCGCAGGAAAGGTCGAGATTGGCGGCTTTCCCGGGGGCGGCACGTTCTTCGTCGGCGGCGACGACAACAAGGAAGTGAATTTCAATGTCTACACCGCCGGCGGCGGTGTGACGTACTACTTTAGTAACGCGGTGGCCGTCGAGGGAGAGTTCACGGGCAGTGTGGGCTGGGCGCAGGATGTCATGTTCAACAATGCCAAGCTGATTCACAATCAGATGCCGACCGTGTGGAGCTACTCGGGCAACCTGGTGTTTTTTCCGGGCGGCACGACTGGCAAGCGCGCACCGATTTACGTCACCGGCGGCATCGGAGCGATCGCACTGGCGCCGCGCGTGCCGACGAAGGTATTCGGCTACGACGTGGACACCATCGGCACACAGATGTTCATGGCCGAAAACATCGGCGGAGGCATCAAGCTGTTTCGCGGCGCCGAGGCGCCGAACTGGGGCTTCCGCGTCGACTATCGCTATCTGTTCATCAACTCTAACGAGGACGCGCCGGCGTTCTTCGCAAAGACGATGAGCCGCGGCGCCCACCGCATTTACGCGGGGATGCTCTACACCTGGAAACGATAAAGACCTGATTAAGGAGCAAGAGTTGGGCCGCCTCCTTCTCGCGCTCGCGATCGCTGTCTCGGCCGCTGCGACACTCGAGGCTCAGGCCGACGAGCGCGTCATCTACACAAGCGTCGTCGACAGGGACGGCGCCCCGGTCCTCGATCTCGGCATCAAAGACTTCATCGTTCGCGAAGACGGACAGGCGCGAGAGATTCTCAGCGTCGTGCGCGACAACGACCCGTTGCAAATCGCGCTGCTCGTCGACAACAGCGTCGCCATGCGTCCACGACTCTCGCAGCTGCGCAAGGCGGTCTCGGCGTTCATCGAATCGACGCGTGACGACGTCCAACTGGCGCTCATCACGCTCGCGGAACGGCCGACGATTCTCGTCGGCTACACCACGGATCGCACGGCCCTGCGCAAAGCGGCAGAAAGCATGTTCGCGTACGAGGCAGCCAATTACCTGCTCGACGGCATCTCGGAGACCTCGCAGGGGCTCGCCAAGCGGACGATGTGGCGCTCGGCCATTGCCGTCATCACCGGCATCGGACCTGAAATGAGCTACCGGCAGTACACGGAGGTGCTCCGCTTCTTTCGCGAGGGTGGCGCCTCGCTTCACGTCCTGCAGGTCGGCAGCGGCATCGGCGCGCAGGGACGAGAGATAGTCATCAGTAAAGGAACGTCCGAGACCGGCGGGCGCTTCGAGGAAGTGCTGATACCGGCGAGAATCGAGCTCAAATCCCAGCAGCTGGCGACAGAGCTATCGAATCAGTATCGCGTGACCTACGCAAGACCCAGCCGCCTGGTGCCTCCGTCGAAAACGGAAGTCAGCACGCGGAAACCGGACCTTCGCGCACGCGGCATGTTAATGAAGACCGACAAGTAATTGCACGTCCACTGCCACGGCGCCAAGATCCTCCCGGGATCGCTGCGTCGCGGCGTCGGCGCGGTGGAGCTTAATACTGTCGCAACTCCGTTCCCCAATTTCTCACGACCCTCAACTCGCGCGGCTGCAGCACGCTTTTCAGCATGACAAAGAACCGTCCGTGCTGATCCGCGTCGTAGGACGCGAGATTCGCACCAGAATCGCGTTCGAAGTGCCCTTCGAACAGCACCCGCGGTTCTCCCAGGGTGCGATCCCGACGCGCGCGCAGCACAAGATTCTCGCCCTGCCGATACAGCAGTCCTTCCTGAGTCCAGACGGGCTCGGTCGCCCCGCCGCGTGTCAATTGCATCGCTTCGCCCGCGCGATCGAGCGGCGCCACATATACTTCATCGCGGCCTGACCCGTCGGAAACGTAGGAGATCCACCGACCGTCCGCAGAAACGGCCGGCGAGCGCTCGTTTGCAGCTGTTGCCGCTACTGGCGCTATCGATTCTCCGGTGCGGTACACCAGTACGTCGCGCCCGCGGGCCGGCTCGATCTCGTAGAGGCCCAACACACGCGGCGGCCGCGACCAGCTTGCAGGGTTACGCGCGGCAGTTGCATTCGCCGTGAACAGCGGCGCTGGAGGCCTTTTTCCATCCACTGATACAACGTAGATTTTCTGAAGTCCATCGCGATTCGAGCCGAAGGTCAGGCGACGGTTGTCCATCCACGCAGGCGACTGGTTGTCGCCGCCCTGAATCGTCGAGATGATGCGATCGGGCCGCGCCGCATCCAGCACACGAATTTCACGCGTCATAATCCCCGACCGGACCACGACCGCGAGTCGCCGGCCGTCGGGAGACAGGCGCGGAGTCTGCAGAACGTCCTGGAGCGCCGACAGCGGCGAAACCTTTCCGTCTCGCTCGACGCGCACGAGCCGGTTGCCTGCATCCTGTGCGCCGGCGCGCAGCCACACGAGCGTGCCTGTTCGCGAGACCGAGAACCCCGATCGGCCCAGCGCACCGAATCCGCCGAACGTCTGCATGCCCTTCGCCACCACCATCGGTACCCCATCGATGGCGCGTTCCTCGGCGTTAAACCTGACAGCCATCAGATTGCCGAGGAAGCTGTAAACGAGGTGGCCGGTTTGCACGTACTGAGCGTGTCCAACGATGGGCACGCGCAGTCGCGTCCGCTGCTTTTCGGGGGTGAGCACTTCGATATGCGCATCTCTCCCGCGCTCCGATACCGTAAACAGAGTCGAGCCATCGGAAAGCGCATGAGGCCACCCGTGCTCGAGCTCGCCGTCGGCGCCATTCACCTCGGTCAGAGCTGTGGCGCCGCCACCTGCTGCCGGCACTGCCATCAATCCGGACGTTCCGAGCGGCGCAAACACGATGCGATCGTCCGCGGTCCAGGTACCACCGGCGGACTCGACGGGCGCGTCCGCGACGCGCACGGGCTCACGGTCCTCTGTCACGGCCACGCGCCAAATCGCGCCACGCGAGAAGTAGGCCAACGACGAGCCGTCGGGCGAGAAAAACGGCCAGCTTGCGCCTATCGTGCCAGGCAGCTCTCGCTCGGTCGCGGGGTCACTCGTCTCGACGACGTAGATGCGCCGCCGGCCGTCTGCGACGCCTTCTGCCGAATATGCGATCCGGGCGCCATCGGCCGACGCCGCAAACGAGCTCAACACGCGATCCTCCGGAACGGGCACAGTGACACGAATCGCGGGCAGTGGCGGCGGAGATGGCTCGCACGCCGCGAGCACACCGAGCGACAACGCGAGAGCACAATGCCACCGGGTTATGATGGGCGCCACGGACTCATGTCGCGCAAATGGTTTGTCGTGGCGGTGGTGGCATTCTGCGTTCCCGCCGCGTGGTGGCTCGCTCAGCGTATGGGTTCTCGAATTGTAACCGTGACGCCGCCGACCGAAGGAATTTCCCGCACCCTGGCGTCCGAGCGGGCGGCCAACATCAGCTCGGTCAGATACGCGTTGACACTGCGGATTCCATCGCAGAGGAATGAGCTCGTTCGCGGCACAGCGACAATGCGTCTCGTGCTTGCCGACCGCAGTCCATTGATACTGGACTTTTCGCAGCCCGCAGACCACGTGTCATCGATCGCCGCCAACGGTCAGCCAATCGCCGTCCGTTCGGAGCACGGCCACCTGGTGATTCCTGCAGAGGCCCTCATCCGCGGCGAGAACACGGTCGACATTGCATTCACCGCGGGCGACCAGGCGCTGAACCGTAACGACGAGTTCCTGTACTCACTGTTCGTGCCCGCGCGGGCGTCACAGGCGTTCCCATGTTTCGATCAGCCTGACATCAAGGGCTCCTTGACGCTCACGCTCGAGATTCCCGCCGCCTGGGCAGCCGTCTCGAACGCGCCCGAAATCGGCCACGACATCTCCGGCGATCGCGCGACGGTGCGCTTCGGAGAAACGGCGGCCCTTCCGACCTACCTGTTCGGGTTCGCCGCCGGACAATTCTCGGTCGAGCGCGGCGAACGAAACGGCCGAGCCTACCGAATGTATCACCGCGAAACCGACGCGGAAAAGGTGGCCGCGAACCGCGAGACGATTTTCGATCTGCATCACCAGGCCGTCGAGTGGCTCGAAACCTATACGGACCGCAAGCTTCCCTTTCCGAAACTCGACTTCGTGCTGCTGCCGGCGTTTCAGTTCGGCGGCATGGAGCACGCGGGGGCGATCTTCTATAACGCGCCGTTTCTGTTCCTCGACAAGACCGCGACCCAGAACCAGCACCTCTCGCGGGCGAGCCTGATCGCGCACGAGACAGCGCACATGTGGTTCGGGGACCTCGTCACGATGAAATGGTTCGACGACGTATGGCTGAAGGAAGTGTTCGCCAATTTCATGGCGGCGAAGATCGTCAACCCGACGTTTCCGGACATCGACCACGAGCTCCGCTTCTTCCTGCAGCACTATCCTCCCGCCTACGACGTCGACCGCACGGCGGGCGCCAACCCGATTCGTCAAAGGCTCGACAACCTCAAGGACGCGGGCAGCCTCTACGGGCCAATCATCTATCAGAAGGCGCCGATCGTCATGCGGCAGCTCGAGCAGATTCTCGGCCCTGACGAACTGCGCGACGGGCTGCGAGAGTATCTCGCGCGCTTCGCGTTCTCGAACGCCACGTGGGCCGATCTCATCGGCATACTCGATCGGCGTACGGAAGAAGACCTCGCCGCATGGAGCCGGGTTTGGGTCGACGAGCCGGGCCGGCCAACTATAGCGACGCGCCTCGAAACTGCGAACGGCAAGGTGTCGCGGCTCGAGTTTATTCAGTCAGATCCGCGCGGCCGCTCGCTCCGCTGGGTCCAGCAGTTGAATGTCGCACTGGGTTATGAAAACGGCGCGCGGATTACTTCCCTGAAAATCGACGGTCCCTCCGCGGAAGTACCGCGCGTCCGGGATCTGCCGCTGCCCCACTACGTTCTCGCGAACGGAGACGGAACCGGCTACGGGCTGTTCGCGCTCGACGACAGGAGCCGGCAATATTTCCTTGGCCATTTGCATGAAATCGGAGACGGGCTGACGCGCGGCATCGCTTGGGTGACCCTGTGGGACGACATGCTCGAAGGCCATACCGAGCCGGCGCGGCTTCTGGATGTGGCGCTGCGTGCACTGCCGGAAGAGCGCGACGAACTGAACGTGGAGCGCATGCTGGCGAACACGAACGATGCGTTCTGGCGCTACCTCAGCGACGCCGAACGCGCGGCAATCGCGTCCCGCCTCGAACAGACATTGCGGGCCGGCATCATGAAAGCGCCAACAACATCGCTGAAGTCGGCGTACTTTTCTGCGTTCCGCCGGACCGTGACCACCGATGCCGGCGTCGGCTTCCTCGAGCGGGTGTGGCGCCAGCAGGAACCGATCGCGGGGCTCACGTTTGCGGAAAACGACTTCATCGATATGGCGCAGGAACTGGCGCTCCGTCACGTGACTGCCACACACGCGATCCTGACCGCGCAACACGGCCGTATCGTCAATCCAGATCGAAAAGCGCGCTTTACGTTCGTCATGCCGGCCTTGTCGCCGGATGCTGCGACGCGCGACGCTTTTTTTAGCGGCCTCGCGCGCGTCGAGAACCGCGAGCACGAGCGGTGGGTGTCGGATAGCTTGAGATTTTTGAATCACCCTCTCCGCCGCCGCCATGCCGAGCAGTACGTGCTGCCAACCCTGGAGCTGCTGCGTGAGATCCAGCGGACCGGCGATATTTTCTTTCCGCTCGATTGGACGGGTGCGGTTCTGTCCGGCCACAACTCCCGCGCTGCCGCAGACACCGTGGCTGCCTTTCTAGGCGCGCAAAAGGACTATCCGCCGCGCCTGCGCCAGGTCATAGAACAGAATGCCGACCAACTGACCCGAGCGGCGCGAATTGTGAAATAGCGATACGTCCTTACACGAAGACACGATGACATACAACGCGATGCACGGAGATACGGGCGCCACGTCGAGGTGACGCCGACGGCGTCCCGCAAGATCGTGGTCACAGAATCGAGACCGGATCTACATCGACCGAAACTCGGCGGCGCAAATCGGGCTCTGCGGCAAGCGCTGCAAGCACGGCCTGGCGCATATGCGCCCGATGGCTGCCTTTCAAAAAGATCTGCGCCCGATACTCACCGCGCAACTTCGACACGGGGGCCGGCGCAGGCCCGAGCACATCGAATCGTCCGGCGCTCGCGTTGCTGCGTAGATGCTGCGCGAGCGTGGTCGCATCGGCGAGGGCGGCACGCGCATCGGAGCCCCTGATGACGATGTTCACCATCGCGGTCAGCGGCGGATACCGCATGGCCTGGCGATATCCCAGCTCCTTTGCGAAAAACGCGCTGTAGTCCTGCCGGCAGGCGTGTTCGATGCTGTAGTGATGCGGGTAGATCGTCTGAACAATCGCTTCGCCCCGCTCTGTCCCGCGCCCCGCGCGGCCTGCCACCTGCGTCAGAAGTTGGAATGTGCGCTCCGCGGCTCGGAAATCGGCAAGCCCAAGGCCGACATCGGCCGACACGACACCGACGAGCGTGACGCGGGGAAAGTCGTGCCCCTTGGCGATCATCTGCGTCCCGACGAGCACGTCGATCGCCCCGGCGGCCATCGAACGGAGAATGTCGGCGGCGGCGCCTTTGCGGCGGACCGTATCGCGGTCGAGCCGTGCCACCTTTGCTAACGGCCACTCCGTCTCAATCACTCCCGCGACCTTCTCGGTCCCAAAGCCGCGGCGCTCGAGGTACGGCCCCTTGCACGCCGGGCAGGCCTTGGGCACCAGCATCCCGTAGTTGCAGTAGTGGCATCGGGCTCGATGGCGATCGCGCCCGTCCGCCTCGGCGCGGCTAGACGCGCTACGGCGAGACTCGCCGTCGCCGTGCCCGTCGACAAGGCGCACGGCATCCCGAGGGTGAGTCGAGGGATGGCGAACGCGGTCAGAATGCACGATGAGCGAGACGCTGCAGTTCGGGCACTCAATCGTGCCGCCGCACTGCCGGCAAAATACCGCCGTCGCCAGGCCGCGGCGGTTCAAGAGAATCAGCGACTGCTGCCCCCCCTCCAACCGCTTCGAAATGGCATTCTTCAATGCACCGCTGAGAATGACATCGGGCCCATGCTCCGCGTATTCCTGGCGCATGTCGACGATGGAAACGGACGCGAGCGGCCGATCCTGCACCCGGCGCTCCATGATCAGGCGTGTGTACCGCGCGCTAGAGGCGTTGTGGCTGCTTTCGAGCGACGGCGTGGCCGAACCCAATACGACAAGCGCGCCCGCGTTTCGGCCTCGAACCACCGCCACGTCACGCCCGTGGTAGCGCGGAGTTTCCTCCTGCTTGAACGAGCTATCGTGCTCTTCGTCGACGATGATCAGCCCAAGCTGGTGCAGAGGCGCAAACACAGCCGAGCGCGTGCCGACTACGACCGACACGTCGCCGCGCCGGATGCGAAACCACTGATCTGAGCGCTCACCGTCGGACAGTCCGCTATGCTGCACCGCAACCCGATCGCCAAACGCCTCGCGAAACGCCCCGGCAACAGCGGGCGTGAGGGCGATCTCGGGGACGAGCACGAGCACCGATCTGCCGTTGCGCAACACGCGATCGGCGAGTCGAAGATACACCTCTGTCTTGCCGGAGCCAGTGACTCCCTGCAGCAGAAATACCGAGAATCCACCGGTCGACGCCGCCGCCCCAAGCGCATCGAGCGCTCGTGCCTGCTCCTCGGTCAAAACTCGATCGTCCGAAACCGCCGCCATCGAAATGGTCGCGCCGCTCGTAAACGGATCGCGCTCAATACGCTGATGATGGAATGCGATTAATCCTTTCGCCGCCAGCCGGTGCAACACCTCGGTAGAGATGCCCCTGACATTCAGATCAGGAACTGGCATTCCGCCAGGCGAGCCGCGCAGCAATTCGACGGCGTCCTTCTGGCGGCCCTTCGTGGCGATGTTCTGGTCATGACCTTGCGCGGTGAGTACGGCGATGCGGATCGTCTTGTGCGCCTGGGTCGACGGCACGGCCGCGGCAAGAGCATCGCCGGCGCCGCACGCGTAATACTCTGCGACCCACAGTGCAAGATCCACCACGTCGCCGGGCAAGAACGCCTCGTCATCGAGTATGTCGAGGATGCTTTTGATTTTATCGGGCGGCGTCTGTCCCGTTTCGAGGCTGCCATTTGGATCAACGACGATACCGGTGACACTTCGATTGCCGAGCGGCACCACGACGCGCGCCCCGCGCGCAGGGAGTGGGACGCCGTCGGGCGTCCGATACGTCAGAATGTCGAGAAAAGGAACGGGAACCGCGACAGAAACCAACCGCACCGGATCAGGCCACGTCTTCGCCGTTGAGAAGTGCCCGCACCTTCTTCATGTCCTCCCACACTTCGCGCCGGCAGCTTGGATTGCGCAGGAGAAATGCGGGATGAAAAGTGGGCACGAGCTTCGCGTTGCGATAGTCGTACACACGGCCACGCAAACGCGAGATGGAGTCGGTCGATTTCAGCAGCGACTTCGCCGCGAAGGTCCCAAGCGCCACGATCACTTTTGGCTTGATGGTGTCGATCTGGCGGAACAGGAACGGCTCGCACTGCTCCACCTCGTCGGGCTCGGGATTGCGGTTTTCCGGCGGACGGCACTTGATGACATTCGCGATGTATACGTCGTCGCGCGTCAAACCGATCGCTTCGATGATCTGCGTCAGCTTCTGACCAGCGCGTCCGACGAACGGGATGCCCTGAATATCTTCGTCGCGGCCCGGTGCCTCGCCCACGAACATGAGATCGGCGTTCGGATTGCCGACGCCGAACACGATCTGCTTACGCCCCAGCCGGCACAGCTTGCACCGCACACAGTCGCCGATGTCCTCGCGGATCGCGGCGAGCTGAGCGGCGGTGTCGGCCGTCGGGCCGACCTGAAGGTCGGCACTACGAGTGTCGGGCGCCGGCGTCGTTAAGCTGGCCGCATCTGTCGTAGTGCTGCCCTTCAGGTCAGCCATCTTCAGGTCAGTCCCACCGTCGGCTCGCGCAGACCACACGGGATCCTTCCGGAATCCCGCCACGCCAAGCTCACCGAAGAACTTGAGGTGTTCTGCTAACTGCTCGCGATGATCCGGCATTACGTTCGAACGGGAGGATGAGAATGTGAGAGCAGCGCCTCGACGCGCTGAATGACCTGCGCCGCAATAGCCGACTTCGGCTGCAGCGGAAGCGTGTCCTCGCTGTCAGCAGAGACCAGCGTCACTTCGTTGGTGTCGGCCTCGAACCCGGCGTCGGATCGCGAAACGTCATTCGCCACCACGAGATCGACGCCCTTTTCGCGGCGCTTGCTTCGCGCACTCGCCACGACATCCATCGTCTCGGCGGCAAAGCCGACCAGCAAGGGTCTGTCGCCGCCGGCACGCTGCCTTCCGAGCTCGGCCAGAATATCTGGTGTTCGAACGAGCGATAGCGTAAGCGTGTCCGAGCTCTTATGGATCTTTTGCGCCGCCCTTTCAGCCGGAGCGTAATCGGCGACCGCCGCCGCCATTATCACGACGTCGCACTGCCGCGCGCGGGGGATCACTGCGTCGCGCATTTCGGCAGCGGTCGTCACCCGAATCAGCTCGACGCCGGCCGGAGGCTGCAGATCGGTTGGTCCACTAACGAGTACCACATTGGCGCCGCGGCTCCGCGCGGCGCCCGCGATCGCATACCCCATCTTTCCGCTCGATCGATTGCCGATAAATCTCACAGGGTCAATTGCCTCGTGGGTGGGCCCAGCCGTGACGATGACCGTCTTGCCGCGGAGCGGACCCGCAGGAGTCAACAACTGCTCCGCTGCGCGCACGATATCGGCAGGTTCTGCAAGCCGCCCCTTACCGATCCAACCGCATGCAAGATATCCCGCACCAGGCTCGACGAAGAACGTCCCCCGTGCCGCCAGCACTTCGAGGTTCCGCTGGACAGCCGCGTGCTCCAGCATGTTGGTGTTCATCGCCGGCGCAACGAGCACGGGTGCCCTGGTCGCCAGGTACAACGACGTCAGGAAATCATCGGCGATGCCATTGGCGAATTTGCCGATCACGTTCGCCGTCGCCGGTGCCACAATCAGCAGATCGATACTCGAGGCGAGAGCAATATGTTCGATGTCGGCGTTCGCGCCGGGCTCGAATTGGCTCTTCAGCACCCTGTGGCGGGTAATCGCCTCGAAAGTGAGTTCGCCGACAAAGCGCCGGGCCGATCGGGTCATGACGGCGACGACGTCATGTCCCATTTTCTGCAAGCCTCGGACGACTTCGACCGACTTGTAGGCTCCGATTCCGCCGCACACGCCGACAGCGATCATCGCCATGGGATGCCTTTCGCGGTCTGACCCCCATGAGCGTTGCGCGGGTCAGACCCCATTTACGTTAAAGCTCCGTAGAATTTTCAGCGCCTCTGGCCGCATACACTGGAGCTTGGCCCGCTCCGCCAGCACGATCGATCTGATGCGTTCGACGCAAGACTCGAGCTGGTCGTTGATCACGACGTAATCGGTACTCGTCGAAGGCCGACACCTCGTCGCGCGCGACTTCGAGCCGCTTGCGGATGGCCTCATCACTGTCCTTGCTGCGCCCGCGAAGCCGCTTCTCCAGCGCTTCGTACCGATGGCGGCAGCACGAACACGGCCACGTGCGGCAACCCGGTGGCGCGAACCTTTCGTGCACCCTGCACGTCGATGACCAGCACCACATCGTCACCACTCTCGAGACAACGCGCCGTGTCTGCCGCGAGCGTGCCGTACAGGTTGCCGAACACGTCGGCGTGCTCGAGAAACTCGCCGTTCGTGATCATGCGCTCGAACACAGTGCGGCTGACAAAATTATAGTCCACGCCATCCGCCTCATCGCCGCGCGGCGCGCGCGATGTGTAGGAGCGCGAGAGTTTCAGCCGCCCGGTCACCCTGACGAGCCGCTCGACGACTGTTGTTTTACCCGTGCCCGATGGCGCCGACACAATGAACAGCAACGTTCACGCCTTATTCGACATTCTGAACTTGTTCGCGCATCTTTTCGAGCTCGGCTTTCGCCGAGATCACCAGGTTCGAGACGCGCAGCCCGTCGGCCTTCGATCCGATGGTATTGACCTCGCGGTTCATTTCCTGGAGAAGAAAATCCAGCTTCCGGCCACAGGGCTCCGGCGAGTCCGCCAGTGAGCGCCAATGCGCAAGGTGCGCGCGGAACCGCGCCATCTCCTCGCTGATGTCCGAGCGGGAGGCGACGCGCACGATTTCCTGCGCGATGAGGTTCGCGTCGGACGCAACCTCCACCGCGAGCTCCTGCACGCGAGCCGCCAGGCGCGCCTGCAGCTCGAGGCGGCCCTGATCGGCCGCATTGGCTATCTCCTCGAGCATACCGCCGAGCAGCGCGCGGCGGACTTCCAAATCGGCGTTCAGGTGATCGCCTTCCGTGGATCGCATCGCGTCCAGCTGCGTGAGGGCTTCGTCGACGGCACCCTCGACCATCTCGATGAGCTGCGCCACCATCGCGGCGTCGCGCTCAACAGGCCGCTCTCGCACGGCGAAGGCCTGCGGCAATCGCAGCAGGTCTCCTGGTGTCAGGGCGCCCTCGACGATGCCGCGGCTCCGTGCTATCTCGAGCGCGGCCGATAACGCCACCGCCAGCGACTCGTTGAAGTCCACTTCTACGCTTACGGTGTGCCTGTATTGCACGTTGACCGCCAGTTCTACTCGGCCGCGGCCGATGCGCCGCTGCACGCTCGCGCGGATGCGACCTTCGGCCTCGGCCAGCGTCTGCGGCACGCGAAGCTGCAGGTCGAGATGGCGATGGTTGACCGCCCGAATCGTCACCGAGATGGTGGCCGCGTCCGATTCCCTCGTCGCGGAGGCAAAGCCGGTCATGCTTTTGATCATGCTATTCGCGGGGGGCCCTCGCCCCACTTCTCGCCGCCTGCGGACCGGTCGCGCGCGCTTGATCGGTCAGCTGGGGAGGCGTCTCACCACGCTCCTCGCCGTTCGCTTGCGTGGTCTCCAACCGCTTCGGTTCGAGCAATTGCATCTTATACAGAGCCGCATATACGCCGTCCCGGCTCAACAGATGCTCGTGCTCTCCGACCTCGACAATGCGCCCGCGCTCGAGCACGACAATCGCATCCGCTCGCATGATCGTCGACAGCCGGTGCGCGATGACGAACGACGTGCGATTCAGCATCAACGTCGCGAGCGCGTCCTGAACCAGAAGCTCTGCTTCGGCATCCAAAGCCGACGTCGCCTCGTCGAGGATCAGGATAGGCGCGTTCTTCAAAAGCGCCCGCGCGATCGCCAAACGCTGCCGCTGCCCGCCCGACAGCTTCTGTCCTCGCTCGCCGATACGCGTCTGATATTTCTCGGGCAAGGCTGAGATGAATTCATGAGCGTGCGCGGCCCTGGCCGCAGCCTCGACCTGCTCCGCCGTGGCGGTGGCGGCGCCATATGCGATGTTATTGGCGATCGTATCGTCGAAGAGCACGGTTTCCTGGGTGACGATGCCCACCTGTGCGCGCAGCGACTTCAACGTCACCTCGCGAACGTCGTGTCCGTCGATGGTAATCGTGCCGCCGGTAACGTCGTAAAACCGTGGAATCAGGTTGACGAGCGTCGTCTTGCCGGCGCCGCTCCGTCCGACGATGGCCACCATCTGCCCAGCCGGCACCGTGAGCGTCAGGTTGCGAAGAATGCGCCGCGAACGCGCTTCCTCGTAAGCGAAGGTGACGTCGTGAAACTCAATCGCCCGCGAAAACTGCGGAAGCGGCTCGGCGTTCGGCCGCTCCTCGACCTCTGTATGTGTGTCGAGCATCTCGAAGATTCGCTCGGCGGCGGCAATCGCCTGCTGCAGGTTGGCGTTGACACGGCTCAACTTCTTGGCCGGCGCGTACATCATGAGCATGGCGGCCAAAAACGTCGTGAAATCGCCTGGCGTCAACCGGCCACTGGCGATTTCTTTGCTGCCATACCACAGTGCCCCGGCCATGCCAATGCCGCCGAGTAATTCCATGGCCGGCGGCATCAGCGACAATGCGCGAACCACGCGCATGTTCGTGCGGTAGAGATACCGCAGCGCGTTCCGAAAGCGGCTGGCCTCGCGCTCTTCCGCTCCGAAGGCTTTGACGATGCGGTGAGCGGCGAACGTCTCCGCGCCCACGTGCGTCATGTACTCCTGCGCCTCCTGGCTTCGACGCGCGGTGCGGCGGATGCGATGTCCGAGCCGAACCAGCGGATACACGACAATCGGTGCGCCCGTCAGGCACACGAGCGCGAGCCGCGGGTCGATATAAAACAGAATGACGGCGTACCCGACAAGCGCCAGCGTTTCGCGCGCGAGATCGCCGGCGGTCTCCGATATCGCGCGCTGTAACTGCCCGACGTCGTTCGACACGCGCGACAACAACTGGCCGACGGCGTTCCGCCCGAAGAAACTGGCCGACTGCCCGAGGATATGCCCGTAGAGCTGACCGCGCACGTCCATCACGACGCGCTGCCCCAGGTCTTCCATCAGGTAACCGGAGAAATACGACCCGACGCCCTTGAAAAAGTAAAGGCCGATCAGCGAAAACGCGATTGTCCGGAGCCCTTGCTGATTGGGCAGCAGTTCATCCAGGATCGGTCTGATGAGATAGATGACCAGCGCCGACGCGACGGCATAGATCGCCATCGCCAGCACCGCCCAGGCCAGGCGGCCTCTGTATGGCTTTGCGTAGCGAAGAAGCCGGAAGAACGAGTTCACTCGGTAAAGCGATATTTCAGCAGCACCCACAACGCGACGACTCCGTCGCGCCAGGTAATCTTCTTGCCCTCTTCGTACCCTCGGCCGTCGTAGGTAATCGGCACTTCATACACCCGGTATCCGCGCTTGAAGATCTTCGCGGTCAGCTCCGGCTCGATGCCGAAACCGTTGCTTTCGAGCGCAAACGATCGCAGCACCTCGATCCGCATGGCTTTGTAGCACGTCTCCATGTCGGTCAGCATCGTGTTATAGAGGACGTTCGTCAGAAACGTGAGAAAGAGATTGCCGAGGTAGTGGGTAAAGAGAAACACGCGGTGCCGGCCGAGAAACCGCGATCCGTAGACGACGTCAGCCCGTCCCTGGCAGATGAGCTCGATGAGCTCCGGCAATTCCTCCGGCGAGTACTCGGTATCCGCATCCTGAATGACGACCAGGTCGCCGGTGATTTCCTTGAAGCCGAGGCGAAGCGCGGATCCCTTGCCGCCGTTGGGTTTCTGACACAGCTTGAAGGGATATTTACCCTGAAGCCCGCGCAGGATGTCGGATGTGCCATCCTTCGACCCGTCATCGACTACGACCAGCTCAATCCGGAGATTCGGGACGGCGAGCACGCGTGCGATCATGGACTCGATCGTGTCGCGCTCGTTGTAAACCGGCATCACGACTGACAGGAGCGGATCGGTGAGCTTCCCTTTTATGCCGGCCACTACCGGCCCACCGAGTAGTACGTGAATCCCTGGGCCTTCATCTGATCCGGATTGTAGATGTTGCGGCCGTCGAAGATGACGGGCGTCTTCATGAGCTTGCGCATCCGCGCGAAGTCGGGCTCCCGAAACTCGCTCCATTCGGTCGCGATGACAAGCGCATCTGCGCCTTTGAGCGCACTGTAGCTCTTATCGGCCAACGTGATTTTGCCGCCGAAAATCTGCTTCGCCACGGGCTTTGCCTGTGGGTCGAACGCCTGCACTTTTGCGTGCGCGTGCAGCAGCTTGTGAATCAGCGAAATCGCCGGCGCTTCGCGCATGTCGTCGGTCCGCGGCTTGAACGACAGGCCCCACACGGCGATTGTCCGGTTCTTGAGCGAGCCGAAGTGCGATTCGAGCTTCGACACGAAGCGGATTTTCTGCGCGGCGTTGACCCGCTCGACCGCCTTGAGGGTCTGGAAATCGTAGCCCTTGTCGCCCGAGAACCTGATGAGCGCCTTGATGTCCTTCGGAAAGCAGCTGCCGCCGAAACCGATACCGGGGAAGAGGAATGACGGCCCGATGCGGCGATCCGCGCCAATCGCCTTGCGCACCTGATCGACGTCGGCGCCGAACGCTTCACAGACATTCGCGATCTCGTTCATGAACGAGATACGCGTGGCCAGAATCGCATTCGCCGCATATTTGCACAGCTCCGCGCTGGCGAGATCCATCACCATGATCGGCGCGCCCGTCCGCGTGAACGGCGCATAGAGCTCGACCATCAGCGCCCGCGCGCGATCGTCGTCAACACCGATGACGACGCGATCGGGCTTGAGGAAGTCTTCAACCGCCGCACCCTGCTTGAGAAATTCCGGGTTGCTGACGACGCTGAAGGAATGCGAGGTGTGGCCGGCGATCAACTCGCGCACACGCGCGGCCGTACCGACTGGAACCGTGCTCTTGTCGACGATCACCTTGTAGCCGTTCATCGACTTCGCAATCTCGCGCGCGACACCGAGCACATGCGACAAATCGGCCGACCCATCTTCGTGCTGAGGCGTACCGACAGCGATGAACACGATGCTGGCGGCGCGGACGGCGCGCGGCAGGTCGGTCGTGAACTCGAGCCGCTTCTCGGCGCGGTTGCGCTTGACGACCTCCTCGAGCCCGGGCTCGTAGATGGGCATGACCCCGCGTCGAAGTCTGCGGACCTTCGACGCGTCCTTGTCGATGCAGGTCACGTCGTTTCCGTTTTCCGCGAGACAGGCTCCCAGTACCAGGCCGACGTAGCCTGATCCGACGACCGCAATTTTCATTCGTGATGGCTCCCTCGACTCGGTGTGCTCGCCCGGGGCAAGCGCGAGCATCGGCCAAAGGGTGAGAGTATATCCTTCCAACCCGTTGAGCAGCAAGGATATGGTCCGGTTATGATAGGCTCGGCCGCGTGCGGATCGTCATCGATTATCGTCCGGCCCTCCGCGCCCGCACCGGCGTCGGCGAACACATCCATCAAATGACACGTGCGCTCGCGGACTCCCGCGACGACGACGTGACCGTGTTTTCGAGCTCGTGGAAGGATCGCGTGCCGCCGGGGGTCGTCACCGAGCTGCCGAATGTCCGAATCGTCGACAGGCAGATCCCGGTTGGCGTACTCAACCTTGCCTGGCATCGGCTGCGCTGGCCACCGATCGAAACGTTGACCGGTGGCGAGTACGACATCGCGCATTCTCCGCATCCACTGTTGCTGCCGTCACGGTCGGCGGCGCAGGTCGTCACGATTCACGATCTGCATTTCCTGACGAATCCGGAGCGCTCGTCCGCGGAAATTCGCCGCGACTATCCCGCGCTCGTCCGCACGCACGCCACGCAGGCAGATCGCGTCATCGTCGTGTCGCGCTTCGTGGCCGGCGAAGTCCAGCGGCTGCTCAACATCCCGGCAGACCGCATTTCTGTCTGTCCGAACGGCGCGCCGGACTGGAAGGGGCCTCCGGCGGAGGTGAGCGCTGGCGGGTACGTGCTTTTCGTGGGAACGATCGAACCCCGCAAGAACGTCAGCGGCCTGCTGAATGCCTACGCGCGGCTGCTCGCGCGGCGTCCGAACGCTCCACGTCTGGTGATCGCCGGGCGGCTCGACGCGTCCATCCCGGATGCGCTGGCCGCGATTGAGCGTCCGCCCCTCGCCGGGCATGTCGAGTATCGCGGCTACATTTCGAGCAATGACCGCGAATCCCTGTACAAGGGCGCTCAGGTGTTCGTGCTGCCGTCGTTCGACGAAGGGTTCGGAATACCCGCGCTGGAGGCGATGGCTGCGGGTGTTCCGGTGGTCGTCTCGAACCGTGGCGCGCTGCCCGAAGTCGTTGGCGACGCGGGACTGCTCGTCGATCCAGACGACCCGGACACTCTGGCAGCCGCGCTCGAGCGGCTGACAGGCGATACCGATCTGCGAGCCGCCAATGCGCGACGTGGACTCGAACGCGCGCGTCACTTCACGTGGGCACAAACGGCGCGTGACGTGCGACGTGCCTACGAAGACGCCCTGACCGCGCGCCGGCATCGTGCGCCCGTACTCGCCGGAGCACGGTCGAGCGTTCACAGTCGAAATGCGCATCGGCATTGACGCCCGCGAGCTTTGCGGCAAACCAACCGGGGTAGGTCGCCATTTGTCGGGGCTGCTCGGTGCATGGGCGTCCGATGCGGCGGCATCGCGCCATACCTTCGTGCTCTACGCGCATCAGGACATCACGCCTACGCTTCCGAATTCGGAGATACGCAGGCTTGCGGGTTCGAACGGGACCGCGTGGGAGCAATTCGCGCTTCCCCAGGCGGCGAACGCGGATCGCCTGGATGTCTTCTTCGCGCCTGGATACACTGCGCCGTTGCTGCTGAAAGCACCCATCGTCGTACTCATCCACGACGTGTCCTTTGCCGCGCATCCGGAGTGGTTCCGGTGGAAGGAAGGGCTGCGCCGGCGGTGGCTGACGCGATGGTCCTCTGAGCAAGCGAAGGTTGTGCTGACGGTGTCCGACTCGGCTCGGCGCGAGATCCTTTCGCAGTTCGGCCTTCCAGAGAATCGCGTCCGCCGCGTATATCCCGGCATCGCTCTGATCACCGGCAACAATCCTTCCGCCGCACGCGAACCGCTCGTCTTGTTCGCCGGTTCTGTCTTCAATCGCCGTCACATCCCTGATCTCATCAGAGCGTTCACGCCGATTGCAAAGAGCCATCCAGACGCTCGCCTCGAGCTCGTCGGCGACAACCGTACGCATCCGCACGAGGATCTTCCGGCAATCGCCGCGGCGGCAGGCATCGCACCGCAGGTATCCGTTCGGGCGTATGTGGCCGACGCCGAGTTGGGCGCACTATATGGACGAGCGCGCGCATTCGCGCTGCTCTCGGAGTATGAAGGGTTTGGGCATCCTCCGCTCGAGGCGCTTGCCGCCGGCGTGCCGCCACTATTGCTCGACACTGAAGTGGCGCGCGAAGTCTGCGGCGACGCCGCCCTGTACGTCGCCAGGGACGACATCGCAGGGACCACAACTGCCTTGATCCGGCTGCTGTTCGACCAGGACAGCCGCGAGCGTGTGCTGCGCGCAGCACCTGGTGTGCTCGCGCGGTACTCATGGAGGCGTGCTGCTGCTGAGACGCTTGCGGTGCTGGAGTCGGCGGCGTGAACGCGCTCGTCATCGTGATCGTCAGCCACAACACCAGGAGCGATCTGGAAAACTGCCTTCAGTCGCTGCACGAGCACCCGCCTCACGTCCCGCACGAGATCGTCGTGGTCGACAACGCGTCCCGTGACGGCAGCGTCGATGCCGTGCGTTCGCGATGGCCAGGAGTTCGCGTCATCCCTCTCAACTCGAACGTCGGCTTCGCGGCGGCAAACAACGAAGGCATACGGCGTACGGAGAGCGAGCTTATCTTGCTGCTCAACAGCGACACCATCGTGCCCGAAGGGAGTCTCGATCGGCTGATTGCCGCGCTGCGCGAACTGCCGAACGCGTCGATTGTCGGACCAAAGATCGTCGACGGCACAGGTCGCACGGAGCTGTCGTACGGCCGCATGATGACGCCGCTGACCGAGCTGCGGCAGAAGTGGCTTCTCCGCTATGCGTCACCGGCCCGCCTGGCAGCGATGACCTCGAAAACCCTCCGCGTAGACTGGGTTACGGCTGCATGCCTGCTCGTTCGCCGACGCGACGCCGAGGCAGCTGGACTGCTTGACGAGCGGTATTTCATGTATTGCGAAGATGTGGATTTTTGTGCAGCCGTGCGCGCCAACGGCGGCACGGTGTACTTCACGCCGCTCGCACAAATCGTCCACTTCCGCGGCCGCTCGTGGGGAACTCGCTCCGCCGCGTCGGCTGAAAGCTACGGCCGGAGCCAGTTTGCGTTCTATCGGAAACACCACCCCCGATGGGCGCCGTTTTTGAGGGTGTACCAGGGCCTTCGCGGAAAGCCGACGAGCTAGGCAACCGCTCAGGAGGACGCAGGTCGTCGAATAGAATTGACGGCGTGCGAATCGGCATAGACGCGCGGAAACTGCACGATTTCGGCATCGGCACCTACATCCGGAATCTTCTGCATGAGCTCGCGAAAATCGATCGGCAGACGGAGTACGTCCTGCTGACGAGACCAGAAGACACGGCCGTCGCGGCGTCGCTTGGGGAAAACTTCCGTGCTGTGGCCGATCGCTCTGGACACTACTCGCTGGGCGAGCAGGTCTCAATTCCGCTGGCGGCGCGGCGCGAGCGGCTCGACCTATTCCATGCGCCGCACTACGTGCTGCCTGCCCTGACGCCGTCGCGCTCGGTGGTGACGATTCACGACTGCATCCATCTCATGTTTCCGGAGTACCTCCGTCACCGCCTCGGCTACGCGTTTGCGCGAGCGTTGTTGTATACCGCCGCGCACAAGTCCGATCGGATTTTTACGGTGTCCGAGCAGTCCAAGCGCGACATCCTGAAGTTCTTCGATGTGCCGCCTGAAAAAATTGTCGTCACACCGAATGCCATTGACGATCGGTTCAGCGTGCCGCCGAGCGAGGAGCACGTCGTCAACACGCGCGAACGCTACCAGTTGAGCCACTCGTACCTGCTCTACGTGGGCAACATCAAGCCCCACAAGAATCTCGAGCGGCTCATCGAAGCGTTTCACCTGGTGCGCCTGCAGGGGCGATCGGAGCTCGAGCTCATCATCATCGGCGATGAGATCTCGAAGCTGCAGTCGCTGCGCCGCGCGGTCCACAAGTACGACATCCACCGCAACGTCCGATTTCTCGGCTACGTGCCAGACAAGACACTCGCGGTGCTCTACCGTCTTGCGTCGGTTTTTGTGTTTCCGTCGCTCTACGAGGGCTTCGGGTTGCCTCCGCTCGAAGCCATGGCGAGCGGCACACCGGTTGTGACGTCGAACGTCTCGTCGCTGCCGGAGGTCGTCGGCGACGCTGCCGTACTCGTAAACCCATATGAGGCCGAGGCGATCGCGGACGGGATTCTCACCGTGCTTCGAAGCACCCACATCCGCGAGGACCTCCGCAAGCGTGGGCTGGCGCGCGTGAAGGAATACTCGTGGGCCAGGTCGGTCCGACGCGTCCGCGATATCTACGGTGAGGTGCTGTCGTGAGCCGTGAAGCGGCTCGGGGCGAAGGGTCCCCCGCGACGAAAATCGCTCTGGTGCACGACTGGCTGACCGGCATGCGCGGCGGCGAGAAAGTGCTGGAAGTTCTCTGCGAGACCTATCCGACGGCGGATCTGCTCACGTTGTTCCACGTGCCCGGGAGCGTGTCACCGGCGATAGAGCGAATGCGGCCGCGCACGTCCGTGCTCCAGAACGTCCCCGGCATCCGGCACTTCTATCGCTATTGTCTACCGCTCTTTCCCACCGCCATCGAGCAATTCGACCTCGACGCGTACGATCTCATCATCAGCACCAGCCACTGCGCGGCCAAATCCGTCGTCAAGACGGGACGCGCGCGGCATTTGTGCTACTGCTTCACGCCCATGCGCTACGCGTGGGATCAGTTTGACGCGTATTTCGGTGAGGGGCGTATCGGCTCGATGAAGAGCCGATTGCTGCGCCCTGTGCTGAACGCGCTCAGCCGTTGGGACGCCTCAACAGCGGGGCGGGTTGACCGCTATGTGGCGATCTCTCAGCACGTTGCCAGCAGGATCAGGCGGTACTATAATCGTGATGCCGGCGTCATCTACCCTCCCGTCGATACAGGCTTTTATTCACCGGATGACTCGGTCGCGCCGGAAAACTTTGTGCTGATTGTGTCGGCCCTCGTCCCCTATAAACGAATCGACGTGGCGATCGATGCGAGTCGCCTCTCGGGTACGCCCCTCCGGATCGTGGGCGATGGTCCGGAGCGCGGCACGCTCGCCGGGCGCGCCGCCGCCGCAGGCGCTGACATCCAGCTGCTTGGATCCATCAACGACGAGCAGGTGCGCGATCTCTACCGGCGCGCCTCCGCTGTGCTGCTTCCCGGCGAGGAAGATTTCGGCATCGCGCCAGTCGAGGCGCAGGCCTGCGGCACTCCCGTGATTGCACTGGCGCGGGGCGGCGCACTCGAAACGGTCATCGACGGTGTGACCGGGGTGCTCGTCGCAGAGCCCACCGGCGAAGCCTTTGCGGCCGGTATCGCGCGTGCGGCACAATCATCCTTCGATCGGTCGACGATTCGAGCCCATGCCGTGACGTTCGACCGCGCGGTGTTCGCACGCGCCATTCAATCCAGCATAGAGAGCCTCGTGCATGCTTAGGCGGTACGGACGCCTCCTGGTGGGCGTTTACGTTGTCTCTGACGCAACGCTCGGGATCGTCGCCTTCGGGCTCGCATACCTGCTGCGCTTCTCGAGCGGCCTCATCCCAGTGACGCGCGGCTACCCGCCGTTCCAACAGTACGTCGCCGTCATGCCCTTCGTCGCCGTGCTGGTCCCGCTGGCGTACTACTTCCAGGGGGTCTATCGCCTACGGCGCGGACAATCACGGGTCGACGACTTCTTTCTGGTCTTCATCGGCACTGTCGTAGCGGTCATTCTCGGCGTCGTCACCACGCTCTACGTGGATGCGTACCACGCATCGCCGGAAGAACAGGCCGTGGGAGCCTACCAGGTTTCGCGCATCGTCTGGGCGATGTTCCTGGTCATCAACATCGCGCTGACGTTCGGCTCGCGCGAGCTCGTGCGCGAACTGCTCGAACGCCGCTGGAAGGCCGGGCTGGGGCTGAAGCGCATTCTGATTGCCGGCGCCGGCGATCTTGGCAGGGTCGTGGCTGAGAAAATCCTTCAGCACGGGGAGCTCGGCTACCAGGTGATTGGCTTCGTCGACGATCGCGCCGGCGGCGATCACTTGGGTTATCGCGGTCTGCCGCTGCTCGGCACGTTGTCCGATGCGCCCGAGATCATCCGACAAGAGAACATCGACCACCTCTATGTGGCGCTGCCGCTCGACGAGCACGTGAAGATGCTCGACCTGATCGAAAGCACGAGCCGCGAGATGGTCGACGTCAAGGTCGTGCCGGATCTGGTGCAGTTTCTGGCGCTGCGCGCGCGCCTCGAAGATCTTGACGGCGTTCCCATCATCAACATCCACGACGTCCCGCTGCAGGGTCTCAACGCGGTCATCAAGCGGACGATCGACCTCGGCATCAGCGGCGTGGGCGCGCTGTTGTTGTCGATTCCCGTTGGGCTCATCGCGGCCGCCATCAAATACACATCGCCGGGGCCGGTGTTCTACCGACAGGAGCGCATGGGACTCGACGGCCGGCCATTCTGGGTTTACAAGTTCCGATCGATGCGGGTGGACGCGGAAGACGTCACCGGGCCGATCTGGGCGCGCGAGGACGACCCGCGGTGCACCCCCGTCGGACGCTTCCTGCGCCAGTGGGACCTGGACGAGCTGCCGCAAATCTGGAACGTGCTCAAGGGAGACATGTCGATTGTCGGCCCACGCCCCGAGCGCCCGTTCTTTGTCGACCAGTTCAAGCATCGATTCCCGCAGTACATGCTGCGCCACAAAGTGAAGGCCGGCATCACCGGCTGGGCCCAGGTCAACGGATGGCGCGGCAACACGTCACTCGAGAAGCGGATCGAATTCGATTTGTACTACATCGAGAACTGGTCGGTCTCGCTCGACCTCAAGATCATGTGGATGACGCTCTTCCGCGGCGTTCTCACACGCTGACAGTCTGAATCGCGAGCGACGCGGGCGAGGGCCTGGACGATCATGAACGACAAACGCCGCATAGTCATCACGGGAGCCGCCGGCTTCATCGGTTCTCATCTCGCCGAAGAACTGCTCAACCGCGAGTGCTCTGTCGTCGGCATCGACAACCTCCTGACGGGCGCGCTCGCCAACATCGCCCACCTCGCAGGCCGCGATTTCGTGTTCATCAAACACGATGTCACCAACTACATCAATGTGGATGGGCCGGTCGACGTGGTGCTGCACTGGGCAAGCCCTGCGAGCCCGATCGACTACCTCGAGCTGCCGATCCCGACCCTCAAGGTCGGTGCACTCGGCACGCACAAGGCGCTCGGGCTTGCAAAAGCCAAGGGCGCGCGTTTCGTCATCGCGTCGACATCGGAGGTGTACGGCGACCCGCTCGAGCATCCCCAGAAAGAGACCTACTGGGGCAACGTCAACCCAATCGGCCCGCGCGGCGTCTACGACGAAGCGAAGCGATTCGCGGAAGCGATGACGATGGCGTATCACCGCTATCACGGGGTCGACGCGAAGATCGTCCGCATCTTCAACACCTATGGCCCGCGCATGCGCATCAAGGACGGCCGCGCAGTGCCGGCGTTCATCTCGCAGGCGCTGCTCAACGAGGATGTGACGGTATTCGGAGACGGCAAACAGACCCGCAGCTTCTGCTATGTGGACGATCTTGTCGCGGGCATTCTGAAATTGATGGACTCGAACTTGAATGAGCCCGTCAACATCGGCAACCCGCACGAAATGACGATCGAGGGGATCGCGAAGACCATCATCCAGATGACAGGCTCGAAAAGCAAAATTATCTACCAGGATTTGCCGATCGACGATCCCAAAGTACGTCAGCCCGACATCACCAAAGCTCGCACACTGCTCGGCTGGGAGCCGAAGGTGAAGCTCGAACAGGGACTGGTCAAGACGATCGAATACTTCAAACGGAAGGTGGGCCTCTAACAGGAGAGTAGGAGGCCAGGAGCGATCCTTCGCAAGAAGAAAACTCCTGGTCTCTCATTCTCCTGTTCAGATTCGTTCTGTTCAGATCAGTTCTGATTGATGATCTTGGTGATATTGAAGACGTAGTGAAATCCCGACACCAGCGTGATGGCCGCTGACGCGTAGATTCCAAACGTGACGATCGGCGAGGTGCGTGCCAGGTAGTTGAAGTACATGATCGTGACGCACGTCATGATGTACGTCGCCGTCGCAATCTTGCCGTAGATTGACGGCCTGAACTCGCGCCGGCCAATGGCAAGGTTGATGACAGCCACGGTCAGCACAATTAACAGATCCCTCGTGATAATCAGAATCGTCAACCAGACAGGGAGCTTGTTGACCAGGCCCAGGCCCGGCAGCGTCAGCACGCTCACCGTCGCCACGATGAGCAGCTTGTCGGCCATCGGATCGAGCCACGCGCCGAGGCTGGTACGCCGGCTGAAGGTCCGCGCGATGAGACCATCCAGGAGATCGGTGAGGCCGGCTATGGCAAACACGATCAACGCCCAGCCGAAATGTCCGTACACCGTCAGGATGACGAACGCCGGCGCGAGCAACACCCGTGTCAGGGTGAGCTGATTCGCAGGCGTGAGGACGCTCATTTGGAAGAGCTGTAGAGACGCTCGATGCGCGTGACGGCGTCGATCGCCTCAGCCCCGCTCACCGGGCGCGACAACTGGAACAGCCCGCCGTCAGCGAGGGGAAGGATACCCGCAGCAACCGACAGCGACGCATCCACAAAGTGCAGATTGCTGACGCCGACGTCGCCCATCTTCTGGGCACGGCTCTGCCAGTCCTTCAACAGCTGAGGCCTGCCCGCGGCGATGACCTTCAGCATGCGCGCGACCGCCTGCGCGAGGTCGCTGCGCTGAATGGCATTGCGCGGTTGGAACGTGTGATTCCCGTAGGGCTCCATCACGCCGGCGCTTGCGGTCGCCATTATCCAGTCGGCCGCCCAGTGATTGCGGGCATCGGTGATGACGACGGGCTGCGCGGGCGCGCGCTCGATCAACGGCGCCAACCTGATGCCGATGAGCGACGCGAGATCTCCGCGCGTAATAGACGCCGCGTTCGGAATCGCCCGATAGTCCGGCGGGAGCTTCAAATACGCAAGGCGTGCCTCAATCGCCGTGATGCGCCGGCGCAGTTCGGCGGTCGGCTCGAGGTTATTCGCGTCGCTATACATCTTCAGCGCGCCGCCAAAGTCGCCCCGCGCGTCGAGTATCTCGCCGATCCGCATCCTCGACGTCGCATCCGTCGGGTCCATGTCGATGACGCGCTGGTACCGCGCCAGCGCCTCGTCGGTTTTGCCCTGTTTCGCTTCGACCTCGGCGAGATCGCGTACGAGAAACGCACTGTCCGGAGACGCGGCAATCGCCTGTGCGTACAAGCGCGCCGCTTCTTCCAAGCGGTTCGCCTGCGCAGCCTTGCGGGCGTTGGCCACGTTCTCCTGCTGCGCCCGGGCCCGCAGAACCTCTACCCGTCGCGCGATGCCCTGAAGCTGCGGATCGAGCTTGACCGCCGATTCGAATGAGGCGAGCGCCGCATCTTCGCGCGAAAGCGCCAGCAGCGCTTCCCCGCGACCCACGAGGGCCGGCACATAGCTCACATTCGACTGCAGTACGCGGTCGAAACGCTGCCCAGCCGACTCGAAGTCCTTGCGCGCCAGATCGAGGTATCCCATGGCGGTGTCGCTCGGATAGAACTGAGGCGAGCGCTTCAGCACCGCAGCAAACCCTGTTTCGGCGCGCGCGAGATCCCCCGCCTGGAACCAGCGCCACGCTGCGTCATGGTCGCGCAGCAGGTCGGCCTGTTTCGGATCGGGTTGTGACAGGCCCGGAAAGATGTAATCGGGGTACCTGGGAGTGGTGACAACTGGAGGCGCGACCGTACGGGCACACCCGGCGGCTGCGGCCCCAAGTGTCAGCGACAGCACGAGGGCCCTGGGCCACCAGGTCATCGTCCACCTGCCGTCTTGACGCGCTCGAGCACACGGCGCGGCACGTCGGCTTCGATCTCGATCCGGCCGTCGTTCATGACATGACTAACGACCCGCGCGTGCCGATACACGCGCGCGATTTTCTCGCGGTCTTCAGCGCTGGCTTCGTCGAACTCGAGCACCACGCGACGGGTATCCAACTCGAGTTTTTCCGCGACGGCGCCGATCATCTCCGTGCGGCCGGTCTTCCTGAGCGCCGAAATGCACAGCGCATCCGGGTACAGCCGGCGAAGCCGGTCGACGTCCCCAGGCTCAATGAGGTCGCACTTGTTAAAAACGCTCATGGTGGCCACATTGGCGGCGCCCACTTCTTCCAGCACGCGCCGCACCGCTTCCATGTGCCGTTCCCGCTCGGGGCTCGCCGCGTCGATGACGTGCAGCACGAGATCTGCCTCGGCGACCTGCTCGAGCGTCGCGCGAAACGCGGCGACGAGCGTATGCGGCAACCTTTCAATGAACCCGACCGTGTCGGACAAGAGCAGCCGCCTCTTGTCCGGCAGGCTGACCTGGCGAACCAGTGGGTCGAGCGTGACGAACAGTGCGTCCGACGCTTCCGCCGACTCCTTCGTCAACAGGTTGAACAACGTCGTCTTCCCTGCGTTCGTGTAGCCGACCAGGGCCACCACTGGCACCGACACCTTCTGCCGGCGCGCCCTCGAGTGGCGCCGCCGTTGTCGAATCGAGTCAATCTCTGCCGAGATGGCGTGGATTCTCTGACGAATACGCCGGCGGTCGGTTTCGAGTTTTGTTTCGCCAGGTCCGCGGGTGCCGATGCCGCCGCCCAGGCGTGATAGCGCGGTTCCCGAGCCGACCAGGCGCGGGAGCAGATATTTCAGCTGCGCCAGCTCAACCTGCCACTTTCCTTCACGTGTCCGCGCGCGCCGCGCGAAGATATCCAGAATCAGCTGCGTGCGATCGACGACCTTCCGCTCAACCCGCTCTTCGATGTGCCTGAGCTGCGCAGGCGTCAGCTCGTTGTCGAAGATGACGACGTCCGCTCCGACGCGGGCGCATTCCGCCGCAAGCTCGCCGAGTTTGCCGCTACCGATGAACGTCGCGGGATCGGGTGTCGGCCGTTCCTGAATCATCTTGAGCACGACCGTCGCTCCGGCGGCGTCGGCGAGCGCAGCAAGCTCATCGATCGAGTGCTCCGCGTCGAGCTTGTTCGTGCGCCTGACGATTAAGCCGACGAGCGCGGCGCGCTCACGAGAAGATGTCATTTACTTCGAAAATTCTAGCACGCGGTCCCACGAAACGACGCCGCTGCGCAACAGTATCGGCGCGTCGCCGGTCGCATCGACGATGGTCGATGCCAACCCGGCTGGCGTGGCGCCCGCGTCGATCAACACATCGATGCTGGCGCCGAGCGATGCCGCGACCTGTTCCGGCGTAGACGCGGGTGATTCACCGGAGATATTCGCACTGGTGGACGTGATGGCGTGGCCGGCACTGTGCGCGAGCAGCCGGGCCACGCGATTGCCCGGCACGCGAACGGCGATTCGTCCCGTCGACAGGTGTACATCGTCGCACAAGCGCGGAGATACCGGGATGACCAGCGTCAGCGGCCCTGGCCATCCGCGTGACGCCAGCCGACGGGCAAGGGGCGTCATGATGCCGACATGATCGACAACCTGATCGACGTCACTCGCGATCAACGGCAGCGGATGATCGGGAGGGCGTTGCTTCATCTCGAATACCCGCTTCACCGCCATCGCCGATCGCGGATCGACCGCGACGCCGTAGAACGTCTCGGTTGGAAAGACGACGACCCCTCCGTCGTGCAGCGCACTGACCGCGGGCGCGAGCGCAGCCGCGCCGGAGTCCGGAGTAATGCGGAGATGAATCATCGACTGGCTCGATGCGTCTTTCAGGACCGCACGGGCGGAAGCTCGCAACGGAGCGGCTTGTCCGTGCGGTAGCCGAGCACGTAATCCGCCTGCATCAGCTTGTGGATCTCACGGGTGCCTTCGTAGATGACAGCGCCCTTGGCATTGCGGTAGTAGCGTCCGACCGGATATTCGTCCGAATAGCCATTCGCGCCGTGTATCTGCACGGCGTCTGACGCCGCGCGCTCGGATGCGACGGTTGAAAACCACTTCGCGAGGCCGGTCTCTCTTGTGTTGCGTTGGGCCTCGTTTTTCAACCAAGCCGAGCGCAGCCATAACAGACGAGACGCCTGGTAGTCGGATTCCATCTGCGCGATCATTTCTTTGACGAGCTGGTGCCGGCCGATCTCCACACCGAAGGTCTTGCGTTCGCGCGCGTAGCTGACGCTGGCATCGCGGCACGCGCGAATGAGGCCGGTCGCGCCGGCGGCCACCGTCAAACGGCCCTGATCGAGCGCAAACATCGCAACCTTGAATCCTTCACCGGGCTGCCCCACCATGTTCTCCGCCGGCACCTCGACTCCGTCCATCTTGAAGAAGCCGGTGTTGCCGGCAAGGATGCCCCACTTCTGCGTCAGCGTGCCGCTGGAAAAGCCCTTGAAGCCGCGCTCGACGATGAACGCGCTCAGGCCAGAGGGATCCTTCTTTCGTTTCTTGTCCAGATCGCTCCAGGCAATGGCGAGAAACGTATCGGCGACGTCAGCGAGCGAGATCCACATCTTTTCGCCGTTCAGCACGTAACGATCGCCGCGCTTCTCTGCGGTCGTCTGAATGCCCCGCGCATCGCTGCCGGCCGACGGCTCGGTCAAGCCATAGGTGCCCACGAGCGTGCCCTGCGCCTGCGGGACAAGATACTTCTGCTTCTGCGCTTCGCTCCCCCATGCAAGCAGCGTCAGACTGTTGAGCGCGACGTGCACCGAGAGAATGACACGCAGCGACGTGTCGGCGTACTCCAGTTCTTCACACGCGATGCCGAGACTGATGTAGTCCATGCCGGCGCCGCCATATTGCGTGGGCACGCAGATGCCAAGAAGCCCGAGCTCTGCCATCTTCGGAAGAAGACTGCGATCGAATGTGTGCTCGCGATCGAGCTGCTGGATGCGTGGAGAGATCTCGCGAGCCGCCCATTCGCGAGTCGACTGCTCGACGAGCCGGTGCTCTTCGGTCAGATCAAAGTTCATTCAGTCGAATGCTAGCACGTGTGTTTGCTGCGTATCTCAACGCAAAGACGGCGGGTCTCACCGCGATGACGCAACGACGCCAAGAAAACTTTCTTTCAGACAGATCTCTGCGCCGCCGCGTCGCGGCGGTAAGGCATGGGACGTTATCTTTTTCTGATGATCACCGGCGCGCCGCGTGAGAGGTTGAGCCGATCGCTCGCGCTACCCGCGTTAACGGCGATTTCGAGATGGTCGGTGCTGCCGAACAACGCGCAGACCTCGCCGGCCGCGGCCTCGGCGTAGGTGGCGACGACCCGGCCGATGACGTGCGTGGCCGCGGAAATCTCGATGCCGTTGGCGTGGGTGAATTTATCGAAGAGCTTCCGATCGATGTTCGTCACGAGATTGCCGAAGCGATCAACGCGCAGGACCTCTCCGCTCAAGACGTCGCCTGCGATCTCCGGCGACGGGATCGCCAGCTGCTGAATCGCTCCCGCCGAACGGCCGAGCGCGGAGAGATCCACTCCTTTCGCGAGCCACCCGGCCGCGGGCGCGAATCGATCGCGTCCCTCGAACGTGCGGCTCACCGTGGGCCTCGCGTACCGCCGCTCCGTCAACTCGACGACGCGCTTCGCGGGAGTTTCTTTCAACACCGCCGTCAGCACGCCGTTATCCGGCGCAACGAAACGGTAATCGCCGGTGTCGGCCGCGATGCCGCGGCGCGCCGATCCCACTCCGGGATCGACGACGACGAGAAAGATGGTGCCGACCGGAAAGTACTTGTAGCTGGCGGCAAGCTCCAGCGCCGCCGTCATCATGTCGTGCGGCGGAATATCGTGGGTGATGTCGATGAGCGTCACGTCCGGACAGATGCCCAGGACGACGGCTTTCATCGTGCCGGTGTAGTGATCGCGAGTGCCGAAGTCGGTGAGGAGCGCAATGACTGGTCGAGCCATGACGCGACGGGACCGTTACGCGGACTGCGCGGGCTTCCGGAAGAGAAATTCGCGAACGTTCGTCTTCAGGAGAAACGATTCGGCGACTTTCAGCCCATCGAACATTCGGATGACGTCCCGGTTCGGGAATGCCGTCTGCTTTTTGCCCGCGGACGAGTACGGGCGCTGCTTGACCGAGTCTTCGTCGACGATCAAATACCTCGAAAACCGCGAGTCGGCGACGCCGACAGTCGCGAAGAACGCCAGCAGGGCGCCGTCCGGCCGCAGCAGCCTCGTCAGCGATGCGGCGAGCACCTGGGCAGACGCCAGATCGAGGAAATCGAAGAAGTTCCAGCACAGGATGCCGTCAACCGACGCGTCCGGGTGCTTCAAGCGTGTCTTGAGGTAGTGAGAGAACGGCGTCTCGGCATCCTTCGGGTACCGTTCGAGGTCGCCGAACAAATCTTCGAGGATGATCTTGCAGCCCAGCCGCTCGCCGAAAAACGTGACGTTCGGGCCGACCGCCGGACCCAGGTCCATGAGGACCGGAGACTCGCGCAATGCCAGGCTCGCCAGGAACTTGCGCAACGCCTTGATCGGAAACGTCTGCCCGGCGTCCGCGAGCGCGGCGGCCGGAGCCGCCGCCTCGCTTCGTTCTTTGCCGCGCGGATCCCAGAGCAACTAACCCGCCTTTTGCGCCTGCTGCGGCTGCTGCTGAGCCACGGGCTGCGGCACCGCGACGGGCTGCGGCTTGGCGTCGGCCGGGCGAGGACCTGCGACGGCCTTGCCCTTGTTCGCCATGTCCACGCTGCCGCGGAAGTGCGCGCCTTCGGCTATTGCCACGCGCGGCGAGGTGATGTCGCCTTCGACCGACCCGTTCTCGCGGATGTCGACCTTCTCGCTGGCGCTGACATTTCCGACGACCTCGCCCAGGACGACGACGGCTTTGGCGAACAGTTCGGCTTTGATTTTTCCGTTGGGACCAATTGTCAATACGTGATCGCGAAGCTCGATCCGCCCCTCGACATGGCCTTCGATGGTCAGGTCTTCGCTTCCGTTCAGCTCACCCTTGATGACAACTGATTTACCAATGTTCACCACATCCCTCGCGTTCTGGCTCTTCGTGGTCTCTGGATGGACCGCCTGCGCCGCTACTACGGGAGCCGCCGCAGTTGCGTCGTTGGTAGGCACCGTCGGTTGCGCCGGTTGTCGGACTGCTTCGTCACGCTTCCACATTCTCAACCTCCCCGACCTTTTTCGGGATATGACAGGAGACCCCGAGCATCGCAACCCCGGGCCGTGAGTGGGTCCGGTCAGTATAGGTGACCGTACCAAGACGTGTCTAGCCCTTATTTTCCTGTGAGTTAGCGTTAAACGGCGTGTGCTAACATGCCACCAAGCACATGCGCATTTATCTTGATCACAACGCGACGACCCCGGTCGATCCGGTTGCCGCCGATGCCATGATGCGCTCCCTCCAGCATCTTTTCGGCAATGCATCGAGTGTTCATTACTATGGGCAGCAGGCCAAGGCCGCAATAGACGACGCGCGAACTTCAGTGGCGGCCCTGGTGGGCGCCGAACCGGCGGAAATCATTTTCACCAGCGGGGGCACCGAAGCGGACAATTTTGCGATTCGCGGCGCCGCCGAGGCGCTCGAGGTCACCGGACGCCGCCACCTGATCACCTCGGGTATCGAGCACGAAGCCGTGCTCAACACCTTCAAGGCGTTGGCCAAGCGCGGCTGGCGAACGACGGTTCTGGCTCTCGACTCGACAGGCATCATCTCGCCCGACAGGCTCAGGGACGCCATCACCGCCGACACCGCGCTCGTATCGATGATGCACGCGAACAACGAAATCGGCACGATTCAGCCCATCGCCGAGCTTGCGACGATCGCGCACACGCACGGCGCCGTCTTCCATACCGATGCGGTGCAGAGCGCCGGCAAGATTCCGGTCGGTGTGCGAGAGCTCGGAGTCGACCTGCTGGCGTTGTCTGGTCACAAGTTCTACGGCCCGAAGGGCGTCGGTGCTCTGTGGGTGAAACGCGGCGTCCGGCTGGCGCCTTTTCTGAGCGGAGGCAAACAGGAGCGCAACCGCCGCGCGGGCACCGAGAACGTGCCGGGCGTGATTGGGATGGGAGCTGCAGCTGCTCTCGCCTTAAAAAAGATGGACGCCGAAGCCGTTCGTCTTTCGGCGCTGCGCGACCGCCTCGAGAACGGGATTCTGGCCTCGGTGCCGAATACGGAGGTCAACGGATCCCGGACGGCCCGCGTGCCGAATACGACCAACATCAGCTTCGATCGCATCGAGGCCGAGTCGCTGCTGATTGCTCTCGACCTGGAAGGCGTGGCGGTGTCTACCGGGTCGGCGTGCTCATCGGGAACGCTCGAGCCGTCGCACGTGCTGAAGGCCATGAACCTGTCGAGTCATCGCGCGCAGAACTCCATCCGATTCAGCATGGGCGCGTCGAATACGGAAGAACAGGTCGATCACGTGATCTCGATTCTTCCGAACATCGTCACGAAGCTGCGAAGCATCTCTGCGGTGGGGAGTCGTCGCTAAGTCATGAGAATCGTTGTCGCCATGTCGGGTGGGGTGGACTCATCCGTCGCCGCCGCGCTACTGGCCGAAGCGGGCCACGACGTCATCGGGCTGTCCATGCAGCTGTACGATCAGCGCGAGGGAGAATCGGGCTACGGAAGCTGCTGCAGCCTCGATGACCTGCACGACGCGGGCGGCGTCGCCCGACGCCTGGCCATCCCCCACTACATCGTCAACTTCGAGCGCGAGTTCGAGCAGACTGTGGTCTCAAATTTCGTGAATGAGTACGTGGCGGGGCGGACGCCGATTCCGTGCTCGCACTGCAACAGCGATCTCAAGTTTGCCACGCTGCTCGAACGCTCGCTCGCATATGGGGCAGAAGCGGTTGCGACCGGACACTACGCACGCATCGCCACGGATCCGAAAACGGGGAGCTATTTGCTTCGCCGAGGCCTGAATGCGGCGAAAGATCAGTCGGTACTTTCTCTTTTCGCTGACCCAGGAACAACTATCGCACGCGAGCTTCCCAGTCGGCGACTTGTCGAAGGATGCGGTACGCGACGTCGCGCGCCGGCTCGGACTCTCGGTTGCCGACAAACCTGACAGCCAGGAAATCTGTTTCGTTCCCGATGGAGATTACGCAGCCTTCGTCGAGCGCAAGACCGGGAATCTCGACACCGGCGGCGCGATCGTCAGCCAGTCGGGCGAGGTCATCGGCCGGCATGGCGGCGTGCATCGCTTCACTGTAGGACAGCGCAAGGGCCTGGGCATCGCTGCCTCGGAGCCGCTGTACGTCTTGCAACTGCGGCCGGCCGAAAAAACTATCGTTGTCGGCCCGCGCCCCGAGCTCGAGCGAGCGAGCCTCACCGCATCCCACGTGAACTGGATCGCGGGGGCACAGCCAACAGGGCCGTTGCGCGTAGCCGCGCAAATTCGGCACCGCCATCAACCCGCCGCAGGCACTGTGACGCCGCTCGACGACGATCGCGCATCAATGGAATTTGATGTGCCAGTCGTAGCCATTACGCCAGGACAGGCGGTTGTGTTTTATGAAGATGACGTGGTTGTCGGAGGTGGCTGGATCGACTAAGGGTCATCGCAATCCACTTGATGCCAGGGGCCCCGACGTTCTGCTTGCGGCTCACGTGTTTCTGAGTATCCATTCGCCGCGCCGCAGAACATCGGGGCCCCTGGCTTATCGAGGATTGCGCCGTTCACGGTCGTAGGGCCGACCGTCCGGTCGGCCACGGAACCCCAGCAGGTGTGGAAAGCCTTCTCAACAGAGCAAATTGTGTTGACTGTCGTTCGGCCGAAAGGCAAAGCTGATTAGCGATTCGTCCGATCGAGAGGAGGCTTCAATGAACCACTTGCGATCGGAACCCTCGAAAGTAGTCTCCTGATCGCCTAATCTCCTGTTCAAGAACTCTGCGCGAGGCGCTGAAGTGAGTCTCCCGTCAATCTGAACACGGTCCATTCATCCATAGGCCTCGCGCCCATCTTTTTGTAGAACGCGATCGACGGCTCATTCCAGTCGAGCACGGACCACTCCAATCGCCCCCACCCACGTTCAACCGTGAGCCGCGCGAGATGCTCGAGGAGCTTGCGTCCGACGCCGAGCCCGCGCGCAGCGGGACGCACGTACAGATCTTCGAGATACAACCCTGGCTTGCCGAGGAACGTCGAGAAGGTTGGAAAGAACAGGGCGTAGCCCACAGGCTCGCCGTCCAGGCTTGCGATGACCGCCTCGACCACAGGACGATCGCCGAACAGCGCGGCGTACATGTCACTCTCCGTCGCGACCACTTCGTGCGCGAGCTTCTCATACATCGCGAGCTCGTGGAGCAACGCGATGATCAACGGCACATCGTCCGGCGTTGCGGGTCTGATCTGCACTTGGGACATTTGGGCTCTGGGCTATCGATCCATTTTCACGTTCTTCCCATCGAATGCGGCGATTTCGCTCTTCGTGTCGTAATCAATGATGGATATGCGATAACCGGCGCGCTTCGTTTCGCAGACGGTGGCGAGCCCGATAACCATGTTGCGACGCTGCTCGAAGTTGTATTTCGTCCACACTGCCCGGTTGACCCATGCCGTGTTCCTGGCGCAGTCGTAGTCGACAAGCACGCCGTTCGTCATCATGTTGCTCACGAGCGCCATCGCCATCGGCCCCTGATCCGGCGGCAGGTCGGTGCTCGGACTCGAATTGAAGAACAACAGCACGAGCAGAACACCCAGGGCGCCCAAGGCGACAATAATGCCGAGCGGGGTCGTGGATCGCTTGTCAGTTGTATCCGGCTCGGCCATGTTACGGTCCTACGACTCGCATTTCCGCGATCGACCAATAATACGTGTCGTCGTTCCTGGTCAGCTTCATTCGCAGCAACCGCGCCGGCGTCGGCGCGAATCGGTACCGCAGCGGCACGTCGCGGGGCGCGTCGATCGCCCCGACGAACGCCAGGCCGGCGCTACCGCCCTTCCAGACTTCCGACCAGGCCTTACCATCTTCCGACGCTTCTATCGTCAAGCCGCGGGGAAAATCCTGGACGAACGGGCCGAGCAAAAGATCGATGCCGCGTACCGTGTGAATGCCGCCGAGATCGATTTCGATGGCCGTACGATCGGACTGCGGGCCCGACTCCCATCGTGTCGTGCGGTCTTGATCGATCATCGCCGTCACTGCCGCCTCGTTGACGTTCGGGCGGATGACGGCGATCGCGAGCGGCGTGCCGCCGGCACCCACCGCACCGGCGGACTCCGCCGGCGTCACTCGATACAAACTCTGCTTCCCTTCGGTGCAAATGAGCGCGGCCTGGGGATGCGATGCCACGTAGTTGTCCCAGTGCCCGTCGGAATCCGATTCGCGATCCACGACGATGTCGGTGACGCCGCGCGCCGCGAGTTGCGACAGGACGTCGTGATCGCGCAGCATCAACCCGAAGCGCAGGGCCGCGTAGTGCGGCGGGAAGTAGCCGCTGTATCCGTTGACGAGCAGCCGCTGGTGCGACATCTGACGGTACATCGCCGCCACGTCAGGGTACGTTTGCCCAAGTGGCAGTTCGACAATCGGGCCGGTCGCCATGCCGCCACACGCCAGCGCGGCAAATGGCTTGGGCATCGCCGCCAGCGGCATCGCCGTCATCCATGTGTCGGCGAGGACGCCAAGCGCCACAATCGCCGCGGCCGCGAGCCGCAATCGTCCGAGCTTTGCCGTCAACCGCGCGAACACCATCGCGCCGATCACGGCGAGGCACAGCGTCACGGTCATCCAGAAACGCGCCGGCACGCGCAGCGAGTTGAAGCCCGGCAGGTACATCAGCAGCGTGTACGGCCCTCGATACATGAACGGGTTTCCCATCAGCGTCGGCGCGGGTCCGAGGCTGAAGAGCCACATCACAAACCCAGCCACCGCGTAAAAACCAATGACCGAGGTCGTCAGGTACGCCCGCCGAAGCGCGGGACTGGTAAGGGCAAGGACGAGCGCAAGCATGAGCGACGCCGTCAGCGGTTTGATGGGATTCCCCACCGACAGCAAACGAATGCCAAACGGCTCGAGCCGCCACGCGCCGACAACCACCGCGCTTGCTGATATCAGCGCCGTCGCGATGGTCAACACGATGAGCACGCGCCGGGCCAGCGTCCAGTGGTTGACGTGGGTCCGACGGCGATCGCGCACGAAGATGGCTCCGGCGATGACCAGCAGCGCCACGGTGAGACCCGGGAACAGCTCCCCTTCCGCGCGGCGAAATACGTCGATCCACCCCCAGAGCGCGATGTGATCGGCGGCGTGAAAGAGGCTTGCGACATCGGCGCCAAAATCCCTGATCGTTCCGAAATCGCGGGCGAATCCGAACGACTCGTGAATGCTGCGATAGCGCAACAGCATCGGCAGCACCGGAATCGCCGCCAGCAGCCACGCGACGCCGATGGCCAGAAACTGTCGCGGCCGGCGCCACGGGCTCGCGAACCACAGCACCCACAATCCGACGAAGACGCTGAAAAACAGCAGGTAGTAGCCGTTGCAGTAACCCTGAAGAAACCATCCAGCGGCGAACAATGCGAGCCATTTTCGGCTCGAGTCGGGTCCTTCGACTACGCGCGCGAGAACCGGGGCGGCAGTCAACGGGCGAAGATATCGATGCAAGCCTAGAAGGGCGAACGGCATCGGAAACGACGCCAGCGATTGAATCTGCGGCAGGTGCGCGATGCGATAGGGCGCGAAGCCAAACAGCAGCCCCGCGATGAACGCGGCGTCGTGCCTCTTTGTCAGCTCGTGAACGAGCAGGTACGCGCCAAGCGCGCTGAGAGGGAACGTCAAAAAGAACACGATGTTGTAGGCCGCTTGCGGTCCGCTGCCGAGCCATTGGAGCGGCGTGGCAATGACACTGAGCCCAAGCAGGTTCTCCGAAAAACTCAACACCCCGGGCGCCGGGTAGAACGCGGGCGCGTTCCACCACGCACTCGAAAACGGCATCGACTGCGTGTTCCACCAGAGAATCCAGGTGTTCAGGGCGGGATCGCCTGCGTCGTTCGGGATCACCGCGCCTATCTGCAGGATCAACGGATATGTCAGCGCGACCGTGATGGCGCAGTACACGGCGAACGCCAGCGCGGCCTTCTTCATTGGGCGGGAGCAGGACCTCCGTCCTGCAAGTCGAAAATACGCACTTCCGGGCTTCCAGGCACGCGCGCGATCGGTGCCCAATCCAGGCGCCCGGCGCGGTTGGCCGGCGAGAAGCGATCGCGGAACTCTTTTTCTTCCCAGTCGTCGACGACGAGATACGCACGACGGCCTTTCGCCGCGAGATCACGAAGCGCGCTATCGAGCGCGCTCTCTTTCAGCCAGTCGTACCGTAGCGTAATTCGGTTGGCGTAGTATCGAACGCTGCCGCTGTGCTGAACCGACAACACGACCGCATCGGGCGGCGTCCGTGACGCGACTTCGTTGGCGGCGCGGACATGGCGCTGCTCGAAGGTCGCGACACCAAACACTCCCTCCCGCCGGGCAACGTTGACACCGAACGGAATCATCACCGCACACACAAGCGCGGCCGCAGGTACCCGCGCGTCAAACGGCAGTTTCCATGTCAGCCAGCGAAGCGCGGCCGCGAGCAGAACGAACAGCGCCGGATATGCAGGAAGCAGAAATCTCAGATAGAACCAGTGGTTGAAGTTCGCGTAGAACAGATACGACACAATCGTCAACCCTGCAGTCGCTCCGAGGCACGCCCGCGTCGATACCGTCTGAGAATCGTCACGCACGGCTCCAGTGACAAACAGGGGGAGAAGCGCGAGCAGTATGAACGGCGTCTGCGTCTGCAGCATCCAGGTGCTGTAATGGCGCAGGTTGAGCGGCACCGAGCTCCAGGAGTACGGCTCGAAGAGCGACCCGTAGCCAGACGACAGCGGGTCTCCATAGAGAAGCGTGTTGATCACCACGATCGCCAGCACTCCGGGCACGATTCCAATGGCATAGCGAACCAGCGGCTCCCGTTTCTGTTGCCATCCAAAGGTCGGCACCAACGCCAGCAGCACGAGATTCGGGCGGACCAACAGCGTCGCGCCGGAAGCAATCCCGGCGGCTATCGGCCACTGCTTGAGCACGAGCACGGCCACGAGCGTCCAGCCAGCGGCCGCTGGAATATCGGACATGGGCACCAGCAGATGCGTGAGAAACACCGGTGAAGCGAAAAGCAGGCACGCCGCCAGCACGCCGACCGTTCGACTTCCGGTCGCATCCTTCCCTAGCTCGTAAGTCAACCACAACAGCAGCGCCGCCAATACCGGGACAACGTAAAACGCTCCGTTGGTCCCGAATACGGCAAACGACACGGCCATCAGCATCGGCAGACCGGCTGGATAGGTCGGCACGATTGCTCCGTCGGGTGAAAAGGGTCGGTATCCTAGCGGAGAAAACACCCACTCGCGGTCCGGCCACGAGAAGTCCTGTACCCAGGGCTGCTCGACTCGCGGTATACCGTTCAACCATAGGCGTGCCTGACTGAGGTATCCATATGAATCTGAACCCGCGGCCGCGAAGCTGCCGTAATGAATCCCGAGATACAAGGCGAGCAGAACGGCAAGCGGCACCGCGAATGGGAGTACTCGAGCGGTCCACCGCTGGAGCCAACGGCCATCGTCTTCGCGCTCGACGGAGGGATACTTCCAGAAATACCACCCGGCGAGGGCAAGTCCTATGAGCAGGGGCCTGAACGGCTGCCGCGACGAGAGGCGGATCGGTCCGAGCATCCACCCGACACCGCCCGTAAAGTAGGCGACCACCGCCCAGACTGGGAGGACACACGCGAGTACATACAAGAGACGCCGCCCGAAAGGCGCTGTTAGCATTTTGGCCATGCGATGGTAACCTACGCCATCCATCCTGGAGGGAACTTATGAAGCTTCGCGCGTTGCTCATGCTGCTGTCGCTGACTGCCGCCGTACAAGCGCAACAACCCGCACAACCGCCGCCCGTCCGCTCTCCGGAGGTGACCGCTGACAGGCGCGTGACCTTCCGCGTGCGCGCGCCGGACGCCACCAAGGTGACGGTGTTCTGCGAGTGCCTGACGACCGAGCCCGCGCTCGCCAAAGGGGCGGAGGGCGTCTGGAGCGTTACGGTCGGGCCGATCGAGCCGGACATCTACGAATACCACTTCACGGTCGACGGCATCGACAATCTCGACCAGCGGAATCCGGTTGTCAAATACAACAGCCGGCCAAACCTGATCGAGAGCGTGGTGGAAGTACCTGGGGCCACTCCGATGTTCTACGACGTTCAATCGGTTCCGCACGGCACTGTCAGCATCAAATACTACCCATCCAAGGCGACGGGCACCACCCGGCGCGCGTTCGTCTACACACCGCCGAACTACGAGCGCTCAACCGCCCGCCTCCCGGTGCTCTATCTGCTGCACGGCGGCGACGGCGACGAAACGGCGTGGACCCAGTTCGGCCGCGCGAACTTGATTCTCGACAATCTGATCGCCGAGAAAAAGGCCGCTCCGATGATCGTCGTCATGCCGTTCGCGTATGCGTACCCGTGGCATGCCGGGGCCGCATCCGACAAACAGCGCGCCGATTTCGAGAAGGATTTGTTGAGCGACCTGATTCCATTCATCCAGAGCAACTACCGCGTTGCGGCCGATCGTGAGCATCGCGCGTTGGCGGGACTTTCAATGGGCGGAGGACTCACGCTTGCGATCGGACCGCGTCATCTCGACACGTTCAGCCGGTTGGCCGTGTTCAGCGCCGGCGCCGGCCAGGCGCCCGAGAAGACGCTCGCGGACGTTGGCGCGAACGCCAAGAGCGTGAATGCTCAACTGAAGCTATTGTGGATCGGCGTCGGCACGGAAGACGGCGCCATGGTGGGCGCCAAACGGACGTCTGATTTTCTGACGTCGGTCGGCATCAAGCACGTCTACAAGACGACGCCAGGCGCGCACACATGGAGTGTGTGGCGGAAATATCTCTACGAAGTCGCACCGCAGATCTTCCCTGCAACGTCCTGAAGCGAGGGCAACGGGTGCGTTAATCATCGCACCCGTTGCACCTGACGCACGTATTGCGTCCTGGTCTATTGTTCTACCTGACGACGATGTTGTTCACGATGGTGTAGTCGGGCGCTTTCTCCTTAGCAATCCTTGCAGCCGCGGCTTTTTGACCCGCCGTCGCCACATGGCCCTTCAACGTGACAGTCTTGGTCGCACCATCGGTGTCGACATCGATGTTGTTCGCGTCCAGGTTATCCGCGTCGATCAATGCCGTCTTGATCTGCATCGTCTGGGCGGCCGCATCGAGCGTGGCGCCCACCGAGTGAGTGGCGTCCTTGGTTTCATTCGCGACGCGATCGCCCGCACGTTCGGCGGCATTGCCGGCTTCGCGCGCTTCCTGCTTCATCTCGGCATTGGCTTCGCGAGCCTCCTGCTTGGCTTCCGCGTTCGCTTCGCGCGCTTCCTGTTTCGCCTCGGCGGTATTTCTCTGCGTGTCTTGTTCAATCCCGCGAGCGGTGTTCTGACATGCGCCAAACAGCGACGCCGACAGCAATGCCGCTGGCAGACCTAACGACGAAATAGTGCTCTTCATGCATCCTCCTCAAAGGTGTACAGACAGCGGACATACCGATCTGTCTTCCACAGGCTATTGAGCAAGACGCTCGCCAGATTGGGAGGCCACGAGGGGCTCGCCGTTCTGCAGTGGATGATGTCGCGGGAATGGAACTTGCTGCCGGTTCAGCGAAAGAGACGAACTGTGCGAGTCGTGACCATCAAACATCCACCACCGGCTGTCGAGGGAATCCCACCTGACAATTCGACTGGAAAAATTTACGATCTGGCGCCGCAACTCGCCATTCTCATGATCGCCGCCGGATGGATGCGCAGCGACACGCGTACGCGCGTGCGCCGCCCACAGCGACGACATTCCACCATTCAACCGGCGTCAGACAGTTGATCGGCGTTCAGAGTCTTAGTTGTTAACGACAACCGTGACACACTGAAGGCATGGGCGTTCTTACCTCCCGCGTGCTCATGCCCGTTCTTACCAGGCTCGGGTCGCGCACGATCATCGGCATCGGCGGCACGCTGTTCGTCCTGAACATGCTGATCCCCGATCCGCTGCCTCTCGTCGACGAATTCCTCATTCTCGCGGCCACGATTCTGCTGTCGCGCCTGGCGAAGACGGGTGAGACGGCTGCAACAGGTGCAGCGGATGCAAGAGGTGCGGCGCGCGCCGGCGCGCCGAAGCACGTCGGCCGCGGATCAACTCAGCGTTGATCGCGGAGCCTATCTCGCGGTCTGGTGTCGAACTCTTCAGTAACGCAAAACAATCCGCGTAATCAGGAGGGTCGACATGCCCGGGCTCATGTTTCAGGACGTGGTGTGTTCGCGTGCGCGCGCCGACAGCAAACGGTACACGGTGCCACTGTCGTTGATCGTGCACACGTTGGTGCTGGCCGCGATTATCGTCGCGCCTTTGATCGCAACTACCGATCTGGTGCCGCCGGCGCGAACGAAGTATGTCGCTCCGGAGTGTCCGGACGTGGCGCGAAACGCCGGGCTTCAGGGCGTCCTGATTCTCGAAGCGGTGATCGGCGCAGACGGCAAAGTGCAGGAACTGCGCGTCCTGCGGTGGATCCCGCTGTTCGACGACGGCGCTCGTCACCGTGCAGTTCAAACTGTCCTTTTAGCGTGCCAGCGGGTGCCTCCTGTCACACCGCGCCCAATATTCACGCCATCCCGAGTGGCACAAGCGTTGCTCGCTTTGTGAGATTGCCTGAATACAATCGTCAGTATCGTCGTCTGGCGGCTGCAGCGTCCGTCGTTATTTGCGCACTTGTCGTAGGCTGGTAGCGGCGACAAATCACTCACGCCTGCCACGCCGACATCTGTTACATCCGTCACCACTCCGACGGACGAATCATCAGCGCCACCGGCAGCCTCGTCGCCAACGCCCGAGCAAACACCAGCGCCGACACCAGCACCCCGCCATCACCCTCACCGGCGCCGTCGCCTACGCCCGCGCCGCAGCCGGCGCCATCACCACCGCCGGCGCGAAGCACAGTGAAGCTGACGGATGATTTCGGGGGGCGGGCGCTCTTTCCATCGAGCAACTGGTGGAATCAGGACATCTCGCGGGCGCCAGTCGATGCGCAGTCGGCGGCCTTCATCGATTTCATCGGACGCGATCGCGGCCTGCATCCGGATTTCGGCCCGCCGCCTTATGGTATTCCGTACATGGGTGTCGGCTCGACAGAGCCCCGCGTGGCCGTCACTTTCGTCGCATACGGGTCCGAGAGCGACGACGGATATCGCGGCGAGCGTGGATATCCGATTCCGGAAGCAGCCAAGTCGCAGCCGAACTACATCGAAGGGGGCGCGCCAGGCGGCGGATCCGATGGCGATCGACATCTGCTCATCGTCGACCGGGATCGATGGGTACTCTACGAGCTGTTCGCCGCACAGTGGAACGACGCGCGCAATCGATGGGAAGCGGGTTCGGGCGCGGTGTTCGATCTTTCATCGAACGGGCGACGCCCTGAAGGATGGACCTCAGCCGATGCGGCAGGTCTCGCGATTTTGCCCGGTCTCGTCCGGTACGACGAGGCGCGGCGCGGGAGCATCAATCACGCGCTTCGGGTTACGGTCCGCGCCACGAACGGCTATGTATGGCCCGCGTCGCATTCAGCGGGCAGCCGATCGGGCGGTCTGCCGATGGGAGCGCGCCTCAGGCTCAAAGCGTCGAAAGATCTCTCCGGATACCCGTCGCACATTCGCGCCATCTTCCGCGCCATGCAGACCTACGGACTCATCGTCGCCGACAACGGCAGCGACATGTACATCACCGGCGCGATGGACCCGCGGTGGAACAACGGCGAGCTGAATCCTGCCTTTCGCAGCCTCACGGCGGAAAACTTCGAAGTGATTCAATTGGGGTGGCGCTAGATCGCACGCCATGACCCCGCGCTCACGAGCGAGGCGGTTACCCTCGTGGACGTCAATATCCAGTACGCCCTTCAGCGCGCCACGCGATCAGGTGGATGAGCGATAATCTCCGGTCATGACACGTGCGAGCACATTCGCTGGACTCGTGGCCGGATTGCTCCTGCCTGGGATCGCCTTCGCGCAGGGGGCGAATGCCAAACCCGACCCTCGGTCTCCGACAGCCGAGCGACTGCCCATCTACGAAATCGATCCCACGTGGCCGCCTACGCTGCCCAACGATTGGATCCTGGGGGACATCCGCGGACTGTTCGTGGATGATGACGATCATCTGTGGGTGATCCACATGCCATCCAGCCTCACGCCTCAGGAAATTGGTGCAGCCGTCAAGCCGCCCATCGCCGACTGCTGCGTGCCTGCGCCGCCCGTCCTGGAACTGGACGCAAATGGAAAGGTCCTGCGAGCCTGGGGCGGGCCGGGCAATGGCTACACCTGGTTCGATCAGGAGCATGGCATCTACATCGATCACAACGGCTTCGTCTGGATGGGCACCAGCGATGGCATGCACGTCATGAAGTTCACACAGGACGGCAAGCACGTCCTGACGATCGGAGAGCCGGGCGTCAACAAGGGCAGCAACGATCCCGATCACCTGGGCGGACCGGCGAACTTCTACGTCGCGCCGAAGACCAACGAGATCTTCATCGCAGACGGTTACATCAACAAACGGGTGGTGGTGTACGACGCCGCGACCGGCAAATACAAGCGGCATTGGGGCGCGTACGGCAAGCCTCCGAGCGATCTCGAGAAGTACACGTATCCAGTGGATCCTGCCAACCCGCCGCAGCAGTACTCCACGCTACACGGCCTCGTCGGTTCGAAGGACGGCCTCATTTATGTCTCGGATCGCCGCGGCAATCGCATCCAGGTGTTCCGTCAGACCGGCGAATACCTGATGGAACGGCTCGTCCGACCGGAAACCGGCGGCTCGGGCAGCGGGTTCAGCCTGCAATTTTCGCGCGATGCAGCGCAAAGCCTGCTCTACCTGATCGACGGCACGAACCAGCGTATATGGATTCTGCGCCGAAAAGACTTGGCCATTCTCGATCGCTTCGGCAAACCCGGACGTCAGGCCGGCGAGTTCATCCGGGCGCACGTCATCGCGATCGACTCCCAGAGCCGGATGTACACCGGTGAGGCCGCCAACGGCCGGCGAATGCAGCGTTGGATTCTGAAGGGAACGAAGCCGGCGCCTTAATCTTAGGCAGCTGATTCAGATCCTCATCATCGCGCTCGTGTTCGCGATCGTGCTGTGGCGCCGCTGACGTCGATCAGCAGTCAGAGGCGCATCTTCTGGCAGTCCGACGCGCTGCAACAAGCTATGCACCAAGCCGATTCGCACCTCGCCTTCGCCAAGCATGACTGCCGCTTGAGCCGCGGGCGGAAACGGTTCGTTGGCGAGTGGGCGCGGTGCCAGCAACTCCATGCAGGTGAGAGCTAGATTGCGCCAGGAGACACCATCCATCTGCCTCACGCGCGCATACAGGACTGCCCAGAGCTCCGTCTTCGGAAACGGTGCGCGAACGTTGCGGCCCTTGAAATAGGCGTCGCAAACGGCGCCCGGACCCGCGCGGACGTGCGGCAGTGCAGTCTCACCCTGTTACGTGAGCAGCTCCACACGGGCACGGAAATGTTCGAGCGCGTCTGGATTGGCGAGCGCGTCGATGTTGCCGGGCGGCCGGCCGTGCACGATCGCGCGCACGGCGAGCTCGACCAGCTTGCCGCTCTTCGTGCGCGGAATGTCGCCGACCTGCAGAATCTTCGCCGGCACATGCCGCGGCGATGCATGGTCGTGTATGCGGCGTCGAATTCGCGACGCCAGCGCGTCATCGAACAGCACGCCGTCGCGCAGCCGTACGAACAACACCACGCGCACGTCGTGCTCCCACTCTTGTGCGATCACGATCGACTCGAGAACTTCATCGATCTGTTCCACTGCGCGATAGATTTCCGCGGTGCCGATGCGGACGCCGCCCGGGTTCAGGACGGCATCCGATCGGCCGTGGATGATCAGCCCGTCGTGCTCCGTGAGCTCGGCGTAGTCGCCGTGCCACCACACGCCGGGAAAGTGCGCGAAGTAGGTCGATCGGTATTTCGCATCGGCTTCGTCGTTCCAGAACCCAATCGGCATCGAAGGAAAAGGCTTCACGCAGACCAGTTCGCCCTTTGCGCCGCGCACGGAGCGCCCACCGTCGTCCCAGACCTCCACTGCCATCCCAAGACCGCGGCACTGAATCTCGCCCCGCCACACGGGCAACAGCGGCGAGCCGAGCGCGAAGCAGGAGACGATATCCGTGCCGCCGGAGATTGATGACAAACAGACATCCGGCTTGATGCTCTCGTATACGAAGTCGAAGCTCTGGGGCGACAGAGGCGATCCGGTCGAGAGTAGTGTCTGGACGCTCTCCAGCGTGTGGCTGGCGCGCGGCACGAAACCGCTTTTGGCCACAGCCTCGAGGTACTTCGCGGAAGCGCCGAATACTGTCATGCGCTCCGTGTCGGCATAATCGAAAAGGATCTGTGGCCCGGGATACAACGGCGAGCCGTCATAGACCAGCAGCGTCGCTTCGGCAGCGAGTGCGGACACGTGCCAGTTCCACATCATCCAGGCGCACGTCGCAAAGTAAAAAATGCGGTCGCCGGGCTTCACGTCGGTGTGCAGCACGTGCTCCTTCAGGTGTTGCAGCAACGTCCCGCCCGCACCGTGCGCGATGCACTTCGGCGGCCCGGTCGTACCCGACGAAAACATGATGAAGAGCGGGTGATCGAATGGAAGCCGCACGAACTCGATCTCGCCGGGCGCGGACGTTGCCGTGAAGTCGTCCCATAAGGCCGCATGCGGCAAACCAGTGATGACAGGATCGGCGCGTGTGTACGGCACGACGACGACGCGTTCGAGGGTTGGCAACGCAGCGACGATGCCGTGCAGCTTGTCAAGGCAATCGTAAGTTCTGCCGTTGTAGTAGTACCCGTCGACGGCGAACAGAACCTTTGGTGCTATCTGGGCAAAGCGGTCGACGACGCCGTGCACGCCGAAGTCGGGCGAGCACGAACACCATGTCGCGCCGAGGCTCGCGCTCGCAAGCATCGCGACCACGGTCTCCGGCATGTTGGGAAGAATTGCCGCAACGCGATCGCCGGCTTTGACGCCGCCGGCCTGAAGCGCCAGGGCAATGCGGGCAACCTGGTCATAGAGCTGGCGATGGGACAGCCGGCGGCGCACCCGATCCTCGCTCCAGAAGACAATCGCATCCGCACCATCACGACGACGCAGCAGGTTCTCTGAGAAGTTCAGACGAGCCTCAGGAAACCAACGCGCGCCCGGCATGCGGTCACCATCCCGAACCACCAGGCGGCCAGGCTCTCCGCGTACACCGCAGAAATCCCAGAGCAGCCGCCAGAAATCCGCTCTCTCGGCGATCGACCAGGCATAGAGGGATCGGTAATCCGAAAGCGCGAGTCCGAAACGCCTGTTCACCTCGGAAATGAACGCGCTCATGCGCGCGTCCCTGACTCGCTCGCGCGAGGGTGTCCACAAAGGCCCTGGACTCGCGCTCACCGGCACATCGAGTCGACTCCGACGCTGCGGGCACATGTGCGTAGGCGGGGATCAGGGGGCTTGGGTTGGCGTTCCGCCGCCCACTTGTTTGAATCGCTGGACCCGTCTTCCATCCAGCGACTCCGCAACGTAGAGATGGCCTTTCGAATCAATTGCAATACCGTGCGGGCTGGCGATCCCGCCCAACTGGTGGCTGCCCGGACGGCCGAACTGCGACAGTTCCTTACCCGAAACTCGATCGAAGACGCGAATCAGCTTGTCGCTGAAGTCGCCGACATACATGTACCTCTGGGAGGCGTCACGCGACAGGGCGAGCGCCCCGGCCGTTCCGTTGCCCGTATACGGCGCCCGGAAGAGAATCGGAGTCGGAATATTTCGCTTGAAGGCGCCTGTCTTGTCGAACACTTGTATGCGATCGCCGTTGCGGTCGCACACGTAAAGCAAACCGTCGTTCCCCATCACGATGCAATGCACGATGTTCACGAACACGCCGCCCACGCCCGCGATAGCGTCGGCCGTCGTGCCCTGGCGTCCCCACTGCCGGAGAAACTTGCCGGTCTGGTCGAAGACCGCCACGCGCTTGTTGCCGTAGCCGTCGGCAACGAACACGTCCCCGTTCGCCGGGTCGACGGCGACCTGGGTCGGAGAATAGAACGCGACGGGGCTCGCGTTCAGGAAACGGGATTTTACCGAGCCATCCGCCGAGTCGACCTTGCCCTTCACGCCAATCTGCAGCAACAGTTTGCCGTCGCGGGAATATTTCTGGATAAACCCGTCGCCGTTGCCGGCGATCCAGATATTCCCCTGTGCATCGAAGGAACACCCGTGCAGGGCCTCCGGCATCACCTGCCGATCACCCCACGAGTTCACGACGTTGCCGTCCTGGTCGAACTCCATGACCGGCGGCGCAGCTTGCGCGATTTCCGCAATTCCAGGGTACAGGTTGGCGCGCGACAGGACGAAGATGCGGTCGTTCGCGTCAACACATACGCCGCCGAGCTCTCCCGTGACCCAGCGCTCGGGCAGCGGCTTGGGCCAGGATGGATCGACCTCGAACTGCGGTCCGCCGGCAACGGGACGTGCGGACTGCGCGTTCACCTCCTTCAAGGACAGCAGCGGCGCGGAAAGGATCACCGCCGCAATCAACGTCGACGCGGCCACGCACCTTTTCGTTTTCAATGTGACCTTCAGGCCAGCTGATACTCGGGCGTGCTCATGATCAGGTGAACGGTCATCCGCAGCGCGTCTTCCATGTAGGTCTTCGCCCTGCCGATACTGTCCGTTCCGAGCTCCCGGTTCAGGAACTCCACGAGGGTGTCGCGAGTCTCTTTCGCAGTGGGTACGCGCAGCATCCGCCACAGCAGATAGTCCACGGCCTCCGCCGCCGTTTTCGCGTCGCTCTGCAGCACCATCTGGGTGAGGTCGAACTGCGCGGGCTGGCGCGGAGTGGGAATCAGCTTGCGTGCCGCCTGCTGCCAGCCGATATAGCCCGAGATCCGCGTGTTGAATTGCTCGTCGCGCTCCAGGGCGACCATGTCGAAGGTGCTCATCCGTGAGGGATCGCTCACGGCGGTGGCCGCTCCAATGTCGTAGCCATCGCGCAATCGGCTGCCGAGCATCCCGTCACTGCCCGCGGCGAAATTCCAGTCGCGGAAACCCGTCATGTCGGGGACGAGCACCTCGCGGGCGATGTTGCCGCGCGCGATCAGCAGGCCAGGCGTAATCCACGCCTTGCCGCCGGCCCACCCAGCCACCGACGGCGGATTCAGAAGATGCTGGCCCATCGCGATGGTCGATTGATTGAAGTCCGGCACGCCCGGGACAGCGTCGACGCCCAGGTGCTTCATCATCGCGACCATGTGTTCCACGGGCCCCTTGATGTGGCCACCGTAGCTCGCCTGGCTGTAGAAGTCCTTCGACGACAGGATCACCATCAGCAGGGGCTTCACTTCGTAGTTGTTCGCGCGCAGCAGGTCGCCCAGCTTCTTCCGCATGTCCGCCGACAGATCGTCGCGTACGAGGAAGCGATAAATCTTCGCCGCCAGATACTCCGCGGTCACGGGCTGCTCGAAGATGATCTTGAGCACCTCGACGCCGTCGAAGTTCCCTGTCCGGCCGAGGAACGTCTTCGCGCCGGCGTCGTGCTTCTCCGGATCGACCTTGAACGTGAGGTTATCGAAGTACCAACCCGTGAACGCTCGCGCGCACTCGCGCACGTCCGTCTCCGAGTAGTTGCCGACGCCCATCGTGAAGAGCTCCATGACCTCGCGGGCGAAGTTCTCGTTGGGCGCCCCTTTGACGTTGTACTGCGCGTCGAGGAAATACAGCATCGCCGGATTCTGGGCCACCTTGATCGTGAGCTCTCGGAGGTTGCCCGTGGCACCCCGCTCGAACAGATCGATCTGCTGCATCATCTTGCGGTAGTCGCGGACCTTGTTCTCGTGCGTTGCGAAGTGGCCGTGCCACAAGAGCGCCATCTTCTGCTCGAGCGGATGCGATGTCTGCACCATCCGGTTGGCCCACCAGTACCCCAGCCGGCGCGTTTCGAGCATCGTCGCCCGCAGCCAGTAGAAAAAGCGATCGGATACCGCCTGCACAGGCCGGTTGCCTTCAGGCTTGACGTCGACGCCCATTGAAGCGCCGGATTTCAGCGCGCGATCTGTCGCTTCGGGGCGGCTCTCGGGAAACGCGTTCAGTGTCGAGTCCCAGAGACCTGATTCGACAAACGGCTGCATCTTTGGATTCGGGACGCTCTCGTAGTGCACAAGCGAGCGGACGGCTCGTTCGAGGCCAAGGTCGGCGATCTTCTGGACTTCGGCGGGCGTGCCGCCGAACCCCGCGTGCGCCAGGAGGTGCGCGGCGCGGTCGTAATTCCAATCGGCTGTGGTGATCGGCGCGAGGTCGTCCTTCCAGTCCGCCGGTCCCGGAGACCACCCGATGCGATTGGCCACGTCTCTCTCCCAGCCCCGCGCGCTACGCGCGGAATATCTTCAACGTCTCGAACTTCCGTCCCAGCACTTTCGCGGCGTCAGCGCCCAGCCATCCCTCGATCAGCGTCCCATACACCTGGCGGAAATCGGTGGTGGACTCGAGGTTGTCGCCGAGCACGAGGTTGCTGAGACTCGGCGGCGCGCCGTAAAGCCCGCCCTTCACACCGTTGCCGACCACAAAATTCACCTGCGCCGTCCCGTGGTCGGTGCCGAGGCTGGTGTTCTCGGGCACGCGCCGGCCGAACTCGCTGTGGATGTACATGACGACATCGTCCGCGCGGCCGATGCGCTCCATTTCGTGGAAGAAGCCCGCCACGGCGTCAGCGCAGTATTCGAGCTGTCGATCGTGCGGCGCGGCTTGATTCACGTGCGTGTCGAACAGGCTGTTGCGCAGCGGGACGTAGTAGAGCTTCGTCGGGAAATCCGCTTCGATGAGCGCCGCAACCTTGTCCAGATCGAGGAGGCGCAGGTCCGGATTGTCTTTGCCTCGGTACTTGGTCCAGGCGGCTCGCACCAGTTCAGATGCCTGTGCGGCGCTCTTCGTAACCTCAAGCACGTACTTGTGCGCATCGCTGACCGCCGGGCGCGGCGCGCCCAGCGCATCGAGCGCCGGTTTCTCCTGGGCGAAGACCGCGCGCTGAAATCTCGTGGGGTCGACGAACACGAGCGGCACGTGATTCTCACCCTTGACCGCCAGGGTCTGGCTGTCGGAGATGTTCACGATCATGTTATCGCGCGTGCCTGCGGGATCCAGCGCGGACGCGGTCCGTCCGAACCAGCCGTACTCGTTGCCGCTATTGGGGGCCGCCGTGTGCCAGAACGACACCGAGGTGAAATGCGAGAACGACGGCTGGTCATAGCCGACGCCCTGCACGATGGCGACCTTGCCTTCGTCGTACAGCTGCTTCATGCCGCGCATCGACTTGTGCCAGCCGAACTGCGCGTCGATCTTCAACAGGTCGCGTTCCTTGATGCCGATCGTTGGCCGATGCTTGTAGTACATCGGGTCGCCGTACGGCACGATGGTGTTCAGCCCGTCGTTGCCGCCGAACCACTCGAAGACCACGAGGATCTTCCCCGACTCCTCCGCCGCGGCTTCGAGAGTGGCACGGTTCAACACGAATGGGACCGGGCCGATGCCGCCGAGGAGGCCGAAGCCGAGGCCGCCGGCGCCGATCCGAATCATGTCGCGCCGCGAGACGCCGCAGTCGCTCAATCGACTTTTGCCTGCCATCAGCATCAGCCTTTCGGGGGTTGTACTACGTAGGGCGGGTCTTGAACTGCAAGACCCGCCCTACAACTGCCTGATAGGGTTCAGAATACGCTCTCCTGGGGTGGCGCTCAAGGGCGCCGTCAGTCGCGATCCTGCGCGCACACCCAGCCAATTGGGTCGTTGTCAGGGCCCTTACCGGAATGCTCGAGCCGTCTCAGCACATCATGAGTGGCCTTGAGGTGGAACGCGCGAAGACGCGCGAGCCCGCGATGGCTCTGCGCCGGAATTCGCGACAGGTAATCCTGCCCCCTGGTGCTGGACGTCCAATCATTTCCAGGAAAGGCCGCGCCTCCTTGAAACAAAGAAGGCATGCCGTTGACGATGGGCGTGTACTCCAAATTCGTTTGGGCCGCAGCGGCCACATAGCCGGCAATGAACTGCGGTTCCGGTACCGCAGACTGCAGCGACAGATACGCACGGCCAAACTGGGTGTACCCGCTGGTATCGGTCTTGAACAGCAGCGGATCGATCTCACCCACGGCTCTGAAGAGCGCGGCCGACGCTCTCAACGGCGGAGGTGTGGGAAAGTTGATCACGACATAGTTGGCCGGAAAATCGAAGCTCGAGGGATCGTTGGCGTCGAGCAGGAAGCCGCTGGCTTGCGACATGACGAATCCGAGGCTGTCGGTCACAATACTGATGTCGGTGTGGCTGGCACCGTTTGGTCCCTCATCGAGAATCGTGAAGACAAAGGACGGATTGGTTCGCCCCGCAAATCCACCGGCGCCGACCGCAAAGTGCGCATTGAGCGGGTTGATGGACTTGATGGCTCCGGTGCTGGTCAGCACGTCGAGCACGCGATCGACAATCCCGCATTGGAAGAGGCCGCGCGCAAAGTCCTCTCTGACTCGCAGCGGCTGGTTCGCCAGCGGTGTCGTGTCGATTACGGCCGGATTGGCGATCGGCTCGACCGATCCGTACGTCGTGGCGTGGAGCGACGCCGACAGCGTTACGCTCAGGACCAGGGAAATGAGCCCGGCGGTTCTTCTCATGTTGGCCTCCACCGGCCCGGAATCAGTCGGGCCGCGCGGAGGAAGCTTGCCATAGAAGGAATGTCGGGGAATAGGTTTTGTGTATGACGGTTCGTGTCCTACACGAGGCGAGTATGATCTCAGGCCTTCTGGAAGCTTGACATGTCCGCGACGAGAATCGTGCTCCAACCGTTCGAAAACCTGTCAGATGATCCGTTGCAGGACGTCCTGGCGCGGGGACTTGGGCTCGACCTCGCGACGGAGCTGGCGCGGTTTGCCACGCTGGAGGTGATTCCATCAACCTCTGCCGCGCATGTATTGGCCAGGAGCACCGGCGACGGTGGCTCATCACCGCCCTTCGTACTGAACGGCGGCGTGCGGCGGCTGCAAGACCGGATTCGTATTTCCGTACAGCTCACACAGGGTCCACGGCAAATCTGGGCTGACCGCTTCGACAGCCACGCTGATGAGATTCTCGCGGTTCAGGACGAAATCGCCGCGCGGGTGGCGGCCGCGCTGGCTCTCCGGTCCGATCAGGCCCGTCTGGCTTTAGCACGCCGCAAGCCTCTCGTCAGTCTGGAAGCGTATGAATGCTGGTTGCGTGGACGCGAAAGCCTCCGGAAAGGCACAGTCGAAGGAGACGCCGAAGCACGCGTGTTCTTCGAGCGCGCCTTGGAGTTGGACCCGCATCTGGCTCGCGCCTACTCGGGTCTGTCGCTGTCCCACTTCAACGACTGGAGTTGCCAGGCGTGGGTGCAGTGGGACGAGAAAGAGCGCCTGGCCTACGAGTTCGCCAAGCGGGCCGCCGATCTCGATAACGGTGACGCGATGGTGGAGATCGTGCTCGGTCGCATCACGCTCTATCGCCGCCTGTTTGACGAGGCGGCTGAGCACGTCGCGCGCGCGCTCGTGTTGAATCCCAACGACGCTGACGTGCTGGCACATTGCGCACTGTGCCGTGCATTCCTCGGTGATGGCTCTTCAGGCGTAGAGCTCGCGACCAAGGCAATGCGGCTCAACCCCGTGTCCGGAGACTGGTACATAGGGGCGATGACCTTGTCGCTGTTCGTCGTGGGACGATACGAAGAATCGATCGGGTTTGGCGCCCGGATGCCCGACGCTACGGTCGACAGTCCGGCATTTCTCGCGGCCGCACTTGCATTCGTCGGCGATCGCGAACGGGCGACGAGGTATCTCCGGCGCTTCCTTGTCGACTTCGAAGAAAAAATCACCTTCGGCCGCACCCCGGACCCTGGCGAACAACTGAGGTGGCTGCTGCACGTGAATCCCTTCCGGCGCCCGGAAGACATCGAGCGCTTCACGACAGGACTGCGAATGGCAGGTTTGACGTTTGACCCGGACAGCGATCTCGTCGCCGAAACCATCGTCGCGCCAATCGGCGAGGCTTCGCCACGAGCGCAATTTCGTCTGCAGGACGATCGGTGGCATCTCGTTTTCGACGGCTCTTCGGTCGTAATCTCCGACGCGAAGGGCGTGCGCGATTTGGCGAGCCTTCTGGCCTCGCCCGGCGAAGAGCGGCATTGTCTCGAGCTCGCCGGGCGTTCGGCAGAAACCGGCGGTGAAGACCCCGTTCTGGATGATCGTGCCCGGCGAGAATACCGCACTCGTCTCGCCCACCTGCAACGCGAGATCGATGAGGCCGAGCGCGACAGCGACCCGGCCCGCGGCAGCCGTGCGCGAGAGGAGATGGATGCGCTGGTCGAAGCACTGGCCGGCGCCCTGGGCCTCGGCGGCCGGTCACGATCTCTCGGGAGCGCCGCTGAGCGCGCGCGTTCAGCCGTGACGTGGCGAATCCGGAGCGCCGTCCGCAAGATCGCGACGGTCCATCCATCTCTCGGCCGACACTTCGAGAACAGCGTACGCACCGGAACGTACTGCTCTTACCAGCCTGAACGCCAGATCGACTGGGACACCTAGCCAGACGCCTGGCGGGTCCACAAAGCAGGACCCGCCCTACGTACGTAGGACCGGGTCTTGTTCCCCAAGACCCGGCATCCCTTCCATTGTGAGGCGCAGACCTTACGCCCATTGGGTGCATCTGAGGAGGTGCCCGATGTTGTGCAAGGTTGTTCCGACCACGGAAGAGGCGCTCACAGCGCGCCTACTCCAATCGACAATGCAGGCGCTCGAGTTGTATGGGATTTACCTCGGCAAAGAGCTCGGCCTCTACACGGCGCTGAAGACCGGCGGCACGCTCACTCCACCCGAGTTGGCTCGGGTTGCGGGAATCGCCCCACGTTATGCCCGGGAATGGCTGGAGCAGCAGGCCGTCGCCGGCCTTTTACACGTCGACGGATCGTCCGCGTCTGCCGATGCGCGGCGTTACTGCCTCCCGGCAGAACACGAAAACGTTCTGGCAGACGACGACCACCCCGCCCACCTCGCTCCGCTCGCGCAGATGGTGGCAGGCATCGGTGGCGCTCTCGAGCGGGTCGTCGCCGCCTATCGCACGGGAGAAGGTGTGGCATATCCGCACTTTGGAGCCGCCTTTCGTAAGGGCCAGGCCGGGATTAACCGTCCAGCGTTCCTCACCGATCTGGTCGCACGCTGGATTCCCGCTGCTCCCGATATCCATGCCGCGCTGACGTCGTCGCGATTGCGCGTTGCCGACGTTGGGTGTGGCGCCGGGTGGTCCACCATCGCGTTGGCGGGCGCCTTCCCGAACGCCGAGGTCGTCGGATTCGATGCGGACGAAGCCTCGGTGCGTGACGCCAGGGAGAATGCCGCCGCGCACGGTGTGCGTGCGCGCTTCGAGATTCGTGACGCGGCGTCGCTGGCGAGCGAAGACCCGTTCGATCTGGTACTGGTACTGGAAGCGCTCCATGACATGGCGCGCCCGGACGAGGCGCTGCGATCGATGCGCGTTGCCCTTGCTCCGGGAGGCAGCGTAATCGTCGCCGATGAGAAAGTCGGCGAACACTTCCACGCGCCGGCAGACGACATCGAAAGGCTCATGTACGGTTGGAGCATCGTCCATTGCCTCCCGGTGTCAATGGCCGAGCAGCCATCCGCTGCGATTGGCACGGTCATCCGCACGGAGACGGTACGTGCCCTCGCGTCTGCAGCCGGGCTGACGCGCTTCGAAGTCTTGCCGGTCGATGGCGGCTTCTTCCGCCTGTATCGTTTGCGCGCGCAGTGAGTGTGTCCGGATACCGCTCGTGGGAGCACCGGACGCTTCGTCGGGGAAACCCGATCCCACTGAGCTCAACGCTTGTCCGAATGGAGATGTCACCATGATCGCTCGCTCATCCACCGTCGCTACCGCTCGCGCGTCCGTTTGGCGTTTGTTCCGCGTCGCGGCATTCAGCGGCGTTGCCGTGACTTTCGCCCCGCTAGTGCACGCGCAGGAGGCCAGCATCGCCGCCGCCGACCAGAAGCGCGAACCTGTCCTCTACACCTTTACTGTGGACGTGGCGGAAGACCTTGCCGGCAAGTTCCGGCCAACCTTCGTCAAACCGGAGCATACGCAGCCCGAACGCGGCTCCTTTTTTGTCACCGAGGGCAGGGTTTTTCCGGCCGGCACCATCGAGGGCGACGGCGCGACTTTCAATCCCACCCGTAGCGGCCACATTGGCGTGTTTATCTGCCGCGGTACGCATCTCGTTGCAGCCAGTGAAATACCCGCGGCTTCGTGGTGGGTCGAGACGACGCAGTTGTTCGTGCTCGGGCGGCAGGCCAAGGAGCAGCTGACGACGGAAGGCCTGGAAGGAAGCGGGACGCTCACGCGGGTCGTCACCGGCGGCACCGGAAATTTTGCCGGCTGGATTGGCGAACAGCGGCAGACCTTTCTCGGCTTCAATCCGACGGGCGGGGTCAACCTGCGGGTCACGTTCATCCTGCGTCCACCTGCGAAGTCGGCAGACAGAACGCCGTAAGTCAGTCCCCGCCCTCTGTGATAACGTGCTCTCCGCATGTGTGCCAAGGCGGCGTTCGGCAAACTGTCCGATAGACGTAAAGGGAAACGCTAATGACAATGAGACGTCGGGAATTTCTGGCAGCAGGTGTCGCGTTCAACTTGGCTTCGGCAGCGGTCGCGATCGCGGATCAAGCAGGTACCGCACCGGCGCGTGGTGGTGGACGAGGCCCTGTCCCGAAGCGCATCGCGAAGACCACAAAGATGTTCAAATCGCCGGGCATGTACCCCAATGCGCTGGCGGTGATGACGGATGCGCCGGGCGGCTTGTGGATCGGCCAGCAGAAGGCCAATCCCTCGAACGCCAAACAGTACGGCGTGCCGGAGGATCCCACAGGCCTTGACGAAGCGGCATGGTTGGTCGACTGGAACGGCAAGCTGCTGAAAACCCTGACGACGCGCGCGCGTAACACGTCGGGTATCGCGTACGGGAATGGTTGCATCTGGGTCGGCGCCAACCAGGATCCTTACGGCATCTTTCAGGTCGACATGAACTCGAAGGAGATCGCCCATCGCCAGATTCCGCTCGCCCTCGAAGGCAGCGGGGGCGGGTGCCATGGCGTGAAGTGGCACGAGGGAAAGCTGTGGATCGCCGCGCTGCGTCTTGGCGGCATCCTTCGCGTTGACCCGGCGACGTGGACGCCGGAGGTCCTGATTCGCGTGAGCTCGGAGGAAAAGCCGCGCCTGCACGATGTCGCCTTCGATAATGAGGGGAATATCTGGGTCGTCACGGGAATCAATAGCAACAGCTATGCATCAGGGCAGGCGGGCTTGAGCAAGTACGACGGCAAGACAGGCAACTTGTTGTTGACCGCCGATTTCGAAAAGGGCTCATCCGATCCGCATGGTCTCGTGTGGCACGACGGCCATCTTGTCAGCTGCGATGCCGGACTGCACCCGGGCTGGAACTGGAAGAACAACGACCAGAGCCCGACGAGCGGCTATATCTTCAGCATCGAGATCGTCTAGCGCAACGCGCCCTGTCGGCTCGTGGCTACAGGCCACGAGCCGAAAAGCAGGAACGCCTTCTCAGCGCATCCTCACCGCATGATTCAGGGTCTCAGCGCCATTCTCCGCGCGTATCCCGAGGTCACATTCTTTCTGGTCCTTGGAATCGGCTATGCGCTCGGCAAGCTGAAGGTGGGCAGCTTCAGCCTCGGCGCGGTCACCGGTACGCTCCTCGCGGGAGTCGCGGTGGGACAACTCGGGGTTCACGTGCCGGGTGAGGTCAAGCAGTGTTTCTTTCTGCTGTTCCTGTTTTCAACAGGATTCAGGTCAGGGCCGCAATTCTTCCGTGGTCTGAAGCGCGACGGCCTTCAGCAGGCGGCGCTGGCGGCTATTGTCGCGACGACAGGACTCGTCGTGGCCTACCTACTGAGCCGCCTACTCTCCTACGATGCGGGCACCGCTGCCGGCGTCATCGCGGGTTCGCTGACCGAATCCGCAACCATCGGAACCGCGAGCGATGCGATTTCCCGCCTCGGCTTGTCGGCCGCCGAGCAGGCGGCGATGATCAATCGTATCCCCGTCGCGTTTGCCGTCACGTACCTGATTGGCGTCGTGGGCGCTGCATGGTTTCTCGCTCAGCTTGCTCCTCGTCTCATGGGCGTCGACCTCGAGGAGGAGTGCCGCCGCTTCGAACGCGAACTGCAGGGCAGACAGGAGAAAGAATCCACAGCGCGACGCGACATCGAATATCGCGCCTACACCGTGCAGCCTGGCTCGCCGCTGGTCGGAAGGCGCGTGCACGAAATCGAACAGGAGGCAAAAGGTGCGCGCCTCTTCGTCGAGCGAATCAGACGCGGCGAACAGATTCTCGAAACCGACGCGACGACCACAGTACTGAGCGGTGACACGCTGGCGACTACAGGCCGACGTGAGCTGCTGATTGCAAAGGTCGATGATCAGAATCTCGGTTTGCGCGAAGTGGACGACACGGATCTTCTCGACCTCCCGGCGGCGGTCCTGGATGTGGTGGTGACGCGTGCGGACATCGACGGGCGTACGCTCGCTGATCTCGCCAGCGAAGAAGCCGTTCGAAGCGTCTACCTGCGCCGGCTGACGCGCGCCGGGACATCTGTAGCGACTTTCCCGGGCACCAAAGTGCAGCGCGGCGACGTGGTCACGCTCGTGGGCCCGACGCGCCGTCTCGCAGACGCCGCGCGCCGCATCGGAGTGCCTGATCGCGTGACAGACGCCACCGATATGGTGCTCGTCGCATTTGGCATCGTGGCCGGCGCCATGATTGGCATTCCCGCGGTGATGCTGGGAGGACTCGAAATCGGATTGAGTGTGAGCGTCGGCGTTCTGCTCAGTGGCCTGGTCTGCGGCTGGCTGCGATCAATGTGGCCGCGCTTCTTCGGTCGTATCCCCGGGCCTACGCTCTGGATATTCGAATCGATCGGCCTGGCCGGCTTCGTCGCGGTCGTCGGACTCGATGCCGGACCGGACTTTGTCGTCGGCCTGCGAACGAGCGGCCCGAGCCTCGTGCTGGCAGGCTCGCTCACGGTCATCATTCCTCATCTCGTCGGCGTGGTCGTCGGACACTGGGCCTTCAAGATGCCGCCTGGTGTGCTGCTGGGAGTGTGCGCGGGCGCCGGAACGGCAACGCCAGCGCTCGCCGCGATCCAGGAAGCCGCGAAAAGCACGGTGCCGACCCTCGGCTATGGCGTGTCATACGCCGTGGGCAACGTGTTGATCGCGCTCTGGGGCACAGTGATCGTCGCGTTGCTCGCGGGCTGATTCTCTGCGGACTCGCCAACGCGGGCAGCACTTCAGGCGCGAATGTATGATACGGGCCTTCCATCCATGACGACCGCCAGCGACCCGGACGACCTTGCCGCACGGACACGGCGGCACATCACGCGCCGGCTGATGCCGTTTCTCTTCGTGCTGTACGTGTTCAACTACCTGAACCGCGTCAACGTCGGCTACGCGGCGCTGCAGATGACCGGCGACCTCGGCTTCTCGAACACCGTCTTTGGCTTCGGCGCAGGGATTTTCTTCATCGGATACTTCCTTTTGCAAATCCCCTCGACGCTGATGACCGAGCTGTGGAGTGCGCGCAAGTTCATCACGCTGAGCCTCGTCGTCTGGGGGGCACTCGCTGCGATCTGCGGCCTCGTCAACACGGCCCAGCAGTTCTACTGGGTCCGTTTCTTCCTGGGCATCGCGCAGGCCGGATTCTTCCCCGGCATCATCGTGTATCTCACGCACTGGTTCCGCTATGAGGACCGCGCCAAGGCTGTGGCCATGTTCATGATGGCCATCCCGACCTCGAACATGGTAGGCGCGGGCATCTCGGCGGTGTTAATGCGCATCGATTGGCTCGGCATGAACGGCTGGCGCTGGCTGCTGATTCTCGAGGGACTGCCAACGGTCGCGCTCGGCGTGGTGGCGTTCTTCTATCTGACGGACCGACCGCATGATGCGCGCTGGCTGCCCGAGGACGAACGCCGATGGATTGCCGGCGAGCTCGATCGCGAACGGGAACGGAAGAAGAACGCGCCCAAGCTGAGCGCGTGGGAAGCGCTTCGCCATCCGCAGGTGATGATCCTCGCCCTCGCCTGCTTCTGCTATATCACCAACAGCGTGGGCCTCAGCTCGTGGCTGCCGACAATCGTGCGGCGCATCTCTGGGCTCAGCACCACGCAGGTAATTCTCATCTCGGGCATTCCGTGGCTTTGCGCTATCCCCGTCATGTTCCTCACCGCGTGGCACTCCGACAAAACCCGCGAGCGGCGATGGCACACCGCGATTCCGCTGTTTCTCGTCGGGATTGCGCTGTCGCTGAGCATCGCGGCCGGGAACAATCTGGTTCTCGCGATCGCCGCTTTCTCGGCGGCCGCAATGGCGCTCTACTCGTTCCCATCCCCGTTCTGGGCGTTGCCCACGCTGTTTCTCAGCGGACCCGCGGCAGCCGCAAGCATCGCGTTGATCAACGCCACGGGCAATCTCGGCGGGTTCGCCGGGCCCTATTTGATTGGCTACCTCGCTGACATCACCGGCGGCTACACCGCGGGCTTGATGTACTTGATCTCGTGCGGCGTCCTCGCCAGCGGACTGATTCTCTCGCTCCGTACGACGCAGCAGGAGCCGTTAGTCTCACGGCAGTGAGATCTGCACGCCGGCGCGCGCGGCGCGTGGCACTCCAGTCGTCAAGATCGGCGTCCGGCCCACGTCGTACACGCTATTGAACGCATTCTCCAGCGCGATAAAGGCGCTGATCTTCCCAAAGCTCCGGCTGCCGAACATGTCCACGACAGTCGCAGGTCGAAGCGTGTACACGTTCAGGTCATCCTCGAATTGCGCCCCCGTCACGCGAAGCTGCCCGGACGCCGTCCACGCGTTGCGGCCGTAACGAATGTTCAGGCCGAGGTTGTACTCCGGCACCTGCGGCACGCGGTTGTCGCGCAGGCTCGTCTCGCCCTTGAAACGCGCATCGACAATCGCGCTCGAAAAGGCGACCGACCATGAGGCCCGCACGCGTACGCTGGTTTCGAATTCGACTCCGGCCGTCCGCATCTTGTCCGCGTTCGCCCGCTGCTTGATGATGAGCTGTGGCGTGCTCGACAGCGTGACGTTTGTGATGACGTCATCCAGGACGTTCCAGAAGCCAGTCACGCGTGCCGACAGTCCGCCGCGTGTTGCGAGCACACCGGCGTCAGCGCCTGTCAGCTTTTCCGGTGCGAGCGCCTCATTCGGATTCGTCTGGGTGTTGCCGGCTCTGAACCCCCGGTAGAGCTCATTCAGCGTTGGCGCACGAAAACCTTTGTAGCCGGAACCACGCACGGAGATGCCGCGACCGAGACGGTAGGCGAACGATGCCCGCGGATTGAAGGATCCCAGCGTCTTATCGTAGCTGGTGTTCTGCGATTGCGTGTGCCACCGGTCTCCGTGGGCGCCCATGACCACCGTCAGCCGATCGTTGACGAGAAAAGTATCCTGCACGAACGCGGACCACACATCCTGTGTACCGCCGTTGCTGAAGGACGACAGCACGCGCCCTGCTGCAAGCTGCGTCTCTTGCGTCTCTCCTTTGATGAACTTGGCTTCGGCTCCCACGAGCACGGTGTGCCGTCCGCTTGGCCGGGCCCACTGCGCCGCGGCGCCGCTGAATCTCGTCGGCACACGCTGCAGTCGATTGAGATCCTCGCTCGTCCGATCGGGCGAGACCGCCGAAAACGTCTGGTCGTAGCCCTGAGTGCCCGCGAATGCGCGCGCAGATACCAGCCCGCCGGCAAGTCCACCGGCAACTTCACTGGTTCCCTGTCGCGAAGCGGTGTCGTTGATGACGGCGGGGGTGCCATTCAGGCGATTGTCGGTAAACACGCTGCCGGTGGTCACGAGGCGCCAGCCATTACCCGCATGGTAGCCAATCGATGCAACACCAGATTCGTGTTTCGAGGCAATTGGGGAATCGATCGGACCGCGCGGGGCGATTCCAGGTGCCTGCTCCTCGGCCACAGCAATGTAGCCATCCGTGGTGAACCACTCTCCCCCGGCCGTGTAGTTCCAGCCACGGGAGCGACCGCCACCAAACATCGAGACGCGGGCCGTCTGCATCCCGCCGGCCTCCACCAGCGCGCGGGCAGCGAGCTGGTGTGGATGCCATGTCACGATCTGCACGACACCGCCAACAGCATCTGCGCCATATAAATCGCTTCCGCTGCCTCGCAGTACTTCGACGCGATCGATCGCCACTTGCGGAACCTTGTCCCAGTACACCCATCCTCCGAATGCGTCGTTCAACGGCACGCCGTCGGTCAGCACCAGCGAACGGCTCGCGCCGGTGCCGCCAAGGCCGCGCAGGGTTACACCCTGTGCCGTCGGATTCGACACCCGAGAGGAGGTTCGACGGAACAGCGTGAAGCCAGGAACCATCTTGAGCGCGTCGTCGAGCGTCAGCGCGGCGCTGGTCAGCAGCTCGACTGCTGGTAGAACGGCCATCGTCACCGCGGGATCCGCCCGCGGCAGGTCAGTTCGTGAAGATGTGACGTTTACGGCTTCGAAAAAAGGCGCTGGCTGCAGCGTTACCTGCAGGTAGCGCGAATCGAGTGAGACCGGTGCGATGAGTTCCGCGAATCCCGCAGCGGTGACCACCACGCGCAGGGATCCGGAGCCTTCTGCCTTCAACTGGAATCGCCCGTCGATGCCTGTCCGGAATTCATCGACCGTACGCCCGGACATCTCGAGGCGGACCGTGGCATCGGGCACGGCCGCTCCTGACGGATCCACGACTGCTCCGGTAATGAAGCTCGGCAATTGGGCGAGCGCGGCGCCGTTGAAGAGAAGGGCAAGAAGGAGAAGCTGCATGACAGGGTTTTGGGCCGGTTCTGCAAAGCAAGACCAGGCCGACGCGGTGCGTAGGGCGGGTCCTGCTCTTGGACCCGCCGACAATTGTAATGGCGCGCGCAAATCGGCTAGACTCCGCCCATGAATCCAGCGATCAGAGCCATCCTGGGTCTGGCAGCCGTTGCACTCCTCGCTTTCGAAAGCCCGTCGGTCGAAGCGTTTCAGGCGCCGGCGTCCCCCGCCACCGGTCAGGGGAAGCTGATTGTGTTCGGCGATGTGACGCTGTTCATCGGCAAGCCCGGAATGGCGGGAAATTGCGCGTTGCAGAGCCGCTTCAAGCGCGGCGACCCGGTCGGATTCCGGATGACGGCGATCGATCCTGTAACCGGCCAGCGGGAACCCTCGGCCCAGTTCGTTGTTCACCTCACGTATGGCGGCATGACGCAGGATCTCCCGATGCGATACCGTGGGACGGTCAAGCAGCCCGAGCGTGAGTTCTGGGTTGCCAAGTGGGTCGTGCCAGACACCGCGCCGACCGGCATCGTCCGTTATACGGTGACCGCGACGGACAAGTACGGCCGCACTGGAGAATTCAAGCCCTTCGTCGTCGAAGACTCCCAAGTAACGATCGTGGAGTAGGCGCCACGCGTTTTCTCATCACACTGCTCGCGCTGGTGAACGCCCTCGCGTGCGGGCGCGACGTCTCGCAGCCGATCACCTCTTCTCGAGCCGCCGCCGACCTGACTGCGCCGAAGCCTACCTCTGCAGCACTGAAGCAGCTCACACTCACGTATCCCAAGAACGCAAAGCTCGTCGCAGGCGCTGACGTCGAAGTCAGCGCTGAAGGGCTGCCGCCCAATCGAACGCTCGATTTGATCTGGGGAACGGTGAGCGGAGGATGGGTGGTCGAGGAGTACTACCGCTTTCGCGGGAAACGATTCGCCAATGCCACCAGGGTTCTGTCACAGGTAGCGGTGGGTGCCGATGGCCGGGCGGCGAGCCGCTTCAAAATTCCCGAAGACTATGGTGGTGTTCACGAGGTATTCCTCACGGAAAACGGCGTGCCTCTTGCCCAGGGCGGCGTCGATGTGAGCCAGACCTTCGAGATGTTCCCAACTGAAGGTCCAGTCGGCACGCCGATCGAGATTCGAGTCAAAGGACTGGGTTGGCGGACGCTCGAGAGCACGTGGGTGGTGAATTGGGACAACCACGAGGTCGGGTGGGTCTCGGCGACCGATACGCGCGGCTCGGCTGTTGCGCGGTTCCGCGCTGCGGGCGGCATCGGCGAGCATCAAGTGAAGCTCTACACCGGGTACATGGGGCAGGGCTATCTGAATCACGAACAAGCGCCGAACTCGTACTTGCCGAGACCCGGGTTCGTGTTCCGCATCACGCCAGGAAACGTCGCCGCCCCGGCGTTCGCCGAGCCCTATCAGAAGCAGCCGGTGCCGCCGGCCGCCACCACCAGCGGGGGCGGAAGCCTGAGTATCAGCCCTACGCAAGGTCCGGTGCGAACGCGCGCATCGCTCAAAGGAAGCGGTCTTCCCGCAAACACACTGGTGTCGCTCGTCTGGGAAACGCAGGCCGGCAACCGGGTATCGGGTGGAGGGTTTGCTCCTCAGGACAACGAGATCACGAAGCTAACCGTGGGCGCAGACGGGCGAATCGACATCCCTCTCACTGTTCCCGACGATCTCGGAGGACTTCACGCCATTTCGATTCGGAGCGGCGATCAGACGCTCGCGCGTACGCATTTCGTCACCGAAACGAGCATCGTCGGTATGTCGCCAACATCGGGTCCGGTGGGGACACCAGTCTCGATTCACCTCAAAGGCGTCGGGTGGACCGACTACGACAACATCTACGTAGTAACTTACGACAACGCGTACATGGGCTATGCGTGCGGGTTCAACAGCCAGGGAGACGTTGTCGTGAATTTCACGGCGGCCGGCTCGCCAGGAGTGCATCTGATCGATTTCTATCCGGGAATCTACCAGGGACCGGAGGGCGGTCAGCAGCTCTACCGGTTGCCGCAACTCACCTATGCCGACGATCATCCAGGGAACCGCATTCCGGCCCTGCGCTTCGCGTTCGAAGTGACGCCGGGTACGTCTTCGGCTCGTTGAACGATTTCCGAACCTCGATCAACGTTCCGGGTTTTAGATCCCAGAGTCTAGATTTTAGATTCCAGATTCTTAGAATCGACACGCAAGTGTCAGAATCGTCGTGATGACACGCGGGGCATGACATCGCGTCGGCTCATTCTCGGCTCAGTAGTCCCGGCGCTTCTCGTGGTCGTCGCCGTGGCCATTCATACGCCGCCCGTGCGCTCGGCCGTGAGCTCCTGGGCGGTCACGAGGCTCCAGTCGGGCGCGGGCGTGCGAGCCACCATCGCCCGGCTCGACTACAACCTGTTCACCCTGACGTTTAGTACCGGCAACGTTACGGTTGCTGCCGAGGGCTCGAGCGTTCCCTTCTTTTCTGCTGACGCGGTAAGGGGAGATCTGCCGTGGACGATCCTGCGCGGGTTTATCGCCATCGAATCGGTCGAAGTCGACAACCCGAGCGTGATGATCGTACGGCAGGCGGATGGAACCCTCAACCTCCCGGCCAGCCCTGAAGCGGCCTCGGACCCCGCGCCTGCATCGATTGACGTTGGCCGATTCGTTATTCGGCGTCTTCGAGTGCGCTACGAGGATCGACCCGCCGGAGTGCTCGTCGATGCCCGCGACATCGACGTCAATCTCGAGCGGCCGCCCGGGTCACTACTGAACGGACGGCTCTCCGGCCGAGAAATCGCAGTCCGCATTGCCGAGCACGAGACCGCCCTTTCGAACCTCAATGGACGACTCGCCTTCGACGGAAACGCGCTCGCTCTCGATGATCTTGCGGTCGAAGCACCACAGGGCCGGCTGCGTGTTGATGGGAAGCTGGTGGTCCTTCCGTCGTTCGCACTGGACGGACTGCGGTATCAAGGACACGTCGACCTGGCGCGAATGGCGCCGTGGGTCGGCGCCGATCCTCCACCCTCGGGGTTGGTCTCGTTTTCGGGCACCGCCGCAGGTCCGATTGACAACGCGACAACGACGATCGACGTTGCCAGCGACAACCTTCAATGGTCGGACGTGCACGAGGTCACCCTGAAAACCCACGCCGTGCTCTCAAGCTCGGTCGCAGCGATCGAGTCGATTCGCATCACGGCCGCAGGTGGAGAGATCCTCGGCGATGCCCGTGTGCCGTTCGACGATGGCTCATCTGGCCACGCCCGGCTGAACTGGCGGAGTCTCCGGGTTCATCCGCTGCTCAGCGCGCTGGTTGGCGACACGGTTCCTGGCTTCGCATCCGTAGCAGAAGGATCTGCCACGTTGGACTGGAGAGGCCAGGCGCTTCTGACCGGTCGGGGCGCGATCGAAAATCTGCTTAGCGCGACAACGGCCTCGCGTGGCGAGCTTCCTGTAAGGGGCCGCGCAACGCTGAGGGTAAACGACGGCATCTGGCAACTGTCGCACGATCACCGCGTCGGCGAAGCAGTGGCGTTGACGGGAGACGCGGAAGGTCGGATCGATCTGAAGACGCCGGCCTCGTCGACTTTGAGTGGGAGTGCGGAGCTTCGCGTCGGAAGCCTCTCGGACGCGATCTCGCTCGCGACGAAGGCGGGAATGGCGAGCCATGCCGGCGGGCTGTCCAGCCTCGCCGGCACCGCGTGGATTACCGCCGACCTCGCGGGCACTGTCGCGGCACCGACCGCGGCGGGCACAGTTGACGTGGCGAATCTCCGCTACGGCAACGCGGGGCCAGGCGTCGCAACCGGTCGGTACTCTGCCAGCCGGCGGCGTATCCTGATCGATCCGCTGCAGGTCGTCGTCGGCTCGAACTCCGTGTCAGGCCATTCGTCGGTCGACCTTGATACCCGCGCCATCCACGGTCGGCTCAAGGGAGAACTGGCGCAACTGGACCTCGTCACTGCCGATGTTCCCGCGGAATGGCGCCCAGTGGGATCGGCAATCTTCGACGCACGCATATCGGGGACGCTCGACAACCCATCTCTTGCCGGCGAGGTCGCTTCTGACGGATTCCAAATCGCGGGACAAGCCGTCCAGCGAATGCACTCGACGCTGCACGTTTCGAATCAAATCCTGACCGTCGACAGCCTCAGTCTGCAGCAGGAAGAAGGCGCACTCGAAGCTACCGGCACTTACGCGTTCCCGACCGGACGATTCTCCACCGCTTTGAGCGGCAAGAATCTTTCTCTGTTTGCATCTGACGCTGCGAATCTCCCCCTCGACGCGAGGTTCGATGTCGGGTTGAAGATCGGGGGCACGGTGGCGGTGCCTCAGGCGCAAGGCTTTGTCCAATTCTCCCGACTTCTGTGGGACGGCTACGATGTCGGCCCCACGCGGATGGACATCGACACCGTCGGGAGCATGCTCGAGCTGACAGGCCGCGCGCCGGAGCTGAGCGCGGCTGTTCAGGCTCGCATCGCACTTGCCGCCCCCCGCACGTTTACCGCCGATGCCACACTCGACGCGGCTGGCCTTGCCAATCTCGTGAGCCGTTCTGGAAAGCCGGAAGCCGTGGCTCTCGACGGAGCCGTTTCGCTTCGCGCTCGCGCAGCCGGCCGGCTCGACGCTATCGCGGACGCAACAGCAGATCTCGATCTGCGCCTCGTCGACGCGTCAGTGAATGGCGCACCCGTACATCTCGTGCGCCCGGCGAGGCTGCGCTACTCGAGTGAGGCTGTGGTCGCCGACGACTTTGAGTTGCGCATCGGCGACACGACGCTCGTGGCGAGAGGCCGGCTGGCGGCTGGGACTGCTGCAAGCGAGGCGTTACACGTCTCGCTGACAGGGGCCGTCGCCGATCTCATGCCGCTCGTTCGAGTGGCGACTCCCCACACCTTCGATGCGTCCGGCGCCATCGATCTCCAGATGCGACTCTCGGGCCGTCCGCGATCGCCCGAGATACGCGCCGACATCTCGCTCGCGTCGGCATCCGGCCGCTTCGGCGGCGTTCCACCAGCCACCGACATCAACCTGCTGGGATCGTTCGAGGACGGCGTGCTCGAGCTTCGCGAGGCACGGGCCACGTGGCAGAACGCAACTGTCACTGCGACTGGACGAGTGCCGGCCACCGTGCTGGCTGACTCGCTTCCGGAGTGGTACATCAAGAACCTGCCCGCGACGCGCGAGCCCGCGCACGCTATTCTCCGAGTGGGTTCGATCACATCGTCCATGCTCGCGCCGTTTGTCGAGGAGGGCGCACTCGCCGACGTCACCGGACGGGTGGATGCAGTGGTCGCGTTGACGGCAACCTCGCTCGACGTACCAGACATCGGGGCGGAAGTGACACTCGAGCGCGCGGAGCTCTCGCTCGCGCGGGTCCCGCTCAACCAGAGCCGCCCGACCCGGCTACGGCTCTCCGACGGCCGGCTGCAGGTGCTCGACTGGACGTGGGCAGGGGCAGGAAATCGCATTAACGTGTCCGGCGGCGCGCTATTGATCGGCGACTCTCCGGCGCTCGATTTCGCGCTCGACGGAACGCTCGACCTGCGCATGTTGAGCGCGTTCTCGCCCAACGTGGCCACCACTGGGCGCGCGACGCTTGACGTCAAGGTGACCGGCCTCGCCGACCAGCCGCTGGTCGACGGCCGGGTGTCCATCGAAAGCGGCGGCCTCGTCATGCGCGAGCCGCGCCTTGCCGTCACGGATCTGCAGGGAACGGTGACGTTTGCCCGCGACGCGCTGCAGCTCGGAGACATCACCGCCAATGCAAACGGCGGCACGCTGCGGATAACGGGCGGCATCCAGTATCCGAAATTCGCCATCGCCGGTGGATCCATTGCGATTAGCGGACGTGGACTTGCGGTCGAAGTCCCCGAAGACCTGCGCAGCGAGATCGATGCCGACCTCCGGCTCGACCTCTCGGACAAGGCGCCGGCGCTGACTGGAAGCCTCACCATTCTGCGCGGGTCCTACCGCGAGCCGGTGAGCCTGGCCGCCCAGCTTCTGATCGGCGTGCAGGCGCGATCTGCCGTTGCCGCCTCGGCCGCCAACGCCGGCTTCTTCGACCGCGTCCTCCTCAACATCGACGTCAAAACCGCGGAAGAGATTGTCGTCGACAACAACTACGGCCGCCTCGACATAGCCGCAAATCTCCGGATCGTCGGCACGGTTGCCGAGCCTGTTCCAACTGGGCGCCTGACGATTGGAGAAGGCGGCGACGTCTTCCTCGGGGGCCGCACGTACGATGTCGTGCGCGGCACCGTCGACTTCACGAGCACCACGCGCGTCGAGCCAACGGTCGATATCGCGCTGCAGACGCGCGTCGAACGCTACGACATCACCCTCGAAGTGAGCGGCACGCCCGAGACGCTGAAGGCGAGCCTCAGAAGCCCCGGGGTCAGTCAGAACGAGCTCGTGTCGCTGCTGCTCACCGGACGGCGCGTCGACACCAGCTCGATTGTGCAAGCCGACATCGCGCGGGGTCAGCTGCTGATGCTGCTCTCGGGAGAGCTGTTGGGCTTCGCCGGCCGTGCAGTTGGACTCGACAGCGTGCAGGTCGGCCACGGCCTTGGCGCCGCGGCCTCGGATTTTGACCTGCTGGCCACCGACACCGACCCGAGTGCGCGTCTCACCATCGGCAAGCACCTGAGCCGCAACGTCGAGGTGGTGTTTTCGCAGGCCCTCAGCGAAACCGGCGATGTGACGTGGATCGCCATCTATCGTCCGGCTCAGAACATCGAACTGCGCGGAGCGACGCAGGATGACGGAAGCCGATCGTACCAGTTTCGACACGAGGTCAATGTCGGCGGCGGCTCCACGAACGGGCGGCCTCAAAGCGAGCGCGTCGAGCGGCCGGTCGAGCGGGTGACGGAGGTGCGCATTGCGGGCACTCCGGGTTATACGGAAGCAGACATTCGCGAAAGGCTCAGCCTCAGGGCGGGCGAGCGCTTCGACTTCTATCGCTGGCAGGAGGATCGCGATCGCCTGCAACGTTTCTACCGCGAGCGGGAATTTCTCGAGGCCCGCGTCTCGGCCCGGCGAACCCTTGCCGGAGCAACCGCGACTGGTGAGAGCGGGATGGCGCTCGAGTACGAGATCGACCGAGGACCTGAGACACGACTCACTATTGAAGGACACTCGATGCCACGCGACCTCATCGAGCAGATGAAGGACGCCTGGGTCTGGGCCGTTTTCGATGGCTTTCTCCTCGATGACCTCACAACCCTGGCGCGCGAGCAGCTGACCCGGGAAGGATATCTCCGCGCAGACATCCAGGCGACGGTTGTGTCTGAACCGGACTTCGCAATCAAAGAGATCGCGATCCGCGTCGATCCAGGCACGCGCTACACCAGCAGGCAGATCGTCTTTTCAGGTCAGGAGGCAATTCCGGCGGCCGCGCTCGATGCCGCAGTTCACGCACAGGGCATCGATGTCTCGATGTGGCACGAACCGGCGGGCCTGCAGACGGCAATCGCTCAGCAGTACCGACTGCGCGGATATCTCGAAGCCCACGTCACGGTTCAGGCACCCGTCTTCACCGGGCAATCGGCGGAGCTGCCGGTGCAGATCACTGAGGGCCGGCAATACACCATTGCAGGACTCGACGTCGAAGGCGCGAAATCGCGCACCACCGACCAGGTAATCGGCGCGTTTGGCATCGCCGTCGGATCGGTGTTCCAGCCGGCAGCCCTCGAGCCAGCTCGCCGCGCTGTCGAGCTCGACTACCTCCGCGACGGCTACAACAGCGTGCGGGTCACCGCGACCACAACGGTTGATGAAACGAGAGGGCATATCCATCTGGTGCTCGCCGTCGACGAGGGACGTCAGCAAGTGCTCGATGGCGTCGATGTGAAGGGCGCGGCGATTACGCGGCGCAGCGTCATCGATCGGGCGCTCGACGTCGATCCCGGTCAGCCCGCCAATCAAGCGGAGTTCTTCCGCGCCGAAGCGCGCCTTTACGACACTGGGGCTTTTCGAACAGCCGACATCACCCTTGTGCCGCTCGAAACCGAGACGAGCAGTCCCGTCGAACGGGTGCGCGCTGAAGTCACGCTGCAGGAGCTTGCGCCGTATCGGTTCCGTTATGGGTTCAGAGTGAACGACACTGTGACGCCGGTCGAGATCGATCGCGAGCTGCGTCCAGCTCTCGTCGTTGACATCTTGAGACGCAACCTGTTCGGCCACGCTATCTCGGCCGGCGCAGCGGGACAGTTGGAGGCGGACCGGCGTCTCCTCCGTGGCTTGGTGACGTTCCCGCGCTTTTTCGGACTGTCGGTGACGACGAATCTCTTCGTCACGACATCGCGTGAAGACTTCACCCCGGAGGCAGCGACGCCATTCGTGGAGGACGAATCCGGTGTGACCGCCGAGCAGCGATTTGCTCCTTCGCCGCGGATGGCTGTGACATACGGCTACGACTACTCGCGGTCGCACATTTTCGAACCCAAGCCTTTGCCAGGCATTCCTCCACTCGAACTGCGGGCAAACATCGCGCGGTTGACCAGCACCTATGCGTGGGACAGACGAAACGATCCGTTCAACCCTCGGGATGGCGGGTTTCACTCCTCGGGCGTCGAGCTGGGCGCGAAAGCACTGGGCTCGGACCTGCGGTTCGTCAGATATCTGGCGCAACAGCATTACTACAGGACCGTACGGCGTCGCCTCGTGCTCGCATCGGCGTTGAGGATCGGGCTTGGCCGCGGATTCGATCAGGATCTGATTCCCAGCGAACGGTTCTACGCCGGGGGAGGCACGACCGTGCGTGGTTTTGCCGAAGACGGCCTCGGCGAGGTCGACTTCTTCGGCGATCCCAGGGGGGGCAACAGCATGCTGATTCTCAACCAGGAAGCCCGGTTCAGGCTGTTCGGATGGGTGGAGGGCGTCGCCTTTGCGGATGCCGGCAATGTGTTTCGGACCGTGCGGGACTTCTCGCTGACGAACCTCGAAGCGGGGACCGGCGCCGGGCTCCGCATCAACTCGCCGTTCGCGCTCCTCCGCATCGATTTTGGCGTGCCGCTGACGGACCGACGACGGCAACCGTCAGGCCGCTGGTACTTCGGTATCGGACAGTCCTTCTGACTCTGTCCTCCGGTTCAGCGGCCGCGCACGCTACGCATCAGCGCCATCACCGCCGCCTGCTCCGGCGCGTTCGGGGCAAGCTTCAGAAAATATTCGAGGTGCGTCGCCATCCGGTCGATCTGCCTGAGCCTCGAATACGCAAGACCAGCAAAGTAATGGGCATAGGCAGACGCGGGATCGATGCTTGACGCCTTCTCGAATGCGGCAGCGGCCGGCTCCCACTGCTCTGCCGCGCTCTGTGCGAGCCCAAGTTGATAGTTGGGATGAAACTGGTCCGGCGCCAGCGCGACAGCCTGGGTTGCCTTCGCGATCGCCAATTGAGGATTGCTGTCGATGAGCGCGACTGCAGATTCGCCGACGAGCGACCAGGCCGTTGCGGGATCGACGCCGGTAGAAAGCCGTGCAAACTGCCCCCGGGCTTCGTCCGGGCGACTCAGATGGAGGTGGCTTCGCCCCGCAAGGAAGATCGACTCCGGTGACGGGTCTCCCGGCTGCGCCGCGATGGCATTGATCGCGTCCTGGTAACGGCCCGCGTCAAAATGGGCCTGCGGACTGATCGCGTCCTGCGCACGCACGACAAAGGACGCACTCATGACAGCGGTCAACACAACAACGAGGAGGCGATTCATATGATTTCCTTTCTGAGCCTTCTTACAGCATACGCCCTCTCGCGTCGCTCGCCTGGCGCGGGAGCCTTCGCTCCAGGCGACTGAACCACCGCGCGCGACGTGCCGGCAGGCAGGCGTCTCGCTACGCAGCTATGAAAAGCGCTTCAAGCTGCCCGGACTTCCATCAGATAGGACGTGAGATGGGCGATCTTCGCGTTGCGCATCACGAACACGTCGCAGAAGACAGCGTGCAACGTGCCGCCGTCCTTCCTGGCGGCGCGCACATTGCCTTCGGCCACGACGACGTCGCTTTCTTCGATCATGCGGGTGACCTGTATTGAAGGGTGCCCCGTAAATCCCTCACCCTCGATCTGCGTGTCGAACTCGCTCTTCCCTTTCGTGTGGAACGCGCCCGGGATGAGCCATTCGACGTCGTCGGTCAGGCACGAGAGAATCTCCGCGTGGTCCGTCCTGGTGAACGCATCCATGTACTTCTGAACGGTCTGTTGGTTTGAGGTCATCGCCAAACCAGATTTTACTTGCAACGGAGCCTGGGTCCGCTCCTAGCGTCTGCGGGCGTGCGCCTGCATGGCGACTTCGATGGGGTCCGCACAACCCCTCGAATTCACGTTCAAGACGAAAACGAAACTATCCCGCGAAAAGACCTGCAGGGGCTGCAACTTGAGATCCCTCCGATCGCTCTGTCCGAGCGAGAGACGTTCGCTTGCCTCGCCGGACACGAATCCAACCTCGCACGCCGAGACCGATTTCACACCGACGGTCACGCCTTCCAGCGGTTGCGGTGATCGCACCAGCAGGCTTGAGGTCGCTCCCGCCCGCACGGCAATCCAGCCACGCTGACCCATGCCACTTCGCTCGTCGAGCAACGCAACGAATACCGTGGGTGCGCGTCCCTGTGGAATGCGGCTTCGCGGCCGATCGAGCAGGATCGGAAAGTCCGATGCATTCGTCAGCTCGAGCGGCAGCGCGTCGAAGATCGCCGATCGCGTGGCACGCCACGGCTGCTTCACGACCGTAAACGGGCTGGAGAGCGATGGCCACACAAACAGTAGTCCGACGGCGGCGACTGCAATTGGAACGAACGACTGCACCCTCGGCGCCAGGAAAAATAGTGCGGCCGCGACGCTCAGGAAGTACCGATTCCCTACGGGTCCGCCGCCACCCGACCATGTGTAGGGCATCCACACGATCGTTCCAAGCGCGACGGTGGCGGTCGCGACCAGGATTGCCCATTGCCACAACATCTTTCGGCGTTCGGCAAAAGCCCACCAACCGACCACAACAAGCCAGGGCCACCCAAACGGAAGCAGACCAAAATGGCGGCCCATCACGAAATACCAGACGTTGGCCGAAAGCGATCCACCGCGACCTTCGGCGCCAACCTGTGCGAGCGAGTCCGTTGCCAGCTTGACGCCTGCACTGTCGAATGTTGCGCCACCCTCGTCGTAAGGAAACGTGCCGTAAAAGGTCTTGCGGTCGCCGCCCTGATAGTTCCACTCCCCCGTAATCGCGGCGTTGATCGCGAAAAGGACGAGGACGGCTGCACCGATGGCGGCAAGTGCTCGCGTTGTCGGCGCCGGACCACCTCCGCGTGCGGCTATCGCGAGCGGCAAGGCAAGAGGGAGATTCAACGGCTTGGAGAAGATCGCCGCGGCGAGCAGGAGGAAGCCGAGCACCCGCGATTGCACTGGCCGAGGCGGCCCGCCAGGAGGCGCGACGGCGACGGCGAACGCCATGAACACCAGTGCGAAGTTCAGCGTATCTGAGGTGAGCCAGAACGCGTACAAGGGCGCAATTGACGCAGCCAGGAAAACGAGCGTGAATGCGAGCGCGTTCCCACGCCGGGATCCTGGGCGCAGCCAGAGATATCCGGCGGTCAGGAGAAGTGCGAAACAGGCGAAGTTGAATACCAGCAGTCCGCCCAGCCCGCCAGCTAACGCGAACGGCGCGGCCAGCACCCCATACAAGAAGGCCTTTCCGAAATACAGCTGACCGTCATCGCCTCGCCTCAGAAAAATACCTTGAGGTCCACCTCCATACCACTCGCGAAATCGTTGATAGTCTCGAGGGCCGTACGTGAGATCGCCGTCCAGGCCCGCACTCGCCGCGAGGCCGACATAGGTCGCCTCATCGCCTTTGAAGCCGCCACCCATCGTAGCGATATCTACGTGACGCAGAGCCACGCAAGCGATGGCGAACGCACCGAAAACCGCCAGAACGCGAAGAGTCGCACGCATGGAAAAGCTCGCAGGAACGTCGTCGCTGCGAATCGGATGGAGTATACGCGGCTGCCCATGGTGGGACGAATCCGTCAGACGACCGTAGGCTGCTCCCGTCTCAACGTCCGTTGTAAGGGAGCAAATATCCGGAGCACTCGCATCCGCCGAATCGTTGGACATCAGGCACGCCGGTTGTGTCCTCGGTACTCGAGGCTCAACACGACGGTTGCCGAGTCAGCTCCGGAAACCTGTTCTGTGACCGACCGGAAGCCGGTGTCGGATGCCGTCAGCGGCCACTTCTCATACACCGGAACACGGATGAAAAAGCGGCCCTCGTTGTCCGTGTATGTCTCCTCACGACCAACGAGCTGAATGCGGGCATGCGGAAGTGGCCGGCCGGTTTTGTCGATTACCTGACCAGGCCGCTGTGTCCAAGGGCTTGGCGGCTCTCGGGCAATGCATTCGCAGATTGCGCGCAGCGCAAGCACAGCGTCAATAGGGGCCCCCGCATTACGACTGACGCGAACATGATTACGGCGCACCAACTCGAAGCCGCGAAGCTGGAAGTCGACTCGATACGTGCCATCCGGCAGTCCGTCGAACCGGTACGAGCCGTCGCTACCGCTCATCGTGTGCCTGAGCAGGCCGCCAGACTGTGAAATGGTCGTCACGCTTACGTCTGGAATCCCCCCGCCGATCCCGTCGCGAACAACGCCGGCGATACGTGCTGATTGAGCGATCACGATCCGGCTCGAGGCGAAGAGAACAAATAGGAGGACGAGAGGAACGCGTGCGAGTCTGCTGAACATGCTCGGCTGCCAGTGAACTTTTTCAAACGATATGGCAATTATGTCTTCGAAAGACCCCCGGCAAGCATTCAGTTAGACTTGGTTCCAAAGAAACCATGGCGGCGTGGTATGAGGACGAGGAGTTCTGGCGGGACAATTACGAGGTGATGTTTTCTGAGGACGCGTTCCGACGCGCTGCGGAGGACATCGACCACGTGCTGGCTTTGAGCGGCAACTATCCACGCCAGGTGCTCGACCTCTGTTGCGGCCCGGGGCGCCATACCATTCCGCTCGCACGAAGAGGCCTCGACGTAACGGGCGTCGATTTCTCCTCGTTTCTCCTCGACAGGGCGCGCGAGAACGCGCGAGCGGCCGAGGTCATGCCTGAATTCGTTCGAGCCGACATGCGTTCGTTCGTGCGCCCGGATGCCTTCGATGCGGTACTGAATCTCTATACCTCGTTCGGATATTTCGAAGACCGACACGATGACGAGCAGGTGCTGACGAACATCTTCGACAGCCTCCGTCCCGGCGGCACAACCGTGATCGATGTTGTCGGGAAAGAGCTGCAGGGCCGGCGCGGTGACAGAATCGTCGACTTGCCCGATGGCTCGACGTGCATCCAACGCATTCACGTCGTCGACGAATGGACCACGTTGAAAGCCGAATGGCTCGTCGTTCGCGGTGAGTCCGCGCGCCGATATTGCGTCACGCACCGCCTCTATTCGGGGTTTGAATTGCGGAAAGCGTTGGAGGCAAGCGGCTTCGAGGTGTCGCTTTTTGGGGACTTCGCCGGTAGCGACTACGGCCCTCAGTCACTGCGTTTAGTCGCTGTCGGACATAAGCCTGCTGGTTGAGGTGTCACGAGACTTGCATTCACTGGATGCATGCAATCCTTCCACAATCTACCAACACTCACTCAAGGAAATCACCATGCCTGATTTACCTTCGACGACGCAGCCAGCGACACACGAGCTGATCGATTCGTCGTTTGCTCAGGTACTGCACGCCGATGGTCCGGAAGCCAGCCGTGCGACCAAACTCGCGCTCTATGCATGGCTTGTCGGGCGATGGGACATGGATGTCACGACGATCCTGAATGATGGAACGACACACTTGGGCCACGGCGAGATTCACGCAGGTTGGGTACTGCAGGGCCTGGCCATCCAGGACGTCTGGATGATTCCACGCCTGCGAGACCGCCAGCCAGGAATCAAGCCGCTCGCTGGCGCGGGCAATTGGTACGGCACGACGCTGCGGATCTATGACCCTGCGCTGGATGCCTGGCGAATCATTTGGACCGATCCCGCGACCAGTTTCTTCACCCAACAGATCGGTCGCGCGCAAGGTCGAGACATAGTCCAGACCGGCCCGGATCCGAGGGGCGGTTCGATGCGATGGGTCTTCAGTGAAATCGAGTCGAATTCGTTTCGTTGGACCGCCGAACGCGCTCCAGACGATGACAACTGGCAGCGCGAAGTAGAAGTCCGCGCTCATCGCGCGTAAAACGCGCGAGGCGTCGCACTGACACGTGCAGTGGAAGTGAGAGATATCCGTCAAGACCGCGCGTGAATCGTCCACCCTGGTGTGTTGTGGCCACAGCCCAGGCACTCCAGCGACAGCCGAGTCTTTTCGAATCGCATCGCCATGGCATGGCCGCCCAGGCCGCAGCGAGCCCGTAGCAGTAGTTCTGCGACAGCGATCGCCATCGCTTTTGCTCGCGGCCAAAGCGCGTTCAGAAAGCCCCCAATCGGCGACCCGGACGGCATGGGTTCAGCGTGTGATGCAAACATTCGGTTTCCTCCAGGCGGAGGGTCTGTCTCCCCTCGCTACTGATCAACGCGTCAAACGCGCGAGAACCCCGCAATGGGTCACCATCAAAGCCGCTATCCCTTTGATGGCTCGGCTTTCTGCGCCTCGCTCGTTTCGATCTCCGCTTTCGGGGACGGCCTCTCCTTTGAGGCTTGCTCGCCGCTCTTCTCAGACGGCTTCACCGTCGAGCGGATTACCATGAACTTGTTGAGGACGTCGAACCAGAACGGCGCACCCTGGGAAATCGCGAAGCCCGTCACGAGAATCCCGACCAGTTTGAGAAAGAAATCGCCAAACGTGTCGGGTACACGTCGCCGATCGTCTCTGTTGACTGGTGTCGCCCTCGTCCATCCAATCGGTAGCCCCAGCGCGTTGACTGCGTTGTGAGCATTTTGAAGGTTCCTCGTCGCCTGGTCGTCGACTTCGTCTGGCGTCCCTGCCGTTGTGGGAGTGGACAGTGGGGTCCTGATGCGCTGTTCGGCCGCCGCCACCAGCGAAGACCGGAGCGCACCATCTCGCGCCAGCGAGTTCGCAATGTTAATCGTGTCGGCGTTGACAACGGCCGCCACCACGAACCCCAACAGCAACATCAGCATGGCCGTACGTCGCTTGTACCAGCCAGAGACGCGATCCATCATTCCGTCGTACCATTCCTCAATATTTCTGCGCGCCTTCTCGATGTCCCCCTGGGCTTCGTCGATGAGCGTCAAGAGAGCTGTTCTCAGTTCCTGATTTGGGAGCCTGGTGGCCACGGCCGCGCGGACCGCTTTCAAGTCGGCCGTGACGCCGGCGGCAGCGCCACTTGCAACGCCACCCGACCCGTCCTCGGCCGCCGCCGTCGATGCGATATTCCACAAGGCCAGCGCGAAGGTGCGAGCGGGAATATAGGAGGGAAGTTTGGTGCCGTCTCGATAGAACGGCCTCACCAGTCCGTGCGCGTACAATTGTGACGCCAGGTCGACTCCGCCACCGGCGGTGTCATTGAGAAGCAGCGTGATACCTTCCTTCAGGTACTTCGCCCGGTTGTTGAACTTGGCTTCGATATATTCGGCGACCGCCGAGCACAGCAAGCTCAACAGCAAATAGACAAACAGCAGCCCTATTGCCACTTCAAGGATGGTGGATCCGAACATCATGGCCATACTCCTTTGGAGATGCGCGATCGTTGGCTGAAGCGAAACATGCGCACTTTATACGCGGAATGGAGTGACGAAAACAGGATGACGGAGTGCGTTCGCGAGATCAGGTGTGCGACAGGGGCCGACCTGAAGGTCGGCACTACGACAAGGGCGGCACGATGACAACGTCGGCACTGCGATAAGGTCGGCCCTATGACGGCCGACGGCCACGCCAGGCGCGCTCTTCCGTAGTGCTGGCCTTCAGGCCAGCCGTACGCCCTTCAGGCCAGCCGTGCCGCCCGGCTCAACGCCTCGCCTGACGCCGCCTGGTGCCCGAGCGCCAGATGGCAACGACCGAGCCACAGTGCCGCGGCGCCGGCCAAGGGGTTTTCGGAGTCGAAGCCGCGCCAGAACAGATCGGCCTCTTGCGCGGATTGGAGGGCGCTGTCATTGTCTCCCTTTTGCAAATCCAGGCGCGCCAAGCCAACGAGCAGATCCGCGCGCGCAGGCGTCATGCGCTGCTTCTGCACGTCGGCAAATAGCGCACGCGCTCGTTCAAGCAGCGGACGAGCCGTGTCGAACTCGCCTCGTTCGAGCCGGGTCAGGCCTGCTTCCAACAACCCGTGGGCGTGATCACCACGATGACTCGACTCGATGGCAGACTCCCTGAGGCTCTTCTCGAGCCATCGCAATGCTTCGGCGTAGCGCCCCTGCAGCCGGAGTGACGTACCGAGGTTCCTCAAAGCGAGATGATGCGCGCGAGGCGCTTTCCCCTCGCTCTTCTCGATGGCCTCCCAGAGATGGCGACTCGCTTCCTCGAAACGTCCCAGATAGGCCAGCGCCAGCCCGAGACTACCGCGAGCGTGTAACGCCTCAAGATTGGACTTCGATAACAACGCGAGACGTAGGGCTTCTGCGAGTTGTTCGGCCGCTTCGCCGGTCGACCGCGCGGCGAGGAGCGCGTTCCCCAGCTTGCGGACCCGCCCGGCGTGCGTAGCCGATCCAGGCTGTCCTTCCTTGAGGTAGATCTCGATTGCTCGACGCCCAGAGGCTATGGCCGTTTTCAGATCGCCGACTTCGACGTCCAACGGAATCGCACCGGACAGTGCCTCTCCGAACGATCGGCTGTCGGTGCCAAAGACGCTGGCCGTCTTGGCCGAAACATCTGCATAAAGCGTCGCGGCCCGGTCGAAATCTCCCGCGCAATTGAGCGCCTGCGCGTAGTACAGCGTGGCTTCGATCACTTTGGGATGCGCAACATCGCGCGCGTGTATCCCGAGCTGAAGGGTGTACGACTGGCGTGCCGGTTCGACCGCCAACTCGCGCCGTTGGGTGAGCGTGTAGATGTGACTCAATGCCTGCAATCCGGTAGCGACCTCCGATGATGTCGGACTAAGGGTCGTCGATGCTTTACCGATCGCGTCGCGAGCGGCCCGCTCGGCGGTCTTGTAGTCGCCAGATACGATGCCCAATGCGGCCTGCTGTAGTTTTGCGTGAATGAACACCGGACTCGCGCCGTCCTTCGAACCTCTGAGAATCGCGAACGACCGGTCGAGCGACCGCCGCGCATCATCGTGCCGGCCAACGATCTCGTATACCTGAGACAAGACCAGATGGAGTCGAGCGCCGAGCGTATCGCTCGGCACACCCAGGGACTCGTGCAGCTGCAATGCCTGCCCGAGGACCCGCGCCGAGTCAGTGTTCTCCTGCAGGCCGAACAGGCTCTCACCGATGATGGCGAGAAGCTCAACGCGAATCTGCGGCTCAACGTCGGCGCGATTGTGCAATCTCAGCTCAGCCTGTCGCAGCAGCTCCGCGCCGGAGAGCACCTTTCCTTTTCCCTGCGTCGGATCCGCTTCCCGGAATACCGACGCGATGAACTCCTTGACCTGCTCCGCCCGCGTCTTCTCCGCCAGGGCAACCCGCGCCTGCCACCGGGCCACACCAGCACCGATCACGGTTGCCGCGAAGACTGCCGAGACCGCACTGACCCCGAGCGTATTGCGTTTGATGAACGTGCGGATTCGGTACCAGGAACTATCGGGCTGCGCACGCACGGGCCGTGCACTGAGGTAGCGCTCGATGTCGTCGACTAGTGCGTGAACAGTCGCATACCGGCCTTCCGGCTTCTTCCTGAGAGCGACGAGCACGATCGCGTCGAGATCGCCGCGCAAAGCGATGCGCGATTGCCGATCCGCAACCACGCTCGGCGGTGCAGGTTCTTCCTGCACGATCGCATCCTCCAGTGCGCCGCGCGAATCGCGCTTCGGATTGTACGGCCGCTGACCCGCGAGCAACTCATAGAGAATGACGCCAAGCGAGTAGACGTCCGACGCGATCGTTAGTGGGTCGCCGAGAATCTGCTCGGGCGACGCGTACGCCGGCGTGAGCGCGCGGCCGGCGAATTCGGTGAGCTGGGCCCCTTCGGCCTCGCCCTCGTCGAGCAGCTTGGCAATCCCGAAATCCAGCAACCGGACCTGTCCGTCACTCGTGACCAGAATATTCGCCGGTTTCAGATCGCGATGCACCACGAGCTTGGTGTGCGCGTAGGCAACACCGCGGGCGACTTGTGCGAACAGCGACAGCCGTGACTTCAGGTCCAGTTGCTGCTCGCGGCAATAGTCGTCGATCTGACGGCCCTCGACGTACTCGATCGCGAGAAAAGGCCGACCTTCCGCCGTGAGACCCGCATCGTACAACCGCGCGATATTCGGATGCGTCAGTGCGGCGAGAATCCGTCGCTCCCGCGCCATGCGCGGCGCGAGCCCTGCGCGCTTCGACGCCACATGCGGAAGCTTCAATGCAACCGGCCGGTCGATCAAGCCATCGCTCCGCTCGGCGAGCCACACTGTGCCCATCCCTCCGTGGCCCAGCTCGCGCAGCAGGCGATAAGGTCCCACCTGGTCATCGGGTTGATCGCCGCTGGCGCCGGCTCCATCGGAATCGCCGGCATCGGGCTCGAATTTCGGGAGGGTGCCGAGGAAAGTGCCATCGTCGCCTGGATCGGTGCGCGACAGCAGGTCACGCAGCCGAGGCTTCAAGGCTTCGTACTGCGGAGCGAGCATCTCGATCCACTCCGCCCGCTGCGCCGCCGGTCGATCGAGGGCCGAGTCCAGCAACTGGTTCAGCTCGGCCCAGGTGCGCGCGTCGATCTCGAGCTTTGACATGAACGGGACCCTATGTCCGTGATGTGATGAGGATTATAGCGCCCCGGTCGTGGCGTCAGGCGCTCAAGTCAAGCGCCTGGGAATGCATCTGCTGCGTAGCGATGCAGTCGGTCGCGATGTGGGCCGAACGAAGCACGCCGTTTAAGGTCGAATCGAACAGATAGTCGCCCACCACGACCAGCGCCGGATGCTCGATGGGCTCCGGCTGGTGCGCGAGCCCGGGATCGCGCAGCGGAAATCCGCCCGGTTGCCCAGACACTGCACCTGCCCAGCGATGCACCCGTCCCTCGATCAGTTGCGCACGCGCTTCACTGTAGAGCTCATCCGGCAACGATTCGATCGCGCGAGCGATCAACGTTCGATCGTCGGCATTGCAGAGAGACAGGGCGTCGGCACCTGCGAGCAGCCAGCCGAGCACACCATATCTGTCGGCACTGTGGCTCCGACTTTCGTCGTAAACGCAGCAGCCGCCGAAAGCATCGAGCATGACCCACGAACCCGTCATCAATCGCCGCCAGAATGGTCGATCGAACAGGATGGATATGCGCAAGTAGTGACCCGGGCGATCGTAGTAAGCGACGTGTTTGGTCATGGCGCGACGTAGACGCTCACCGGCCCATTCGATTTCCATCAGCCGGTTGTACGGGAGCGCGACGACGACCGCATCGAAATCCTGCTGCACCAGACATCGGTCCCGGCGAAACCGTAGCGAGTAGCTCCCGTCCGCGTTTCTCGACACGCGCTCCACCCGCGCGTCGAGCTCGATCCGTGTGTCAACCAGACTCGCGGCCAGCCGCCGCGGGAACATCTCCATGCCGCCCTCGATTGTGTACTGCGCCGCGTAGCCCGTCACCGACTTGAGGACGTTCCTGAGACCGATAAGGCCGTTCGTCTGGTACGGCTCGGTCGCCATATCGCTGTGCGCGCCGACCTTCAGGTACTGCCTCGCCACTGGATCGGGAATCCGGTCCAGAATCTCTTCACATGTATGGCCCGCCCAGGGATGCGCATTGTCGCGTGGCGTGAAGCCTCGGTACCAGCTTGCCAGCGGGAGGAGCGAGGCGGCCTGTTGCCGGAAGTCTTCGATCGCCCGGAGGGTACGATCACCACAATGCCTCAGGATATCTTCATCGTCCTGGAGGAGCGCCCCGTTCAGGACCACTGCGGTGCTGTGGGTGGCGACCGTCGTCAGACCCAGCTCACTGATCAGCTCACGTAGCGGATCGTGGCCGATCGCGTCGTAGGCGTAGCATTCGGCGACTCCTGCCTCGTAGAAAGCTGGTGCGGCGTCGAATCTGACGGTCCGAATTTTGCCGCCGACACGGCCGGTGGCCTCGAGCAGCGTGACTCGGCAGAACGTTCCGAACTTCCGCTCCAGCAGATGCGCGGTCATCAATCCGCCGGGGCCGCCGCCGATGATGCCGACTCGGATCATGTTTCCCTCTGCCTGTAAAGACGCAGAAATCGCGGATGTCCGGACATGGGCTCTAAACTAGTGGTCTGCATCCGCTGAATCGGTAGCGGATTTCGGAGCGCGGCGCCCGGCTGGCAAGGCGCGACGACTGAGAATACCGGGAGTATTTGAAGAAGGAGCAACGCCGCCAGGCGGGATGCCCCGCCCGAAAGGCGCTACTGAGTCAGCGGATACAGGCCACTAGTAACGCCTGGACGATCGATGGACGAGAGGGTCAACCTGACCGATTTGATTCATCGCGCCGAGAAGGGCGATGCGGAGGCCTCGGACCGCCTGTTTGCCGAGACCTACGCCGATCTTCGCAAGCTGGCCCGCCGGCGGCTGATGCGTGACCGCAGGACGTCGCTCGATACGGCCGCGCTCGTTCACGAGTCGTATCTTCGCTTCGCAGCGTCTGGACGCCTGCATCTCGAGGATCGCGTGCACTTCATCCGCTGGGCCGGACAAGTCATGCGATCGGTCATCGTCGATTTTGCGCGTAAGCGGTCGGCGGCGCGGCGTGGAGGCGGCAAGACGCTGCATATCACACTCACGACGGGGCTGGCCGACGGTCACGAAGGCAATGCCGATGAGATTTTGCGAGTGCACGAAGCGCTCGACGAGATTGCGGCATTCGATGCGCGTCTCGCCAAGGTCGTGGAGTTGCGCTACTACGGCGGCCTGACAGAACCCGAAATCGCGCAGGCGCTAGGGGTCACGGACCGAACCGTGCGGCGCGATTGGCAAAAGGCGCGGCTGCTCCTGCGACGGGCATTGCAATGAAGAACTCTGTCGAATGCATTGGCTGGCGACGATGTAGTATCATTCGCGAATTCGCGCTTTTGCTGGCGCGCAGGTTCCACTCTTTGGGCACGGTTGCTGAACAGCTCCTCCTCCCCACACTCACAAGAGATGTGACGCGTGCCTGAAACCCGCTCAGACAGCGCTCCAAGTTTCACAGTGTCATGACTTCCGGATCAATCCGAGCCGCTTGTCATCCGCCGCGCATCCATGGCAAGTTTCTCAACGCGGAGAACGGGCGTTTCCTCGTCAAGGGGGTCGCCTATGGCACCTTCGCGCCCAATGGCGACGGCCATCAGTTCCCCTCCCTCGAGCGGATAAATCAGGATTTCATGCTGATGGCGGCTGCCGGAATCAACACGGTCCGCACGTACACGGTTCCGCCGCCGGAGCTCCTCGACATGGCACTGCGACACGGGCTGAGAGTGATGGTGGGGCTCGCATGGCCACAGCACATCTCGTTCCTTGACGGCCCAGAGCTTGCCCGACAAATCAGGCACGATGCGGCGAGCGCGGTACGGAGTCTGGTCACGCATCCCGCGACACTCATGTTTGCCGTGGGCAACGAGATCCCGGCGGGCATCGTTCGATGGCACGGCCACCGTCGTATCGAGCGATTCCTGCGCGAGCTCTGTGAGAATGTCAAGGCCGCGGCGCCCGATAGCGTCTTGACGTACGTGAATTTCCCTCCTACCGAACACCTCGACCTCGAGTGCTTCGATGTCTGCGCCTTCAACGTCTATCTGCACCGTGAACCGGACCTGCGGGGATACCTCGCGCGGTTGCAGCACATCGCGGGCGCGAGACCCCTGCTGCTGGCAGAGGCGGGCGCTGACAGCGTTCGGCAGGGGCTCGATGATCAAGCTCGCATCACCATGATGCACGTGCGAGCGGCTTTCATGGAGGGCGCCTGCGGAGCGATCGTGTATTCCTGGACAGACGAGTGGTGGCGCGGCGGCCGCTCCGTTGACGACTGGGCCTTCGGCCTCGTCGATGACGCGCGACAGCCAAAGCCAGCGCTGGCCGCCGTGAGTGCGGCATTCGCCGAGTCGCCGGTCTCAGCTCGCGAGCGTCATGAGTGGCCGAGGGTTTCCGTGGTGGTCTGCGCGTTCAACGCCGCAGAGACGATCGACGACTGCCTCAGCTCGCTCACGAGACTGACCTACCCGAGCGTCGAGGTCATCGTCGTCAACGACGGATCGCGGGATGCCACTGCGTCGATCGCGCGCAGACATGCGGGTGTGCGAGTCATCGATACGTCCAACGGCGGGCTCAGCGCTGCCCGTAACGTTGGCCTTGCCGCAGCGACCGGCGAGATCGTTGCTTACACGGATGCAGACGCCCGCGTCGATCCCGATTGGCTGACCTATCTTGTTCAGCCGATGCTTCTTTCCGATGTCGCTGGCGCCGGCGGTCCAAACGTCGTGCCACCAGACGATCCCTGGGTCGCGCAATGTGTCGCGCGCTCGCCTGGCGGACCCAGTCACGTCATGCTCGACGACCGCATTGCCGAGCATGTGCCAGGCTGCAACATGGCGTTCCGCCGCAACGCGCTCTTGTCAGTCGACGGCTTTAATCCGGTCTATCTTCGCGCCGGCGACGACGTCGATATCTGCTGGCGGCTGCAGGCAAGGGGTCTCCGCATCGGGTTTGCGCCCGCGGCGCTCGTCTGGCACCACCATCGGCCGACCGTGAAGGCCTACTGGCAGCAGCAGGTAGGCTACGGCGAAGGCGAAGCGTGGCTCGATGCGCACCATCCGGAGAAATTCCTCGGCGGCAGGATGCTATGGCACGGCCGCATGTACAGTCCGCTGCCGTTTCTACGCTCGGCTATCGGAAAACGTGTCAACACCGGCGTCTGGGGCACCGCCGCGTTTCCGTCGATCTACAGCACGCGCATGCCCCGATGGCAGTTCCTTCCTCATTCACCTCTCTGGATGGCCACAGCGTCTTTGCTGTTGATCGCCAGCATTGTGGGTTGGCTGATGGGGGCCGAGACCTGGTGGGTGTTCTTCGCCGCTGGCATCCTCGGGTGGACGATCACTGTCCTGCGTTGTGTGATGTTTGCCTGGAAATCCGACCTCAGCGGCCTGCCGTGCATCGGCCGGTGGTCGCCCACGCCAAGCCGGCATCTTTACCGCGCGTTGATTGCGTGGTTGCACCTGGTGCAGCCGATTGCGCGGTTCTATGGAAATCTGCAGGGACTGTCGCTGTCGCAAGGGGTTGCCCCTCAGCACGTCACGCGTCATCCCTGGAAGACGCCTGTACCGTCGTTTTGCAATGCGCGGGCAGCCGTACAGTTGTTGACTGGCGGCCGCAGCGAGTGGTCGTTCTGGAGTGAATCGTGGACGTCACAGCCCGCGCTGCTGACAGAGCTCGTCGGGGTATTGCGCGCATGCCGCCCGGCACAACTTGTTCACGTCGACGAGGGCTGGCATACCGATCGGGATCTCAGCGTCTCAATTGGCCGTTGGGGGTGGTTACACGTGCTGACGCTCGTCGAAGAGCACGAACGAGGTTGCTGCGTCTTCCGAGTGCGGGTACGCCTTCGTCCCAGCTTTGCCGGGACGGTGCACGGGCTGGCGCTGGCGGTCCTGTTAGCCGGAGCGACGGGGGTGTCGATCGCGTTATACCGCCCGTCGGCGAGTGTGGTTGCGTCAATCCTGGCGATCGCGGCGCTCGCCCTGCGCGCAATATGGCAGGCAACGCGTGCGGCCGCCGTCCTCGACCAGACCGTGGCGCGCGTGACGACAGCTGCGGGCATGTTGCCGCTCCCAATGGCTCCCGTACCGGCGCCTCAAGCGACCCGACCTGCCGAAACCACGCTGTCTAGAGGGTAAGGTGTCGCTGGTTTCCTGGACGCTTTCGTTTCTCCGACCCTATCGCTTGCGCGTCGTGGCAATCGCGATCTTGTCGATCGCGGAGATCGGTATGGCCGCCCTAGCGCCATGGCCGCTCAAGCTTGTCGTGGACAGCGTCCTTGGCAGTTATCCGCTACCAGGACCACTGGCAGCTGTCATGACATCTGCGGGCGGTGCCAGTCCTGCGGCGCTGCTCGCGATCATCGTGGCCGCTGGCCTGTTCCTGCAGATCGCGATTGAAGCGATCCGAATGATCCATACACAACTGCAGGTCGAGATGGGCCAGCTCGTCGTCTACAACCTGCGCGCGAAATTGCTGGCGCACCTTCAGGCGCTTCCGCTCCGGCACCACATCCTGAGCAGGACGGCAGACTCGGTCTACCGACTTGACGCGGACGCACACTGCGTCGACGACCTGGTCATCGGCGGGGTCTTCCCGCTGGCTCTGGCGGTACTCAATCTTGGCGTCATGTTCGGCGTGCTTGCGTACCTCGACCACACGCTTGCCCTGCTCTCGCTGACGGTCGTCCCTTTCCTGTATCTCTTTCTGCGCCACTACTCGGCCACAATGACGGATCGAGCCGAGCGAGTGAAGGCGCTGGAGTCCACGCTGATCGAACGGGCGTTCGAGATTCTGTCCTCGGTCGCAGCGGTCAAGAGCTTCACACGCGAGCCGCACGAGCTCGCGCGGTTCAGGCGATCCGGGAACGAGACCATGAGCGCCCGCCTGAATCTTACGTGGCAGGAGTCGCTGTTCTCCGTCGCGGTGAGCACGGTCACCCTTTCTGGTACGGCGCTCGTGCTCGTCGTGGGCGGCCTCCATGTCCTGGATGGCAGGCTGACGGTCGGCGCACTGCTCGTCGTGATTGCGTATCTGGCGGCGGTCTACAACCCGATTTCGGCTATTGCCCATACGACGGGGTCGCTGCAGCAGGCCGTCGTCAGCGCCCGGCGAGTTCGCGAGATTCTTGCGCTGGTGCCAGAGCGCCTGGACGCCGCCGATGGCCTCGACGCGTCGGGCGTGCGAGGGTGCGTGCGTTTCGACGGCGTCTGCTTCTCCTATGACGACGACCGCCGCGTGCTCGAGGATGTGAGCTTTGAGGTACGTCCTGGAGAGATAGCGGCGATCGTTGGCCTCACCGGTGCGGGAAAGACGACGATTGCCAACCTGATTCCCCGGTTCTTCGAGCCGTCGCGCGGGCGCGTTCTTGTCGACGATGTGGACGTCTCGAAATATTCGCTGCGGTCGCTGCGCGAACGAATCGCACTGGTTCCGCAGGAACCAGTGCTCTTCAGTGGCACCATTGCCGACAACATCCGGTACGGCCGGCTGCAGGCCACCGACGAAGAAGTGGAAGCCGCCGCGCGTGCGGCACACGTTCACGAATTCGTGCAGCGATTACCCCTGGCCTATCAAACTGTCGTGGCAGAGGCCGGCGGGACGCTCTCGGGAGGCGAGCGCCAGCGGCTCGGGATTGCGCGCGCCCTGTTGAAAAACGCCCCGATCCTTCTTCTCGATGAGCCTACCTCTTCGCTGGACGCGATCTCAGAGGCCGCCGTCTTCGACGCGCTGCGCCGTCTCCGCAGGGGCCGCACGACCGTCGTGATCGCGCACCGGCTGTCCACCATCCGCGCGGCCACACGGATTCTCGTCCTGCACGAAGGACGGCTGACCGGCCAGGGGACGCATGCCGAGTTGATAGCGACGAGCGAGCTTTACCGCCGCATGTGCGCGCACCTTTCGCTCGGCCGGTCGCTCGACGAGTCCGGGTCGTCTGTGACGGTCGACGAGGCCGCGCGCACGCCGTGAAAATTCTTTTCGCCGGCATCATCGCGCGTTATCCGTTTGGCGGGGTCTCCTGGTGCTCGCTGATGTATCTCCTCGGTCTGCGCGCGATGGGTCACGAGGTCTTCTACATCGAGGACACCGGTGAATGTATCTACGATCCCGAGCAGGATGCCATCTCGCTCGATCCTTCGTATGGCACGCAGTACATTCACAGAGCGTTGGAGCCATTCGGATTCGGTGATCGATGGAGCTTCGTCAACTACGATGGGGCGTACCACGGCGCTTCGCAGGAGACCGTCCGTGCGTATTGCGGCGAGGCCGACCTTTTTCTCAACCTTTCCGGCGGCTCATGGTTCTGGCGCGACGAATATGCACGCATTCCGCGGCGCGTGTTCATCGATTCGGATCCGGTGTTCACGCAGTTCGCAATTGCGAAGGGTGTGGACTGGTACTGCGATTTCTTTCGCGGGTTCAACCGGCTGTTCACGTTCGGAGCCAATATCGGCACGCCGGACTCGGATGTGCCGACGGGCGCATTCACATGGCACAAGACATGGCAACCGGTGATCACTGATCTGTGGCACACGGACGTGCCTCATACGAGGGATGCCTTCACGACGGTCATGACGTGGAAAACGGAAAGCTTCTCGGATGTCGATGGGAACAAGGACCGTGAGTTCGCCCGATTCCTCACGCTGCCCGGCCGCACGAGCCATCGCTTCGAGCCCGCTGTGAACGGCCCGAAGGATCTGCTCCGCCAGCACGGATGGGCGCCGATCGACGCGATGGGCGTGTCCCGTTCGCTCTGGGACTACCGCGACTTCATTCAGACGTCGAAGGCCGAATTCTCCGTTGCCAAGCATGCCTACGTGGCGCATCGGTCCGGATGGTTCAGCGATCGGACAGAGTGCTACCTGGCGTCCGGGCGCCCGGCGGTTGTGCAAGACACGGGGTGGAGCGCGCACTTGCCTTTCGGCACGGGCCTGTTGTGCTTTTCGACGCCGGAGGAGGCGATCGCAGGGCTCGAGTGCGTCGAAGGCGACTACGCTGTGCATGCCCGGCACGCTGGAGAAATCGCGCGCGAGTGTTTTGATGCATCTGTGGTCTTGAAATCCTTGCTGGAAAGGGCATGTTAGTCAGGCCGCTGAGGATCGCTCAAGTCGCGCCTGTCGCGCAATCGGTTCCACCCGCGAAATCGGGATCGATAGAAACGATGACCGCGCTGCTCGTCGATGCTCTGGTGTCCCGTGGCCATGACGTCACGTTGTTCGCAACGGGCTCATCGGTGACCAGAGCGCGCCTGCACGCTGTTTTTGATCGCGGGTACTGCGAAGACTCATCGATCTGGCCGTGGGAACTGTGCGAGTTGTTCAATCTGGCCGCGGCCGTGGAACAGGACGCCGCCTTTGACGTCATCCACTACCAAGCCGAGTACTCGCCGATGTCTCTGGCATTCAGCCGCCTGTCGGCGGCGCCGGTGCTGCAGACGCTCCACCATTTGCCGACCTCTGCCGAGATTGCGCTCTGGTCGAAGTATCGGGACGCGCCTTTCGTTGCCGTGTCCCAACATCAGGCGCGCGCGCTCGCCGGTCTTCGTGTCTTCGCCGTGATTCCTCACGCGATTGACACGGCGGCATTTCCATTCCGTTCATCCCCCGACGACTACCTGCTCTTTCTGGGCCGCTTCACCGAAGGAAAGGGCGTGCTGCAAGCCATCGACGCTGCACACCGAACCAGGATGCGGCTCATTCTCGCCGGTGCAGAGAACGAGTACTACCGCGAGGTGATTGCGCCGCTCGTCGATGGAGACCAGATCGTGTACGCGGGCGAAGTCGCGCACACCGGAAAAGCGGAACTGCTGGGCGGCGCGAGGGCGCTCCTGTATCCGGTGCAGGCAGGAGAGCCTTTTGGTCTCGTCATAGCCGAGGCGATGGCGTGCGGGACTCCCGTCGCTGCGCTCGATCGCGGCGCCGTTTGCGAAATCGTCGACGAGGGAACGACCGGTCGTCTCTTCGACTCTCTCGATGCGCTGGTCCAGGGCCTGCAGAGTGTGCTCGCGCTCGATCGCGCCGCGGTCAGGGCACGAGCGATGGAGCGATTCAACCCGGATCGCATGGTTGACGCCTACCTCGGCGTTTACGCGCAGCTTGCGGCGGCGCGCTCCGGGCATGTGTTGCGGAACATTCGGTGATGAAGTCGGAACATGACGACTCGCGCGCGCGATCGCTACTGGCTGTCTTCGCACATCCAGACGACGAGTCACTGGCGTGTGGAGGGTTGCTTGCCTGGTGCGCCCACCTGGGCGCGCGCGTGTCGGTCTGTTGCGCCACTGCCGGAGAGCTCGGACCAGGACCAGCAGATATTCGCAGCGTCCGCGTTCAAGAACTGCGAAACGCAGCGCAGATTCTCGGCGTCACTGATCTGATGTTGCTGGATCACGAGGACGGCATGCTGCCCTGGACTGACGCGGAGCGGCTCGAAGCTGACATCCGCAGCACAATCGGCCGGCTACGTCCCGACGTGGTGATTACCTTCGGCGAAGACGGCCTCTACGGCCATCCGGATCACATCGCGATTCACGAGCGAACCACGGCAGCCGTAGCCGCGTTGGGCACCGCCGCCCCGGCGCTGTACTACGTCACGATGCCGAGCGGCCAGATGCGACAGGTCGTTCGACATGTCGGAGCCATCTTTCGCCAAAATGGCACAGACCGCGAGGCCCCACACAAGATCTTCGGTATCGCGGACGCCGATGCATTTGGCGCCCTTGCCGCGCCGCCGACGCTCGTCGTCGAGGTCGGCCGGTTTGCCGTTAGAAAGCTCGCCGCCATCAAATGTCATCGGACGCAACTCGAAGATGACGCTCTTGCCCTGGTCACTGCGCGCGATGCTGAACAACTGCTCGGCACGGAGCACTTTCACCGTGCCGATGTAGGCTCGTGCGGCGACGCGTTTATCGAGCGTTTTGCCTCCAATCTTCGCTCTCGCGTGCATCACTCGCCTCTACGAGCCTGATCGCCATGCACGAGACGATGCTCGAGCTCCTGCGCTGCCCGTTTTGCGGTACCCGCGTGTCGCTGGTCGAGAACGACGCCCTCGTACGAGCCGGCGACCGAATCGAATCGGGCGTGCTCGGCTGCGAGTGCTGTGCGTTTCCCGTCGTCGATGGAATACCTGTGATGATCGCGGACGACCGCACGCGAGACGCCATGCACTTGCTGGAGGCAGGCCACGGCGAAGCGGCCCTCTTTACCCTTCTAGAACTCGACGAGACGCGCGGCGAAGCATTCCGCGAGTTGCTCACGCGCCTGCCGCGCCAACCGCCTCCGCCGAAGGCTATGGCGAGTCACGCCGAAGCGTCGCGCGTAGGCGGAAGCGGCGAAGCCGCGAAGGCGAGCGGACACGCGACCTATCAGGAGGCGCTTGCGATTCTGTGTCACGATGCCGAAGGCACGTGCTTCGTCTATCGATTTTCAGATCCGACCTATGTGATGGCCCAGGCGATCCTCCAGGCGATCGCCCTGCAGCCGCGGCCGCTCCCGGGCCGCCGTCTCGATCTCTGCGGCGGCACCGGGCACCTGACCCGCGTGCTGATCGATCTCGAGCCGGCCGACAGCACGGTGCTTGCTGACCTGTTTTTCTGGAAGCTATGGCTCGCGAGGCGCTTCACCTCACCAGGATGCGAGCCTGTGTGTTGCGACGCTAATCTGCCTCTGCCGTTTGTTCGGGAGGCGTTCGCGCTGGTGGTGCTGGCGGATGCCTTTCCTTATATCTGGCACAAGCGCCTGCTCGCGGAGGAGATGATGCGACTCTCGGTCTCCGACAGCGTGATTGTGATGCCGCACCTGCACAGCGCGCTCGGCGAGAATTTTTCGGCGGGAAACACCCTCACTCCGGCGGCCTATCGCGATCTGTTCATGGCCGGTCAGCCGCGGTTGTTCAGCGACGAACTTCTGCTCACGGAGGTGCTGAAGCGCGGAGTGGTGGATCTGACGCATGAGGCATCACCCGCAGACCTCGGAACCGAATCCTCCTTTACGCTCATTGCCAGCGGACGTGCCGATCTGTTTCAACGTTACGAGCTGCCGGCTGCAAAGGCTGTGACGGGCGAGCTCAGGGTGAATCCTCTGTATCGCGTTGAGCGGAACGGCAACTCGTCGGTCCTCACACTCACGTTTCCTACACCCGAATACGAGGAAGAGTTCGGCGCATGCCGGCAGGACCTTCCCGACCGCGTGACGGTGGACGCCGATCTGACCGGGCCGATCCTGCCGTCGATGCTTGGATCACAGGGCGACGAATTGCGACGGCGTCGAGTCATCATCGACGCGCCACCGCATTACTGTTGAGCCTGCCCGTGATTAGGCCTGCAAGAGGCAAGACACGCGTTGACGGTATTAACGCCGGGACGCAGAGACGCCGAGACGCCCGGAAATACAAAACAAGAGGGTATGGGATTAAGAGGCTTCATCACTCCGCGTCGAGTTCGACGGCCGCAGATGTTCCTCCTCCGGATCCCGACCACGAAGAACACGAATCACGGAGAAGACACGGGCTCTGCGTCGAGCGGACGCCGAAGGCGTCTCTGCGTTGAGATGCAGATCTCCTAATCTCCTGTGCTCCGGTTCGAGATCTCCTCAGTCACGGCAACGAGACCGCTATCTGAGCGGAGTTGTAGCGGGAGCACTGGAAACAGATTTGTCCTCTGGATCCCCAAACGCGTCGAGGAGAATCGGAAGCAGCGTATTCATCCGCGCCGTGGCGGGATGAGACGGGACGAGGCCGTCGCGGAAACCGTGCTCTCGGAGGCGATCCAGCAGCGCGGTGCGCCGGGCGATCACGTGGACGGGCACGTCCCACGACGCGTTCGGTCCGCTGACCAGCGCCGGCGGCTGATGATCGCCGACGAGAATCAGGATGAAATCGCGATCGGCGCGCAAGCGAAGGTAGCCGCCAAGCGTCGTGTGTGTATAAATGAGACTCTGCACGTAGCTCGGACCGAGATTCAACCAGTCGGGCTGCGCCGACCATGCCAGGTCGAGATCGGCTTTGTCGTGCGGATTCGTCGTGAGAACGCGCGTCCAATCCTCCTGGTAGGGTGGCGCCGGCGTGAAGGGTGCGTGAGTCGTGATTGTCGGAAAGAAGACGAACACAGGCCGGCGCGGTTGCGGCTCGACCTCCAGTGCGTCCATTCGCGCGAGCGCAAACTGATCGGTGATATTCCACCATCCGAACGGGGGCCCGCGGTAGTCGAGTCGCGAGAGATCGTAGATCTCTTCGAACCCATAGAAAGCGCCCTGAGGCCAGCCCCGAAGGAGTCCCGGCATGATCGCGACAGTTCGGTACCCATGGCGCCCGAACGTTTTCACAAGAGTATTGCGCTCCTGGGCCATCAGCCGAACGTAGGTGCGCTGATCGCGCACTTCGGTACCAGACAGAAGACTGATATGCGCCAGCCACGATTCGCCGCCGAAGGTCGTTGACTCGACGCGCGCGGAGACCACCGATCGGCCGCTCTCACGGATATCTGCCTCGAGGCGACCACGACTCGCTGCGAGCGCCTCCGCGAACTCGGGACGATCCCAGCTCACGGCGCCATAGGATTCGATAAAGACCAGGAAAACGTCCGCGCTGCTGATACGCGACAAGCTCGAAGACATCTGGGGAGCGGGGCCGAGTGCCCTCACGCCGGCGCCCGTCATCTCGTATGCCAGCTCAGTCACCGCACGCACGCACGCCGGGGTGACGGGCTCGGCGAATCGGACGGTCGCAGGCACGCGCGCGACCAGGGCCGGCGCCATCCACAGCATCAGCGCCGCGGCTGCCATCGAACCAAGCACCCGGCGTGCGCGCGGATGGTTCGTGGCATCGATCACTCGCCGGAGCGCCCAACGTACCGAACCGTAGAGAAGAATTGGAACCAGCAACACTCCGAGAGCGAAGGCCCCCGCCTGCCATCGCTTGGCCACGAAAGCAAACATGGCGCTCACGTCGGGCACAAACCGCAGGTCCCAATACAAATTGATTTCCCGTCCGTACAGCGAACGGACGGTCACATCAACATAACGCGCGATGATCAAGGTGACCCAGAGGACGGACAACCACCGGACCTTCGACGCCGACAACGGCCCGCGCCAGCCTTGCGCGAGTACTAAGGCGATAACCAGGACAGCAAGCTCACCGGAAAAGTCGCTGTTCAGCCGTATCGCCAGCGTCGGCCAGATATTGCCGAACGTCAACGACGCATTCAGCGCCAGAAGAGCGAGAGCGACGGAAGCCCAGCGCACGACTACTCCATCCGCCAAAGACGACGCACGTCAATGGCAAACGACCAGGACAACGCGGCCGTGGTCAATCCAATCACAATCGCGCTCAAGGGCACGGGAACAAAGGGCGCTAGTCCCACGCTCAGCCCCACGATGTGAAAGACAGTGATTATCCTGGCGCGCCGGGTCGGCCTGAGAGGGCGCGCCATCCAGGGCAGCCACCAGCCTGCGATCACGAAGACATATCTCAGCATGCCGCCGAGGAGAGCCCACATGCCTGCCTTGCCGTGCTGCCAAACCAGGACAGACATCGCTGTAACGAGCGCCGCGTCGGTTTCCATGTCGAAACGCGCTCCAAACGCGCTCGCCATCCGGGTGCGGCGCGCAAGCCAGCCATCGACGCCGTCGAGAATCGCCATCACGGCCGTGGCAATCGACGCAGCTGCGGCACCCCTCTGGTTCACCGGCTCGGCGATCAGACTCGCAATCAACGCCACTATCATGACGCGGATCATGGTGACGTGATTGGCCGGACCGAACTGCGCGTGAGGGTGATGCGAGCCGACATAGCCGAACGCGATCGCCATCCACGCGGCGAATACAGCCACTGCCTTGCCCGGATACAGCGCACCCAGCTGCAGCCACGGGCGAACCGTCATGGCTATGCCCGCGACAACGAGGAGCGCAAACACGCTCGCGCGGAGAACGTCCGCGCGCAGAGGCTCATTTGGAGGGTGCCAGGCTGCAAAATGACCGGCCACGCGTGTATTGTCACAGGAGCTGAATGCGCTCGTCCATTCTCGTCGTTTCGGGACGGCTCGACACTCCAACTGGCGGATACGTGTACAACCGGCACATAGCCGAGGGGCTCCGGCAACGTGGCTGGTCGGTGGAGGTTCGGGAGCTCGATGAGAGCTTTCCGTATCCCACGCCTGCCGCCCTGGCGCATTCGTCCGAGGTGCTCGCGGGCTTTCGCGATGGCGCCCGAGTGCTCATCGACGGCCTCGCGCTGAGTGCGATGCCCGAAGTGATTGAACACGAGACACGGCGCCTTAGAATCGCCGCGATCGTCCATCTTCCGCTCGCTGCCGATGTGAGTCTCGAGCGGGAGACGGCTGCTGCGCTCTACGAAGGAGAGCGGCGGGCTCTGAACGCCGCGGCGCTGGTCATCGTGACGGGAGCTGCCACTCTCGCGATGTTGGGCCGGTACGGCATCGTGCGCGACAAGATCGTCGTCGTAGAGCCGGGGACGCTGCGTGCACCGATTGCACGCGGTTCTGATGGAGCGCCATTGCAACTCCTCGCAGTGGCAACCCTGAACCCGAACAAGGGTCATGAAATCCTGCTGGAAGCGTTGGCGGCGATTTCCCACGAGACGTGGCACCTCACCTGTGCCGGCAGCGTGACACGACATCCGGCGACAGTCGATCGTGTGCGCGCCGCGATTCGCAGACTCCAACTGGAGGACCGCGTGACGCTGGTGGGCGAGCTCGATGCGGTCTCACTTCACGAGTGCTACGATCGCGCCGACGTGTTCGTGTTGGCCACACGGCAGGAAACATACGGGATGGCGGTCGCCGAGGCGTTGGCCCGCGGCCTGCCCGTGGTCAGCACGACGACAGGCGCGATTCCAGAGTTGGTGGGCGCCGATGCCGGTTTGCTCGCGCCGCCTGGAAACGTCGAGGCATTTGCCGGAGCACTTGCCAGCGTGATCGGCGACGCCCGAATCCGCGCGCGACTCGCCGATGGTGCGAAGAAGGTGCGTGACCGGCTGCGGAGCTGGGATCGGGCTGTCGAGGAGATGATTGCCGCGTTGGGACGCCTGGACTCGAATGGATAACTCGCTCTCAACCTGGCTTCAACTCCGCGAGCCTGCCGATGCTTCCGCTCGATCGGAGAGCCTGACCCGCACGATCGTGGACGCGCTTGCGCACCGTGAGACAGTGCAGGTGCTCGATCTCGCCACCGGAACCGGCTCCAATCTTCGCTTTCTGGCGCCGCGCCTCCAGAGTCGCCAACGCTGGCTCGTGATCGACCGTGATCCTACGCTGCTTGCGCTGCTGCCGGAGCTGATGTCCTCGTGGGGAACTGAGCGCCGCTACCACATTGACACGATCAGCGGAAGCGAATGCGTCATCCGGAACGAGCAGCTCGAATGCCACGTCGAGAGCCGGTGTCTGGATCTCAATTCCCTGGACGACGTGGACATATTCGCGGGTCGTCACCTGGTGACCGCCTCTGCGTTGCTCGATCTGGTCTCGGAACGATGGTTGATCGCGCTCGCGGCGCGGTGTCGTCAAGTGGGCGCTGCGGCCCTGTTCGCCATGACGTACAACGGCTGGTCCTCCTGCTCGCCGGCAGAGCCGGAGGACGAGATGATTCGCGAGCTCCTCAACCGGCATCAGCAAACGGACAAGGGATTGGGGGGCTCGGCGGCAGGACCCGATGCTGCTTCCTGTGCTGCCCGCTGTTTCGCGGATACAGATTATCGCGTGTGGACCGAGCCGAGCGATTGGATACTTGGATCGCCGGAGCACACGCTTCAGCGGCGCTTGATCGACGGCTGGGCGCGCGCGGCGACGGAATTGGCGCCTGAGAACGCTTCCGGAATTGCGCGGTGGCGCGCGCGGCGTATCGGCCACGTCGACGCCGGCCGGTCGCGAATTGTCGTCGGTCATTTTGACGTGGCCGCGACCCTTTGATGACCAGAGCCAACCGGTACTGCGGGAATGCTGCGCTCGCTTGCGATCTATCACGCGATCCCGCTGCGACAACGCCGCCTGCGTCGTTTCTATTCGCAGTTCGTGTCGCGCGGCGACCTGGTCTTCGATCTCGGCGCGCACGCCGGCAACCGTACGCGTGCCTTTGCCGCAATCGGATGCCGAGTGATAGCCGTCGAGCCGCAGCCTGATTTCGCGCGGTTGTTGCGCGCGTTGTTCGCCGGATCGTCGGACGTCGAGGTGATCGAAGCCGCGGTTGTTGAGAAGGTGGGGCGCGCATCGCTCCTGATCAGTGAGCGCACGCCGACTGTGACGACGGTCGCTGGAGCGTGGCACGAAGCTCGGGCGAGGGAGCCAGATTTTTCGCACGTGAAGTGGAACCGCGAGGTCGAGATCGAGACCACGACACTCGACCTCTTGATCGAACGATTCGGCGGACCAGCTTTCATCAAGATCGACGTCGAAGGCGCGGAGCCCAGCGTGCTTGCCGGGCTGAGCCGTCCCGTACGTGCCTTGTCGTTCGAGTATCTACCGCGCGCACTCGACTATGCCAGCGTCTGCGTTGAACGCCTGCGCGCGCTCGGTCCTTATCGATACAACTGGTCGCCTGGCGAGTCGTACCGGCTGGCTGAGGCGCGATGGATGACCGGCGATGAGCTCTCTGTGGCGCTGACAACCGAAGTCGCACAGCGGCGCCCCGGCGACGTGTACGCGCGGCTGGGAACGGACTGATGCGCGGATTTGATGCCGAGCAAATCCGTCGGTACTACGATCGCCACACGCCGGCGTTTGTCGCGCTCGGACAGCGCGGCAGTGACGGCGCAATGCACCGCGCTGTATGGGGACCTGGAACAGCCAACCATCGACAGGCGTTTCGGTACGTGGAAAACCAGATCGCGTTGCTCTTGCAAGCTCTGTCCCCCTCGCCCGAGAGGTTGAACGTGGTCGATCTCGGTTGCGGCATCGGTGCGAGCTTGTGTTATCTGGCTGCGCGCGTGCCCGTCCGTGGCACCGGGATTACGCTGAGCCCGGTTCAGGCGCGCTTCGCCGAACAGCGGATCCGCGAGTGCGGATTCGCGGATCGCATCCGCTGCATCGAGGGCGACTACTGTGATCTACCGACCGGCACTGGCCCGGCCGATCTCGCATACGCGATCGAGTCCTTCTCGCACGTTCAAGATCCCGCTCGCTTCTTCGCGCAATGTCGCCGCCTTATTCGCCCGGGCGGGTTGCTCCTGATCTGCGACGACTTCCAGCGATCGTCCGATGACCCCAGCGCGGCGCACGCAATCGAACGCTTCCGCCGCGGATGGCACATCAACACGCTCATCACGCGAGACGAGCTTCGCGCGCTTGCGCGCGCCGCCGGCCTCGAGCATGAGTCGACCACGGATCTGTCACGCTATTTGGAGCTTCGCCGCGTGCGCGATCGGATCGCGAACGTGCTCCTGGCGCTGTTTGGCCGGTTCCTGCCGGACGCGAGCCGCTACGGCTACGTTGCGGGCGGCAGCGCTCTGCAGACCTGTATCGAGCGAGAGTGGATCGGTTACGATTTGGCGCTGTTTCGGCGGCTCGACTAATGCCCGAGAACCTCATCCGGTACTGGCAGTCGCTGACCACGAGCGACGTCCCGCGCGTAGTCCAGCGCGATCCGGTCATCATCATGCCGATCGCCGCCATCGAACAACATGGTCCCCACCTTCCGCTGTCCACAGACCTCGATATCGGCATGGGTCTCCTGGCCAGCGCCTTCGGTTACCTCGAGGATGATTTTCCAGCATGGGTACTGCCTCCTGTGTCCGTTGGGGCCAGCGAGGAGCACATGCGCCTTCCGGGGACCCTGAGCCTGGCCTCGGACACTCTCAGCCGCATCATTTGCCAGTACGGCGCTGCCCTCGCTACGAGCGGAGTCAGGCGGCTGGTACTCAGCAACAGCCATGGTGGCAATCGCGCGGCGCTAAGTAACGCCGGACTCAGGCTGCGGCGGAAGCACGGACTGCTGGTTGTAAAAGTCAGCTACTTCGAGTTCCCGCCGCCGGAGATCGTGGCGCTTCCGCTTTCGGAGTGGCGCCATGGACTACACGGCGGCGCCGTGGAGACGGCAATGATGCTCCACTTGCGCCCAGATCTGGTACGCCTGGAAGCGATCCGGGATGCACGCCCATTGGGAGCAGAGCTCGAAACAACTATGCGTCGCCTGACCCCGGAAGGTGCGGCGTCCTTCTCCTGGCTCGCTGAAGACATTAACCGTACAGGCGTTGCCGGTAATGCGCGACAGGCAGATGCGGCGGCGGGAAGGCAGCTCGTTGCGTACTACGGCGAGGTATTAGCGGACGTCATACGCGACACCAAAGCCTTTCCCCTCGAGCAACTGGCCTGAACGCGGCCCGTCGACGTGCGTTACTTGCCGTGGATGGTGCCCGACAACATTTCCGCAAGCCAGTGTCCGGCGCGCTGGACCTTCGCGGTGACGTACTGCACGTTATGTCGGTTCAGGGTCCCGTAAATCGGCTGACGGCCCATCACCCGAATCCCGCCTTCCGTGAGAGCCCGGACCTTCTCTGGATTGTTGGTGAGGAGACGGACGCAGTCTATCTGGAGGTACCGCAATATCTCGACCGCAGCGTCATACCGCCGCTCATCGGCACCGAAGCCGAGGGTGCCGTCCGCATCTATGGTGTCGAGCCCTTCCTGCTGAAGCAGGTACGCTCGGAGCTTGTTGCCCAGACCGATGCCACGCCCCTCCTGAGCGAGATAGAGCAGGACTCCCCCGCCGTTCTCCGAGAAAATGCGCAGGCTGCCGCGCAGCTGTTCACCGCAATCGCAGCGCAGGCTGCCAAAGAGATCCCCGGTCAGGCACGCCGAGTGGAGTCGTACCGGCACTGGATCCGGCCAGCTCTCCCTGTTGCCTATCACAACCGCCACGTGCTCGAGGAGGCTGTTGGCCTCGCGGAAGCATATAAAGGAGGCATCTTCGGCGTCCTCCAGCGGAACCGATCCGTCGCTGATGTATGTGAGCTCTACTCGCGCGTCTGCGGCCAGACCTTCAATTTGCTCGGTCGTGGCGTGCAGAACGGCTCCGTTTTCCAATGACTCCCGCAGCTCGGGCACGCGGGCAGGATCGGCAGGAGTGCTGACAATCGCCGGCAGCAGCCCGCCAAGTCTCGCCAGGGTCAGCCCGCCGACCTCGGCGACCGAAGCCTCCCGAAGGTCGAGCGCTTTCGTAGCGAAGTTGCCTATCGCACTCGACAGGCGCAAGATCTGATCGACGGTTTCGCCGTTCAGGCCGACGCTCATACTTCGCTCGTGCCCGCTGGTCAAGCCCATGGCCCTGGCCCGGTGGTGTGTCAGGGCCAGGCGGATCTGGCCTCCATCGACCTTTCGGAGCTGATCCAGTGTCTGGCGACTTAAGCTCTCGACCGTGGCCAGCAGCACCCCTGCCTGGGGCGCGTGCCCGTTCGGAGCCGTAACATACAACGGTCGCCCCCGCCGTAGATCGAATAAACCGCGTTCGGCCTCATGCATATGCTGTCGAGCCCTATGAGAAGGAAACGCCGTGAGCTCTCCTCTTGACGAACAAACAGCGTGGAGTCTAATCAGAGCCGTGCCCCTGGCGCTGGCCGGGCAGGGCTCTGCACGCATCCGACATGATTTCAGACCCGATGTGTGGTTGCAAGTGCATGCTTCGGGTCAGTGGGAAGCATCCTCCGAGCTCACAGATGAGGCGCACGACGTCATCGAGCTGTATTTGCCGCTCCAGCTGCGAGCTGATCTGGTCATCGCACAATTAGGCCAGAGCCTCGACGGACGTATCGCGACAGAAAGTGGACACTCTCATTACGTCACGGGGCAGGCCGATATCCGACGGCTCCATCGCCTGCGTGCTCTGGTGGATGCTGTGGTCGTTGGAGCGGGCACCATTGCTACGGACAACTCCCGCCTGACCGTGCGGCAGGTCGAGGGCGAGAACCCTGTCCGCGTCGTTCTCGATCCCAACAGCCGCCTTGATCCTGACAGGCATGTGTTCTCCGACGGCGCCGCTCGCACTCTCGTCGTGCGCCGCGGACAATTGGACGATGCCGCACCTTCCATCACCAGCGATGTCCTGACGATTCCCACCAACGGCAACGACGAGTTCGAACCCGCAGCGATCCTCGAGACGCTCCGAAAACACGGCTACAGACGCGTCCTCGTCGAAGGCGGCGGCATCACCGTGTCCCGCTTTCTCCGCGCCGGCGTCGTCGACCGGCTTCACGTGACGGTCGCGCCGCTCATCATCGGATCCGGGCGACCCGCCCTCGCGCTCGAGCCGATCGACACGCTCGATCAGGCGTTGCGCCCTCGGTGCCGGCATTTCCATCTCGACGAGGATATCCTCTTCGATCTCGAGCTTCACTGACTGAATGGATTTACAGCCGGCCTTCGTAGCTGCCCCACGCTACGTGAGATTCCTTCAATTTCACGCAGAGAGATGTCACGCCACCGGCTGCGTCGCCCAACTTGCCCGCATGGATGGCTCGAACGAGACGATCAAAGATCTCTCGCGCCAGAACCTCCGTGGTGGTGTTCTTGCCGGCGAATGCCGGTTCCTCATCCAGATTGCGGAAGTTGAGCTCCGCCAATATCACTCGGAGCTGTTCGCTTGCGCGCCCGATATCGACGACTATTCCGTCCGCGTCGAGATCGCCGCGTCGAAACGTGGCGTCGACAACATATGTGGCGCCATGAAGGTTCTGCGCCGGCCCGAAGGCTTCGCCATGGAAGCTGTGGGCAATCATGAAGTGATCGCGAACATTCACGCTGTACACGAGCAGTGTCTCCTTGGGGTCTCGTCACACCCTGGAATACCGGATCCGGTGACAGACAGTGGCGCCGGGTTCCCGGCTCACCGTTGCAAGCACGGACGGGAGATCGTCGAATGGGCTTTCGCCTGTTATCAGCGCGTCGAGCCGCCCATCCCGCAGCAACTCCAGCGCCAACGTCATTCGCCGGCGAGGGCTCCAGCGGGAGGCGCGGTCGGGCGGCACGCGACCGACCTGGCTGCTCTTGAGCGTCAGGCGGCGTGAGTGGAACGCCTCTCCGAGAGGTAGCGGCACGAGTCGATTTCCATACCAGCTCGCATCGACGATTGTCGCCTCAATGCCCGCAATGGCCAGTGCACTCGTCAACCCTTCCGGCTGACCGCTCGCGTGCACCACCAGGTCGCAATTCGCGTCTTCGGGCAGTTCGCCGAGAAATGAGATGCCAAGCTCTCTGGCAATCGACTCTCGCATCGGGTTCCTGTCGACGATGGTGACGGAGGCGCCCGGAATCTGCCGGCACAGCCACGCGACGAGCAGACCAACCACTCCGGCGCCGATGACGACGATGCGATCACCGGCCGCTGGTCGCGCGTCCCACAGCACATTCACTGCGGTTTCCATGTTGGCGGCAAGGACGGCGCGTTCTGCCGGCACCTCGTCGGGAACGGGCGTGACAGCCGCGCACGGCACGCAGTAAAGGTCCTGGTGCGGATACAGGCAGAAGACGAGGCGGCCCATCAGGTCGTCTGGCGCTGAATCCGGAACTTCCTCGACGCGCCCCACGTTCATGTAGCCATACTTGACGGGGCAGGGGAACTGACCCTCCTGGAAAGGCGCACGCATGGCTTCGTACTGTGATGGCGGTACCTCGCCTCTGAAGACCAGCGACTCGGTTCCACGGCTGATCGCCGAAAAGACCGTGCGAACCAACACCTCATCGTTCCGCCGCGGCTGCAGCCTCGCCTGCACGATCTCGCCGCGTCCGGGCGCGCTGAGCCAGAACTGACGAGCGGTCTTGGTGTCTGACATTGGCTGCTGGACTCCGCGAAGGTGCGCTTAAGAATACCCCGCCCATGTCAGAACGCCACAGAGACCGCGAATACAAACCTGGGCTTGTCCTCGTCCGGGTTGAACACATAGCCGTTGAGGGTTACGCGCTTGACTGAAAAACCCGCCATGACCCCGCGCTGGATCTCGCGATCGGTCTGGTATGCGCGTGTGCGCTGCGTCACCATGCCGAACGCGAACGAGCCTGCGGGCGCCAGCGTCAGCTCCGACCAGTTGTAGAAGAAGCTGTCCGAAGAGTCGCCCGCGTCGAACACGTACTCGTTCTCGCTCGAGAGGTTGAGCTTCCACCAGCTGAGCGACAACTGGAAGCCCGGGGCAATGCCGGTCGTTTCGCCGAACACCCCGCCAAGCATCGGCGTGAATTCCCACTCCAGCCTCTTGCCGCCGCTGAAATTGGCGCCAATCCAGGCCGAGCCGGTCTCGAGATTCTCGTAGTTGTAGCGCGTTTCGAGATGCAGGCGCCCTCGGTCGGCGCTGATGGTGGGCTGCACGTAGTGTTGATTGTCCGATAGCACGTAGGTGTAGGCCGAAGCGGAGAACGACCAATCGTCGCTAGCTGTCGGCGCAGCGGCCGGGACGTCCGTCGCCTGGGCACGCGGTGCGTCGCCCGCTACGAGCACGGTGATTGCGATCGCAAGGAGTCCTTTCGTTGATCTCATTCGCCGAGGACCACCCCACACGTCCTACGGATCTTCGGTCGATCGAACACAAACAATCTTGTTCGGAACCACGCCCTCGGACGTTTCTGCTTGGGAGTGTGTCGCGCGTCCGCTTGGTGTGTCGAATGGAGAAAATCCATGTCTGCGAGAACCAGGGTGTTCGACGTAACGCTACTTCCCATCGCCCTGCTGATCATCTTCGCTCTACCGCTATCAGCAGCACCGCCTTCCCTCTTTTACTCACTGTTAACGGTCAAGCACAGTCAGGAAACCTGTATGAAGCGAGCGTTCGCCACGGTTGCCTCCGAGGTCAGCGGTAAGATCGACAGGCGCGCCGACAACGTCTCGCTGGTCAATGACGATTTCAACATCGGGGTGCATTGCCGGAACACCGGCAAGAACACGAGCTTCGCGACCATCGTTGTCGCACACCGGGCGAGCTTCGACGAAGCCAGGGGCGTCGCGCTGAATATCCGCCGCGGCATGGAGACCGGTATCAACGAATAGGCGCACCTTACGACCGCACGTCGCGTCCACGTTCGATTCTACTGCCCCTTTTCACTCATGACAGTTTTCGCGCCCGTTTCCCGTCTCTCGGAACAGAGGGAGAAACGGGATGGCGAAAACCTCACGCACGGTTGTGGCAATAGGACTGATCGCCTTCGGCTTGGCGGGAACCACGTCGGCGGGTGTCGGCTCCGAGCCGGAGCTTCCCGCGATCGGGATTCTCGTCAAGAGCGTACCGCGTGTACCGACCGACGTGCTCCTACGGGCGAAGGAGGAAACCGCGAGAGTCTACGCCGACGCAGGTGTGAGGCTGGCCTGGAGCGATCCATCGCGGGTACTCCCCAGTCTGACGGTGATGATCATTTCCAGCCCCGACGCCTGGGGCGAACGAGTTGAAGCGACCACGTTGGGTGCAGCGCCCGGGACTGCCGAAGGGCTGGGGAGGCTGGCCTATGCGTTTTTCGCTCGGATAAGGGCCACCTCACAGCAGTATCGGACCGATGTAGGGAAGTTGCTTGGGTACGTCATGGCGCACGAGCTTGGCCACATTCTGCTGGCGGGAGGTTCGCATCCGCCCACGGGAATCATGAGCGGTCGCTGGGGTCAGTTTCAGATGGATCTCGTCGCCGAGAGTTTTTTGAGGTTCACGAAGGAAGAGGCCGAATCGATTCGGAAATCAGTCGGAGACATGAAAGCGAACCACAAGTGACGTGCGTCGCGGCAGGTCGCCAACGCGTCAGCTATCAGGTGGCGCTGTTTTCTTGTCTGTCGAGTGTCCCCGAGCTTTCATCTCACGCATCAACCAGGCCCGCGCCAGCTTCCAGTCGCGCATCACCGTCTCACAGGAAATGCCCAGCACCGCGGCGGTCTCCGCGACGCTCAGGCCGCCGAAGAAGCGCAGTTCGACCACGCGGCCTTGCCGTTCATCCAGTTCGGCCAACGCGTGAAGGGCATCGTCCAGCCCCAGCATGTCGGGCCCCTTATCATCGCTGACGGCGAGATCCTCGGAGAACGAGACTTTGATCGCGTCGCCACCCCGCTTGTGGGCCCCGCGAGTCCGGGCCGAGTCGACCAGGATGCGCCGCATCAGTCGCGCGGCCATCGCGAGAAAATGGGCGCGGTTGCGCCAGTTCATCTCCTGGACATCGACCAGGCGCACATATGCCTCGTTCACCAGCGCTGTGGCCTGCAGGGTGTGATCCGACGGCTGGCCTCGCATGCAGCGCCGGGCAATGCGCCGCAGTTCGGCATGGACGAGCGGCGTCAGTCGGGCGAGCGCCGCCTCATCCCCTTCTCTCCACGCCAGCAATAGTTGGGTGACGTCAGCCCCTGATGTCTGAATGCCCGAATTGTATAATACGGACACGCCGCGCGCGGCTGTCAGAACACAATCGTCCAACCCGGATGGCGTGCCTGTTCTTTCGTGTACGACACGCCGTGCACCTTGAGTCCTTTCTCATCCACCAGCGTGATGACGCCGCCATTGTTCGACAGGGCCAACGGCTGGCTGACGCGTACCACGCGAGTGACGCCGGCGCTCAGCACGTCAGAGAGTGGTAGTCGCTTCTTCTGAGTGTCGAGCAGCGCCCATCCCGCCAGGTTGACGTCGTGAGGGGCAGTGTTCAGCAGCGTGACAACCTCGACCTCCGGCGACTGCGTCGAATTGACGACTGCCGCCACAATACGAACCAGACCTTCCGGATCGTCGGAGTTGGGCGGATCAGGAGGGAGAGGATCCACCGGCCCGGTGGAGTGTCCGGTCCTGTCGTCTGTGTGCCAACTCTGCGACTGGAACTTCAGGAAAATGGCGGTCCACTCCTGCTGGTCGGGAAAGTGCACCAGCACGCCGCCATCCTGAAATACTCCGTCATCGGCAGCAAACTTGGCGGCATTGCCCTGGTTCATGTGGATATCGTGGATGCCGTTACCCGGCAGGAAGCCGAAGTACTTGTCCTTCGTCGCCGGCTCCGGTCCCCAGCGCTCGCCGAAGGCGTACACCAAGGCGTTCTCGTCGGCGACCGCCCGCTGCATGACCCGATCGAGCTTCTCGTTGAGGTCGTTGTCGAACCCGGGGACATTGAAGGGCAGCGGCCGCATCTTCGCACGGTCGAAGAGATTGCCTCTGATGAAGTCGAGGGCGCCTGAACCGGGCTTTCGCGCGAGCGCGGTGAAGCCCTTCGGGAGCTGCTCGACCATCGGCGTGATCGGATGCTGAAAATGCTCGATGATGATGAACTCGACATCAGAAGGGGGCAGCTGCGACTTCACGTTGACCGCAATCCGGTAGTCGGTCGTATCATCGATGATGCGTACTTGGTAGTGAGGGCTCTGCCCCGCGCCCAATCGGACCTCGATGGCCTTCCCCTTCAACACACCGTAAGACCGTAGCGGCACTCCCCCTCCGTTCCCCGGTTGGCACCGGACGTCTGAGCGCGGTCATCCGCACACCCCAAGGGCGTTCGACGGGAGTATACGATCGAACATCGCTGGCGCAGACTGGCTTTGCGTTTCCGGCTCCTAATGACGCGCGTCAATCCGGGCGATCCACGCATGGCGCGGAGCGCGTACGTCACTTTAGTAGGTCGTCCGCCCGCCCGATGTATCGAAGGTGGCCGCCGTCGAAAACGAACATTCGTCGCTCGCGAGCCAGCACGCCATCGCGGTCGTCTCATGGATTTCGCCAAGCCGTCCCATCGGGATCCTCGAACGCATGTACTCAACCTGGCTTGGCGGTAGTTGTTCCAGAATCGGGCTCTGAAACGTCGCCGGCGTGATGCAGTTCACGAGCACTCCTCTGGTTGCGAGCTCCTTTCCGAGGGACTTGGTCAGGCCCATCACTCCCGCCTTCGACGCCGAATAGGCCGACGCGTTGGGATTGCCTTCCTTACCGGCGACGGACGCGATGTTCACCACGCGGCCGTACCCTGAGGCGAGCATGAATGGGACAACCGCACGGCAACAGTAAAACGTGCCGTGGAGGTTGACTTCAATCACCCGGATCCAGTTGTCCACTGGGAACTCATGCAACGGCGCTGTCGCGCCGGTGATGCCCGCGCTGTTCACCAGTACATCGATCCGGCCAAGCGCATTGTGTGCCGACACAGCCGCCTCGGAGATCGCGCGATAGTCGACAACGTCGACAATGGCCACATGGCTCGCGCCAATCGCGTGCGACGCGTCGGCAATGAGATCGGCGTTGAGATCCCAGATCGAGACGCGTCCCCCTTCCGCGACAATTCGCCGGGCCACGTCGCGGCCAAGGCCGGAAGCTCCGCCGGTGACAACAGCCGTTCGGCCGGCGAACCGGCCATCGAAAATTTTCATGACGAGCTCTTCATTCTTAGCGTGGATAGGGGCGATGGAGCTTGCACTCCGGGTTCAGCCGCACGCCGAAGCCCGGGGCGTCGAGGGCGGATGCTTTCATGCGGCCGTTGACTGGCACCGGCTCGTCGAGCAGCTGCGGGCTGAACATCGGCACCACCGTGTCGGCTTCGGGCGCCATCATCAGAAACTCAGAGAACGGGCTATTGTGGCGCGTGATCACGAAATGATAGCTGTAGACCGACGAGCCGTGCGGCACCACCAGCTTGCCATGGGCATCCGCCAGCGCGGAGATCTTCAGCAGCTCGGTGATGCCGCCGCACCAGCCGACGTCGGGCTGCAGGATATCGCAGCATTCCATCTCGAGCAGCATGCGAAAGCCCCAGCGCGTGGCTTCGTGCTCGCCGGTGGTGATCAGCAATCCCCGCGGTACGTTCCGGCGCAGCTCCGCATAACCCCAGTAGTCATCCGGCGGCAGCGCCTCCTCGATCCACTTCAGGCCGTACTCGTCGCGCGCCGCGCGTGCCAGACGGGTGGCGTACTCCACGTCCAGGCTCATCCAGCAGTCGTACATCAGCCAGAAGTCGTCACCGACCTTGGTGCGCATGGAGCTGAGCAGGTCGAGATTTTTCTTCAGTCCTTCTTCGCGCTCGGCCGGCCCGTGATGCAGCGGCAGCTTCCCGCCGATGAAACCCATCTGCCTGGCGAGGTCGGGTCGAGCGCCAGTCGCATAAAACGTCAGTTCGTCGCGCACCGGGCCGCCCAGCAGCGCGTGCACCGGCTCCTTGCGCACCTTGGCCAACAGGTCCCAGAGCGCCAGATCGACGCCCGAGATCGTGTTGACGACGATCCCCTTGCGGCCGTAGAACAGCGTGGCGTTGAACATCTGGTCCCAGATCTTCTCGATGTCCGTAACCCGTGCACCCTCGATGAACCGCGCCAGGTGCTTTTCAACAATCCAGCAGCCCAGCTCGCCGCCGGTAGTCACCGAGAAGCCCACGGTGCCGTCGCTCGCCTCGATCTCGACCACCAGGGTGCCGAGCACGTTGAGGCCGAAGCTCTGACGACTCTGGCGGTAGTCCTCGTATTTGCTCATCGGCGTGGCGATGTGGTCGTCGATCCAATGTCCGCCGGGCTGGTCGTGGTAGTCGGCACCACCCCCACGGAGGATGAAGGCACGAACGTGTTTGATCGTGGGCATGCTGATGGTCATAGACTTCGCCGTTTATCCACGTGCAGGCCGGGCAGCAGCACGCCGACGATCGCGATCAGGATGGCGCCGATGAGGGCAGCGAGCGCGAGCACATACAGGCCGGCGAGTGGCCGGCCGAACGACTGTTCCGCCCATGTCCTGACGATCGGTCCTGTAAAACCGCCCGCCGCTCCAAACGAATTCACAAGCGCGATGCCTCCCGCTGCCGCAGCCCCCGACAAGTAGCCGGTCGGGAACGTCCAGAATATCGGCTGAACCGCAATGAAGCCGGACGCCGCGAAGCATAGTGCGAGCAGCGCCAACAGCGGACTGTCACTCGCCAGAGCCGAGAGCGCAATGCCCGCGCCGGCGACGGCAAGGGTGAACGCGGCCGTCCAGCGGCGCTCGCCCGTCCGGTCCGAGTAGCGCGGGATCACGTACGCGGCGATCAACGCGCAGATCCAGGGAATCGCCGTCACGAGGCCCACCTCGAGTCCCACTTTCCTGCCAAGGAGTTGAGCCACCTGGGTTGGCAGATAGAACACCACGCCGTACACGGCGACCTGGATCAGGAAATAGATCGCGCTGAGATAAAGGACACCCGGATTGCAGAGCGCCGCGATCACGCCGCTTGGACCATGGACGCGTTTGTTCTGATCCTCCGCTGCCACAGCCGCGTTCAACACGCGCTTCTCCTCAGCATCGAGCCACACAGCATCAGCAGGCTTGTCGTCGATATAGAAGTAGGCCCAGATTCCGGTGGCCGCCGCGAGCAGTCCCTCCACCATGAACATCCATTGCCATCCCTTCAGACCCAGCACACCGTCCATTTCGAGCAACAGGCCCGAGATGGGGCTACCGAGAATGAACGCCAGCGGCGCACCGAAGTAGAAGAGCCCCATGACTTTGGCACGCGAATACGATGGGAACCAGTACGTCAAATACAGGATGACACCGGGAAAGAACCCCGCTTCCGCGACACCCAGAAGGAAGCGGAGCACGTAAAACGTCGTCGCGGTATGGGCGAACATCATGGCTGCCGAAACGAGGCCCCAGGTCGCCATGATGCGGGCCATCCAGATGCGGGCACCCACCCTGTGCATGATGAGGTTGCTCGGCACCTCCAGGAGCGCATAGCCCGCGAAGAACACGCCGGCGCCGAAGGCGTAGGCCGCCTCACTGAGACCGGTGTCGAGCTGAAATGACTCCTTCGCAAATCCCACGTTCGCGCGATCGAGGAACGCGAGGATGTACATCAGCAGCAGAAAGGGCACGAGGCGCCAGGTGGCCTTGCTGATGGTCTTCGCCAACATGAACTGCTGAAGCGTGTTCCTTGTTGTAGGCAATCGGTCAGTCCAGCCGCGACGTCGTGTCGACGCGATCGAACTCGAGGCCGCTCGCGCCTTGACCGCGACCGGTCTGCTTTCGGCGCCCGATCCAGGTGGAGACCTTGCCGTCGAACCACCGCGTGCGCTGGAAGCCGCGGGTCACGATGGCGCCTGCGCGCGGCACTTCTTCCTCGTGCAGGAAGTACGGCTGTCGCACGTCAACGACGGATGGCCGCTGATGTCGCCACGTGTGCCGTCGGAAAAGCTGGCGTACACCGACATCACGTAGTTGCTCTGGTTCTGATGCACGGTGATCTGGTTGTATTCCCGTTGGCCGTTCCGGTGCGCACAGATGAATTGTCGCAGGTCGAGAGCGGAAGGACGACGTTGACGGCCATTTCACAATCCCGGCGTTAGCACGCGTGCCTGTGAAGAACGGAATCGACTCGTTAAGAAGGACAAAGGGCCGAGAGGAACGGCGGATTCTGCGCACCGTCGGCCAACTTGCCAGGGCGCCGGATTCTGGCGCAGCCGAAACTGGCGGGTCAAGCATTTTCGGCCTTCGTCGCCCACATCGTGAAAATTGTTGTCGGCGCACGACATTACCACGTCTCGACACGCTATGCACGTGAGCTTCCTGCACTATCGCCAGCAACGAATCGTCGGGGCGACGGCGCGGTTGCAGCTGCCCATCCGCGTAGCCTGCGTCCGCGTGCGGGTCCCATTGTGGAACGCCGTCCGCTCGCTCGTGCGCTCGTGCCGCTCCGCGCAATCGGCCCGGCGACTTCGGTTTCCATCAGCGCCTGCGAGACGACCCGATCCCTTCGCGCAGTACATCCCTGTCCTGCTCCTCGAGCAGCTTGCTAACGAACGCAGACAGATCCATCCTTGGCTTGGCCATCGTCATCACCCTCGGTGTCGTACTTCTTCGCCGAGAAAGAAATCACGGAACGATGCGATGGCACTCGACGCCGTCTACGTCGCGGCCTCTACTGAATTTTCACCACGCCCTGGGACTCTAACGCGCGCGCGAGCGTTGTCGCAGCGGAGGTTGTAATGCTCGAAAACCTCATCTTCATTAGCTATCGAAGGGCCGATGCGGCATCGCATGCGATGGCAATGAAAATGGAACTTGAAGGGCGACTGCGCGCCGCCCAGGTTTTTGTCGACACGCAACAAATCCAAGGCGGCGATCGGCGGTCTCGTGAGATAGAGGTTGCCCTGCGCCCGGCAAAGGTCGTCGTGCCGATCATAGGACGAGACTGGGCAGGCCGGAGCGCGGAAGGTGCGCGTCGCATCGACGATCCGGATGACTGGGTTCGCAAGGAGATTGCGCTTGGGCTGGAACTCAAAAGCCAGGCGCTCCTTCCAGTGCTGATCGACAGAACGCCCGCGGTCTGGATGAACCTTTGAACCACCGTCAAGATCTGGCTGACGACCCTGGACGCGGGTCATCGTGTAACCGCGCTGGACATCGAGTTCGCCCGATTCCTCGATCGATCATTCGCAAAAGTACGGTAAGACAGCCACCGCAAAAATGGGGCGGACAGGCGATCGTTTGTGAGAGACTTTTGAGCGGCGGTCGAACAGGCAGTTCGACCAAGAGGAGGTTTCATGCACTCCCAGCCGAGAGTCTTCCTCGCCGTGTCCCTGCTCGCTGCGATCGTGCCGTGGGATCTGGAGAGGATCGGTGCGACCGGTCCTTTGCAGGCGTCCTATTCCATCGCCGCTCGAGATTCGGCGGTTCGCCCGATCTGCGATGACGACAACGGCGGATTGACCCTCCCCGATGGTTTCTGCGCGGTGGTGGTGTACGACGCCAGGACGGCGACCGGCGCACCTGCCAGATTTCGCCACATCGCGGTCGCGCCCAACGGCGATGTGTTCGTCGCCAATCAATCATCCCCGGGAGGCGTGCTGGCGCTGCGGGACACGGACGGGGATGGAAAGGCCGACCAGACGGCGCAATTCGGCACCAGCCCCGGGAACGGGATCTACTTCAAGAACCCGTTTCTTTATTTCGCACCGGATGATCGCATCGAGCGGTACCAGATGTCGCCGGCGAGTCTGACGCCCGTGTTCGGACCGGAGATCATCGTCTCCGGGTTGCCGGCGGACGGAAGCCACCGGACCAAGACCATCGTGGTCAACGACAGCGGTACGCTGTTCGTCGGAGTCGGGTCGTCTACGGACAGCTGTCAAGCAGTGCCGGGCACGGTGGGCGGATTGGGAATCGATCCGTGCCCTGACATGCCGATCCGGGCCGGGATCTGGCGGTATGATGGGAACCTGCGTCAAGTCCACTCCGCGACGAACCGTTTTGCGACGGAGCTCCGGAACCTCGTCGCGATCGCCCTGAACCCGTACGACGGCGAGCTATACGGGATCCAGCATGGACGAGGCAACTTGAATCGCCTCTTCCCGAGTATTTTCACACCGCGGGATGACGCTAAGCTGCCGGCCGAGGAGTTCTTCCACTTGCGCGAAGGTGGGCACTACGGGTGGCCGTACTGCTACTACGATGGAAAGCAGCAGAAGAAGCTGCTCGCGCCGGAATATGGCGGTGATGGTGACACCGTCGGTCGTTGTGCGGACGCGGAAGACCCGCTCCTGGCGTTTCCCGCCCACTACGCGCCGAACGGGCTGCACTTCTACAGCGGTACCCAGTTCCCGCGAAAGTACCGGGGCGCGGCGTTCGTGGCTTTCCATGGAGGAACCAATCTTCCGGAAAGCTACGTGGTGGCGGTCGTGCGTTTCGCCCAGGGTCGTCCCTCACACCGGCCAAAGGTCTTCGCGGACGGCTTCATCGGCGACGGTGCCGTCAACCTGCCTGCGGACGCCGACCACCGGCCGATGGGGCTCGCGGAGGGTCCCGACGGCTCGCTCTATATCACGGACGACGCCGGGGGTCGGATCTGGAGAGTGATGTACGCGAAACATCGCCTCGTGAATTTGGGCCTCCGTCAAAGTCATTAGAGCATTTCGACTTCGCTGTAGTACGTAGAGCGGGTCGTGCCGACCCGCCTCCGCTGCCGGGTCCGATGGACCCGGCCTACATCAACTACAGCGAAATCGAAAATGCTCTGATATGGAAAGACCGTTGTCAATGAGCCCGAATCCTCCGTGCTTTTGGCTCGTTCGCGAGAGAAGCGCGCGCCCGGCCTATCAGGCCATCCGGGCGCGCGCGCTGTTGAAACCGGGTCATCTGATCGGCTGAGCAGCAACGACGATGAATCACTCTGATATTCGCGGGTTGGGTACCGCATGACCGTGGTTCGTCGGGAGCTGCCTCTGTCTAGCTGCGCGAGTTCGAGACCGAAGTCGTCTATCGCATAGAGCGTTCGAGGATTCTCCTTTCAAAGCTCAGCCGATCAGATCACTGGGTCAACGCGGCCCAGACAAAGCCCGTGAGTTCTCGCGCCACCGCGGTGATAATCTGCTGGCTCGGTTTCCCGCGTGCGGCGAAGCGATGATACCGACGATGGAGTCGCTGTTGGGCCGCCCAGGCGTGCGCGATCACGGCCTCTGGTGCGCCGTGCTGGCGTCGACGGAGCGCCGCCCCCACAAAGGGGCGATGCCGGTAGTGCCAAGCCGCTTCGACGAGCACGCGGCGAAGATGAGCATTGCCTGTTTTCGTGATGGCGCCATGGGCGCGTGTGGCGCCGCTGGAATGTTCCGACGGCACGAGGCCCACATAGGCCATCGTGCTCGGCGCGGTCGGAAAGCGCCGCGGATCGCCCAGCTCGGCGGCGATCGTCAGCGCGGTGAGATCGTTGATGCCGCGGAAGCACCGGAGCCGCTCGACGCGCGGGCGCAATGGCTCGAGCTCGAGCAACGCGCGCAAATCCTGTTCGACGGTGTGCAGCCGGGCGACGGCCTCGTCGACGGTGCGCAGGTAGGCGGCGTGGGTCTGTTCGAGCGCGGCCAGCGGCCACGCTTGATCGCGGAGCCATGTGGTGTGGCGTTGCGTCCAGGCTCTCTTCGTGCCTGTGAAGCGGCGGCCATGGCGCAAGAGAAACTTGGAGAGCCGATGTCTGGCCCGCAGCAGATCGGCCCGAATGTCTTCACGGCAGCGCAGGAGATCGCGGGCGGCTTCTTCCTGCTCGGTCGGAATGTGAATGGCCGTCAACGCGCCGGCGCGGTAGAGAATGGCCAGCTGGCCGGCGTCACGCCGATCCGTCTTGATCCGATCGCCGGGTCGTCGGGGAATCAACGCCGGCGCGATCACGTCGCACGGGATCTCGTGACCCATGAAGGCGCGCTGCAACTCGAAGCCGCACGGGCCCGCTTCGTAACAACAGTGCACCGGGCCCTGGCGGCGCAGCCGTTCTACAAACCGCAGAATCGTGGCTGAGTCAGACGTCAGCGAATGCAGCGCGGGCGTCCGCTGCCCCGGCAACAAGACCGCGGCCACCGTCGTGGCCGCGTGCTGATCGAAAGCGACGATGGTTATAGACTTCACCATGACCGACCTCCTTTTGTATGCGGCTCTGCGTTGCGTCCTCACAGGTCCAACGTAACCCGCGAGAACCTACAAAGCCGAGGTCGGTCTTTCCATATGGTCTAGCGTTTTGCGGACGCCGCGCACCAACTCGCGGCGGGGCTGCGCATCAGATCTGCGTTCGGATCTAGAAGTCCAAGCTCACACCAAACTTGATGAGTCGCCCTCGCTGGATTGCGTTGACCGCACCATAGCCAGGTCCGAGTACCGTCGTGCGACTTGACACTGTCGCCGAGTTGGCCAGATTGTAGAGATCAATACGTGGTGTCAGCAGCCTCGTGCCGGAGCGGAACGACTTTCTGAAGCTAACGTCGAGCTGATTGAGGTGCGGGAGTCGAACTGCACCCCGTGGCTCCACAGCAACGCTCGTGCTGCCTTGCGTGAGCGCGATGGTGTTATTTCCCACCGACACGGTGGTGATTTCCGGGAACCCGGTCTGGCGCTGGAACGTTCCACTCGCCGAAACCCCGTACGGCAACTGGTACACACTCGATAACCGCAGCGAGAACGGCACGTCGTTGCCGCTGACGCCGCGACGATAGGTAAAGTTCGGGTTATTCAGATCGTTCGCAATGGACGAGTCCGTGGGGCTTGGATAGATATCGCCGATGTTCTTCCCGATGCTGACGCCGCCGGTAAACATCCAGCCATTGCTGAGCCGCTTGTCGATGGTAATGTCGCCGCCATCGTACGTGCTGTCCAACGCTTCTTCGTTGTCCCACACGATGTCGATCCTGCGTAAAGTGGCGGGGTCCTGATTGTAGACGGTGACTACACGGCCGCTATTGACTTCCGTGACCGTGATGGGTGTGTACGCTGATTCCGGGACCGCCGCGTTTCGATATCCGATATTTCCCCGCTTCTCACGATGAGTGTAACCAACCGTGGCAACGACGTTGCCGGGCAGCTGTCGCTGCACTTCGACCGAGTATTCCATCGCTGTTGGCCAATCGTATCCGGGGGTATAACGGTTGGCGGCTCCTGCCGGGTATCCCGTCGAAGGACCCAGCTCGTTGATCTGCGGTTTCAAATCCCGATTGAGGTCGCATCCACTGGTCTGCCCGGTCGCGCAGACGGTCCACGGGCGGGTGTCGCTGACCACAGAGATCGGATTCACGCGCGTGGAGATGCTGATGCCCACCGGAGTGACATAGCGATTGACGGCAAACTTCAGCGCGGTTCGGCCATCTCCGGCCAAATCGTAAACGGCAGAGAACCGCGGGTTCACGGCCTTCCAATCCGGTAACCCTTCCGCGTCGTCATAGCATCTTGCGGACACGAACTGGGTGGCGACCTGGCACGAGGCGGTTTGCCAACCGTAATCCATATCGAAGCGCACGCCTAGGTTCAGCGTGAGCTTCCGCGACGGTTTCCACTTGTCCTGGATGTAAATCGCTTCCTCCCGATTCTTCATATTGGCGTACGTGGGCGTGTTGAAGGTGTTGACCGAGTCGGGTACGCCACTACGATAGACGGCCCGCATGTCCGAAGTCGACCGGTTGGTCGGGGCCCACGACATGTAATTGATCTGATAGCCCAACTTGATATCGTGGGACGAGGTGAAGTAACTCAGGCTGGCCTGACCGACCAAGCGCCGATTCTGCTGATCTCGGTAGGTCGGCAGGACGGTCAGCAGCGTGTTGGTGACCGCATCGAAACCCGCGATATCGCCGTCCTGGGCTTCTGACGGCCACGTGAACCAATCGCGGTTGCGATTGAGGCTGCCGGACACGTCCACCACCATGTTGGACCTCATTGATGAAGTCCATTTCACCTGGTTCAACTGAGGCGTCTTGTCGTTGCGCGTCGTCGCGCCCGATTGGACGAACATCGTCGTGCTGGCGCGATGGCCGTTGACCTTCCGTTGGATTGTGTAGAAGTAGCTGAGCTGACTGGTCGGCGACACCTGCCAGGCCAACTTGCTGCTGCTGTTCCAGAGGAAATTGTCGTCGGGCACTGGCGAGCCGTCCTCGTTGTAGCTGCCGAGGAGATACTGCAGGATCTGCTGATGATGGAACGAGGTCGAAAACCAGAGTTTGTCCCTGGCGACGGGGCCGGCCAGCCAGACGCCTGAATCGTACAAATACCGAATGTCAGAACCCGGCTTGAGATCGGGTCTTAGGGTCTTGATTCGCGCAGGAATATTGCGCAAAATTTGCGTTCTCACGTCTTCGGAGACGTTGTCAGATCCCAGGCTGCTATTCGTGCCGTTGAACTGCACGCCACCGCGAAGCTGATTGGTGCCTGTCCTGGTAATCACGTTGACGACAAGGCCACCCCTGGCCGACTCGGCTAGAGCGTTGCCCGTCTGAAAGTTCGATTCCTGATAGGCGAACGGATCGAGATAGAACGTCACGCCGGTGCCGGCGCTATCGGTCTGGGAAATGTCCATTCCATCGACCAGATAGCCGCCTTCGTTGCCGGTGCCGCGCACCGTGACACCCGATTGCTGAAACGATTCCGAGCCGCCCACATCTACTTTGCTCACCACGATGCTCGGAATCGCGCGGGTGATCGACCACATGTCGACGCGATTCGGCAAGGCCTGCAGTGTTTCCTGGGTCATCACGGTCTGTCTCAACGCCGATGTGGTGTCGAGCAGGGGCGCTTCGCCCGAGACGACGATGCCCTCTTCCAAGCCGCCAATGGACAGCGTGAGATCGGCCCGCGCCGTTGTGTCGGCATTCACGACGATGTTCCGCTGTTCGACGGACCGGAAACCCTGCAACTGTGCGCGTACGCTGTAGGTGCCCGGAACCAACCGCAGAAATTGATACGCCCCGCGGGAGTCGCTGACGGTCTCCTGACTGCCACCCACTGTTCCTTGCGGGCTGATGAGACTCACAGCCGCGCCAGGCAGCACTGCTCCCGAGGCATCCAAAACAGAGCCGCCGATTGCCCCAACACCCTGTGCCGAGGCGGGGAGCGTGTGACAAAGGGAGATCAGCAAAAACAACGCACCGCCAAAGAGCATTCGTCTGCCAGTCATCTGTACCTCCTCCAGTGCGCGCGATGCTTCACTCCGAACTTGTTCTCTGCAGTTACTGTGACCGCTGGGAGGACTGCGCCGCTGGCGTCGGTGACGCGGCCGACGATGTCAGCGGTGGCTTGTGAGAGTGCGAGCGTGTTCAGCGTGAGAAGGATCGTAGGAGCACCGCCGAGCGACCTAAGAGAGCGCATATTGCCTCCCAAAGAATTTGGCGGACCGACCCGAATTTGTTTTTCCCGCGGGACAAACGAAGACTACTTAAGGTGATGGCATCTTAAGAGAACTGCAGCGAAAAGCAAGGCAGAACGTTGAGGAGGGTTTGCGTCGCGACACAGCGCACTTAGACGGAACGTCGGCGCCACCAGACACCGATACCAGACACCACAATGAGGGCCGGCACCACCACTACGGAGAACCAACGGAGGCCCTGGAACTGAACGGCTGTGAGTGTAATCCGTTGGTCCCCTTCACCGCGCGGACGGACCGAGATCAAGTCCTCCTGCTCCGTCAGCCAGTTGGTCATGTTCACGAACATGTCGGCATTCCCTTGGATACCCACCATCGCGTTCGCCGCGAAGTCTGAATCGCCGACGACTATCAGCCGAGTCTCACGGCCTCCTTCTGAAACCTTCTCGGCAACGCTGACGGCAAGCGTCAGCGGTCCTCTGCGATCGATCCGCTCATCGAAGACAGGCTCTCGTCCTTTGACCACCCTATCTACGCTCGATATGGACCAACTCCGGTTGCTCGTCCGCACCACATCGCTCGTGCGGCGTCCTGTCGTCGTGGAACCCGCTATGATTCGGACGGACTGGGCTAGAGGATACGCGGTCAGAAGGGAAAAATCTCGGGTGGCCTCATGGGGCGGATACGTCACAATCACCGGCACCGACGCGTCCGCGCCTGGCAGGCGCGCAGAGTCGGCGGTGTCGATAACCACGTCGTGCCCGAGACTGATGCCCCATTCCGCGAGGGCAGACTCAAGGACGGGAAGGTGGCGCATGTCGCTGCCGACAACGGGATCCAGTAGAAACAGCGCCTTGCCCCCCCGCCGGAGATATTCCTGCAGCATCTCAGTCTCGAACGCGAGAAAATCCGCCGATGGGCCGGCGACGATGAGAAGCGATGCATCGGCTGGTACCGTCGTCGCTTGCGCCAGCACCAGCGATTCGATCTTGTAGTTGTCACGCTCGAGAACGCTGAGGGCGCTCGTGAAATTGGCACGTGTCTCACGAATCAGGCCTCGTTCGCCATGTCCCTGAGTGAAGTAGGCCTTCAGGTCTCGCCTCGTTGTCAGCCTGATCAGGGCGTTGGTCAGCTCCTGTTCGCGATTGAGCATGACCCGGAGACGGCGGCCATTCTGCTCGAACACAACCGTCCCGTAATTGATGACTCCCCACTCTTTGACTCGCGCAGGATGCCGATCCGCATCGACGTATTCGACCCGAATATTGGCGCTGGCTTGCTCGTAGGCGGTCAGGATGTCGCGGAACCGCCCGAATCCCTCCGGCTTGGCAACGACATATGCCTGAATCGGCGACGTCAGACTGTCAAGTACCTTCCGAGTCTGTTCCGAAAGCGTAAATACCTGTTGAGTGGTCAGGTCCCAGGTCATATCCCGCCTGATGGCGAGGAAGTTGACCGCAAGAAGAATGAAGAGAGCGGCCACGACGCTGAGGCTCGCCGCCGCACTGAACGTCGTTCCACGCCGGCGCAGTGAGCGCACGATCGTTGCGCGTTCGATCGCGACGTAGAGCAGGACCCAAGCCATCGCCGCCGCCGCCGCCCAGTAGGCCAGCGAGCTCCACATGGGAAAGAACAGCCGAACGACGACAGCAGCGCACACGACAATAGTTGCGAGGTTGCCGCCGATGACGGTGAGGGTGTTTGGCAACTCGTTATCCGCGCCAGCGCTCAGTATCGAGTGATTTCCAGGTGAGAAAGAGACCAAACGCCGCCAGACTCAGGTAATAGATCACATGCCGGAGGCGAATGATGCCAAGGGTAAAGTCATCGAAGTGTTCCGTGAGCGATATGGCCAAGACAATCCCCTGAATGATCGGGCTCGCCGCGCGCGCGAACCAGCTGACCGTCCAGAACAACAGCAGCACCGCGAACGTCGCCATCGCGGCGACAATTTGGTTCCGCGTCAGGCTTGAAATGAGCAGACCGATTGGAATGAAGGACACGCCCAAGAGCAGGAGGCCCAGATACCCGGCCACGATCGGCCTCCATTCGGGGTTCCCGATGATGAAGAGGATCGCGATGTGCGGCAGAGTGACGGTGAGCATAAGGCCGTAGAGTGCCGCCGCCCCGAGAAACTTGCCTACGATGATCTGGAAGTCAGTGAGAGGCGATGTGTGCAGCAATTCTATTGTGCCGAACCGCTTTTCCTCGGCATAGGCTCTCATGGTCAGCAGCGGCAGCACGAACAGCAGGACCACGCTGACGTTTCCCAGCACCGGACGAACGACCATGGTCTGGATATTGATTTGACCGCGGCCAGGGAGACCAATCTGGAGACTCTGCTGGATGAACGAGTCGATGAAGCGAACGAAGAACCATCCGAAGACCAGCGCGAACAGACCGATTACGGTGTATGCGATCGGGCTGGAAAAGTACGACCTCAACTCTCTGCGAGCGATGGCGATCGTTGCGCCCATGCGGGATCGAATTTCACGGGAGCGTGGGGGCCGCCGTGCACGCCAAGTGCACGGCGGCAGACCTTCAGATCATTTGTCGGTCGCGATGCCAGTCGGACCCATCAGGCCAGTCTTGACCGGGGCCCGGCCGGGTATGGCGAACTCCAGCTGTCCTGCCGGCCACTCCTGGTTCTGGTTGAAGAAGGAATCGGGAGCCAGTCGATTGCCGATACCAACCGGACCCGAGGCATTACCCCAGAATTTTCCTGCCAGATACGCGGCGTCGCGCACCTTCGTCAACAGATCCTGAAATTCGTTGGTGAAGGCGTTATGACCTGAAAATCTCTGCAAGTCACCGTTACCCAGTATCACGACATCGATGCCCGGCACAGACGCGATTTCCATCGCGTTGCTGACACCGATGACCGTTTCGATCATCGGTATGACGAGCACTTCGTCAACCATCATGATCGGAACCGTTTCGCCTTGCGGCACAAGCTTGCCCCAGAACCTGTTCATCGTGCTGCCACAGCAGCTTCGATAGCCGTAAGGCGGAACGCGGGAATATCGGGCCGCGGCCCTGGCCATGATGGCGTCCTCGACGGTCGGAATGACCACTCCAAGAGCGCCCATGTCAAAGGTCTTCTGGAAATTGCCTTCGATCGCGTCCGGTATTCGAATCAGCGGAGCCGCGCCTGCCTGCGGACAGGCTGCCATGAGGGCCTGCACCTGATCGAACCGCTGCGTCGAGTGCTGCATTTCAAACCAGACGTGGTCAACCTTCGGCTGCGCCGCGAGATAGCAATAGACCTCGGGATCAAGGTGGCCCGCTTCAGGTCCGCTCATGGTGAGGCCGAATTCCCGCTGACCGGCCAGCATCTTTGCTTTGGACTTGTTGTGGAGCTTGCGGTCGGGCTTGATCATGAGCTCCCTGACCATCCACCCCCAGGGCCGAGCCGGGTTGACCGGTCTGGGAGTCAGGGTGCCCGTCGGCGCAGGTCTTTTCGCCTCCGGAATCTGAGCCGTCGCTTGGGCGTTCACCGGCTGGTCCCAGCCTGGCATCTCTGGAACCAACCACGTGGAAAAACGGCCCGCCATGACGCACGCCGCGAGCACG
>CAWAPZ010000018.1:0-136544 GCA_963784045.1 Vicinamibacterales bacterium
GATGACTGCGCGGCCTCGGCATCAGAACTGAACACGACCGGCTGTGAGCGGCCGTCACGAACCTCGTCCACATGCGGTAGCGGCACCGCCAACGACAGCAGCGCTAACGCCGCCAGCACGCCTGTCACTCGCAGTAGTTTGTATCTCATCGTCTGCGTTCGCTCGTTTGTCTTTATTCCCGTTTTCTGCCGCTTTTCGTTCTTGGTCAGTCGTCTTTCGTTCTTTGCTTGTCGTTTTCGTTTTTCGTTTTTCGTTTCTTCGTTCAGAGCCCCGCTGCCATGTCCTTCGCCAAGGCCTCGAGCGTCGCTCTCGGCTCTCTGCCGACGAGCATGTACGTGATATCCGCGCTCGACCAGATGACCGCATCGTGACCGAATACTTCGGCGGAACCACTACGGCCGGCATTGGGGATGACATAGAGCGACACAGGCCGACCGTTGAGCCGGTACATGGCATGGGCCGCTACCCCTTCGCCGCAGAAGCACCGGCGCATGTTGACCAGCTGCAGACCGGCGACCGCCGGCCGAGGCAGATGAATCTGGAGCCGTAGTCGCGCGCGTATTGCTGTTCGCCTGCGCTCACGTCAACAGCCGTGTCGGCGTCATGCACGGCAAAACACGTCATGTGGTCAAGCGTGAGCTGCGCCGCAAGGACAGTTGGCGACAGGCCGGTCAGGCTGTACAGTAAAACGCCGCCGACGATGAGCACGAGGGCGGCGGCCACGGACAGTGAGGCGAGTGTCGATCGGGTGGTGCCGAACGGCCACCGCCCGGCCCTGGCTGCGACGCGACACCGCGTTCGCAGTTCCTCTGGCGCGCACGGGCGGCACAACTTCGTGCGCACGGTGTCTCGGACGGCCGACTGCAGCGCCGTCTGGTGCCTGCACTTTGGACACGCACGGAGGTGCGCCTCGACGATGGTCCGCTCGTCGGCGGTTGCCGCGCCATCGACGTAAGGCGCAAACAGCGGATCTATTTCCCGGCAACTAGGCATTCGTGCTGCCTTTAAGACGACACTTTGGCACGAGCCGGTTCATCATCTTTCCTCACCATTTTGTCATAGAGCATACGACGGCCGCGGGAGATCCGGGACATGACGGTGCCGACAGGAATTCCGAGCATCTCGGCGATTTCGGTGTAGGGAAACTCCTCGACGTCCCGAAGCCACACCGCCTCGCGGAATGCTTCCGGCAGCGCGTCCAGGGCAGCCTGGAGATCGGGGCCCATGGCTTCACGTATCAGGTGCTCCTCGGGGGTATCTGCGGGGTCGGCTGGGGCGACCAGGTCGACGCGGTCGCTATCGACGTCGACAGGATCCCTGCCGATATCGCGACGGCGGTTCCGAAAGGTGTTGTGGAGAATCGTGAACAGCCACGCTTTCAGGTTCGTGCCGGTCTTGAACTGCCGGCGCGCCCGGAACGCCTTGACGTAGGTATCCTGGACGAGGTCCTGGGCGTCGGCTTCGTTGCGTGTCAGTCGCAGCGCCGTGCCATAAAGGCTGTCGAGATGACTCAGCGCATCGGTTTCGAATGCGGAGGGCATGAATACGGGCCTTGGCTCAGTATAGGCTTGCCGCACCGAAGCGGCTGCAGCGCGAGCCCGAAGGCGGGACGACCTCCGGACAGGTCACAGCTTGTGGTCAAATCAGGCCGAAATACGTAAATGTCGAGCGACAGCCTTCGAGATCGCCTGTGATTTGACGGAGGGTCCGTGGTATGTCTCTTGCTCGGTGGGCGTCGTTGCGGTCGCTGTATGATCACAGTAAGATCGCGAGAAACCACCCGGTGACCACACAATTGATTTCACGAGGTGATCGTATGCGCATGCGCGTCCCGCGCAGTGCTTCTCTCTGCCTGTTCGCCGTAGTCCTGGCTCTGGCAACCGCAGATGAGTCGAACGCGCAAAGGCTGACTCCGGGGATGCTCTGCTCGTGGTCGCAACTTCACGGGCAAGGCAGCTCCGTCAACGCGCAATCGCAGTTCGCGCCGTACTACGGCAAGAACCAGATCCACTACGACAAGTTCGAGTGGCATATCTATAAGACCGACCATTTCGAGATCTACTACTACCCTGAAAACGAGCGGCACCTCGAGCGGGTCGCCAGCTACGCCGAGAGCGCGTATCAGCAGGTCAGCTCGGATCTGCGGCACGACCTCAACCAGCGCGTCCCTCTCATCATCTTCAAGACGCACAGCGAATTCGAACAGCAGAACATCGCGCCGGGCTCATCGCCGGAAGGCGTGCTCGCATTCGCCGAAGGCGAGCGCAACCGGATGGTGCTGCCGATCGATCTGCCGACCGATTTGCTCTACGGGTTGATCGTCCACGAGCTGACGCACGTGTTTCAGTACCACTTCATCCCGATGTCGCTCCTCCGCCGTAACATCCCGCTCTGGGTGCACGAAGGCGGCGCCGAATACGAACGCGGCATCTGGGATCCGCTCGATCTGATGACCGTACGCGACGCGGCGGTTGCCGACATCATCCCGCAGATGAGCCAGATGGAAGGCTACGGCGATTTCGGCAGCCCCCGGCTGGTCTACAACCTCGGCCACGCGCTCTACGAATTCATCGAAGCACGCTGGGGCAAGGACGGCGTGCGGCAGTTCCTCTTCTCGCTGCGCAAGAGCGCCATCGGCGGCGGCACGAGCCCGTACGAAGAAGCGTTCCAGATGTCGGCGCGCGAGTTCGACCAGCAATTCGAGAAATATCTCAAGGATCGCTTCAAGGCCTTCCGCGACAAGGAGCGACCGGCCGACTACGGTCAGGATCTGTCGCCGGACCCCCAGAAATCCAACTATACGAGCTCAATCTCGATCGAGCCGTCGCCGTCGGGCGATCTCATCGCGGTGATGACCGGCAACCGCCGCGATCAGGAGCTCGACATCATCCTGATCTCGTCCAAAGACGGGTCGGTCGTCCGCAATCTCACGCCCGGCTTCGACAAGGACCGCGGCTTCGAGTACATCGCGCAGCCGAGTCTCAGCAACATGGTTCCGTGGATGTCGTGGTCGCCGGTCGGCGATCGCCTCGCGTATTTCGTTCGAAACGAGAAGAGTAAGACGCTGATCATCCAGAACGTACTCACCGGCAAGATCGAGAACCGTTTTCCGCTGCAATCAGTCGACAACCCGGAGTCGCCGAACATCTCCCCGGATGGCCGCAGCGTGCTCTTCAGCGGCCTTCGCGCCGCCATCGCCGATATCTTCAAGCTCGACATCGCCAGCGGCGACATCACCAACCTCACCAACGACGACTTCGCCGACTACGCGCCGATCTACTCGCCCGACGGCAGCTTCATCGTGTACATGGCACGCGTCAGCGGCTCGCAGAAGCTGTTCAGGGTCGACGCAGATGGCAAGAAAACGCAGCTCACTTTCGGCACGCAGGACGAAGCGTCGGCGAAATTCCTGGGCGCTGACACCATCATTTTCTCGTCGACCGCGACCGATCCCGCGACGCCGCTGACGCCGGAAGAAGCGCGCAACGGCAACATCTTCAATCTGTGGTCGCTGAGCCTGAAAAATGGCGAGCTGAAACAGTACACCGACGCACTGGGCGGAGTGCTGTCACCGGTCGTGCTGTCGAAGGACGGCCCGGCGCCGCGCCTTGCGTTTGTCGATTACTACAAGGGCGGCTATACCCTGCACAGCTTCGATCTCAAGGAACCGCTGCACACGGCGGTGTCGTCCGACTTCGGCTCGCCCGGCCCCATCACCGACTTCCAGGCGCCGCTCCAGCACACGCTGATCGCCGAGAACAAGTCGAAGAAGGGGAGATTCGAGAAGATGTTCCTCGACGGCCGGCCGCCGGTGAACATCGGCGTGACGAGCAGCGGCGACGTCTTCGGCGGAACAATGGTGTCTTTCACCGACGTGCTCGGCGATCAGCAGTTCAGCATGTACGCGTCGTCGGTCCAGCAGTACAAGACGATGTCGTTCTGGTACCTCAACCTTTCGCGCCGTCTCCAGTGGGCGCTGCAGGGCTACACGCAGACGCAGTTTTTCTACGGGCAGCTGTCGCAGTATTTCTACGACCCGTCCATCGCGCCGTTCATCAGCCGCGACGACGCGCTCGCGACACAGACGGTGCGCGGGGGATCGCTTTTCGCCATCTATCCGTTCAGCACATATCGGCGAGTCGAGCTCTCGGGCGGCCTGGTGCACTTTACCGAGGAGTTCGCCGACCCGGCATTGCAGCAGTACTCTCAGGAGTATCAGCAGGAGCAGTTCCAGACGCAGTTCTTCAATAACGGCTTGCTGATGCCGCTCGGCGTCTCCTTTATCCAGGAAACCACGGTGTTTCGCGAGGTACGGCCCATTGTCGGGCAGCACCATGCGGCTGTCGTTCGAGGTCGCGCCGAAGGTGGGCAACTCGCTGTCACGCACGACGGTCGACGGCGATGCGCGCTACTACATGCGGCTTGGCGGGAACGGCGTGCTGGCCTTGCGAGCGTACGGCTTCAAGAGCATGGGCTCCGCACCGAATTACACGTACTTCGGCGGCAACTCCGAAATGCGCGGCTACGAGTACCGCGAATTCCTCGGCCACAAGGGCTTTTATACCAACGCCGAGCTCCGCTTTCCGCTCATCAATGCCATGGCGACGCCCATCGGCATTCTCGGCGGTATCCGCGGCGTCTTCTTTGCGAATATGGGCGGGACCGGCCTCGACGGACTTGACTTCAAGGTGTTTGACAACAACACCTTCGTGACCGAACCTCTCCGCGACCAGAGCGGCGCCATCATTCGACCCCCGCAGCTCATCCAGGGGTTCCGGCTCCAGGATGCGAGAGCGTCCTACGGCCTCGGCCTCGAGACCTTCGCGCTCGGTTTCCCGATTCACCTGGACTGGTCGTACCGCACCCTGTTCAACCAGGATTGGGAAAACTACCTCTTCGGCAGCAGCGAGCTGTGGCGCAGGCCGCAGTTCAGCGTGTGGATCGGGTACGACTTTTAGAGATGCTCGAAACTGGAAATCTAGAAATCTAGAATCTAATAAACATCAGATTCTAGATTCTAGTTTCCAGATTTCAGATTTCAGCTTCCAGCATGTCCGATTGTCCCCGCATCGTTTCCCTGTTGTCCGATTACATCGACGGCCGCTTGCCCGCCGACATACAGAGCGATCTCGAACAACATCTCAGCGGATGCTCGGAGTGCACGACCTTCGTCGGCTCGTTTCGATCGACGGTTGCGCTGCTTCAGTCGCTGAAGGAAGACGAGCTGCCCGAGGAGCTGCGCCTGCGGCTCAAAGCATTCCTCGACGACCGCACCACGAGCTGAGTCCCCGCGTTCAATGCCGCTCGAACCGAAGCCGCCGTCCGCGTCTGTAACCGAGATGGTAGAGGTCGTTCTGCCGAACGACGCGAACCCGATGGGGTTCATGCTCGGCGGCGCCGTCATGCACCTCATCGACATTGCCGGCGCCATCGCGGCCTTCCGGCACGCGCGCGCGCTGATGGTGACTGCGGCGGTCGACGGCCTCGAGTTCCTCAATCCGATCAGGGTCGGCGACTTCATCGTGTTGAAGGCACGCGTGTCGGCGGTGTTCACGACCTCGCTCGAGGTGGAAGTGACGGTGTTCTCCGAAGAAGCGCTCACGGGCCGGCGTCAGAAGACGAGCCGGGCCTACCTCACCTTTGTCACTCTGGAAAGAGATGGCAGGCGCGCGGAAATTCCGCCGCTTGCTGTCGAGACGGAGGAAGAGAGGACGCTGATGGACGCCGCAACTGCACGCCGGGCCGCGCACCTGGCCCGCCGCCAGGAAGGTCTGAAATGAACGTCAACAGGAGAACAGGAATTTAGGAGAAATCTTTCTCCAAAAAAAAGTTTTTCCTAATCTTCTGGACGCCTGTTCCGTTTGTTTACTTTACTTTTCAATTCGCGCGCTTCGGCTGCGCCCGTTCCTGCAGTTGCACGATGCTCTTGTCGAGGTTGATCGCCACGCGATAGCGGCTCAGGAACTTGTAGCCGACGATCCCGCCGAGCCTGAAGCCGAGCAGCACGCTTGGCGCGCGCAGGTTCAACACCACGACTGACAGGTTCCGGTACTCGATCTTGCTCGTGAAGTTCAGGTTGACCCCGGGCATGAGGAACGCGTCGCGATCCCATCCCGATGCGCCGTACACCTTGAGCGGGATGTTGCGCATCTCGCCGCGTTCGAGGCCGCTGGCGGTATCGGTGCTGATGGAGATGACCTGCCCGCCGGTATCAAGGATGAAGCTCGCCTCGCCGCCCTGCACGTGCCCCGGCACCATCGCGAGCCGATGCATTCGCAACGGCAACTCCACGTCAGCCGTCTCGGTCGGCAACTGGGCGCCCATGATGAGCTCCAGCCGATCGTAATCAATGATGACGGACATGCCCAATGACAGCGGCGAGAAGCTTTCCATTTCGCGGGTCGGCAAACCGACGAGTGGCGGGTTCTTGATGATCGACGGGACGTTCTGGACTTTGAGCGAGCCGATTTCCAGCTGATCGAGCCGTGTCAGCTCGAGCTCGCGCACGCCGAGATCGCCGACACCTGCGCTCAGGATGTTGACGATGGGACGAATGCCCATGCGTGCCGCCGTCTCCCGCGAGATGACGGTCTGCTCCGAGCCGGTGTCCAGCACCATGTCCATCAGCGGTCCGCGGTTGACGCGCGCCTTGACGATGATCTTTTCGTTCAGCACACGGAAGGGCACGGTGTGCATCTTGCCCTCCGATTCAGGCTCGATATACACAGGGGGCCGTATCCCGAACGCGCGGAGGAATCGCACTTCGGCTCGTGCCCACGCGGCTTTTGCGCTGCGGTCCTTGTTCGGCAGCAGGTTGATGTAGCTGGAGTATGCGTTCGCCGCTTCCTCGTACCGCCGCATCCGCTCGTAAATCGAGCCGACCGTATGGTGGAACTCGGCCTCGCGGGGGTCCCTGCCAAGCGCGGCCTGCGCAGTCGTCAGTGCGTCGTTCAATTTGTTCCGCGCGGCGAGGCTTCGCGCCATGCCGTGCAAGGCTCGGCCGTTGGCACGCTCGATCGCCAGTGCCTGGTGAAATTTCTGTTCCGCATCCTCGAAGAGCCCGATCGCCCAGAGCGCGTCGGCGTAATTCGCGAGCGATTCGGCGTTGTTTGGAGAGCTCCGCGCCAGCAGTTGGCCATCCGCGTGCGCGTGGGCGAAGTCGCCGAGCCGCAAGGCGCACTTGACCGAGCCGGTCAACGCCTCGCGCTTGATACGCGGATCCTCATGGCCCTTCACCTGTTCGAAGGCCGCGAATGCCTCGGTGTACCGCCCGTCGGTAAACAGCAGCTTCCCGAGCTGCAGCTGGACATACGCAGCTTCAGGAGAGATCGCCGAGACATTGGGCGAGAGGGCGATGACGGTCGCCAGGGCTCCCGCAAAAGTGACCAGCCGCAGGAAAGGAACCATGCCCGGATTGTAGGAGGCACCGGGCCCCGGCGCAACTCGAAAAGAGCCTCGAAACGGCTGAATGAGGAGAGAATCCGCTAGCGGGTGTACTGCTCGATCGGTACTCCGTCGTACATCTCGTCGATCCGCAGGATCTGTGTCTCGCGGCTGTAGGTGCCCAGTTCGTAGTCCTCGCTCATGATGAGCGCTTTTATGGGTTTCGTCGGACAGACTTCCGAGCAGAGGCCACAGAAACTGCAGCGCGACAGGTTGAAATCGAAATAATCCAGAATCTTGATTTTTTGCCCTGGCTCACGATGGCCGCCCAGCGCGATGAGGTCGTCCGGGCACGCCTTCGCACATTGGTCACACACGATGCACGTCTGCGCGCCCGATTCGGGTTCCACCTGCAACCGCAGTACGCCCCGGAATCGCGGCGCAACGGGACGGCGTTCGGCAGGATACTGGAAGGTAAACGCGGGCTGCGGCGTGTACTTGAGCGTCAGCCACAAGCCCTTCATCAGGTCGACCAGGAAGATGGTTCGAAGGAGTTTTCGCATGCGCTTCAGGCGACCAGCGTCGGTTCGGAATCTCCAGACATGATGACGCGCTCTTTGCGGAGCACCGTATTTTCTTTGCGAATCTTGTCCTGCAGCCGCATCAACCCGTAGAGCAATGCCTCGGGACGGGGCGGGCACCCTGACACATAGACGTCGACAGGCACGATCTTGTCGACGCCCTGCAGTACGCTATAGGTCGGAAACGGTCCTCCCGCGTTCGAACAGCTGCCCATCGAGATGACCCACTTCGGCTCGGGCATCTGATCGTAGAGCCGCCGGAGTACCGGCGCCATTTTTTTCGTGACCGTGCCCGCAACGATCAGGAGATCCGATTGGCGCGGAGACGCCCGGAAAACCTCGGCGCCGAAGCGCGAGATGTCGAAGCGGGACGCTGACGCAGCCATCATCTCGATCGCGCAGCACGCCAGCCCGAAGCCCATCGGCCACAGGGAGTTTTCGCGCGCCCACGTGAGGATGCGGTCGACGTTGGTCGTGATGAAGTTGTCTTCGAACTTGTGGTCGATCAGTCCCATGTGGCCTGTATTCTAGCGTTGATAGTACGCTGCGTTCAAATGGATGAAATTCGCCCATTTATGGGGCGTTTCGTCGAGCGAGTAGATCGCCTCGACGGGGCACGCCGGCACGCACGCGCCGCAGTCGATGCACTCGTCCGGGTGGATGTAGAGCATCTCGGCGGTCTCGAATGCGGGCTCGTCCTTGCGCGGATGGATGCAGTCGACGGGGCACACGTCGACGCAGGCGGTGTCTTTCGTGCCGACGCACGGTTCCGTGATGATGTAAGCCACCTGTGTACTCGATGATTATAGTATGGGCATACCGATGAAAACCCGGCGCGTGGCCCTGCTCCTCTTTTGCCTCGGCGCGCCGCGCGCAGCCGGCGGGCAGGAGATCCTGTCTGGTCCACTGTCAATCGCCGGCGGCAGAGTCGTCGTCGGCACCGATGTGTCGATCGCGTTTACGCCGCAGGATGACACCGACGGCGCTTGGTTCAACTATACCGACTACGCGCACAACGCGCTGCGCCTCTTCCGTCTGGCCGTGAACGCCGACGTCCGGGTGACCGATCAAATCTCGGTCCTCACCGAAATTCGCAGTGAGAACGGCGACGGCGTCAAGCCGTATGCCCTGTACGTGCGCGTTCATCCGTGGCGCACCCGGCCCATCGACATCCAGGCCGGACGCATCCCGCCTACGTTCGGCGCGTTCGCGCGCCGCGAATACGGAGCAGGAAATCCGCTGATCGGATATCCCCTCGCCTACCAGTACTTGACTGCCGTCAGGCCGGATGCGGTGCCCTCGTCAGCCGATGACGTCCTGCGCATGCGCGCGCGCGGATGGCGGCCGAGCTATCCGATCGGGTCGCTCGACGTGGCCACAGGCATGCCCCTCATTACGGCCTTTCGGTGGGATACCGGCGCGCAGGTGAGAATCGGTCCTCCATCGCTCAACGCAAGTGTGGCGGTCACGAACGGCACCACGTCCGATCCGCGCACCGTCGACAACAACGGCGGCAAGCAGATCGCCGGCCGGCTCGAATGGCGCCCGATCGCCGCGTTCACTCTCGGAGGCTCGGCGGCGAGTGGCGCCTACGTGGCGGACGCGGCGCTCGCAAGCGCGACGCTGGCGAGCGGAACCGCCCACTCGACGCAGCAGGCGCTCGGTTTCGATGCGGAAATTTCCCGCGATCATTGGTTGGTCGCCGGCGAATTCATATGGAACCGATGGCAGGTCCCCACGATCGTTCAGACCCTTGACGCGACGAGCGGATTCGTCGAGGGCCGTTACAAGCTGTCGCCGGGTTTCTTCGTCGCTAGCCGGATCGATTATCTCGGCTTCAACGAACTGACATCGCCGCTGCTCGGCACACGCACGTGGGACGCACCGGTGACGCGCCTGGAAAGCGGGGCCGGTTACTACATTCGCCGTAATCTGCTCGCAAAGGGCACCTATCAATACAACTGGCGTGACGGCGGCCAGGTTCGCACGCGGGGCCTCTTCGCCGCGCAACTGCATTTCTGGCTGTGATGACGCACGGCTCCTCCGCGTGGCGCCCGGCGATGCTGGCGCTGTGCGCTCTGCTCTTTGCGTTGTCAACGGCCGGCGTGGCGCAAGCCCCCCTGGGCCTGATCCGCGGGCGGGTGGAAATTCGACGCACCGCCGCAGCCGTAGAGCGGCGGCCGAACGTCAACGATCTCGGCATGCATGCGCCGCGCGATATGCCCGATTTGCGGCGCTCGGTGGTGTACCTGGAGTCGGCGCCGTCGCTCGCCTTCCCCGACTCCGAGCCGCAGCGGGCCACGATGGATCAGCGGAACGAGACGTTCGTCCCGCACGTGCTCGCCATCACGGTCGGCACGACCGTAGATTTTCCGAACAGCGACAACACGTATCACAACGTGTTTTCGCTGCGCGGCCCCCGTCCCTTCGATTTGGGCCGCTACGCGGCGGGCCATTCGAAGTCAGTGCGTTTCGACCGTCCCGGCATCGTCCGCGTGTTCTGCGAAATTCACTCGCACATGAGCGCGTTCGTCCTCGTGTTCAACCACCGCTACTTTGCCGTGACCTCGGCCGATGGGCGGTATCAGATTAACCGCGTGCCTCCAGGGCGCTATACGCTGGTCGCGTGGAACGAAGGCGTGATCCGCGAGTCCCGGCAGGTCGTCATCCCCGAAGACGGGGGCGCAGTGGAAGCGGATTTCAGTCTGCGATAACGGCGTGACGATTCTTGGATCGCTCACCAACCGCATTTTCCTGGCCAGCGCCATGCTGGCCGTATTGTCGATTGGCGCTGCCGTCTACTTCGTAAGCCGCACCACGACAAGCCAGGCCGAGGCAGAACTGCAGCGCGGGCTCCTCGAGGCCGGTACGCTCGTGGACGAGCAATGCGCAACGCTCGTCCGGACGCTTACGGTGATGGCTCGCCTCGTGGCGGACGACCCTCGCCTGAAGGCCGCCGTCGACACAGGCGATCCGCCGACCGTGCAGCCCCTGGCGCGCGGCTATCAGGAGCAACTCAATGCGGCGCTCATGGTGTTGACCGACAGGCACGGCACTGTGCTGGCGGAACTCGGCGATCTCGATATCGCGGAGGGCGGGGTGAGGTTGCTGCCAGAAATTCAACAGGCACTCGCCGGGCATGAGGCGGGCGGGTTCTGGCCGCACGCAAGCGGCGTCCTGCAGGTGATGGCGGTACCGATCGCGATCGGGCGGGATCGCCCTGAGATCATGGGCGCGCTCGTCGTGGGGTTCCGGCTCGACAACACCCTGGCGTTGCAGTTCAAACGCGCGACCGAGAGCGACATCGCATTTGCAGTTGAAGGAGACATCAGAGCGTCAACCCTGCCGGAGGCTGACCGTGCGCCGCTCGCGTCCCTACTGACTACCGGCGACGTCCAGACGGTTTCGCTGACCAACGGCGAGTACGTCGCGCTCAAGCGGCCGCTGGCGCCCGCGGCCGGCGCGGCGCGCGCAAGCGCGGCACCAAGCGTACTGCTGCTCCGCTCGCGCACCGAACGGCTGGGTTTTCTCAACGCCATCCATGCGGGACTCGGGATAGTGGCGATGATCGCCGTATTCGCCGCGACGATTCTCAGCTACGCTGTCGCGCGGACGATTACCCGCCCCATCGCGACGATTACAGACGTCATGCGCGAGATGTCAGCCACGGGAGACTTGACGCGGAAAATTGCGCTGAGTCGCGCGGCGAGCTGGGAAGACGAAGACGCCAAGGTGCTGGCCGCGACATTCAATACGCTCACCGATTCGATCGCCCGCTTCCAGCGGGAAGCCGCACAGCGCGAGCGGCTCTCCGCGCTGGGACGCCTGTCGACGGTGATTGCGCACGAGATTCGCAACCCCTTGATGATCATCAAGGGATCGCTGCGAACGCTGGCCAGCGACCGGGTTTCCAAAGCGGAAACGGCGCAAGCCCTCAACGACGTCGACGAAGAAGTCGCGCGGCTCAATCGGGTCGTCAACGACGTGCTCGATTTCGCGCGGCCGATCCGTTTCGACTACTCGCCTGCGGACGTCAATATGCTCTGTACCGACGCGGAACAGGCGACGCGAGCCGGTCATCAGGATATGCACGTGACGATTCGACCGGATCCGGCGCTCGAGCCGGTGGTCACCGACGCTGAACGATTGCGTATGGCTCTGGTGAATATCCTGACCAACGCCCGCCACGCCGTTGCCGCCAGGCCATCGCCCGTCGGGGCACACGAATCCCGTGCGGTCTCTCTGACGCCGGATATTGAAATCGAGACACACGCGCGGCAAAGCGTTTTCCGCATCACCGTTCGCGATCACGGCACCGGAGTGAAGCCCGAGGATCTACCGCGCGTGTTCGATCCGTACTTCACGACGAGACGGACGGGGTCCGGTCTCGGCCTGGCGATCGCCAAGAACATCATCGAAGGCATGGGAGGCACCATCTCGCTCGACAGCCGTCCCGGCGACGGCACTGAAATCCGTATCGAGCTTCCCTTCCGCGGGGAGGCGCAGGCATGAGCGCGCGAGGCGGAACCCTGCTGCTCGTGGACGACGAACAGAAAATCCGGCGCACGCTGGGGCACGCGCTGCGTGCCGAAGGGCACGACGTGCTCGAAGCCGGCAGCGTGCGCGAGGCCCAGCGCGCGCTGACCGAGCGCAGCGTCGACGTGCTGATCGTCGACAATCTCATGCCCGATGCGACCGGCCTCGATTTAATCCGCGAGCTGGTCGCGGCCACCGCCGAGACGGAACGCCCGCAGATTCTGATGATGACGGCGCACGCAACGGTCGAGAGCGCCATCGAAGCCATGAAGCTCGGCGCGCTCGATTACCTGCAGAAGCCCTTCGAAGTCGACGAGCTGCTGGTCGTCGTCCGGCGCGCCCTCGACCATCAGCGGCTGAGCTCGCACCAGCGCTACCTGTTGAACGAGCGTGACGAAGAGTTCAACCACTACGGCATTGTCGGGCGCAGCCGCACGATGGAGGACGTGATCCGCAAGGCTGAGCTCGTCGCAGAAACGAAGAGCACGGTGCTCATCACCGGCGAAACCGGAACCGGCAAAGAGCTCGTCGCGCGGGCGATCCACGCGAGAAGCGCGCAGCGGAACATGCCCCTCATCAAGGTGAATTGCGCCGCGATTCCCGAAACGCTGCTCGAATCGGAGCTGTTCGGGCACGTGCGTGGGGCCTTTACGGGCGCCGCCACGAGCAAGAAAGGCAAATTCGCGCTCGCGGACGGCGGGACGATCCTCCTCGACGAGATCGGCACGATGAGCCCGGTGCTGCAGTCCAAGCTGTTGCGCGTGCTGCAGGAACGCGAATTCGAGCCGCTTGGGTCGGAACGGAGCCAGCAGGTCGATGTGCGCGTGATCGCCTCAACCAATCGCGACCTGCGGCAGATGGTACTCGATGGCACGTTCCAGGAGGATCTCTTCTACCGCCTCAACGTCATCCCCATCGAGATGCCCCCACTGCGGAACCGTCGGGAGGACATCCCCGTTCTTGCGGAGTATTTCGTGCGAAAGCATCAGCAGCGCACCGGTAAACGCATCGATCGCATCGAAGACGGCGTGCACGAAAAGCTGGCGGCCTACGAATGGCCGGGCAACGTGCGCGAGCTCGAGAACACGATCGAACGGGCGGTGGTGCTGTCGACCACCGGGGCCATCTCGGCCGACGCAATCTCCGTCCTCGGCGTGGCAGCCGGACAGTCGAACACCCTGCCCTCGCTCAAGCTCCGCACGAACATCGAGTGGATCGAACAGGAAACGATCCGGCGCGCGCTCGACAACGCCGGCGGCGTCAAGAAGGAGGCGGCGGACTTGATGGGCATCAGCCAGCGCGCCCTCAGTTACTACCTGTCGAAGTACAAGTTCCAATGACGGGACTTGTAAGCGGTTACGCGCCGCGTAATCCAAAGAGACGCCACAGTCCGCAGATCGGGCAACAGGACGCCGCCGCATTCGGCATCAGGTTTGCCTTCGCCACGGGCATGAAGATGCTGCTTGCGTCGATCGCGCTCTCTGCGCTCGTTCTGTGGGCGTTGAGCTGCGGCGGTATGGCTCGCCTTGGGTAAGAGACTTTCGTAACGCACAACGAAAGCCGACGAATAAAGAGAGAGTGCCCGCGTCAGCGGCTTCGGTCCAGGCGTGGCCGTAAAGACGTTCGCCGTGGAGAAGCAGCTGCGCGAGCACGTGTTTCAACTGACCTGTCCAACTCGCTCGGACGAACCAGATTCAACCTCTCACGCACGTTCTTCTAGTTCGACTTCACTAACTGCCCGCGAATGGCGCCGCCGGTGTTTAAGGTCGTGTGCACGTTGAAATAGTTGCCGGCCGGGTTGTTGAAAATCCCCTGCGCAACGGCCGCCGGCGTAACGGTCGTGGATGTGCTTGGCAGGTTGGTCTTGTTCAGCGATCCCTGGCCCGAAGGGACGGCGACATCTGACGCCGTCAACGGCAATCCGACGACGACGCCGGTGTTCGTTCCGGCGGGGGCGTTATGGATATGCGCCCCGGTCAGCGTCGTTCCCTGAGGGAATCCGGTGAAGTTGACTTGGAAATCGTAGGTCGCGCCCGTAATCACACCCCCAGCGTCGCGGGTGACGGTCATCGTCAGCTGCATGGTCCCGCTGGCGGCGGCGTCAGCGTTGGTGATCGCCGGAACTTCGTTGGACGGTAGCAGAATCGCCGTGAATTTCCCGACGTTCGGGTCAGACGGACTGGTGGGCGAGTCATCGCAGGAAATCCCGAACGCGAGTACAAGGGCGAGCAAAGCAACACGCTTCATGTAGTCTCCTCCAGAGTAAAGTCCAGAGATACGTGCAATGGCTGGACCAGTCAGGCACCACGGCTTTTACAGGCGCAGCCGCGCATGCATCTTACTGTTTACGTAAGCGTTTACGTGAGGTGAATGAAAAGTCCAGAGCTCAGACCATCGAGACGTGTCTATCCATTCCGGCTCCATCCAGGTCCGCCCGGGACGCTAACAGCTCGATCAGGGTTCGCGCATCGCGCGGTGCGTGTCCGCCGACGTCGTTGTTGAAGTAGACGAAGGCGGGATGGCCGCTTGCGGCGAGCCAGTCGGCCCATTGTTCCAGGACCTGTCGTGGATACCCGCCGGTGTACCGCCCCGTTGCGCCGTGAAAGCGAATGTAAGCGAAACGCGCAGTCAGCAGGCGTGGAGGCGTCGACCCCGGCATGTCGTGAAGACAGATGGCCACGTGATGCCTGCGAAGAAGCCGCATCACCTCTTCGTCATACCAGCTCGATTCTCGAAACTCGATCGCATGTTTCACGCGGGGCGGCAGAACGGCAAGGAATCCGGCGAGCCGCTCGAGATTCTTCGGCAACTGCCTCGGAAGCTGATACAACACGGGCCCTAATTTTCCTTGAAGCTCCCGCGCCCGCGAAAACAGCCGCTCGACAGGCTCCTCGGGATCCTTCAGCTTCTTCATGTGCGTAAGAAAGCGGCTTGCCTTGACCCCGAACAGAAACGCCGCCGGCGTTCTCGCCTTCCAGTTGGTAAACCGACCCTCGGCAGGAAGCCGGTAGAAGCTGTTGTTCACCTCGACGGTATCGAAATGACGCGCGTAGTATTCGAGCCACCCGGTCTGCGGCAGATCGGCCGGGTAGAAATCTCCCTTCCAGTGTTTGTATTGCCAGCCCGAGCAGCCGACCCTCACTGCGGCACTTCGCGCTCTCGACATCGCTACAGATCCAGAATACGAAACGGCTGCTGGGGCGTCAGCTTTCGCATCAGCGGAAGCGCCACGTTGTAAACGGGAACGTCGGTCGAGGTCCGTCCTTCGGGTGCGCCGTTGTGTGCGTGGCCATGAATCACCGCGGTCACGCTGTAGCGCCCCAAAGGCTCTTCGAGGCGGCTACAGCCGAGATACGGATATATTTCGCGCGGCTCCCCTTCTACCGTGGCCTCGATAGGCGCGTAGTGGAGCAGTACGATTTTCTTGTCAGTTCTGAGGCGCGCGAGCGCGGACTCGAGCTTCAACGCCTCATTGACGGCTTCGTGCACGAACTGCTTGATGATCGGCTCGCCCCATGGTCCGAGCGCACGACGCCCGAACCCACCGGCAAATCCTTTGACCCCGGCAAAGCCGACACCCTGCACCTCGCACGTGTCGCCGTCGAGCACGCAGACACCCTGTTCGACGAGAATCTGGTGAATCTCGCGTTCCGCGCCCGATTCGAAATCGTGGTTGCCGAGGACGGCCACAACGGGAATCCGCACGGAGGCCGCGAGCTCCTTCGCAAAGGTGCGCGCTTCGTCGGCGGTTCCGTAATCGGTGATATCCCCGGCGACCACCAGCACGTCAGCTGCTGTCGTAATCTGCGACAGCAGCATCTGAAGCGTGCCGGCCGACGATTTGCCGAAATGCAGATCGGCCGTGGCGGCGATTCGCATGACCCTCCCGCAGCAACATACGTGCCCTCATGGCATCCCTCTTGCCTCTGCCTGAACGTGACACCATCGACTGTTCAAGCTCCCAGCCGGCACGCATCCGACTTCTACAGACGCGTGATCCATGTGTTTCAGGAGAAAGCCATCGACTTTCTCGTTGGCGGTGCCTTCGCATTTGTCCGCTACACCGGGATCGGCCGCGACACGAAAGACCTCGACCTTTTCATCCGGCGTGCTGATTGGGACGCTGCGACAGCCGCACTCGGTGAAGAAGGCATTACCACCGAGCTCACGTTTCCGCACTGGCTCGGCAAGGCGTACGGCGGCCGGCAGCGCGAGTTCTTCGTCGACCTGATCTTCTCCGGCGGAAACGGAGTCGCCGAAGTAGACGCCGAGTGGTTTGCCAATGCGGTGCAGGACGAGTCTCTCGGCTTCCCGGTGCGATTGATGCCGGTTGAAGAGATGATCTGGTCCAAGGCATTCCTGATGGAGCGCGAGCGGTTCGACGGCGCGGACGTCCTGCATCTGGTGCGCGCCCGCCAGCAGGACATCAATTGGCCTCGTCTGCTCTCGCGCTTTGGAGAGCACTGGCGCGTGTTGCTCTCGCACCTCGTGCTTTTTCCGTATGTTTACCCCAACGAGCCGGCCCCGCAGCAGGTCATCGACCAGCTTCTCGACCGCGCCAGGAGCGAGATGAAAGCCGACGAAGGCATTCGCTTGTGCAGAGGGCCGCTGCTCTCGCGAGCGCAGTACCTCGTCGACGTGGAGCGGTGGAATTACGTCGATGCGCGCGAGGTCCCGCTCGGCACGATGACGCCCGAGGAAATCGACATCTGGACCAGGGCCATCGAGGCGAAAAAGTAACCTGCCCTCAAAAACTCAGCCTCAGGGCAAACTGCACGCTCCGCGGATCGCCGACAGCCGTCGTCTGGCCGAATGTGGGTGAAGGGTTGTCTGGATACGCGCCTGGCCCGAAGTTCGTGTTGCGCGTGATGACATTGGCGCGATTGGTGATATTGAACATCTCCACGGCCGCTTCGACCTCTACCGGGCCTGACACGGTGAAGGGCCGGCTCACGCGTGCGCTGCTGGTAAAGAAACGGGTCGCCACTCCAGCATTCCGATCGATGAACTCTCCGTTGACGATCGGCCGCGCCGGCGTTCCCTGAATGGTGGTCAATCCCGAGAGAATGTTGAACGGCAAAGCCGAGTAGGCCTGCAGCGCGCCGCTCAGATGAAAGCGATACGGAAGTTCCACTGCGCCGTTCACGACGAGACGATGGCGCTGATCGTCGTCCGACCGGCCCCAGTCCTTCGACAGATCGAACGGATCGATCGGAGAGCTGAAGAAGGTTTCGCCGACGTTATTCATTGATTTCGACAGCGTGTAGGAAATGCGGTAATGACCCCAGGCCGCCGGACGTTGGACGAACGACACGTGCAGGCCGTGGTAGTTCGACTCGGCCTCGGACGAATACTGGCTGTTGTTGGCGTAGGCGGGATTGGGCCGGCAGCCGTTGTTGGTGCCGGCGGCCGCGCACGTGGGCACGTTCTGGTTGATCGAGATGAGCAGATTCTGCCCTCTCACGTACTGATAACCGACGCTTATCGTACCGTTCTCGGCGACCTGACGCTCCACTTCGACGCTGGCCTGGCGCGAATACGCGTTCTGGATGTTCCGATCCATCGTGGTGAGATTGACCAGCGTGACCGACGGAACCGGAGCCGCCAGGATGTTCGGGAACTCAGGAGCCCCTGCTTGCGTTGGCGAAAGGCTGATCCCAAGCTGGCGCAGCTGCGTCAGATCGGTCGTGTTGCCCGCCGACAGCAGCGCGTTGGCAACCGCACGCAGCGGAACCCGATCGAAGAACAGCCCTGCGCTCGCGCGAACAACGGTTCGGCGCGAAGGCGTCGGCGTCCACGCAAAACCCACCCGCGGGGACACGTTGTTCCGATCCGCATCGATCGTGTCTAGCGCCTGCAGGTCGTATCGGAGCCCGGCGTTGACCGTCAGCGACGGATGCGCCTTCCACTCGTCTTGAAGGTAAAACCCGATGTTCGGGTTTGTCTGCGAGACGACGGTCTCGCCAAACGTCTGAGTGAAACCGGAAGCGTTGTATGTTCCGGCGAGGAAATTTGCGAGGGATGAAAATCCGTACGAGCCGCGAACCGCCCGCGGGAACGTAATCGTGTCAGCGTTGTAGATGACGTCGAGTCCAACGCGCAGCGCGTGGGCCCCCGCATGGTGCGACAAGTTGTTGACGAGTTGGTACATCTTGTTCACGCGGCCCTGCGGGCTTCCCGACAGCGTTCCGAACGATGCGACGCCGGCAATGGTCACTGCGGGACCTACCGGATCGGTCGGCGGCGCTTTAAGATCGCTATAGGCGAATTGCACGCGCGTCTCGTTTACCGTTCTGTCGGAAAGCGTCAGCGTGTTGCCGAAGGCGATCGATTGGTCAATGTTGTCCAGGCTCGAAGACGCGCTTGGCGCGTTCAACGCGCCGGCGCCGCGCGAATTCAGCGACAGCACGTCGTAAAGGCTGTACCGGACGCTGAACTGGTCGCGCGGCGAGAGCTCATGATCCACTTTCGCGAGAACGTGCGTCATGTCTACGGGGTTCGGATAGATCCCGGTTGAAACAGGCGACCCGGGATATCCAACAACCTGCAGCTTCGCGTTGATGGCACTGACGTTCGGCTGCGAGACGGTCGTCAACCCGGTCTGGTCAAGACGGCGCTGCTCGACATTCGTGAAAAAGAAAGAACGGTTTCTCGCGAGCGGGCCACCGATGCTGCCGCCGTACTGCTTCTGGCTCATGGGGGGCTTTTCCCCTCCCTGATCACGCAGCAACGCATTCGTCGCATTCAGACTGTCGTCGCGGAAATAGCCATACACGTTGCCATGCACGACGTTCGTTCCGCTTTTGGTAACGACGCTGATGTAGCCGCCGAGGGCTCGACCCAGTTCCGCCTGACCGCCCGAGGTCACGACCTGAAATTGATCGACGGCGTCGACGCCATATGGAATGCCGCTCAAGCCCGCCGCATCGTCATTGGCCGACAGGCCGTCGACGATGAAGTTGTTCGAGAAGTTGCGCTGGCTGCCAATCGACAGCCCTTGCCCCGGCACCGCGGAGGTCTCGGCGAACAGTTGCGTGCTGCCGATGTTCGTGGGGGACACGCCTGGGACGAGCAGAGCGAGATCGAGAAAATTGCGCCCGTTCATCGGCAGGCTCGCCGCCTCTCGCTGCGACACCGTGCCCGCAATCTGGCTGCGCGCCGCCTCGAGGACGGTCGACTCCGCTACAACGTCGACAGTGGCCGCGACACCGGCCAGCGCAAGGGTGATCGGCAGCTCGAACGCCGACCCCACCGTCACCTGCACAGAGCGCATCGCCTCGGTAAAGCCCGACATGCGGATCGTCACGTCGTAACGTCCCAGCCGCAAATAGGGAAATCGAAATCGTCCGTCGCGATCGGTCACGGTTTCGCGCGACTGATTGGTTTCGGCTTGACGCGCGATCACGCTCGCACCGGGCACGACCGCGCCCTGCGGATCGGCGACACGCCCGCTGATGGTTCCGTAATTGATCGTCTCCTGCGCCGAGAGCGTGCCTGCGGCCGCGCACATACACATCACGGACAGGAAGACGGCGCCCATGCGCTTCATGGGTTCTCCTCCTGAGTCTCTGCCACGTGGATTCCGGCGTAGGGACGTAAGTCTCGTCGAGACTGCCGTCCTGCGCCGTGGCTGGATGCCGACGAAGCTATGCTCGAGGCGGAGGCGAGAGCGGAGCGGGTGTGAGATGAGTGGCGGTCAAAGACGCGCGTGAAGGCGCGTCGCCGGAGTCGAGGCGAACCGGCATGTCAGCGCTTGCGGGAAGAATCCCGACAGCGCCGAAGACGGCCATGAAGCCCGCATCGGATTGCGAGCAACCGATCGTCGGACAATCGCAATCATGCGTGCCATGCTTGTCGCCGTGCAGCGCACAAACCGGCGCACTCCGGTGCAGGGGGCAGTCTTTCATCCCCGCGTGCTCCGAACCGGAGTCACACGAGAATGCGGTGGCTACAGAGGCAATCACGACCACATGCCACGCGAGGGCAATCGCGGCAACGAAACGCGCGCGACTGCGTACAGACGGCATAACTCGTATTATCTCCTATTGCGCCAGCCAGGTGTCGAGGTGTCGCGACTGCGCGCCGGGCACCGGGCTCAACTGCCAGCCATGCCGCGGATCCACGACGAGGACGACGTCAATACTTCGTTCGGTGCCGTTGCGGGTGACCGTCAGCGTCACCTGTGCTCCAGGTGAAAACCGCGCAATCCGATCGGTGAAGCCCCCGTCCCGCACCGGCTCGCCGTTGATCGCCGAAATTTCATCCAGCAAGGACATGCCGGCATTGGCGGCCGGCGACCCGCGGCGAATGCCGGCGACGATGGTCTTGCCCTTCTCGGTTCGTGTCGACACGCCGAGATACGGTCGCGGCATTCCAGCCGGGGATGTCATCCGGAGACCGAACCACGCCAAGGCATCTGCATAGTCCAGCTCCGCCGTTGTTTCGAGGGCGTGCGCCAGCCACGCGCGCATCTCGCGGCCCTTTGCGGCACCAACGGCGGCCGCCACCGACGCGCGGAAATCTGCGCCAGAAAACCCGCGCTCACTCGAAAACTTCGCAAACATCGCGTGCACGACATCATCGAGCGACTTCGAGCCCGCCGTCAGGCGCCTGAGGGTCGCATCCAGCAGAAAGCCGATCACCGCTCCTTTCACGTAGTAGCTGATCGACGCGTTCGGCGAGTTCTCATCGGTCCGGTAGTACTTGATCCATGCATCGTAGGATGCCGCTTCGGCCGACTGCTCCAGGCGGCCGGGGGTTGTCTGCAGCGAGCGGATCTGCTCGGACAGCGCGTCGAGGTACTCATCGCGCGTGGCCACGCCGGCGCGCACCAGGAACAGGTCGGCGTAATACTCTGTAATGCCTTCTACGAACCAGAGCTCTTTCGTGTACACCTCATTCTCGTAGTCGAACGGCCCCAGCTCGGCGGGCCGAAGCCGCTTGCCGTTCCACGCATGGAAGTACTCGTGACTCGCAAGGTTGAGCCAATCGAGGTATCCCTCACGTGAACTGGTCGCGTCCAGCGGGATGTTCAAGACCGTCGAATTGCGATGCTCGAGCCCGTTCTTCGCCGATCCCACGATGTTGAGGAAATAGAACCGGTCGAAAGGGACGATTCCCCAGAACTGTGCGATGGTCTCGGCTACTTTCGCCAGATCCCGCGCCGCTTGCGGGCCGTTCCACACAGCGCGCTCACGGAAGTTCACGAGGTAATGCGGCTTGCCTCCGACGCTGAATTCGTAGACCGACGGTGACCCGGCGACGATCGGGGAATCGACCAGCGTGTCGTAATCGGGCGCGGTGTAGGTGTTTTCTCCAGGGCCGGCCGTCATACCCGACAGGCTTCTTGCCCACGCGCGCGGGAGCACGACACGCACATCGTGACGCCGGCGCGACGGCGACTCGACGAGCGTGATAAAGGTCGGCGCGCCGTTAATCAGCGCGAACTCGTCGTCCACCCAGTTGGTCCGCACGCTCATTTCGTGCGCGTAGACGCGATAGCGCACCCATACCGTACTGGCCCCGTTCGTCGTGACGCGCCAACGGTTCTTTCGGGTTTTCTCGACGGCCAGCGACGCGCGCGCGGGATCGGCTGCCGTCAGAGCTTCAACGTGGCGCTCGTATTCGCGAATCAGGTAGGAGCCCGGCGTCCACACGGCCATCATGAGCTCGATCGAGGGCCGTCCTTCGGTCGGATACGACGCTTCGATCTCGACATAGTGCGTGTGCGGCGCGGGGAAACTGACGGTATACCTGATCGGTTCAAGGGTCTGCGCAAACGAGTGCGGCGCGTACAAGAGGAAGAGCGCCAGCAGGGTGGGCTTCAGGCTCTGGGCCTTCGGCTTTCGGCCACTACTCAACGACAACTCCCGGTTTCAGTTCCACAACTTCGATCCCCTTCGGCCCCGCGTGCGTGCGCAATTGGTCCGGCGTCCCGGTCAATTCTGGAAACGTGCCGAAGTGCATCGGCACGATCGCCTTCACGCCCAGCCATTCGGCGGCTATTGCCGCGTCCTCTGGGCCCATCGTGAAGCGGTCGCCGATGGGCAGGAACGCGACAGCCGGATGGTAGCGATCGCGAATCACGCGCATGTCGCCGAAGAGTCCCGTGTCTCCGGCAAAATAGAGCGTCAGATCGTGTTCGAAGCGGACGACAAATCCTGTTGCCGGGCCAAGGTAGGTGCCATCCGGCGCGCTGCTGCTGTGGAGCGCGGGCACCATCGCGATGTCGATGCCCGAGAGCTGCTGGCGGCCGCCGATATTCATCGGCCGCAGATGCTTCGCTCCCTGGCGCTCGAGCCAGGCCGCGAGCTCAGGTGACGCGACAACCGTCGCGCCCGTCTCACGCGCGACCGCTGCCGCATCCTCGCAATGGTCCGAGTGACCGTGTGTGATCAATATGAGATCGACTGCCGCGACTCGCCGTGCGGCGGGCGGGCACGCTGGATTGTTCGTCAAGAACGGATCGAACAGCACTCGCACGCCCTTGGGGGATGCGATGAGAAAGGTCGAGTGTCCCAGCCACGTGACCTTCAGGCCGTGCAGTGCGCGTGGCGAGATGGCATGCGGTTCGGCCGCCGGCAATCGCATCGCAGGGAATTATCCATTAAGATCGTGGCGACGTGTCCAGGGTAATCCCTCTCACTCCAGTCGCTCCGCGTGCGCCGAAGCCCGAATGGCTGAAGGTGAAAGCGCCGGGCTCGCCGTCCTACCTCAGGCTCAAAGGCCTGATGCGCGACCTGAACCTTCATACGGTTTGCGAGGAGGCCCGCTGCCCCAACATCGGCGAGTGCTGGACGCACGGGACGGCGACGTTCATGATCCTCGGCGATATTTGCACGCGCGCGTGCGGATATTGCGCGGTTGGCCATGGACGCCCGCACCCGGTCGACGCAGCCGAGCCGGCGCGCGTCGCGGACGCCGTGGCGTCCCTCGATCTCGCGCACGTCGTCGTGACGTCTGTCGACCGCGATGACGTGATGGATGGCGGCGCGTCGATCTTCGCCGAGACAATCCGAGCAATCCGGCAGCGTACGCCGGGCGCGAGCATCGAAGTGCTGATCCCCGATTTTCAGGGAAAAGCCGAGCCCCTCTACGCCGTCCTTGATGCGGGCCCTGACATCCTGAATCACAACACCGAAACGGTTCCCCGGCTCTATAAGCTCGCGCGGTCAGGTGGGAGATACGAACGCACTCTGCAGCTGCTCGATCGATCGCGCACATACGCACCGCGTATCGCCACGAAATCGGGCATCATGCTCGGGCTCGGCGAGGAGTGGGACGAGATCCTCGCGACGCTCAAAGATCTGCGAGCGGCCGGCTGCGCGGTTCTCACCCTGGGCCAGTACCTTCGGCCGTCGCCTGCTCACTTGCCCATGACCCGCTACTACCATCCCGACGAATTCCGTCAACTGAAGGACATCGCCCTCGAGATGGGATTCGTGCACGTGGAGTCGGGCCCGCTCGTGCGGAGCTCATACCATGCGCATGAGCAAGCGGCCGGACTTCGGAAGGGATGAGGGACTGGGATTAGGGATTAGGGATTAGAGGATTAGGCGTGCCCGGTGCCACTCAGTAGCGTTCATCACGAAATCGTCACGTGCAACAAATGCGCGCGTCTTCGTTCCTACTGCACTGAGATTGCGCGCGTGAAGCGCGCTGCATTTCGCGAAGATACCTACTGGGCGAGGCCGGTTCCCGGGTTCGGCGACCCCAACGCGCGCGTTCTGGTTCTTGGGCTTGCGCCGGCCGCTCATGGTGCGAACCGAACGGGCCGGGTATTCACGGGTGATGGACCCGGTGCATCCGGCGATTTTCTGATGGCCGCGATGCACCGACACGGATTCGCGAATATTCCTACCTCGCAATCGATCAACGACGGTCTCATCCTGAAGGATGCGTACATCGCGGCGGCAGTGCGATGCGCACCGCCCGATAACAAGCCGACGACAGACGAGATTCACGCCTGTCAGCCGCATCTGGAAGCAGAGCTCGCGCACCTGCCAAACATTCGAGTCGTGGTTGCGCTCGGGAAGATTGCCTTTGACGTATGGTGGAAGGTGAGGGCCTCGAAAGGGGGCCTCATGAAGCCGCGACCGTTATTCGGTCACGGCGCAATTTGCAGACCGCCGAGCGGTCCAATCGTGATCGCCTCGTATCACCCGAGCAGGCAGAACACAAACACTGGAAAGTTGACGCCGCCGATGATGGCAAGTGTGTTCCGGATAGCGGCGCGCCTCATCCCGAATCCCTAGTCCCCAATCCTGAGGGAACACTAGGGCTTTTTCGGCTTATAGACATGCGCGCTTTCACCGTAGAACACGTCGGCGGCTTCCATCACCGTTTCCGACAACGTCGGGTGCGGGTGAATCGTCAGCTTCAGGTCCGACGCGCGCGCGCCCATCTCGATGGCGAGCGTGCCCTCCGAGATCAGCTCGCCCGCCCCGACGCCGGCGATTCCGACGCCGAGGATGCGCTCCGTTTCGGGATCGATGATCAGCTTCGTCAAGCCGTCGGGCCTATCGAGCGTCGTCGCGCGCCCGGAGGCCGCCCACGGGTACTTCGCAATCTCGATCGGAATGTTCTGCTTCCTGGCGTCGGTTTCCGTCAGGCCGGTCCAGGCCAGTTCCGGGTCCGTAAAGACCACGGCCGGGATGGCGCGCGGCTCGAATACCGCAGGCTTGCCGTGGATCGCTTCGACCGCCACGCGCGCTTCGTGCGAGGCCTTGTGCGCGAGCATCGGATCGCCGGCGACGTCGCCGATGGCAAAGATCGACGTCTCGCCGGTGCGTCGCTGCGCGTCGACTTCGATGAAGCCGCGCTGATTCACTTTCACGTTCGTCTTGTCGAGGCCGCCGATGGTGGAGTTCGGACGGCGTCCAACCGCCACGAGCACGCGATCGAAGTTTTGCGGGCCGGATGGCGCGTTCTTTCCTTCGAACGATACGGCGAGCCCCTTCTCCTCGTCTTTTACGGCTGTGACTTTCGTCTCGAGCAGAATCGCTTCGGCGTAGGTTGCCATGCGCTTCGCGACGATCGCCGCGAGATCGCGATCGGCGCCGGGCAGCAGTCCGTCGGTCATCTCCACAACTGTCACCTTCGAGCCAAGCGCGGCGTACACGGTGCCGAGCTCCAGCCCGATGTAGCCGCCGCCGACGACGAGCAGCCGATTCGGAACGTCCGGCAGCTCGAGCGCGGTCGTCGAATCGAGCACCTTCGGCGAGTCGATCGACACGTTCGGGACAGTGGTTGGCCGGGATCCTGTGGCGACGATCACGTAATCTGCCTGGACCTTCTGCTCACCGCCTGACGTTTCGACGCTGAGGGTCTTCGCGTCGACAAATGATGCCCGCCCCTGAATGTAAGTGACCTTTCGCGATTTCGCCAGAAGTCCAAGACCGCCTGTCTGCTTCTTGACGACCTGATCTTTCCACGCCCGCAACTTGTTGACATCGATCGACGGCGAGCCGAATGTCACGCCGTAGGCGTCGGCGTGCTTCGCCTCGTCGAGAACCTTCGCTGCATGCAGCAGCGCCTTCGACGGAATGCAGCCTCGAAACGTGCACACGCCGCCTGGATTCGGATCGGCGTCGATGAGGGTGACCTGCATGCCGAGGTCGGCGGCGTGGAACGCGGCGACGTAGCCTCCCGGCCCGGCGCCAATCACTGCGATTCGTGTACTCATAGGTGGTGGGTGGTAGTCGGTAGCTTGTAGCAGCTCGTAGCTAGTAGTTCGTTCCTGGTTACCGTGTCTTTCCTACAAGCTACCACCTAACCAGCTAGTCAGCTGTCGAGCCACATCAGCGCCGGTTGTTCGATCGCTTCGACGATCCAGCGGAGAATCCGCACGCCGTCAGCGCCGTCGATTACGCGGTGATCGTAGGAGAGCGTCAACGGCATCAGAAACCGCGGCACGAACTCGCCGTCGGCATACACCGGCTCCATGCGCGCGCGGGCGACGCCGAGGATGGCCACCTCGGGCCAATTCACGATCGGCGAAAAGGCGCCGCCGCCGAGGCTGCCAAGATTCGAGATCGTCATCGATCCGCCCTGCATGTCGTCGAGCGACAGCTTGCGATTCCGCGCTTTCTCCGCTGCCTGGCCGATTTCGTCGGCGATTTGATAGATGTCCTTCTGATCGACGTCGCGAATCACCGGAACGAGCAGACCGCGATCGGTGTCGACAGCGACACCGATATGGACGTACTGCTTGTAGATGATCTCTTCGGACGCGAGATCGACCGTGGAGTTCATCTGCGGGTACTTCTTCAGGGCCGCGGCCAGCGTCTTCATCAAGAACGCCGTGATGGTGATCGGCGCCCTTCCCTCGGCTTCGGCTTTCTTGGACAGCCGCTTGCGCAGCGTCTCGACGCCGGTGATGTCCGCGCGATCCTGCTGGAACACGTGGGGCACGGTGTTCCACGCCTGTGTCAGCCGGTGCGCGGTCGTGCGGCGAACACCGCTCATCGCCTTGCGCTCGACCGCTCCCCATTTGCTGAAGTCGGGCAGCGCGTCGCCAGGCGATGCCGGCGAAGGCGCCACACCCGCGCTAGACAGCAGCCGCCGCGCATACGCGGTGACATCGTCCATCGAGATGCGTCCGCCCGGACCGGAGCCTTGAATATCCTGAATGTTCACGCCGAGCTCGCGCGCGAGACGGCGTGCGGAAGGCGCGGCTGGAATGGCGGAAGCGGCAGTCGCGTCCGCCTTCGCCGGCTCTGCCGGCTTCGGCGTGATCGGCGAAGCGGCCTGCTTGGACGGCTTCATCTCGACAACTTCGGCTTTGCGCTTCTCCTGCTTCGGCGCATCTCCCTTTGGTTCTTCTGCTTTGGGCTCCTCCGCTTTGGGCTCCTCCGCTTTGGGGCCCTCGGCGTTCTCCGCCTTCTGCCCTTCGCTCTCTGCCCTCTGCCCTTTGCTCTCTCCTTGCCCTCCGCCCTCTGCCTTCTGCCCTCCGTCCGCCGTCGCTTCGTCTATCAGAAAGATCGTCTGCCCGACCTTCACTTTCTCGCCTGGCTTGATTTTGACCTCCTTGACCACGCCGTCCGCGGAGGACGGCACTTCGATTGTGGCTTTGTCGGTCTCCAGCTCGAGAACGGGCTGGTCTTTCTTGATCGCGTCGCCCAGCTTCACCATCACGCGCAGAACATCTCCACCTTCGATGTTCTCGCCCAGCTCGGGCAGCTTCATGTCTGTGGACATTTGTAGGCTCTAGGGATTGGGGGTTGGGGATTCGGGATTAGGAGGGTTCAGAACTAATCCCCAATCCCGAATCACTAATCACGATACCGCAGGATTCTTTTTTTCCGGGTCGATTCCGAGGTCTTTTATCGCCTTGTCGACGAGCTTGGCGTCGATCTGCTTGTCGCGGGCAAGCGCCGAGAGGGCGCCGACGGCGATGAACCGTGCGTCGACCTCGAAGAACTCACGCAGTGCGGCCCGGCCTTCGCTGCGGCCGAACCCGTCCGTGCCCAGCGACACGATCGGGCGAGACACCCAGCGATCGACGGCGTTCGGCAGAACTTTTAAATAATCCGACGCCGCGACGATGACGCCGTCGGTCTTGTTCAGGCACTCGGCCACGTACGGTGCACGGCCTTTCTGCGAGGGGTGCAGCATGTTCCAGCGATCGCACGCATTGCCGTCGCGATACAGCTCGCCGTAGCTTGTCACGCTCCAAACGTCTGCGGCTACGCCGAATTGCTCGAGCAGGGTCGCAGCTTTGATGACTTCCAGCAGGATCGCGCCGCTGCCAAGCAGCTGCGCCTTCAGCTTCGACGCGGTATTCTTCGCCTTGCTGTAGCGGTACATCCCCTTGAGGATGCCCGGCCGCACGTCCGCGCCTTCCGGCATCGGCGGCATGGCGTAGTTGTCGTTCATCAGGGTCAGATAATAGAAAATGCTTTCCTGATCGACATACATCCGCTTGATGCCGTCCTCGATGATGGCAGCAAGCTCGTAGGCGAACGCCGGATCGTAGGACACGCAATTCGGCACAGGCAGCGACAGCACGTGCGTCTGGCCGTCCTGATGCTGCAGCCCTTCGCCCGCTAGCGTCGTGCGGCCGGCGGTACCGCCGAGCAGGAAGCCGCGCGCACGCGAGTCGGCGGCGGCCCATATAAGGTCGCCGACGCGCTGGAACCCGAACATCGAGTAATAGATGAAGAACGGGATCGTGTTGACGCCGTGCGTCGAGTACGCCGTGCCCGCGGCAATGAACGACGCGAGCGAGCCCGCCTCGTTGATGCCTTCCTCGAGGATCTGGCCGTCCATCGACTCCTTGTAATAAAGGAGCGTGTCCATGTCGACCGGCTCGTAGAGCTGGCCCACGTGCGAGTAGATGCCGACCTGACGGAACAACGCTTCCATGCCGAAGGTGCGCGCCTCGTCCGGCACGATCGGCACGATGGACTTGCCGATATCCGGGTCTCGCAGCAGCTTCGACAACAGCCGCACGAACACCATCGTCGTCGATGCGGCACGGCCGTCGGTGCCCTTGCTGAACTCCTCGAAGATCTCGGGATTCGGCGGCGCGGCAAGCGGCGTCGTCTTGCTGTTGCGGATCGGAAGCGGGCCGCCCAGCGCCTTCCGGCGCTCCTTCAGGTACGACACCTCCGGGCTTTTCTCGTCCGGACGGTAGTACGGCGCTTCTCTGATCTGCTCTTGCGGAATTGGAATGCTAAAACGCTCGCGCACGAAACGGAGCTCGTCTTCGGTGAGCTTCTTCTGCTGATGGGTGATGTTCTTTCCCTCGGCTGCGTCGCCGAGTCCGTATCCCTTGATCGTGCGAATCAGGAGGGCCGTCGGCTGCCCTTTGTGCTCGACCGCAGACTTGTAGCCGTTGTAGACCTTGATCGGATCGTGGCCGCCGAGCGTCAGCTTCTTCAGGTCGTCGTCTGAGAGGTGCTTGACCATCTCGAGCAGTTGCGGGTACTTGCCCCAGAAATGCTTGCGGAGATACTCGCCCGATTCGACGGTGTACTTCTGATATTCGCCGTCGACGACCTCGCCCATGCGCTTGACGAGCAAGCCGTCCTTGTCTTTCGCGAGCAGCGGATCCCAGTCCTTCCCCCACAGCACTTTGATGACATTCCAGCCCGCGCCGCGGAACACCGCCTCGAGCTCTTGAATGATCTGCCCGTTGCCGCGCACCGGACCGTCGAGCCGCTGCAGGTTGCAATTGACGACGAAAATGAGGTTGTCGAGCTTCTCGCGGGCGGGAAGCGTGATGGCGCCGAGCGATTCGGGCTCGTCGGTCTCTCCGTCTCCGAGAAACGCCCACACTTTGGTATTCGACGGCTTCTTCAGCCCGCGGTCTTCCAGGTAGCGGATGAAGCGCGCCTGGTAGATCGCCATGATGGGGCCGAGTCCCATCGACACTGTCGGATACTCCCAGAAATCCGGCATGAGCCACGGATGCGGGTACGAGGACAACCCGCCGCCCGGCGCGAGTTCGCGCCGGAAATTGTCGAGCTGTTTTTCGGTGAGCCGCCCTTCGAGGAACGCACGCGAATAAATGCCCGGCGACGCGTGACCCTGGTAATACACGACATCGCGATCGCCCGCGCTGCCGGATCTGAAGAAATGGTTGAAGCCGACTTCGTACAACGTCGCCGCCGAGGCGAACGTGGAGATATGGCCGCCGATGCCGGGCTCTTTCTTGTTTGCGCGCAGCACCATCGCAATCGCGTTCCAGCGAACGAGGCTCTTAATGCGGCGCTCGATCTCCTGGCTGCCGGGAAACGGCACTTCCTGATCGGTCGTCAGCGTGTTGACATACGGCGTGTTCGCCGTGAACGGAAGCCTGATGCCGCGACGGCGCGCGTGCTCGCTGAGTTGCACGAGCAACTGGCCCGCCCGCGCGGGGCCGTTGGATTGAAGGACATAGTCGAGCGAATCCAGCCACTCGGTGGTTTCGATCGACTCGAGGTCGGCGACGTTATCGGCGGCGATATTTCTCATAGGTACCGTCCGGCGTCAGCCGGACCTTATTTAGCGGGCTGCGCGCCCTCAATTTTGATGCCCTTGAGTGCGGCGAGATCGGTCGGCAACTCGGTCGCCCCTGCCGGAAATTTGTTGAGCTTGAAAACGTAGGACATGACGTCGCTGGTCTGCGCCGGCGTCATCGTGCCCGGCGCGTCCGCGGGCATAGTCGCCTGCACGCGGTCGTAGAAGTCGCCGGCTGTGAGATTGTTCCAGTTGCCGAGGAATTCCAGGCCGACAAGGGTAGGGCCTGCCTCGCCACCGGACAATTCAGGTCCGTGGCAGCTCGTGCACATCTTGTTTGAAACCGCTTCGCCGCGCTTGGCCTGATCCTCGGTGTAGACGCCGCTTCCGACGCTCGAGCCCGCTCCCGCAGGTGCTTGTGCGCTCGTGGTCACCGCCGCTCCTACACTTATGATCAAGACAACTGCCGCCGCACCAACTGCTTGCGTTAATTTCCCGAATGCAACTCTCATATGGCCTCGCTGGTAACTGCAGAGACGGTCATTATACAATTTTCACTGCTACCGTATGACAACCCGAGTTTTCCGCGGCGCAGCCGCCTTGATGCTCGTGCTCCTGACGCAGGCAGTCGTCGTAGCGCACGACATTCCCGACGAAATTGCGGTGCAGAGCTACGTGAAGCCCGAGCAAGGCCGGCTGCAGGTGCTGCTTCGCGTGCCGCTGCTTGCCGTTGCGGAGGCGAACCTGCCGAAGGACGGCACCGGCTACCTCGCGCTCCCGCATGTCGAAACGGCGCTGCGCGAGGCCGCGAATCAGATCTCCAACGGTATCGTGTTCCTCGAAGGCGACGAGCGCCTGACCCGCTACGAAATGGCGGACGCGCGCATTTCGCTGCCATCTGATCGTTCGTTCGATTCGTTCGAGGGCGCGCTCGCCCGCGTTCGCGGCGCACGGCTGCCCGACGCGACGCAGGTGTACTACAACCAGGGATTCCTGGATCTCGAGCTGCACTTTCCGATTCGGTCGCAGGACTCGCCATTTTCGATGCGCGTGCTGTTCGGGCGAGGCCTCGCCAACCGGACGGCCACCTACATCAACTTTATACGACCCGATGGCGGCGTCCGCGCGTTCAGAATTCACGATGACACGCCACTCGTGCGCCTCGACCCGCAAGCGCACCAGGCGGCCTGGGTGTTCCTGAAAGCCGGCTTCTACCGCTTTCTCGACGGCCTCGACCATCTGCTGTTCGTCATCGTCCTGGCGCTGCCGTTCCGGCGCGTGCGCGATCTCGTCAAACCGTTTGCCGCGTTCGCCATCGCGCATTCGATCACCCTCGGCCTGGCCGCCTTCGGGCTCGCGACGGTCGATACCTGGTTCGCGCCCACGATTGGTGCGCTCATCGCGCTGTCACTTGTCTATGTGGCGATCGAGAACGGCATCGGCGCCCCTTCGACTGCGCTCAAGGCAGGCGCGCTGAAGCACCGATGGGTTGTCGCGCTCGTGTTCGGCCTCTTCCACGGGCTCGGCTTTGCAATCGCCTTGCAGGAGACTCTACAGTTCGCGGGATCGCATCCGCTCGCGGCCCTGCTCGCCTATAACGTCGGCCTCGAGCTCGGCACGCTCATCATCCTTGCCATCGTACTCCCGGCAGCGAACCTCCTCTTCACGCAAGTCGTTCCCGAGCGCGTGGGCATCATCGTCGCGTCAGTGCTGGTGGGTCATGCGGGCTGGCACTGGCTGACCGAGCGGTTCGCCATCGCGCAGCTCAGCAGCTGGCCGATGATGGACCTGAATTTCCTCCTCACCGTGGTCCGATGGCTTCTGGCGATGACGGTGATCGGCGGAATTGTGTGGTTTGTCTCTGGTCTATTGCGCAAGAAACCGTCCGTTGGTGAATCGGACCTGCCGGAGAAGTCCATAGTCGACAGTCCATAGTCGACAGTCAACGTAGCGTAAGCCCCTGCTTCACGTACGACTGTCGACTAGCGGCTGTGGACGTGCGACTGTCGACTGACCCAGTCTCTTACGACCTCTGTCGCAAGATCGGGACGGTCTGAGATGATGCCGTCCACCCCCCAATCGAGCAGACGTCGTATATCCGCCGGCTCGTCGACCGTCCACACGTGGACGGCAATTCCGGCCCGGTGTGCCAGCTCCACAAAGCGTGGCGATACGACGCGCGTCGAGCCGCTGGTTTCGGGCACCTGAAACGCTTGATACGGCACACGCCCTGGCGAGACGCCCCACCACGATCGGTACAACGCCATCCTGACTTCGAACCTGGCGCCGCTCGTGGCGATGTCGGGCGCGAGTGCGCGCGCGGCGCGCAGCGCCGAACGGCTGAAGGATCCGAGGCACACACGGTGAGCGGCGCCGGCGCGGCGCACCTCGTCGACGACCGCGCGGGCGAGCGTGGACCCGGCTTGCTTCAATTCGATGATGATGCCGGTGTGAGGGTACCGCTCGAGCACGTCGCGCAGCGTCGGCACGTCCAGCTGCGCCAGGTCGCAGGCGGTGCGATCGGCGAGCGGACCAGTTGCGCGCGTGGTGCGATCGAGCGTCGCATCATGATGAACCACAGCAATCCTGTCGCGCGAGAGGTGGACGTCGACCTCGAGGCCGTCGGCGCCGGCGGTCAGTCCGCGATCGAACGCCTTAATCGTGTTTTCAGGGCCAATCTTGCTGCCGCCGCGATGCGCGAACACGAGGGGGCGCACAGAACGGATCGCGAGATTCACCGCGCGATTCTAGCTGGGATAGAATCGCGACATGCCACCTATCTCGACCGTCAAGACGCTCGGCAGCCTTCGCCGCGCCCGGGCAACGTCGCCGGAGGCGTTTCCGCGCCGCTCGGTGAAGAACGAAGTGCGCGACAACCTCATCGCGAAGCTCCGCAGCGGCGACACGCTGTTTCCTGGGATCATCGGTTACGACGACACCGTTATCCCTCAGCTCGTGAACGCGGTGCTGTCGCGGCACAACTTCATCCTGCTCGGCTTGCGTGGGCAAGCCAAGAGCCGGATTCTGCGCGCGCTGGCGTCGCTGCTCGACGAGCACCTCCCGGTCGTGGCGGGATGCGAGATCCATGACGATCCGCTCGATCCGATTTGCTCGGCGTGCCGCATGCGGGTCGCGGCCGAAGGCGACGACACCAATATCGCCTGGCTGCCGCGCGATGCGCGCTACGTCGAAAAGCTCGCGACGCCAGACGTGACGATTGCCGACATGCTCGGCGACATCGATCCGATCAAGGCGGCGCGCAGCGGGCTGCAGCTGTCCGACGAGCTCACGATTCATTATGGCCTCTTGCCACGTGCCAACCGAGGCATCTTCGGCATCAACGAGTTACCCGACCTCGCGGGAAAAATTCAGGTCGGCTTGTTCAACATTCTCCAGGAAGGCGACATCCAGATTAAGGGATACCCCGTCCGCCTGCCGCTCGACTTGTTGATGGTCTTCACGGCGAACCCGGAGGACTACACGGCGCGAGGCAAGATCATCACCCCGTTGAAGGACCGCATCGGCTCCGAGATTCGCACGCACTACCCGGCAAGCCGCCAGCACGCCATGGAGATCACCGCGCAGGAAGCATGGCTCGATCGCGACAAGGATGGGACGCGCATCGACGTGCCTGCGTACGTGCGCGAGATCGTCGAGGAGATCGCGTTCCAGGCGCGCGCCGATCGCAAGATCGACCGCCGCTCGGGCGTCAGCCAGCGCCTGGCGATCACATGCCTGGAAAACGTGCTGTCGAACGCCGAGCGCCGCGCGCTGACAAGCAGCGAGGCGCAGATCGTCGCGCGCGTCACCGACGTCTATGCAGCGCTGCCGTCGATTACCGGCAAGTTCGAGATGGAGTACGAGGGAGAGCTGAAAGGGGCCGACAACGTCGCGCGCGAGCTGATCCGCGCGTCGGTCGCAAACGTCTTCTCCGAGCGGTTGGGCCAGGTCGACATGCGCCGCGTCATCGAGTGGTTCGATCTTGGCGGCTCGCTGCAAACTTCCGACACGTCGTCTGCGAAGGAGCTGCTCGCACAGGCTCGCGGCGTGCAGGGTCTCGTCGAGCTCACAGAACACCTTCACCTCCGACCGAAGGCATCGGAGGCGGCGCTCGCGTCCGCCGTGGACTTCGTCCTTGAAGGTCTGTATGCGCAGAAGAAGATCAGCCGCAGTGACGAACGGGGTTACCACGGAGCCGAACCGCCGCAGCGGCGTCCAGCGGCGCGCGCCGCCGAGCGGGACGTTGACGAGGGCATTCCACTGCCGGGCGGAAAGAAGAAGTACTACAACTAGCTGAGAACTCGGACCCGAATGCGCTACAAGTACTCAAAATATACCGGCGATCCACTGGAAGATCTGGATCTCGATGAGCTGATTGAGAAGCTGTCGGATCTGCTGCTGTCGAGCGGTTTCCAGTCCCCCTACGGCGGGATGTACGGGGAGTCCGAAGACGATCGCACTATGCAGGCGCTGCACGACGCGATCATGGACGCGCTGTTCAACGGCGGTGTGCTGCCCGAGGAAGCGCTGGAGCGCCTGCTTGGCGACCCGGCCGATGCCGATCAGGCGGACGCGCGTTCGAAGCTCGAAAAGCTGATTCAGGACATCATCGATCGGATGATGCAGGAAGGCTTCATCACCCCGGCGCCCGATCTCGAGTCGGACCGCGCCGATCGGCAAACGCCGGGCGCGGGCGGCGGTTTCGGCCCGGACGCTCCGCCGACGCGATTCGAGGTGACCGACAAGAGCCTCGATTTTCTCGGCTACCGCGCGCTGCGCGACCTGCTCGGGTCGATGGGCAAGAGCAGTCTAGGCCGCCACGACACGCGCGACAACTCCACCGGCATCGAAACCGTCGCGGCGCCGAAGCCGTACGAATTCGGAGATACGTTGAACCTGGATGCCAGCAGTACGGTCCTGAATGCGGTTCAACGCGTCCACCGGGATTCGGGACGAGGGATTTGGGATTTGTTAAGGCCTACTCCCCAATCCCCTCATCCCGGCGATGCCCCGGTCATCGACATCACCTACGAAGATTTGATGGTGTCGCAGGGCGAGTACCAGAGCTCGTGCGCGACGGTCTTGATGCTCGACTGCAGCCATAGCATGATCCTGTACGGCGAAGATCGCTTCACACCCGCGAAGCGCGTCGCGCTCGCGCTTGCGAACCTCATCAGGCTGCAATACCCCGGAGACGCGCTGAACGTTGTCCTGTTTCACGATTCAGCCGAGGAGATTCCACTCCAGGAGCTCGGACGCGTACGGGTGGGACCCTACTACACGAACACGCGAGAAGGGCTGCGGCTCGCACGCCGCATCCTCGATCGGCAGCGCAAGGACATGCGCCAAATCGTGATGATCACCGACGGCAAGCCGTCGGCGCTCACGCAGCCCGATGGTCGCATCTACAAGAACGCCTTCGGCCTCGACCCCTTCATCGTCTCGGAGACAATCGCCGAGGTCGCCGCCTGTCGCAAGAGCGGCATCATGATTAACACGTTCATGCTCGCGCGCGACTACGAGCTTGTCGCGTTCGTCCGCCGGGTGGCCGAAATCTGCCGCGGCAAGGCGTACTTCACAACTCCGTTCACGTTGGGTCAATATGTGCTGATGGACTACATGGACAAGAAAACGAGGACGATTCACTGATGGAACATCTGTGAACTGAAATCTACAAACTAGAATCTACAAACTAGAATCTTGAATACAGACTATAGATTCTAGATCATAGATTCTAGATTCTAGATTTGAGACCTACTGGAATGCTTCCGTCCGAGATCCCCATCTTCCCGCTCCCGAACGTCGTGCTGTTTCCCAGCGCGCTGCTGCCGCTCCATATCTTCGAGCCTCGATACCGCGCGATGGTCGGCGACGCACTCGATGGCGAGCGGCTGATCGGCATGGTCATGCTGCGCCCGGGCTGGGAACCGCACTACGAAGAGACGCCGGGCGTCTATCCGATTGGCTGCGCCGGCTTCATCACTCACGCGGATCAGATGCCGGATGGCCGCTACAACATCATGCTGAGGGGGCTGGAGAAGTTCCGGATCCTGGACGAGCGCCCCGCGCGGCATGGAATGGAGCGCTATCGCGTCGCCAGCGTCGAGGCAATCAAGGAATCGAAGCCGGTCGTGACGACGGCCAGCCGCGAGGCGCGGGCCAGGCTCGAAAAGCTGCTCGCCAAAAAGCTGCAGCGGCACGACCACGACTTCATTCCGAAAGACGTCCCGGACGCCGATCTCGTGCACGCCATCGCCCAGCATCTCGAGCCGCTCGAAAAGCAGGCGTTGCTCGAGTGCAACAGCCTGCTCGAACGGTGCGAGGCACTAGTCGAGCTGCTGGAAATGCGGTTGATGCCGCAGGGCAACTCGCAAATGCACTAAGCTCCGGCCCAAACCGGACACGACCGGTACCTCACCGCGACGACGCCACGCCGCAGCGCTAAAGCATTTTCGATTTTGCTGTAGTTGATGTAGGCGGGTCCTTCGGACCCGACAACGGAGGCGGGTCGCACGACCCGCTCTACGTACTACAGCGAAATCGAAATGCTCTAAACAGGTTTTCCGTTGACCCAGGGGCGCCGAGGGTAGATGACTCAGGCGTGACGGCGGAGTGCACCAGCCGCGAGCGTCACGAAGAAAATCACACTCGCCGCAAGGACGACGGCGCCGCCCGTCGGCACCAGGACGCGCAGTGAAATCAGCAGTCCCCCTGCCCCCGCAGCGAACGCCACAATCACGCTCCAAACCAGATACGACCGCGTCCCGGTGGCGATATTTCGAGCGGCGGCGGCAGGAACGATAATCAGCGCTTCGACCAGCAGCGCGCCGATCATTTTCAAGCTCACCAGAATCGCGACCGTCAGCACGAGTGCGAACCCGTATTCGAGGAACGCAGAATTGATCCCGCGTGCCGTCGCGAGTTGAGGACTCAGGCTGTCGAGCAGGAGATCGTTGTACTGACGGAATACGAGGTACGCCACGCCCACAGTCGCGCCGCCAAGCAGGATCAGATCCGTATCGGTGACCGTGAGCAGGCTGCCGAAAAGAATCGCCTCCACCTGGTGGACGTTGAATACTCGCGTCACTGCGACCAGCAGGCACAAGCCGAGCCCGAGTGTCAGCGCGAGAAACACGCCGATGAGGGTATCGTTCGGAAGACGCGAGCGCCGCTTGGCATACACCATCGCAAGCGAGGACAGCAGCGAGAAGCCGAACATGCCCCCGTAGGGTGCGTTGAGAGGCTCGCCGACGAGGAGTCCCACGCACACGCCGGTGATCGCCGCCTGTCCAAGCGCGGCGCTGAAAAATGCCATGCGTCGTGCGACAACGAGGTGGCTGAGGCCGCCGAGCAGCGGCGCGAGCAGCACGACGCAGATGAAGCCGCGGACGAGAAACGGGTACTCAAGGAAGTCCATCACGGGTTCGCGGGATTCGAAAGCTCCGCCTGCCCACCGAATGGATGCGAGTCAGTTGCGCGAAGGTGGGTCACACGGTCAGCAATGCGCCGGACGCGTTCGGAGTCGTGCGACACCATCAGCACCGTGATCTCCCCTTTTAACGATCGCAGCGTATCGTCAAGCCAACGGCCGGCGGCTTCGTCGAGCCCGCTCTCGGGCTCATCCAGGATCAGCAGCTCGGGGAGCGGGTCGAGCGCATTGGCAAGCAGGACGCGCCGCAACTCGCCGCCGGACAACACGGACATCGCGCGATTCTCGAACCCTGCGAGCCCCACTCGTTCGAGCAAGAGCGAAATCCGTTTTCGCGTCGCACCTGTCACGCCGAGACATACCGGACGCCGCTGCCGCGAGAGCGCAAGAAAGTCGGCGGTTGTGATCGGGAGCGTGCGATCGACCTGAAATTGCTGGGGCACGTAGGCGATGCGGCCGCGGCCCAGCCATTGGACGGAAATCCGCCCGTCGAACGGCATGAGCCCCAGGATCGCCGACAGCAGCGTGGTTTTGCCCGCACCGTTCGGGCCAACGATCGCGTGGAGCGTGCCCCGTTCGACGCTGAGGGAAAAATTCTCGAGCAGAGCCGCGCGCGCCGGACGGAGCGTGAGATGGGTAATCTCAAGCAGCGGTTCCCTTAACAGGATGCTAGGAGTTGAGGAGGGACTTTGAGTTTCCAAAAACAGTTTTCTCCTGACCTCCTGCTAGACCTTTTACTTCCCGAGCGCGCGAATCATCGTATCTGCGTTCGCCTGCATCTCGAGCTCGAATTTGTCGGCGGTAAACGGCCCCGACGCGATGTGGCTGATGACAGAGACGCTCACGCCCGCTTCGTCGCGAAGCACCTTCAGCAGCGGCTCGGGGAATGCCGCCTCCGTGAATACGACAGTAATTCTCTCGCGCTTCAGCAGCGCCACCATGTCCCGCAGCTCACCCGCCGAGGGAGTGAGGCCGTGCGCCGGCTGGACGACACCGCCGACCTCGAGACCGAATTCCTGCAGCAGATAGCCGTATCCATCGTGAACGGTGGCCACACGCGTGATCCTGGCGTCCGCGAGCTGCGAAGCCGCCTTCGCTTTGATCGCGCGGAGCCGCCGCGCGTATTCGGCGGCGTTGTGCTGGAGCGCCTGCGCATCCTGCGGACGCAACCCGGCCAGCGCACGCTGAATCGCGTAGGTCTGCTGGATCGCGTTCGAGAACGAAATGAAGGTGTGCGAGTTCACACCGCTGCCGCGGCTGGCCCGAATCATCGGGGTCTCGACGTTCACCCGCACGATCACCGCCCGCGCATTGCCGGACGCTTTCAGCATCGGAAAGATGAAATCGTCGTGTCCGATGCCGTTCACGATGACGACGTCGAGATCCGCCAGCCGCTTGATGTCCTGCGGCCGCGGCTGATAGTCGCCGGCGTCAATGTCGCCCGGCAACAGGGGCCGCACCTCATAACCAGGCAGATTGCCCACGACGTTGGCCGTCCACGAGTAGTACGGATGCAGCGTGACGCCAATCTTGAGTGGCACAGCGGGTTTTGGCGTCTGCGCATGAGCCGCTGTGGCAAGCAACAGGCACAAGCCAAAAAACGCTGTCGTCAACGCAGAGACGGAGGCGACGCATCGAGCTCGCGCCGAAGGCGTCTCGCGAGCAAACACAGACGCACATGCAAGACGCTTCGACGATCCGGTCACAGAGAAATGCCTTTTCTCTGCGCGTCCTCCGCGTCTTTGCGTCTCTGCGTCGAAGTCTCCGCGTCTCCGTGCTTCTGTGTCGAGACAGCGATCGTTATGGCGCATTTGACCCCACCAGCCAGTTTGTCCATCCATCGTTTTGCGGCAGCCTCAGCGCGGCGAAGCCGCTGCGGCGCTTTTCCTCGGGCATATTCCAAATCGACACGTGCAGCGTGGTGCCGTCTGTAAGCCTGTGGTGCGTCTCGTCATTGGGAGCGGGATCGGGCGGCATCCCTGGCTCCGGTTCGAGGATGACCAGCACCCAGGCGGGCTGCGATGGATCAGACGGCACACCCAGGTAATTGGTCGCCCAGTCCTGGCGCACTGATGTCCACGTGTACGCGATCTTCTGCGTCGGATCGCGCGCGAACGGCGGGATCCCCTGGGCCTCGAGCGTCGCGATGTCGGGCCAGCGGCCGGTCTGCGCACGGAGACGCTCGGCTTCGAGCAGACCTTCCTGCAGCTCCCTGAATACGCGCTGCTCGTTCGGCGGTGCGTCCCGGATCAGCTGCTGATACGGCAGCAGGCCATATTGCGATTGGCCGGATTGGAGATTCGATGATTGGGGGGCAAACGACGGCCGGAAGATGTACGCGGCGACGATCAACACGATCGCCAACGCCGCCTTGATGACGTTGATGGTCTCGGCGCGCACCGACGGCGGATGGATCTGGACGCGCTCCCTGGTCATGCGTCCCTCTCGGCGCTCTAACGAGCCACGGCGCCGCGCGCCCGGCGCGCCGCGATGGTCTTGATGATCGCCTCGCCGTGGAAGCGGCCGTTCTCGATGAAGATATTCGACGTGTCCTTGCCGCAAATCGCGCCGCCTGCCAGAAAAATGCCCGGCACGTTGGTCTCGAACGTCTCCGGATTGAACTCCGGCGACATCGTCTCGCGATGCAACCGAATGCCCGCCCGGCGATACAAGTCGCAGTCGGGATGGTAGCCGGTCAACAAGAACACCGCATCCGCTGGAATGGACTCCCTTCCCCCGTCCCGTTCGACGATCACCTGCGTCGGCTGGATCTCGACCACGTTCGTATTGAAGAGTCCCTTGACCGATCCCTCCTTGATGCGGTTCTCGATATCCGGGCGCACCCAGTATTTGATGCTCGGCTTCAATTGCGGGTGGCGATGCACGAGCGTCACGTTCACGCCGGAGCGATACAGCTCGAGCGCGGTTTCTGCTGCCGAGTTTCCGCCACCGACGATGACCACGTTCTTCCGGTAAAAACTGTGCGACTCGGTGTAGTAGTGCGACACGTGCGGTAGCGTCTCCCCTGGCACACCGATGACGTTTGGATGATCGAAATACCCAATCGCGAAGATCACGTTGCGGCTGTGGCGAATGCGACGGACGCCTGTCTCCGAACGCGTCTCGATGTCGAAGACGTCCCCTGAGCCTGCCTCGCTGGACCGGCGTGGCGTCGATCCGTGCTTGACGTCGACGACCTGCTCGCCGAACTCGATCGCCAACTCGTAGGTGTCGACGACGCGGCGGTAATAGCGCAGCGCCTCGAGGCGGGTCGGTTTTTCAAAGGGCGAGACGAGCGGCAGCCTCCCAATCTCGAGCAGTTCCGGTGTGGTGAAGAAGATCATGTTTACCGGAAACCCGTAAATGGAGTTGACGAGGACCCCCTTCTCGAGGATGGAGTAATCGAGGCCCGCCTGTTTGGCGGCGATGGCCGCGGCAAGCCCCGCGGGTCCGGCGCCGACGATCGTGATGTCCCGAATCTGCATTGCCGCCTAGTTTGCCATACTGATCTTCAACGCCGGGTCCAGGACGCCGAGGTCGGATGAGAACAACGTGCCTTTTCCGTGCCTGGGCCTCGGCATCACGGCCCCTGGGCGTTGTCTTTTCGGGTGCGCCGTTGGCCCGCTCAGGTCATCCAGTGCCCAAACAGCCCAAAAATGCCCGTAAATGGCTGACTTGTCGGTAACATACGGTCATGCATTCACCTATCAAGTACTTCGAGAAGGGGCTGGCGGTCGCCGCAAACGGCGCCTGGTCGGTGTTCAGCACCGTCAACCGCATCAACCCCCGCCCATCCTTTATCCCCAAATGGTCGGATAAGCCGCTGCTGAAGTCGTGGCAGAAAACCAAGCCGCCGCTCGGCTGGCCGCGTAAGACCGATTCGCTCTGCCCGACGTGCGTCCGCGAGGCGCGCCAGGCCATCCTCGACGGCAAGCAGGACGTGTCCGTGCTGCTCCACGAGAAGGTCGGCGAAATTCCCGCGACGATCCTGGAGCGCGACGGCAAGATTCTCATGGTCAAGGACTGCCCCACCCATGGCCACTTCGAAGACGTCATGGCCATGGACACGGATTTCTTCAAGCACCTCGAGCAGGTGTTCCCGGGCCGCGACATCCCAGCGCATAACGACGACAAGCTCCACAACCACGGCAGCAGCACCATCAAGCACGGACGCGGCTCGGTGTTGACCGTCGACCTGACGAACCGCTGCAACATGATGTGCGACCCCTGCTTCATGGACGCGAATCAGGTCGGGTTCGTCCACGAGCTGAGCTGGGAGGACATCAAGCAGGTTCTCGACAACGCCATCACGATTAAGCCGCGCCGGCAGATGTCGGTGCAGTTCTCGGGCGGCGAGCCGACGATGTCGCCGTACTTCCTCGACGCGGTGCGTTACGCGCGCGAGGTCGGTTACAACTCGGTGCAGGCGGCGACCAACGGTATCGAGTTCGCCAAGAGCCCGGACTTCGCGAAGGCCGCGGCCGATGCGGGCCTGCGGTACGCATATCTGCAGTTCGACGGCATCGGCAACGCCGCGAACTCGCACCGCCGCGTCGGCAACCTGTTCGACGTCAAGCTGCAGGCCATCGAAAACCTGTGGAACAACGGCGTCGACATCGTGCCGGTCGTGACGATCGTCAACGGCGTCAACAACGAGCAGGTCGGACGCATCATCGAGTTCGCCCTCGACAACCCGCGCAAGATCAACTTCCTGTCGTTCCAGCCTGTGTCGTTCACCGGCCGTGACGAGGAAGTGACGCCCGAGCGCCGCGCGGCGCAGCGTTACACGCTGTCGCACCTGGCGCACGACGTGAAGAACCAGACGGGCCTCGGCGAGCCCGTGCGCGACTGGTTCCCGATCTCGTTCATGGGCACCTTCACCGACTGGGCCGACACGGTTCACGGACCGGATGCACAGTGGGGCAACCTGACTTGCGGCTGCCACCCAAACTGCGGCGTCGGCATGGCGGTGATGATCGACAAGCAGACGAAGGAAGCGGTCCCCGTCACGGCCTTCCTCAACGCCGAACAGCTCGCGAAGGACCTTGCGCAGGTCAACGACGCCGGCCGCGGCAAGTTCCTGTCGGTCGTCGGCATGGCGCTCGCGCTGATGCGGAACTACAACCCGTTCAAGGCGCCGACGCACTTCAAGCTGATGGACTTGATGAAGAAGTTCGACAAGACCTTCGGCGCGACCGGCAAGAACTACGGGAAGGTCGGCAAGGACCGCACGATGCAGGACATCGACGTGCGGCGCCAGGATCGGTGGAACTTCCTCTTCATCGCGGGGATGTGGTTCCAGGACCTGTTCAACTACGACTTCCGCCGCACCGAGATGTGCATCATCCCGTATGCCACGCAGCAGGGAGAAATTTCCTTCTGCGCGTATAACACCGGCATCGGGTGGCGCAACATCATCGAGAAGATGCACATGACGGCCACGCTCACGAAGTGGTACGAAGAGCACGGACGTCACGAGATCTTCGCGGGCAACAAGCCGGTGCCGCTGCCGACCACCGAACACGCGCTGAAGCTGAATGCAGAAGCCGTGGCGGCCGGCGAACAGCAGGACCTGGTCCTCGCGGGCGTCGCACGCAACGCGCGCGAAGAACAACTGGCCGCGCGGGCGAAAGCCAATGAAAAGAACCTCGAGGATAAGCTGAAGGAAGACGCGAAGCACCGCCAGATGGCCGAGCTCTACCGTCAGCACGTCCTGAAAGAGGCGCCGAAGCCGCCAGTGATACAAATTCAAGGGCTAAAAAAATCACAGCCTTCGGTGTAACTGAAAGTAACCAGTAAGAAGTGGAAAGTAAAAAGGGCGGGCCCTGAAATCAGGCCCGCCCTTTTTTTATCCCGTTTCGTTCTTACTTTCTACTTTTCACTTTCTACTTTTCACTTTCTACGGTTTCACTACCTTCACCACGTAATAACTAATCGGCCCTGGCACTTCCTTGAACCAATGCGGCGTGCCGGCGGGGACGACGATCACATCGCCCTTCACCAGCTTCTGCGTAGTGCCGCCAGTGATATCGGTGCCGAGCCACTGATCGGGCCGCGAATTCTTGGCGCCGACAATCTTGCCACCGGTCACGAACGTTGCAGTGCCGTCCACGACGTAAATCACGTCCATCTCCTTGTCGTGCACCTCGACCTGGCCAGGCTTGTCGCGGTGAGAGCCGGACACCAGCACGTCGGACCCCGATACAAGGGGACCGCCTTTGGCCAACGCGGCCGCCACCTTGTCGTGGTCGACGAACATGACAGACGAGACAGGCGTCCTGGGCTGCGCCGGCGCCTGCGCAGACAAGTACAGAGGCACCGCGACGACAGACCCGACAACTCCCAGCAGGTTCTTCATATTGCCTCCCTAATCGAATTGTTTTTTGTTTTTCGTTCTTCGTTTATCGCTCTTTCGTTTTTCCCTTTTCGTTGTCCTTTTTCGTTTTTCCACGCCCCACCCACCAACGTCAACGCCACCACGGCCCCGCCCCCCGCCAACCAGAGCAGCATCGCCCCGCTCGGCCGCACGGCTGCCTCGAGATGGAATTCCCTCTGATGCGCATCGCGCGACTGCGACACGATATCGACACCGCCATCGTCCGGGACGAGCGCGTTCACCAGGTACACGCTCGTATCGCTCCGGTGGTCGTTGACGACATCCAGGCGGTGCCGGCCCGCACGCGCCGTAATGCTGCCCGTGGCGCGCAGGTGGATCGTGCCCATCCCGTGGCGCATCTCATCGATAGTAGGAACCTCGATGTGCGTCAGCGCCATGGCGACGGGATGACCATCGAAGGTCACCACGACGTCCGACATCATCGCCCGCCCGTAAGCGCCTGCCTCGGACGGCCCGATGGTCTTGTCGGCATTCGTGTCGAGTGTCTCGACGATCGCGGGCGCGATTGTGACGCCGGGCGTCAAGTCGACGTCGAGCGTGACTCGATCGCGCGCGATCGACACGCGAGTTGCCTGCAGATACTCGTCGAGTTGGTGGCCGGACACTTCGCCGCATGTCGCGAGCATGACAAGAATGGCAGCTCCGAGCGCCTTCACCGCCGCGCCGCCCTCGCGGCGTAGTCGTTTGCAGGCTCGCGGTAGATGGTGTGAATGTGATCGATGTTGTTTTCCCCCGCGCCTTGCGGGGCGTACTCGAGGAAAACGGTCGGAGCTTGCACCCGGAAATAGGCGCCTTTGCCGTTCGTCGTGGGACCTGCCCATGCGAAATAGGTTTCGTTCAGATTCGACTCGATCTCCTTCATCTTGGCGTTCGCCGCCTGATCCTCGAGAATGCCGACCCACTCGCGGACGAGCGCGAGCAGCACGGTGCGCTGGCCGGGGTTGAAGGTGGATGCGCGAACGCCTTCAGGCGCGATCGTCTTGCCGTCTGTCCCGGGACCGAGAACGAGGTTGCGAACCTCGTAGCCGAGGATGGCCTGCTTCTGCTGCTCGGCGTTCAATGCATTGATGAGCTCAAACGCACGATCGTTTTCGTCGCCGAGCGGGCGGATGAGCTTTCCATCCACGCTGTAGCTGGCGGGCTGGGCGCCAGTGTGCGTGGGCGCCAGCACATTCGCGGGCCCCGCCATGGTCACGTTGATGGCGAGATGGTGACCTCCGAACTGCATCATCCACGGCTCGGAGGCCGACGGCTTGCCAAGAATGCTGACGTAGTACTCGCCGCGCCCGAAGCGGATCGGCGCGCCCGGCTTACGAGTCGGGGCGCTCCGTGTCTCCAGCGCCTGATCCGCATCGACGATTTCCATCGCCTTCTGGTACCCCTCGCGACTCAGCGCGGTCGCGACGAGCGCGAGCGCGGCCCTTTCCTGCGCCGGCGTCATATTGGCGAGCTTGAGGCCGTTCCGCTCCGTGGCGCCCACCTGCATCGTGGTGCCCGACGGTAGGTTGGACCAGACGACCCGTGTCTTCTCGTTGAACTCAAGGTTCACTTTCTGCCGCTGGCCTTCGTCGAGCGTCGCCAGAAACGCGTTTGCGGCCGCGACGGCACGCGATGTGGCAGTCGCCGGCGGCATTGTCTGCCGTAGAGATGCCGACACGCCGATAGCGCCAATGGCGACCAGGACCACGACAAGCACTCGACGAGGCAGGTTTGACATGGTTGACTCCCTCTGAAAACGGTGCCGCCTATGCTACCCGGCTTTGTTCGTTTTACGTTCTTCGTTACTCGTTTTATCGACGAGCGGCACTACCGCGTGTGTTCGTGCTCTTCGAGTCATCGTGGTTATCAGCCTCTCGACCCCTATATCTTCAAATGTTAAACTTCCCTGCTCATGTTGCATCGTTCCCTGTTGATTTTCCCCTTGGTCTTGGGGTGCTTCGTGGCGCCTGCGATGAACGCGGCGCAGGGCACCGAACCGGGCACGGAACGGGAATTCACCGAAACTGTCCGTCCTTTCCTGACGGCCTATTGCACGAGTTGCCACGAGGGCGAGAAGGCGTCCGCCCAGCTGGATCTGCACCGGTACGCCTCTGTCAACTCGGTGGTACAGGATTATGCCAGGTGGAATCGCGTCCGCGACAAGCTCGTCGCTCACCAGATGCCGCCCGCGCAAGCGAAGCAGCCTGACGAAGCCGTGCGGCGGCAAGTCATCAACTGGATCGATGCCACATGGAAGAGTGAAGCGCGCCGCAATGACGGCGATCCCGGTCCGGTGCTCGCGCGACGGTTGAGCAACGCCGAATACAACTACACCATCCAGGATCTGACGGGTGTCGACATCCGTCCCGCAAGGGAATTTCCGGTCGATCCTGCGAATCTCGCCGGCTTCGATAACTCCGGCGAGTCGCTGACGATGTCTTCTGCTCTGCTGACGAAATATCTGCAGGCCTCTCGTCTCGTCGCCGACCACATGTTCCTCAACCCGGATGGGTTCGAGTTCGCGCCGCATCCGATGCTGGTCGAAACCGATCGGGAGAAATACTGCATCCAGCAGATTGTCGATTTCTACGACCGGCAACCAACAGACTACTCCGACTACTTCCGCACCGCGTGGATGTACAAGCATCGTGTCGTCTTCGGCAAGTCCGGGGCGACGCTCGCGGACATGGCCGCGCAGAACAGGGTAAGCGCGCGGTATTTGACGACCATCTGGCACGCGCTCGACGGCCCGAGAGAAGACGTCGGGCCGCTCGCAAAGCTGCAGGCGATGTGGCGCGCGCTGCCGGTGCCGCCGAAGGGGTCCGACCCGTTCCTCGATCAGTTCATAGAGATGCGCGATTTCGTCCTGCGCATGCGCAAGGACACGGCCCTGAAATTCGCCAGCCCCATCGTGAAAGGCCTGAGTGTCGCATCGCAACCGCTCATGAACTGGAAGAACCGGCAATACGCCACGCACCGGCGCGATTTTGAGCGCGCCGCGCTTCGCGTTGCCGATGAGCCGCCGCCGGTCGAAGTGAAAATGCCGGAGGCTCGCCGCGGGCTCGTCGGCGGCGGGCAAAACGGCGAAGACTTGAATACGCTGTATGCACTGGCCGAGCAGTACCAGTCGCGCATGACGAATCCGGATCTCGAGGTGCCGGCGGGCCAGCGCGCACGTTACGAGGCCGCGTTCGCGAAGTTCAGCTCGATCTTTCCGGACACGTTCTACGTCCGCGAGCGGGGGCGCTTTTACCCGGATGACTCGGAAGACAAGGGACGTCTGCTGAGCGCGGGCTACCACAACGTGATGGGCTACTTCCGCGACGACGCGCCGCTCAGCGAGCTGCTTCTGGACGAGAAGGGGCAGAAGGCGCTCGAGGCGCTGTGGGATGAGTTCGAATTCGTCGCAGGGTACACCGCGCGCACCTATATCGAGTTCTTTTTCAACCAGAGCGGCGAGGTTCTGGGAAACGGTCGCGAGTCGGGGAGCTTCCGTCCCGCCGACAGGGACATCGTCGAGGAGTCGGTGATTCTCGATTTCAAGAAGGCCTACCTCGCCAAGGCCGCCGCCGATGAGAAAAACAACCCCGTCGCGTTCGAGGCGATCGCCGATCACTTCGAGCGGGTGAACGCAGCGATCCGCACCGTGGAGCGCAAGCGGCTCGAGGCCGAGCCGCGCCAAATCGACGCGCTGATGGCGTTTGCCGGCCGCGCGTACAGACGGTCGCTGACAACAGCTGAGCAGGACGATTTACGCGCGTTTTATCGCACGCAGCGAGCGCAAAGCGGTCTGACACACGAAGAAGCGATGCGCGACCTAATCGTGAACGTGCTGATGTCGCCGCACTTCTCGTTTTTAATCGCGGGGGCCTCTCACCCCGCTCAGGTCGCTTCGCTTGCGCCCCTAGACTCGCGCTCGGGGCGCCCTGAGGGCTCACGAAGGGCGGCTCCCCTGCGCCCCGCGCCATTACGCGACCTTCGTGACGCGAACGATCGCACTCAGCCGCTGACCGACCATGCGCTCGCGAGCAGGCTGAGCTACTTCCTCTGGTCGAGCATACCGGACGCCGAACTGGCGGCCCACGCAGCAGCTGGTGATCTGCGTAACGAAACCGTGTTGATCGGCCAGGTCCGCAGGATGTTGAAGGACGAGCGCGCAAGCCGCTTCGCGACGGAGTTCGGCGGCAACTGGCTCGACTTCCGGCGCTTCGGCGAGCACAATGCCGTCGACCGCGAGCGCTTCCCGGCGTTCACCAATGAGCTGCGCGCCGCGATGTTCGAAGAGCCGATACGGTTTATCTCCGACGTCGTGCGCAACGACCGCCCCGTCCTCGAGATGCTGTACGGCGGCCACACATTCGTGAACCCCGTGCTCGCCAAGCACTACGGGATGCCCGAGGTGTACGGCTCGGCCGAACGTTGGGTGCGGATCGATAACGCACGCGACTACCAGCGTGGCGGACTGCTGCCGATGTCCGCATTCCTGACGCAGAATGCGCCCGGCCTCCGCACGAGTCCCGTTAAGCGCGGATACTGGGTGGCAAGGCGCGTTCTCGGAGAGGTCATTCCTCCTCCGCCACCGACCGTCCCTGAGCTGCCGAAGGACGAAGCCAAGCTGGATTTGCCGTTACGGGAGATGCTCGCGAAGCATCGCTCCAATCCGGCATGCTCGTCGTGCCACGCGCGATTCGATTCGTTCGGGCTCACATTCGAGGGCTACGGACCGGTCGGGGAAACACGAACGAAAGACCTGGCCGGCCACGCGGTCGACGTCGAGGCCACCTTTCCCGGAGGAAGCCAGGGGGCCGGCCTCGCGGGCCTCCAAAGGTATATCCGGGCGAACCGCGAACAGGACTTTCTGGACAACCTTAGCCGTAAAATACTGGTGTACGCGCTCGGGCGATCGCTGCTGCTGTCTGACGAGGGTCTGATTCAGCGGATGAATCGCAGGCTTGCGGCTGGGGGCTATCGATTCAGCGCTCTGGTTGAAACTGTCGTGGCGAGCCCGCAGTTCCTGAAGAAACGCACGTGAACACAACAGGAGGTCCTGATTTCTTGATCTCCTGTTCAAATCTGTTGCAGAAAGGTAACTAGCAACATGAAGCTATCCCGTCGAACTGTCCTTCGCGGCGCCGGCGTCACCATGGCGCTTCCATGGCTGGAGTCATTGTCTGCGTTCGCACCTACGGCGTCGGGTTCGGCGTTTCCGAAGCGCTTCGCGGTGCTCTTCATGGGCAACGGTATCAACGACAACCATTGGGGCGCGACGGGGTCTGGCGACAACATGACGCTCGGACTCAGCCTGTCGCCGCTGGAACCGTTGAAGAAGAAGGTCAATGTCATCAACGGGCTGTTCAACAAGCACTCGACCGGCCAGGGCATCCATCCCGCGCAGACCGGCAGCCTGCTCTCCGGGGCGCCGATCACCCGAGGCCCCGTCATTCACGCAGGTATCACCGTCGACCAGATGATCGCCAATCACGTCGGCCAGGAAACGCTGCAACCAAGCATCGTCCTCGCCTGCGAACAACCGATGACGGGCTACCACGAGACGAATTTCTCAATGGCGTATAGCTCGCACATCTCGTGGCAGAACGCCGACTCACCGGTGCCTAACGAGGTCTATCCCGCGCTCGCGTTCGACACACTATTCGAGAACCGCGGCAGTGTCCGCAACCTCAGTATTCTCGACCGAGTGAGAGACAGCGCCGCTCAGCTGAGCGGCCAGGTGAGCTCGGCAGACCAGCGGAAGCTCGACGAGTTCATGACCAGCGTGCGCGAAGTAGAGCAGCGCGTAGACGGGATGCGCAAGAACCAGGAAAGAGCAGAAGATCTGGCGAAGCTGAAAAATCGGCCAGTGTTCTCGATGGACCGCCCGGCGAACGGGTTGCCCGAAGATCTTCGCGAGCACACGCGGCTGATGTGCGACGTCATCGCGCTCGCATTTCAGACGGACAAGACGCGCGTCGCGTCGCTGCTTCTCGCGCGCGACCTCTCCGCGCTCTACTACCCGTTCCTGGATGTTCGTGACGGCCACCACGCCGCATCGCACGACAACCTGTCGGACGGCTACGAGCGCATCGCGCGCTTCCACTTGAGTCAGATGGCATATCTCGCCACCAAGCTCGATGCGATGCCCGAGGGCGACGGCACAGTGCTGGACAACTCGTGCCTGATGTTCCTGTCGAACCTCTGGAACGGCAGCAAGCACATCAACTCCCGCCTGCCGGTCGTGCTCGCCGGCGGGCTCGGCGGCACTCTCGAAACAGGCCGCTCGCTCGATTACATGGACGCCGGTGACGACAATCGCAAGATGTGCAGTCTCTATCTCGGCATCATGGACAGAATGGGCATTAAGCTGGACACCTTCGGCGATGCAAATACGAGGCTCGCTGGTCTTTAGTTACTCGCTGCATTGGCAGATTGGAGGATTGGCAGATTGGGAGATTGTTGACAGATTGAAGAGTGTAGATGGGCGAATTAGATTCACGTAATCCGCCGATCGTCATTCATCAATCCAACAACATTCTTCCAATCTATCAATCTCACGATCTACCAATGTAGTAGCTTTCCAGGCATCTATCTGTCACCCACCCTGCCCGTGCCCCACTCTCTCCCGTCGACTCACATGTCCCGTGTCCGCGCAGCTCGTCGACGATCGTCTGGATCAGCGGCTGGTGCACGTGCGGGGGATTCCGAAAGCGATAGAGGTTCGGCTGGCCGCCGCGCGTGACGATCACGTCTTCGTCGGCTCGAACGGCTGTCGCAATCTCCCCTTGTGAACCCGTAAACACGATCGAGTCGCCGGATGACGCCGCGTTGAAATTCCACACGCCGGTGCCGGCGGCTTTGCGGTCTATTTCGAAGGCGGTGGCCGTGACATCCTCCGCCGCGTAGGCGCCGCCGGTGTTCAGAGGAAATCCAGCAGCACCCGTGATCGGTCCCGCTACGAAGTCGATGATGTCGAAATAGTGCGAGGCAAGATCGAGAAACAGTCCAGCGCCGGCGATCTCCGTGTTGAATCTCCACGCCTTCGCAGCACTGCCCGTGGCCAGCGGATCGGTCACTTTCACATGGACCGACGTCAACGTTCCGATGGCGTTCGCGCGCAACAGCTCGCGTACTTTGAGAAAACGCGGAAGCGCGCGGCGATAGTACGCCACCCATAGGGGACGCTGAGCCGCGCGGAATGCGTCGACCATCTCCAAACATTCGGCATGGTTCATCGCCATCGGCTTTTCGACCAGACAGGGTTTGCCTGCGGCCGCAGTCTTGAGGGCCAACTCGCGATGACTCGATGGAGGAGTCGCGATGTAGATGACGTCGACGTCAGGGTCGCGAATCAGATCCTCGGCACGATCGTGTACGCACGGCACATTGTGCCTGCGCGCGTAGTTTTCTGCCTTGCCGCGGTCACGGCGCATCACCGCAACGAGAGCCGAACCTTCTGCCTTCTGCAGAGCGGGACCGCTCTTCACTTCGGCGACATCGCCGCATCCGATCATTCCCCAGCGGACGGTTGACATGGCTAATGATACAGAAACGAACAAAACGAAAACGAAAAGCAATCGTTGGACCCTTCAGGTCGGCGATGGTTCCAGAAACTCCGCGAGCCGCGCGATTTCTGCATCGAGCTCGCGCCGGAACTCTGGGCCGCGGGGCCGTCCGTTGATAAAGCCGACCTTTACGTCGAGTCTGCCTGCGACGATGGCCGCATTGGCCCAACCAGTCACGTCGCTGTTCCACAGCAGCGGCATCGCGTAGTAGCCGCGCACGCGCTTCTTCACCGGCGTGTACGCCTCAAAGCGATACGCCCAGCCCCACAGGTGCTCGAATCGCGCGCGATCCCAGATCACAGGGTCGAACGGCGCAAGGAACCTCACCTGATTTAAAGGCGCGTGCTCCCTCGCATCCTCGGGCCATAGATAGCTGACGCCGTCGACGACGTGTCTGTGAAGCTCGCCGGCGGCGGTCATCGCCCGCAACGTCGTTCGCGTGTTGCCGAGATCTCGATGGCGGGCGATGACCGACTGCAGCGACTTCTCCGGCGAGGGCGCGAAGATGCGCGCGTACACCATGATGAGCGAACGAAGCCGCTCGGCTCGAGGCGGCGTGGAGTCGGGCAACGACGCGGGCCGGTACACTCTGATCCCTTTTTCGCGCCGCGCAATGCGAAGCAATCCTCGCCAGTGCAGCCACTCGAGCGCGTGGGTTGTCGCTTTGGAATAACCGCCCCACGCGTTCACGACGCGGCGCTTGCCAAGGTGCGCCGCCAGCGCTCGTGGATGCGCCTCGCCCAGTTTCATCACCGTGTCGAACACTTTCTTCTCGAGCGCGCCGAGCGCCGTGCGCTTTCGCGGATGCAGCAGCTGCCAGACCCGCTTCGAGAGAAATCCGTAGGCGTACAAGTAGTCCTCTTCGATGTCCAACGACGCGTAGTGCCGCTCGAGATCGCCCGCGTGGTATCCGCGCACACGATGCCTGAGGATGAGATCCTGCGCGCGCGCCGGCGATCGGATGGGATCAGCCTGCACGAAACCGAGCCGATCGACGGCTTGGGCAAGTGTCGTGGGCGCAAACAGTGACTCGCCGACCGCGTGCTCGCGCAGCGCGCTTATGGTGCGCGCAGCGGCCATAGATACTCCGTCGATACGTTCTCGCCGCGATGGTACTTCGCCCGATCCCTTGGATCGAAGATACGGACGACTCTATCTATTTCGTATATCGGCGGCCAGTCGAGTCTACCGATGTCGCTCTCGTTTTCGAATCGGTTGCGGAACGCCGGCTCTTCCCACGACTCGACGAGGATGTACGGCGTGCGGCCATGCTCGCCGAGCCAGGCGAGGCTGCGGTCGAGCCATGCCGGGTCGAGCCCCGCCCAGGACAACGCTTCCTTGCGACCGTGAAACCGTACGGCGCCGCTATCCCAGACTGACAGCACAACGGCATTTGGCGGCAGCCGGTCGCGGACGATGAGGCCGGCGCTGCGATACCGCTGTTCGAGATATTTCAACGTGAACGCGAGCCGATCGCCGGCCGTGCGCACGCAGAAAATGGCGAGGCTCGCGGTGATCAGAACAACGATAGACACAGAGGCGCCTCGGACGCGCGGCAACAAGAGGGTCAACACATGAAGGAGCACGGCGCTTGCCAACAGCAGCATCAACGCAATTGCCGGCAGGAGAAACCGCAAGTACGACCACTCGTCGAAGGGTGTGTAGAAAAAGTAGATCGCGCAGGTCGCGAAAATGAGGCCGATTGAAAGCGCTACATCTCCTCGCTTCTCGCGCGCGACTGCGAACGGTGCGGCAAAGGCCAACAGCGGAAAAGGCGTGTGGGTCTCGACCAACCAGCTGAAATACCGTGATGCGTTCACCGAGAGGGCGGACAGGTCGAAAAGGTGTCCGATCTGACCGTATCCGGTGCGGAACGGGCTTCCGTAAAGACCGTTGTTCAGCCCGAGCACCAGGACACCGAACGGAATCGCTGCGACGACGAACTGCGCGACATTTCTAATCCCGAATCCCCGATCCCCAGTCCCAAGTGCGAAGAAAACTGCCACAACTGCGAGGGGTAGCAGGTTCGGGCGGACGAGCAAGGCGAGTCCGCAGACGAGTCCCGCGAGCATCCAGCGGCGGTGAATCAGCGCAGCGAAAGTCGCCATCCACAACGCGGCTGTTGTGACGTCATTCATGGGCTGAACGACCTGGTACAGCAATGCTGGGCTCGAGGCAATCAGCACAGCCGCCATCGCACCGGCAATCGGGCCCGCCAGGCGGCGGCCCGCCACAAACGTCAGCCACACGAGCCCCGCGCCCGCAATCGGGGTAAGGATGAACGCCGCATCCAGGCCGCCAACTGCGACGAGCGGCGCGAGCAGCACCGAAAACCCAGGTGCGCAGACGGGCGATGCCGCAGACGGATTGCTTTCGGACGGAACGAAGCCGCCCGGCGTGAACGTGCTCGCCGCGTCTGGCCACGGCACCTGCGCGGCAAGCTCGCTGGTCGGCTGGAGCGCGCCCGACGCGAACGCGTCGGCCATCAAGGCATAGCACGAGGAGTCCGAGCCGCCGGCTGCGTAGGTGCCCCAGCGAAAGCCGACAACGGCAACGGTGAGTGCCGTAGCGGCCGCGATGAGAAAGGAGATACGCAAGAATCTAGAACCGCTGGAACCGGTATTTCAACAGTACCGCGATCGCGTGCACTCCATCGCGCCATCCGATCTTCTTGCCGCTTGCGCGGTTTCTCGGATCGAACACGACTGGCTTCTCGACAATACGGCGGCGCTGGCGCAGCAGCTTGGCCGTGATCTCTGGCTCGATATCGAAGCGGTTCGACTCGAGCCTGAGGCTGCGCGCGACAGGAGCCGCCATGATCTTGTAGCAGGTCTCCATGTCGGTCAGATTGCCGCGGAACAGGACGTTCGTGAACCACGTCAGACCCCGGTTGGCCGCAACCGACAGCCACGGACCAGGAGGCCGCCCGGCCAGAAAGCGCGAGCCGTACACGACGTCTGCTTCGCCATCGAGGATCGGCTGCACCAGGCCGGCCAGTTGCACGGGATCGAGCTCGAGGTCTGCGTCCTGAATGGCCACGATGGTGCCGCGCGCCTGCGAGAACCCGACGCGGATAGCACTACCCTTCCCACCGTTCACTTGCGCGTGGACGATCGACAGGACGCCGTCCACCGGCGCGATGCCATTGAGCACTTCGCGCGTGCCATCGGTCGAGCCGTCGTTGACGACGATAATCTCGCGCGGAGCGGGAAGCGGAATCTGCAGCAGGCGATCGATCACCTGCCGCACGGTGCGCGCCTCGTTGTAAACGGGCACGACAATTGAAATTAGTTCTGACGCTGAGACGGGAGACATTGGAAGATTGGAAGATCGGAAGATTGTCAGAATGTTGCCAGATTGACGAATGACGATTCTTCGCTCTCGCGCACAATCGCGACCTTAATCCTCACTCTACAATCCTCAATCCAACAACACTCTCTCAATCTTCAATTCTTCCAATTCATCTAGGGCGAGCCGGCGCCGGAGTGTACTCCACGGTCACGTCGCTGATGATGGCAATCGGGCGCCCCGACGCAGAGTAGTTGGCCGACTGGCCGTCGGCGCGGAGCACCGTCAGTTTCTCGCCGAGGATCGTGACTTCGGTCAGCTCCGCGGAAAGTTGCAGCGTGATCGGCTCCGTGCCGACAGGCGCGACGGCTTTGACGCCCCCTGGACCCGCGCCACCGGTGATGCGCTCGATCAAATCTTCCGGGCGCCGGAACTCGGCGGCGACAGCCGCGCGGGTCAACAGCGTGTTGTCGAGCGTCAAGACGCCTATCCCGGCGATGTACGAAGCAAATGCCGTCTTGAGGCGTACTTCTTCCTCAGAGTACGTATGGCGGTTGTGCAGGTTGAACCGCAGCGTCACCGGACCGCGATGTGGAGGCAGTTTGATGAGGATGCCTTCCTTCGGATCCCGCCCGGTCAGCACGTCGCAGTATTGGCGCTTGGTCTTGACGCCCGCACCGAGCGGTGAGGGGCACGTGACTTCAGCAGGCGCCACCGTGGGCTTGCGAGCCGCTGGTGCCGGCTTTCGCGTCGTTGTCGGCGGCTTTTTCGTCTGTCCCTCGAGCGAGCCGCCACACAGGAACGCGACGACCGCCGTCAACAACCACAGACGATAGACAATTGATTTATTCATCGACACACGCGGCCATCGGCTCGGTCGACGTACGGAGCGCAGTGCGAAGCTTGATCAGTTCGAGGAATTCCATGCGCGTGCGGGCGTTGTCTCTGAATCCGCCAAGCATCGAGCTCGTCACGCAGAACGAGTTCTGCTTTTGCACCCCGCGCATCGACATGCACAGGTGCGTGGCTTCCATGACGACTGCCACACCCAGCGGGTGGATCTTCTCGCGAATCGTCTCCGCGATCTGGCTGGTGAGCCGCTCTTGTATCTGAAAGCGGCGGCTGAAGATGTCGACGAGCCGCGGGATCTTGCTGAGGCCGATCACCTTGGTTCGCGGGATGTAGGCGACGTGGCATTTCCCGAAGAACGGCAGCATGTGGTGTTCGCACAAGCTGTAGAAGTCGATGTCCTTGACAATCACCATCTCGCTGTATTCGACCGTGAACAGCGCGTCATTGAGGACTTCGTCGACGTCCATGCTGTAACCGCTCGTGAGGAACCTGAGCGCCTTTTCGACGCGCTTCGGGGTGTTCAGGAGCCCCTCGCGGCCAGGCTCTTCACCAAGCTCGGCGAGAAGCTGCCGGATCAAATGCTGCATTGGGAGGAATTGTACACGGGCTGACCTGAAGGCCGGCACTACGACCCGTTGCCTACTGACCTGAAGGTCAGCGCGACGAAAGGGGGGCAGGTCGGCGTTAGAAAACAGGCCCGACCTTTAGGTCGGCCTTTTAGAAACGGATTCCGACAGAAAACCGGAACAGGCGGGGTGTCGTGTATGCGAGATGGGTGAGCGCCGTGCCGAATGCCGAGCCGGAAGCCGTGCCGAAATCCCAGTTGACCCCCCTGACAGGGGTCGTCGTGAACGGATTGAACGCCTGGTAAACCGTCGGCGCATTGCGCGGCGTCCGCACCGCCTGCCCGATCGTCGTCAAATCAGTGCCGCCGCCGTTGGCGAACGCCGACGCACCGCATCCGCAGATCTGGAAGTCCCTGAAGAGGTTCAGCACTTCTCCATGGAAGAACAGCTCCGGTTGCGCGCGGCCTGCGCGAATCCGATAGGCGTAGTTCACCGAGAGGTCCGTGCGGAAGGTCGTCTCTGTGCGAAACGCATCGCGGGCCGTGAAGTAGTAATCGACTGTGCCCGAAGGCGACTGCGGTGCTACGTAGCCAGGATTGGTCACGTAGGGTTCTGCATTGATTCCCGAGCTCCCCGTTCCAACGGCGCCGTACGGTGCCCCCGAACCTACCTGCTGCAGGAGGCCGAACGTCAGTGACCCGCCGCCCTCTGGCATCGGCGACTCAATCGTCGCCCACAGGCGTGCACGATGACGCTGGTCCGCAGCCAGATCGCCCTCTGGAGAGTTCCACTCCGCGTTCTTGTATTCGGGATAGGCGGAAACCTGTGCGGCTGACGGTCCGGCTGCGCTCGTTTCACCGTCGAAGGTGCCCCACGTACGCGAGAGGGTGTAGTTGCCTCCGACGTCGATGCGGTCGCTGAGACGTACGCTGGCTTGCGTCACGAATCCCGAATAGCGGCGTTTCACATCGTTCGTGTTCTCGACCAGAAAAAGATCGTAGACATTGCCGAGATCGTCCTTCACGCTGCCGGTCGACATGTCGGCGCGTTGACTGTAGAAGTCGTGATAGCTGCGCCAGATGGCATCGACCCGCAGAGTGCCGCGGCCGCCCAGGCTGCGGCTCGTGCCGATCGTGTACTCGTCGGCGTTGGGCGACTTTAGCGACTGCTGAATCTGAATGTTCTTGCCAGGCGCGAATGAACCGACCGTCCGCCCGTCGATGCCGCCATTGGCGTCAAACCAACCGAATACGCGCCCAATCGCGACGTCGCTCGTCACGAGCGATCCGGCCGGATCCGGATTGATGGCCGGGCCCTGGTACAGCCAGATGTAAACCGCGGCGTTGCCGGCGGCGGTCGTCGACGCCGCCACGTTGCTCGTCATCGGCACGACATACCGGGCATAACTCGTATTCAGCGCCCATCGTCCTTGCCCTGTTGGATCCCACGTGACGGCCATGCGCGGGCTCAACAGGCCCTTGTTCGCCACGACAGCGCCGCCGCCATCCTGCGCGCTGTTCTTGTCCCATCGTACGCCGAGATTGAGGCTGATGCGGTCGCCCACACGCCAGTTGTCGTTGAGAAACAGCGAGTGCATCCTGAGATTCGACCCGAGGCTCGTCTCCTTCACGGGCGTATACCAGATCTGCGTGGAATTCGGCATGAACTGCGGAAACACCGACGCGCCATCGGCACTCCCGATGGAACTGGTGCCCTGAATCCTGTAATCGCTGCCGCTGGCGTAGGCGTTCTGCAGCATCTTGTCGTTGAAGCGATCGTAGCCGAACACGAAGTGGTGCGCGCCCGCCGTTCGGGTCGAGAGAAAGTAGGAACCCTTGGCGAGAAAATCGTCATTGTCGCGGTTCTCGTCTCCGCAGATGCTGCAGAAGGTCGGACTCCAGTAGCGCGCATTCCTCGAGACGTCCACGAGCACGGTGCCGTTGATTCTGTCGCGTGTGTCCGCTCCGGTATTCAGCGTCAAATGGCGGTTCGAGGTACTGCGCCTCAATGGAGAAATTCGGCGAGACCATTCCGTTGTATCGCAGCGACAGCAAATCAGACGGCTGCAGCTGCGTCGCCAGGCTCGCGAGGTCCATCACGTTCTGTGACGTAAAGTTCGTCTGCGTCTGATCGATCTTGATGTATGAGCCCTGGAGGGAGTGCGCCGGCCGAGGGGCGTAGGTCAGCTTCCCCTCGTAGCGCTTCTCGTCGTTGGTGCGCGTGTACGACTGGTTCGTCGTGAGCGTGCTGCGAACGGTTTCTTCGCTTCGGATGCGGGTCGCAAAAAAAAACCACAGTCGCTTCTGCGCGATGGGGCCTCCCAGGGTCGCCTCGTACATCGGGGTGGTCACGGGTTCGGGGCTGTCGCCGAGGCGCTTGGGATCGTTCGCGGCCGGCGTCTTGGAGCGCCAGTAGTCGTTCCCGAACGACGTGCGAAACGAGCCGCTGAACGTGTCTCCTCCGGACTTCGTGACCGCGCTGATCATCCCTCCGGTAAAGCGGCCGTATTCCGCCGACACGCCGGCGGTCGCCACAGTCACCTCCTGGAGAGCGTCCTCGATGTAGAGGGGGTACGCGGCGCCACGCAGGTTTTCGACAATGACGGCGCCGTTCAGCGTGTAGAGGTTTTCGTAAGACAACGCGCCGTTGACGGAGAACGCGCCGCGCGGACCCGTCGCATGAACCGACGGCGCCATCAGCATGACGGCGTCGATCGTCCGGTTCGACGGGAGCGTCGCCATCAAATCCTGCTTGAACGTCGTGGCGACCTGCGCCGTCTCGGCCAGCGGCTGCGCGTCGGCGCCGACGACCGTGACCGATTCGGCGACGGTGGACACGGACATCGTCGCGTCAACCGGGGCGTTGTAGCCCGACGCGACCTGCTGCGTGCGTGTGACCGTTTGAAATCCCGCGAGCTCGAACGCCACGGCGTAGGTTCCTGGCGGCAGCGCTGAAAACAGATAATCGCCAGACTCGGACGCGACGGCCGTCCGCGTGCCCTGCAACATCGGCGACGTCACGGCTATTCTGACCCCAGGCAATTCCTGACCATCAGAAGACTTCACCTGACCAGAAATGCTGCCGGTTGTGGCTTGACCATAGGCGAGCGATTCCGCACTCAGAAAGAGAAGTGCGAAAGATAGCAGTCTGGCCAAAGTCCCCTGCACGCCCCTGTTTTATCGGATCTGAGAGCGATTGCATAGGCGTTTAACTCGTCAGGGGTCATGCGTTTGCAGCCACCGGACTGCCGGCGAGAGCCGCTTCATAGTTTTGGATAGCAGCGACCAAATAATTGAATTTGCGTGCAATTTGACCCCGAATGGCCGGCAGAAATGGCAGCAACTTGCCATGTTTGTAAGCTGGAAAAGTTGGCATCAATCTCGTAACGCGGAACCGCTGGACGTTAATAGTGACGGCCAAGAATAAGACGGCCAAGGCCATTTTCAAGGAGAGGTTATGACTACGAGACGACGCGAACGGGGGGCGGCAGCCTCAACGCTGCTGTGCTTCCTGTTGTCGCTCGGCATACTGCTCGGACCTGCGCGTATGGCGCAGGCTCAAGAGGGCACCACAGGAACAGTTACCGGTGCGCTGACGGACGCGAGCGGGGGCGTGCTGCCAGGTGTCACCGTTGTATTTACGAATCAAGTCAACCAACGCGTTCACACCGTCGTCACCGACGGCTCGGGCGCATATCGCATCGAATTGGCGCCCGGGCAGTACACGGTACGGTTCGAGCTCAGCGGTTTCGCGAGGCAGGAAACGCCGAACTTCGACGTGCAGCTGGGACGCATTTACGATCTCGACGCCGCACTGAAGGTCGGCAACGTCACCGAAGCGGTGCAGGTCACGGCAGAGAACGCGCCGCTCGTCGACACGCGCAGCACGATCATCGCGCACAACGTGACGGCAGAAGAGATTGATCGTCTGCCAAAGGGCCGCAGCTTCCAGTCGATCGCCCTTACCGCTCCGTCGGTGAACTCGGGCGAGATCGAAGGCGGTTTCCAGGTGAATGGCGCCAGCGGCGCCGAAAACGCCTTTACGGTCGACGGCGTTGTGACTAACAGCCTGGTCAACGGCTCGTCACGTCAGAACACCGTCTTCGAGTACATCCAGGAAGTGCAGGTGAAAACGACCGGTATCCCGGCTGAATTCGGCGGCGCGCTCGGCGGCGTCATCAGCGCCGTCACCAAGTCGGGTGGCAACATCTTCACCGGCGAGGGCCACTACTACTTTGACGGCAGCACGCTGAGCGCCGGCCCTGTCAACCGGCTGGTCCTCGATCCCGCGGATGAGAAGACAGTGAAATACATCCAGGACGAGAAGATGCCGGACATCAGGCACGAGTTCGGCGGCTCCGTGGGCGGGCCGATCGTCCGGGACAAGATGTTCTTCTTCGGATCGTTTTCGCCGCGAGTGAACACGAGGACCAATACCTACAACTACTCGAACGGCACGGAGGAAGGCGAAATCGAGCGAACCACCAAGCTGATGCAGGGATTTGGCAAGGTCAGCGTGGGCAGCCGCAGAGTGAACGCCTACGTCGCCGCGCTCGCCACGCCCACCTATGTGTCTGGCACGATCCCGGCTTACAACGGAATCGGTACGAACTGGCTGGCCAGCAGCAAAGCAAGCAACGCACCCAACATCGACCGCGGTTGGGAGCAGATGCAGGTAAACGTGAACGGCAACGTGGACGTCGTCGTTTCCAACGGGGCATACGCGACCTTCCGTGCCGGACGCTTTCACGATCGGTACACCGATACGGGCATTCCACAGACAACCCACTGGTCGTATCAGTCGCCCGCACCGCCTGTGTTGAGCAACGGCGCAACGCTGCCCCCGAACATCGTGGGTGCGTCGCTTACCCAGAACACGCCTCGTTCGCTGATCACAGACTTCGACACAACCCAGCGCACGCTGTTCAATGCCGACTACAATCACACGTTCCAGACGGCGGGCTGGCATACGCTCAAGGGCGGCGTCGGATTCCAGCGGACGGTGAACGACATCAACAGCCGGTATCCGGGCGGTTACGTTTACGTCTTCTGGGACCGGACGCTCGCACTCGGCGGGCAGCCGAACGATCGGGGCACGTACGGTTACTACGAAGTCAACGATCGTGGAGTTGTCGGTGAGGCCGGCGCTAACATCGTGTCACTCTACCTCCAGGATCAGTGGCAAATCGGTGAGCGCCTGACGTTGAACCTCGGCGTCCGCACCGAAGCCGAGAAGGTTCCATCATTCCGGCCGGAAGTCCAGGAAACGGCCATCGACTTCGGGTTCGGGGAAAAGATCGCTCCTCGTCTCGGGTTCGCGTACGACCTCAGAGGAGATGGCCGCGCGAAGCTGTACGCGAGTTACGGTCGGTACTACGATTGGACGAAGTACGAGTTGGCTCGCGGCTCGTTCGGAGGCGATATCTGGTGCATCAAGTACCGAGCCATCGACAATCCGAACGATCCGTTGAACGCGAACTTTGCCAGCGCGCCCGGCCGCGACCTCTGGCAGGGAGGCGGTGATTGCCGCGACCGACGGGTTCCCAGCTTCGACAACATCGACCCGGACTTGAAACCGATGTCGCAGGACAGCTATAGCGCTGGTCTCGATTTCGAAATCAATCCGCGAACGGTCGCAACCGTTCACTACGTGCATAACAGCCTGAACCGCACGATTGAGGACCTCGGCATCCTGGTAGAAGGCAACGAGGTGTACTTCATCGGAAACCCGGGCGAAGGTGCCGCTACCATGACTCCGACGTCGTTTTCGCCGGCCACGCCGGCGTTCCCGACGCCGAAGCCAAAGCGGCAGTACGACGCGGTGGAGCTTGGCATCAGCCGACGGTTTGCGAACCGGTGGTTCGGAAGCGCCAACCTGACATTCAGCCGGCTGTACGGCAACTACGCCGGCCTCGCGAGCTCCGACGAAATCCTCACTCCGACGACCGGCGTGGCCTCTGCGACTTCGCAGCAACAGGCAGGTTCCACGTTCCGGCAGGGGGGCAACGCAAACCGCGCCTGGGACTCCGACGAACAACAGTTCGATTCACACGGCACGCTCGACGTTCTCGGCCGGCTCGGCACGGATCGTCCGGTCGTCGCCAAGTTCTATGGCGCGTACAACATCGGGCAGAATACGCAAATCGGGGCTTTCGTGTATGCAGGCAGCGGCACCCCGATGACGACGTATGTCAAGACCGTTCACAATACGGATCTCTTCGTCGAGGGCCGTGGCAACATGGGTCGCACGCCGTTCTTCAACAAGACCGACCTGCTGGTCTCCCACGAGCTGCCGATGGGCAACAACAGGCTGCGGTTGGAGTTGAATGTGTTGAACCTCTTCAATCAGAAGACGGCGCGGCACATTTTCAACACTCTGAATCGTGGAGCGGGCGTTCTTGATGCGTCGTCGGCGATAGATCTGGCGACGACCAATCTCAACAATGGGTATGACTACAACGCAAAGATCCGGGCGACGCCTCGCGGCGCGGATGCATTCGATCCGCGTTACGGCATGGAAGACCTGTTCGAACCGGGCACGCAGGGTCAGGTATCGGTGAAGTTCCTGTTCTAAGGTTCGTCACTTCGTTAGTCGTCGTTCGTTACTACGTAGCATCTTTGGGGGGAGCCGTTGCTCCCCCCTTTCTTTGTACGACCCCTTTTTGCGCCGCTTCAGATGACATTCCGCGCAAATCGTCGAAACACATGCCCATTCCCGCGGCCGAAGTCGCTGCCGGATCTTGGCGTGCTTCTTGTATGACTGAGTCACCAGGAGACGGAGGCGACCATGATAACCACCACCGACGTTAGAGTACCGACGACAGTGAGGACCGCCTCACAGCAGGTTGTCGTGGTCAGCAAGCAGTCTCAATTGAACGGTTTACTGGAGACTGTGCTCGACGCAGGCCAATACGACATTGTGTTCGTCGAATCGACCGAACATGCTTACAGCCATATCAAGCGGTTGACGCCGCACTTGATTATTGTGTGCCTCGACATCGACGACCTCGACGGGTTTCAGGTCTTGTCTATGTTGAAGCTCGACGCCGAGACGAGGGACATTCCGCTGGTCACCTGCACGTCTTCGCAGGACGATGACGAGACGATGGATGAAACGCTTGACCCGCGGGGGGGCGTATTCTCACAGCCGGCTGCGATGCAGCTCAACTGACGCACTGCGGCCAGGCAGGCGGAGACGGGCGGTCGCACGGGGGCGAGGAGCAAATAGCTCCCGCCCCTTTTTCATGTTGCCGAGGTGATTCCACCGCCTACCGCGCTTGCAGATGTTTGATGTAATCGCCTGAGGTAATTCGCGGCGCTCGTCCGAGCGGCGCGTTGTAAAAATACACCCACACATCTTCGGTGCGGCCGTCGTCCAGCGTGGCTGACACGCGGACGCGGTTGTAGAGGCTGCGCTCGGGCTCAGCCGGCCGATGGCCCTCGATCCGATCGAGCGCCGCGAGCACAACCGGCGGATCCGTGATCTCGAAGACCTCTCCCCACACTCGCGCGTCGCTTGCGGGAACCGCCGCTGGATAGATACCAAGGTCGAACAGTTTTCCGTTGATCCAGCCGCGGCCGGCAAACTTCAGGAAGGCATCGATACCCGCGCGCGTGGTGCGGTTGAAGCCGGTGCGCAGCGTGCCGTAGAAAAACACTTGTTCGGGCATCAGGGGCACTGGAAATCTGAAAACTAGAAACTGGAAATCTAAACCGGACTCCAGTTTATAGATTCAAGATTATAGATTCCAGATTCAAGTTCTCGGAGGCTTACTTCGCCGGTTCGGGCTTCGCGAGATCGGGCGATCCCGCATTCCCGCGGCGGCGCGGTCCGGGCGCCACTGCGCGAAGGGCTTCGGGGGATAGTGCGATCGACAAACGGACGGATGCATCGCTGCCGGTCAGCTCGATCGACTTGAGCACCCTGTCGATTTCCGGCTTTGCGCCGCCCTGCAGCCGTGCGAGCGAGAGGAAACCGCGCACGACGTCCCGCAACTGATCCGCGGCAGCTTTGTCGCCTGCCTCCGCACGGATCGTCGCTTTGACGCCGCCGTTGATGTTGGCCTTGACCGACACCAGCCTGATCGGAGGCACCTGCTGCGCCACGCCGCTTGGAAGGCGCATACGGCGCCGAATCTCGTCGAACTGTCCGACGACCCATGCAGTGCTGCCGGTGTTGTCGCCAATCAGATCCATCATCTCGGCGTTGGCTGTGATGTTCTTCGCGAGTCCGGACCCCTGCGACAGATCGATGATGCCGCGGACGAGGTCGGCTGGCCCCATGGCAATCAAATCGGATGCGACAAGACCCACCGCGACGTCCTGGCCGTGCTCCTGGTGTACCAGAATCTTCCGTCCCTTGTAGTCGTCGATGGTACCTGCTCGCTCGCGTATGAACGACTCGATGCGAGCGGAGTCGAACGTGCCGTGCACCAGCACGAGAGCTCTCGGGATGTCGCGCTCTCCCTGCGCCTGCGGGTCTGGAGCTTTGGATTGCTCGACATACGCCACGACTCGGTTCACCTGCTTCTCGAGATCGACGCCAGCAAAGTCATTCATCATCTGCCGGCCCTTGCGCGATTCGGGGTCGACGCTCGGCATCAGGGAACGGCGCAGCTCGGAGCTCATCACCGCGCGCACGTCGGCGAACGCAACGACTGCGGCATTGGCAGGCACGTAGCGCATTTCGGGCGGCACCCCCGCCGGCAGGCCGGCCACGCGGTTGTACGCCAGGTAGGCGATGAGGCCACCCGCCAGCCCAACGACGAGCACCGCGCCCGCGGCCAGGACGAAATAGCGTGTTTTTCGAGTCATGATGGGTCGATACCCCATTGGACGAACCGGGCATTGTTGGAGTTCCCCAAGTCCCTACTGGTCCAGCACATACTCCTTGCGCTCGACCGTCCGGGCGGCCAGCCAGAGAGCAAGGAACGCGATCAGGACCAGCGACATAAGGCTCGACGCGAGTGTGGGAGGCTCGGCAAGCAGCGATTGGATGGCAGCCACGGTGTCGTCCTGGGGCATCGAGTGCGGCACGAGCCCCTGCAGATAATGCGCGACCGTGAAGCGGCGGAGATAGCCGGGCACCAGCAGCGCGACCTGCTCCCATCCGAAGATCAGCAGCAGCCCGGCTACCAGGGGCCGGGGCACCAGCGCCCCTATCAGCGCGAACACGGCGCCGTACACGGCCAGCCCCAGCGCCAGCAGCCCCAGGTCGGTGAGCAATTGCAGGAACGTGCCGCCGATACTGCCACCGGACACCGGCGTGATCAGCAGATAGACCGCGGTGACCGACGGCAGGACCACGAGCGCGGTGCACACGACGTACGCCAGGTATTTGCCGATGATGACGGCGCCCCTCGGAACGGGCCGGGTGAACAGATACGTGATGGTGCGATCTTCGACTTCGTCGGACATGAGGGACGTGCCGTAAAACGCGCCGAGCACAGGAACAATGAAGCGCAGATACAACAGCCAGATCATGCCGCCGAAAATCACGGGGCCCGGCACCGGCACGCCGTTGATCCTGAACGACGACAGCCCCATTTCGGAAATGACGCGCAAGAGCACGGCGATGAGCACGGGTGCGCCTGTGGCGAGCGCCATGAACACCGTGCGGCGCGACCACAACATCTGCCCCAACGACATGTCGAACACGCGCAGAACCGCGGTCCAGAATTTCATGACTTCACCAGATATTCGAAGACCGCCTGCAGGTTGTCGTCGGGCGACGTGATCTCGTAGATGTCGTCTCCCCCGTTCGCCGCCATCTCGGTGACGCGCGCGTAGAACGCGTCCGGCCGCGCGGTCTGTACGTATACGGCATCCTCTTCGATTCGCACGCTCAGCACGTCTTCGTTCGCCACCAGCGTCGTCGCGAGCGTGCGTGGATGCTTCGATCGCACGCACACCGTGTGCGGATGCTCGTCGATGAGGTCCCGAATCTGGTGGACGTTGCCTTCGGCGAGGACACGCCCGTGGTGCATCAGCAGGATGTTGGACGTGAGCGCTTCAACTTCGTGAAGGATGTGGCTCGAGACGATGACATGGCGCCCTTTGGCTGCCCAGGCGCGAAGGAGGCGAATCGTCTTGCGGCGCGCGAGGGGATCCATCCCAGACAGCGGCTCGTCGAGAACGAGGAGCTCGGGCTGATGCGCCAGCGCTTGCGCCAGTTTGACGCGCTGGCGCATCCCCTTGCTGTAGGCGCCGATGCGTTTATTGGCGGCGTCTTTCAAGTCGACCTGCTCGAGCGCCGCCATCGCAGTGTCGGCAGCCTCGCGATCGCCGAGACCGTGCAGGCGCAGAAGCGCTGTCACCCACTCGTGACCAGTCATCCGATCGTAGAACGCGTCCTGTTCGGGACACACCCCGACGCGCAGGAAGATGTCGGGATTGCCCCACACCCGCTCGCCGAGAATCTTCACTGTGCCCTTGTTCGGCTTCAGCTGGCCGGTGATGAGCTTGAGGAGCGTCGACTTGCCCGCGCCATTCGGTCCAAGCAGGCCGGTCACACCGCCGCCGATGGTAATCGTGATGTCGTTGAGCCCAATCACCTGGCCGTACCACTTTGACAGGTTCTCGGCGCGCACGACGTCAACCTGGGCTTTGCCGTCTGCCCTCTGCTTTTGGCTCTCCGCTCTCTGCTCTTGGCTCTCGGCTCGCGGCTCGCGGCCCGCTGCCCTCGGCTCTCTGCCCTCTGCTCTGTCAGCGCCGGTGGTCGTCATGTGACCACCTCGATTGCGCGAATTCGCCGGCGGAGAACGGCCGCGGAGGCGATGATGATGAGCACAATCACCGTTGCGGAGACGAGCGGGTGGGTGTCATGCCGCGGCGGCAGACGGAAAAGCACGTCTCCTACCTGACGGACGTTTGCGAAGATCGACACCCACGAAAATGCGGAGCCGGGAAGGGCGGAGCCCAACACGCCGAAGACGGCATGCGTGAAGAACGCCAGGCCGGCATAGAGCATGGCCACGAACCACCGGCTCTTACTGAGCGACGACAACGCGAGAATCAGAAACGCGGAGAGCGTGATCTGAATCACGGAATACGCGGAAATCGACGCGAGCAGCGAAAAGTTGTCCCAGAGGAACGTCATCCTGCCCGCGAAGGCCGGTACGAGCAGGAGCAGCAGCATCGCAGGCAGGAAGGTTACAGCGGATAGCGCTCCGATAAGGATCGCGGCCTTCCCGGCAATGTATTGCGTGCGCGTGATCGGCCGCGAAAGGTACAGCTGCAATGCGTTCGCGCGGATGTCGTCGGCGATCAAGCCCGAGCCTACATACACGGTGATGAAAAATACCAGCGGCTCCTGCTGGTTGAGAAAATCACGGAACATCTGTGGTGTGACGGCGAGCATCCCGATTTGCGACATACCAGGCACATTGGCCGCGGCCCAGATCTGCACGCCGCGGACGACCACCGGAATCCACGACAGGATCATCAGGAAGAGGAACGCGCGCTTCCGCACGATCGATCGCAGCCCGTGGGCGGCAATCACCGCCCATGCGGCTCCGCGCAGGTCGACGCCACCCTCGCGCCGTCGATATCGCTCGCGATGGATGGGCACCTACTCGGCCCCCACCGCCTCGGCGAATACGTCTTCGAGCGTCGGGACACTCGGTTTGAGGTGACGCACCTGCGCGCCGACAGCCACCGCCGAGACGAACAACTGATCGGCGCCGGCGCCCGGCGGCATGAGGACACGGAACATGTCGGCGTCGGTCTCACGGCAGTCGTATGACTGCGCACGAAGCCGCTCGACGAACGCGTCTCGATTGCCCTTCACGCGAACTTCGAAGATGTGGCCTGCCGGTTTCTTGAGCGAGGCGATCGGGCCCTGCATGACGACGTGCCCACGGTTCATGACGACAACCGCATCGCAGACCGATTCGACATCGGGCATCACGTGCGAGGACAGAATGAGGCTGATTTTCCGGTTGTGCGCGATGTCGCGCACCAGGGCCAGCATCTCTTCGCGGCCTTTCGGATCCATGCCGTTGGTCGGCTCGTCGAGCAGCAGCAGGTCGGGATCGTGCACGAGCGCCTGGGCCAGCTTGATACGCTGCTTCATGCCGGTCGAATACGTCTCCACGTTGCGGTAACGCGCTTCGCCGAGGCCGACGTAGTAGAGGACTTCGTGCGCGCGCTGCATCGCGTCGGCCGCCGGCAGGCCGGAGAGCTCGGCGCAATAGGCTACGAACGAGACGGCCGACATGCCAGGAATCTGCGCGTCGTTCTCGGGCATGTAGCCGATGCGCGCACGAATCTCGAGCGGCGCGGCGGCGACATCGAGATCGAGCACGCGGATGTGTCCGCTGCCCGGCGTAATGAGGCCGAGCAGCGCCTTCAACATGGTGCTCTTGCCTGCGCCGTTCGGACCGAGCAGCCCGATCGCTCCTTCCGGAAAGGACGCTGAGACGTCTGCGAGTGCCCACTGTTTGCCGTAGCGCACGCCGACCTTCTCCAGACTGGCGATTGACATCACTGGTCTATACGAACAGGGCTAAATGCCTGTTCCCTGAAAAAGCCCAAAGCCCGGAGCCTAGAGCCCAAGAATTTCGCGCCGTTCCCGCATGAAGCCGATGATGTTCGTGATGTGCACGTCGAGAGGCAGTCCGAGCGCTTCGGCGCCCTTGCGCAGATCGTCGCGGCTGACGCCTTTGGCAAACGCTTTGTCCTTGATCCGTTTCAAAACGGACGACGCCTCGAGGTCCTGGACGCTCTTGGACGGCCTCACGAGCGCAGCCGCGGTGACGAATCCCGCCATCTCGTCGCAGGCAAACAGCGTGTGCTCGAGCTTCGACTCCCGCGGCGTGTTGGTGTGCTCGCCGTGCGACAGGATGGCGCGGATGACGAACTCGGGGCACCCACGCGCACGCAGAATCTCCGCGCCCCGGAACGGGTGATCCTTCAGCTCGGGATACTGCTCGTAGTCGAAGTCGTGGAGCAGCGCGACCACACCCCACACTTCTTCGTCCTCACCGAACAGACGGGCATATCCGCGCACGGCTGCTTCCACGGCGAGCGCGTGCTTCCGCAGGCTCTCGCCCTTCGTGTGCTCGGTCAAGATGTTCCAGGCATTCTCACGGGTCAGGTCGAACGGCATTTTTTATTATCGCTTTTCGTTTTTCGTTTTTCGTTTCTAGTTTTCTGTCGGCCGTGCCGCCCGGTGCGACAATTCGGCCACCAACGGCCGCGGCGCCAGGCGTGCAGCGACCGGAATCAGCTTGTTCCGCCACCCGGGGATCGCCACCGCTTTCCCCTTCATCATCGCGTCGTATCCGACGCGCGCCACGCGCGGCGCGTCCATGACGAACGCCTCGAACAGTCGCGACCGCTGCGACCCGGCGCGCACTTTGAATTCAGACTCGGTGGGTCCCGGGCAGAGCGTCGTCACCGTGATGCCATTCGTCTTCAGCTCGTAGTCGATCGCCTGCGAAAACGACAGAAGAAACGCTTTGGTCGCGTAGTACACCGACATCCACGGGCCGGGAACGAAGGCCGCCGTTGAAGCGACGTTCAGAATACGCCCGCTGCGACGCTCGATCATATGCGGCAAGAACCGCTTGGTGAGATCGACGACAGAGGTGACGTTCAGCTGAATCATCTTCAGCTCGGCGTCGAGACTGGTCGTGGCGAACTTGCCGTACAGCCCGACGCCGGCGTTGTTGACGAGATAGTCCACGTGGAGGCCTCGACTCGTCACGGCATCGTGCAGCCGGCGGGCGCCGTCGGGGTCCGTCAGGTCTTCGGCCAGACACACGACGTCCACGCCGGACGCATCGTGAATCGCCCGTCCGCGGGCTTCGAGCTTCTCTCGAGTGCGAGAAACCAGAATCAAATCGTGCCCATGCGCGGCAAAGACTTCGGCCAGCGCTGCGCCGATGCCGACGGATCCGCCTGTGACTAGCGCTCGCGTGTTTGCCATTGATGCGTCCTCGCAACGTCGACCGCTTTTTCGATGACCGACGATGCCTTTGGCGTGAGGCGATACCGATCGAGCTCTCCGGGATCGACGAGCTCTGCTGCTGCCACATCGGAGCCGTGAGTGAGAGTTCCCCCGATCGGCCGGCACAGGTAGTCGATGAGTACATAGTGATAGCGGACTTTCCGTTCGGGATCGAGCAGGATGCGATCGAACACGTCTACCACGGGACCAACCTCGACTTCGAGGCCGGTTTCCTCCAGCATTTCCCTGGCGAGGCCGGCCTCGAGCGTCTCCCCAAGCTCGAGGCGGCCGCCTGGAAGGCTCCACTGACCCGCCAGTGGTTCGAATCGCCTCTTCACGAGGACGATCTTCCCATCCTCCATGATGACCGCACCCACGCCGACAATCGGCTGGCCGGGATACTGCCGCGACGGACGGGTCGGGTTGACGGGAGCCACGACTTCTTCCTCGGTCTGGAAGCTCAAGGGGTGCAGGACGCCGCGCTGGCGGCGAATCAGGCCGTTTTCGATCCAGAACTCGTCATAGCCGGCGCTTGTCAGCACGTCACCGCTCTCGAGATTTTCCTCGCGGCCGCGCCACTCCGCGTGCATCGCGCCGGTCTCGACGCGCGCGATCATCCGCACATTGCGTTGCGGCGATCGCGCGAGCGTTCCCGCGATTTCCTCCCGCACGGCCCCCCGGCCGCGAGCCACGACTGTCCCGAGATCGCTCGTCGCGTCGTCATGATAGAGCGCAGCCAGACTGTCGAGGTCGCCGGCGTTGAACGCCTGAAACCACCTGCGGACGAGATCGAAAGGATCGGGCGGCATGCGTTGAGGTATTTTACGTGCATGAAAGCACAGACGAAGTACCTGACGCTGAACATTCCTTCAAAAATGGCGTTCCGCAACATCACGCCCGAGGTAGACGAGGTGGTGCGATCGAGCGGCGTTCAGGAGGGCCTGGTGCTGGTCAACACGATGCACATCACGAGCTCGGTGTTCATCAACGACAACGAGCGCGGGCTGCACCACGATTTCGGACGCTGGCTCGAGCAGCTCGCCCCGTTCAACCCCGATCCAGATCACTATCACCACAACCGAACAGGAGAGGACAACGCCGACGCGCACCTGAAACGGCAAATCATGGGGCGCGAAGTCGTCGTCGCGATCACCAAAGGCAAGCTCGACTTCGGCCCGTGGGAGCAGATCTTTTATGGTGAGTTCGACGGCAACCGGAACAAGCGCGTGCTGATCAAAGTGATTGGGGAGTAGGGTGTCTCAACGCGAAGACGCCAAGACGCCAAGGATCTCTTTGAAAAAAGAGTTTTCTTTTCGTCGTCGCGTCTTTGCGTTGGGATATCAGAGTTCCAGGCTCGCGTCGGCATTCAGATCGAGTCCGGCGCGCTTGCCGGCGTGGAAGTTCCTGAGACCGGCGGCGGCAATCATCGCCGCATTGTCCGTCGAAAGCGAGAGCGCCGGCACATAGGCGGGAAACCCGAGCCGCGCCGCGCGGAGGGCAAAATCGTTTCTCAGGCGCGCGTTCGCCGATACGCCTCCGGCGATGCCGACGCTCTGGGCTCCAAACCTGTCGGCGGCGTCGAACACGCGATCGAGCAGCGCGCTCACGACCACGCGCTGGAAGCTGGCGCAGATGTCATTGATCTCCGCGTCCGTCAGCGGCGCCGTCCGTTGGCGGACATGGCGCAGCACAGCGGTTTTCAACCCGCTGAAGCTGAAATCCAGGTCTCCTTTTACCCCCGGCGCATTGCGATCGGCGTGGGTCATGCGCGCCAGGGGCAGCGCGATCGCCTGATCGTTTCCGGCGCGCGCGCGCTTATCCACGATCGGCCCGCCCGGATAGCCGAGGCCAAGGAGTCTCGCGACCTTGTCGTACGCCTCCCCTGCCGCGTCATCTCGCGTCCGGCCGATGCGCGAGTACACACCCGGCTCCTTCACGAGATACAAGCTGGTGTGCCCTCCAGACACGACGAGCGCGACGAGCGGCAGCGGCAGATCGCCGTGCTGCAGGAACAGCGATTCTATATGGCCGGCAAGGTGATGCACGGCTACCAGCGGACGATCCAGGGAAACCGCGAGGGACTTCGCAAACGAGACGCCAACGAGCAGGGATCCCACGAGGCCGGGCCCTTGAGTGACGGCGATCGCATCGAGCTCTGACAGCTCCGTCTTCGCGGTATCGAGCGCCGACCGAACGACGCCGCAGATATCGCGGATGTGCTGGCGCGACGCGATCTCAGGGACGATGCCGCCCCACTCACGGTGGATCGCCACCTGCGACGCGACGATATTCGACCCAATCGTCCATGTGCCGTTCGTGTCTGCTACGACGGCGGCTGACGTTTCGTCGCACGATGTCTCGATGCCGAGCATCCGCATGAAAATGATGGCGATCTCTCGTTTAGACGCCCGTGCCGTTGACCAGGTTCGGCAGCGACTCCGAGAAGGGCGCGCGTGCGAGGCCGCGTTCCGTAATGATGGCGGTGATGTACTTATGCGGAGTGACGTCGAATGCCGGGTTCCGAACCCTGGCAGCCTGCGGCGTCAACCGCGTGGAACCCAGATGCGTGACTTCCTTCGCGTTGCGTTCCTCGATCGGAATTCCGCTGCCGTCCGGTGTCGCGAGATCGATCGTCGAAATCGGGGCCGCAACATAAAACGGAATGCCGTGCTCCTTCGCGAGCACCGCCACGCTGTAGGTGCCGATCTTGTTCGCCACGTCGCCGTTGGCGGCGATCCGGTCAGCCCCGACGACGACGAGATCGATTTGACCTCCAAGCATGAGCGCGCCAGACATGTTGTCGGTGATCACGGTCGTGTCGATGCCGTCCCGCGTGAGCTCCCATGCGGTCAAACGCGCGCCCTGGAGAAACGGACGCGTCTCGTCGGCGATGACCGCGACTTTCTTTCCCTGTTCGACGGCGCCGCGTATGACGCCCAACGCAGTCCCGTATCCAGCGGTGGCGAGCGCGCCGGCGTTGCAATGGGTCAGCACCCGCGCCGCATCCGGCACGACGGTCGCACCGAACGCCCCCATGGCGCGGCAGCTCGCGACGTCCTCGTCATGAATCGTGCGAGCCTCGGAGCCAAGCCGGTCCTTGATTTGATCCGCCGACTGGCCTGAGGACGCCGCATCGGCAAACACGCGCTTCATTCGATCGATGGCCCAGAAGAGGTTGACGGCCGTCGGACGCGTGTCGGCCATCATCTCGCACAACTTATAGAACTCTCCGGCGAGCTTGGTCGTTCCGGTTGCGGTGCTCTGCCGCACGCCGAGCGCCAGTCCCATCGCCGCGGCAACGCCAATCGCCGGCGCGCCCCTGATCACCATCGTTCTAATCGCTTTCGCGACGTCCTTCGCGCTCTTGCAGGTCACGTAGATCTCCGCGCCAGGCAACTTGCGCTGATCGATCATCACGACGCCGTCGTCGTTCCACTCAATAGTCGGCAGCATGTGGGGAGATAATACTTTGAAACAGTCGAGCCTGATCTCGAACAGGAGATCAAGAGATAAGGAAATCAGGAGAATATTTTTACGACGACGCGGCCCTTCCACGAGCAAAAAACTTTCAGCTGGCTCTCAATGAGCCGGCCTTTGTATTTCAGTGGAATATGTCGCTCTCGTTCAACGTTGAGCTGGGCACCGCGGCAGCTCAAGCGAAGTGTGCACCAATTGCCATCATTACAGATTGAAAACAGCCTCTTGATCTCCTGAGCTCCTGTTAAAAGTATTTGCTCACTCAATGAACCGCGCGTCGAAGGGATGCGGTAGCAGATCTTTCAGCCGATGGGTCGTCTTGATCTTGTCGAGATCGGCCAGGATCACCTCGATATCGCCGGCGAACTCCCACAACATCTGGCGGCATGCACCGCACGGCGACGTTGGCTGCGAGGTGTCGGCAACGACGACGATGCGCGTAAATGAGCGGTACCCTTCGGAGACCGCCTTGAAAATCGCGACGCGCTCGGCGCACATCGTCAGGCCGTAGGTCGAGTTCTCGATGTTGCAGCCGGTGATGATTCGGCCATCGGTCGTTTCCAGGGCGGCGCCGACCTTGAACTCGGAGAACGCCGCCAGCGCACGATCGCGCGCGATCCTCGCAGCCTGGACGACGTGCGAATGCGAAGCGCCGGGGTTGGCCCCCCTGGAGGGTACGAAGGGAAGCGGCTCGCTCGTGCGGCGAGGACCGACGCGGCGGTCGGGGAGCACCCGTTTCTCGCTGCCGGTGAACGCGGCAGTCTGCTTGCGGCGCTGGTCAATCGCACGCCGGTCCGACACGCTACGGCGCTCCTGCCAGGGACCGGCGGCAGTGAGCCCGACCTCGACGGCCCACGCCACGTCCACGAGGGGCGTTGATCGAAGGTGCTTGGAAAGGTCCCGCCTCAGGCCGTCGATGTCGGTATCACCTTCGGCTTTCGCCGCGGCGTCGGCGTTGCGCCAGATCCGAATGTCGTAATACCGGCGCGGGTGCGAGCCGTCCTGAAGGAGCTGATTCGTGCCGTAGCCCTTCGAGCGAACCAGCGCCTGGAGGCGCCCGGTGAGCGCGAGAAACTCGCGTTCCTGGCCGTCGGAGACTTCCAACGCGACAACGGACACAACAGATTGATCAGCCACGCATCCCCTCAGATTCCGGCAATGACGCCCTTCAACAACGCGATGAACGTGAGACGGACACGCTGCGCGGTTTCCAGCACTTCGGCGTGGTCCAATGGCTGCGGCAGCACACCCGCAGCGAAATTCGTAATGCACGAGATGCCCAGCACCTCGATGCCCATGTGCCTCGCCACGATCGCTTCGGGCACCGTCGACATTCCGACGGCGTCGGCCCCGATCAGGCGGAGATACCGCACCTCCGCCGGGGTCTCGTACGAAGGCCCATGGCAGGCGGCATACACGCCATGTCTCAGCCCGATGCCCTGCGCCTCAGCCGTGTCGTCGGCGACACGCCGTAGCCGCGGTGAATATACATGCGTCAGGTCCGGAAAACGAACGCCAAATCGTTCGTCGTTCGACCCAATCAACGGATTGCTGCCCAGAAGGTTGATATGGTCATCGATGACCATCAGATTCCCCGGGGAGAAGGCGGTATTGATGCCCCCGGCGGCATTGGTCAGGATGAGCGTCTTCACTCCAAGCACGCCGAGCACCCGGGTGGCAAAGGTCACAGTTCGGAGGTCGTACCCCTCGTAGAAATGGGCGCGTCCAGAGAGCGCCGCGACGTGGCGCCCGGCAATCTCGCCGATTACCAGCCGCCCTTCATGGCCCACTACGTTCGCATCCGGCCAGTGCGGGATGTCACCATAGGGAATCGACAAGGCGTTCCCGAGGCTCGACGCAAACCCGCCCAATCCGGACCCGAGCACAATTGCGACGTCGGGAATCGTCGCCACGGTCGAGCGAACACACGCTGCGGCGTTCTGTATCTGCTCGTAGTACGGTGGCGCGCTCACCGTTCCTTCTCGTAAGGCTGGCCGAGCGCCCGCGGCGGCCGGGAATGGCCGATGAAACCAGCCAGCACGATCATCGTGAGCACGTACGGCACCATTTGAATGAACTGCACTGGAAGCGGATCTCCGGACGGCAGTTTAACAACGCCCTGAACCTGGATAGTAATGGCTTCGGTGAATCCGAAGAACAGGCACGCGAGCAGCGTCTGCACGGGCCGCCATTTACCGAAGATGAGCGCGGCGAGCGCAATGAACCCGCGGCCAGACGTCATGTTACGCGTAAAGAGCGAAGACTGCCCTATCGAGAGATAGGCGCCGCCGAGCGCCGCCAGCGCGCCCGACAACAGCACGCCGCTGTATCTGATCTTCGCGACGTTCAGCCCGGCTGCGTCCGCCGCCTCGGGATTCTCTCCCACCGCACGAAGGCGCAGGCCAAATGGAGTGCGATACAGGATGTACCACGTGACAGGCACAAATGCGAACGCCATCACGATGGGCGCACGGGGAACGAGATGCTCGATCGGGATCTGAGGCGTCGAGCCGGACGAGAGGAAAAACGCCCCGCTGAGGAAGCCCGGCAGGCCGATCATCAGAATGTTGATGGCGGTACCTACAACGACTTGATCCGCCCGATAACGGATGGACGCGACCGCATGCACCAGCGCAATCAGCACGCCGGCGCCGACGGCAGCCGCAAGGCCGGCCCATGGGCTGCCGGTGGCATGGGTCATCGCGGCGGCGGTGAACGCGCCGGCGAGCATCATGCCTTCGAGCGCGATATTGATGACTCCCGATCGCTCGGAAAACAGTCCGCCCAGCGCCGCCAGGATGAGGGGCGTCGACAGACGGATCGTCGAGAAAATCAGCGCTATCGTAAAGAGGTCAGCCATCGCTGAATGGGCTCGCGAAAAAAGGCTTCCGCGGCGACGAACAAGATGATCGTCCCCTGAAGAATCTGCACGATATCTTTGGTGACGTGCTGGGTAAACGCGTCCACCGGCACACCGCCGCGCGCCAGCACCGCAAACAGCATGGCCGCGAAGATGACACCCATCGGATGGTTGCGCCCGAGCAGGGCCACCGCGATGCCGGTAAATCCGTACCCGTCTGAGAATCCGTCGTAATACCGATGCCGATAACCGAGCACTTCGTTGATGCCCACCATCCCAGCCAGACCTCCGGAGATAGCCATCGCCAGCACGATCTGGCGGCGGACAGAAATGCCGCCGTACTCGGCTGCAGACGAGTTACTACCGGTGGCGCGCAGTTCGTAGCCCCACTTCGTTCGCCACAGAAATACGTACACGAGGCCGCATGCCACCAGGGCGAACAGGAACGAGACGTTTAGCGGTATGCGCTCCGGCAGACCTGGAACGAATTGCCCGAGTCTGGCGATTTGCGCCTGCACGGCGATCGGCGCCGTCTGCAGAATCGGATCGCCGGGCGTCCGATAGTGATATTGCGTGAAGTAACTCGCGAGCGCGATCGCGATGAAATTCATCATGATCGTGTTGATCACTTCATGCGAGCCGAACCGCGCCTTCAGCAACCCCGGAATCGCTCCCCAGAGAGCGCCAGTCGCAATCGCTGCCGCCAGGCAGAGCGGAAGGAGAATGACTGCCGGCAACGGCCCGAGCACGATGCCGACCCACGCCGTGGCGAAGGCAGCCATGTACAGCTGCCCTTCCGCGCCGATGTTGAGCAGTCCGGCCCGAAAGGCGACAGACACCGCGAGACCGGTGAAGATGAGCGGCGTCGCCAGGAACAGCGTGTAGCCGATGCCGTCGGGCCACCACAGAGCGCTGCCGATGAGAAGTCTGTACGTCTCAATCGGGTTGTCGCCGATCGCGAGGACGAATGCTCCGCCGACCAGGAACGCGGAGACGACGGCAATGAACGGAAACAGCAGCGCCATCATCCGCCCGTCATCAGGATGCCGATGTCTGCGGGTTTCGACGATGCCGGATCGACTTCGCCTGCGATGCGGCCGTCGCGTATCACCAGCAGGCGATCGGACAACGACATCACTTCTTCGAGCTCCGCCGAGACGAGCAGGACCGCGCATCCGGCGTCCCGCAGCTCGACCAGCTTGCGGTGGATGAACTCGATGGCGCCGATGTCCACGCCGCGCGTCGGCTGCGCGACGAGAAGCAGCCGCGGCTTCAGCGCGAACTCTCGGCCGATGATGAGCTTCTGCTGATTGCCGCCGGACAGGGCCCGGGCGAGCAGATCGGGATTGGGAGGCCGCACGTCGAAGCGCCGGATGATATCGGCAGTCCGGCGGCGAATCTCGCGATCGTTCAGCATCGCGCCGGACGCGACAGGCGGTCGGTAGTGAGCGCCAAGGATGCTGTTTTCGTCGAGCGGAAAATCGAGAAGCAACCCGCGCCGGTGCCGGTCTTCCGGGATGTGCGCGATGCCGAGCTCGCGCCGCGCCCGCACGTCCATCCCGAGCAACGAGGTGCCTTCCAGCGCTATCTCGCCGGAGACATGGGCGGGGTCGAGAAGCCCCGCGATCGACTCGATCAGCTCGCGCTGGCCATTCCCTTCGACTCCTGCGATGCCGACGATCTCTCCGGCTCGCACCTCGAGCGATACATCTTTCAGGATTCGATGTGTGCTGGAGCCGACGGCGAGATGGCGAACGCTCAGCATGATGTTGCCCGGCTTCGCCGTCGGCTTGTCCACTTGCAGGAGTACCTCCCGCCCGACCATCAGCCGAGCCAGCTCCGCTGCGCTCGTTTCCTTCGTTTTGACACGACCGACCACCTTGCCGTCTCTCATGACGGTCACGTCATCGGAGATCGTCAGCACCTCCCCCAGCTTGTGCGTGATGATGACGATGGTCTTGCCCTGCTCGCGCATGCCGCGAAGGATGACAAAGAACTCTTCGACTTCCTGCGGCGTCAGGACGGCCGTCGGTTCGTCGAGAATCAAAAGACGCGCGTTGCGATAGAGCGCTTTCAGCAGCTCGACGCGCTGCTGCTGGCCGACCGAGAGCGTCTCGATCAGGGCGTGCGGGTCGACCGACAGTTTGAATGCTTCGGATAGCGCGCGAATCCGCGCGGCAGACCGTTCGACGTCGAGCGCGAGCGCCGAACCGGATTCGGCTCCAAGCACGATGTTCTCGGCCACCGTCATCGTGTCGACCAGCATGAAGTGCTGATGCACCATCCCGATGCCGAGGGCGATCGCGTCGAGCGGCCGTTGGATACGCTGAGGCGATCCGTTGATGAGGATCTCGCCGGCGTCGGCCGTGTAGAAGCCGTAGGCGATCCGCATCGCGGTCGACTTTCCGGCGCCGTTTTCGCCGACGATTGCGTGAATCGTGCCGGGCTCGACCGTGATGTCGATGCGGTCGTTGGCGACGATTCCGCCGAAGCGCTTGGTGATGCCTCTAAGCGACAACATCACTGAAACATCGCATCGATCACCGTGATCTCGCCCGCGATAATCTTCCGCTTCGCGTTCTCTGCGGCAGCGACGGCTTCGGGAGACAACAGCGACTTGTTGTGCTCGTCGACGACGTAGCCGACGCCGTCGCTCTCGAGGCCGAACACGTGAAGCCCGGACGTGAAGCGCTTTTCGGTGACGTCTTTCACGATTTGGTATACCGCCTGATCCACGCGCTTGACCATGCTCGTCAGGACGAAGCCTGGCTTCACCATGTTCTGGTTGGCGTCGACCCCGATGACGAAGTGCGTGGCGCGGCCGCTGGCATCGCGGCCTTTCTCTTCGACTGCGTCAAACGCCCCCAGCCCCGAGTTGCCGGCGGCAGTGAAGATAACGTCGGCGCCTTTCGCAATCTGCGCCAACGCGAGCTCTTTGCCGCGGCCCGGGTTATTCCAGGCCGCGTCGGTGACACCGACGTAATTCTCCAGCACGCGGATGTTCGGGTTCACCGATCGCGCGCCCTGTTCGTAGCCCTTGGCAAACCGGTGAATCAGGCCGATGTCCATGCCGCCGAGAAATCCAATCGTGCCGGTGCGGCTCGTCATCGCGGCGAGGATGCCGACGAGATACGACCCTTCGTGCTCCTTGAACACGATCGACGCCACGTTCGGGAGTTCACTGACGCCGTCGACGATAGCGAACTGGATGTCGGGATAGTCCTTCGCGACGGAGTCGAGAATCGGCGCCTGGGCGAAGCCGATGCCGACAATGACGTCGTATCTGCGCTCGGCGAACGCCCGCATCGCGGGCTCGATGCTGACCGGCGTGCCCGGCTCGACATCGCGCAGCACGATCCCCAGGCCGGGCCTGCCGCAGGCCGTGCCGTCAGGCAGCGTGCCGGTTTCGGCGCATTTCATGCCATTCCACGCGGCGGCATTGAATGAGCGGTCGTCCTTGCCGCCGATGTCGAAAACGATGCCGGCTTCGATTTTTGCGGGATCGCTCACCGCATACGTTTGCGGGCTGCACGCGGAGAGCAGCGCGAGACAGGCCAGCGCCAGGGCCGACCTGAAGGTCGGCACTACGTACGAGACGCGCGGGCCGCTTGCAACAGTCGTCGCAACAGTCGGAGTGCCGACCTTCAGGTCGGCAAGAACGGTCGCAACGGTCGTAGTGCCGACCTTCAGGTCGGCAAGAACGGTCGCAACGGTCGTAGTGCCGACCTTCAGGTCGGCCTTCAGAAATTTCATAGCACCTCGCCGATGATCAGCGGAACGCGTGGCGCCCGCGACGCGTCCACCTGTACGGCCTCTATCAAGAGCGGGATGGCGTCCGCCAACCTGCGCTCGGACTTGTATCGCACGCGCAGCACGGCATCGCCAGCGCGTACGGCGTCGCCGACAGCCGCCGCAATCAAGATACCGACCGCCGGATCGACCTCGTCATCTACTTTGTCACGGCCGGCGCCCAATACCACCGCCGCCCGCCCGATGAGCCACGCATCGAGTCCGGTGACGAAGCCGTCGGCCGCAGCGCGGACGACGTGCTCTGACGACGCGTGCGGCATCCGGCTGTAGTCGTCGATCACCCGCGGATCACCGCCCTGACGCTCGATGATCGCCCCGAGCCGCTCCAGCGCCTGTCCGGAAACGATCGCGCGCTGGCACAGGGACGCAGCCTCGGCTCGATCGGTCGCAACTCCTGCGGCGACCAGCATGCGCGCGCTCAGCTCTAGCGCATTCGCGACGAGGTCGGGACTTCCGCTGCCCTTCAACAGCTCGATGCACTCGATTACTTCGTTCGCGTTGCCGACGGCCCGTCCAATCGGCGCATCCATGGCCGTGATCACGGCCTGAGTCCGCACGCCGGCGGATTTGCCGATGGCGACGAGCGACTCAGCGAGCGTGCGGGCCTCTGCCTCGGTTTTCATGAACGCGCCCTTGCCGCTCTTCACGTCGAGCACGAGCGCGCCAATCCCTTCGGCGATCTTCTTGCTCATGATCGACGCCGAAATCAGCGGCACGCTCTCGATTGTGCCGGTCACGTCCCGCAGGGCGTACAGCTTCTTGTCGGCCGGCGCGATTTGCGCGGTCTGGCCAATCAGCGCGCAGCCAATCGCCGCCAGCGACGCACGCATCTCCGACAGCGACAGGTTGGTCCGGAACCCGGGAATCGACTCGAGCTTGTCGAGGGTGCCACCGGTGTGCCCGAGACCTCGCCCCGACATCATCGGCACGACGCCGCCGCAGGCAGCGACGATTGGCGCGATCACGATCGACGACTTGTCACCGACGCCGCCGGTGCTGTGCTTGTCGACTTTGATGCCGGGAATATCCGACAAATCGACCCGGACGCCTGAGTTGACCATGGCGTCGGTCAACACCGACGTCTCCTCCGCGGTCATCCCCCGAAGGAGGATGGCCATGAGCAGCGCGGCGGCCTGATAGTCAGGAAGTGAAAAATCCGTCACCCCTGTGACGAAAAATCGGATTTCGTCTGGGGTGAGGGCGCCGCCGTTTCGCTTCTTCTGGATGATGTCGACAGCGCGCATCGTGGACCGTCTGCGGCCGATGATATCGAAGAATGGTGTCTTCTTCACATTTGTGATTGAGGCATCGCTCCACTGTCATTCATCTGATTGCTGATATTCTGGTGCGGCCAATAGACGAAAGGGGCTCCTTCGGACCTCTTTGTCCATCTGAGGAGCACCCATGCCGGGCTTCCACACGATCATTCCGTGCGCCGCGATTGCAGCGCTCGTCGTTGCAGGCAGCTCACGAATCACCGGGCAGGCTCCTGTCGGCAACGGCCGGCCGCTCGCGCTGGCAGCCGCCGAAGACACGCTTCCCGCCGCCCTCGAGCGTGTCGATGCAATGCTGACCTCGGGCGAGCTCAACATCTCGCAGCTGAAAGACGACACGTTGATTCCCGGCCGCGCCATCGAGCGCCTCGGCCAGTACTACGAAGGTTTACCGGTGTTCGGCGGCCACGTCGTTCGCCAGATGGATGGACGCGCGGTCGTCAGCGTGACTGGACGGCTGTATGAGTCGCTTACCCTCGACGTGAATCCGTCGATCTCGCCCGAGCGCGCCAGCGCGGTTGCTGTGGCTGCTGTTGGTCCGGGCGCCAACGTACGCGGCGATCCCACGCTCGGCATCCTGCCTGTCGAAAATGGATACCGCCTCGTCTATCGCATGAAGGTCTTGAGCGACTGGGCGATCCGCGACGTATACGTCGCGGCAGATTCAGGCGATCTTCTCCTGTCGATCAACGGCATACATACGCAAGCGGCCGTCGGCCAAGGCAGTGGGATTTTCGGCACGCTGCGGAAGATGAGCACGAACCAGACGTCGTCCACGTATCAAGCGGTTGACAAGCTCCGGCCGGCTGAGGCGTTCACGCTCGCGTTCCCAGGCACCCCCGCGCGACTCAATTTGTTCCTGCAAACCCTTGTGCTCTTCAATTCGGATGTGGCCACCGACACCGACAACGTCTGGACCGACGGTCCGACCGTTGATGTCCATGTGTCTCAGGGGTTTGTCTACGACTATTACTTCAAGCGATTCGGCCGGCACGGCATGGACGATAGCGAGATCGAGGTCGACAGTATTGTGCACCCGCTCTCCCGCTCGGAAGCCAATCGGCAGCCGCCGGATGTCGTCAACACGTATATCAACAACGCCTTTTATTGCTGCGATGGCCTGCTGGTATTCGGCGACGGCGACGGTCGCACCTGGAATTTTCTCGCCGGCGGCTTCGACGTCGTCGCGCACGAATGGACGCACGGGGTCACCGACTTTACGTCGCAGCTGATCTACCGCGACGAGCCGGGCGCCTTAAACGAAGCTTTCTCGGACATCATGGGCGCCGCTATTGAGTTTTATTACCAGCCGGCGGGCAGCGGCCGCGATCAGGCGGACTGGCTGATCGCCGAGGACGTGTACCTCGCCTTTCCCGGTTATCTGCGATCGCTCAACAACCCCAATGCCAAAGGGCACCCCGACCACTACACCCTTCGCCGCTATCTGGGGACCGATACCGATGATGGCGGCGTGCACTTCAACCTGACGATCGGAACGCACGCGTTCTATCTCGCAGTGGCCGGCGGACGAAACAGGGTGTCCGGCATCAGCGTGCCGGGCATTGGCGTGGCCAACATCGAGCGCATGGAGCGCGTGTTCTACCGCGCGTTCACCCAGCTCATGGGGCCAAACTCGCAATTCTCCGACGCACGCCGTGCGACGCTGCAAGCGGCGTCAGATCTGTACGGCGGCGGCAGCAACGAACGGGCACAGGTGGAGCTCGCCTGGAACGCCGTGGGGGTCAACTAGTGCGAGCGACGTTCATCGGGGTTTGTGCCATCGCGTTCATAACGGTTGGTCCGGCAGGCGCCCAGGAACGGTTGCGGATTTCGGCCAACGTCGGGCAGCAAGCATCGACGACGACGGTGTCGCAGGAGCAGCCGTTCGATCAGTACTTCGAACAGGGTTCCTTTACCTTTGGACGCACGATCCCCCAGTCCGTGATCTACGACTTCGGAGCGATGGTCCGTGTTTGGCGCGGCCTATATGCAGGAGGCGCGCTCTCGGTGTTCGACCAGAGCGGGGCTGGTACCGTGACCGCCCGCGTGCCGCACCCGCTCCAATTCAACAAGCCGCGAACGACGACAGGTGAAATTGCCGACGCCAACCGCCGCGAGTACGGACAGCACATCACCGTTGGCTGGGTCATTCCGGCATCCGGTGGGCTCGACTTCATTCTCTCGGGCGGGCCGTCGTTCTTCAACACGCAGCAGCCGTTGGTGACGCGACTCAACTTCTCCCTCCAGGACGAAGTCTTCCCGTTCGAGGAGCTCGCATTCCCTCGCGCTGACACCGAGACACTGCGCGAGAACGTGATCGGCTACAACGCGGGCGTCGACATGACCTGGCGGCTCAACAGGAGAATCGGGCTGGGGCTGCTCGTACGCTATTCGGCCGGCAAGAAAGAATTCATACCAACAGGCGCACTGCCGGTTGAAGTGACAGCCGGCGGGCTCCATGCGGGAGGCGGCATTCGGGTGCTGTTCAGCTCGTTCGGCAGCCAGCGGAAACCGGTGCCTCCGCCGAAGCCGCCGGCGAAGCCGCCACCGGCAAAGCCGGGTCCACCCAAGCCGGCTCCGCCGAAATAGAGCAATAGAGAATTGGAAGATGAGGTCGATTATAGGATTGCCAGAATGTTGTCAGATTGACGATTGGAGATTGTCGGAATACGCGGAATACCGAAGAGTCAGTCAGCAGCGAATTGAAAGAACCGGCCGGGTAATCTGCCAATCGTCAATCAACCATCTGGCAACATTCTGGAAATCTTCCAATCCACCCATCTTCCAATTCTGACGGGTTATTCATAGCGAAGCGCCGTCATCGGATCCACGCGCGCGGCGCGCCCGGCGGGGATCAGGCCCGCGCAAAGTGCCACCGCGGTCAATAGCGCCGTCGCAACCGCAAACACTATAGGGTCGCGCGCGTTCATTTGAAACAACAGAGACTCGGCGGCCCGGCTGATGGCAAAGGCCGAGGCCAGGCCAATCGCCGCGCCGATGCAGGTCATCAACCCCACCTGTCGCAGAACGAGCCGCCGCACAGTCGTCGCGTTTGCCCCCAACGCCATCCGCAAGCCGAACTCTCTCGTCCGCTGTGTCACCGTGTAGGCAAGCACTCCGTAGAGTCCGAGCGCCGCCAACAGCGTGGCGAGGCTCGCGAATATCGCCGACATCACCGTGACGAAGCGATCGAGCGAGACGTTCGTGTTGACCTGTGCGCTCATCGTGCGAAGGTTCGCCACCGGCAGCGTTGGATCGATGTCGCGTATGAGCCGGGGGATCGCGGTCAGGAGATCGTCCTCGGGCGCCCGCGTGCGCACGTAAAAGTGCGCTCCGGCTACATCCGGATCCTGTCGGTACGGCATAAGTACCAGTGGCTGCGCCTTCTCTTTGACCTCGTCGTAGGCCGCATCGCGAGACACGCCGACGATTTCGATGTCGAACGCGGTTCCGCGGCCGGCGCGATACATGCGCTTCCCGACGGCGTCGGGCCCGAGTCTGAACTTCTGCAGAAACGCCTCGTTGACAATCGCGACTTTCGGAGTTCCCTCCATGTCAGCGCGCGTGAACTCACGGCCCGCAAGGAGAGGAATGCCAAGCGTGCGGAGGAAGCCAGGGCCAACGTAGTTGTAGAACGCACTCGTGTCCGCGTCGGGTCCCTCGACGACGCCCTGCAGCTGAAAGCCACTCATCGATGCGTCGCCCGAGATGAGGCGAACCCGCGCGGTTGCCACGCCCGAAACGCCCGGGATACCCGACAGTTCGTCCTCGATTGTCTCGAGCATTTGTCTCGTGCGCACGACGGAGTGCCCATTCATCGCCGGAGATATCCCAAAGACGACGATGCTGTCCGTGTCCAGGCCGAGGTCGACCCGCGAGATGTTCAGCAGGCTCTTCGTGAACAGCCCTGCAGACACAAGCAGCGCCATCGACAACGCGATCTGCGCCGTTGCGAGAGTCACGCGAAAGCGCGCGGCGCCTTTCGCGCCGGAGGGCTGTCCGGCATTCGCTTTCAATGCCGCGACAAGATTCGGCCTGGTGCTGTGAAGCGCCGGAAAGAGGCCGAAGAGAAGCCCTGTCGCGAGCGAGAGCGCCGCGGCGAACGCAAACATCTCGCCGTCGAGGTCCATGCCGATCGTTTCGGCCGCGCCCCCCGGCATGACCGCAGTCATGCCAGTGAGGGTCCAGCGTGCGACGAGAAGCCCGCCGATGCCGCCCATTGCTCCCAGCAGCAGCGACTCGACAAGCAGTTGGCCGATGATGTGCCTGCGGCCGGCGCCGATCGATAGGCGCACCGCGATCTCCGTCGAGCGGGCGGCGGCACGAACGAGCAGCAGGTTGGCGACGTTGGCGCAGCAAATCAGCAGGACGATCGCGGTGACGCCAAACAGCAGCGTCAGCGGCTGTCGTGCTTCGTCGGGTGCGCGGCTCTGGCCCCGGACGCCGGGCTCGAGCTGCATCTGCATGTCTCTGAACTGCGCCAGCATGGACGGCCGCATTCCCTGCTGGATGGGCACATCAACCTGCGTGAGGATCGATCGATATTGAGCGTTGAAAGTGGCGCGCGCCGGTTCGATCTCGGTGCCGGGTTTCAGCCGCGCGAACAAGTAAGCCCAGTAAGAGCGTCTGTTGTCGAGCCCCTTCCAGCGTGGGACGATCGCCTCGCGCAACGAGATCGGCACGTACATGAGGGGACGGCCGGGCAGTGTTGTCCCATGGAACCCGCGCGGAGCCACCCCGACGATCGCCAACGGCTGTCCGTTCACGAGTATCGACTGGCCGATGACGTCTGCCCGCTCGCCGAATCGCCGTCGCCAGTAGTCATAACTCAGGACGGCGACGCGGCCACTTCCGGGCTGGCGATCGTCATTTTGATTCAGGAGCCGGCCGATCTGCGGTGTGAGGCCCAGCACCGGAAAATACGAACCTGACACCAGCGCGCAGTCGCCTCCCTCTGACACGCCGCCATACGCGATGTTCGCGCCGAAATCACGGTGCGCCGCGATACCCGTGAAGACCGTCTGAACGCGCTCCAGATCCCGAAACATGGGATAGCTGAAGATGGCGTCGCACGTCCCTGCCTGGCCGCACGAAATAGTGCCGTTGCGCGGCCCTGGCGACACGAAGTTGACGAGTCTTTCTGGCTCGTGCACCGGCAAGGGCCGCAACAACATGCTGTTGAAGATCGAAAAAATCGCGACGTTCGCGCCGATGCCGAGCGCGACCGACAGCACGGCAATCGTGGTGACGATGGGGGTTTTCAGCAACGACCGGATGGCAAATCTGAACTCATGCATTGGAGGATTGGCGATTGGTAGATTGCCAGAATGTTGTCGGATTGACGATTGTTGATCGGGTGATTATTGCGCCACGTTCGATTTGACGATTACAAGGGACGTGCCGAAAAATTGCCGGATGTTTTGGGCCGTTCTTCCGGTTCGATGTCCGCTAATGGGACGAGACGTCCCATCGAGTTCGCATGAAGCAGACCACTGATTTCGCGGCGCGCGTGCGCAGGGTCGTCAGACGTATTCCACACGGTCGAGTGGCGACCTACGGCGACGTTGCGGCTGCCGCCGGGCGTCCACGCGCGCACCGCGCGGTCGGCAATATCATGCGCGAGACCCGCGACGCCTCTGTCCCTTGCCACAGGGTGATCGCCGCCGGAGGGAAATTGGGCGGCTACGGACGCGACTTGTTCGTGAAACGGGCACTATTGCTCGCAGAGGGTACCTTGGTGTCGGCCGGACGCGTCAGAGACTTCGCAGTACGGCGCTGGAACAATCCTGCATTGAAGATTGGAAGATAGAAGATTGATGGATTGTTGGCAGATTCTAGAATGACGATTCTCAATGATTCCTTTATTGAACAAATAACGAGGTGCCTTCGGCATGTGAACTGCTCTTTCAAGAATGCATGTCAGACGCATCTGAGGGACTGAAAGCCAGAACGGAAAACTTCGCCGTAGGCGAAGTTCTGCGAAACGCTGCCTAGCACGATTGCGGGACGCAAGATTGCGGGGCAACTGATCGACGCGAGCACGTCGGTTGCGGCGAATTATCGAGCCGCCTGCCGGGGCTATACTCGCCCGATTTTCGTCTCGAAGCTCGCGATCGTGGCGGAAGAGGCGGACGAAAGCCTCCGAATCATCCGCCGCACCGGCCTACAGTCCCCAGCCGCCATTCGCTCATTGGAGCAAGAGGCGCACGAACTGGCGTCGATTTTCACCGCGTCCCTTAGAACCGCTCGCGGCCAGCGCGAGCGCCCCGCCGGGCCCTCTGCGCCTCCTAATCCCCCAATCGACAATCTTCAATCCGACGACAATCTGTAAATCTCACAATCTACAAGTCTTCCAATGGTGAGAGGCGGCAACCCTGGCGAGGAGGACCTCGTCTAAAGTGGGCGAGTGTCCAAAGCTGATGTGCCAGCTTTCGAGGAGCTCTATCGACAGCATTCGACGCGGCTGTTCAATCTGGCGTGGCGGATGTGTGGCACCCGGGCCGATGCGGAAGACCTGTTACAGGAAATCTTTCTGCTGGCTCATCGAAAGCTCCCGGAATTTCGCGGCGACTCTGCAGTGGGAACCTGGCTATATCGCCTGGCAATGAATAGGTGTCTCGATCACCTGAAAAATCGCCAGACCAGGGCGCGCGGGGCCACGACGACGCTCGACGAGGAGACGATGCCCGGACCCAGGGTGGTCACTGAGGGTGGAATCAAGCGGCTGGATCTCGAGCGGGCTATTGCGCGGCTGCCCGAAGGGGCGCGCGCGGCGTTCGTCCTCCACGACGTGGAGGGGTTTCAGCACCACGAAATCGCCTCTATCCTCGGCATCAGCGAGGGCACATCAAAATCGCAGGTTCACAAAGCCCGGCTCAAGCTGCGGGTATTTCTGACGGCAACCGTATGACATGCGAACAATGCAATGAATGGCTTGGCGATGCGGTGGACGGCGCGCTGGACGCCGATCGGCAGGCCCAGATCGACGCCCATTGTCGCGGCTGCCTGGCATGCCGCGAGTTGCTCGCCGACTTGAAAGACATCCGTGCGACGGCGGCCACGCTCGACCGGCTGACGCCTTCGCCGGAGGTGTGGCGAGCCATCGCCGCAAAAGTCGAGCGTCCCAACGTTTTTCGCAGGAGGCTCGCCGCCGCCTGGCCGCAGCTCGCTGCCGCAGCGGCGCTCGTGATCGTGCTGGGAACTGCGGCTTGGATAGCGACCGGCACGTACTGGCGTGGCCGTACCGACAGCACGGCGTCCGACCTCGTGCGTAACGCGGCGTCAGAGCTGCAGCTCGCCGAGCAGCATTACACGAACGCCATCGCCACGCTCGAGCAATTGACCGTCAACAGAGACAGCACGCTCGACCCGTCCGTCGCCGCGGAGATCGCGCAGAGCCTCGCGTCGATCGACCGTGCGATCGACGATAGCCGCACAGCGCTGAAATCCGATCCGAATTCGTTCGTGGCCCAGACCAGCCTGCTCGAAGCCCTCCGCATGAAAGTGGCGCTCCTGCAGGAAACCGTATCGCTCATGAATGCCAGGTCCTGAGAGGAACCGCAGATATGAAGACGTCCATCCCTTTGCTGATATTTGCCGTGTCCGTCGTCTCGCTGACTCCGCAGATCGCGATGGCGCGACAGGCCGGAGAGCCCGCGACACCTGTCGCACCGCCGGCAGCTCCATCGGCTGCTCCAGCTGTACCGGACTCACCGGCTCCACCCGCCGCACCGATTGCACCGATTGCACCCGTCGCACCCATCGCACCCGACATTCACCTCCTCCTGCAGGAAAAGCAGCTCGAAAGGCAGATGAAGCTGCTCGAACGCCAGGTCGCCCGGAAGGACTTTCAGGAACGCATCATGGCGGATGCGCTGGCGAAAGCGGAACGCATGATGGCAATGCAGTTTCCGGTCCCTCCGGTGCCGCCGGTGCCGCCTCGCGATCCGCGTCAGAAGCCGCGCGAACGCGAGAGGCGACGCATCCCCGAGGGATGGGTCGAAGCCACTGAGCCGTTTACGCGCGCGTTCCCGGTGACCAAGGGGACGACGCTGATGCTGTCGAACATCGCCGGCAACATCCAAATCACGCCCGGTGCGGCGGACAAGATCGAGGTCGAGGCGATAAAGCACGCGTGGGCGCCGAATCCCGAACAAGCCAAGCAGCGCCTTCCTGACGCGAGCATAGAAAGCTATGCCACGGGCAACCGGGTCGAATTGCGCGTCGAGCACGGCGAGCGCCGCGACGGGCGCGGCATCGAGATTGAATTCAACGTCAAGGTTCCCGCGGACGCGACGATCGACCTGCGCACGGTCTCGGGCGACATCAGGGTGACGAACATCAAGGGCGAAGTGCGCGTGCAGGGCGTCAGCGGAAACCTGTCGCTCGAGGGCACCGCCCGTCTTGCAGCCGCGAAGACGGTCTCGGGCGGCATCACGATCAACAACGCCGGATCCGACGCGCCGCTGTCGCTCTCGACGGTCAACGGTGATTTGTTGATCCAGTCGCTCAACACTCGCGCGCTCGACGTGAATACAGTGAACGGCGACGTGCGCATCAGCGGCTGGTCCGGCGATCGCGCACACATCCGAACGCTCGATGGCGATCTCGATCTGGAGACGAGCCTCGTCAAAGGCGGCCGCTACGAAATCGAGTCGCATTCAGGCAGCATCAACCTGTCGCTTCCCGAGCAGCCCGGATTCGAGCTCGAGGCCAATACCTTCAACGGCCGCATCCGCATCGACTTCCCCATCAAGAGCGAGGGGCCAATCCGCGACGGCGACCGCGGCCCGCGCGCAGTCCGCGGCACTTATGGCGACGCCAGCTCGAGCCTGCGGCTGCAAACGTTCAATGGAAACTTAACGGTAACGCGGAGATAGTGACGCGTCACCATTGATAGATTCAATCTTCCAATTCTTAGTGGGTGTACCGGTCGCTCAACGACATCAAATCGAATTGCTCGTGGTGCAGGTGCGTATCCGGCCGGATGGTCACGTCCTTGCCGAGCGCCTGCCTGAGGTCGGCCATGACGGCGCGCTCCTCTTCCTTCAACGCCCGCGCGATCTCGGGGTTGACCCGCAGCACGACCCCGCCGCCGTTCAGGTCTGCGCCGATTTTTTTGACTTCGGACAGAATCTCGTAGCAGATCGTCGACGTCGATTTGATGGTTCCGGTGCCGGAGCAGTAAGGACAGGGCTCGGTCAGCACCCGCTCGAGACTCTGCTTGACGCGCTTGCGCGTGACGATGACGAGGCCGAAGTCCGAGACCTGAAGGAGTTTCGAGGGCGACCTGTCCTTCTTCAGCTCGAGCTCGACCGCCTGAAACACCTTCTGGCGGTTCTTCCGCTCTTCCATGTCGATGAAGTCGAGCACGATGATGCCGCCGAGATCGCGTAGCCGAATCTGGCGCACGATTTCGTTCACCGCCTCGAGGTTCGTCTTCACGATCGTGTCTTCGAGCCGGCCGGTGCGCTTGCCGACATAACGGCCCGTGTTGACGTCGATCGCGACCAGCGCCTCTGTCTGGTTGATCACGATCGATCCGCCCGATTTCAGCCATACCTTGCTCTTCAGCGCCTTGTCGATCTCCGCCTGAACGCCGTACTCCTCGAAGATCGGGTAATCCTTGGTGTACAGCTTCACGCGCGACGCCAGGTTCGGCATGATGCGCGCGATCAGATCCATGACGTGCCGATGTTCCTGCGGGTTGTCGATGCGGATGGCGGAAAACTCCTCGGTCAGCAGGTCGCGCAGCAGCTTGGCCACGAGGCTTTGCTCGCGGTAGATGACCGCTGGCGCCCGCGAGGTCTCGAACTTGTGCCGCGTGTCCTTCCAGATGTCGTTGAAGTAATCGAGGTCGCTCAGGATGTCGGCTTCGGGCCGCCCGCCCGCCGCCGTTCGGATGATGACGCCGCCGCCAAAGCCGTGCTCTTCTCGGAATTTCTTGACGATGCCGCGCAGCCGGTTGCGCTCGTCGCGCGACTCGATCTTACGGGAGACGCCGACGTGATCGACGGTCGGCATGAAGACGAGAAACCTGCCGGCAAGCGACGCATGCGAGGTCAGTCGCGCGCCCTTTGTGCCCAGGGGCTCTTTCGCCACCTGGACGACAATCTCCTGTCCTTCCTTCAGCAGTTCTTCGATTTTGGGCTGGGGGCCCCGATCGCGCCCTTTCCCGCGATCGCCCGCCTCCGCGCGCTGCGCTACGGCGGGCAGGCCGACGCCCTTGGCGTGGCCGCCGTCCTCCTCGTCGTCGGAATCGAGGCGATCGAATTCCTCGATCGTGTTGACGACGTCCGAGACATACAGGAAGCCGTCGCGTTCGAGCCCGATATCAATGAACGCGCATTGCATGCCGGGGAGCACTTTCGATACCCGGCCCTTGTAGATGTTGCCGACGACTCCCCGATGACGCTCGCGCTCGACGAAAATCTCGGTAACGAGATCTTCCTCGAGGATCGCGACCATCGTCTCGTGCCCGCCGGCCGAGATGATCATTTCCTTCTGCATTCGCGAAGCTCCATTCCGGATCGGCCGTGGCCGACGAGCAGAGCGCGCGAAGCACGTACAGCAATTTTCGCAAAGCGTTGCTCATAAGAACCGATCCGTGTAGCTGTGAGCTTTCAGCAATCAGCCATCAGACTGAGAGTTGACAGCTGAGAGCTGATAGCTAGTTAGTAAATCGGCGCATCCGGACGTTGAGAATCAGGCCGAAGCTCGCCAGCGTGGCGATCATCGACGACCCGCCGTAGCTCAACAACGGAAGCGTCAAACCCTTGACCGGCGCGAGGCCGGCAGACATCGTGATGTTGTAGATCACCTGAAATGTGAAGCTTGAGAGCAGTCCCAGCACGAGATACACACCCAGCCGATCCCTGGCCAGCCGTCCCGCGTCGAGCGAGCGCCAGATCACCAGCAGATACAGGCTGAGCACTAAAAGCACACCGACGAAACCTTGTTCTTCGGCCAGCGCAGAAAAAATGAAGTCATTGTGGGCGACCGGCAGGAACCTCAGCTGGCCCTGTGTGCCCTTCCGGTACCCTTTGCCGGTCAGTCCGCCAGATCCAACCGTAATCTGGGCCTGAATCTGCTGGTAGCCGGCGCCCCTCGGATCCTGCGAGGGGTCGAGGAACGTCTCGACGCGGCTTTTCTGATACGGCTTGAGCGCGTAATTCCACGCGATCGGCGCAGCGATGATGGCGACGACGGCGAGGATGCCGATGATACGGGTCCGCATCCCTGCCACATATGCGATACCGAGATAGATTGGGACAACGGTCACCGCGGTTCCGAGGTCGGGCTCGCGCGCGATCAGGATGAGCGGCAGGCCTGCGAGCGCTCCAGCGATCAACAGATCGCCCGTCGTCGGCGCGCCGCGGCGGTTCTCGCCGAAGAACTTCGCGAGGACCAGCGCCACGCCGACTTTGGCGAATTCAGACGGCTGAAGGTTGAACGCTCCCAGCGATATCCATCGGCGCGCGCCGCCCGCCGACGTGCCGAAGAGCAGTACGTAGATCAGCAGCCCCAGGAGCGTCAGGTAGATGAAGTGTGATTTGTCGGTCAATGCGCGATAGTCGATCATCAGGCAGATCCCAAACGCCACCGCGCCGATGAGGATCGCGTAGATCTGCGTGGTCGGCAGCCGCCAGCTGCCGGTCGTGCTGTAGATCATCGCAACGCCGATTGTCGTCAGGCACACGATGGCCCCGAGCAGGAGCCAATCGAGATGCAGGTACAAGCGGCGTTCCAACATGTCAGTTTCCGCCTACGCGCGGACCTCGCGCGTCGCTTCCGGCTTCGCGCTCCGCGCTTGGGCGGACGGGGCGGCGGGGCAAGCCTCCGACTTCGTGCGGCGCGCCTGGACGAGGTTGAACGGCGACGATCGCCGGCGCGGGCTGGGGCGCCGGTGGCTCGTCGGGCACTTGATTCGGCTCCGGCGGCGGCACCGCAAGTTTCGGCAGCGGCTTGCCTTCCTTCTTGTTGAAGTAGGTCTCCATGATGTACTTCGCCACGGGCGCGGACGTCGCGCCGTGCTCGTTGTGCTCGCCGAATATGACGCCCGCAATCTCCGGGTTATCACGCGGCGCGAAGAAAACGAACCAACCGTGATCGCGGAGGTCGCGATCCGTGCGTCCCGCGGCTTTCTTTCCGCCCTGCAGCGAAATGACCTGCGCCGTACCTGTCTTCCCCGAGACATCCTTGCCAGGAATGCGCGCGCGCCCGCCGGTGCCGGCGCCGTTGACCACCAGATAGAGGCCATCGTGGACCGCGGCGATCGTTTCCGGCTTCAATTGCACGCGTGACTTCGGCGGATGAGGCTTGACGGGCTGCCAGCCGTGGCCTTCGTCGGTGGCCTTGAGCAGTTGCGGGACGAACCGTGTGCCGCCGTTGGCGACGGTCGACATCATGACGGCCTGCGAGATCGGCGTCAGCGACACCTGCCCCTGTCCGATCGAGACCGAAATGGTTTCGCCTGCGTACCACTTCTCGTTGTACCGCCGCCGCTTCCATTCTGTCGACGGCACGAGCCCTTCGATCTCGTTCGGAAGATCGATGCCCGTTTTCTCTCCCAGCCCCAGGAGCGTCGCCCATTTGTGAATCTTGTCGACGCCCACCATGTTGCCAATCGTGTAGTGATACACGTTGCATGACTGTTCCAGCGCGTGGCGCATATCGATGCTGCCGTGCCCCCCTCTTTTCCAGCATTGAAATGGCCGGCCAAAGAACACCGCGCTGCCGCCGCAGTGGACCCTGAAGTCGGGCTTGATGATCCCCTCTTCGAGCGCGGCGATTTCCACCACAATCTTGAACGTGGAGCCCGGCGAGTAGAGGCCCTGGATCGCCCGGTTCTGCAGCGGCTTGAGCGGATCCGTATTGAGTCCGGCCCACGTCGCGCGATCAATGCCCGCGGCGAAATCGTTTGGGTCGTACCCCGGCCGGCTGGTGAACGCGAGCACTTCGCCTGTTCGGGGATCCATCACAACCGCGGCGCCGTTGAAGCCGCCGGCCTTGAATCCTTCTTCTGCAGCGCGCTGCAAATCCTTGTCGATGGTCAGCTGCACGCGGCGACCGCCCGTCGCAGGAATCTCTTTGACGAGGTCGATCTCGCGCCCCATGCTGTTCACTTTGACGAGGCGCGCGCCGTCCTCGCCCATCAGCAGCTTGTTGTAGATTTTTTCGACGCCGGCCTGCCCGACGATCGCGCCGCTTCGCAGGCCGTCGCTTTCGACTTGCCCTTCACTCGCCTCGCCGACATATCCAAACAAGTGCGCGGCAAAGGCATCCGCGGGGTACTGCCTCGTCGGCACTTCTTCGACCTGGACATCCGGCAGCTCGGTGTCGAGGCGCCGCGCCAGCACGGCCGCCACCTGCGCGAGCGACGCGTCGTCCACAATCACGATTGGACGGTAGGTTGGTTCACTGCGATGGCGCTTGACGATATCGTGCACGTACTTCGGATCGAGGCCGGCGACCTCGGAAAGCACGCGGACCGTCCGGTCGAGATCCCTGGTGTGCTCGCGGACGATAGAGATGGTGAACGAGCTGCGGTTTTCGACCAGGACCTCGCCGTTGCGATCGAACATGACACCGCGCGGCGCGCGCAGCGCGATGGTGCGCTGGTGATTGTTCTCGGCCAGCTCCTTGAACTTCTCGTTCTGAACGACCTGCAAGTACCAGAAGCCGAACGCGAGAATGGTGAACACCACGGCAAAGGCCACCTGTAGCACGACGAGACGAGTCGTGAGGCTCCGTCGATCTTCGATGGGTGCTGTGAAGTCCGCCATGGCTAACTCCTAATCTCCAATCCCAATCCCTAGTCGAGAGAGTCAGTAGTGCTGCCGCCGATTGATCCGCATCCCGCCGCCCATCGACCGTCGCCGATCGACAAAGGTCGGCAGGTAATCGGAGATCTGACAAACGAGCACGCCGATTAACGTATTGGCGCCTGCCTGGCTGAGAATCGCGCCGGGCGTCGCCTGCGTGTATCCACGGTCGATGACCAGGTACAGCCCGACGAATATGATCGCATGGGCGACCGTTGCTGTGAAGAACACCAGCGCTCTGGGAAGCGGCCGGGCGACGATGAACTGGCTACCGACGATCCCCGAGAAAAACCCGACAACCGTCTTCGCAAGGCTGCCGATGCCGATGATGCTGCGCGTGCTGACGGCGCCCGCTCCGATGACAATGCTCAACGTGCCCGACGCCGCCAGCGCATCCTGCGACAATCCGGCGATGGCCCCGGCAATCATCCCTGCCGTGGCTCCGCTGCTGAGCGCAATGTAGACGACCGCGATGAACACGAAGTCGACAAGCCCCCCGCCGGGTGTCAGGAAGCGCGCAAGCGACGTCTGCAGCGCCAACGCGATGATGATCACGAGCGCGATGCCTGCCGCCTTCACGAGCCGTCTCCGCGAGGGGCAGGCGGCGTCTTAACCACCAGCACCTCTTCCAGCTTGTTGAATTCGACCGAAGGACGCACGCGAATGGCCTTGTAGATGCCGTTGCCGTTTTTGACCTGCTCGACCTTCCCGATGACGAAGCCCTTGGGATAAATACCGTCGACGCCTGATGTCACGACGGTGTCGCCGTCCTTGACGTCGGCCGTCGCCGGGACAAAGTCCATCCGCAGCATGTCGGCACCGGAGCCGACTACGATGCCCTGCGCGCGCGATCGTTCCACCAGCGCGCCCGCTGCAGCGTTCCGATCGATCACGAGCTGCACCTTCGACGCATGCGCGGTCGGCGTCACGACGCGCCCGACGAGCCCGGCAGGGCCAATCACCGCCATGTTGGCGGTCACGGACTGACTCGTACCGCGATCGATTGTGATGCCGCGAAAATCCAGACTGGCGCTCGCGCCGATCACGCCTGCCGCGATCGTGTCGACCTGCAGTTGTTGCTTGAACCCGAGAAGGCTCTCCAAATCACGAACGCGCTCTGCGCGCGCGCGTTCCTGCTGGAACTGCACCTGCAGCTCGCCAAGCTTTCGTCTGAGCTCTTCGTTCTCCGCGCGGACGTGGCGGAGGTTCCCGTAGCCGCTCCATGCGTCGCGGATGCTGCCGGTCAGACCCGCAGCGCCGCGCTGCACTTCGGCGAACGCACCGAAGGTCACCACCTCGAGCAGCGGCACGCCGGCGCTCGAGGTGACTTGCGCCGAGATCAGAATGACATGCCCAAGCACCACAGCGATGAAAAGCATCGCCGTGCGCTGTCGGAAATCGGTGACGGGCATTACCTGCAAGCGGCCCTAATCGATTGAAATCTTCCGCAACAGATTGAAGTCAGACAGCATCTTGCCGGCGCCCAGGACGACCGACGACAGCGGATCTTCCGCCATGGCCAGGGGCAGCCCGGTCTCCTCGCGCAAGCGCTTGTCGAGATTTTTCAGCATCGAGCCTCCGCCGGTCAGCACGATGCCGCGGTCGACGATGTCGGCGGACAGTTCCGGCGGCGTCCGCTCGAGCGCGACGCGCACGGCGTCGACGATCACGTTGACCGTCTCGGTGAGCGCTTCTCGGATTTCCTCGTCCGTAATGGTGATGGTCTTCGGAACGCCCTCGATCAGGTGGCGGCCCTTAATCTCCATCGTCATCCGCTCTTCGAGTGGATAGGCGGAGCCAATCTCGATCTTGATCTGCTCGGCCGTGCGCTCGCCGATCAGCAGGTTGTAGGTCTTCCGGATGTATTGAATGATGGCTTCGTCCATCTCGTTGCCCGCCACGCGGACGGCCTTGCTGTAAACGATGCCCGCCAGCGAGATGACCGCGATGTCGGTGGTCCCGCCGCCGATGTCGACGATCATGTTGCCCGAGGGCTCGGTAATGGGCATGCCGGCGCCAATCGCCGCGGCCATCGCTTCTTCAACCAGGTGCACTTCGCTCGCCTTGGCGCGGTACGCGCTGTCTTTCACGGCGCGTTTCTCGACCTGCGTAATCTCCGATGGCACGCCGATGACGATGCGCGGACGGACCCACACATTGCGGTTGTGCGCCTTCTTGATGAAATACGTGAGCATCTTCTCGGTGACTTCGAAGTCGGCGATGACGCCGTCCTTCATCGGCTTGATCGCCACGATATTGCCCGGCGTGCGGCCGAGCATCTCCTTGGCATCGCGCCCAACCGCCTCGACGCGCCCGTTCAACTTGTTGATCGCCACAATCGACGGCTCGTTGACCACGATGCCCTTGCCGCGCGCGTACACGCACGTGTTCGCGGTGCCGAGGTCGATGGCAAGATCGCTCGAAAAAAGTGAGAAGACCGAACGAAGACTCACGTGAACTCCTTGGCCGACCTGAAGGTCGGCACTACGTACCCAGCGTTTTCGTAGTGCCGGCCTTCATGCCGGCGACTCGCTTCGTGTGCCGACCTTCAGATCGGCGACTAGTTTCAACCGATCGCATTGACCGCGGGAATGTCCTTGGACGGCGACGAATCGAGCGCGATCAGGGCGCCGATCGTCCGTTCGCGGCCAATCAGCGGGAAGCCGACGCGACCCGTCCTCTATCGCGACGACGAGGCCGTCGGCAGGAAACCATTCGGCCGCCTGACCGAGCAGCGCATCGCCTATCTCGGATGGATCAAGCGTGCCGTTGACCGATCGAATCAATTCAATGAGCGTGTCTCGGCGATTCAGCCTGTCCTCTAGACCGGTCGCCGTTTGTTGGAGACGGGCGGCCAGATCCGCCTGAGCGCCGCGCGTAGCGGATGGATTGGTGCGCGGTGCTCCCGGCATCTTCGTGAGAAGGCAAACTCCCGTAAGTCCTTATATACAACGTAAATACTACCATAGGGTCCAACGCCGCTTTCGCCTTCGGGAACGGTGGTGTTGCTCCTAGGTCGTCCAACCAAAACCACTGATGCCCGCCGTTTCAGAGTCGATGCTACGATAATCAGCTTCAACTGTTCGTCTTATCGGCCACACACGTAATTTCTGAGGGGTTTGACCTCGTAATGACCATGCTTGATCGGATGCGGCGCCACAAGGGCTGGCTCAAGTGGAGCTTGGCGCTCGTCGTCCTCACCTTCGTCTGGCTTTACATTCCTGCAGAGTACACCGGCATCGACCAGGGCATGGGGTTGCCTGCAGATCGCCTGGCCACGATCGATTCGCGATCGATTTCGGTGACTGATTTTCGACGGCGCTACATGGCGCAGGTCCAAGCCTACCGCTCGTCGTATGGCGGAAATCTGACCGACGACATCCTTCAGCAGATGCAGGTGCCGCAGCAGGTTCTGCAGCAGATGATTCAGGAGAAAGCGGAGCTGGCCGAGGCGGAGCGCGCCGGCATTACGGTGAGCGATGCGGAAGTCCGCGCGCAGATCGTCGCGATTCCCGGCCTGCAGCAGAACGGGCAGTTTATTGGTGAGGACCGGTATCGCGCGCTCCTTGCGCAGCAAAACCCTCCGATGTTGCCGGCCGACTTCGAACAGTCGGTGCGGGAAAGCCTGATGCTCGACAAGTTCCGCGCCGGGCTGACCGAGTGGATGACGGTGTCGGACGCCGACCTCGAGCGTGAATACAAGCGCCGCAACGAGAAAGTGACGCTCGATGTCGTTGCCGTACTCGCCGATAACTTCAAAGCGCAGGTGAACCCGAGCGACGCCGATGTCTCCGCGCAGTACGACAAGAACAAAGAGCAGTACCGCATACCTGACCGACGGAAAGTCAAATACGTACGCATCGACCCGGCGGATCTCGCGACCCGCATCAAGGTGTCCAAGGAAGACGTCGAGCGCGCGTATAACGATCAGCTCGGCAAATACACCACGCCCGAACAGATTCGCGCGAGCCACATCCTCCTGGCGACCGAAGGCAAAGATGACGCGGCCGTGCGCAAGCAGGCTGAGGAGATTTTGAAAGAAGCAAAATCAGGTGCCGATTTCGCCGGCCTCGCGAAGAAATATTCGCAGGACGAAACCAATGCCCAGCAAGGGGGCGATCTCGATTATTTCTCGCGCGGGCGGATGGTCGCTGCGTTCGACACCGCCGCATTCGCGCTCGCTCCGGGCGAGATCAGCGATCTCGTCAAGACAGAGTTCGGCTATCACATCATCAAGTTGACCGATCGCAAGCCCGCGATCGTGCGGGCGGTGAGCGATCCGGCCGTGTATCAGGAGATCGAAACAGCCCTGCTGCGCGAACAGGCGGAAGAGCAGGCGACTCAGCACGCGAACGCGATCATCGCCGAAGCAAAGACGCCCGCGACGCTCGAGACGGCGGCGGCCTCGCGCGGCCTCAAAATCGAGGAATCGGGTTATTTCGCGCGCGGTGGGATGATTGATGGGCTTGGCCCGCAGTCTCCTGTCTCGATGGCGGCGTTCGATCTCGCGGAGAACACGGTGAGCGAGCCGCTGTCCGGGCCCACGGGTCGCGTGATTTTTTACGTGTCGGGCAAACAGGACTCGTATCTGCCCAAGCTCGACGAGGTGCGCAGCCGCGTCCGCGACGATGTGATTCAGGAGCGGTCAGTGACGCTGGCAAAACAACGCGCCGACGCGCTGGCGGCACAATTGAAGACAGCCGCAAACTTCCAGGCGGCCGCCAAGGCTGCAGGCCTCGAAGCTGTGACGACGGATCCGATCGCGCGCGACGGCGTGATCCCCAACATCGGCCGCAGTCCCGAGATCGAAGCCGTCGCGTTTTCGTCGCCGGTCGGAACTGTGACCAATGCGATCGCGACCCCGCAAGGGGCGGCGATCGTGAGAGTGGCGTCGCGCCAGGACGTCAGCGCTGCCGATTACGCGATGGCGAAGGACAAGTTCCGCATGGAGATGCTCGGCGAACGGCGCTCGCGTTTCTACCAGACGTACATGGAGAAGGCACGCACGAAGATGAAGATCGACATCGATCCCGAGGCACTAAAGCGTGCGGTCGGGTAAGTCGGCACGTACGGCGTAAGCTCCTCCTAAAAGCGCAGGAAGCTCACGGGCATCAACGCCAGTGGCTCGCCCGGCCGAAACAGCCTGGCCGGTGCTGTCAGTAAACCCAGCGCTCGACGTTCGGCCGTGCGAAGACCCGACGCGAGCGAGAGCAGCGCGTCGATCTGTCCATCGCTTCCCGCTCCGCTCAACTGTTCAATCAATAACTCGGCCAGGGTTTTCCTCGCCGGGTATGTCACGACGTCGACCTCGGTATCGGCCGCGATGCCGGCGCGTTCCTTCGCGAGCGCAATCGCACGATCCAGCCCGCCCAGGGCGTCGACCAGGCCGCGCTCGCGAGCCTGCGCGCCGGTCCAGACGCGACCCTGCGCGAGCTGATCGACACGCTCGACCGATAACTTGCGCGACGCAGCGACTTTCTGGATGAAGCCATTGTAGAAATCGCGAATCTGTTCACGAAGCTTCTGGCGTTCGCTGTCAGTGAACTGGCGCTCCGGCGATTCGATGCCTGCGTTGCGGCCGATGATGACCGACTCGATGTTCGCGCCCACCTTCTCGAACACGCCGCCGGTGATGAACTTGCCGCCGAAAATTCCAATCGATCCGGTCAGCGTTCCCGGCTGCGCGACGATGCTCGGCGCCGCCATCGCAACGTAATACCCCCCTGACGCGGCGAGGTCCGACATTGACGCCACGAGCGGCCTCGAGGGTTTCTCTTCCTTTGTAACCGTCAGCTCGCGCCAGATGACATCGGACGCCACACTGGAGCCGCCAGGACTGTCGATGCGCACGACGATCGCGCGAACGTTGTTGTCCGCGCGGGCCAAGCGGATCGCCTTGAGAAGTGGAGCGGATCCGGCCACCTCTCCGTTCAGCGGATCGAAGCCGCTCTCTCCCGAGTTGATGATGCCGCTGACGTAGACGACAGCAATTCGCGGAGCGCTGCGCGGTGCCGTTCGGCGCCGCACGCGGGCGTACGCCTGTCCCTCGACGGTGCCGCTTTTGCTGACGGCTCCCTGATCATCGAGCTGATCCTCGTATGCGAGTCCGTCGACCAATCCCATCCGTACGGCGTCGCGCGCGAGGAATGGGCCCTCGTCAATCATCGTCCGCACGTCTTCCGCTTTCTTCTTCCGCGTCTCGGCGATGCCGAGCACGAGCTGCTCGTACATATTGCGCGACAGCGACTCGGTCATCTCGCGATGCGCCGGGGTGAAGGTCGTCTGCGTCAACTGGTTGGGCGCGGTCTTGTACTCGCCGATTTTCTCGAAGTCGGCTTGCGCGCCCACCTTGTCCAGCATGCCCTTCAGAAACAGTTCATAGGTCGCAATGCCCGTGACGTCGAGGCTGCCCGTGGGCACGAGGTAAATCTTCTCGGCGGCGGTCGCGAGGTAGTACTCCCGCTCGCCGGCATATTCGAGATAGGCGGAAATGCGCTTGCCCGACTTGCGGAAGTCGAGCACGGCGTCGCGGATTTCCTGAACCTTTCCCCAGAACGGCGATTGGAAAGGTGTCGGGATAATCAGCACCGAGTCGATGCGCGGGTCGCTTTTCGCGCGCCGCAGCGCCTCGACGTAGCCCCCGACGGTCTGCGCGCGCACACCGCCCGTCAACTGGCCAAGGACATCGTTGGGCGGAGTCTCCACGAGATCGCCGCCTATCCGCAGCACCAGCGTGGAGTGGTCAGGGACAGACGGACCTCGCCCGACAACCATCCATGCGCCGACGACGGCCACAATCCCGAGGACGACAAAGAGGATGACGAGACTCAGGACGAACTTCAACAGACGGCGCTTGGCCATGGCGGGACTCCTTGCGATCAGATTACACGAAGGGATTGTGGGGAACGTAGGGATCGTGGAAGCGTCGAGTATAGTCCGGGCCCGGATGTGACGGGTGCAACAGGTGCAATGGGTGCGACGGGTCCACTAGGTGCGATGGGTGCGGTGATGGTGCGCGACGACGAGGAGAAACGTCGCAAGGATGATGTGAAAGACGACCGGGATCGCATCACGCCGCAGTAGGTAGTCGCGGACGATCATTCCCGCCGCGTCGATCCATCCAATGATCCACAACGGCGTTGCATGCCGGCCGTGATGGCGCACGACGTATCCGCTCCTCGCGAGAACTGCACGCAGACGGTCACCAGAGCTCCGACAATCAGTATCTGCGCTGCGAGCAGCAGCGGGTACGGCAACAGACCGGATTGCCACTCGTCCATCGGCGGCAGGAACGGCCCCAGCCCGGCGGCCACGAGCAGCTGGCCGAGGACGCGGAGCGCGAACAGCGACAGCAGGAACCACAGCACCGCGGCGTGCGGCAACGTTCGGGTTTCAGTGGTCACCGGCCGAAGGCCGTTGAGACGTGCGCTTCTGCTGGGAAGCCAACCAGCCCCATCGCGCCAGATATCCCGCGGCCATCAGAATGCCTCCGCGGCGAAGCCAGCTCGCCGTTCTGGATCCCTGAGGTTGCGGGTTGAGCATTTCGCGATAGCCGTCGATCCTGGAGGCATCTGCACGCGTGTCCGTCGGGGAGACGTGCCGCGGCGCCGGATCGACATTGATCCACCGCGTGATGAATCCGAAGGCCTCTGATGTGCAGACCGGGCAGCGGTCGGCGTCGTGTATCTCCTGGCAATCGAGACATAGGCGGGCAACGCTGAGGTGCATCGATCGATTATAATGTCCGTTCCTGCCCCTCAAGAACTCCACTGCGGAAGTGGCGGAACTGGCAGACGCGCTAGCCTCAGGAGCTAGTGGGCGCAAGCTCATCGGGGTTCAAATCCCCGCTTCCGCACCATCAACAAAGCCCGTAGGGACGGGCCTTTCCCGACGATTTCCTCGTCGAGTGCGTCGACCGTCACCGCACTGTGAATAGGTTTCTGTGCGACGCATGTGCGACGTCGTCTCGGCATAACTCGCTAATCTCGCCGATATTAGCGAGCGTAGAACCTACTCCAGCCGTGAGGTAACGTCCCACGCCAGGGCGCGGATCGGGTGCGCCAGAGCCGTGACGCTCGCCCCGGCTCTATCAATTCCGTCGTTTGCGAATCCGCTACGACAAACGGCCGACATCCACGAAGCTTTACACTCGAGCCACCTAAGGACGGATAGGTAAGTACTTCGCGACTTTTCATTAGGTAGGAATAGGGCTCGCCCATCCCGGTGTGGTTGTGAAAAACTACGTCGGACCGACAACAAAATGCGCTGCGAAAATTCGCGTGGTGGTTGGTTCAAATGTGCTCCTGAGCTGTGGTTTCCAGAACCACTCTGCGGTCAGAGTTCTGTTCTTGAACGGCCGTGAGGGTGTAGACCGGGAGGTCCCATGGGTGCCGTGTTCGTCAGCTACCGGCGAGGAGACTCCGAAGGTCAGGCTCGAGCACTGTCTCTCGAGCTCGTGAGGCTGCTGGGGAAGGACGCCGTCTTCATGGACGTAGACAGCATTGCGCTGGGGCGGGACTTTCGTCAGGTGCTTCAAGAGCGCTTAGGTTCCTGCGATGTGATGCTCGCGCTGATCGGACCGGGGTGGCTGGACGCGAAGGACGGCTCAGACACACGGCGGCTCGAGAGTCCAACAGATCTCGTGCGTCAAGAAATCGCGGCCGCCCTCAAACGCAACATTCCGGTTATCCCGGTGCTTCTGCAGGGCGCGCAGGTTCCTTCACCCGAGCGGTTGCCCGACGATCTCAAGGATCTGTCTTACCGCAACGGATTCGAGCTTGGCCACAGCACATGGGAGTCGGATATCGGAGAAATGGTCAAGCGCCTGGGGTTAGGCGCACCGAACACAGCTGACCGTCCTGAACCACCGTCGAGCACCGCCACCACGCCACCGGATATGTCGACGGGGCCTGCGCAATTCTCGTGGCGACGCCCTCGCGTCGCCGCCGTCGTCGCGCTCGTCGTCGGTGCCGCCGCACTGGTTACGTATGGCTATTCGCGGACTCGGAATGGCGATCAGCGCGCGGCGGAGATCACCCAGTCGTCCCTTTCGTCCCAGCCCTCTAAGCAGGCGGCGTTACCGCCTGCCGGCGGTGCTGGGACGACACCCCTGCGGACACCTTCGATGCCGGATGGCAGCCTGGCGGCGAGCGGGCTCGAGTTCTCCTGGCCCGGAGACGACTGCTGGGATATCTTTCGAGGCGCAGAACTCGTTACTTTTCAGTGTGGCGCGAAGAAGCAGGCTCTCGGCGCCGGTCGCTACACCATCAAAGGCAGACGCGCGCCAGTGTTCATACCCTTCGACGTGAACATCAAGTCAGGAACACCCACGCAGATTTCTCTGGGCGGCGTCTTTGAGTTCGCATGGCCTGGAGACGACTGCTGGAATATCTTTCGAGGCGCAGAACTCGTTACCTTTCAGTGTGGCGCGAAGAAGCAGGCTCTCGGCGCCGGTCGCTACACCATCAAAGGCAGAAGTGCGCCAGTTTTTACCCCTCGCACAGTTGACATCAAGGACGGGTCATTGACTCGCGTGGTGATGGGCGGCGTCTTTGAGTTCGCATGGCCTGGAGACGACTGCTGGAATATCTTTCGAGGCGCAGAACTCGTTACCTTTCAGTGTGGCGCGAAGAAGCAGGCTCTCGGCGCCGGTCGCTACACCATCAAAGGCAGGAGCGCGCCAGTGTTCGAGCCATTTGAGATTGAGGTCGTTGATGGCGGCCAGCTCGTCAAGGCGCCGTAATCACTCAGGAGATAGTTGCAGCGGCGGGTCGTTCGGGCGTTTTAGCGCACAACCAAGTTGCGTCGCGATAAACGCCATAAGTGTGGACATACCGGTCGCTCCACACTGCACGACGAGAGAGGAGTAATGCTCCTCCCGAGCGGTCACTTCTTGTCTTCGGGATTCCCCTTCATCGTGGCCTTTCCAGATAGGCGATGAGATCGGCGCGCTCGGCGGGGTCGGTGATGCCAGCAACCGCCATGCGGTTGCCCTTGATGAAGCCCTGCGGATCAGCAACGTGTCGAGCGTCGTTGGCGTCCACGTGACGATGACAACACGTCGGTGCTGCGGGACCTATATTTTGCTGATTAGAAATGGAACGCCACCTGGTGACCGTTTTGGACTTCGCGAACGCGGTAAGCCGCCAGGACTGTGGTGGATCTTCAGTCCTTAGCCTCCTGAAAGCCGTGCTGCCCAAAGCTGGAATTTTCAGCGCTTCGCGGCGGTCGGTAGCTCTCAGACGGTTAGGCGGACTCCGGAGAAAGGTCGATACTGCTCGGGCGTGTGCGATTCGAACACATGGACCGACACATCGCATCCCTCGCACTTTTCCGCCGACTGTAATTCTATGAAGTGGATCTGCCGAGAATGTTACGATAGCCGGCTTTCACTAGTCAGCCGCTGCTGATCGGCACGATTATCGGGAACCCGCATCCCGTCGAGGAGTCCAGATGCCGCTTCAGGCCCGATTCGATCCACCAGCCTTCGCCACCGACTTCATCACCGATCAGCAGCGTGACGCCTGGAGTGCCACGGTCGCCGGTTTCTTCGAGGAGGGCGTGAACTCCAACAAGTCGTTCGTTGGGGCGGGGAACGCGCAATTCTATCATCCGCTCCTGGTCGAGACAGACGACCCGCACGACGAGCCGTGCATCGACTGGCCGGCGTTTCCCCGGCTGGTCAAGAATGCGTTTCCCGGGGATCCGATGCAAGCCTTCGAGATGGCCGAGGGCGGCGCAAACGCGCGGCAACGATTCCAGGACGAGTATCTGGAATGGCACGTGATGCGCAACAGCGCGAACAAGATCACTCGCGTCAGCTTTACCTGCGAAACCACGCAGTATTACGACTTTCTGGCGCGCACCGACCGCGACAAGCTGCTCTCGATCTACAAGACGCTGGTCGATCCCGCCCAGGCCGCCGCGGTGAAGATCGAGGATCTGATCGTCGGCATCCAGTATCGGCCGACGAACAAATGGAACACCCGGTTCGGGGCGGTGCATCTGATCCAGCCCAACAACAACCTGTTCGCGGAAGTGATGATCGCGGCGCAGGCGTGCATCCTGCGCAAGCGCGCGAACGGTACGCCGATCACCGATCCCTCGGAGTTGATCAACTGCGCCGACTTCGGTGAGGACGGTCGCGCCAGCGATCCCAAGATCGGCGCCCAGGTCAACGCGCTGGCGCGCCACGGCGACGCGATCAGCCTGCGTAACCCCGTCGCCCTCTACATCACGCGCTTCAGCAACGACGGCATCAACCGGAACGGCGCCCCGGTTGCCAACTTCTGGAAGCTCGTTCGCGGCACGCCCGCGGCCCCTGGACAGACCTTCGGCATGGGGCTGCACCTCGTCTACGAGGTTCCGGTAGACGCCGGGTTCGTCGTCGGCGACCTGCGCATCGGTAACGATCCGATCCGCTTCGGCGGCCAGCTCGCGGAAAACGTCCACGTCGGATTGTTCGCGTTGGTCTGCCGCAAGGGCTCGTTCCAGAACCAGGGCTTCACCTGCGACGCGGCCCCCGACAGTCGGAACGACGGAGCAGCGGCGGCCCCACGCGCCACGGGGCTGCCGACGCGCAAGGCGTCGCGCGACTAGGTACGCGGCATGGCGGCCACGCAAATGAACGAAGAAGTCCTGGATGTCGACGACATCCAGGGCAATTCCCTGGCGGGATTTCGCAAGGACTGTCAGCGGTTCCTGTTCTTCGCGATGGACCCGACGCCCAGCGGCCTCGCCGGCACGCGGCACTGGTTGAGCGCCATGGCGCCGAGGGTGAGCTCGGTGGCCGAGGTCCATGCGTTCAATCAGCTGTTCCGATCGATGCGCAAACGGCGGGGCCGGGATCCCGCCGGTTTGTCGGCAACCTGGGTCAACCTCGCCTTGTCGGCCAACGCGCTTCGCCGGCTCACCTCGGACGCCGAGGTCGAGCAGTTCACCGATCCGCATTTCAAGAGCGGGCTCGCCCGCACCGCCGTCCTCCTGAACGATCCCGTTGACGACGATGGCAGGCCGATCGACTGGAAAGTGGGCGCGCACGACCACGAGGCCGACGTCCTGGTTATCATCGCCAGCGACGACCCCAACCAGGCCGGCGCGCGCGTGAAACGCATTCGCGCACTCATTCGTGAGTCGGCGCGGGCACACGGCATCGTGCCTCTCACGCTCATCTGGGATCAAGTTGGCCGCGTCCTGCCGGACGCGCTGCGCGGACACGAGCACTTCGGATTCAAGGACGGCGTCTCTCAACCCGGCGTTCGAGGTCTCCATGGCGTAGATCCGCCGCAATTCTTCACCGAGCGGATTTTCGATGCGTCGGTTCTGCAGGACGATGAATTCCTGCCGGAATTCAGCCGTCCCGGGCAGCCGCTGGTGTGGCCGGGCCAGTTCGTCTTCGGCTACAACCGCCAGAGCTCCCTGCATCCTCGCGATCCTGTGCCACCGGCACGGGGCCCACGCGCGACCACGCCGGTCTGGGGCCGCAACGGCTCTTATGTGGTCTTCCGTCGGCTGCGTCAGGACGTCAAGGCCTTTCGCGAGTTCATGGAACGCGAAGCGGCTCGGTTGCGCGGCCTGCCCGCGTTTGCCGGAATGACGGCTACGAGCCTGGCAGCAAAGCTCATGGGACGCTGGCCCAGCGGCGCGCCGCTGATGCGCGCCCCGCAGCAGGACGACCCCGGCCTCGCAGCAGACGCACACGCGAACAACTATTTCGTGTATGCCAACGACTCGCCGGCGCCGATGCCGCTCGCGCCGGAGCAGCACCATGCCGGCGATACATTTGCGATCTCGGTCGCCGATATCGACGGACGACGGTGCCCTCTCTCCGCGCACGTCCGCAAGGTGAACTCACGGGACGGGCTCACCGAACAGGGGAGCACCGTCGATGCGCTGACGCGGCTTGTGCTCCGCCGCGGCATTCCGTTCGGTGACGCGTACGACAGCGCCAATCCGGCAACGCGCGATCTCCCGGAACACGATCGCGGGCTGATTTTCGTCAGCTATCAAACGTCGATCGACTCGCAGTTCGTCTTCCTGCAGAAAAACTGGGCCAACGACCCTGTCAATCCGAATAACGGCGGCGGACAGGACGCAATCATCGGACAGCGCAGTGAACCCGGGCGCGTCCGGACGATCACCATCACCGCTGACAACGGGGTCAGCGACGTCGTGACGCTCGATCGGGAGTGGGTGATCCCGACCGGTGGCGGCTTCTTCTTCTCGCCGTCAATCTCCACGATCGCGAACGTGCTCGGCGCGCAGACCTGATACTGGGCGCGATCTGTCGGCCTACGGCTGCGTGCCGCTGCCGACCATCGACTGAACAGCTCGACCTGTGCGGCCGGCCACGCGCCTCACACGGCATGATGCCCCTTGTCAGTGCGTCGAGAATCTCGGCAGTGACGTCTCTGCCGAAGACTACGGCATCCCAAACCAGAGGACACGAGCGGCTTCCGACAGTCCTTCACCATGGAGCGATGACCATGAAGACCGGCAAACCGGCGGAGAACGCGTTCATCGAGGTGTTCAACGGTCGTCTCCGAGACGAGTGCCTGAACGCGCACAAGTTGTCGCTCGAGGATGCGGGTGAGCGCGCCCGGGCTACGAACCAAACGCGGATATCAGTTGATCAGACACGACGGCGACAGCGTGCGCTCTCCGGGTTTGGGTTTTCTGAATGGCTCCGGAAAGATAACTTTGAAGCCCGGCTCGAGAATCATCCCGCCCTGCCCCTTTGAAATGTCGTTGTCGCCAACCTCCTCGCGCCGCTGCTGCACGAGCGTCAACGCTGCTGCGACGAACTCGCGTGTCTTCAGTTTCTCAGCGCACGCCGCCAGGAACTGGCCGGCACGTTGCCGATGCGAAGCCGCCGTCCTGTCCGCGCTGGTGAGATTGGCCACGAGATCTTTCGCGTTGGCGTCAGTTGATGACTTCAACGCGGTGAGAAACCGATCGCGCCAATCGGGTGTCGCCTGCTGCGGCACATGCTTGAGTAACGCGCAACGCCCTTTCGAGAGCACGGGGTTGCTGAAATCCACGGCGAGCGCGTCGGCGACGAACTCTTCGTCGATCAGCTTGGCGTCGACGAGCGACTGGACACGCATCTGATCCGAAGTGGCTTTGACCGGGCCGAACCATGCTCGATCGGCATCCGCGCGATCGATTTCGGGAAACCGGCTGCCCGTTGACCGCAGCGCAGCGTCGTAGTCGGCGCGCGCGGCCACGAGCGACGCCTGCGCCAGTCTCGAGTCGACCAACAACGCCGACGGCACACGGGTCGTGGGCATGTTGCTGTCCAAGGGGACGGCATCCGACTCCAGATTGAGCTCGGCCGGACAGAAGAGCGGTCGCAGCTGTTCCTGGAGGGAACGACGCTTCACCGCTTCTTGAAACGCGGCGCTCGTCGCCAGCTTTGTCAGACCGGTTTGAACGCCGGCTGCAAACCGATCGCCGTCGACAAACCCCGCCGCAATCGCGGTGATCTGGTTATCGAATTGGAGGCCACCGAGGGGAAGCGTCCGCGCGGCCGTCCACCAATCGTTGTGGGGAAGAGCCAGCTCCCTCATGATCGGACCCCCGTTGACGTGACAGCTCGCGCACCTGAGGAGCGTCCTCGTAATCGACGGTTCGCCTTGAGGTCTCTCCAGATGCAGACGCGCGGTCTCGGCGAGGATGTCGGCCGAGTCGCCCTTGTAATCCCAGGACCTGTTGCTCCCGACGCCGATCAGCTCGTAGAAGTTGAAGAGGTTCTTGACTGGGTCCCATGCAATGGCTTCGACCATCAGTAGCCTATCCGAAGGAGCTGGAATCTGGTCGAGAATCAGGCGCTGGCCTGCTGACGTGGTGAAATGGCCAAAGAAGAACTCACCGTCCGAGACACGACCGATGGATTGCAGGTTTCCGGTCACGACCTCGAACAGGCTGAAGCTTCCTCCATTCGGGTTGTGGAACCCGCGGTTGTTGATGAACGCGGTCGCGAATGTCCCTCCTCGGCTGGCGATGTGCTGTCGAAGCTCAACGACGTTGCGCGGGCACGGCGTGCTGGTCGCCAAAATGCGTGCGAGCGCGTCCTGGTTGCCGGTCACAGGCTTGTTGCCACGCGTGATTCTGCACTCGGGCTGCGCGGACACAGTCCACCGGGCAGGATTCGGCCAGAGGAGACCGCCGCCGAGGCCGACGCCCGCGAGGGTGACGACGACCGTGACCCCACGAACGATCGAGTACCTCATAAATCCTCTCTTTACCCACGTCGTCGCGAAAACCAGTGCCACATACACTGCTAGCACAGCGAAAGCCCCGACTAGTCGAACGCCACGGCCGCGGGCTTGAACTTCACCCCTGAAACCGTCTTCGCGTCTGGCACGGGACGAGCGATGCCGTTCTTCAAGAGGTTGACGCCATCGACACCGAACGACCACGACCCCATTACCAGCACAATCGCGACGAGATTGACACGCACAGCAGCGCTCCTCGCAAGGCTCCAAGGACTGTTTGCCCCATCCACTGGCACCGCTCAGGCTCGGCAATGGCCGGAGATTGCATGCGGATTGCGGATAGCTATACGTGAAGTGCTCTCTCGCGGCTGTTCAATAGCGCACAGCAACTGGATGACGTCGAGTACGACGCGCGATGTACGAGAGCTCACTCCCGCGGTGATCAGCTAGCGCGTGCGCCAAGCGCGCAATTCCAAGAAATGATCGAGGCAAACGGCGCGTTGGAACTACGGCTGCCGACGGAGTCGAGGGGAGCTTACGTGGAGCTCTTCCACAAGTTGGAGGCCAGTGGTGCCGCCGGTAGCGTTGAAACGCACGACATTTTCGGCCCTTCTAGGTGACCAGCTATCCCGCCCGCAACTCGCTGAGAACAGCAAGAACCGGGGGAGAAGGGCATATCTTGCGCGCGAGAGCGCGCGTCAATCTGCGGGAGTCCGTTCGAGCGTTACTCGGATGGACTCCTAAAGGCTGCCGGCGAGATCGAATAGGGGCGAACGCTGTTGTGGCGCTTCGGTCAAGCCTCAACGCACCTTCGGTGCATCGCGAGCATGAACGAGTCCCTCGCTCGCCAGCACCGTGCATCAGCTCCTCGTGTTGCGGTCATTGATCACTGGGGCAACACCGGCCGACGAGCCCTGGGGCGCTGAACCTTTCGGGCTGGCCAACGGTGAACAATTTGTGAACAATGTGCCGCCGAACTCCGAGTAACAGAGTTGCCATTTATCTGTTTAACCGGAGGGTTGCTGGTGAGTGCCGGGCGACCTTGTCCCATGTGCGACGTTGTGCGAGACGTTCCATGCGAAGCGGGCTGCTTTGATCTTATGTGATCGGATCTTTATCTGAACGATTCGAGTCTGATCACTCCAGATTCATGCATTCCCAGGCCTCAGGAGCTAGTGGGCGCAAGCTCATCGGGGTTCAAATCCCCGCTTCCGCACCAACCTTCATGCGAAGGTTGCCCACCATAGCGCGAAGCGCGACGGTGGGCCGCTCGCACAACGAGCGACGGTTGGCAAGCCACTCGACTCGCAAGGACGGGCCTTTCGCGACGAGTTCTGCGTCGAGTTCGTCGACATTCACAGCGCCGTGAATAGGTTTCTGTGCGATGCGTGCGCGGCGTTGCCACCAAAGCACCGAAAGGCGAAGTACACTCATGACAATGACTGTTCAGACGATTGCACGCCCGGGACGGAACGAGCCCTGTCACTGCGGCTCCAAACGCAAATACAAGCACTGCTGTCTGTCGAAGGACGACGCGGACGGGAGTTCCGCGCGAGCCCACGTTGTATCCCAGAATCCCGGTCCGTCAACGGAGCCTGCGGCCGCGACGTCAACCCGACCACGAAAGGCGCAAACGGATCAGCCCTGGAAGGCGAAGACGGCTCGTGGATTTATCCCGCGCGCGCGTGGTCCTCGCAAGGTCGGCGGGAGCTAGGAAATCTCAGCCCAATGGGGTCTGCAGCAACCCATTGGGGTTCAAGTCCCCGCTTCCGCACCAACCCTCGGTCTTCGCTACGCCTCATGGTACTGCCAGCCTCCCATCGGCACTGCTAGTCGTATCACCAGATCCCGTTGCGGTCGCGACTGTCACCGTCGAGCCCGACCGAGTGATGTGGTACGCCGTGCTTGGCGCGTGCCCGTAGAGGAATTGTGCCGTCGGTGAGCCGGTGTAGGTATACGAGTAGGGCAGCGTCGGCGTACGGCCACTCACAAAGCCAATGACACAGCCGGCCACACAGCTTGGATTGCTCGCAATCGCTTCCACCTGCACGACGCACGCGTTCGTCGTCGTTAACGTCGAGACAGTGGCCGGCGCCTCGTCCGAATCCATGACCTGAATCGCCGAGCAGAACCGCTCCGAGCTCGCGCTCACGCCCGACTGGACCTCCACGTGGTAGCCCTTGATATAGAGGTCTTCCGCTTCGTGGGAGACTTCCGTGAAGCTCGGGCTCTCCGGCAGGAGCACGTCCTGAACGATTTTCTGCGTCGAATAGGTCGAAGTGATGCGCTGCGTCGAGAGCGACGGACGGCCAGTGAACTGGAGGAACCACGTCGTCGGCGACGGGCCCGCCGTCGAGTAGGTCACGTAATCCGCGAACAGAATCAAATCCGGCTTGATGTAGAGATAGTCGCGTTGAAAGATGCGCCCGGGCCTGCCGCGGTACTGATACGTCTCGCCGCCCTCACCCCTTGCATAGAAGTGTGTCGTCTGCACGTCGCTCCGCTCCAGCACAGCCGGTCCAAGCGGTTCTGAGCCAGAGAAGATTGCGGTGCCGCACCCCTGCATCGCGATGGTGTTGTGATAGGCCCACCCGACGAACGGCGCCGAGCCGTATCCTGCACCGCACTCGTTATAGCGCGGCGGCGGGTAATGGATGCCACCAGCCCCGTACCCCGTGACCGCCTTCGAGAGCCAGACGCCCTTGCGCTTGACGCCGTAGCTGTTCACGTAGTGCGTCGCGTGATCGAACCCTCCCGTGACTTCGTTGCCGACGAGAAAATAGGTATACGTGCTGGTGCGCGACCAGTCGCTCATCCCGGCGACAAAGCCCGTGCTGGTCGGCAGCTCCGTGGAGTAGATCGTCGGCAAGCCGGCGGCGGTGTAGTCCACAGGGGTTACCGTGGGGTCGTCGTAGACAAGCCGATGCCAAATCGCCGTGTGCCCGACCGGCAGCGTGTTCGTAATCTGCCAGCGGAGATACGCGGCGTACGTCGGATTCGTGCGGCGAAGCCGGTTCACCACCTCGACGTGCCCGATCATGGTTTCCGCGAGGAAGACATAATCGTCATAGTTGTTGTAGGTCTCGACGTCGCCAAAAGCCAGCATCGACGACTGATGGCCGACGATTCCGCTGCTCGCGTAATACGGCGGCGGATCGCGCAGGGTGAACGTGCTGCCCGAAATCCCCATGATGACGGTGTTGTAGCCGTACGTGGGGATTGACCACCAAGCGGTGTGTGACCCAGCCGTGCCGGGGGCTTCATTCAACCGCCACTTACCCCCTTCAATCGACTCGATGCGATAGAATCCCGGCTCGAATCCATCGCCGCCTGACAATGGAGTCAGGTAGATCCACCCGCCGACATCCTGTGCGGCAGGCACACACGTTCCAGTACCAGCAGGCACGATGTCGGTCGCCGTCACGGGATCCGCCGTGATGATTCCGCAACTATTTCCGTCTTTCCCTGCGAGCGTGACGTAGATGTTGTCGCCCACGGAGAACGATGCGACACCGTTCTCGCTCCCACCTGCGACGGTCATCGAGGTTGACCCGACGCCGATTGTGCCGTAGGTGTACTCACCGCCCTGATGCCGAGCCGCACCTGGCTGTGTCGCGTAGAGCACGTATTTCGCGTACTGCAGATCCCACCCAGGCACACGCGCCCACGAGTCTTCACCGATGGCGGATTCCACCACGTCGAGAATGGCCGGTCCCATCGCCCAGACCTCGGTGATGTACTCCGAGCCTTCTGGTGTGTTGCCGCCAGAGAACGCGCCATGGGCCATCGCCGGGATCATGTAGTCGTTGTAAAACCGGTAGCCGTCGGCCCACAAACCGTGAGCTTCCCCTACGTCGCCCGCAATAGCGGCTGCGCCGGCCAGGATGGCACGAATTTGACCGTTGCCGATGTTGGCGACGCTCGAGGCTGTGTAGAGTCCCTGGCGCGATACACAGGCACCAATACAGAACTTCATGTTGGTGACATGCCAGCGCAACGCGTCCGCGATGACGGGCGCATAAACCCCAATCTCGTTCGCGGAGAGATGTTCATACACCCAATCGTAGGTGATAGGAATTGCCCACCACGGCCACCGAATCGTGTTCCCGTTGTACCGGCCATCGGGAATCGAGGCGTAGGCCAGCAGCAACTGACCGAGGGCCATTCGCGCACGCTGTTCATACCCGGATTGGCCCGCGTGTTCCATGACCGCGGTAATGGGTCCGAAGTATGAGCCCCAATCTCCGAGCGCCATATGCTGCCAAATTTCGGCACCACTCGCATGGCTCTGGGCACCGAGCGACACCGCTCCTGCTCCAAACCGATCCCCGCGCGACACCACGGTCAGCGTGTTCCCAGATCGCGTGGCCGTAATCAGCTCCAGATCGATCCGGTACTGCGTGGCATCGGCTGGGAACGCCGACCCATCTGCAACAGTGAACGTCGTGCCCGTGCCGCCTGTGCCAAGTGCGCCGCCCAGCGTCGTTTGATTCAGTCCCGGCCAATCAGCAGGGATGAGATCCGCATACGCCTTGTTGGCTTGCCACTCTGCCGTGTTCGCCACACGCCGCGCATTGAGTTCGGTTTTCTTCGCGTCCGTCAATAGGAGCCGTTGACATGGCCGCCTGCAGAACGCCGATGAACCGGGATCGGGCCGAGGCAATGTACTACCGATTGGTGCATTCGGTTGTTGAGCGGACGCCGGCACGATAAGCAGACAGAGTACGAGCGAGAGAAACAGAAACCGCCGCATGACAAGACTCCTAGCTAGTGTGGTGGTTACGGAGCAACTGCCGCACAATGCACCGCCGTACGTCGTCCTGTTCGACTCGTATACTCGGAAACCCTGAGTCTCTCAGTGACGCCGTCGAGCATGAGAAGCAATTGAAGAGCTGGGGGGCTCAAAAGAAGGTAGCGCTAATCCATGGCCATCTGCGGGCACTCAAACGATTCAGTAACGTCACGAGAAGTAAGCTGTCACATACTCACAACGCGAACAGTAACACATGAATGGAACGGCCGCCTCAACGATTGAATCGACGCGCACCGACACGTTGGTGATGGCGGTCCCCAACCCCACCCAGAACGCTTTCTCAGAAACCAATAGTCATCTCTCATGGAAGCGCCCGAAGGCCTTTGCGCCGGCAACGACGATGGACTTCGTGAGGAACTTGCGGCGGTTTGATCTCATGCGAGCTCCTGCTGGGCCGACCTGAAGGTCGGCACTACGTACTATTCGCTTTTCGCTCTTCGTTTTTCGTTTTTCGTTTTTCGTTAGTGGCCTGACATGGACCTTCGTCCAGGCAAGCGAGTCTCGTATGATGGCTTCGGGTGTCGGACCGCTTCTTGTGGAAATCGGTGCTGTTCGGCACAGCGCTGTCTTTGGCTGGTGCAGGATCCATCGCCGCTCGCCGCCTGACGATTGGTTCGCCGGAAGGCGGATGGACCTATCCGTATGTGGACGGCGCCGGCAGCAGCACGTGGGCAGTGCTCGCTCTCTCGTGCCTGCTGGTTGGTGCAGGCGTGTGGGCGTCATCGCGGCTGCTCAAGCGGTGTGCCGCAGACAGCCACCACCCCGTTCCGGTTTCGGTTCTGACACGGTGGGCTTTGATCCTCGCGTGGTGTCTTCTCGCGATTCTTGTTCAGGGGTTACTTCGTTCCACAACGCCACACTCGCTCGGCGCGATTGTCGCGAGCGATACCGCGACATCTTTCTATAGCGTTGCGGTAAGCACCAGCGCGCGCTCAGTGCTCAGCGGTTTCGAGCGCCGCCGTCACACGTGGCCGCTCCACGCACACAGCAATCTGCCTGGCAAGCTGCTCCTCGTCCGGGCGTTGACGCGTGTGTCGACGCAGCCCGACGTGGTGGCGTGGCTGATCATCGGCTTGTCGAATGTCGGCGCCCTGCTCCTGTACGTCTTCATACGAGATGCATCAGGCGACCGATTCCTCGCAGGCCTGAGCGCAATCCTGTACCTGTTTACGCCGGCGAAGCTGTATTTCGTCCCGCTGCTCAACGCGGTGACGCCGGTCGTGGTGCTGATCTGCGCGTGCGTGATGATTCGATGGCTGAACACCGCGAGAGTCATCTATGCAGTCGTGCTCGGCGTCACGGTCTACGGGCTGGCTCTGTTCGAACCCACGGCGTTGATTGCTGGTGTGCTGTTCTCGGTTCTGCTCATTCACAGAGTTGTGAGCGGACGGCTCCCAATGCGGACGGCCCTTCAGCATATCGGCGCCGCGCTCTTGTCGTTCGTGGCGACCTATGTCGCCATGATCAGCTGGTTCGGATTTGATCTCTTCCGTGCATTTGCGGCGGTCGCTCGTGACGCCGCGCAATTCAACGTGGATAGTGGTCGTCCATATGCAATCTGGGTGTGGCAGAACCTCTTCGACATCGCGTTTGGCGTTGGCTGGTGTCAGACGGTCCTGTTCGCCGCCGCGCTAGCCGACGGAGTTGTTTGCTGGCGGTCCCGCTGGAGGCTGACTGATGCGCCCCTGATCGTGCTCATCTGCGTGTCGGTTCTCGCGATGGTCGGTCTCGCCGACGCGATTGGCGTGAACCGCGGCGAGGTCACTCGACTCTGGATATTTATGGCGTGCCTGGCCCAGATTCCAGCGGCCTATGTCTGCCGCCGCCTGGGGAGCGCATTTGCGTTCGGCCTGGTGATTGTCGCGACGCTTGTCCAAACCGCGCTTGCCGCGGCGATGATCGCCTTCGTCGCACCGTAGCCTGATGGCGTGCGATGTTGATGGCGTGTGACGTCCCGCCACGAATGCGGAGCGTCACACGCCACGGTACTCACTACATCTCCGAGCCTTCGCCGCCCATCCGCTCGCTGAGCGCGCGAGCAATGATGGCGCGCTTGATCGCGCGCTTCACGACGGCACGCTTCACGGCGCGGCGCGCGACGGCTTTCTTCACGGCGCGTTTCTTCACGGCGCGCTTCACAACACGTCTCTTGACGGCGCGCTTCACAGCACGTTTCTTCACCGCGCGTCTCGCTACTGCTCTCTTAACTGCCCTTTTTGCCATCTTCCCTCCCATCGACACGCGGCCGCGCCGCGCGTTCGAAGCATGACTGATGACCATCACAAAGTGTGTGGCCATCCTGTCGGGTCGGCGTAAGTGTAAGACGTATCCTGAATGTCTACAACACTTTTGAGGTGTCTCAAACATTTGTTACGATGCGCGGATCACTAACCGCATGCCGTGATCTATCGGACGCGCCAATCGAATGCGAGCAGAAGCGTGCGCTGACTCGGGCTCGCGTTGTCATCGGAAATCAGATAGAACCGGAACCCGCCATCCGGACGCTCGACGACACCAAGGCCTTCGAAGTTGTCGACGCTCAGCGGCGACGTGACGTCCATCTGCGCAACGACTCTTCCCGCGCCGACGATCTGCAGCGACACGCGGACGCCGCGCACTTCATCGTACGCGCGCAGGAGATATGCGGATTGCCCTCGCGGCAATCGTCGCATCGCAACCAGCCCGAACTCCTCGGGCTTTTCGACGCGCGGACCCTGAATGCAGGCGGCCGCCGCGCGACAACTCCAGGTGCTGCCGCTGACCTCGCCGCCTACGAGATAGGCATCCTTACCAGCTTCAGGATCCGCGGCGAGAGCCTCCATGCCGCCATTCGCAGGGAACGACTCTTCCGGTGCAGGCATGCGCCGCGGCGCACCGCCGCCGGCCGGGTACAACAGGATTCGATCCCGGCGCTCGAAGCTCACGAGACGATCACCGCCTGGCAATAGCGCGAGCCCCTCGGCATCGACATCGGCCTTGTCGGACGGCAGCGTGCCGTCTTCGTTGCGCAGCCTTGTCATTCGAGCATCGGCGAGACCGGCGAGCCGCCCGTCAGCGTCGAATATCAGTCGCGCCTCGAGCAGGATGCCGAAATCCCCGACCACGATCAGCCGGTCGGTCCCGGCGACCTCAAGATCCGAGAGGCCATGCAATTGGTCCGTATCACGGGCGGTAATCCTGACGCCGCCCGCGTAGTGGAAGTCGCCGATCCCGGTTTGCGAAGCATCCTGAGGATTCAGCGGGACAGAAACGCTGTCAATAACGACGGGTGTGGAGTCGAATTCAGGTGGACGCGACTGCTGCGCCAGTCCGACAGCCGTGACACTAAGCGTGCACGCGAGCAGCAATGCCGCGTGACTCATCCCTGGAGAAAACATTTTGAGCATTGACTGAACATCGGGTCGAACACGCCGATATTGGGACTATACCGGTCGCGCTGTCAAAACGGCACACAGCACCGTGAGCCGGTCGGCAACCCTTTCGCGCAGTCAGACTCGGAGGGTTGCATGCTCAGAATCGGACTAGTCATCGCGTGCGTGTTTTTTGCGGCCACGTCGGCGCAGGCGCAGGAGCTTGCCGGAACATTTGAGCAGCTTCGAGTGCTTGTGAAAGCCGGGGACACTCTGACGGTGACCGACACCGCCGGCCAGCCCGTGCGAGGCAAGTTGGTCAATCTGTCCTCCTCATCGTTGAGCCTGAACCTATCAGGCACCACTCGCGAATTTCAAAAAGTCGACGTGAATACGATTGCCAAGCGGGGCTCGGATTCGCTGAAGAACGGCGCGTTAATTGGCATGGCTGTCGGAGGAGGTTTGGCGGCTGTCGGCATGGCCGTCGTGGTCGCTGAAGGAAGCGCAGACGCCGCCTTCTTTGTCGGCGCGGCGCTCGTCTACAGCGGCATCGGCGCGGGTATCGGCGCCGGCGTCGATGCGCTGATTGAAGGGCAGCGCGTGATCTATGCCAATCCGGGGTCGTCCAAGGCAGGGCTCTCGGTTGCGCCGGTGGTCCGCGGGCCGCGCAAAGGCGTGCTCGTGTCGCTGCGATTGACCCGGTGAGGGATCACTAATCTGGCTCGCGTCAACGACCACGGTGTGCGTGCGCGCCGTCGAACGCGCATAATCTGGGCAGGCCGCCCGATGCGATCAGTTTCGGCCAGTATCCTCGTCTGCGTCCTCATCGCGTGTTCGGGCCAGGCGCCGCCGCCGGCGCCCGCGGCGCACAGCGATTCGTCAACGCCAACGCTCGACGTCGTCGAGCTCGGCGCGGTCGAGGCACGCGACCGCATGGCGGCGGGCACGCTCACATCGCGTGCCCTCACGCAGGCGTATCTCGATCGCATCAAACAAATCGACGACTCGGGGCCGATGTTGAATGCGGTCATCGAGATCAACGCGACCGCGATCGCCGACGCAGAAGCGCTCGACGCCGAGCGCAAAAGCGGCAACGTGCGCGGTCCCCTGCACGGTATCCCCATCCTCGTCAAAGACAACATCGACATCGTGGGGATGGCGAACTCCGCGGGATCCCTGGCACTGGCCGACAACCACCCGAAGCAGGACGCCTTCATCGTCACGCGACTCCGCGATGCCGGTGCGGTGATTCTCGGAAAGACCAACTTGAGCGAGTGGGCCAATTTCCGCTCGACACGATCGACGTCCGGCTGGAGCTCGCGCGGCGGTCAGACCAGGAATCCCTACGCGCTTGACCGCAATCCGTGCGGCTCCAGCTCGGGAACCGGTGCGGCGATCGCCGCGAGCCTCGCATCGATCGGCGTCGGCACCGAGACGGATGGCAGCATTATCTGTCCCGCTTCAGTAAATGGACTGGTCGGCCTCAAGCCAACGGTGGGTCTCGTCAGCCGAAGAGGAATCATTCCAATTTCCGTGACGCAGGATACGGCCGGACCGATGGCGCGGTCCGTGGCGGATGCGGCGATGCTGCTGACCGCGCTCGCGGCCGTGGACCCTGGCGACCCCGCCACCGAGTCGGCAAAAGACAGAATTCCTGACGATTATGGCGTGCTGCAGCGCGACGCATTCAAGGCCAGGCGCCTCGGTGTGCTGCGGCAAGCGACCGGCTATCACCCAGATGTCGATCGCGCATTCAATTCCGCCGTCGATGTCATCAAGTCTTTGGGCGGGGTTGTCGTCGACGTCAAGATACCGGACTACGACGCATGGAACGGTCCGGAGCTCGAGGTCATGCTCTACGAGTTCAAGGACGGCCTCAATCAATATCTCAAGGCCAGCGGCTCGCCACACGCCTCGCTCGAAGGGCTCATCGCGTTCAACAACGCGCACGCCGACACAGTGATGCCGTTCTTTGGTCAGGAGCTGTTCGAGCGGGCGCAGGCCAAAGGCGGCCTGACCGATCCCGCGTACCTGAAGGCGCGCGAAGACGCGATGCGGCTGGCCGGCGGTCACGGCTTGCTCGCCGCGCTCGAGCGTGACCATCTCGACGCGATTATCGCGCCGAGCAGCTCGCCCGCATGGCTGATCGATCACGTGCTCGGCGACCACTTCGTGGGCGCCGGCTACAGCATGGCCGCCATCGCGCGGACCCCCAGCATCTCCGTGCCGATCGGCGATTCCAACGGCCTGCCGCTTGGCCTTACAATCATGGGGCGCGCATACGCCGAACGCGACGTCATCGCGATGGCGTACTCGATCGAGCAGGCGGTGCATGCGCGCAGGCCGCCGCAGTTCAGAGCCGCCGTTCCATAGCCGGACGTCAACCGAGTCGCGAAACAATGATGTACCGAGCCTTCGCCTACCCGCTCTGCGCTGCCATCATCGTCAGCACGCCACTCATGGCCCAACACGCCTCCTCCCTGTACGAGTTGAAGACCGAAACCTTGCAGGGCAAGCCTGCCGATCTCGGCGTGTATCGCGGCAAGGTCACACTCGTCGTCAACACCGCGAGCGAGTGCGGCTACACGCCCCAATACGAAGGGCTCGAGGCGCTCCACAAGGCATTGGCGCCCAAAGGATTTTCTGTTCTCGGATTCCCGAGCAACGACTTCGGGCAACAGGAGCCCGGCACCGCGCAAGAAATTGCGGAGTTCTGCCGAAAGAACTACGGGGTCACGTTTCCGATGTTCGCGAAGCTGTCTACGCGGCCGGGGCCAGGCCAGTCGCCGATTTATTCGTTCCTCGGGACAAGCGGCCATCTGCCGGAATGGAACTTCGGCAAATACGTGATCGGCAAGAATGGAAAGGTCGTCGCGTTTTTCCCGAGCGCTGTCACACCGGAGTCGACCGAGCTCCGCGCCGCAATCACAAAAGCACTGAACGCCGTTCAGTAGCCTTTTTCATACGGCTGGTGCGCCGCGCCCTTGCTAAACTATTAAGCGGGTTTGATTTGCTCCCCCGAGGACATTCTGTTCATGCATTGGCTTCGCTATTTCCGCGTCTTTTTCGTGATTGCGGTCAGCTTGAGCGCCGTCGCGTGCGGCACGCGAGACACGGTCGAGATTCCCTACAGCACGTTGAAACAGCACATCGCGAAGGGCGACGTTCGCGATGTTCAGATGTCGGCGACACAGGTGCGCGCACTGCCGACGGATAGTGCGCGGCAAGCCGGCGCGCCCGCAATGTGGGTGGCCACTCCTGTGCCAAACGACACGATCGTGCCGCTGCTCGAGTCGAAGAACATCACTTATCAAGGCATTAAGTCGGATGAGTCGCACATCGCGTTGATTCTCGGGATCATCGCGGGCCTCACCTTCGTCGCGATCCTCGGCATGTCCTACAAGCGCATGAACCCGGTGAAATCGATGACCGCGCTGACGCGCGGCCGGTTGCGCGCCCGCGATCGCAAGGGACGCCCAAGAACCGGCTTCGACTCGGTTGCCGGCGTGGACGAAGCCAAGGAAGAGCTCGAGGAAATCGTCAAGTTCCTGCGTAGCCCGTCGAAGTTCGCGTCGCTCGGCGCCCGTGTGCCAAAAGGCGCGCTGCTCGTCGGACCTCCGGGCACGGGCAAGACTCTGCTCGCTCGCGCCGTCGCCGGCGAAGCCGGTGTGCCTTTTTTCTCCGCCAGCGGTTCCGAGTTCATCGAGGTCTTCGTCGGCGTGGGCGCGTCCCGCGTGCGTAAGCTGTTCGAACAGGCGAAAGCCAAGTCGCCCGCCATCGTGTTCATCGACGAGCTCGACGCCATCGGCAAGAGCCGCTCGGGCTCGCACAGTGGCGGCGGTACCGATGAGCGCGAGCAGACTCTGAATCAGTTGCTCGTCGAAATGGACGGGTTCGACTCGCGCGACGGCATCATCGTGCTCGGCGCAACCAACCGACCCGAGATTCTCGACAACGCGCTGTTGCGGCCGGGACGCTTCGATCGCCAGGTGCTCGTCGATCGTCCCGATGGGTCGGGGCGCCATGCCATTCTCCAGGTGCATGCGCGCAAGGTGAAGCTGGCGGGCGACGTCGATCTCGAATACGTTGCGCGACGCACTCCGGGCATGGTTGGGGCCGATCTCGAGAACGTGCTCAACGAAGCGGCACTCCTTGCCGCTCGGGGCGAGAAGAAGGAAGTCGGGATGCCCGAGCTCCACGCGGCCATCGACCGCGTCGTCGTCGGCCTCGAGCGAAAGAACCGTCTCACGAATACGAAGGAGCGGCGCATCGTCGCATTCCACGAAGCCGGCCATGCGATCGTCGCCGAACTGGCGACCAGCGCCGAGCCCGTGCACAAGGTGTCGATCGTCCCGCGCGGCCTTGCCGCGCTTGGTTACATGCAGCAGACGCCGGAGGATCGCAATCTCCTCCAGGAAGATGAGCTGATGGACCGTCTCGCGGTCCTCCTCGGGGGACGAGCCGCCGAGCACATCGCGTTTGGCAAGTTCTCGACCGGTGCAGCCAACGACCTCGAGCGCGCCACCAGCCTCGCGCGGAGAATGGTCTGCGAGTTCGGTATGTCACCGGGCATGGGACCCGTGACGTACCAGACAGACGGCCGCGGCCGGCGCGCTGGAGATTCGGGCTCGGCCGAGTGGAGCGAAGAGGCCACCGGAAAGATTGAGGCCGAAGTGCAGGCATTGCTCACGCGTGCCTTCGACAGCGCGCTCGCGACGCTGAGCCGCCGCCGTGCCGTCCTCGACGGCATGGCGGCGGCTCTACTCGCGCAAGGCAGTCTCGAGCGCGAAGAATTCCTCGCGCTGCTGGGGGAAGCCGCCTAAGGCTCGTTCTCTGATTTCGGCCGCGGATGTTCCGGCGCGATCTGCGGTCCGTCGCCGCCTGCACCCATATCGATGCCGGACGCGCCGTCGCTCTGCGGTATGTCCTCGTTGCCCCAGTGACGCGGCCGTTCACCGCGCACATCTATGCCCTCAGGTGTGCTGCCATCGGAAGGCGGATGCGGCAGTTTCGGGCCCCCAGGATTGCTTATTCCGAGAATGTCGCCCGGCTGCTCTTTTTCATCGCTTTTGTTGTCTTTCACGTCTCTCTCCTTTGTGTTTGACCACGCCGCGATAGCAACAGGCAAGCGGCGTACCACGAATTCCTACCCAACTTGTCCGCGAGCAAGGACAATAGGCACGCCACGTGCATAAATAGTTGCCTTATGAAACTTGCCGCGCTGCTGTGCGTCCTCGCGCTACCACTGTCGGCCGCGGCGCAGGAGGCACAAACGGCGTCGTCTGATACCCTCGAAAAGCTGCCGATTCCCGCATGGGGCAAGGCGATCGGTGAATCGTTCTCGAAACCGCTTCATCCGGTGATAGGTGGCGTCGCCACGGGCGGCGGGGTCGGCGCCGGAATCGGGTACGACTCATCACGGGACGCGACCTGGTTTCAGACCGGCAAAGCCATGGCGACCTACAGGCGCTACTGGTCGCTCGAAGGCGAGGCCGGTCGCCGCTCGACGTCGAGGCGCTCACAGATCGGGGCGTTCGGTGCCGTGCGCGACATGGGCCGGCTCTCCTATTACGGCATCGGACCCGACTCCGTGCTCGGCAATCGAGCTGCCTACCGGCTTCGCGAAACCACGTTCGGCACGCGTGGATGGTTTCGCCCGGCTCGCGCGGTACGACTCGGCGGCAGCGTCGCAGCATACATGCCCGATCTCGGCAGTGCTAACAGAAGGTCGGTGCGCTCGATCGAATCGGTCTTCACGGACGGATCGATACCGGCATTCGGAAACGAGCCCACGTTCGGCCGCTACCGTGGCTTTGCGGAGTTCATGCATCCCGTCCTCGAAGAAACGGAGATGCTGGAACATCCGAGCCGCTATCGCGGCGCGTATCAGGTCGCGTTCGAAGCCGTCCGCGATTACCGGACCGGGCCGGTACAACTTTCATCGCTGGGAAACGGAAGTACAGCAGCGTATTCCCGGCTTCAAGCCCGGTCAGCGACTGACGCTGCATGGATTTCTCGCCACAACGAACAGCACCGCCGATGTGCCGTTCTATCTGCTCTACACCCTTGGCGGGAGCGGCGGACTCAAGACATTCCGCCCCGACATGCTCGGCGGTGACGGCACGCGCGCAACATTGCGCGGCTTTCGCGATTTCCGTTTCCGCGATCGCAACGCGGTGTTGATGCAGGCCGAATACCGCATCCCCATTCACCGATACGTGCACACAACCGTCTTCGTCGACGCCGGTCAGGTAGCTCCGCGGACGTCAGAGCTGTTCAGCAATATCCGCGGAAATACGGGTTTCAGCCTCAGCTACATGCGGAAAGGCCGAACGCTCGGGCGGATGGACGTGGGTTTCGGCGGCGGCGAAGGCGTGCGCGTCTTCTGGAGCTTCGGCGGTTTTCTGGATTAGACCGCTCGAGCCCGGAGACCACGTCAGGATGCCGCCGCGGTCGGCTCCGGTCTTTCGTCCTTGAGTCTGCTCTTTCTCCAGTCGCTCTTTCTCCGTTTCTTTCCGCTGTCGGTCTTCGCCCAGTCTTCCTCGAACACTTCCCGGAACTGCCTGGCAGCGGCGCGTTCTTTGACGATGATGCCTACCTCGCGGCGCTTGTCGAGCTCCAGCGCGCGCAGGCTCATGCTGCCGAGAAACAGCTCCTGGCCGTCGCGCAGCATGGCTCTCAGATGCAGGCGCAGTGCCGGCATTTTTTCGGAGGTGAGCCCTTCGGCTCTCTTGCCGACCTTGCCGATGAATGCGGACGTCGACGCCAGCCTTCACGCGGTCCTGGAGCAGCTTCAGCATCTGGCGATCGCTGACTTTCATGTCGTAGATCAGCAGCTGTTTCTTCGCGCTCTTGATGAAGCGGGCGAGTCCGGTGCGCGCGTTCTCCGGGCTGACAAGAAAATTGTCGTTGATTCGCCGTATATGGCTGCCGCGTCGACGTCAGCCTCGAACAGCTTGATGGCCTCGGCGACGATCGCCTTGTTCTTGGTTGCCACAGCCATTGTGCGGCTTTTTTCGATGTCGAGACGCGTGTAGTTGAACGCCTGCGTGTACAGCGTCTCGCGATCGATGAGCAGCATCTTGTAGTGGTAGCGCCGCAGGTCGTCATCTGTTCGCGAGACCGTGACGCCGGCGTTCAGCAGCTCGAGCTCCAGTTTGCGGAGCCGCTTCTGCCCACCGCCGGAGGTATGAGCGATGAGCGCGTGCACTTTCACGCCGCGCGTCACGGCACTCTCGAGCGCCCGCTGCAGCTCCCTGAGATCGAATCGGAAAATCGTGATGTCGATCTGCTTCGTCGCTTTTTTGATCGCCGCGACAAGGGGCACGAGTCCGTCCTTGGGTTCGATGATCAGCTCCATGCGCTCCTCAGGCCGCTTTCTTCTTTTCGGTTTTCCACTCGACGCCTGTTCCAGGATCCGGATCGAGCGCGATGATTTCCGCCGAGACGCTGTCGGTTTTCAGCTCCATCGGCAGTTGAACGAAGAACGAGAACTCTTCCGGCGTCGACTCACGAAGCTCGCACTTGACGCGGCGGCGGCGGAGCAGCGACTCGACCATCGGCTGCAGCTTGATCGCTTCCTTCGACTTCACCTCGAGGATGAATTCCTTGCGGGCCTTCGGTTCGAACGACTCGATCACCCAGAGCACGCTCATGAGAAACAGCGTCGCGAAGACGGCAAGTCCGTAGACGCCGATGCCGCACGCGAGCCCGACAGCCAGGGTCGTCAGCATCACGCCGGCGTCCTTCGGGTCGTCGATCTTGGCCCGGTAACGCACGAGGCCGGCTGCGCCCACGACGCCGAATGCCCGGGCCAGGCTCGTGCCCACGACGATCATGACCAGCGCGCCGATGATGGCAAGGATGATTTGCGTCTGCACGACCTGCGACGACCGGTTCGGCGTTCCGCGCCGTCGCGGTCTCAGGGCGAGCGCCGCCCCAAGCGCAGTCGCCAGCGGCAGCGCGACGAACACGTGCAGATCGATTTCCCACGATCCGAGCGACTGCCGATGCTCTTCCGTATTCACATCGAACGGTATCGCATCGCCGGGTTGCTGCTGGGCGGCCGCTGCATTCGATGGCGGCGGCGCCTGGCGGAGAACCTGCGCGGCAAGCGGCGACAGGCTCAGAAGAGCTAGAAGCACGAGGCGCAAATATCCTGGCGGCACGCGAGCGGGCAGGTGTATCCATCTAATCCGCCCTTGGGCGTAGCAAACAGCTGGCCACGATTGGTGGCTAAATTTCTTAAGGATTTCCGTAGATAGTGTATTACTAACAGACAGTGATTCAGTTCCTCCGGGAGTTCCGATCCCTCACCTCACCTCAAAAGCGAGCGTTTGCGGCTGCGTTTTTCGGATGGATGCTCGACGGCTTCGACTTCACCATCCTCACATTTGTGCTCGCCGATATTCAGCGCAGCTTCACCGTCGACAACGCCCTGGCCGGAGCACTCGGCACGGTCACGTTGATGTTTCGACTCATCGGAGGCGCCGCCGCGGGCACGGCCGCCGATCGCTGGGGCCGCAAGCTGCCGCTCGTGCTCTCCATCGTCTGGTTCTCGATCTTCACCGTGCTCAGCGGGTTTTCGACGTCCTACGCCGCCCTGTTCGCCTGCCGCGCGCTGTTTGGCATCGGGATGGGAGGCGAATGGGCAGCCGGTATGCCGCTGGCGCTCGAGCACCTGCCCGATCGGCTTCGGGGCGCAGCAGCCGGCATCCTTCAGGGCGCGTGGGGGTGGGGGTACGTCCTTTCCGCCCTCGTGTTTCAGACTCTCTATCCGCTGCTGCGCAACGAAATGACCGAGGCCTGGCGAGCGATGTTCTGGATCGGGGCGATTCCTGCCGTTCTCGTCATCTGGATTCGCTCGAAGGTCACCGAAAGTCCGGTGTGGCTCGCGCTGCATCGCGAAGGCGGGACGGCGGCGCGCGGTGTTCGGGTGTCGTTGGCGCGGATCTTCAAGCGCGATCTGATCGGCACCACCATTCATTGCTCGCTGCTGGCGGCGTGTTTCATGGTCTCGTACTACTCGGTCACCTACTGGTACGCCCGATTCCTTCAATCGCGCGGGCTGAACGCGCTTCCTTTCATCATCGCGCTGAATGTCGGGCGGCATTGTCGGGTCGGCGTTCTGGGGAGGTGTCTCTCAGGGACGTCTGGGACGGCGCGGAGCCGTCACGTGCGCGGCGGCCCTCGGCGTGGCGGTCTCGCCGTTGTATCTGCTGAGCGCCGACTCCGGTGTTTTACTGATGGGCGCGCTGCTCGTGGGCTTCGGCGCCCACGGCATGTGGGGCGCGTTCCCGTCGTACCTCACCGAGCGATTCCCGAGTGAAGTGCGAGGCGCCGGCGCAGGTTTCTGCTATCACGCCGGCGCCCTCGCCGGTTCCTTCGCGTCGTATGCGATAGGCCATCTCGTCGACGCCGGTTGGACGCTGTCCACTGCGATGACCGGCTCGATCGCGGTATCCGGACTGGCGGTTGCCATGATGATCTGGCTCGGCCCCGAAACCCGCGATCGTCGCTTTCAGTGAATGTTCGAGCGCCCTTCGGCTTGCCCTTCGCTCCGCGCGGCTTGTCCCTCATCCCGCGGACCCTTCATCTTTGAGACGTCGGGCACATCCTCGCCGAGCGCCGTCGCAAGGTCGATCTGGTGTTCCTGCTCCTGCTTCAGGATTTCGCGCAGATGCTCTGCCATCGCGAACTCGCCGAGCGCCTCGCATTGCCTCACGCGCTCGCGATAATTCCGAACGGTCTCGTTTTCGTTGTCCAGGTCGAACCGAAGCATGTCCTGGGGTTTCTCCGACGTCTTCACTGCCTTGGCAGTGACGGTCGGTTCGCCGCCGAGATAGTCGACAAGCTTCGACACCGTCAGCGCGTGCTTGAGCTCTTCGCCGGCGTGTTTCTCGAGCTCTTTGGCAATCGCCATGTACTCGGCTCCTTTGAGCACTCTGCGAATACACGACGTAGGCGATGATCGCCTGATACTCTCTCGCCAGGTCCTCATTCAGCAGCTCGATCAACTGTTCGCGGGACACCTGACCACCGCTCTTCTTTTCATCAGCCATTACCCTCCTCCTCAAGTAAGCTCGGCTCCTCTCTGCAAGTTTCCGGCCTCCTCCTTGCTTTTGAAAGCAGTCCGGTAAAGGTCATTCTCGCCATCAGCGGTCGGCTATGGGCGCTTATTGAGACAACATGGCCAGATACCAGACAGGAGACATTGATGGCGAAGAAGCGTGGGGTCGAAAGTACGGCAAGAAAGCGTCGCAGAAGGTCGAGAAGGTCATGCGTGAGCGGAAGCGCGGCACGCTTCGCAGCGGCGGATCCGGCAAGAAAGTCACCAGCCGTAAGCAGGCGATCGCGATTGGGCTGTCCGAAGCCCGCCGAGCCGGCGCGAAAGTGCCCCGAAAACGCAAAGGCGGCAGCAAGAAGCGGTAGTGCCGCCATCTCGCCGAAGCCTTCGGCGAAGGCAGATGAGCTACCTGGCCTCCCTTTCTCGCATATAGAGACAAGGGAGGCCGAATGCCCAGCCAATTCGTCGAAGCCAAACGGAACTCAACAGGACTGCTGACCGCCGTCGAACGCCGCGTGCTCTACTGGATCGCGCCACGGCTGCCCTCCCGCGTCAACTCTGACCACCTCACCGCCCTCGGCCTCCTTTCGATGTTCTTTGTCGGAGTATGTTTCGCGGTGTCGGAGGACACGCCCGCCGCCCTCTTCGGCGTCGTCTTCTTCCTCGCGCTCAACTGGTTCGGCGACAGCCTCGATGGCACGCTCGCGCGGGTGCGCGGGCACCAGCGGCCGCGCTACGGTTTTTACGTCGATCACATCCTCGACACGTTCGGCGCGCTGTTCGTGCTCGGGGGGCTCGCGATCTCGGGCGCGATGACGCCCATCGTCGCCGCGGCGTTTCTCGTCGCCTACTACCTGCTGTCGATTGAGATTTATCTCGCGACCTACTGCGTCGGCCGGTTTCAGATGTCGTTCTGGGGCTGGGGACCGACCGAGCTGCGCATCCTCCTCGCCATCGGCGCGCTGACGCTGCTGGTGAAGCCGATAGTGACAATCTTCGGCTTGCAGATGCGGTTGTTTGATGTCGGTGGGATGATCGGCGCTGCCGGACTGGTGTTCACAGCCATCGTCTCGGCGATCGGAAACACGCGCAGGCTTTACGCAGCCGAACCGCTGCCGCAGAATTCAGCGTCTCAACGCAAAGACGCGGAGACGCAGAGCACGGAATCCGTGCAAAGAAAGCGGGAGTCTTCTCTGCGGACTGCGTAAGTGAGCTTTGCTGGTACGTGTCGATTCTGCTCCCGTAGCGGCTCACGGAATCGACGCACAGCGTTGCGCCTCGGCGTTGAAGGTCTGCAGGGATTCAGTGATGCAGTGGATCAGTGAATGCCGCTCTGCCCGCTCAGGTTCTTCACCACTTCGCCAATCACGCCCTTCGCATCGCCGAACAGCATGAGCGTGTTGTCGGCAAAGTAGAGATCGTTCTCAATCCCCGCAAAGCCCGGATTCATCGATCTCTTGATCGCCAGCACCACCTTTGCCTTGTCCGCGTCGATGATCGGCATGCCGAAGATGGGGCTGTTCTTGTCGAGGCGCGCCGCCGGATTGACGACGTCGTTGGCGCCGATGACGAGCGCCACATCGGCCCGAGGCATTTCGGGATTGATGTCGTCCATCTCGACGAGCCGATCGTACGGAATCTCGGCTTCAGCCAGGAGCACGTTCATATGTCCGGGCATGCGGCCGGCCACGGGATGGATCGCAAACTTCACGTCCACACCCCGCTTCGCCAGCTGCTCGTACAGGTCGTGAACCCGATGCTGCGCCTGCGACACGGCCATCCCGTAGCCGGGAATAATCACGACGCTCGAAGCGTTCTCGAGCAGCTGCGCCGCGTCCTCGGCAGTCGCGCTCTTCGCGCGTCCGCTGTTCCACGTGACCGCCGGCCGCCTTTACCTGACCGAACGCGCCGAACAGCACGTTGGTGAACGAGCGGTTCATCGCCTTGCACATCACGATCGACAGAATCAGGCCTGATGCCCCGTCGAGCGCCCCCGCGGTGATGAGCAGCTTGTTCTCCATGACGAAGCCCATCGCCACAGCCGCGAGGCCGGCATACGAGTTCAGCAGGGAGATGACCGTGGGCATGTCGGCGCCGCCGATCGGCAGCACGAGGAGCACGCCGAACGCGAGCGCCAGCACGATCAGCCCGGGAAACAGATACGTGCGGCTTGGGTCGACCATCAGCATCACCGCAATCGCGATGGCTGCGGCGAGCAGCGTGAAGTTGATGAGGTTCTGTCCGCGATACACGATCGGCCGCGTGGGAATCACTTCCTGCAGCTTGCCTGCGGCGACGAGACTGCCGGTGCACGTCAGGTAGCCGAGGATGACCTCGACGGCGATCGCGCGCCATGCGGAAGGTCGTCAGCTGGTCGTGTTCGGCCCACAGGAAATACTTCGCCGTCCCGACAAGACCCGCGGCGAGGCCGCCGAAGGCGTGCGACAACGCCGTCCGCTGGGGCACGGCGGTGAGCGGCACCCAGGACAGCGGAACCCCCGCAAGCGCGCCGAGCACGAGCGGGATCACAATCCAGCTGTATCCGATGATGAGCGGGTGCAGGAGCGTGCCGATGATGGCGAGCGCCATGCCGCCCACGCCCGCGAACACGCCGCGGCGCGCGGTCAACGGGTCGCTCATCCATTTGAGTGAGAAGATGAACAGCGCGGTCGCGACGAGATAGACCAGCTGGATGAGCTGATCGATCATTTCGCGGGCTCGCGCTTCTTGAACATCTTCAGCATACGATCGGTGATCAGGAAGCCGCTGACGATGTTCGTGGTCGACGCGAACACGGCAATCGCGCCGAGGACGGTGCTCATCCTCGATTCCTGTTCGCCCGCGAGCAGAATCGCGCCGACGACGGCGATCGCCGAGATCGCATTGGTCAGCGACATGAGCGGCGTGTGGAGGAGACGGGATACGCGGCGGATGACGTCGAGGCCGATGAACGTCGCCAGCATCAGCACGAACAATCCGTCGATAAAATCGAACTGCATAGGGCGCAAATGTTACCTCAGTCTCCCTTCGTCGCGCTTCAGCACCGGAACTTCCGCCTGCTCTGGACGGGGCAGCTCATCTCGTTTTCGGGATCGAACATGCAGACGGCGGCGCTGCTGTGGCACGTGTCGCTGCTCGTGCCGCCGCATCGGCGCCCGATCGCGCTGGGCATGGTCGGGCTCGTCCGGCTGATGCCGATCATCTTCTTCTCCATTGCGGGCGGCACGCTCGCCGACGCGTCCGATCGACGCCGCGTGATGTTCATCACGCAAACCGGCATGGCGATGACCGCCGGCGTGCTCGCGCTGCTGACCTTCCGCGGGTTGAGCCATCCCTGGGTGTTGTACGCGCTCGCGGCGATCGGCGCGGCGTTCGGCGCGTTCGACGCGCCCGCGCGGCAATCGCTGGCGCCCACGCTGGTCCCGCGCGATCACCTGCCCAACGCCATCAGCCTGAACGCCATCGCGGTACACGTGGCGTCGGTCGCCGGTCCGACGATCGGCGGCATCCTCATCGCCACGCTCGGCATCGAATGGGTCTACGCCGTCAACGCGGTCACCTTCCTCTGCGTCATCGCCGCGCTGCTGATGATGCGCGACGTGCCGGTCCGCGACGCCGACGACATCGGCGACTTCAGCGTGCGGGCGGTGCGCGAAGGCTTCGGCTTCGTGTTTTCGTCGCCGATCATCCGCTCGACGATGCTCCTGGACTTTTTCGCGACGTTTTTCTCGTCGGCGACTGCGCTGCTGCCGATCTTCGCGCAGGACGTTCTCCACGTCGGCGCCCGCGGGTATGGATGGCTCTACGCCGCGCCGTCGGTAGGCGCAGTGCTCATGAGCGTCGTGATGGTACGGTCGATTGAAAGGATCGAACGAAGGGGCATCGTCCTGCTCTGGGCGGTGTGCGCGTACGGCGCGGCGACGATCGTGTTCGGATTGTCGCACTCGTTTCTCCTGACGTTCCTGTGCCTCGCGGTGACCGGCGCCGCCGATACGATCAGCATGGTGCTGCGAAACGTGATTCGTCAGCTCGGCACGCCCGATCATCTGCGCGGTCGAATGACGGGCATCAACATGGTGTTCTTCCAGGGCGGCCCCCAGCTCGGCGAGCTCGAGGCCGGTGCCGTCGCCCAGTGGATCGGGGCGCGCGGATCCGTCGTCACCGGCGGCATCGGGTGCCTGATCGCGACGGCGTGGATCGCCGCACGCACGCCCGCGCTCAGGCAATATCGCCGCAGCTTCATTGACGCGAGCGAACGAGGCCGACTACGATCCATGGTTCGATGACACGGTACGCAGATCTGCCTCCCTTTCCCGAACGGGTGCGCCGTCTTGACGAGCTTGCCGCAAACCTCTGGTGGAGCTGGCAGTACAACCCTCGCAAGGTGTTTCGCGATCTGGACTATCAGCTCTGGCGCGCGACCGCGCACAACCCGGTCAAGATGCTGCGGCTGGTGACGCGCGAGCGTCTCGAGCAGATGTCCCGCGACAAGGATTTCCTGAACACCTACGACAGAGCGATCGACGGGCTGGATGCCGCGACTGCCGCACGAAACACGTGGATGGCGCGGCGTTTTCCGGAACTGCAAAACACCACCATCGCGTATTTCTCCGCTGAGTTTGCGATTCATCAGTCGCTGCCGATTTATGCGGGAGGCCTCGGCGTGCTTGCCGGCGACCACTGCAAGGAAGCGAGCGACCTTGGCGTTCCGCTCGTCGGCGTCGGATTCATGTATCCGCAGGGGTATTTCCATCAAACGGTCTCCCCTGACGGCTGGCAGCTCGAAGTGTACGAGCGGCTCAACTGGCCCGACGTTGCGATCGAACAGGCAGTTGAAGCCGGACGGATCGCCCTGCATCGTCGCGGTGCCCTTAGGCGACCGCGCCGTGCTGACCAACGTCTGGAAAGTGTCGGTTGGCCGCGTCAACCTGTACCTGCTCGACACCGGCCTCGAGGAGAACGCTCCGCAGGATCGCGACCTCTCCGCGCGTCTCTACGGCGGCGATCGCGAAACGCGGCTCCAACAGGAAATCATTCTCGGCATCGGCGGCGTCCGCGCCCTGCGCGCGCTCGGCATCACGCCGGCCGTATGGCACCTGAACGAAGGACATGCCGCTTTCGTTGTTCTGCAGCGCATCTACGAACACATCGCACAAGGACTCGATTTCGACGAGGCGCTCGCGGCCGTGCGGGCAGCGACGATCTTCACGACCCACACGCCGGTCGCCGCAGGGCATGATGCGTTTCCGTTCGACCGCGTCGAGCATCACTTACAGGGCGCGTGGGGCCCGCTCACCGATTACCGCGGCCGGTTTTTGTCGCTCGGCGAATATCACGGCCAGTTCAACATGACGGCGCTTGCGCTGCGCACGTCCGCTTTCGCGAACGGCGTCAGCCGCCTTCACGGCGATGTGACGCGGCAGATGTGGCAGCCTCTGCTGCAGGAGCGCGAGAAAACCGGTCAGCATCCGCTCACGCACATCACGAATGGCGTCCACGTGCCGACATGGCTGTCTCTCGAGGTGGCACAGCTCTTCGAGCACTATCTAGGCGCCGACTGGCGCGATCGCCAGGACGACGCCGACTTCTGGAATCGCGTGCTCGAGATTCCGGACGAGGCGATGTGGAACGCCCGGACAGCGCTGAAGCGGTTTCTCTTCACGTTCATCCGCCAGCGCGCGCGCGATCGGTGGGCTCAGGAAAACGTCAGCGCGGCGGCGGTCGTCGCGGCGGGGCCGCTGCTCGACCCGGGAGCATTGACCATCGGCTTCGCGCGGCGGTTCACGGCGTACAAGCGTCCGGAGCTCATCTTCAGGGATCCAGACCGGCTCATTCGTCTGTTGTCGTCGCCCCGAAGGCACGTTCAGGTCGTCTTCGCCGGCAAAGCGCACCCGGCCGATGATGCCGGCAAACATCATCTTCAGCAGATTTATCGCCATGCAATCGATCCGATTTACGGCGGCCGTATCGCATTCGTAGACGACTACGATTTGCACGTCGCGCATTTCCTCTCCCAGGGCTGCGACGTCTGGCTCAACACACCGCGCAAACCGCTCGAAGCGAGCGGCACCAGCGGCATGAAAGCCGGCATCAACGGCGTTCCGCACTTGAGCATCGGCGACGGATGGTGGGCAGAAGGTTTCAACGGCGCGAACGGCTGGGTCATCGACGGCGGCAAGGGCATCGAAGACCCCGAAGCGCAGGATGCCGCGGACGCCGACGCGCTCTACCGTCTGCTCGAAGAGCAGGTGGTGCCGACCTACTATCAGCGTGACCAGTACGGCGTGCCTCATGCCTGGCTGCGCATCGTCAAGGAATGCATCCGCACCGTGACACCGCAGTTCTGCGCCGCACGCATGGTGAAGCAGTATGTCGAGCAGATGTACGTGCCGGCCGCCCAGCAGGCAAAGGATTCAGGTGCCCCGCAAGTCCATCGCTAAGACGCGCTGCGCGCTGTGCGGCGCCAAAGAGGTCTCGGAACCGCGCGGGAACGAGCGATACTGCCGGGACTGCTGGGACAAGAAAATCGCCATCGAGGAGATCGTCGCGCGCGAGTTCGCGCTCAAGCGGTATATCCGTGCGCATAGCGCGGAGAAATACCTGATTTACCACTCCACGACGAAACGCCCCTGCGGACAGCTCATCGTCGTCGACGATGGTTATGATCTGTTTCTAACCATCGTGCTGTACCCGAACTTTGGGTGGGACGAGCCCGCCTACCACCTGGAAGGGGACCCCGAAGGCCGGACATTCGCGGAAATTCTGGTGGATGTGGTGGCCACAGAGGTCATAGAACCTTGGGGCGGGGGCAAGTGGCACCTCGAAATCATCCGCTCGATCAACCCGGAACCGGAGGACTGGAACGGCGAGATGTAAATATCTATAATGCCGCCAAGTCCCACAAGCTTTTCAAGGAGCTGAACGATGCACGTGCGAAGTGTATTTGCCCTCGCGGTCGCGGCCGCCCTGCTGGCCCCCGCGTCGATGTCACTGCAGGCCCAGGCCACTCCCGCGCCTGCGACCCCTGCGCCGGTCCTGAAGAAGTCGGCCCCGCCGCTTCGTGGACAGGCCGAGCTCGGCTTCGTACAGACGGCCAAGCTCGATGGCAACACGATCGTGACGACCTTTCAGATCAAGAACATGTCCGCCACCAACGCGATCGTCGGCCTGCAGATCAGCGAATTCTGGTACGACAAGGCAGGCAACCCGCTTCAGGGTACGGGCGATCGGCAGCGGCTGCGCGCGCCGTTGCAGCCGCTCGAGATTGCGACGGTCACATTGAGGTCGCCGAAGGTCGCCGGCATGACCACCCCGCAGTACAAGTTCGAGCAGAACAACGGGACGGTCAAGCCGGTGAAGCTGAAAGAGATTAAGGCGGGGGCGACAAACTAGGTAG
>CAWAPZ010000019.1:0-329291 GCA_963784045.1 Vicinamibacterales bacterium
TCCCGTCGAGCGGCCGGTACCCCCTGGTGACGCGCTCGGCCTCGTCGCGGCGCCGAGCGTCGCCGATCACGCCGGCGCGGTTGCGTCGGAGATCCGCCGATTGCTCGACTCGCAGACGCTCGTGCGCGACCCTGAAACGCGCGAGCTCCGGCCGATGACCCCGAAGGACGTCGGCATTCTCTTCCGGACGAAGGACAGCCATCAGGATTTCGAGAAGGCGCTCGACCGGCAGCACATTCCATCGTACATCTACAAAGGGCTCGGTTTTTTCGAAGCGGACGAGATCAAGGACGTGCTCGCGTTGCTGCGCTACCTGGCGGCGCCCGAATCGAACTTGCGCGCGGCAGCGCTGCTGCGCTCGCGGTTCGTGCGGTTGTCCGACCCCGCGCTGCAAGCTCTTGCCCCCAATCTCGCGTCGGCCCTGTCGGCCCGCACGGTCGATCAGACAACGCTCGATCGCGAGGATCGACAGGTGCTGGAGCGCGCGCGGCAGAGCATCGGGCGATGGCTCGGGCTTGTCGATCGGCTGCCACCGGCCGAGATTCTCGAGCTGATCCTCGACGAAACCGCGTATGCGTTCGAGACGCGAGGCCCGCGAGTGCGTCAGGCGAGAGAAAACCTGAAGAAAATCCGCGCGATGATCCGCCGGGTCCAGAACCGCGGCTACGCGACGATGTCACGGCTCGCCGAGCACCTCGAGCGCCTGACGGCCGGCGATGAGTCGAACGCCGTCATCGACGCCGGCGATTCGGTCAGTCTCATGACGATTCATGCCGCAAAGGGGCTGGAATTTCCGGTCGTCTTCGTCGTGAACCTCAGCCGCGGTACCGGCGGCCGCCGCCATGCGATTCGCGTCGTGTCCGATGCCGAACACGGAGCGCATGGCTGAGCGTCGGCGACTTTCAGTCGGAAGCCGACGCCGACGCAAAGGCCAAAGACCGCGAGGAGACGAAGCGTCTGTTGTACGTGGCTCTGACGCGCGCGCGCGATCGCCTGTATCTCGCCTCCGAGGTGAAGGACGGGCGATGGCGCGCGTTCGGCGGCAGTCTGGGCGACATCCTGCCCGCAGGTATCAAGGCACGCTTCGAAGCCGCCAGCCTCTCGCCGGCGCCAGAGACGACGGAATGGACGGCCGCTTCAGGCCAGGTCCACACGTTCAGGGTGTGTGCCCAGGGGTCAGACCCTCTTTTTACGAAAATCGTAAGTGCGAAGGATGTTGACTCGCCGCATAACTTCGCTCCACTCGTCGATCGGTTCGAGCTGCCCAGAGTTGCCGTCACGAGAGCCTACGCACCCGCGGTTGACAGGCGGCGTCGTAATCAAATCGACACGAGCAGCCGCAGCCTGACCGGCACTCTCGTCCACCGATTGTTCGAGCGCTTCGGCACGTCGCTGGCCAGCGACGGCGCCGAACAAAACATTGCCGGTGAGCTCGCGCGGCTGATTCGGGACGAGGAAAGTGTCGAAGCGGGCGACAGCGAGAGAGTGTTCGCGCACGCGCGAAATGCATATCTCGGGCTCTGTGGACAGCCGGAGCTGTCCGCCGCGCTAGGCGCAGGGGAGTCGCTCTTCGAAGTGCCGTTCTCCATTCGTCCAGCCTCGTCGCAGATGATTCTGCGCGGCACGTTCGACTGCCTCATCCATCGTCGCGACGGTGGGATCACCGTCCTCGAACTGAAGACCGGTAAGCCGGCCGCGGAGCACGATCAGCAGCTCGAGATGTATGTCACGGCCGCGAAGGCGATGTACCCTGGCATGCCGGTTGAAGGCAGGCTGGTGTATGCCCGTCATCTGGACGATCGGCCACTCCACCCGGAGCGCTGACGAGTTCGTTGCGCTGCTTCGCATGAACGGGGTCGGCGGGCTTGCGGATGTCCGGACCATTCCCCGATCGCGGCGACATCCTCACTTCGGGAGCGAGGCGCTGGCGGAGCGTCTTGGCCAGGAAGGCATCCAGTATCGCCACTTCGCATCGCTCGGCGGATTGCGCAAGCCACGGCCGGATTCACCAAACGGTGCGTGGCGCAACGAGGCATTTCGCGGGTACGCCGATCACATGCTGACGGCGGATTTCGCCGCCGCGTTGGCGGAGCTTCTGGCGTTCGGCGCAGAGCGCAACGTGGCCGTGATGTGTGCCGAGGCGGTATGGTGGCAATGCCACCGGATGCTGCTGTCTGACGCGCTCGTCGTACGTGACATCGAGGTGCAGCACATCATGAGTCAGCGCGGACGCGCCGCCGTTCAGCCGCATCGGCTGACGCCGTTCGCGCAGCTCCGGTCGGACGGACAAATCTGGTATCCGGGGTTGATTTGACCGGCGGGCGTCCGACATTGCAAAAAAACGAAACCAAACGCCGATAAAGTCAGTCTAACTGTACGGAGGATAAATGGGCATCACCGCACAGTTCGAGTTCGAAGCGTTCAAAGCGCTGCCGTGTGGTTGTGTCGCCGCGTTGCACCGGACGATCGATCCCGGGTTGTCTGTCGTCTCGCTTGAAGCGAAAGGGACGTACTGTGGGCTGATGGATCACGTGATGGGACGCGCGACAGCCATCCCGTCAGCGGTGACGGACGAGCTTACTTTCACGGATTTGGAGGAAGATTAACGGCTAACAGCCCATTGGCGCGCACGCGCCACGGCCTCGCCCTGCGTCTGGCCGACGAGCAGCACTGCCTGGTCGGGCGCGCCGTCTGCCGTGCTCGCGAGCCATGCCACCCAGTGAGGGCCATGCGCCTCGCTCCGGATCTCGAACGTGCCCTCTTTCGTGGTAACCGTTTCAGCCATCGGGATGCATTTTATAACGCAAATTCTCGTATTTACGTCCGACTTCGCGAAAAGCCCAAGTTTTCGTTGCGTTCTTTGGAATCCATCCCATACAATCCCTCCGTCGAGAGGAGACAGAATTGACCCTGACGTGTCCGAGTTGTGGGAACAGCCAGAACTTTCTCGTGAAGACTCTTCAGATGCACGTGGTGCACCTCGAGGATTCGCGCGTGGAAGTCTCTGAGGAAAGCCGCCCGGCGGTTTTCGAAGTGCTGTGCGACGAATGTGAGACCGCGCTGAACTTCGAAGAATTCGAAGACGCGCTCCGCAAGGAAGTGCTGTTGACGCTCGGCGCGCGCTGAGCTCCAACTTCTCTGGCCCTGGTCCTGGGCCGTTTCCTTATTTCAGGATTCCTCGGCGTCCTCGAAGTGGTCGCACTCGGGGCAGACCCAGTCGCGCACGGCGGTGGTCGTCTGATCCGCGATCGGGCTCGTGGATGCTGACACCCGCCGCTCGCCTTGACAAGAATGGGTAAATGCGGGGTGTGGCAGAGTGGCGAACCTATCGTACCTGAGTCGATGCGGAACTATTCCATTCGCCCTCGTGACGACGGACGCGCGGCGAAACGCGTGCTGGCGATGCCGCTCGCGCGCCGGAACGGATGGTTCGACGACGAAGTCGCGATCGATTTTCCATCGTTGCAAGCCGCCGTCGAACGGATGCGCGCGTGTTTCCTGGCGGCGTCGACGGAAAGTGATCATTCGCGCCGGCTGTCGGCCGAGCTGCACCTGTCGCCATGGGAGGCGTTCTCCGGCGTCACCGTGCCGGTCGACGTGCCGGTGCGCAAGTTCTGTGGTGCATGCGGCGGGCGCGGAGAAATCTGGTCCGAACCATGTGTGACCTGCGACGGCAGTGGAGAGGCCCTCGGCCGTCATCCTGTTCGCCTCGTCGTTCCTCCACGCGTGAAGGACGGTGATCGGTTCGCCTTGTCGGTGTCCGCTCCTTCAGCGCCGCTCACGCGCGTTGAAGTGCGAGTAGTGTTGAGTTGAACGCGGATTACCGCTCGCAGATTTCAGATCCAAGATTCTAGATTTCAGGTTGAGGTCGAGATTTCAGCCTCAGCTTCCCTGTCTGTCATAATCATTACGTATGCTCACTGAAACGGCGGTGCTCGGCGCGCTGGCGGTCGTCAAGGATCCCGATCTGCATCGGGACATCGTGTCGCTTGGATTTATCAAGAATCTTCGCATCGACGGCGGCCGCGTGGCGTTCACGATCGAGCTGACGACTCCCGCGTGCCCGGTGAAGGACATGTTGCGCGACCAGGCGCACGCCGCAGTGTCTGCGCTGCCAGGGGTCACTGCGGTTGACGTGGAAATGACCGCAAGCGTGCGCGCCGTCGCGTCTCCCGAAGCGGGACGCGCGCCCGTCGAAGGCGTGAAGAACGTCATCGCCGTCGGCGCCGGCAAGGGCGGCGTTGGAAAGACGACAGTTGCGGTCAACCTTGCGATCGCGCTGGCGCAGCACGGAAGCCGCGTCGGCATCATCGACGGGGACATCTACGGTCCCAACGTGCCGATCATGCTCGGCATCAACACGCAGCTCACGACAGACGGCAAGAAAATCCTCCCGGCGGAGAAGCACGGCCTTCAGGTCATTTCCATGGGTTTCATGACCTCTGACGACGCGCCGGTGATCTGGCGCGGGCCGATGCTGCACGGCGCAATCCAGCAGTTCTTCCGCGAAGTCCGCTGGAACAACCTCGACTACCTCATCGTCGACATGCCGCCGGGAACCGGAGACGTCGCGTTGAGCCTGAGTCAGACGGTTCCCGTCGCCGGATCGATCGTGGTGACGACCCCGCAGCAGGTGTCGCTCGCCGACAGCCGCCGCGCGATCCGGATGTACCAGAAGCTGAATATCCCGACACTTGGCATCATCGAGAACATGAGCCACTTCGTCTGCCCCAATTGCCAGCATCCGGCGGACATCTTCGGGCATGGCGGCGGACAGAAAATGGCTGAGGAAATGAACGTGGCGTTTCTGGGCCGCGTGCCAATCTATCAGCCGATTCGCGAGGGCAGCGACACCGGCGTGCCTCTGATGCTGAGCGAGCCCGAGTCGCCCGCGGCGAAAGCGATCATGGCAACCGCCGAGCGCGTTGCCGCGGAAGTGTCCATCGCAAGCTACAAACGAGCGCCCATACCGCTCACCCCAATTTCGTAAAACGTAAAAATGGGGTCTGACCCCATTCATGAACATTCCATTTACGCAGCACACGCTCGAGAACGGCCTTCGCGTCATCATCCACGAGGATCGTCGCCTGCCGATGGTGGCGGTGAATCTCTGGTATCACGTAGGCTCGAAGAACGAACACCCGGGCCGCACGGGCTTCGCGCACCTGTTCGAACACCTCATGTTCGAAGGGTCCCAGCACTACGACAAAGGCTTTTTCCATCCGCTGCAGGAAGCCGGCGCCGCGCTGAACGGATCCACCAACCCCGACAGGACGAACTACTGGGAGGTTGTCCCCACGAACGCGCTGGATCTCGCGCTGTGGATGGAATCGGACCGGATGGGATATCTCCTGCCCGCGCTCACGATGCAGAAATTCGAGACGCAGCGCGAGGTCGTGCTGAACGAGCGGCGTCAGAACTACGAGAACAGGCCCTACGGCATGTCGACCTCGGCCATCGTCGCGGCGCTGTTTCCGTCGGACCATCCCTACCATTGGATGACGATTGGAGAGACAGCCGATCTCAAGGCAGCGACGTTCGACGACGTGCGTGAATTTTTCCGGACCTATTACCACCCGTCCAATGCGTCGCTGGTCGTCGCGGGTGACGTCGACACGGACGATGCGCTCGAACGCGTAAAGCAGCACTTCGATGAGATTCCGCCAGGGCCTAAACCGGCTGCGCTCGACCTGACGGCGGAAATCACCAGCGAGCGGCGGCTGCTGCTCGAGGATCGCGTCGAGCTGCCGCGCCTGTATCTGTCGTGGCACTCTCCGGCGATGTTCACCGACGGCGACGCGGAAATGGATCTGGTGTCCGATTTGTTCGCCAACGGCAAGGTCTCGCGCCTTTACAAATCGCTCGTCTATCAGCGGCGCATCGCCAGCGAAGTGATGGCATTTCAGAACTCACGCGAGCTCGGCGGCTTCTGGCAGGTGCTGGCGACGGCCGCTCCCGGCCACTCGCTGGTCGAGTTGCAGCAGGCGATAGACGAAGAGCTGGCGCAGCTGACCGAAGAGGGCCCCACCGAGGACGAGATGCGGCGAGGGCACGCGCAGGTCGAAGCGCAGTTCGTCTATCGCCTGCAGACGCTCGGCGGTTTTGGCGGCAAGGCCGATCAGCTCAACGCCTACAGCGTGTTCGTCAACGATCCGGGCTATTTCGAGCGCGATCTCGCGCGGTATGCCGGCGTCACCCAGCAGGATCTGCATCATGCGGTCCGAAAGTACCTCCGCACCGATAATCGCGTGGTGATGAGCGTCGTCCCCAAAGGCAAGCTGTCGCTGGCGCTTCCGGATTCGATGCCGGCGGTGGTGTCGTGACCCGAGCCGATCGGACGCGCCTTCCTGCCGTTGGCCCTTCGCTTCCGTTCCGCTTCTCGCGGATTGAGAAGGACCACCTGCCCAACCGCCTGGCGCTCTGGTCAGCCGAGCACCGGACGCTGCCGGTCGTCACGTTCATCCTCGTACTGCCGAGCGGTTCGGCCGCAGATTTCGAGGGGTACGAAGGTCTTGCGGCCATCACCGCGGACATGATGGACGAAGGCATCGGGAACATGTCGGCGATCGACGTGAACGCTGCGTTTGCGCGTATCGGCGCCCACCTCGAAACCGAGGTCTCTGCCGATGCGACGGTGTTCACCGTGACATCGCTCGCTAAATTCGCAGCGGCAGGCACTGACGCTCTTCGCCGACTGCATCATCCGCCCGAGACTCGACGTGGAGGATTTCGATCGGATCCGGCAGCTTGCGTCTCACGCGGCTCGTGCAGATTCGCGACATGCCGTCGGCGATTGCCGATCGCGCGTTCATGCAGGTCGTCTACGGCACGCATCCGTACGCGCATATGGCGCTCGGCACCGAGGAGTCGCTGCGGCAACTCACGATCGACACGGTCAAGATGTTCCACGCGCGCCTGTACCGCGCGTCGAACGCCACCCTGATTGCGTCGGGCGACATCGCGGCCGACGAGTTTCGCCGGATCGCCGCGGACACATTCGGCACCTGGGTGGAAGGGGCGCCTGAGATTCCCGACGACGCCGCGATCGCTCCGCCGCCGACTGCGCCGGTTCATCGGCTCGTCATCGTCGACAAGCCCGGTTCGGCGCAAAGCGAAATTCGGATCGGCGAGGTAGGGTTGTCGCGTGACACGCCGGACTATCATCAGCTGATCGTGCTCAACATGATTCTCGGAGGCCAGTTCGTCAGCCGCATCAACATGAAACTGCGGCAGGAGAAGGGGCTGACCTACGGCGCGCGAACGGCGTTTGATTTCCGACGCGGCCGCGGTCCCTTTATGCTGCAGACCAGCGTGCAGAGCGACGGAACCGGCGAGGCGATTCGATCGTCTCTCCTTGAAATTGACGCCATTCGCACCGATCGGCCGCCGACCGCCGAAGAGGTCGAGGTGGCAAAGGCAGCGCTGACCCGCGGCTATCCAAGGAATTTCGAGACGGCAGAGCAGATTGCGCGGGCGATGGCCCAACTCGTCCTGTATGGGCTGCCAGACGACTATTTCGACACGTTCACGTCGCGAGTGTCTGGTGTGACGGTCGATGGCGCCAGGCAGGTCGCGTCCACGCATCTTCACCCGGACCGCCTTGCAACCGCCATCGTGTCCGACTCGTCTATTGTGTTACCGCAGTTGGCGGCTGCAGGATTAGGGGAACCAACTCCGCTATTGCCCAGACTGTAAACCATGCGCTCTTCGCGCCTCAGCGTCAGCCTTTCCGCCGCAGTGGCCGTCATCGCGGCGATATTCGCCGGCGCCCTCATCTGGTTGCTGCTCTCGGATCCGGTGACCGTGGCCGATGTGATCGAGACCGGCGAAGTGGGCCCGCTCGTCACCGAGCTCGCGAATGTCATTTATGAGGCGCTGCTGAATCTGCTGGATTATCTCTAGCGTCGCGTCTCGGACGCGACACAGAGCATTTTCGATTTCGCTGTAGCTGATGTAGGCCGGGTCCTTCGAACCCCGGCAGGGGAGGCGGGTCGGCACGACCCGCTCTACGTACTGGATTATTTGTAAGTAGTGCCGACCTTCAGGTCGGCGACACGCTACAAATTTCTCGCCAGGAACCTCGCCAGGACGAAGCCGTCGAGAAACTTGAACGGAGCGAGGCCGGTCGAGTAGTGCCCGCACGGCAACACCGTCAGCTCGTGCGGAATCTTCCGCCGGTTGAACTCGTCGACGAGCTCCCGCGACAGGTCGACGGGAAATGTCAGGTCGTACTTCGCGTAGACGAGCAAGGTCTTCGTGTTTTTGATCCGATCCAGGTAAATGTGCGGGCTTATCGGCAGCCACATCTCTCTGAGGCGTTCGAGCTCGACAGCGCCCTCGAGCCCCTCTCGGACGTGCGTCGTTGACAAACCGCGCCACACGACGTCCGCGAAATACGGCGAGATGTGGTTCAACGCCTGAGCGCGCACGCGCGGCTCGTGGGCGGCGGTTAGCAGCGATAGACACGAGCCAAGGCTCGTCCCGAGTATGCCGATCCGGTCGTAGCCTTGTGATGCCAGCCACCCGATGGCACGGCGTGCGTCCATGACGGCCTGGCGGCATGCCTGTACTGTCCGGCCGACATTGGCGCTGACGATGTAGTCGGCGCGGTTCAGTTCTGGCGGCCGGCGCGCATCATGGTAGGGCAGGGTGAGCCGCAGCGCGCTCATCCCGAATCGGTTCAACAACCGGCACAGGCCGACGTGACCGTCGGGACCTGCATTCCATTGCGGAAGCACCAGAACGGCCCGCCGTCCGCCTTCGCGCACGGCGCACTTCGGCGCGACCGTGTCCGCCTTCGCGCGCGCGGCGCGCTTCGGCGCGACCGTGTCCGCCTTCGCGCACAGTGCGCGCTTCGGCAGGACGAGGCTTTGCCTCGAAGTACAACGCATGCACCGTGTTGTTCTCGGGATAGCGCGTGTGCATGGCGCTGGGAAAGGACACCACCCCCGAGGCGCCCTCAACGCCTGAGCGGAACGTGTAATCGGATGTCTCGGGGGTGTCGAAGAAGCGCGTGCTGTCCGAAACGGCGTGAGCGGCCCAATCACGTAGAACTCTCTCGGGCGGCGAGCCCTCCACGTGCTCGTTCGCCTCTATCCAGTCGAGCCCCCACTCGAAAGGCCTGACCACGCGATCTTTGCTGGCGGCGTGAAGCCGCCGCTCCCACGCGTGGAACAATTGTGCTATCACCCGTCTATAATATTCGACGGGATGGTCTTCCTTGTCCGTTTGCTCATCAATGCGGCTGCTCTGTGGGTGGCGGTCCAGCTGGTGGACGGCATCGACCATCGCGGGAGCATCTGGTCGCTCCTGTTCGTCGCGCTCGTATTTGGTGTGCTCAACGCGAGCATCAGGCCGGTACTGAAGCTCCTTTCGCTTCCACTGCTCATCCTCACGCTCGGCCTTTTCATGTTCGTCATCAACGCCCTTATGTTGATGATGACGGGATGGGTCTCGGGACTGTTCAACCTGGGTTTCTACGTGGGCGGGTTCTGGGATGCCTTCGTCGGCGCACTCATCATCAGCCTCGTGAGTCTGGTGCTGTCGTTAGCTACGGGCGCGAGGAAGATGAAAGTGCACGTGGAGTCACGAACGCTTCGCAGCTGAGAGACGCCTGCAGCAGCTCCGGCGTCTGCTTGTGGCGGCCTACCAATTGAATCCCGCACGGCAATCGATCGCGCGTCTCTCCGCATGGAATCGAAATCGCGGGATGACCGGTGAGGTTGAACAGCTGGGTCAGCCTGAGCGTCAGCGGTCTCAACGGCTGCTCGATGGAATCAACGACGACTGTCGCGGCGCCGACAGGCTGCGGCGGTATCGGCATCGTCGGGAGCACAAGCACATCGCAGTCTGACAGGGCGCTGTCAACGGCTTTCCTCATTTGCGCCCTGTCGCTTTGCGCCTTGATGTAAGCGTCGCGCGAGATCCGCTCGCCCATTTCCAACCGGTCGCGAACGCTCCGGCCAAACTCCTCCGGCGCATGCTTCAGCTCGTCCGAGTGGCAGGCAAACGCTTCTGGAAGCGCGACGTTCACGTATGTCGTTGCGATGTCCGGCAGGCGGCGAAGCTCCACGTCCACAATCGCGGCGCCGGCATCCTTTAAACGCCCCATCGCTTCCTCGAATCTCGCGCGTACGTCTGTGTCCAGGGTCTCGAGAAAGTAGCCGCCGAGTCTCCCCAAGCGTACGCCGCCTATCGGACTCGCGGATTCCGCCCGATGGCCCGATCCGGTCAGTGCGTCGTAAATCGCCCACGCATCTGCAACCGACGTGGCGAGCGGTCCAACGTGATCAAGGGATACAGACAACGGCACCACTCCGACTGTCGTGATTTCCCCGAACGTCGGTTTTAACCCAACGACACCGCATGCGGACGCCGGGATGCGAATCGAGCCGCCCGTATCTGTGCCGATCGATGCCCATCCCATTCCGGCGGCCACGGCCGCACCAGAGCCGCCGCTGGATCCCCCTGGCGATCGATGTGGGTCGTGAGGGTTCCGCACGGGGCCGAACGCGGATTCGTCGCTCGTCGTCCCGAGGGCGAATTCATGAAGGTTGGTTTTGCCGATAATGACCGCGCCAGCATCGCGCAGACGGCCCACGACTGGCGCATCGGCAGCGGCGATGTGCCCGGCGCGCACTCGCGACGCGGCGGTGGTCGGCACACCTTTGACGTCGATCAAGTCCTTGATGGAAATCGTCCGGCCATGCAGCGGGCCGCGCGATCGACCATGGCGCAACTCCTCGTCGAGCACTCGCGCCTGCTCCATCGCATCGCCCTCGAATACGGAAATGAAGGCATTGAGCGTTGGGTTCAGTCCGGCGATCCGCTCGAGCACGTCGGCGACATGTTTCGAGACGAGGTTGTGCGGTGAGCTAGGTGTGGTTGCCATTCGTGATGAGCACGCCATCCGGCGCGAGCAATTGTTGAAGCATCGGACGTACGGCGAGATGTTGGCTGGAGCAGAAGATTACATCGAACGGTCCTGCAATCTTGTACAGAATGCGCCGGGGGTCACCGCCGATGACCGTGCATCTCGAGCCGAGTGCGTCGCTCAGATACGTGCGGCGCAGCTCAGTCGCGCGCGCGGGGTCGCTCTCAATCACAATCAGCACGCCATCCGGCGCCATTGCCGCATGCGGAGCGACGCCATGTTCGCCGCTGGAGGTGCCAACGACAAGCACTCGCTTCGCGCGTCCTCGAACACTTTCGTCCATCGCCGGATTGTACGCCGCAGGCGCTGGCGATGTAAGCTGTCGTGAGCATGCGGCATACAAAGATCATCGCCACCATCGGCCCGGCAAGTCGCACCGACGAAATCATCGAGCAGCTCATCAGCGCCGGGGTCGACGTATGCCGGCTCAATTTTTCCCACGGAACGCACGAGGCGCACGCCGAAACCTTCCAGAGGATCCGCGCGGCTGCAGCCCGCGCGACGAAGGTCGTGTCGATACTTCAGGACTTGAGCGGCCCGAAAATCAGGACGGGGCGTCTCAAGGAAGGGCGCTCGATTGTCCTCAAGAACGGGCAGACGATTCGGATCGTCGCCGGCGACGGAGATGGCGACGAGGAGCACATCTACACGACATACGGCGAACTCGTGCGCAAGGCGCGCCCGGGTGGGCGGCTGCTCCTCGACGACGGCAAGATTCAGCTCGAGATCGAGCGAGCCGGCGGGCGCGAAATTGTCGCGAGAGTCGTCGAAGGCGGAGTGCTCGAAGAGCACAAGGGCATCAACGCGCCCGGCGTGCAGCTTTCGGCCGACGCACTGACGCCGAAGGACATCGACGACCTGAAGTTCGGCGCGCGGCTCGGCGTCGACATGGTCGCGTTGAGCTTCGTACGCAGGGCGGATGACATGTGGCAGGCGCGGCAGATCCTGACCGAGATTGGCGCCGCGAACATTCCGCTCATCGCGAAGATCGAACGGCCCGAGGCTCTCGATCATCTCGAAGAAATCCTGAAAGTGTCGCAGGGCGTCATGGTGGCGCGCGGCGATCTCGGCCTCGAGATGCCGCTCGAGAGAGTGCCGACGTCGCAGAAGGAAATCACGCGGAAGGCGCGGCGCTCGGGCATTCCGGTCATCGTCGCGACCCAGGTGCTCGAATCGATGCGCCTCGAGCCGCGGCCCACGCGCGCTGAGGTGAGCGATGCCGCGAACGCCGTTGACGACGGTGTCGATGCCATCATGTTGGCGGGGGAGACCGCCGTCGGCCTTTATCCGGTAAAAACGGTCGAGACCCTCGATGCCGTCATCCGCGAAGCGGAGCGCATCGGCCCCGGCAACACCGGGGTGATTGGCGTTGTCGCGCCGAGCATCGAGGTGCCGCGTGCGCCGCACGTGCTGGCGCTCGCCGAGGCCGCGGTCACACTGGCGGACCACTGCAATGCGTTTGCGATTGTCGCGATCACGCGGCTTGGCAATGCTGCTCGTGTACTGTCCGCGCTCCGTCCACGTACGCCGATATTTGCGTCGACCGAAACCGAGGTCATCGCGCGCCAACTGACGCTGTATCGAGGGGTGACGCCGATGACAACGGGCATCGGGAAAGATGCGGACACGACGGGCACGCTATTGAAGCAGGAACTCAGCACGAGGGGTCTCGTGCCGAGCGGCTCGGTGGTGGTGTTCATCAGCGCGAACGCCCGCCTCGAGCGCGCCGACCAGAATTCGGTGAACTTGCAGAGATTCGAGTAAGCCGACCGAAGGTCGCAGGTGCGGTTGCCGACCTAAAGGTCGGCACTACGCGAGTTGACGATAGGCCGACCTAAGGGCTCGGACAGGGAGCGGTTGTAAGCCGACCTAAAGGTCGGCACTGCGAATCTCGGGATCCATTCGCGTGCGTCTCGGAATCCATTCGTAGTGCCGACCTTCAGGTCGGCTGTCTGACGCATTCGTAGTGCCGACCTTCAGGTCGGCCCGGTGGAATCGGTCGCCCGGGTGGCATTCGTAGTGCCGACCTTCAGGTCGGCGATTCAAACTCGTAGTGCCGACCTTCAGGTCGGCCTACCCGCCTCGAGGTACCGCTTCAGCGACTTGAGCGCGCGCTCCCAGCCTGGCGCGATCACTTCGTAGTATCGCTTCCAGCGATCGCCATCTTCCGATGCGCGCTGAGTCACTTTCACCAGCGTGATCTGCGGGTTCCTGGTGCGCTGGGGCTCGCAGTTCACTTCGAGCGCCATCGGCCCTATCGGATTGCCGTCGGGCGGCAGCCAGAAGGCCTCGGCCACGAAGAACTCGCGGTCCGGCTTGTATTCCATGACTGTTCCGTGAAACGCGCCGCCGAGCCTCCCCAGCACATCGTCGGCAAATTCCGTCGGCTCCCATTCCACGGCGTACGCGCCCAGCACACGAGGCACTGTCACCGATCGCGACGTCTGCCACCATGACGCGAGTGCGGCGGGATTGAAGAACGCCCACATCACGCGCGACGGCGCAGCGACGATCGAAACCGAATACGTAAAAGACGGATTCATTTCGCCGACGCCCGCGCCCTGCGAATCTGCTGCGCATGCTGGTGTGCGTGCTCGGCATAGATCTCGAGCCAGCGGTCCACGCCGTAGCTCCGATGCTCTGGATGGGTTCCCGTCTTCGCGAAGTCGGCCTCGGTCATCGAGTCAAGCAGCTCGCCGGTGGACTGACGCGCCGCCTGAAACGCGAGAAGCGAGCTTGCGATCGGACGCTGATAGTGCAGCCGTGCGGCAAATTCTTTCTCGTCGTAGGCACGAATCACCGCGTTTTCTTCGGCCACGAGCAGCCGCAGCCTGACAGCGGATGTCATCTCGCTGTCGGCGAGGTGATGCACAATTTCCCGGGCGCTCCATTTCCCTGGTGCCGGGCGCGAGTCGAGGTCTTTATCGGATGCGCCCTCGAGTGCGGCGGCGACCTCGCGATAGCCGTCCTTGTATCTCGCAATCAGCTCTGCGCGCTTCTGACGCTCCATACTTCTATCCCTCAGTACAGCAGGTAAGGCTTTCGAGTGGCGCGGAATCGTTCGAGCGCCGGCATCCAGCTTTCAGAAATGGCGTCGACCGGCACACCGGATTCGACCTGCGTCCGCAGCTCGCTTGACCCGGCGAGGATGTCGAACGGCAGTTTCGTCAGCTCGTATTCGTACGGCGGCTGCCGCCACTGGAATCGCGCGGGGTTTTGCGCGCGCATCTCGACGAGCACGGCGACCGCGGTCGTGACCACGCGGAACTCGTCACGGTTGAGCACGTGAATCTGGCACCCGCCACACGCGTGCTTCGCGTGCTTTTGAAACGTCGGTTCGAAGACAGCCGGCCGAATGTGCACGCCAGGAAGCTCGTAGGTCGCGAGCGTGTCTGCCAACGCTTCGGCGTCGACCCACGGTGCGCCAATCAGCTCGAACGGCCGGGTTGTCCCTCGCCCCTCAGACACGTTGGTTCCCTCGAAGAGAACCGTGCCCGGATAGACGACCGCGGACTCGATCGTCGGTATGTTCGGCGACGGCATGACCCAGGGCAGCCCGGTGTCTTCGTAGTACATCGAACGTGCCCAATTCTCCATCGGCACCACGGTGAGATCGGCGCCGATGCGGCCACTCTCGTTGAAGAATCTCGCAAGCTCTCCGATCGTCATTCCGTGACGCATCGGGATCGGGAACTGGCCCACAAAGGACTCAAAGCCGTCCGCGAGCGTCGGACCGTCGATCTGTTCGCCGCCGACAGGATTAGGGCGATCGGTGACGATGACCGGTATGCCGTGCTTCCTGCACGCGCGCAGGCAGTTGGCCATGGTGTACACGAACGTATAAATGCGCGAGCCGACGTCCTGGAGATCGATCACGAGCACGTCGAGGCCGTCGAGCATCTCCGCCGTTGGTTCCCTGGTCTCGCTGTACAGCGAGTACACAGGCACACCGCGAGTGGGATCCTCCGCATGGCCGGTCTCGATCATGTTGTCCTGCACGTCAGCGCGATAGCCATGCTGCGGACCGAAGATGGCGGCAAGCGTGACGTCCGGCGCCAACGCAATGGCGCGGACGATGTGTTGAAAGTTCGTATCGACCGACGCAGGGTTCGACACGATGCCGACCCGCTTGTTCTTGAGTGATCCCGATGCCAGCAGGCGCTCGGAGCCGAGCCGCACCTTCATGGTCGCCATTATATTTGCTGCTCTCCACTTAGCCGACCTGAAGGTCGGCACTACGAACGAATCCCGGTCGGCACTACGAACGAATCTCGGGTCGGCACTCCGAACGAATCCCGGGTCGGCACTCACGAACGAATCCCGGTCGGCACTCCGAACGAATCCCGGTCGGCACTACGAACGAATCCCGGTCGGTGCACTCACGAACGAATCCCGGTCGGCACTCCGAACGAATCCCGGTCGGCACTCCGAACGAATCCCGGTCGGCACTCCGAACGAATCTCGGTCGGCACTCCGAACGAATCTCGGTCGGCACTCCGAACGAATCTCGGTCGGCACTACGAACGAATCCCGGTCGGCACTACGAACGAATCCCGGGTCGGCACTACGAAGGAATCTCGGGTCGGCACTACGAACAAATCTCGGTCGGCGCTACGAACGAATCTCAAGACCCACGTAGTGCCGACCTTTAGGTCGGCCTACGGTCGCACTCGCGTAGTGCCGACCTTCAGGTGTCCCAGTTTTTTGACGGTCACCACAATGAGGAATGGGATGGATGTGACGACGAAGATGGCCACCCATACCGGATCGACGTGGAAGGATCCGAGCCGCGCGGAATCCTCGAGTGTGTCGAGCACGACAAACGCCGTTCCGATGGCGCAAAGCCCGTGAGACTCCTGCATGATGACCTTCTGCGACTGAAACGGCACATTCGACGGTAGGTAACGGCCGAACGCCGGAATCATCGCGGGCACGTCGTTCGCCCATGCGAGGAATGAATCGCCGAACGCGCTCTGCAGAAATGCCTCCTCACGCGCGGCGATGCGCTCGTGGTAGACCAAGCTCAGCAGTACAACGATGAGCGGCAAGTACCACGTGCCAGAGAGCAGAGCGCACCCGAGCGCGACGAGCGTGTTTGCGATGTACAGCGGATGCCGCACGATCGAGTACGCGCCGCGCGTCGACAATGAGTCTGCCGTAGGGCGGCGCGTTCCGCGCGTCGATGCGCCGTGCGGAGCCGTTCCGACGACAAACGCCCGCAACGCGAGCCCGCTGAGTGCCACCACAAAACACGCGACTTCCCATGCCAACGGCGTCGGCCCGCGGCCGTCGAACACGCTGAGCACGAAGAGCGGGACGAGCAGGAGGGGCATATAGCTCCGGCGGCGAAACAGCGCGTCACCTGCAGAGGCCAACTCGTTTGTGATGGGACCCAAGCGCCCATATGTTATCGGAACGATGTTTGCTCTGTCAGACAGCATGAGACATCCCTTGGCTTCGACTGTCCAGCGTTCATACATGTTCATACTCGCACTTGCCCTCGTACCCGGAATCGCCACGGCACAAAAGCGCACGGCTCCGGCCCCGGACGCGCAACAAATGATTGGTGTTCAGGTCGCGCTTGACCGTGCCGGGTTCTCTCCAGGTGAAATCGACGGCCGCGGCGGTCCGAAGACAAGGCTTGCACTTTCGCAGTTTCAGAAGTCCGCGCGATTGCCGCCAACCGGTACCGTTAACGAAGAGACAATCGCAGCGTTGAGCGCACCTGCTGAACCGGTCGTCCCTTACACGATCACGCCGGAGGATGTTGCCGGTCCCTTTATCGGATCGATGCCCGGAGACATGATGGAAAGCGCCAAGCTGCCGGCGCTGGGATATACGTCGGCGCTCGAAGCGCTCGCAGAGAAATTCCACGCGAGCCCGGCGCTCCTGCAAACGCTCAATCCGGGCGCGGCCTGGTCCGCTGGCGACGCCATTAGAGTCCCTGCTGTGGAACCGTTCGAGCTGCATTCCAACGCTCAGAATGCAACGGCCGGCGTGAAACCAGCGGCGACGTCGAAGCCTGTTGCTGAAGCCGAGCCATCTGTCGCCGCCGCGCGAGGAACCGCTGGAACGAAACCAGCCCCCGCTTCGCAGGGACTCGAAGTGATGATCTCCGGTGCGAGCAAATCACTCCTCGTCCGCGATGCCGATGGAAAGGTATTGATGTATGCGCCTGTCACAATCGGCAGCAGTAAGGATCCGCTTCCGGTCGGCGACTGGAAAGTGACGGGGGTGTCGTGGAACCCCACCTTCAACTACAACCCGGATCTGTTCTGGGATGCCGATCCGACGCATGCGAAAGCGAAGATTCCGGCTGGGCCCAATAATCCGGTCGGCGTGGTCTGGGTCGACATCAACAAGGAACATTTCGGTCTTCATGGGACGCCAGAGCCCGCGACGGTCGGTCGCACCGAGTCGCACGGCTGTATCCGCCTGACGAACTGGGATGCGACAAGGCTGGGGCGCCTGGTCGCGCCAGGGACCAAAGTCACGATTCAATGAGAGTGCACCACCGGCGTCGAGCGGTCCATGCTGAAGCAATTGCGCCATGGCTCGCCCTGTCGGTCGTGCTACTGATCTGGTGGGCCGGCGCGAAGGCGCTAAACTGGGCACGGCCTGGCCATCCGGGGCCATTGGCCCCTTATGGCGCGCGCGTCGATCCATCAGTCCCCAAAGCAAAGCCGGTGGACCCGGTGGACGACGTGCCGCGCGAACCTGCGGTAGCGCCTCGCGATATCGCACCAACGATCTCCGCGAACACCGCAGTGCTCGGATCCGACATCGACGATCTCCGCCGTCGATCGCTGCTGGTACCGGTCCGTGGGCTCCAGGCGCAGGATCTGATCTCCAGCTTCGAGGACGCCCGCGGAAGCAGCAGAAAGCACGAAGCCATCGATATTCTCGCGCCTCGGGGCACCGATGTAGTCGCCGTCGAAGACGGAAAAGTGGCAAAGCTTTTCACGAGCAACGCCGGCGGATTGACGCTCTATCAGTTCGACCCGTCCGAGAAGTTCATGTACTACTACGCGCACCTCGACAGTTACGCGCCTGGGATGAAGGAAGGTGCGATGCTACAGAAAGGTGATGTCGTAGGAACGGTCGGAACGACGGGCAACGCGCCGAAAGACACGCCGCACCTGCACTTCGCGATCGCGAAGCTCGATCCCGACAAACGGTGGTGGGGAGGGACCGCGCTCGATCCATTTCTGGCGTGGCGCGATCCCTCCTCGGAGTAGTGGCGGCGTCCGCCGCGTCATTCTATTTCTCGGCGAAGCAGTACAAGTAGGCGTTGCCGCCCGTCGAGATCAGGTTCGGCTGGCTGCAGCCTTTGCTCGGGTGGGCTGAGTTCCACGATGCATTGCCGCCGCCGGTGCGATCGAAGTGACCGACCTGCGCCGCGCCCGTCGAGTTGCTCGTCCAATTGTTGCAGGTGCGATCTTCGCCGGCCGGGAACGCGCGTCCCGCCGACGTCGAGCCCGTCAGAATGTCATGCTGGTTCAGCGGCTTTCCCTCCGGGCCCATATCGCCCGCTCCGAGCACCGGCGTGTTCTTCTCCGTCAGCGCCGTCGTCTTGCTGAGGTTGCTGCCGATCTGTGCGAGCTCGACCGTGTCGCCGTGCAGGTGCGCGAGATCGCGCGCGACGACCCCGCCGCGTGCGTTGGCCCATGGGCCCGACCCGATACGGTCGCGTGCGTTGACGGCGTTCGGTCCTTGCGTGCTCAGGTAGGCGCGCCAGACCCGTTCTCCCGCGCCTGCCTGACCGGATGCAGCGGCAAGCTTCTGACAGTGGGCGTCGGCGCCCTGGAGACCGCCGAGGTTGGCGCCATCGCCGATGGGCGTGCTGGTCACGAAGAAGCCCATCGGTGCTGCTGGTGGTTTGGCGCCAGGCTGCTGCTGTGCGGCCAGAATCGATCCGGCCACGATGGCTGCTGCGCCGGCAAAAACAAAGACACTTCTCTTCATCTCGATCTCCTTGTGAAGTCGCGGCGCCGTGAACGCGCCAAGCCTCGAAATTGGTATTGCTCGCGTGAAGATAACACAAGGCGTAGCCGCTTTGCTGGCGCGCTGCTTCATCTCGGCTTCATGTACAGGACCACGCGGGCGTAGTGCCGACCCAAAGCCCAAAGTCCATCGTCCTACCATCCAACCGCTTGACCATCCTTTCGATGGTCGGAACCGGCGCGATAGACGCCGTTGACCGGCGCGTCGTTCGTCGTGCGATCGAAAGTGGGCTCGGGAAGAGTCGGATCGCGCGTAAACAGGATTCCCTGGTAACCGCCCACGGCGCCGCCGTTCACCGGCCGGACGTTGTGTCCCTTCGACTTCAGCGCCGGCCCCGACACGATTGAAAAGATTCGCCTCCAGGGACAGGACGTTCGACGTCTGATTATGTGTAAACCTCGCAGCGTCGGTCGACATCTGCACGTTCATCCCGAGATCGATCAGATTGACGATGTGCTGCGCGTGAGTCTCAGGCTGCACGCTGCCGCCCATATTGCCGAACGTCATGAGTGGCCTGCCGTCTTTCATGACGAAACCCGCGATGATCGTGTGGAACGGCCGCTTCCGCGGCGCCACGACGTTCGGACTTCGTGGATCCAGAGAAAATGCGGACCCGCGATTGTGCAGAACGAAGCCGAACTGGCCCACCGTCGCGCGGCTGCCATACACGCTGAACACGCTGTGAATCAGCGAGACCATGTTGCCCCAGCGATCGGCCGCTGTCAGATAGATGGTTCCGCCGTCGAGTCCGCCGCCGAGGCGCGGCTTCGATGCGGCGTTCACATCGATCCGATCGCAGAGCGTCGCCGCGTACGATTTCGATAAGAGCTTGTCGACCGGCACTGCCGCAAACTTCGGATCGCCGTTATACGCGTACAGATCCGAGTACGTGAGTTTCTTGGCTTCGACCATCAGGTGCCAATACATCGGATCTGATGGACCCAGCTTCGCGAGATTCGCGCCCAGCCTGGGTGCGCACACGTCGAGAATATTCAGCATCTGCAGCGCCGCGAATCCCTGCCCGGGAGGCGGCAACTCGAAGACGTCGTAGCCGTGATAGGTCGTCGAAATTGGCTCGACCCACTCCGATTGGAATTCCGCGAGGTCGTCCTTCGTCATCACACCGCCATTGGCTTGCACCTTTGCGACGATAGCGGCAGCGATGTCCCCGCGATAGAAAGCGTCGCGACCGTGCTTCTGCAAAAGACGAAGCGCCTTCGCGAGAGTGGGATTGCGGATGATGCTGTACAGCTCGGGTGCGTGGTCGCCGATCAGAAATGTCTGGCGCGAATCGGCATCGGCGCGCAATCCGGTTGTGGCACTTCGCAGATCGGCGTGGCGACGCTCTGCCTGTCCCCAACCTTCCTCGGCGATCCGCGCCGCGCGCTCGAATGTCTGTTCGAAAGTCATGCTGCCGAAGCGTTTGAGCAGCGCGTCGTAACCCGAGATTGCGCCTGGTACCGTCGCTGAATTCACTCCCGCCCCGGGGACGCTCTTCGCCCCCAGACGTTCGGTGAAGAACTGCGGCGTCCATGCGGCAGGCGCCCAGCCGCCGGAGTTCAACGCGTACAGCTTCTTATCTCGCGCGGACCACACCAGCGCGAAGAGATCTCCGCCGATGCCGGTGTCGTTTTGAGAAGTGACGTCGAGCACCGCTCCCGCCGCAACCGCTGCGTCGATGGCGTTGCCGCCCTGGCGCAGTATCTCGACGCCTGCCTGGGCTGCCAACGGATCGCTCGTGGCGACGATGCCATGGCGCGCGAGCACCTCGGAGCGCCCCTGCGCAAGCCAACCCTGCGCTCGCGAACCGGAGACGGCGTCGATGGCTGCGACCGGTGTCGGCTGATCGGCTGAGGGGATGCCGAACGGATTCGGTGATTGCGCAGCGCCCCCGGCCACGCAGACGATCCCCACAAGTGAAATCAGAATCGCAAACCGTCTCATGTCGCTGTTCCTCACTTGCACAAAATTGCACAAGGGACTTGGAAAATCGGGCGATGTCATGCGAGTTTGATGCAGCGGCGTGGTCCCGTCAAAGGTAAACAAAACGGGGTATTCTTCGGCTGAAGGAGGTTTCATGCTTGGGCCATCCAGGACCATTCACTACGGTGTGACGGTCGCATGCGCGTGGCTCGCGCTGTCTGCGGCGGTAGTCGCACAGGCTCCCACGCTGAGCCCGGACCAGCAGAAAGCGCTGCAAATACTCGACGTGCTCGCGAAAGTATTTCCGCCCGGGGACGTGCCCGCGAAACCAGGGTCGTCGGGCGACACGGCGCGGGATATCCGCTGGCTCAGAGAATCGGTGAACACCCGGCCAAACGCCAGCCTGCCACCGGCCGTGCTTGCCGGGCTCGAGGCCAACCTGACCGCGTTACAGCGCATCAACGAGCTGCTGCCGACGCAGCGGCAACCGGTTGTGGATGCCGTTCGCGCCGACCTCGAGCTGAAAGCTGCGTACTGCCGGAATCATCCAGACGGAATGGCCGGGCAGGTGGCGTTGAATGTGCGCACATGGCTGGAGGGCAAAACCCGGTCGGAGTCGCCGCAGTGGCAGGTGATGTACATCAACGCGCCGCTTGCCGGATTCCCAGGCAGGAAGGCCGCGCCGTTTCCGCAATTCAGCTCGCCGACGTCTCTCGTGCTTCCACCGGGTGCGTACGTCATCTGGGCGCAAGATCCGAAGAATGAGGCGCGACGCGGTCCAGCACTTCTCGTGAGGCTCGGAGTAGCCAAGGCTCCCACGCTCGACGCGGACCTGCTGGTCGCGCCGGGTTTATGAGCGGCGATGCCGTCTGAGAGCATCAACAAGCGCTGGACGGCGATTAGCGCAGTGGGCGCGATCGTCGCATCAACGGCGACCGCGATATACCGTCCCCCGCCCATCGGCGATCCGCAGTCGTTCATCGCGCTCGGCACGCTCCTCTCATCGGTTACGAGCGGGTTGCTCTACGTCGCCATGACGCGGTTCGCCGCGCGGCAGTACGTGCTTGGATGGATCGCGGCAGCCGTGCTCGGCTCCGCAGGCGCGGTCTGGTGCCACAGCTACTACGGCACGCTGTTCGATACGCGAGTGGCCGTGTATGAAGGGCAGCAGTTTGTCACCGGCGACGAATACACACCGGAGGGGCGCGCGTGGGCGGCAGCGCACGGGCAGGACACGAACGCGCTGTTGTTCGACTTCACGGGTAACCCGACCAATGTCTGGACGAGCGACAGCATTGCTCGAGTCAAATCACGGATGCGCCTGTCCTATTACGCGGTTTTCCCGCTGGTTGCATTGGCGATCCTGTCAACGGTTCAAGCTGTACAGGCGGGGCGGCGCACCGGTCGACGGCGTACGTTGACAATCCCCACGCCTGAACCTACGCTCAACCCTGGGGGGACGGTTAATGAAAAGAAATCTTCTCGTGCTCGTCGCGATCATCGCCGCCGGTTGTGAAAGCGATAACGGACCCACCACTCCCACCGGCAGGACGACCAGCTTCTTCGTGAGCAGCGCGACGAGCGTAACGGGCAATCTTGGTGGACTCGCAGGAGCGGATCTGACGTGCCAGCGGCTCGCTATTGCAGCGGGTCACGGCGGCGCCAACTGGCGCGCCTATCTCAGCGTCGAGCGCGATCCTGCCAACGGCAATCGGCCGGCGCACGCGCGGGACCGGATCGGGACGGGGCCGTGGTACAACGCGAACGGCCTGCTCATCGCGAACAACGTCGCAGAGCTTCACGCGCGCACTGGAGATGCCGAGCTGTTCGTCGACGAACGCGGTGTCCGGATCAACGGTCAGTGGACGGGCTCTCCCACCCCGAACGAGCACGACATCCTCACGGGATCGACAGCGGATGGAAGCGTCGCGCCCGGCCTGACCTGCTCGGATTGGACATCGGACTCTGCGAACGCTATCGGCCAGGTTGGTCATTCCGACGGAATGGGTCCCCAGCAAAACACGACACCCCCGTTATCGTCGTGGAACTCGGCGCACACGAACCTGAACTGCTCGAACACCGCGCCTCGCGGCGGCGCGGGTCGTATTTACTGTTTCGCGCGCTAGTTCGCGCCTGTCCACTTCGCGCGCAGCGTTTTTCGATCGACCGGCTTGCCCCGGAGGTAGACGCTCGAAATACGCCGAGTGTTGAGGATGTCATCCAGCGGGTTCGCATCCAGCACGACAAAGCTCGCTTCCTTGCCGGCTGCTAACGTGCCCATTTTTTCGAGGTGAAGAAGGCGTGCGTTAGTCCCCGTCGCGGCGACGATCGCCTCGCGGGGACTCATGCCGCATTGCGTGTAGAACGCGAGCTGCTCGTGAGCTCCGAAGCCGTTGCCTGTCCCGTCGGTGCCTAATCCGATCGTCATTCCGGCATCGTGGATTCTTCGCAGATTGCGGCAATGGAGCATGAACAGATCGATCGCCGCTTTGTTTGCGGCGGCTTTGCTGCGCTCGATATCCTGGCGCACCTTTTCAATCTGATCGGGCGGCAACGTCTCGGCCAGCGACGTCAGGTCGTTGGCCGTCATGCCGGGGCCCGGCACGTTCGGACCGGTCCAGACCTTCGGGTGCGCTCTCACGAGGTCGAGATATTCCTGATCCACGTCGCGGTCGCGCACGGTGTGCACGAATCCGTCGATGCCGGCCCGGAACAAGTCTTTGGCATCTTCCATCCCCGATGTCCTGCCGAGATGGGCGAGCACCTGCTGGCCGTTGGTGTGGGCTTCCGTGATGATCGCGCGATACACATCCGGCTGCAGTTTCGGCACTGCGCCGTCACGATCGTCGACCCAGATCTTCACAAACGTTACGCCCCTCGCGTGCAACTGTTGAACGGCTCTACGGCCCTCGTCTGCAGTCGCGGCGCCGTACGGAATTCCCGAACGAGCTTCTCCTGGAGGACCCGCCATCGGAGTTGCAGCGATCCCTTTCCCCACCGTCAGAAAACGCGCCGCATTCGGAATCGACTCGTCTCGCAGGCGGTACGCGAGCTCCGGATCGGCCTCGAGTCCCATGCTCAGGGCAGCCGCCACGCCGTAGTACGCGTACCGCTCGAGCTGGTCGACGAGATTCTCGCGCGTGTAGTTGGTCTTGCTGTTGCTGCCATCCGTCATATGGACGAGCCCGATGTGGTTGTGGCCGTCGATCAACGCCGGGATGAGCGTCTTACCGGACACATCGACCCGGACGGCGCCCTGCGGCGGTGTGCGCGTTCCCGCCGGTCCGGCCCACGCGATCGTCTCACCCTCGACGAGGACCGCGGCGTTCTCGACGGGTTCACTCCCGTCGCCGACGATGAGTCTCGCGCCCTCGAACCAGAGGGCATCGTTGTTCGCCGCCGGCGGCTCTTCCGCTGTCGAGCAGGCGACTGCGAGCACCAGGCAACAAACCAATATTCTTGGCGGCATACGCACCCCATATAATCAGCGCTAGCGTGAGCAAACTCAAAAAGAAAGCGTACGAAAAACTGCTCAAACCGATGCAGGCCGAGTTGAATAACCTGGCCCACTGGCTCCGGCACACGGGTAAACGCATGATCGTACTCGTCGAGGGAAGGGACACAGCGGGCAAGGGCGGGTTGATCAGCGCTATCGCTGAGCGGCTCAACCCACGTCAAGTCCGGATCTTCGCTCTTGCAAAACCGGCAGAGCGGGAGCGGACGCAGTGGTACTTCCAGCGCTATGTGGCCCATCTGCCTGCGGCGGGCGAGATGGTCCTGTTCGACCGAAGCTGGTACAACCGCGCAGGTGTTGAAAAAGTGATGGGCTACTGCACGAGCGAGGAGAACGAGCTGTTTCTGAAGCAGGCGCCCGTGTTCGAGAAGATGCTGGTAGACGAAGGCATCCTGCTCTACAAGTACTGGCTGACGGTGGATCAGGAACAGCAGGAGAAGCGCTTTGCGGAGCGTGCAGCCGATCCGATGAAACGCTGGAAGCTGTCACCGATCGATCTCGAGGCGCGAGCGCGGTACGTGGAGTACGGCCGGGCCCGTGATGCGATGTTCAAGGCTACGCACACTGCGCACGCCCCCTGGGTTGTCGTGGATTTCAACGATCAGCGCAGCGGACGGCTCAACCTGATTCGGCACCTGCTCGACAATACGCCGGATCTGACGGTGCCGGACGAGCCGTTCGAGCTGCCGCCGCTTGCCGCCGAGCCGAAGAAGGATCGGTTTGACGGCCCCGTCAAACCGATCCCGGATAAGTACTGACTAACGTTGCGGAGCCACCCCTAGACGTTGGCCGGGCATGGCGAGTGCAGCGCTCGCGTCGATGCTGACCACCCGCGCATGTGAGTAAGGACTCAGCAGAAGTCGCGCGTGCAGCATTACGGAGCCCAAGGGCACGGGCACGGTCACCGACATCATCCCGGCGCTGTTTTCCCGCCGCCTGGGCAGGGACACTGTTCGTTTTCTGGCGGTTCGTCGTTACAGTGTACCGACCATTCGTGAATGCCGCGGTGGTGATGTGTGTGCTTTGTTAGACAGGAGTGGCCATGGCTCGCGTATTAAAGGTGTTTGGAAGTGCAGAGGAACGGAAGCAGCTGGCGGCGAAGCACAAACTTCTCGCGGATTACGATGCGTTCACGATCCTGGAGGTGGCCGATCAACACGCAAAGCGGGTCGCCCGCTCGCACCTTGTCGAGGACATCACGCAGCAATACCGACTTCCAATCGGCGACACCGTGGCCGATACGCGCCAGCCTCGGATTACCGCTCGCGGCGTGGCCCGCCCACACCGAGCGTACGAGGGGGTAAAGTCACCGGGCCCGGGCCGTCACCATTACATCGTGCAATTCGTCGGCCCCATCAAGAAAGCGTGGTTGACAAGAGTCAGGAAAGCCGGAGGCGAGCCGCGAGTCCCATACGAGGGCTTCGCGTACGTCGTTCGCATGGATAAGAAGGCCCTTGCAGCCGTCGCGTCGCTTCCGGTCGTGCGGTGGGTCGGCCACCTGCCCGCCAGCGCACGGGTGGCCGCAGGTACTCGACGCCGAACTGAGGGCGGACGGAGGGCACGCGCGATCGAGGCAACGGTCCCTCGCACACAGATCCGGCCTGGCGTCTACACCGTGCAGTTCTTCGGACCGGACGATCTGTCCAAAGGGCTCTCGTCCGTCAGGAAGCTGGGATTCAAGATCCTCGATCGTCCACACGACCCCCGTTTGCTCATCGTCGAAAGCCAGAAGCCGGAAGCGTCACGGGAGGCGCAACTGAATCGGCTCGCGGCCGTGCACGGTGTCCGTGAGGTGCGAGAGCGAGCCATCAAGCGTCCAAGCAACGATGTGTCAGCCGGATTGATGGGCGCCCCCGTAGTGATGGGCGCGGGGTTTAACCTGTCCGGCGAAGGCGAAATCATTTGCGTGTGTGATACCGGCCTCGACACCGGCGATCCAGCGACGATCCATCCGGACTTCTCGGGGCGAATCGAGGCGATTCGAAGTTTCCCGATCACGCCTGATTTTGCGCCGTTCGTCAACAATCCCGGCGCCAATGACGGCGCCAGCGATCGCGACAGCGGTCACGGCACGCATGTTTCAGGCTCTGTGCTCGGCGACGGTACAAGCAGCGCTGGGCTGACAGGACTCGCCGGACCGATTCGCGGGCTGTCCCACAAAGCCCGGCTGGTTTTTCAGGCGATCGAACAGGAAATCGACTGGAAGAACCCTGCAGACGAACAGAGGTACGGCCGCTTCCTCTTGGCCGGCATTCCCACGGATCTGGCCGTCCTCCTCCAGGACGCGTACACGCGCGGCGCGCGCATTCACTCCAACTCGTGGGGTGGCGGCGACCCCGGAGCGTATGACGCCATGTGCGAACAACTCGATCGGTTTGTCTGGCAACACAAGGACATGTGCGTCCTCTTCGCCGCCGGCAACGACGGCACCGACCAGGATGGCGACGGCGTCATCAACCCGATGAGCGTGACGTCTCCCGGCACGGCAAAGAACTGCATTACGGTAGGCGCCAGCGAGAACGATCGGTCGGAGTTCGACGCGGAGACCTACGGCAAGTGGTGGCCGACCGACTATCCCGCTGCGCCGTACAAGAACGGCGCCATGGCGGACGACGGCAGTCAGATTGTTCCATTCAGCAGTCGAGGCCCCACTGCCGATGGTCGATTCAAGCCTGACGTGTTGGCGCCGGGGACGTTTATCCTCTCCACGCGTTCGACGCGGATCGCGCTCAATAACAAAGCGTGGGCCGCATTTCCTCAAAGCCGTCTCTATTTCCACATGGGCGGCACGAGCATGGCCACGCCGCTGACGGCGGGCGCCGTTGGACTTCTTCGACAGTACGTGGGGAAGAAGCGGGTTGCTGGAGGTCCGACAGCCGCACTGCTGAAAGCGCTGGTGATCGCGAGCACGGTGCGACTCACCGTAACTGGCCCGAACCGTATCGTCGACAACGATCAAGGCTACGGTCTGATTAACCTGGCTTCGGGGCTCAAACCTTCGAAGAGCCGAAAGCTCCGCATGCACAACGTCAGTCCTGGCCTGAGCACCGGGGAAGCGTGGAGTCGCACGATAAAAGTGTCCGGGTCGGCGCCGCTTCGAGTCGTGCTGGCGTATTCGGACTTTCCGGGTCCGGCGCTGGTCAACAATCTCAACCTGATGGTGACGGGCCCCGATGGGACGCGGTTCGTCGGCAACCAGGCGCAGGCAGGCAGCGTGACGTTGGATTCGGCAAACAACGTCGAGCTTGTGGATGTGCCGTCAGCCGCCTCGGGCCACTGGCGCATCGATGTGGTGGGCGCGAACGTTCCGGAAGGGCCCCAGGAGTTTGCGCTTGTGATCGTCGGCCGAACGTAATGTTGTCTATCGCGGACCTTTGCCCGTGATGGCGACCTTGGTCGAAATCTCCGTTCGGGGCTCTTCGACGATTTTTTCCGCTGAGACCTTCATGCCTTTCCTCAGGTCGGTGACTGAGGCCGGCTTGCCTTCCACGTTGAAGCGAAACGCGGGTGGAACGTTGTAATCCCGGTTCTCGCCGCTTGGAAGCGTGAGAATCACGTAGTTGCCCGACACGTACCACACGGTGCCGTTGAGGACACTCGTCGTACGCACGATCACCGGCTGGGTCGTGGTGGTCGCTGTCGCCGTGAGAACAGTTCCGGGCCGGAGATCGCTGATCATTTTGGTTTGACCATCGATGATGAACTGCCGTCCGGGTGGGATGTCGAAGTAACGGTAGACGCCCTTCGGCTCCAGCTTGACGACGAGCCGGTTGCCGTCGACCAGCGCCACCTCTCCGATGATTTGCTCAGTGGTCACCTTGGCCTCACCCGCAGCCTGAGTGACGTTGCCCGTGGTTGTCTGCGCCCGAAGCCCTACCGCCGAGACGAGCAACATCGCCGCACCGGTGATAATGAACTGACGTTTCGTCATCTTCCGCTCTCCTTTATTACGGGCACTGCGATGTCGCGTACGACTCGCCAGCCTTCATCGCGAGCGCGCGGTCCGACGGTGTAACGGACGCCGCGCGGGTGTGCAAATTGCCCGCCAGCGCATACGGCCGGGTTATCAGTTGATTGGGGCGCGGTTTACGCCCAAAACACGGGATCTTGGCGAACGGGTGCTCTGGTCCTGACGAAATGCCGTGGCTGTCCCCATCGTCGGTCAGCTGGCCGCCGCTACCTCGAACTTCACGTATCGTGAACTCCACACGGAAGCCGTACGCGCGAGGTGAAGGAAACAGTGAAGCGATATAACATCCACCGTCTCTCATGGTGACGCAATACTCGACCGTCCTTGACGTGCTCCCGTTGTGGGGCATCTTCCTCGCCGTGCTGCTGCTCGTCACGGCAGCCATCGAGTGCGGATACCGGCTTGGCAATTACCGGCACCACCAGTCGGGTGACGAGAAAGAGGCGCCGGTCGGCGCAATGGTTGGAGCCACATTGGGACTGCTGGCATTCATGCTGGCGTTCACGTTCGGGATGGCGGCGGAGCGGTTCGATACGCGGAAACGACTGGTGCTCGATGAGGCCAATGCGATCGGGACGACCTACTTGCGCACGGCGATGCTTCCGGAGCGGCGCGATGAGATTCGTGCCCTTCTCCGGTCCTACGTGGATGTTCGCCTGGACGCGGTCCGATCCGGCCGGGTCGCTGAGCAGATTCTCAAGTCGGAAGAGATACAGGGCCAGTTATGGTCGTCTGCGACCGCGATCGGGGTGCAGCACCCGGATTCGATTGTCGTGGGCCTCTTCGTTGCCTCTCTTAATGAGGTGATTGACCTCCACGCCAAACGAGTGACCGCCGGCCTCAGGAACCGTATCCCAGGCGCGATCTGGGGGGTCCTCCTGACGATTGCTACGCTGTCACTGGCCGCCATGGGCTATCACGCCGGGCTTGCAGGCACGATCCGGTCGCTCGCCATCATTGTCGTAGCCGTCACGTTTTCCGCTGTCATCGCGCTGATCGCGGATCTGGACCGGCCGCAGGAAGGGGCGCTGATTGTGAGCCAGCAGGCGCTTATAGACCTGCGGCAATCGATGAACCCGGCCGAGAAATAGCGCGCATCTGAGAGTTCCAAGGAGATGCCCGGCAAAAGGACGGTGCTTCGCTGCGACCGCACCTGTCCGTACGCGTCCCCGGGCTGGTTCCAGGTGCTCGTATCCACACCAAGCTGTTCGAATCTTCAAGCCAATCTGAGAAGTTAGACTTGCGACGATGCCAAGGGACAGCTCCAGCTTGGAACGACAGTTTCTATTAGCCTGGCTCTGCTCAGCCGCAGTGGTCACCTTCATTCGACGGCTGCACGCGACCGATATTGGTTACGACACGGCGCTACAGATTCAGGCCGGCCAGCATCTTCTCGAAGGAAAGAGTCTCAGCGTCTACTGGCCCACGACGGACGACGTTGCGAAACCTCTAACGCTGGAAGTGCTCACCGTTGCACACTCCTTGCTGGGACTGGTGGGGATGGGCGCGGCTTGCGTTCACCTACATGAGCACCGGCATTCGTCGGGGTGGCATCTGGCGGCTCGCGGGGACTTGGGTTTCCTGATGAGCAGCTGAGGGTGCTGCACGCGGACGTCGCTCAGGGAGTCCGGTTGGATTTCAAGCATCCACGGAACTGAACGCTCGCGCGTGCCAGCCAGCGTGGCGCCGACTATCGCGTGAACAGCGCGACTCCGCACGCGAGAGCAGATATCACTGACGCTGCGACGGCCAACACCAGGAGCAAACGGGCCCGTGCCTCGAGCACCTCGCTCGCAGTGGTCAATGCCGCCACCTGTGCGGTGATACGCGTGAGCAGCTCTGCGGTCTCGCGGTCGCGCTGCTCGAGCACCGCGACACGATCGGCAAGAGCCTGCATGTCATTCCGGGACGCCGCAGGCGGGCGAACCTTCGTCTCTGACAGCAGCGCGTCGGTCGATCGCAGGATGGCCGGCGCATTCGCCAGGATCGTGTCCCAGGGAATCGCCTTTAACGCCAGGAACCACGGAATGCCCATGCCATTAAGCGTAGTCGACGAGGCGGCGCTTTTCACTCACTACGTGAACAAGACCCTCGATCGAGTGGCTTGCCAACGGTAGCTCGTTGTGCGAGCGAGAGGTCGGCCTTCGCTAAAGCTGCCCCTCAAGCTGGTCGAATTCCTGCTGCTGACGCGAACTGACGCATCTTCTGCGGACGGATGTTGGGCAGGAGCGTGCTGGAGCGAACGCCAGCGACGACTTTATTCGCACAAGTTCGCACACGCTCAAATGCAATATCACTTCGACGTCCGTGACAGCAGATAGTCGATCAGCAATTCTTTGTCGGCCTCGGGTACCCGCGCGCCCCAGCGCGTCATCTTCTCCACCTCGCGCTGCCATCCCACGCGGGTGAGCCGTTGCTGGTCGACCAGGTCCGACTCGTGACAACCCGAACACGCGCGTGCATAGGCGTCAGCGCCAGGTCCGCCCGGAGCCGGCAAGGTGACCGAGGCACTCCTGGCGCCAGAGGTGTCCGATGCGCCTGTTGCACCGGAGGTAAGCGATATCTCGACTCTCACTGCGTCGTACTGATTCCAGAGATACCCCGACGGGTTCCAGTGAGACACGACCGGCTGTGTGACGCCATTCGAATCGGTGGCTCTCGATAGGATGAGGTGGGAGGCAGGGGCCGTGGCCCTGAATGAGTGCTCGAAGCGTCGCCAAGAGTACTTTACCCGCTCGCCTACGAGCCGGGCCGACTGCCAGCTGGCGCCGCTATCGGTGGAGATGTCCACGCGCGCGATGTCGGCTTCCCCTGCCCACGCGAACCCGGCGACACTGACGGGGCCAGGCGCCAACGTGGCGCCGTGGGCCGGCTGGGTGATAAGCGACTTCACCGCGAGGCCGGTAAGGGGCAGCATGTCCTTGGCGTCCACGGGCGCGCCCGGCGCCACCCGACGATTGGGATAGCGATAGGCGGTGGCCACCCAGAAGCTGTCCGAGTCGGTGTCAACGGCCGACAGCGACGTGAGCCACTTGACCGAATAGGCGCCCTCCCAGCCCGGCACGATGGCGCGCAACGGAAAGCCGTGCACGGCAGGGATCGGCACGCCATTCATCTCGTAGGCGAGAATCGTGTCGGCGTGCGTCGCCTTGGCAACCGGCAACTGCCGGATGAAACCTGGCATGGCGCCGAGCGGCCGATCCGCGGGCGTCATCACGATGTTCTTCGCCGACGCCCTCAGGCCCGCTTGCGCGAGCAGAGTGGCGAGGCGCACGCCTTTCCACCGCGCCGTGCCGACCGCGCCCTTCTCCCACTGGATGCCCGCGACCGGCGGGTCGAAAAAGGCCCGGCCGTTGCCCGCGCATTCGAGGGTCACCGTGACCGTGGTGCTGGGGAGCTTCCTGATCTCCTCGATCGAGAGCGAGAGCGGCGTGGTCACGCTGCCGTCGAGCGTCAGCTTCCAGGTGGCGGCGTCGAGCGCGGACGGCACCGGCAGGTGCGACCGCACGTAGAAATGCTCGTTGGGGGTGATGAAGGAGTTGAGCAGCGAGACCGGCGTTTCGTAGTCGGGCGGGCTCAATGAGCGTCGAATCAGCTGACCCTTGCCCCACGACTGGACAACCGGCTGCGAGATCAGCTCACCAGGTACAACCCATTTGGCCACGGCTGCCGTCACACCCAGTTGTGCCGCTTTCGCCAGCAACGCGCGTCGTGAAATCATCGATACATGATAACGGTGTGCCAGGTCCGGCTCACATCACGTAGTGAACCGGAGAGTGCGTAAGCGGGGATTTGAACCCCGATGGTAGAAATTGGGCGCAGGAAGCAGAACGCTGGTCTCGAGAGTACTCCATTCCTCGGCCATCCCTTCGTCATCGCGGAGCTCGCGTGTGGCTCGATGAAGCGTCGCGGCGAAATCCTCGGGCTCTTGCAGCACCTGTCACAAATCGCTGCCTTGCCTTACCGGGATGTGCTGGTGTTCGTCGAACGCCGTGCGCTGATGGGGAGGGCCTCGGGTGGATTGACGTCAACTTGCTCGCATCGACGCTCGTGTCGGGCCACACACTTTGGACTAGCGACAAACGTCTGGCCGACGCCGCTCGGCGGCTTGGTGTCGCGTAGCGGCGGACTCCGGGATGCTTCCAAAGTCGAGTGACTTGCCAACCAAAGCTCATGAACTCGGTACACGTGAGCGAAGGTTGGTGCGGAAGCGGGGATTTGAACCCCGATGGTATTGCTACCGCCAGCCCCTCAAGCTGGTGCGTCTGCCAGTTCCGCCACTTCCGCGTGGTCGTGCGTGGTGAAGGTTAGTGCCTTCTATTTTGCCGGCGCTGGTGTCTGGTGGCCGCTGGCGCCGGTGTCGTAGGTGCCGGTGCCGCCGGAGCGGGCGTCGTCGTGGCCGGCGCAGGCGCCGGCGTGCCGCTGAGGATCGACCGGGACCCGCCGCGCTGACCGAGCACCGACAGCGTCAGCGCAAAGAGCATGAACAGCACCGCTGCAATCGACGTCGCCTTGGTCAACAGCGTCGCGCCGGATCGCGCGCCGAACGCCGCCTGGCTGCTGCTGCCCCCAAATGCGCTGGCGATATCTCCGCCGCGCCCCTGCTGCAGGAGAATCACCATCGAGAGCACGAGGCACACGAGCACGTAAGCCGCCACCAATACGTAATACATAATTCGTTTTCCGTTGACCGTCGGCCGTTCACCGCAAGAACTCGCGGCAACAGCAGATAGCTGATGTGAACTCCCGATTATACCCTGCCGGGACGGCTCCTGACGATGATGTCGTAAAACGATCGGACATCGAGGCTTGCGCCGCCAACCAGGGCGCCGTCCACGTCGGCCTGGGCCATCAAATCTCGAATGTTGTCGGGCTTCACACTGCCGCCGTAGAGCAGAAGGCATTGATCCGCCGCAGTCGCGCCGAACCACTGGCGCAGTCGCGACCGGATATGCGCATGGGCCTCACCGGCCTGTGCCGGCGTCGCTGTCCGGCCTGTGCCGATCGCCCATACAGGCTCATAGGCCATGACCAGCGCGGCTATTTGATCGCCGCTCAGGCCGTCGAGTCCCCCTTTTATCTGCCGATCGAGGACGTCCATCGTCTCATTGCGCTCGCGCTGCTCGAGGGTCTCGCCGATGCAGACAATCGGCGTCAGCAACGAGGCGATGGCGGCGATCACCTTTCTGTTGACCGTCACGTCGGTTTCGCCGAAAAGCGTGCGGCGCTCGGAATGGCCGATGATCGCGTACTGGGCGCCCGTCTCCTTGATCATGCCGGCGCTGATTTCTCCGGTGAACGCCCCTTCGCGTTCCCAGGACATATTTTGCGCGGAGACCGCCACGTTACTGTTGCGAGCCGCTTCGCAGGCCGCATGCACCGCGGTAAACGGCGGCGCGATAACCACGGTGACGTCCTTGATGTCCTTGACGAGAATGCGCAACTCCTTGACGTACACGGTCGTCTCGTGGACCGTCTTGAACATCTTCCAGTTGCCGGCAATGAACGGTACGCGCATAGATTTTAGATTCTAGTTTTAGATTCTAGTTTCTAGATTCTAGTTTCTAGTTTCAGATTTTAGATTTCAGGTTCATTTCTCTGCCAGCGCTTCGACTCCAGGCAGTTTACGGCCACCCAGAAATTCCAGCGACGCGCCGCCGCCGGTCGAGATGTGCGTGATGCGATCGGCGACCCCGGCCTGATTCACCGCGGCGATCGAATCGCCGCCGCCGACGATGGTGGTGCCGCTCACGGAGGCCACGGCCTCGGCGACACCTTCGGTGCCCTTCGCGAAATCAGAAACCTCGAACACTCCCATCGGGCCGTTCCAGACGACCGTTTTCGCGTCGCGGATCAAGTCCGCATATAGAACAATCGTCTTCGGCCCGATGTCGAGACCCATGCGATCGCCGATCTTCGGGTCGTCCACATCCAACGTTTCGCTCGGTGCGCCGCCTTCGATCTTCGCGGCGACGACATGATCGACCGGCAGCCCCAGCTGTAGTCCTCGGGCCTTCGCTTTTGTCTCGATGTCGCGCGCCACGTCCATCTTCTCGTCTTCGACAAGAGAGCGGCCGACCGGCAGGCCCCGCGATTTCAGGAACGTATAGGCCATGGCGCCGCCGATGATAAGGCGATCGACGCGCGAGAGAAAGTTCTGAATCACCTCGAGCTTGTCGGAGACTTTCGCTCCGCCCAGAATCGCCACGAGCGGGCGGTCAGGCGACGTCAGCACACGGCCGAGGTACTCCAGTTCTTTCTCCATCAGCAGCCCCGCCGCGGCTTTGTCCACGACGTGCGTGATCGCTTCGACCGAGGCGTGAGCACGGTGCGCGGCGCCGAACGCATCGTTGACGTACACGTCGGTCAGCGACGCCAGCTGCCGGGCAAACTCCGCGTCGTTTTTTTCCTCTTCGGGATGGAATCGCAGGTTTTCCAACAGCACGACACCGCCGCCGGCGCGATGCACGTCGTCCACGACCGACTTCGCCCCGTCGCCGATGCAATCCGGTGCGAACGACACCGGGCGGCCAAGCAGCTCGGCCACCCTTGGCGCGACGGGCTTCAGGCTGTACTTCGGATTGACCTGTCCCTTTGGCCGACCCAGGTGCGACGCGAGAATAACGGTTGCCCCCCTCTCGAGCGCATACCGAATCGTCTTTACCGACGCCCTTATGCGCGTGTCGTCGGTCACGACGCCGTTCTCCAGCGGGACGTTGAAATCCACGCGGATGAACACACGGCGTCCCGACAGATCAAGATCTCGGATCGAGAGTTTCATTTGACCGCCCACTCAAAGGATCTTCGGACTCCTAGGACTCACATTACTCTTTCGACTCTTGCCCTTAGAGCCCTTTTTTCACCATGTATTTCAGCAGGTCGACACAGCGGTTCGAATAGCCCCACTCGTTGTCGTACCACGCCAGGACCTTCACGAAGTCGCCGTCCATGACCTTCGTGTAATCGGCGTCAAGAATCGACGAATGCGGATTGCCGCGGAAATCAATCGAGACGAGCGGCTCCGTCATGTATTGCAGGATGCCGTTCAACGCGGCGTCGGACGCGTCTCGGAATGCGCCGTTCACCTCTTCGGCGCTGGTTTTCTTGTCTACCAGGACGGCCAGATCGACGACCGACACGTTCGGTACCGGCACCCGCATCGCGATTCCGTCGAGCTTGCCTTTCAACTCGGGCAACACTTCGCCGACGGCGCTCGCCGCGCCCGTCGTGGTGGGAATTATCGACAGTGCTGCCGCGCGCGCGCGCCGCAGATCCTTGTGCGGCAGGTCGAGCAGTTGCTGATCGTTCGTGTACGCGTGGACGGTCGTCATCCAGCCCTTCTTGATGCCGTACTTTTCGTGCAGGATCTGGGCGACGGGCGCCAGGCAGTTGGTCGTGCACGACGCGTTCGAGATGATCTGGTGCTTCGCCGGGTCGTATTTGTCATGGTTCACGCCCATGACGACCGTGAGGTCTGGTCCCTTGGCGGGCGCCGTGATCACGACGCGCTTGGCGCCGGCGGTGACGTGCTTGGCGGCCGAGTCACGGTCGGTGAACAGTCCCGTAGACTCGAACACCACGTCGATGCCAAGGTTCTTCCACGGGAGCTGCGCCGGGTCGCGGAACGAGAGAACCTTGAACACGTCGCCGTCGACGGCAATGCCGTCCCCTTGCACTTCCACTTTTGCCTTCAGATTGCCGAGCACCGAGTCGTACTTCAAGAGGTGCGCCAGCGTAGCGGCGTTGGTCAGATCGTTCACCGCGACGAAATCGATCTCCTTGTTGCCGAGCGCCGCCCGCATGATGTTGCGGCCGATACGCCCGAACCCGTTGATGCCGACCTTCACTGCCATCGCATTCCTCCGATAAGGGGTTGGCGCACGGCGGACAAAAAATGCCAGCGGCCAAAAGGAGAATTCTAATGTACGATCAGCCCATCACGAAACTCCCACATACATGTACGTCCTCTACAGCCTGCTGATTCTGCTTCTGGGCGTGGTGATCTCGCCCTATCTTGCGTACCAGGCGATCCGGTACAAGAAATACATCGGCAGCTTGGGGCAGCGCATGGGTTATCTCCCCGTGTCGTTCAATCTCGACGGCGAGGAATCGATCTGGATCCACGCGGTTTCGGTCGGTGAAACGATGACCGTCCGGGCGCTGATTGCCGATTTGCGCCGGCGATACCCGAACCTGCGCATCTTCCTGTCGACGACGACGATGGCGGGACAGCAGGTGGCGCGGCGCAACGTGCACGACGTCGATGCGGTGTTCTATCTGCCGCTCGATCTTCCGTTTATCGTCCGGCGGACGCTGCGACTCGTAAAGCCCCGCTTGTTCGTGATGATGGAAACGGAGATTTGGCCGAATCTCCTGCGGCAGTGCAAGCGAATGGGGGTCGCGACCGTGCTCGTGAACGGCCGCATTTCGTCGCGTTCGTACCCGCGCTACAAGATTGCGAAGCCCTTCTTCAGGAACGTGCTCGCAGACGTCGACCGTTTCTGCATGCAGACGGAGGAGGCGGCGCGTCGGGTCATCGACATCGGCGCCGATCCGGCGAAGGTGGTCGTGACCGGCAGCCTGAAATTCGATTCGCTCGATGTGCCGGGCGCTCTCACGCTCGACGGACGGGGGCCGAATCGCGTGCTGCGATACTTCCGCATGACGTCCGGCCGTCCGGTCGTTGTCGCGGGCAGCACGATGCGCGAAGAAGAACAGATCGTGCTGCAGGCGTTCAGGCGCATCAAGGCGAGCACCGCTAATCCCCTGCTTATACTCGCACCGCGACACCCCGAGCGGTTCGCAGAGGTCGCCCAACTCGCGCGCGACCAGGCGTTCGTCACCGCGAAGCGCACGGATCTGCAGATAGACGCAGAGCCCCGTGCGGACGTCGTCGTGCTCGACACGATCGGCGAGCTGGCGCAGGTGTATCAGATCGCCACCGCCGTATTCGTCGGGGGCAGCCTGGTTGACACCGGTGGGCACAACGTCCTGGAGCCGGCAGTGTTCGGTAAGCCGATCGTCTTCGGTCCGTACATGCACAACTTCAAGGAGATCGCCGAGGCGTTCGTGGCCCAGGACGCTGCCATTCAAATTACCGGCCCGCATGGACTCGAGGAAGCGCTGCTCGGTTTGCTGACCGATCCGGTCCAGCGCGCGAGGCTGGGAGCCGCGGCGCGCGCCCTCGTCGAGTCGAATCGCGGCGCGAAGGACAAGTGCCTCGCCATGATTGCGCAGCTGTTGCCGCTGCGAGGCGGCACGATGGGCGTCGTCCGCCCATTCCGCGTGGTCCGCTAAGATTTGCTGGATCTTCTTTACAGCCGACTCGCTCGTGCGCGACGCCGGTACTACCAGCGCCGGCCCTATCTGAGGCGGCGTCTCGCCGCACCCGTCATCAGCATAGGGAATCTCACGGTCGGCGGCAGCGGCAAGACGCCGCTCGCCGCCGAGATCGCGCGCGCGCTGCTCGGCCTCCGCGAGCGTCCGTCGATTCTCAGCCGCGGGTACGCCAGGAAGATCCGCGACGAGGGTGTGGTCATCGTGAGTGACGGCCGAAGCGTGCTGGAGGGAGTTGAGCGTTCTGGTGATGAGCCGCAGATGCTGGCGCGCGCCGTGCCAGGCGCGGCGGTGCTCGTCTCAGGGAGCCGGTATGTGGCTGGACGCATCGCCGAGAGCCGGCTGGGATGCACGGTTCACGTGCTCGACGATGGCTTTCAGCATTTCGATCTGGCGCGTGACATCGACCTGCTCGTGTGGCCAGACGCCGCGGAGGATACGCGCACGCTGCCATTCGGCCGCTTTCGTGAGCCGCTCGACGCCGCGTCGGCAGCGGACGCATTTTTCGTCGAGGAGGGCGCCCGTGTCGAGGAGGGCGTGCGTGTTGAGGAAGGCGTTCGTGTCGAGGCGGGCGTACGTAGTGCTGACCTTCAGGTCAGCCCACTGCCGCCCGGTCTTTACGTTTTCCCGCAGGCTGGGAGGGCCTGCGCCCGATCGGCCCGCGTTCGCATTTGCCGGCATTGCAAAGCCGCAGCGTTTCTTCACCGATCTCGAAAAGGCTGGTTGGACCCTGACCGGCCGCCGGTCGTTCGGCGATCATCATCACTATTCGGGGTCAGAGATCGACGAGATCGCGCGCGCCGCCACGTCATCGGGCGCTGCCGTTATCCTCACGACAGAAAAGGATTTAGTCCGTTTGGGGTCTGACCCCCGTACAGGTACGGGGGTCAGACTCCAGATTGTCGCGGTGCCGCTCGAAGTGATCATCGACCCTGCCTTCACACCCTGGCTTGCAGAGCGCCTTCGCGCGATACGCGCGGCGGGTGGGCGGTGAGGCATCAGCTCGAATACCTCGCAGTCAAGTCGGTCGCGCTCGTCGTGCGCGCTCTGCCGCTGCCTGCCGTGCGACGGGTGGGCGAGTGGCTTGGGCTGATGTTCTATCTCGTCGATCGCGTGCACCGGCGAATCGCGCTCGCAAATCTCGAGGTGGCGTTCCCCAAGAAGTCATCGAACGCGTGCAAGGCGGTCGCGAGGTCGATGTTCCAGCACTTCGGACGATTGCTGCTCGAGCTGCTCAAGTACGCGTCGCTGCCCGGAGAGCAGCAGCTGTCGCTGGTGGATTGGGAAGGCGAAGAGCGCGTACGGCTCGCGCTGGCGCAGGGCAAAGGGATCCTGTTCTGCACTGGACACTTTGGTTTCTGGGAGCAGCAGGCGCTGGCGCACGCACTGAAATTCGAGCCGATGGCCGTGATGGCGCGGCCGCTGGACAACCCGAAGCTGCACGATCTGCTCGAAGGGATTCGCACGTCGAACGGCAACGACGTCGTCTACCGGCGCGGCGCCGTACGCAAGGTTCTGCGCCTGCTGGCCGAGGGCAAGGGCGTGGGCATACTGATCGACCAGCACATGACGAGCGCTGATGCGATCTACGTGGACTTTTTCGGCCGGCCGGCAGCGACGACGTCGACGCTTGCGGCTCTGGCCATTCGCACCGGCGCACCGGTGATTCCGCTCTTTGCGTTCCCCCTGCCCGGCGGCCGGTATCGGATGATCTACGAACACCCGGTCGAGCCTCCACGCGAGGATTCTGAGCACGCGGTCCGCGAATTCACGCAGCGCTGCACCGACGTCCTCGAGATGCACGTGCGACGATACCCCGACCTGTGGCTCTGGATGCACCGTCGATGGCGCGATGCGCCAGGCCCCGCTCTCGCGGCGGCGCCAGGCATGTTCCCGTCGGCGAAGTCAGACTTGTCGGACCTTGGGGTTGGGGATTAGGGAGTGGAAATACTCATACTCGCGCCCAACTGGCTGGGCGACGCGATTATGGCGTTGCCTGCGCTTCGCGACGTGCGCCGTCACTTTTCGGGGCAGCCGATGACTGTTGCGGCGCGGCCATCCATCGCGCCGGTTTTTCGCGCGGTTCCGGATATCGATCGCGTCCTCGTGCTCGATCGCGGGAACGAGCCGTCGCAGCTTCGTGGAGATATCGGCATCCTTTTCCCGAATTCGTTCCGCTCGGCGTGGATATTGAGGAAGGCCGGCATCAAGGAACGGTGGGGTTATCGCAGCGACTTCCGCCGGCCGCTGTTGACGCGATCGGTGTCGAAGCCGCGGCGCCGCGTCAGTTTTCCCGAGTACTATTCGAATCTCGTGCGTCACCTCGGCGTCGAAACCGGCCCGCTGACGGCGCAGGTGAAAGCGCCCGCCGCGGCCAGTGCCGCCGCGATGGCGCTGCTCCGAGGAACGCGGATGGCGATCGGGACAGCCCCTCGTGGGAATTGCGCCAGGAGCCGCATTCGGCCACGCGAAACGATGGTCGCCGAAGCGATACGCCGAGCTGGCGTCGCGGCTGATCGACGCCGGCGTCGCGTGCGTTATCGTCGGCCGCAGTGAAGATCGCGATGCGGCGCGCGATATCAAAGGGATCGATCTCATCGGGCAGACCGATTTGATGATGCTGATGGGCGTGCTGTCTCAGTGCAATGTTGTCGCGGCGAACGACTCCGGCGCGCTTCATCTGGCGGCAGCGCTTGGCGTGCCGGTTGTCGGCATCTGGGGACCGACGGACGAACGCTACAGCACGCCGGTGACGCCGTACGAAGACTCGCGAACGGTTGCCACGGTGTCCGAACAGGTGTTCTGCCGCCCGTGCTTCCTGGCCGACTGTCCGATCGATCACCGCTGCATGAAACGGATCGCCACCGAGCGTGTCCATGAGGCGGTCCGCCGGTTTCTTCAGGAGACACACGCGTGAAGCATCCTGCCGTCTTCGTCGATCGCGACGGGACATTAATAGAAGATGTCGGCTACCTCGATCGGCTCGAGCGTCTGAAGCTATTTCCCTACACCCTCGACGCGATCCGGCTTTTGAATCGTGGCGGTTACAAAGTCGTGGTCGTCACGAGCCAGAACGGCGTCGCCCAAGGCGTCCTCACTGAAGAGTTTCTCGGCGAGGCGCATGCGCATGTGTCGCGGTTATGCGAAGAGGCCGGGGGAAGGATCGAGGGGTATTACTACTGCCCGCACTCGACGCACGCCGTGGTCGAGCGGTACCGGACCGACTGCGAGTGCCGCAAACCGAAGCCCGGTATGATACTGGCGGCCGCGCGTGACCATTCGCTCGATTTGTCTCGTTCGTTCGTTGTCGGCGACCGCTGGCGCGACATCGAGATGGGACTGGCTGCCGGAACGAAGGCCGTGCTCGTGGAAACAGGGTATGGCAGGACCGAAGCGACGCGGCGTCCGGCCAATATCGAGCCGGTGCCTGTCAGCGCAAACCTGATCGATGCGACCAGCTGGATTTTACGAAATACGTAAAAAGAGGGTCTGACCCCCATTGGCGATTTCGAGAGACCAGGCGCGACTCACCGGCCTGCTCGACGCATTTCCGACGCGCCGGGTCGCGGTCATCGGCGATCTGATCGCCGATGAATTCATCTATGGCCGTGTCGCGCGCGTGTCGCGCGAGGCGCCGGTGCTCATTCTTCAGTACGACTCGACGCAAATTCTTCCCGGCGGGGCGGGCAACGCCGCGAACAACGTCGCCGCGCTCGGGGGTCGCGCGCAGATCGTCGGCCTTACCGGAAAAGATGAGGCAGGCAAGCGTCTCCACGGGAGCCTCGCCCACATCAACACACGCGGCCTGTTGAGCCCGCCCGGCTACTGCACGCCGGTCAAGACGCGCATCCTCGCCGGCGGCGTGCACACGGCCAAACAGCAGATCGTCCGCATCGATCGAGTGGTTTCGAGCGATTACGATGCGAAGACGCGCGCGGCATTCACTCGCGCGGCGGTGAAGGCGACTGCGGACTGCGACGCGGTTTTGATGTCGGATTACGGCACCGGGCTCGTGACGCCTGAGCTCGCGACGGCGATCAGCGGCACGGTGAGCAGCGCCACGCGGCGCCGGGCTGTCCCGATGCTCATCGATTCGCGGTACGACCTGCTGAAATATCGCGGCCTCACCGCATGCACGCCGAATGAATCCGAAGTCGAGCAATTGCTCGACATGCGAATCGGCGACAACGTGAAATCGCTGGAGAGGGCGGGCCGCGAGCTGCTGAAGCAGACGCGCATGAACGCGGTCTTGATCACCCGCGGCAGCCGCGGAATGGCCGTCTTCGAGCCCGAACGCCCGACCGTTCACGTGCCGATTTACGGATCGGACGAGGTCGCCGACGTGACCGGCGCGGGCGATACGGTGATCGCGACTATGACCCTCGCGCTGGCGGCCGGCGGTTCGTTCTACGAAGCGGCCCGCCTGGCGAACTACGCCGCCGGGCTGGTGGTGATGAAGCGCGGGACGGCGACCGTATCGCCTGACGAATTACGAGAAGCGATACGAAACGAAGACGCCTGACGAAAACGAATAGTACGACGTGATGGGGAACATCGTGACCGAGGACGAGCTCGTTGAGGCCGTTCGCGCCGAACGCGCGGACGGTCGAACCCTCGCGTTCGCGAACGGTTGCTTCGACGTGCTGCACGTCGGGCACGTCCGCTATCTCGCGGATGCGAAAGCCCAGGCCGATCGCCTGGTCGTGGCGATTAACGACGATGATTCTGTAAAACGCCTGAAAGGTATCGGCCGCCCCATTCTAGGGGCGGCCGACCGAGCCGAGCTCGTGGGGGAGCTGGAGAGTGTTGACTACGTCGTGGTGTTCTCAGACCCTGACGTGAACCGCCTGCTCCGCCTGTTGAAGCCCGACGTCCACTGCAAGGGGACCGACTACACACCTGAAACTGTTCCCGAGCGCGACACCGTCCTCGCTTACGGCGGTCGCATCGCCATCGTCGGCGATCCGAAAGATCATTCGACCCGGGATCTCTTGTCGCGCATCACGTCGCGCAGCGCGCGTGACTGACGAGGACGAAAAAAGGATCGTGAGGGCGGCCCCACGATCCTTATGACTTATTCTTACGGTTCTTCCTACCTTTACTGCTTCTTCCTGCGGCTCCGAATCTTCCCGACCACTGCCAGCCCAGCACCCATCAGCAACAGGCTCGCTGGTTCCGGGGTTTCTGTGATCACAGGAGGATCATCCTGCACGAACCGGCCATACAGCGCGAAGTGCGACAAGTTGCCGCCATCCGTGCTGAATCCCCAGTCGCCCGTATACTGCCCGACGCCCAGTTCAAAGATGGCCCAGAACGGCACCGCGCCATCCTTCACCGCCACCGCGAACTGGTTGTAGCCGCCGAACGGCGAAATGATGAATGACCCCGCATCGTTCGTCGCGTTCGTCGTGAACGCGAACCCTGCGATGTCCTCATCGTCGCCGTTGTCCTGCCCCAACCCTTTCCAGTCGTCTGCTGTGGGAATGAATTCACCCCATCCAGCGGCACTCCCCAACAGACTGTTGAGGTAGTAATCTGCTTCGGCATCCGTGCCTTGCAGAGTGTTGTTCGTGTCCTTGTCGCTCTCGTACACGCAGCGCAGCGATGGGTCCACGTAATACTGCCGCTGCAAATCCGAGTCCGCCGCCATCTGCGCGTCTGACGGGCACTCGCCCCCGTACCCCGGAGGTCCGACATAGATTGGTGCTGCACTTGCTACGCTTGCCAGCCCTAGCACCAAGAGGGCGACAAGTCCGAACGGAATCTGTCTCATATGCTGTGTCCTTTGAAGTGGGGGAATTTGGGTCCTGCACTTCACGTACACAACACATGTGCCGACGGGCTTCCTAATGTTTTTGCCAGATCCAACCGAATTGTCTCCTTGCAAGCAGACTAAAGCGTGCAAATAGCGTAATTAGGTGCGTTCTGAATGACAGAAGAGGACAGCGGCGAATCCGTCCCTGAAAGTGCTGATCGTCCGGCTCGGCTCGGCGATTTACTGTCCCGGACCAGTCGCGCGCACCGCGCGACTGAGCCGTTTTGACTCCTAACGCTTCGAGCGTCTCCGGCGTGTTGCGAGCGTCAGGCCGGTGCCCAGCAGAAGCAGCGACGCAGGCTCGGGAACTTCCGTGATGGCCTCGTCCTTTCCGTACAGAACGGTATGCAAACCTCCGCCGTGTTGCAGGTTTTGCTCCCAAAGACCTGACGTTTGGCGCTCAGGAAGCTCGAATACGGCCCAGTTGGGACCAATCCCGCCGCCCCCGACGATGAGGCCGATCGCAATCCGATGAAAGGTTTCCCAGAGCGACGCATCAAAGGTGAACGAGCCCGACGTACCGTTGAGAGCGTTGACCAAAGACTCATTGACCGGGTCTGACGAAAGGGAGTCCTCGTCGATGAGCGTCCAGCCGTCGGAAAGCATCTCATCGGAGAGCTTCGCCCCATCTTTTTCGAAGAACAAACACGTCGCCGTGCCCAGATCGGTCGTCAGGGTGAATTGGCGATCAGTGATAGACGCGGGGTCCGGACAATCCATTATCGAAGCGGCTTCGGACGCGACGGGAGACAAAACCAAGCCGAGAAGACAGAGAAAACCATACTTGCGCACTGCTGGATCCTTTACAAAATGAGTCTGATGACGAACGTTAGTGAAACGTGATTGCTAATGCAGTAGTTACCCGCCAACCGAGTTACAAGACGTATGCCGTCGAAATTCCGCTATTTCGGCCCATATCTACTCAGAACGTCTGGTCCTGAAGAAAACTAAAAATGATCGTCGGGGAAGATTTCCGCTCCTTGCTGCTATTCTCCGTTGCAGACTTTGAACAAAATCCTCATCGTCCGGCTTGGCTCCCTTGGCGACATCATCCACACCATACCGGCGGCGGCGGCGATCCGACGCACCTACCCCAATGCGGCCATCGACTGGCTCGTCGATGTGCGTCATCGCGAGCTGCTCGATCTGGTCCCGGTCATCGACCGGAAAATGTCCATCGACACCAGTAATGTTGGGTCGTCGTGGTCAGCGCTTGCCGAGCTGCGGCGCGCGCATTACGACGTCGCCCTCGATCTGCAGGGACTGCTGAAATCGGCCGTGCTCGCGCGGCTTTCCGGAGCTGCTCGCGTTGTGGGGTTTCCTGCCGAGCTCCTGCGCGAACGGGCCGCCCGTGTCTTCTACACGGAAACCGCCGGCGACCCGGAACCTCACATCATCGACAAGAACCTCTCGATGGTGAGGGCCATCGGTGTGCGCATGCCTGACGTAGAATTCCCGCTCGAGGACCGCAACCCGGGCATCGCCGATGAAGCGCGGTCGCGTCTCGGGCTCACGGTCGGGACACCTTTCGCCCTCATCAATCCCGGCGCCGCCTGGCCGAACAAGCGGTGGCCGCCGGTATATTTCGCGGAGCTGTCGCGCGAGCTCGTCAAACGCCATGCTCTGCGTTCGCTCGTCCTGTGGGGTCCGGGCGAGCAATCGCTCGCTGAAGCAGTCGCGGTGGCATCCGACAACACGGCGGCCGTGTCTCCGCCGACGAGCGTCGCAGACCTGGTGTCGTTGAGTAAGGCGGCAGCCCTGATGATCTCGGGCGATACCGGCCCTCTCCATATCGCGGCGGCAGCCGGCACGCCGATCGTCGGTATCTTCGGCCCCACCGATCCGATGCGCAACGGTCCGTGGGCGCAGGACGACCTCGTGGTCTCGCGTTACGGCGTCTGCACATGCCACTATCAACGTCAGTGCCGCATCGCAGGATGGTGCCTGCTCGACGTCTCACCGCGAGAAGTCATGGAGCGCGTGGACAAGCGGCTAATGCATGGTTGACAGCAACGACACGGTAAACGCCCCAGGCAAGACTACGCTTGCCGCACGTCTCGCTCGCATCCGCGTTCCACTGGGATTCTTCTGTGCCGGCGCCGTCTTGTGGCTCGCGCGGCCTACGTCGCGATCGCTCGCGATCGGCGGCGCGATCGCCGTCTGTGGAGAGTTGGTTCGTATCTGGGCGGCAGGGCATCTCGAGAAGGGTCGGGAGGTCACGCAATCGGGGCCGTACGGCATCACCCGGCACCCGCTGTATGCCGGGTCCGCCGTCATCGCGGTAGGCGCCGCAGTGGCGTCGGCGCGCATGAGCGCGATGATCCTCATCGGCGCGTACATGGCAGCCACGCTCGTGGCAGCCGCCCGTCACGAAGAAGCCGGCATGCGCGCGTCCTTCGGCGACCGGTATGCCGCCTACGCCGAGTCGCGCGCGACCCCGGCAGCGCGGCCCTTCAGCTTGTCGCGCGCTATTAAGAATAAGGAGCACAAGGCCGTTGCAGGGCTTGCGCTCGTCGGCGCCTTGCTTGCGGCCAAGGCATTGCTTCTACGCTGATCCGTAGCCCGTGATAGAATCACACTTTTGTGGGCAGTCGCAGGACTGCGCCTGTGAAGAGCCGAACGGGCGGTTAGCTCAGCGGTAGAGCACCGGCTTTACACGCCGGCTGTCACAGGTTCGATCCCTGTACCGCCCACCAAAGGACCTTGCGGGGTCGTAGTTCAGTTGGTTAGAACGCCGGCCTGTCACGCCGGAGGTCGCGGGTTCGAGCCCCGTCGACCCCGCCATTAACCCGCCGCCTGGCAAGCCTTTGCGAGGCATCTGAGTTTTCAGTGACACGCCTGCCGCGCAGTGTGCCGGTAGGTGTGCCATTTTCTCTCTCCTTCCTGGCTCGCTTCGCTCGAAACAGCTCGGTCGCAATCAGGTTCACGGTCAACGCGCGTAGCTCCGGCGTGAGGTGTTGATATCGCTCGAGCTCGCGTGAGCGATGGCCCGTGATCTTTCGGACGATTGGATCGGGCACGCCGAGCGTCATCAGGATCGTCGCGCCAGCGTGGCGCAAATCGTGGATCCGGACGTTCTGCACGCTGGCCGCTTTCGCCAGCGCGCGGAACTGCTTGCCGAAGTCCCAGCGATAGGGTCGCTGCGGTTCCGGGCATCGCGCGGTCGGATGTGAAGGGAACAGATAGTCCAGCGTCCCGTAAGAGGGCAGCGCCTTGAGCGTCTTGACGATCGATTCGTCATATCCCGGCCGCCTCCCGCAGTACGACTCTCCAGCTTCGCTCTCGGATATGTGCCGAGCAACAACGCCAAGCGCGGCCGTCACGCATTTGTCCTCGCGGATCGCATTAGGAACCGATCGAGCGAACTTGTCGTTTCCTTGCATCTCGTTCTCGGATTGACGATGGCGCACGAGGTGGCCCACCTGTTGCTGCCATACGAATCGCACTCCGTCGATGGACTCATGCGGAGCGCCTGGAATAAATCCGATTACTGGAAGGCAGGACTTGGGCAGTTGCTCTTCACAAACGAGGAGTCACAGTTGATGCGTGATCGGCTTTCGGCGGAACCTGTGGCGGCACAGTCGGCGCCTTGAGGTGTCAGGAGGCAAGCTCAACCGGTATGCCATGCTTGCGCCGCAGTCGGTTGAACACCTCCCGTGCGGGCTTCGTGCGTTCCGCTCTCACATCAACCAGCCCTCGTTGAATGCCTTCGATGATCTCCACTTGGCGGTGATCGAGCGCGGTGGCGCGATCAGAAATCGCTAGAATGGCGCCTGAATGGATTTCGAGCTCGTAGGCGACCTCACCGAAGTCGAGACAATCGCCACTGCCCGCGGGATTCGTGAACTGCCGCGGCTCCGGCGGTTGTATGGCAGAGGCCGTTGGAGGAAAATGAAAGGCGTCGCACGGATCCGGCTGAAGGCTGGCCGTATTCGGCTCGCCGAGCTGCATTGGTATGAAGCACATGGCATCGGTAAAAAAGAGTTCAAGCGCAAAAGGTACCTCGACTAGGGTGCGCAAGTCGGGCACGGGCGGCCGACAGTTCGCTGTCTGCGTCGACAACAATGGCTATGAGGCGTCGCTCGAGCGCAACAAGATCTACGTCGTCCTTCCGGACAAGGACGCCGAGAGGGGCGGCGACATCCGCGTCGTCGACGAGAGCGGCGAGGACTACTTGTTTTCAGCCGATCGATTCGTGGCCATCGACGTGCCGGCGGCTATCAAAGCCTCACTTCTGAAGGCCTCGTAGTCGTCGGCCCATCGCACTGTGCCTGTAGGTGTGCCACTTTTACCAGCGAAACCATGTCATTCCGTGTCGGTCTGCGGCACCGCGGGACGCTCGATCACGCGAATTGCTTAGGAAAATCCCAAAACGCTGTGTACAATCGATCTAAGACTTGCGCCTGTCACGCCGGAGGTCGCGGGTTCGAGCCCCGTCGACCCCGCCATCATCATGAAGAGTTTCCTCGGCGGGCTGACCCTCGCCACAATCATGGCGCTCCTCAACGGCACCACCGTGCCGCCTTCTTCCGTCTGCATTCTGTTTCCACGCCTGGACGAGCGAGCCGTCGCAGACGTTCCTGAAGACGCGTGCCGGATCGCGTGCAGCCGGTCGAGCCGTACCTCATCGCAACACGCCACGTCTCTAGACTTGAACTGATTTGCTGTCACCGCTCGAGTCGAGCTGTCGACTACGCGGGTAGAGATAGGTGGAGATAACGACTGAAATGTGCGGACCGCTTCACGGACCCGCCAGTGTTTCGTCAGTCGCCGACCGCTCGCTCGAGTATTTCTCTCGGGTCTGCACCTGAATCGACACGGTCCGGAATTCCTGGATGGGAAGATGGCACTGATACTTCCGGAGGAAGTTCAATAACCGCTTGTAGTCCGCGGGCACGTTGAACAGCTGCGCCATGCCCTTATAGCTGCCGTGCGTCAGATTCAGGCCATTCCGCACAATCGCGCGGAGATCGTCGCGAGTCAGATCCCTCGATATGAAGGGCTCGTACACCACCGTCCAGAAGCTCTCGCCCCGGTGCACCATGCGGTCGAACAGCCGCTCGCAGATCGGTCGAGGATCGCGATCTGCTATGGGCGCAGCCTTTGGCGCGGATGCGGAAAGCACCTCTCTGGGCAGGTCTTCGATGGTGATGATGCCGTTCTTCGCTCTCAGGACAAGACGCTCGGCGACGTTTCGCACCTGACGCACATTGCCCGGCCAGTCGCTCGCCGACAATTGCGCCGCGGCGCCGTCGCTGAGCTTCGGCTGTTCCACGCCGTGCGCCGTGCTGAACGTCCGCAGGAAGGAATCAAGGAGGAGCGGAATGTCTTCGCGCCGCTCGCGCAACGGCGGAATCGGGATGTGAATCACGTTCAGCCGGTAGAACAAGTCCTCGCGAAACTCATTGGCGGCAATGCGATCTACCAGTTTGCGATTGGTCGCAGCGATGACACGCACGTCGACCTTCGACGCGAGCCGCTCGGAGCCGACGCGCTGAATCTCGCCGTTCTCGAGAAAGCGGAGGAGGAGCGCCTGCATCGACAGGCTCATCTCGCCGACTTCGTCGAGAAAAATCGTCCCGCGGTGTGCCTGTTCCAACCACCCGGGCTTGTCGCGGTGCGCGTCCGTAAAGCTGCCGCGCATATGGCCGAATAACTCGGACGCCAGCAGCGTATCGGGAACGCCGGCGCAGTTGATCGTCACAAGCGGCGCGTTTCGTCTGCGGCTCTGCTGGTGGACAAGCTGGGCGACGACTTCCTTTCCGACGCCGCTCTCGCCAGTGATGAGGACCTTCGCGTCCGATTTGCTCGCGTATTCGATCTCTTCCCGAATCATGCGCGTGGCGCTGCTCGCACCAATGAATTGAATTGAACGCGACATTACGTACTGGCGGAAAAGCAATTTAGCTACCAATGCAAACGCCCATCGGATAAACACTGACATGATCAGCGTAACTACAAGTTGTTAAACGGGTTGTTGGCACAGTCCAACGGCTCACGCGTGGCGCGCGAGGGAACTGATTTGAGCTAAAATGAGACACAACCGTACTCTATGGCGTGGTATTGGAAAAATGCCAAAGAAAGCAGGTCAAGCTCATGGGCCATAATGGGACACGTTGTAGCAATTTCGCGCACGAGCGGTCTCACTCACGCCAGCCTGGACACCTGTCAGCCGAGGCCGCTTCACGGAATTTTTCGCGCTCTCGCTCCCAAAGGTTTGCGAATTTTCGCTTTCTGAACCCAACGGGCGGCTAACAAATGTGGCGGATCGTCGAACCTTTTCACTGCCTCCGGGATAACTAATGTGCGCCGGTTACGCCCGTTCTGCGGAGTTTTCGCCAATATTTGTCAGGCATTGTCTGGCACTCCGGTTGCGTCATCGCATTAGCTGCCGCGTAGGAAGTCCTCTGGGGACTGCCCATACACGCCAGACTGGGCAGGGACAACGTGCAAATAAATCAGCGATTGAGAAGACTTTTATCTTCGAATATAGGTAAACTAATTCGAGTCTCAGCCAGACAATCCTTCCAAATGGCGGGATCTGTTGGGCAGACAGTAATCGTCCGCTCTGGCGACTTCTTTGCAACCCCGTTCTCCGCGACTGCGGTGCGGCGAGCAGCAGGTGGAGCGTCGTGAAGGAACGCATTCGCGGAGATCGACGAGCCAAGAACCGGTTCGAGTTGGTCGGCACGCTCCCAGGGACCCTTGAAACGTGGCATCGCCACCCGGTGAGGAACCTCAGTCCGGGCGGGGCGCTGGTGGAATCGACGGCGCCTTTGCCTGCCGGTAGTCGACTGAGCGGCCGGCTGCTCCTTCAGGGCAGTCAACGTGAGGTGAAAGCCGAAGTTCGACACACTGAAGAAGACGGCGGCGGCGGAGGCACCGGACGGTATCTGATTGGGTTGGCATGGGCCGATGGGACGAATCCCGTGGACGATGTCGCGGCGGGCGAGATGGCCCGCCCGGTCCAGCAAGAAATCGAGCGGCGGCAGTGGCCTCGAGTCCCACCGGTCTCCGGCACCGAAATGAACCGGCCCGAGTGGTCGACCGTGACGGTGCTCGATATCAGCGTGTCGGGTGTGTTGTTTCTTGCGCCGGACCGATTAGCGCTGGGAGCCAAAGCGCAGTTGCGGTTGCGGCTGGGCGACAACAGTTTTGTCGGCGACATCGAGATTCGGCGGAGTGACAGATATCAGACTCCATCGGGCGGTTATCGCATCGGTGCGGCGTTCTCGTCGCTCGCCGAAGGAAGCCGGGCGAGTCTGGAAGACTTTATTGGCATGGCCGGCCGCTGACGCACACGCGTCAGTCGACGCGTGGTGCGCACAGGGTGACTATGAGAAACGGACAGGGTACTGAACGGTTGATTGGCGCCAGCGCGGCGATGGACGAGCTCCGCGAAGAGATTGCGCGGGTCGCGCGCTCCGATGCCAAGGTGCTGATTACCGGCGAAAGCGGCGTCGGCAAAGAGTTGGTCGCGGCGGCGGTCCACACACAGAGCGCGCGCGCCCAGCGGGCATTCGTGGCCGTCAATTGCGCGGGCATTCCTGAAACGCTGCTCGAATCGGAACTATTCGGGCATGTGAAGGGCAGCTTCACCGGCGCCTATCGAGATAAGCCTGGCAAACTCGAGATGGCCGCGGACGGCACGATCTTTCTCGATGAAATTGGCGAGATGACGCTCCGCATGCAGGGTTTGCTGTTGCGGTTTCTCGAAACCGGCGACGTGCAGAAAGTCGGCGCACATCGCAATGACGGCCGGATTGACGTGCGCGTCATCGCCGCGACGAACCGGAACTTGCGCGACCTCATCTCTCAGGGCCTCTTCCGCGAGGATCTTTTCTATCGGTTGAACGTCATCCACATCAACGTGCCGCCGCTGCGCGATCGCCGCGAAGACATTCCCGTTCTCATTGACTTTTTTCTCAACCGGTTCACTGAATCCACCGGTGGAATTGTTCCCGAGATCGCTCCGGAGGCAATGGACGCGTTGAACTCGCATTCGTGGGCCGGCAACGTCCGCGAGCTCGAAAACGTGGTTGAGCGGGTAATCGTGCGCGGCCGGGGCGAAATGGTCACCCTCGACGATCTTCCGCCCGAGGTGCGCACGCAGCGCGGCGTGGGCATCCGTCCCAAACGCGAGCGCCGCCGGACGGTGGCGGACGATTTGTATCAGAGGCTCACTGAAGAGCGCGAGTCGTTCTGGAGCCTTGTATATCCTTTGTACATGCAGCGGGAAATTACCAAGGGCAACGTGCGCGATCTCGTGCGCAAGGGGCTCGAGGAGTCGCGCGGCAACTACAAGATCGTGTCGCGCATCTTCAACATGCAGGCGCACGAGTATAAGAAGTTCCTGAATTTCCTTCGCAAGCACGACTGCCAGCTCCCGTTTAAGGATTACCGCTAGTACTGGGAGACAATGACAACCATGATGAGCGCCCGTACGATCCTGACGCTACTCGTGCCTCTGATTGCAGGCACGCACATGCCTCTCTACGCCCAGGCGGCCGACGCCAAGCCGGAACAGGCGGCGCCAGCGCCGGCGACGACTCCGGCGGGCACGAAGCCTGTACCGGCTCCTAACACTGCGAAGCCGCCAGTCGCGCTGCCGACGGGCACCGTCGTGCCGGCCGACTACGTGATTGGTCCCGAAGACATCCTGACGATTGTTTTCTGGCGAGAGAAAGACCTGTCGAGCGAAGTCGTTGTCAGGCCTGATGGGCGCATCTCGCTGCCCGTGTTACAGGACATCAATGCCGCCGGTCTGACGCCCGAACAGCTTCGCGACAGCCTGACGAAAACTGCCGAACGGTTCGTTGAAGACCCCAACGTTACGGTTGTCGTGAAAGAGATCAAGAGCCGGCGCGTGTTCATAACCGGTATGGTTGCCAAACCAGGCGCCTATAACCTCACAGCGCCAATCACCGTCGTGCAGCTCATTGCCTTCTCGGGCGGCCTGCTCGAATATGCCGACTCGAAGAACATCGTCGTCATGCGCACCGAGAACGCGAAGGATATGAGCTACAAATTCAACTACAAGGAAGTGTCCGAGGGAAAAAACCTCAAACAGAACATCCAGCTCAAGCCGGGCGACACGGTAATTGTCCCGTAATCGTTGATGCCTCAATTTTTTCGCGATGCCGTTGGAACTTTGACCGTCTTGTGTACGGTATTGACGGTGCCTGTGCATGTAGCGGCACAGTCTGTGCCTGTAGCGGCACAGAGTGTTCCCGCCCCCGCGCCGACAAGCCTGAGGCTGGAGCTGTCGACGTTTGGCGGGTACGACACCGACGTAACAGGCACCGCCGCCACTGCGGAGACGGCGCCGAGCGCACCACATGGCGGGGCCATGGCGACTCTCGAATATTCAACGAAGACAGACAGGATTACATTCTCGTCCGGCGGGGCGGCTGAGACCCGGTATTACTTCACCGATGCTCCGTTCCCGGCCGCGTCATATTTCGGCAGTGCCGATTTAGGCGCTGCGGTGACGTCGCGGCTGGACGTAAATGCAACCGTCGATGCGGCCTACTCGCCCCAGCTTGTATTCTCGCCGCTGCCGATGCCAGGTGATATTCAGACTGACTTTGCGCCGCCGACGCTTGACCATGGCGTCGCGCCACAGCAAATGGTGAGTTACGCGGCCGCCGGAAGCGCTGTGTTTGACGTGTCGCGGCGCTCGACGTTGAACGCGATGCTCGGCAGCAGCTCGCAACAGTTTCTCGACGGCGATTACTCCATACGCTCGCTTATCTATGGCGGCGGGTATTCGCACTCGGTATCGAGGTATACCTCGCTTCGCCTGGGATATTCGCAGCAAGACACGGATTTCTCGACGTTTGAGGCGGTTCCAACGCAACGATACACGCAGCGAAACTATGACGTTGGCGTGAATTACTCGCGGCCTCTCTCGCTGTCGCGCAGGACGACGTTCTCGTTTGGTACCGGCTCGGCCGTGCTCGACTATGGGTCGGAAACGTTTTTCAACGTCAGCGGAAGCGCATCGCTTTCCCACCGAATCGGCCGCACGTGGGAGGCAAACGTCGTATACGCCCGCGGTTTTGGCACTGTTGCCGGTTTCGTCGAACCGACCTTTGCCGATTCCGTGAACGCGAGCCTCGAGGGACAGCTGAACAGCAGGTTAACGCTCAGCGCGACCGGCGGGTTGGCGAATGGAAATGTCGGCGTTGCGGCGGTGTCGAACCCCTACCATTCCGCTCAGGCCACCACTCGCCTCGAATGGACCGTTCAGCGCGACAGGACAGCAATCTACGGCAGTTACTACTACTACGGGTACGAATACGACCCAGACACGCAGACAGTGGTGCCGATGGCGAACCAGATCGGTCGTCACGGCGCTCGTGCCGGGTTGATCTTCAGATTCCCGCTCATCCGTGAAAGAGGTTCTCGTGTTACCAGGTAAAAAGTACGCACCGGAGGATTTTGTCGCGATTGCGTTGCGCCGGAAGTGGGCGATCATCCTTCCGTTTGTGATCATCGCGCTCAGCACGATCGTGGTTGCGCACTTCCTGCCCAACAGATACCGTTCGGAGACCCTCATCCTTGTGGTCCCTCAGCAGGTGCCGGAGTCTTATGTGAGGTCGACCATTACGTCGAAAATCGAGGACCGTCTTCAGTCGATCAGCCAGCAGATTCTCAGCCGCACGCGGCTCGAGCGCATCATCCAGGACTTCAACCTGTACGAGCGCGAGCGCCAGGTCGGCATTATGGAAGATGTCGTGCAAAAGATGCGCTCGCGGGATATCCGCGTCGACACGCTCAAGGGGGATGCGTTCCGCATCGCGTTTATCGGCGACAACCCGTTGACCGTCATGAGAGTGACGGACCGGCTCGCTTCGCATTTCATCGACGAAAATCTGCGCGATCGCGAAATTCTCGCGCAGGGAACGAGCCAGTTTCTCACAGTGCAGCTCGAAGACGCGCGGCGCCGCCTGGTTGAACAGGAAAAGAAGCTCGAAGAATACCGGTTGCGCCACTCAGGCGAGCTTCCATCCCAGGCCGCCGGCAATCTGCAGCAGGTGCAGAATCTCCAGCTTCAGGTCCAGAACGTCATTGAATCGTTGAATCGAGATGTCGACCGCAAGCTCATCATCGAAAGAGCGTTGGCCGATCTGAAGGCGGCTGACGCGCAGGCGGCAGGGTCGGCCACTCCGGCGGCGCCGGGCGACAACTCGGATCAACCGTTGCCCGTACAGATTGCGGATGCGGAGAAATACCTCAGTGAGCTGCAGCTTCGCCTGACGCCACAGCACCCCGATATCATTCGGCTGAAGCGCAGAATTGCCGGCCTCAAGGAGAGGGCGGAAGCCGAAGCGCTGGCAGCGCCCTTGTCACCGGAATCAACAGCACCCAGGACGCCAGCCGAGATTCTCCAGCGCAATCGCGAGCGCGCGCTGCAGTTCGAGTTGGAGAGCCTCGATCGGCAGATTGCCAACAAACGCGCGGAAGAGCAGAGACTCCGCGCTGTGGCCGCCAGCTATCAGGCTCGAATCGAGGCTGTTCCCGCGCGTGAAACCGAGTTGACCGAGTTGATGCGCGATCACGAAACCGTGCAGAAGATGTATACCGATCTGCTGGCGAAGAACGAAGAATCGAAAATCGCGGCGAATCTCGAACGGCGCCAGATCGGCGAGCAGTTCAAGATTCTCGATTCGGCGCGTCCCGCTGAAAAGCCGTTCAGTCCGAACCGCGTCCAAATCAATCTGCTTGGTGTCGTCGGCGGGTTGATGTTCGGGCTCGCGCTCGCGGGGTTTCTGGAGTATCGCGACGCGAGCTTCAGATCCCAGGATGACGTGACGACCGTGTTGTCGCTGCCGGTGCTCGCACAGATCCCGCTCATCGCCACGCCGCTCGAACTGCTGCGCATCCGCCGCAAACGGCTGATTATCGCCGGCGTCGCTGTGTTCGCCGCGCTGGCTGTCACGGCAGCCTTGTGGCGCATCGGTGTCCTCAACGAGCTGCTGAGGATGGTCTGACGTCATGTATGAGGCCTTCTTCGGACTCGACAGCCGTCCGTTCGATCTGACGCCTGACCCACGCTATCTGTTCCTCACGCCCAGCCACCGCGAGGCGTTGAGCAACCTGGAATACGGCATTTCCGCGCGCACCGGCGTGACCGTGCTCATCGGCGAGGCCGGTACCGGCAAAACCACGCTCATCCGGGCGACGTTGGACGCACGTGACCAGGCGAAGACGAAGACGATTTACATGAACAACCCGACGCTCACGCGATCGGAATTTCTCGAGTTCATGGCCGCCGAATTCCAACTGCCGTCGCAGGCCGCCGATTCGAAGACACGATTGCTGCGCGATCTCGAAGGAGCCTTGCTGGCGATGTTGCACGCCGACATTACTCCGGCGCTCATCATCGACGAAGCGCACAGCCTTCCGTACGAGCTCCTCGAGGAGATTCGCCTGCTCGCGAACATCGACACGGCCAAAGTGAAACTGTTGCCCATCATCCTGGCAGGGCAGCCCGAGCTGGCAGGCCGACTGAACGATCAGTCGCTGCGCCAATTGAAGCAGCGTGTCGAGCTTCGCTGCGATCTCAGGCCGCTCGACCTTGGCGAGACGGGCGCCTACATCACCGCGCGCGTCAAGGTGGCCGGTGGGCAGGCGCCGGCGTTGTTCACGAGAGAGGCCGTGATGATGATTCACGAGCGCTCAAATGGCATTCCACGCGTCATCAGCGTGATCTGCCACAACGCGTTGATGAATTCGTTCGCGCAGGGTCGCAAACCGGTGACGACAGACTGCGTCCTCGAGGTATGCCGCGATTTCGACCTGGGCAAGGCCGTTGCAGCCGAGCGGATCGGTGCACTGCGGTCGGAGACGGTCCCGGCGGAGGGCAGACCGACGCGGCCTCCGCGAAGTACCGGAGGTCGTCCCGCCGCGAATCCGGCAGCGCGACATGTTTGGAGAAGCTCTGAAACCGAAACGCTGGTACTCGTTTTTTGAGTAGAGGGCAGAATGAGTCGAATTGAAGAAGCGATGAGGCAGGCGGGCAGGAAGATGCCGGCGGACCCGTCAGGGAATACCGACGCCAGCCTGGAAGCGTTTCCGGTCACGTCGGTGGTGAGTGACCCGGTGCTCGCCGTGGAGCGTCATGCTCCGGCCACGCCGAGTGCTACAGTCCACACCAGCGCCATTCCGTCGGCGCCTGCAGGGATGGCAGAGCGATTGATTACTCACTCCGACGCCGACACCGTCGTGGTTGAGCAATACCGCAAGCTGGCCGCCATTCTCCATCAGGCTCAGGTCGAGCGCGGCGTCAAGGTCGTGATGCTCGCGAGTGCGCAGACTGCCGAAGGCAAGACGCTGACGGCGGTGAACCTCGCGCTCACGCTGAGCGAGTCCTACAAGCGGCGTGTGTTGTTGATCGATGCCGATCTCCGCCGGCCGTCCATCGCGAAGGTATTCGGCGTGGCGCCGGGGAATGGATTGAGCGAGTGCTTGAAAACGCCGGAACTGCAGGCACTGCGGATTACGAATGTGACGGACGGCCTCGGCCTTTTGCTTGCTGGACGCGCCGATCGCGATCCGATGTCGGGCCTCACCTCGGGCCGCATGCAGGAAGTCATCGAGCGGGCAGCGGTGAACTTCGATTGGGTAATTATCGACACGCCGCCGGTCGGCCTGCTCACAGATGCGCATCTGCTGTCGGCGATGGTCGATGCGGCGGTGCTGGTGATCGATGCCGGCCGGACCCAGCACGCCATCATCCAGCGCGCGGTTGAAAGCATCGGACGGGAGAAGATCGTCGGCGTCGTCCTCAATCGCGTGGAGGAGCGGGCCCTCGCCGATGCGTCCGATTACAAGTACTATGACGATTCATCACGCACGCACCGCCGCCGGAAGTACCTTCCTCGCCGCGCGATAAGCGCCAACGCGCCCGGGACAGCCCAATGAGACCCCTGCCACGCCGTGTGTTGCTGCTCATCGCCTGCGAGACGGGCCTGATCATCGCAGCAGTGTGGCTCGCGGCCTACATTCGGTTCGGACGCTGGATGTGGAACGTGATGGCGGAGCAGAATGGCATGCCCAAGGCGTTCCTCATCGCCGCGGTGTGCCAGTTGTGCCTCTACTATTACGACCTCTACGATTTTCGAAAAATCGGCGATCGCAAAGAGCTCCTGGTGCGCATCATCCAGGCGCTCGGCGGGGCGTCGTTCGTCCTCGCGGCTGTCTACTACTGGTTCCCCGCATCGATGATCGGACGCGGCGTGTTTTTTCTGTCCGCCGGTTTTGTCACCGTTCTCGTCTCCGGATGGCGAGTGGCGTTCGAGTGGTTGTCGAGACACGTCGGGCCGAGGCAGCGGCTGCTGCTCGTCGGAATCGGGGGCGCGGCGATTAAGCTCGAGCGCGAGCTCCTGGATCGCAGTCAGGCGCTCGGCGTCGACATTGTCGGTTTCATCGACGCCGATCCGACGGCAGCCGAGCGGCCGAAGGACGGTGTTCGCGTGATCGGGAGAATCGAGGACATCCCGGCTATCGTGAAAAGCCTCAATGTGGATCGCGTCGTCGTCAGCCTTGCGGACGCCCGCGGCAAGCTGCCGATGGACAAGCTGCTCGAGATGAAGCTGAATGGGGTCACGTTCGACCATCTGGCAACCGTGTACGAGGAGTTCACGGGCAAAATCGCCGTTGAGAATCTTCGGCCGAGCTGGCTGATCTTTTCGTCCGGCTTCCACGACACGCGCGCCCGACGCGCCGCCAAGCGCGCCATCGATGTCACGGCGGCTGTGTGTGGCCTTCTGATTACGGCGCCGGTGATGCTGATCGTCGCCGCCATCGTGCGAGTGACGTCGCCTGGACCTGTCCTGTTCCGGCAGACGCGTGTCGGCCAGAATGGGCGGCTGTTCACACTCATCAAGTTCCGTTCGATGCGTGCCGACGCCGAAGCGCTGACCGGTCCCGTTTGGTCGCAGCCGGGCGACGCGCGCATTACACGGATCGGCAAGATGCTTCGGATGAGCAGGCTCGACGAACTGCCGCAGTTGTGGAACGTCCTGATCGGCGAGATGAGCCTTGTCGGCCCTCGGCCCGAGCGGCCGGAGTTCGTCGAACAACTGAGCCGGCAGATTCCGTTCTACGGCCAGCGCCATTCGGTACGACCCGGTGTGACAGGATGGGCACAGGTTCGATACAAGTACGGGGCCACCATGGAAGACGCGCTTGAAAAGCTCCAGTACGAGCTCTATTACATCAAGAACCTGTCGCTGGCGCTCGATCTCGTCATCATGTTCCATACGGTGAAAACCATGATTTCCGGGGCAGAACATGGCCAGCGGGCCGAATCGCCTGTCCCGTCGGTGCAGGGAGTGTCGTGATGAGTGAGAACGTGATCCTGCTCGAGTTCAACGAGTTGTCCCCAACCTTGATGAATCGGTTCATCAACCAGGGTCATCTTCCGAACTTCAAGCGATTTTCCGAGGAATCGGCGGTGTATCTCACGGAAGCCGAGGAACGTGCGCCGTATCTCGACCCGTGGATTCAGTGGATCACGGTCCACACGGGTCTGAATTTTCGCGACCACGGCATCGAGCGCCTGAACGAGGGTCACACCGTCACCGAAAAACGCGTATGGGATTTCGTTGCCGAATCGGGCAAGCCCGTGTGGATCTGCGGCAGCATGAACGTGGGCTATCGCACCGGCCTCCGCGGCGCCGTGATGCCCGATCCGTGGGCGACGCACGTCCAGCCGGCGCCGGAGGATCTCCAGCCGTACTTCTCGTTCATTCAACGCAACGTGCTCGAATACACGAACAGCAAGGTGCCGCTGACGCGCGCCGACTACATCAATTTCGTCAGGTTCATGGCCAGTCACGGCCTGTCCGCCGGTACGATGGCGGCGATCGCGAGCCAGTTGCTGAAGGAAGTGAAGGGGCAGGACCGCTGGAAGCGCGCCGTCATACTCGACAAGCTCCAGTTCGACGTGTTCCGCCACTATTACAAGAAGATCAAGCCGGCGTTCTCGACATTCTTCCTGAACAGCACGGCACATTTTCAGCACTTTTATTGGCGGAATATGGAGCCCGAGATCTTCACGGTGAAGATGTCAGCGGAAGAGGCTGCGAAGTACGAGTCGGCGATCCTCTTCGGCTATCAGGAAATGGACAGGCTCGTCGGAAAATTCATCGACCTGGCCGGCACCGACGCCACTCTGGTGTTCTGTACCGCGATCAGCCAGCAGCCGTACCTGGCGTATGAAGAAAAGGGCGGCCGGCAGGTGTACCGCCCGTCGAAGTTCGAGGCGCTCGTGCGATTTGCCGGTGTGTCCGAACCGTTCAGGATTGCGCCGGTTATGGCGCATCAATTCCACGTTTATCTTGAAAGCGAGCAGGTTGCGCAACGCGCGGAGACTCAACTGAAGGCGCTGATGGTGAATGGCCGTCAGGCCCTCGCGGTCGTCCGGGCGGGAACGCAAATTTTCTCCGGGTGCCACATTTACGACAATCTGCCGGCAAATCAGCAGCTCGTCTCCTCGGAAACGGGGAAGTCGACGAACTTCTTCGATCTGTTCTACAAGATCGAGGGGCTGAAAAGCGGGATGCATCATCCCGATGGAATGCTGTGGATTCGCCGTCCCGATCGCGCGCGCTCTCACCACGCCGACAAGGTGCCTCTGTCGGCCGTCGCCCCGACTCTGCTCGATCTTCTTGGAATCGAACGGCCATCGGCCATGAAAGACGCGTCGATCCTGCGCCCTGGTGAGCGCCGCGAGCCGGCTCTCACCCATGCTTGATCCGGTAATACACGAGCTTGACGTACTCCAGCGCGACGCTGCGCCATCCTGTTCTGCTGAGCCACCACGTCCCCGGGCTCGGGCTCTGTTCGCCTGGCGGCGGTGACTCGATCCCGACCTCCACGCCCGCGGGTTCCAGCACCCGCCGAAACACCCAGAGTGCGCGGCGCGAATGGTAAGGGGAGGTCACCACGAGGACCTTCCTGATCCCGGCCTTCTCTGCGAACCCCCGAATCACGACAGCTTCGTCGTAGGTGCTGTAGATGCGCTGGGGCAGGGTGATGAGACGCTGATCGGGAATACCGGCGTCACGCACAGCATCTTTCGCGCGCTCGGTAGAACTGAGGTTGGCTTGGCGCCTTCGCGACCACCGCCCTCGAAGCCCGTCGTTGGTGAGGACCATCGACGGCGCACGGCCTCCGCGCAGCACGCCGATGCCGTGGCGAATGCGCTCGTCGTACACGGGGGCGCCTGACAGCACGACCACGACGTCGGCGCGGGATGGTTCGGCGCGCACGATCAGGAACCGGGCGATTGGGCTGGCGAGAACGGCCAGGGCGAGGACGCACGCGGCTGCGGTGACGATCGCGCGTCGCGCGAGCCTGCCCCCGGACACGTTATGGCGCCTGACGGCTTGCGAGAATCTCGACAATCCGTTCGGCGGCGTGACCGTCCCAGAGTTCCGGGATGCGAGGCGCGCATCCGCGGCCGGTCATGATGTCGTCGACGGCGGCGCCGACGCGCGCCGGATCGAGTCCGACGATGCGGTTGGTGCCGTGGGTCACCGTAATCGGCCGTTCCGTGTTCTCTCTGAACGTCAGACATGGAACGCCGAGCACGGTGGTTTCTTCCTGGATGCCGCCCGAGTCGGTCAGTACCAGCCGCGCATTGTCGAGGAGCGACAGGAAGTCGAGATACCCGAGCGGCTCGATGACCGTCGCTCGCGCGCGGAACGCGTCGAGAAGGCCGAATTCCTCCAGCTTTCCTGCGCTTCGCGGGTGCAGAGGCAGGACGACCGTCAGGCGGTTCGCCAGTTGCGTCACGGCCGCGAGCGTTCGATCGGCGTCCGCGCGGGTGTCGACGTTGCTCGGGCGGTGCAACGTGCACGCGGCGTATTCGCGCGAGGTCAATCTCAGTCGCGTGAGCACGGTGCTGCGCTCGCGGGCGACCGCGCGGTTTTTCATCAGCGTGTCGATCATCACGTTGCCGACGAAGTGAATTTTGTCGGCCTGGATGCCTTCGGCGCGCAGATTGTCGGCGGCGTCGCGCTCGGTGGTGAACAGATAGTCGGAAATCTGGTCGGTCAGGATACGGTTGATTTCTTCCGGCATGCGGCGGTCGCGGCTGCGAAGGCCGGCCTCGACATGGGCGACCTTGATGCCGCGCTTCACCGCGACGAGCGCGCAGCCGAGCGTCGAATTGACGTCGCCGACGACCAGGACGACGTCGGTGGGATGATCGTCGAGCGCGGTGTCGAACGCGGTCATCACCCGCGCAGTCTGCACCGCGTGGCTCGCGGAGCCGGCTTCGAGATGGAGGTCGGGGTGCGGTATCTGAAGGTCGCGAAAGAATTGCGCCGACATATGGTCGTCGTAGTGCTGCCCGGTGTGCACCAGTCGCACGTCGATGGCGGGAATCTCACGGGCGGCGTGGATGATGGGGGCGACTTTCATGAAATTCGGTCGAGCACCGGCGATAATTGTGAGGCTCAAACGTGGGGTCAAGGGAGAACCTTTACGTCACGGAGACAAAAGTCTTCTAAAAACAGATCTTCTGTCATCCTTTGTAGCGTTTTTGTCGGCTTCACAGGGTTTTTCTTAAGAAAACCCAGTCTTGCAACGGGCTATCGCGTGGCCACCTGTTTGCACTGCACCGATGGCCGGGGAGCACCCCATTCGATGAAGATTCTACACGTCCTTCACAACTCCTTGCCGTTGCTGTGCGGCTACAGCATCCGCAGCGGATATATCGTGAATCTCCAGCGGACCATGGGCCTGGAGACCTCCGTCGTCAGTTCAGGCCAGCACCCGAATGGCGCGCAGATGCGCGAATCGATTGACGGCGTTGAGTACCGGCGCACGGCCGCTGCACAGGTGTCCGTGCCATTTCTGCGCGAGGGCATGTTGATGAGAAACCTCGAGCGCGAGGTTGAGCTCGCAGCGCGCGAGGTGCGACCCGATCTCATCCACGCACACTCGCCTGTCCTGGTCGGGCTCCCTGCGCTGCGCGTGGCGAGAAGGTTGGGCTTGGGCTTTGTCTACGAGATTCGCGATCTGTGGGAGAACGCTTCTGTCGATCGAGGCCGGTTCGGCGCGGAGTCGCCCATGTATCGGGTAGCCCGCAGGCTCGAGAGCCACGTGCTCTCACGCGCCGACGCGGTCGTGACGATCTGCGATCTGCTCAAGGCAGAGCTGCAGCCGCGAGCCGGCCGGCCCGACAAAGTACACGTCGTGGCAAACGGCGTCGATGCTCGAGCGTTCGCGCCGCAGGCCCCGAGCGATCAATTGAGACAGCGCTGGAAACTCGGCGGGAAGGAAGTGATTCTCTACGCCGGAACGTTCCAGCGTTACGAGGGCCTCGATTTGCTGGTGCGGGCCATTGGCCATATCGTGCGGAGCCGGCCATCGGCGCACCTCGTCATCGTCGGCGGATCCGCGGGGTTCGCGCATGGAACGGGGATCGTAACCCCGGAAGAGCGCGAGCTGTTGGCGTTGGTGCACGAGACGGGCGCCACGGATCACGTCACGTTCACCGGGCGGATTCCACATGGCGAAGTCAAGGATATGTACGCGATCGCAGACGTGGTCGCGTATCCACGGCGGTTGACGCGCACGACCGCGCTGACGACCCCGCTGAAGCCGCTCGAAGCGATGTCGATGGCAAAGGCTGTCGTCGTCAGCGACGTGGCGCCGATGCTCGAGCTCGTCCGGGACGGAGAGACAGGGGTTGTCTTCAAGGCCGGCGACGTGAGCGATCTTGCTTCGAAGCTGACCAGGCTTCTCCGTAACCCGGCTCTTCGCGATCAACTCGGTCAGCGCGCGCGCGAGTCGGTGCTTCGCGACCGCCAGTGGCCGGACCTTATCTCGCGCTATCGAGATGTCTATCAGTCAGTGTTGAAGCAGCCCAGCCATGTCGCGGGGTCCGCATCCAAGGCGGACCTGCACATTCCGGCTGGAATAGGCCGGTAATGTTCCAGCTCATCCTTGGCGATCTGCGCGCGAAGGCCGCCTGGTGCTACCAGGACGAGCGTCCTCGCGCCTTGCTGAAGGTGCTTCTGACCGATGGGACGTTCGCGATGGTGTTCTATCGGTTGATGCAGTGGGCGAGGCGGTGCCGGCTGGTTCCGGTCGAGCTTCTGATGAACCGGCTCAATTCGATTTGCTGCAACTGCATCATCGGACGCGGCGCGGAGTTCGGCCCGGGGTTCGTGCTCATTCACGCCACCGGCGTGGTCATCAACGGCGACGTCATTGGCGGCAAGAATGTGTTCATCGAGCATCAGGTGACGATCGGCGCCGAGCGCCGTCAAAGCCCTCGAATCGGGAACGGCGTGTTCATCGGCGCCGGCGCAAAAATCATCGGCGACATTACGCTCGGCGATCACTCGCGCGTCGGCGCAAACGCGGTGGTGCTCGACGATGTGCCCGCGTACGCCACGGTCGTCGGCATCCCGGCACGAGTGGTGCGCCGGCGTGCCGCCTCGGACTTCGTGGAAGCGGCCGGATAAGACATGCAGCTGGCATACACAATTGCCTCTGTCGTGTTCTGGGGCTGCGCCGCCATTATCGTGTACGCCTACATCGTGTACCCCGTGCTGTTGGTGACACTGGGAGCGTTGCGGCGTGCGCCAGCCGCTCCGCGGGAATTGAACGACGCTGACCTTCCGGTCGTGTCGGTCCTGGTCGTGGCTCATAATGAAGAGTCGGTTATTCGGGAACGTATCGACAACCTTCTCGCTCTTGATTATCCACAGGACAAGCTCGAACTCGTCATTGCGTCCGACTCGAGCCGCGATCGCACCGTGGACATCGTCAAGGAATACAGCGGCCGGGGAGTTCAGCTCGAGATGTTTATGGAGCGAACCGGCAAGTCCGCCGTTCTCGACGCGGTCATCCCGCGGCTCCAGGGCTCGATTGCCGTGCTTTCGGACGCGAACACGATGATGGAGCCCTCAGCCGTGCGGCGGCTCGTGCGATGGTTCCAGGATCCCCAGGTCGGCGTCGTCTGCGGCAAGCTTGTACTCACCGATCCGGCCACAGGGACGAACGTGGACAGCCTGTATTGGCGGTTCGAGACGCTCTTGAAACGCTCCGAGGGCAGGCTGGGCGCGCTGCTGGGCGCAAATGGCGGCATTTATGCGATCCGGCGACGCCTGTTTCAAGGTCTCAGCCACGACACCATCGTCGACGACTTCGTTATTCCCTTGCTCGCGCGTGTGCGCACGGGCTGCGCCATCATCTATGACGAATCGGCGATTGCCTATGAAGAGACGCCTCCGGAGATTGCCGTCGAGTTCCGGCGCCGCGCGCGGATTGGCGCGGGAGGGTTTCAAAGCCTCGCGGTGTTATGGTCGCTGCTCGATCCCCGCAACGGCTGGATCGCGTTGACGTTTTTCTCGCACAAGGTCCTGCGGTGGCTCTGCCCGTTCTTCTTGATTGGCCTCGTGTCGGCCAACCTCGTGCTGGTGAACAAGGGCTTCTACGGCGTGTCGCTGCTGGCGGGCCTTGGACTCGCCGCCGTTGCACTCCTTGGGCAGTATGTCTCGTTCGGGTCATCCGCTGGTCGTGCGCTGCGGCTGACGACGATGTTCGCGACGATGAACGCCGCGCTCCTCGTGGGATTTTTCCGCTGGGCTTCGGGGCGTCAGCGTGCGGCCTGGGATCGGACGGCGCGCTGATTAATGCTGTACGCCTGCCTGCTTCTCTACGTCACTCTCATCTATGTCAGACCGGCTGAGATTGTTCCCGAGTGGGCCACGATCCCGTTTGTCGACATTCTCACCGGCATCGCCGCTGCAATCGGCGTCTTTTCCATTGGCGCGAAGCCTCGGAAGATTGTGGAATTGCCTCAGGACAAGTTGCTCCTCGCTTTCTGGGCGATCATCGCGATTTCCAGCTTCAAGGTGTGGTTTAGCGGCGTGTATTACGCGCTCCTCGCGTTCATGCCGCCCGTGTTCGTGTATTTCCTGATTCGTGCCAGCGTTCAATCCCTGGCTCAACTGAAGGGACTTGCATATCTGCTGATCGCGCTGAACGTCTTCCTCGCGGTAAACGGCATCGTGCAGTACAACACAGGCGTCGGGCTTGGCGACGTCGGAATGATTCTCGATCGGATTTACGGGCTGGGGATTTTCAACGACCCCAACGACCTCGGCATGACGTTTGTCATGACCGTTCCATTTGTGTTGCTGACGATCGGACTCCGAGACACGTGGCTGCTCTTCAGGATCCTCGGGATCATCGTCCTTGGTGTGCTCCTCGTGGCGATGTATTACACGAACTCTCGGGGAGCTATTTTGGGTCTTGACGCCACAATGGTCGCCTACTCGTTCATCAAGTTCAGCAAGCCGAAAGCCACGGTCGCCTCGGCTGTGCTCATCGCGGTCGTCACCGTTGCTGCGCCCTCCAGGGGAAACGAGATGACTTTCGACGAGTCATCAGCCCAGACAAGAATCCATTCGTGGGCAGAGGGGTGGGCGATGCTCAAGTCACATCCATTGACAGGCGTAGGTTACGACCAATACACGGAATATCACTATGCGGTAGCGCACAACTCGTTCGTCCACACCTTTGCCGAGCTCGGACTGATAGGGGCCTATATCTTCGTAGGGATGTTCTACTGGTACTTCAAGGGCTTGAATCAAATCCCCGATTCGAACAAAGAGTTCCTGCCATGGCGCCGCGCTCTAATGGTGAGCGCAATCGGGATGCTGGCGTGCGGCTGGTTCCTCTCGCGGCAGTACGTCCCGATTTATTACATGCTGCTGGCGATGGGAGCGAGCGCGGTGAGCTTGAACGTGCCGCCAGAGGAAAAAAGCAAGCTGCAAACAGAGCGGCACGACGTTATCTTCATCTCCGTTCTGACGATCTTCTTAGTCATATTCGTGTACTTGTCCATTCGCACGATGGCAGTGTGGGGTGGCTGATTACACGACAGCCATCTTCAGAAGATCCCGCGGGCTACCTGTAAGACCGGCTTCGGCCGCTTTTACCAGGCACGCCATCTCGTACGCCGTCACGTAGTGAAGGCGATACCGTTTGCCGTCGTTGAAGTGGCGATTGATGTCGGTATGAAACTGTTCCATGACCGGCCCCAGCAATACGGCTGCGTTGCCTTCGGGACCTCCGTGGCTGTGAACCTTGACGAACACCCATTCGGGACGTCCGTCGACGCCAACGGCCGCGTCCACCCACGAGGCGAAGCGGTCGACGGCCGGCAGATGCGCCGGCGTGTCGTCCAGAGCTCCGTTCTCGAGGCCGGGCAGGACCCACCATATCCGTCGGCGCAGGTCGAAGGTGAGAGGTCCCTGGAGTATCAGCAGGGCGTTTTCCGGGGCTGTATGGCCTGCTCGAGCGGGGACGCCGAAGTCGTGTGATCGCGGTCGCGCAGGGTCGTCGATCGCGTAGTAGATGCTGTTGATCGTCCTCGTCTGGGACGGGTCTGGCGCAGCGGGCAACGTAAAATCCGCATAACAGCCGGTTTCGAGGAGCACGGTGATCTCGTTGTTGACGCCGCACCACTTGCCGTCGGGCCGGGCGTTGTCGAGGGCCCAGTTGCCGTGGATGAATCCGAATGTGATGGCACCGTCACGGCGGCGGCGAAGCAACCCGTGTCTGTGGAACAGCGTCTCGGCGAAACGGCTCAGGCGATCGCGCAGGGCATCGGCGGTATCCCGGTCGTGATGAAGATGGACTTCGACGTCGCCGAACCCGCGCCGACAGAGATTTGCAAGGGAATCGAGCAACTCGGGCCGATATCCTTCTTCAGGGAAGAAAAACGTGTGCTGCGGATGGCGGCCGTCGGAGTCAATGAACCGTTCCGCAAGTCGAGGATACCGTTCGACCCATCTGGCGACCCGTGCGCGCTCTACAGTGGCGTCGGCGGCTCCATGGTCGGGCTCGAAATGGTCGGCGACGCAGAAAAATATGTCAGTCGGCCCGTCAACGCGCCTCGGCACGAACGCCCGGCGTAAGCGCGACGAGAGCAACGACGGGAGCCAGAGTTGAGCGTTTCTGGGAAGGTAAAGCGGCATTGCGCCGTAGCGTACTGGGAGTGGCGACGATGATTCAAGCTTCGGGCTATGATCACGCGGTTCAACGACTCGTAGCCGTCTGACGTTTCATGTGCGCCATCTGCGGAATATTCCGCTGTGACGGTTCGCCGGTCGACACGCAACGCGTCGAGCGGATGCGCGACGCCATGTCCCTCCGCGGGCCGGACGCAGCGGACTTCGGATCCGGTCCGGGGTATGCCCTTGGCCATCGGCGTCTCGCCGTCATCGATCTGACAGACGCCGGCAGGCAGCCAATACCGAACGAAGACGGCACCATCAAGGTCATTCTGAATGGCGAAATCTATAACTTTCAGGTGTTACGGAAGCAACTGCTCGCTGCCGGACATCGATTCCGATCGTCGTCGGACACCGAAGTTCTTGTTCACGGATATGAAGAGTGGGGGATGCGCGAACTCCTCAATCGTATTCGAGGCATGTTCGCGTTTGCATTAGTCGATCAGCGTAGCGAAACGATCTATCTCGCGAGGGATCCACTGGGAAAGAAGCCGCTCTTTTTCAGGTGGGCCGATTGCGAGCTGATCTTCGCATCATCCGCGAGGGCGCTGTCGCTGGCCGCCAGCAATGCGCTCTCGGTAGATCCGCGCGCGATTTCCGATCTGGTGTCCAACCTCTATGTGCCGGGCCCGCGCACGATCTTCGATGGTGTGGAGAAGGTCCTGCCAGGCCATTTCGTCTCATACAACCGCCGCGGGGAGCGGCGCGATGAGCAATATTGGAACGCCGACTTCTATCATCCTGAGGAAGGCATCAGCGAAGCGGTGTGGATGGACCGAATCGACGAAGTGCTGACGACGGCGGTCCGCCGGCGCTTGGTTGCTGATGTGCCATTGGGACTCCTGCTGTCCGGAGGGGTGGATTCGAGCCTTGTGACGGCGATCGCCGCTACAAGTGTTGGATCGGTGAAGACGTTTTCTGTCGCCGCCGACGATCAGGAACTGGATGAAACCCGATACGCGTCGGCGGTAGCAAGGCGATACAAGACCGATCATCACGTGTTGCGCGTCAGGGGCGACGTGCGCCGACACCTGCCGGCGCTCGTCGCGTCGCTGGGTGAACCGATGGCTGACGCATCCGCGTTGAACTTCGTCGGCATCGCAGAATTGGCTCGCCAGTCGGTAACCGTCGTGCTGACGGGCGATGGAGGAGACGAGGGATTCGGCGGCTACAGTACTTTCTGGGCATATTTCCATGCGGCGCGTCTTGCCGGCTGGCTTCCCACCGGAATGCGTCCGGCGGCGGCGAAGGTGGCGGCAAGCCTGCAGGAGATGCCGGGCGCCCTGAGACGCACGGGCACCCTGCTGAAACTCGCTTCGCTGCCTGTCGAGCGCACGTTTCATGGCGGCCGATGGATCACTGCCGCCGACCGGGATGCGCTGTTCAGTAAGGAAATGAGAGAGCAGGTGGCCGGGCACGATCCGGCTGGCCATTATCGTGCGGCGCTGGAATCGACCAGCAGGGCGGCAACGGTCGATCGAGTAATGCAGGCGCATCTGTTGACGACACTCCCCGACGACTACCTTGCCAAGGTGGACGCCGCGAGCATGGCGGTAAGCCTAGAAGCCAGGAGCCCTTTTCTCGATCAGGACCTCATCGAGCTCGCGATGAAGATTCCTCAGCACGTGCGATTCTCAGGCGGCATTCCGAAGTCGCTTGTACGGCGCCTTGCGCGCCGGTATCTGCCGGCGCACGTCATCGATCGAAAAAAGCAGGGTTTCGTCGCGCCTGTAGGCAAATGGCTTCGCGATGATTGGAGCGATCTCGTCGATGACACCGTGCTGGGTCCTCACATAGAGCGGCGAAACTGGTTCGACCGCGCGGCGCTCGAACGAATCGTGGCGGAGCATCGGCGAGGACGCGACCGAGGGTATCTCCTTTGGACGTTGATCATGCTCGAGCTCTGGATGCGGATGACTGTCGATGGCACGCTGAAGCCGGGGTCGGCCATTTGAACCAGCAGAAGACCCACTCCCGATCCGTGGGAACCGGAACAACCGAGGGAACCAACCCGCTATCAATCGTTCATACCGTCTCCAGCCTCGAGCTTGGAGGCATGGAGCAAGTCGTCTTACGTCTCGCCGCCTCACAGAAACACGCGGGCCATCGCGTCGGCGTCATGGCCCTTCACGAAGGTCCGCTGGAACGCGATCTTCTCAAGGTCGGCATACGGCCGGAGGTCCTGGGTGCCGGCCGCGTCAGGCGAGGCATTCGCGCGATCAAATATTTCCGCGACTTCGCTCCCGACGTCGTGCACGCGCACAACGACTCGTCACTGCATTACGCGACCCTGGCGAAGCTGGTGACGCGCGCTCCGGTCGTTTTCACCGTTCATGGCGAAATACAGGCTCGTCGCGCGACGTGGCTCGAATGGTACCTCACGTCTTCGGTCGCCATCGTCTCTCATGCCTCGCTACGGACCCTCGATGCGCCGTGGGCCGCCGGGAAACTCACCGTCATTCACAATGGAATTGCCCCGCGCCCTGACGGTCTAAATCGTGACGAGGCGCGACGCAAGCTCGGGCTGCCGAAGACGTCCATCGGCATCATCGTCGCGCGCCTGAGCGGGTTGAAAGGCCATGGCACGCTGCTCCAGAGCTTGCGGATACTTCGCGACGCCGGCGTCGATCTTCTCGTGCTCGTCGCCGGAGACGGACTGCTGCGCGGTGAGCTCGAAGCGCAAGCGACCGGGTTGTCGCTGGACGCGCGCACGGTGCGTTTCCTCGGCGCGCGTCCAGATGTTGACGATCTCTTGTGCGCATCCGATTTCTTTGTACTGCCGTCCGACAGCGAAGGGCTGCCTCTTGCAGTACTCGAAGCGATGGCCCATGGTATCCCCACCGTGGCATCCAATGTCGGTGGGATCCCTGAAATCATCGAGCACGGTATGCATGGACTGTTGGTTCCACCTGCCAATCCGATGGCATTGGCCGCCGCCATTCGACGGCTTGTGGAGGATCCAGCGCTTCGTCGCGATTTGGGAGAGACAGCACGTGCGCGTGCGAACAGCGAGTTCTCGTTGTCGACGACGATCCGCAACTACGACCGGCTGTACCAGCGGGCGATCGCCGGATGAATGTTCTGGTACTGACGAACCTGTATCCGTCGGCGCGCGAGCCGATGAGGGGACTATTCAACTCGAATAAATTCCGAGCGCTGGCGCGTTTCTGTCAGGTCCACGTCGTCGCGCCGGTTGCGGCATGGAAGCGTCTCCGCCATCCTCGCGATTTTTTTCATCCCGTCTCGGACTCCCGCGAAGGCGTGTTCGCGACGTTCCCCACCTATTGGTCGGTGCCCAGGGTGGCGCCTGCACGCAATGCCGACATCCTATACCGGTCGGTGCAATCGCATGTTCAGCAGATCCATCGTACATTTCCATTCGACGTCATCGTCGGTGCATTTGCGTATCCTGACGTCGTGGCAGCGTCACGCCTTGCCAGAGACGCCGGTTGTCCGCTTGTCGCACTCGTGATGGGGAGCGACATCTATGACCTTGCGCAAAGACCGGCGCTTCGAGATCGAATTCGCGAGGCGCTGCTGCAGGCTTCGAGTGTCGTTGCCGTGAGCAGAGGGTTGCGGGACCGGCTTGCGGAGCTCGGCATCCCGGCTGAGCGGATCGTCGTACAACATAACGGGGTCGATGGGCGACGCTTTATCCTGCGCGATCGCCGAGAGTCGAGGCGTCGGCTTGGACTCTCCGAGACTCGTTCGAACGTCTGTTTTGTGGGCAATCTCGTGGCCGAAAAAGGTCCGGACATTCTTATCGAGGCGATTGGCAGCCCTCCTCTTGCCGCGTTGAGCGATGCGCACGTCACGTTCATCGGCGACGGCGTCTTGAAGCAATCATTGCTTGCGAGGGCTACAGCGCTGGGAATTCGCGAACGGGTGAGTTTTCTGGGACGCGTACCGCCGGACGAGGTAGCTCTCCAAATTTCGGCCTCCGACGTGCTGTGCCTTCCGAGCCGGCGTGAGGGTTGTCCGAACGTCGTTCTCGAATCCCTTGCATCGGGCCGGCCCGTCGTTGCTGCGGCAGTCGGAGGCGTGCCAGAGCTCCTGCATGATGGCAACGGCATCATGGCCCCATCGGACGACCCTTCCGCTCTAGCCTGTGCGATCGTCAGCGCGCTGGGACGCGAGTGGGATCCGGCGGCTCTCCGTGCCACCGTTCCCTCCTTGTCGTGGGACGACATGGGCCAAAAGCTGCATACCGTGATCTCGCGTGCGATCGGCGAGGGGACTAAATGACTTCAAGATTCAGGTGCGCCGCGTTGTGAAGGCTATGTTGGCGACCACCCAGGAACACGTACGCGTTGAAGGAGGAGGGAAGCGCTCGAGCACCGGCCGCCCTGACGACGGAACTGTCCAAATAGCTAAGGTTTGATGCGACCATCGTCCCCGCGGCTCCGTACTGTTCTGTCGCGAAGTCGAATACCGCCCGAAGCGCATCCGGAGATTGAGACGGCAGGCACACGCTTTCGAGCATCGGCACATGCTGGAGCCCGTGTGCCGAAAGGATTGCCGTCACGACAATCATCGCCGAACCGATCGGGAGACCATCCCGATCTCGTATCAGCACGGCGATTCGCCGCCGCGGGTCGGCCGCGTAATGCACCCACTGTTGCGGAGTCGGTCGATTCCAGATCGTCGCCCCGTCGGTGTCAGGGATGACGGATGTGAAGTCTTCGAGATGCTGCACCGGAGCCGCGGAGACGAGCCGTTCCGATGTCGCCGGTCTGGAAACGTAACCGACAGCCCGGCAGACGCCTAGCGTATGAGGTGTGTATGAGGCCTTGTCGAACGCGTTGATGAGGAGGCGCTCGCCGGCGGAATTCGGTTCGGCGAAGGCGATAACGGGGACGCCGGGTGAGAGTGCTCCCAGGAGCCGCGCGTACAAGGCTGCCGCAAGTCCATGACCCCGAGCACTTGGATCGACAGCGACAAACGACAAAACGTAGGCGTCGATGCGACTGCCATCGTGAACCACCGCGCGCTGCGTCGCGGCGGCGCAACCCACCGGCTGGCTATCGAGGAAGCCCAGCGCGACGATCGGGCTCAATCGGCCGGGAAACCCGAACTGCCACGCGAGATATGCGGCGGAGTAGTCGAGGCATGGCGGCTTCCACGAGGCTCGCAGAATTGGGCCGGCCATTGGGGCAGCCGTTGACGGATCGACGATTTCGATCCGGAAGGTCATGGATTTAGTGTGCTACAGTCCCGCGCCGCTACGAACGGGTTCGGGCCAGCGGGCCGGGTCGGTTCCGTGTTGCCTGAGAAACGCGTATACGCACCGTTCGAGACCGAAGGCGATACAGACGCTGTGCATGAAGCCGCCGCCCTCTAGCTGCACGTCGAAGGCCCGGCCGAAAAAATCGGTGTGGTAGTTCAACGACCCAATCGCAAGGCGCTGCCCGTCGGGAAGGAGCGCGGCAATCTCGTATTTCGTTTCCGAGCTGAGCTGGAAGTAGGTCTTCGCCATCGCGTCCGGCGCCGTGAAAAATGGATCGCTTGCTGTTCGAATTTCCGATGCCAGGCGATGTTCGGTCAGGAGAGCGGCCGTTCGTTCGAGGCCTGCTTCTCTGTGCTGCCAGACCTGCTCTCGCGTTCCCATGAACACAATCTCGCGCATGGTGAAGTCCCACAACCGGCGGAGATCGCTTGTGTTGGTCGACTCGAAGCGGAAGCACTTTCCACACACGCCGTGTACGGTGCCCGCAGCCGGCACGATTGTGCCGGAATGCAAGTGATACACGTGGTAGCACGTTGCAGGAGACAGGCACGTGTCCGGCGAAGGCATGTCGCTTGCGGCAGCATCATCGAGCGTTTCGCGGTCCGAGTGACGCGTGCGGAAGCTGTCGATGGTCTGGACGTTGGGCTCGAGATGCGATGCGAACGTGACGTTCTGCGGAAACGAGCGGAAGTAGTCGCATTTCGCCAGCACGCGCGCCGGAATCAGCGTCGGCGTCAACAGCGGCTCGACTGGCCACATCTCTCCGAGTGCCTCGAACGTCCGATCGAAGTACCGGAACAGACGCAGCGCGATGCCGTCGAGCGCCGCCTGCCCGAGCCCCAGAAAGTGCACGCCGGGAAGTTCGTTCGGCTGCTGAATGCCGTCGAAATGCGCCGCATCGAGATTGCTGAAGACGACCTTTCGCTCGAGCCGCCGCAAGCTCGATTGCACGCGCTTCGCGAGCGCCTGTATTTGCGGAGTCAGCGCATCGACCTGCTCGATGGGGAGATCGCATTCGAGCGTGTCGCCCGAAGGAGAGAATGCCGCGTTGCGAAGATCGACGGACAGAAATGCGACCTGCTTGATGATTTCTTCCTGAACCATGTCGTTGGCCGGAGCGGCCAGCGTAACGGCGACGCGACGTGTCATCTTGTTGCCTGCATGAGCCGCGACACGAGCGCCTCGAGGGAAGAGCATGTGCGCGCAGTGACAAACTCCTCGTCCGGAATCGTGACGTCGAACTCGGCTTCCAGTTCCATGAGGAGCTGCAGCGCGTTGATGGAGGAAAATCCGGCCTCGTAAAAATCTTCGCCGGCTTCAACGCGTGCGATCTTACCGGTTGACTGCACGAGCCCGATTATTTTCTGCAAACTCTCGCTGCCCACGACGCTCAGTATACCCTTACTTGTTGTGCGGCTCCGGCGCCGGAAGCGCTCCGATTCGCCGTGCCGGGTTGCCCGCCACTACCGAGTACGCCGGCACGTCGGCGGCCACAACTGCACACGCCGACACGATGCTGCCCTCGCCGATCGTGACACCGGGAAACACGACGGCGCGTCCGCCGATCCAGACGTTGTCGGCGACGACGATCGGCTTGACGTCGGCGTCCAATGCAGGGACGTTGTCGAGCCGCGCCTGTGGATCGGATGGGTGACCTGGCGAGTCGAACATCCACACCCCTGCGGCGATCCTGCAGTTTCTCCCGATAGTGATGCGCTTGCCCACCGTGAAAGAGCAGCCGTGGCCAATGCCTGTGCCGCTCCCGATGATCAGTGTGGGCGCTTGCGTGTAACGTGCAGCAAACGTGAAGCTGCATTTGCCGTCGACCAGCACGTCGTCCCCGACGATCAGATCGCCGCGGCCTTGTACCCAGTGAATAAAGATATCGGTCCGAACGTTGCGGCCATACGTTCGGCAGTATCCCTTGAACAAGGGCTCGGCGATCAGGACGCGGAAGAGCCAGTAGTACGGCCCGCGCACGAGAAGAAAAACACCGAGCAACAATCTGGAAAGCGGATGGGGTATCGGCAGCGGCGACGATCGCAGGCGGGCAAGTCTCCTGATCGTCCTGGCGACGCTGTGATCGGACGTCGCGATGACGTGGCGGAGATTCATGCGACGGTGCTCACTTGTGTGAGATATTTTACGGTAGGTGCCGACAATCCCAGCCAGGGCTATTGCCGAGCGCGTCGCAACCCGATAAATGATAAGGTCGGTCTATGCCGTCATGTTGAGGACCTTTTGAAGTCATTCCTGCGAAAATCTCAATTTTGTCGAACACTTGTCAGGGCAGGACGAGAGCTGCCTGCGGACATTCGCAGCCTTCAGGGCGCGCTGCGAAGAGGATCGATCATCCGGCGGTATCTCGACAGCCACCCAATGCGAAGGTTGCAGATCGGCGCCGGACCTAACGAGCTGGACGGATGGCTGAATGCGGATTTTTCTCCGCGCCGTCCAACGACGATTTTCATGGATGCCACACAGCCTTTTCCGTTTCCGAGCGGCAGTTTCGACCTGATTTTCAGCGAGCACATGATCGAACACGTTCCGTTCGATCAGGGGCAGAAGATGCTTCGAGAGTGCTTCCGGGTGTTGAAGCCGGGCGGAAAAATCCGGATCGCGACACCGAATCTTCAAAGAATCGCCGCCCTTTCAACGGCGAGCCCCTCACCCGATCAAAGGCGGTATGCGTCCTGGGCGATCGAAAACCACGTGCCGTATGCGCTGCGAGCCGCCTCGCCGGCTGACGACTACCGGCCGGCGTATGTGATCAACAACTTCTTTTGGGGTTTTGGTCATTACTTCGTCTACGATCCCGGCACGCTCGCTGCCGCAATGACGACGGCTGGATTCGTCGATCCGGTCGAGTTCGACCCGGGGGTCAGCGACACCGGCGAACTCCGCGGACTGGAAACCCACGCCGATCTCATCGGCGAAGAGTTCAATCGATTCGAGACGATGGTTCTGCAGGCGATCAAGCCATGACTCTTGCGACACCATCGTGATCCAGCCAGCCAATCACACACCCCCCGCTTCCATACCTTTGCCAACTGGTCGTCTTCGCCATGTTGTCGCCAGAAACGTGTTTTGGAACTGGGCTGGCATGGTGACGGAAATATTGGCCGGGTTTGTCGTGGCACCATTTCTTGTGAGACGCCTTGGTGTAACCGGCTACGGATTGTGGATCGTCATCGGTTCTCTCGGTGGTTACTTTAGTTTTGTTGACTTTGGCATGCGCGGTTCTGTCGGCCGCCAGCTTGCTGCGTGCCGAGCAACCGGCGATTGGGAAGAAGCCAATCGAATCATCAATACGGCGCTCGCGATTCTTTCTGCGCTAGCCGTACTGGTGATCGTCGGTGTCGGTCTATCGAGTATGGCCCTGGACCGAATGTTCGAGGTCCCCGCGGATCAAATAGGGAACGCACGACTGGCGTTGCTTCTGGTCGGCGCCAATTTGGCTTTGTCTTTTCCGTTGCAGATATTCGATGGGAATCTCTGGGCAGCGCAACGTTTCGACGTTCTCAATCTCGTTGACATACCCGCCACATTAGTCCGGATCGGTCTGACCTTCGCATTTGTTCGGAATGGCAACGATATTGTGACGCTTGCCCTGATTACTCTTGTGACCAGCGCCGGCAGCGGCGTGATTAAGGCCGCGATCAGTTTTCGCATGGACCGCTTTCTCGCCATTAGTCCTCGACATATCAGACGGGAATCCGGCCACGTTCTGTTCGGGTACGGCTGGTGGAACTTCGTTCTCGCCTTGGCGCGCCTCACAAAGACTCAGTTCAGCCCGCTCCTCATCGGCTCGTTCCTGAATGTGGCGCTGGTTACGCCGTTCTCAATTGCCCGCCGACTTCAAGACTATGCCCATAAGGTCATCTGGACGGCAACGGGGGTTCTGATCCCAATTGCCACAGGATTTCACGCTCGCGCCGAAGTAGCGCCGCAACAACGACTGTTCGTTGAAGGTGGCAAGTACGCAACCGCGTTTGCCACGTTCTTTGTCGTGTATTTTATGTGCCTTGGCAGATCCGTTATCGGCCTGTGGATGGGCCCGCAATTCAGCTACGCCGCCGTGCTATTGATAATTCTCACTCTGGGCGAGTACGTCCAGATGACACAGTCATTAACCGGCAGCATCATTCTGGCAACCGCCCGCCACAAAATGTTGGCATGGCTCGCAGTCGTTGAGACCGTCATTACCCTTGGCCTGGTAGTATTAGTCGCGCGGCCGTTTGGCTTAATCGGTGTCTGCTTCGCACTGGCTGTCCCACAAGTGGTGTTCAGCGGCATAGGCACCGTGATTCTTGGGTGCCGAGTCACTGGCGTAGGATTCGCAAAGTACGTGCAAGAGGCAGTTCTTCCAGCTTTCATTGCGGCTATTATCCCCGCGGTGGCGCTTGCCCTTATCACGTTCTGGAAAGAGCCGCACAGTTGGGCGACATTGGCTGCGTATTCTTTCGGGTACGGCCTCACCTATGTGGCCTCATGTTGGATGATTCTTAAGCCCACGACGATTGAGCGCTTGTGGTCTGATACGAAAGCGGCGCTGTTCCACGCGTGACTATTGCGGTGCACAACTCCGTCTTACGGGTGGGGCTGTACTCCCCCAACTACCCGGGGGTGTCTGGAGACGGAGGCATTGGAACCTACACTCGCGCATTGGCGGAATCGCTTGTGAGATCTGGCCACACGGTTTGCGTTCTGACAACAGGAGCAGTCACCCAGCGTTCGTACGCCGCCGAAGCCGTCCCTGTCGACATCATTGGTCGAAGCCACATGGGACTGTTTGATCGTATGGCTCCAGGAGTGCGTGCTTCCTGGCTCGTCGGCCAGGCAGCGCTGCATCTCACGAAAGAATTCAAGTTGGATCTCTTCGAATTTCCGAACTGGGAGGGTCTAGGTATCTGGTATGCCGCCAGGCGGCACATTCCAATGGTGGTGAGACTATCGACGTCCCTGGCCGAAACGCAGCAGATTGATTCCTTGCCAATAACATGGCAACTACGGTCTGAAATGGCTCGCGAGAAGATCCATGCGAATCTCGCAGACGCGCTGGTCACCCACTCCTATGCCCATCGTGTCACTATGGCTTCTGAGTTAGGCGTTGACGCCAACAGGATCAAGGTCATTCCCTTGGGAGTTCCGGTGTATCCCCAGTTTACGCGTGGGCGCAAGACGGAAGCACATCAAACGGTCGTGTTCCTGGGACGTCTTGAGCGAAGAAAGGGAGCGCTGGATCTTCTGAATGCGATTCCTCTCGTACTGCGTCAGGCACCGAACACCCGGTTTGTGCTGATCGGAACCGACCGACCTCACTGTCCGGGAGGGCGCACCCACCGACAGTATCTCGAGAACGAGTTTCCTCGAAGTGTTCAGCAAAACGTGGTCCTGGCTGGCGCTCTTGGCGACGAAGAGGTCACGCGGTACCTGCAAACGGCCGACCTGTTCGTCGCGCCATCACTATACGAATCGTTTGGATTGATCTTTCTGGAGGCGATGAGATGGGGAACGCCGGTCGTTGGAACACGAGTGGGAGGAATACCGGAAATCGTGTGCGACGGCGAGAGTGGTGTGCTTGTTTCTCCAGGAAATCATCACGAGCTCGCCAGTGCGATTTCAGAACTTCTGTTGGACGAACAGCGCCGTCTCACGCTCGGTGAGAAAGGGCGTAAGCGAGTGGAGAGTCATTTTAGTGTTCAGCTGATGGCTGCCCGCACGGTGGAGTTCTACGTGGGTGTGCTCAGGGAACGCACAGCGCGATGACCGTGACGCTTCAACGAGTGTCTGTCGTCATTCCGACGTACAACTACGGTCATTTTGTCTCGGAAGCGGTAGAGAGTGCTCTCAAACAGACATATCCCAATCTCGAAGTCATTGTCGTTGACGATGGAAGCAATGACGACACCGCTGAGAGGCTGAGGCAATTTGGGAGCCAGATTATCTATCTTTACCAGCAAAACAAAGGGTTATCCTCAGCTCGCAATGCCGGAATACGTCGCGCAACCGGTGAATGGGTGGCCTTTCTTGATGCCGATGACGTCTGGCATGCTGAGAAAATCGCGACACAGCTCGCCGCTGTCGGCGGCGATCCTGACATTGGGCTGATCGGGTCGCCGCCGGCAGCAGTCTTGCCGGATAAGCTACCTGGCATGCCGGCCGTGAGGAATCTCGCGGTGAGGGATTTCCTGACCTCGAGCAGAACTGGACCCTCGGGAACACTGATTCGGCGAGGTTGCTTCAATGTGGTAGGTGTTTTTGACGAAGAACTCACCTCTATAGAAGACCGGGATATGTGGCTCAGAGTGGCGGCGAGATTTCGAAGTGTCCAGGTGGTGAGTCCGTGCTGGTGGTACCGGCCTCACCAGGGTCAGATGAGTCGAAGAGCAGGCCGGATGCTCGAGAACTACAAGAAGGTGTTGACGAAGTTCTTTACTCAACACAATGAGTATGCGTCCTTGCGGCGACTTGCGTGGAGCTACATGTACCTGGACGGATGCTGGGCGTTCCTGGACGAGAAAGACGTGCGAACGGCGCGATCCTTAATGGCGAAATCGGTGTTTCTTATGCCCTGGTCGTTCAGGGACTCGCAGCTGCGCCGATTTCCGCGCGCTCGAATAATCGCCAGATTGTGTGTCGGCGACGATGTGTTCGGAAAGATCAGGGCATTGAGGAGTCCCCGTTGACTGCTGAGAGGCAGACGTCGCGCCTCGCGTCCGTGCGACTGTGGTTGGCTCCGCCGGCAGTAAAACACGTTGCCCGCTGTTTCACTGTGTCGCATCCCAGGGTACTCGACGTGGGATGCGGATTCGGCGCCGCACGAAAGTTCACGAGATTCTGCCCACGTTGCGAGTACCATGGACTGGATAGGGACAAGACCTCCTTGCTGCCGGATGATGTGTCGCGCATGCACCGGTTCTACGAAGCAGATCTGGAAACCAGTGACTTGAGTGGCATCCCGGACGGCCACTTCGACGCCATTATCCTCTCTCATGTTATCGAGCATCTACGAAATGGAGAGGACTGTCTGCGCCGCCTGGTTTCGAAGCTGAAGTCAGGAGGCGTTATATATGTCGAGTACCCCGGCGTGCGATCTCTTGCAGTACCGCACGCGACAGGCGGCGGATTTCTCCACTTTCACGACGATCCGACCCATGTGCGCTTGTATTCAGTCCATGAGGTCGTGAACACGTTACTCTCATCAGGTTGTCAGATTGTGTCGGCGGGGACACGGCGCGATGCGATCCGGCTTCTGCTCTCCCCGTTTCTTGCCTTGAGAGGATTGATTGTCCGCGGAAGTCTCTGGAGCGGACGTTTATGGGATCTGTACGGGATAGCCGAATTTGTTATGGCACGTAAAGTGTGATGTCCCTGATTACGGGCGATCGATTCTCAGTCCGGTCGGCTCAGATGGCGGGGGTCGCAAGCTCGCTGGTGCCGGGGGTTGCAAGCTCGCTGGTGCCGAGGCGACATTCGGAAATATGAGCAACCCGCTCGGCGTGGTTGTCATGTCGTTAGAGCCTGTGGCGGCAGTGATCGTGACTCGGCCGGAGGCGTTCACAACGTGATATCGGGTGCTTGGTGAAAAACCCATTAAAAAATGTGTCGGGTCACCTGTGTAGGTGTACGTGACGTTGCTGGAGGGAAGAGAGTCAGACCCTTCCTTGACGACACCGACCACGTAACGTGAGCCAATTTGCGCGACGTTGGCACTTGTGTCGCTGAGAGTGGTCACCGTCGCTGGGCTATCGCTAGAGTCCATTCCTTGAAGGACCTGCAGACTGTATTCGGAGTTGGTTGTAGCGCCAGATGTTGTTTCGAGCCGGTAGCCTTTGAGATAGAGATCTTCTTCTTCCGCCAAATCGACCAGCGTAAGCTTTGAGGAGCTTGGCATGACAATGTCCTGCACAAGCTTTTGACCGGCATAGGTCATTGTTGCCCGCTGACCGCTCACCGAGGGTTTGGCCGGAAAGAGCGCGTTCCATTGGGTCGGAGAAAGCGACGCGTTCGCATACGTCACGCGATCGTGAAAGACGACCAGGTCGGGCTTTATATACAGGAAGTCCCGTACAAACCCTCGAGCGTCGTCGTTTGCGAAGCCGAGCGTCGTCCAGTTCAACCTATATTGGTATGCCTGAGATGCGTCTCCACGCCCGTACACATAACCGCTCGAAACTTCATTGCGAGCGAGTCGCGCAGGACCTAGCCAACCGGCACCGTCGATAAACGGATTTATTGGCCCATGTCGATTCATCAGTATATTGTTGTGATACCTCGCCCCCACGAATGGACTCTCTCCAACACTTCCGTTGTAGTGCGGCGGAGGCCAGGAAAGTCCGGTCGCGCCATATCCTGCAAGGTTGCGCGTGAGCCAGACGCCTTTCCTTTTAAATCCATAACTGTTGAAATACGATGTGGCGTGATCGTACGCTTCGCCGCCGATGAGAAAATACACCCATGTGGCCTGTGTCGTCCAATCACTGCGCCCTATCAGGAGTCCTGTGCTATCCGGTGAACCGGTTGAAAAACTCGTATCGAGTCTGGTTGTATAATCCACTGCCTGCACGTCTGGATCGTACCAGAGAAAGTCCTGCCACTTCCCATTGTTACCGGCCGGTTTCAGAGTGTTGTCCAGGAAGTATTTGAGATGCTGCGCATCAGTGGGATTGCTTACGCGAAGCCGATCCAGCGCACCGACCGCGCCCATCCTGGTTTCGTCGAAGAATACGTAATCGTCGTAGTTGTTGTAGGTCTCGGTATCGCCGTATGAGAGGATCGACGCGACATGGCCAACGTTGACGTTCGCGCCGTGATTGGGAGCGGGGTCGCGCACTGTCAACGTCGTTCCACTGATGCCGGTGATTACGGTGTTCCACTGGAGCGGGACAAACCACACACCTCCGCTGACTCCTTGCGACGCGGGTGAACGATTCAGTCGCCACTTGCCACCCTGAATTGATTCAATACGGTAAAGGCCATTCCTCCAGCCACCAGTGCTGTTGACAATATAGATTTGCCCAGCCACGTCAGATTGTGAGGGGGAATGCCCGTCTGGTATGACATCCGTGTTCGTGCCGCCGTCGACGGTGAGGTTGTTGCCTTTCGCGGCGTGCGTGTACACGTAAATGTTCTGCCCCACCTCGAAGGTCGACGCCGATAACACGCTTAGACTCGTGGAGCCAGTCGCAATCGTCCCCCTTGTTATGGCGCCAGAGTTCGATCGACCTCCTGGCTGAACCGCATGAAACAGGTATTGTGCGAACCGCGATTCCCACCCTTTGACCAGGGGCCACAAATTCGTTCGCGTCGCCGAATCGATCAAGGACAAGATGGCGGTCGTCTGTGCCCACACCTCGTTGACGTATTCGGACCCTTCGATGTTGTTTCCCCCCGAAAGCGGACCGTCGACCATTGCCGGTATGAGGTACTTTATGACTTTCGCGTATGACTGTTCCCATTGCGATCGCGCCTCAGGGTTGTCGCCATACGTCGCCGCGGCAAGCGCCAGTGTAGCCCTGAGTTGTCCATTGGCAATGTTGGCGGTCAAAGCGGCTTCCATTTGCCGTTGACGCGGTAAGCACCCGCCCCAACATTCCTTCGCGTTTCTCAAATGCCAGTCAATGCAATCACGAATGACCGCAGAAAAAACGGTTCGCTCGTTTGCAGATAGATCTGCGTGCACCCAATCGTATGCGACCGCGAGTGCCCACCATCCGGCCCGAATGGTGTTCCCGTTGTAGCGGCCGTCCGGTATCGGCGCGTACGCCATTATGAGTTGGCCGAGCGCCGCGCGTGCCCGCTGTTCGTATCCTGGAACGCCAATGTGCTTCATAATCGCGAGAGCAGGCGGCACGGTCACAAAGTCGGTTGGTGTGTGTCTCCAGATTTCCGCCCCGGTCGCGTGACTCGTGGCTGGATTTGCTCCTGTCACAAACGCATTCGCACGCGAAACGATTGTGAAGGTGTTCTGTGAACGCGTAACGGTCAACAGTTCTATATCGATGCGCACCTGATGGGCGTCGGTCGGAAAGGCAGATCCATCCGCTACCGTAAACGTCGTGCCTGAGCCACCGGATCCTAAAGGCTCCGACAAGGTTGTCATCGTGGCAAATGAAGGAGGCACCAGATCGGCGTAATCTTTCATCGCTACGTACGTCGGTGTCTTGGCGTCGCGTCTGGCGATCAGTTCGGCGCGCTTCGCGCTCGTCAGAAACAGTCGGGGATGATCGACAAACGCTCCGCTTTCAGGACCAGCCGCGACCTCTATGCGCTGCGATGCCGCGCTGCTCCAGCCCGCTCCCTCGGGGCCGAGGAAGGCAAGCATGACCAAAAAGCAGGCCAGCACGACAGAGGTTGGAGTCACTTTCATAAGCCGGGGACCGTCAGATGGAACCTGATTCTACCGTATCGCGGACCGCGCGCCGAGGCTTTCGCCTGCAGGCGTTTATCGGTCTACAGACCTCGTCGCAGCAGTCGGCGTAGCGCTGGCTTGAGGCCTAAACGATTCACGGCGGACACCATTGCGGTGGCGACTGTGTTAAATGAGCGATGGGACAGAAGAAGCAGGGCCGACGATAGACTTTCGCCGGTAATCAAGACATCCCCGCATCGACGGCTGTCGGTCCCGAAGAACTCTTTCTGAATGCCTTCACCTTCCGTAAAGTCGAAGTATCTGAACGTTTGCTCGGAAAATAGCTGTTCAAGCACAAGAAACTGGAGAACGGTTCCCGGCGAGAGGTCTGAGCGCTTCGGATCGAAACCGACATATTCGTAGAGGAGCGTTGCGCCAACTCCCTCCGCGCAAATGTACGCGGTGGGACGGCCGTCGAGTCGTAAAAGCCATCCGCGGAACTTGTTCTCTCCTGCCAGGCTTTGCAGGTGGCGTCGAAAGTCGTCCGTCTCCGGCAGGCCTGAATCCAAGAGGCGGTGCTGATACGTTTCGCGTGAAAGGGGAAGCGCTTCATTCAGGAATGGCTCGACTTCCGCCGGTGTTCGAAACGTCGACCAATCAGTTGCGCCGTGGCTCGCCGTCTCAAATTTACGTACTTTCCGTAACAGTGTTGATTTAGATCGTGACGAGAACTTCGCAAGGTAGTCAGCGAACGTGCCCCGGATTGTGACGTAATGGCGATTATATTCGTTGAGTATGCGGAGCTTGGCTTGTGGTTGAGATGTGGGCGTATCATGCTGATCGCTCAGTATGATGGATCTGCCAAATATTGCTTGTGTGCCTCCAGCGGCTTTGTGGGCCTGCATCAGGTCGCCCAGAGTCCGTGGCTGCTCCAGAAAATGGCCGAGAACCTCCTGCGCGTTGATACCGAGAGTAAAAAATCGCATCTCCCCAATGGCGAAGCGCAGCGGAATTCGCACAGGTCGCGTGGCAGGGATAAGAGTCAATGATGATGTTGGGTCAGGTTCGGGCTCGCTATCCATAGGCCAGATTGCTCACGAGGATTGAGGATTGTGGAAGTCTACATCACGATTGACACGGAGTGCACCGAGGAGCGTGAAGTGAGGGGTGTGATTCGTCCACCACTTGGGTATGACGTCATGATGCGCGGGCGACTTCGCGGAGACCAACGCGGCCTCGGAACAGATTTCATTGTTGACGCGCTTCAGCGATATGGATTTCAGGCGACGTTCTTTGTCGAAGCTCTGTGCGCGGAACACTTCGGCATTCGTGGACTTTCGGATGTGTGCAGTGATTTGGCGAGAGGCGGCCATGATGTGCAGTTGCATCTTCACCCGAATTTCCGACGACCTGAATGGCGGCGAACGGGGTTGAAACCACTCGACGACAATATCGGGGACTACAATCTTCGTGCCCAGGAGCAGCTCCTGGACGACGGTCGTCGATTACTTGATGACGCGGGAGTTCCGCGGTCTTCAATTGTCGCGTTCAGGGCCGGTAACTACGGCGCGAGTAACATCACGTGGGAGGCTTTGCGAAATCAGGGATTCTTGATCGATAGCAGCCTCAATCTGGCGTTTATCGACACAGATTGCCACATCGTGCCTGACCAGCCCAGAATCGATCTTTACGAGCCTATCGCTGGACTTTGGGAATTGCCAATCAGTTGCTTTACGGAGGGAGCCGGATATCGACACCTTGAAATTACAGCGATCCTGTTCCTCGAGATGAAGGCTATTCTGGAGAAACTGTACCGATCGGGAGCGACAGCCGCCACAATCGTCACACATCCTGGCGAATTCTTTGTTGTCGACGATCATACGAGAGGCAAAGGCCGGCCGAATCGCATAAATATGGCGCGTTTCTTGCGGCTCTTGACGTTCTTGGACAGTAACAGAAGTCGGTTTGAAGTGAAGACTCTGGGTGCGTTGGCGCGTACTCTTTCCGACCTCGGCCGACGGCCAGCTGTTCCAGTCGACATTCCAAAAGGTTCTCGAGCGTGGCGGGCGGCAAGACTTCCTGTGCAGGCGGCCAAAAGGCTGGCCACACGGCCGCGTGCGTAGAATCTTAAAGATCTGCATCGCACTCCACAACTATGAAGGGGCATTCCATTTTCGAGGAGCTCGCCATGCCTGGTCCGGGCGCGGAACTCTGAAAACCCACCGTCTCGAGAATTTTTTGAGCGGGCTTGTTTTTCGCGGTTGGAACGAAGTTGACCCATAGCTTTCGTGCGCCACGTTCGTTGTGATGCTGGAGTAGGTGACTGAAGAATGCCTGCTCGAGAAACTTGCCTTGAACGCGGCACGAGACCATGAAATCTTCAACTTTCACAGCATCGTCTGTGTTTCTGACAATGCTGAAACCGATCGTGCCATAAGACCCGTACCTGTCCGTGCAGCGCAAAACAAATTTGTCCAGTTCCGCATCGTCAAGAATGGTGTAGAGCTCTGACCGTGTGTACTTCCGTCCAGAAAAATTAAGCTGATTGGTCCGTTGAACGAGCTCTGCCACACGTTCAAGATCGTCAGTTGCATAATGGCCGATCTGGAGCTTGATGTCGCAGGATGCAAGGAAGGCGATATAGTCCCCGCCAAAACTGCTCTCCTCCTCAGCGCGGACCATCGCTTGCTGGTAGAACCGCCGACGCGCGCGGGCATCGCTCGTGGTGTTGCCGCGCATTCGTTCGTGGGTTGTGATCGACGCCATGTGCGAAGCATTGATGCACAACACTTCCGGGTTCGCAGAAGCGACCTCTTCAAGTTCGAATGGATTGTCATCCACGAAGGCGAGAGAGTCGATGCCGATGTCCAACAATTCGGCGATGCGCCTCACGCTCTGGCTTTTGGGTGTCCAGTTGATTTGAGGGTGCAGGAATAGATCGGCGATACCCAGTTCAGCGAGTCGCTGCCACGCAGAATCATGGTCGTTCTTGCTGGCTATGCTGAGAAGGATACCGCGTTCGTCCAGGTACCGTAATACGTCCAGAACATCCTGCCTGATGGTGACGTCCGGACGCTCGAGTAGCACACCATCCCATATCGTGTTGTCGAGATCCCACACAACACACTTGACATCCGATTTCGTGCTCGTGGAACTCCGCTCGAACCGAACGAAGTCGGCTGTCAGAAAAATCAAATGTGGCTGCGTCTCGCTATCAGGAGTCAGGGCCACGTCAAACGGCCCAGCATCCGTAATCTTCTGAAACAATCTCGCGTCAAACTCATGACGCGAATATCCGAATGGCGCCACAACTGAAGCTCTGAACGGCGGGCGGCCTATCTGAGCGACGGTTCGACCATCGCTAGTCGTCACCGCGGGCGTAATCATGAACTGGAGCGTAACGGCTTGATTCCCTGGGTTGTAGAGCTCGAGAAGGAACGCATCCGGCGCGACTCTCCGGCCGTTTCTGCGGTGCAAGTACCGCGACGCGCGCTCATGGACGACATGACTCACATAACCCCACCTGTTATCACCGGTAGCGCGACGCAGCACTTGTCCAATGGGATTCAGAACCTTGAATGCTGCATCAAGCGCTCGCTCGAGCCGGAGAATTGAGCGTAACGGGGCCATTGTCGTATTGCCTCTGGCCTCGAGTTTTCCCCATTTCTGGAATTGAATTTCGACACCGTATCCCCGAAACGACTGAAATGCCGGATTACGCTGCGCGCCGTAGAGAAACCTTCGACAACGGCCATCGGGCCGCCTGTCGTAGAGATCGCACGTTGAGTAGCACGCGGGCGCGGCGCATTCGATGCAGTGCTCGCCCCAGACGAGTAACGACATGTCAGACACATTGGCAGCGCCCTTATAGCCGAGCGAAGGGACAACGGACTTCGTGTTCCGGCGGCGCGGTTCGTACTGATGGTCTTCAAACATTGTTGCGTTCGGTTATCCTGACAATGAAAGATTTTCCGACCGGGCAATAGTCAAAATACGGAAGAAATTGAAACTGAGGATAAGCGGCCAGAAATTCGCCAATCGCTCGCTGTTCACCCTGATCGGGGGCTCCTTTGTAACTATAGTAATCGTCGAAACAGATGATCGTCCCGTTCGAAAGGTACTGAGGCAAGAAGCGTAGTACCTGTATGGTGGAGATATACAGGTCGCAGTCAATGTACACGATTGCGGCTTTTCTGCCTTTTAGTCGTTGGTGAAGGTCATCGTTCAGGCTTTCGGCGTAGAAACCAGGAACGAGGCTGTATTCATCTGGCCTTACACCACGTCGTTTCAAAATATTTCTGAACTGTTGTTCACTACAACTGAATTCTCCCGTTTGCCAAACGTTGTCTTGTTCGTCTGTGACGTCCGGAAGGCCAGCAAACGAATCAAACCCCCAAAGCATCATCCCGTTGAATCGAAACCGGCGTTTCATGCGATGTGCAAAGCAGAAGGTCTTGCCTTGCCATAAACCGAACTCCATGTAATCGCCGCCGACGTTGTTGATGGCGGCAAACTGGAAGGCTTGGGAGATCATCCCGAGTTCGGTCATCCGGTTCGCGCTGTACCGATCGACGACGTCCAGGGCTGTGGCGACGGGCCACGTCTCCATGATGAGCTTCGCTGCGTATTTGAGCATCAATTTATATGCTAGTTCAGGTTGGTGATGCGTTGCTGAGGCAATGCATTGCGCCCCGATTGGGGCCATGCACCTCGATTTTTCGCAGAGAACGGCAAACATCGGCGCCGCCACTACCGAGCGAGGGGGTGTCTATCTTGCGAGGTTGTTACGGAATCGCGCCGGAGCCGCCGAAAATCACTGGTACCCTAATGCAATGACCTCAAAGTCGCTTGCGTGAAGCGCATGAAAAGCGGGATTCAAAACGTCATTGCTCCAGCGGGAATCGTAGGTGCCAGTAATGAACATATCAGACCCATTGTCCGCAACGATCAGGCCATAGCGTTGCATCGCACGAAAGATTCGTTGCAGCTCTGGAGCGAACGCTGAAAGATCCTTGTTCGCCTTGAGCCGTAGCCTGGCGCCCATCGGCAACGCACCGGCAGTGGCTCCCGCGCGGTGCGATGCCGGGAATACGTAGCCATTCGTCGCGCGCACCGTGACTCGGAACGCGTGCCGAATCTCCTCAGTGCCGAACGCCTCGTCATACCGCACGAGGCCTGGCAGGATTGCCAAGCCTGCTGCGTCCGCAGATGTCCAACCTTCGGTCCTGCGATCGTTGGTGTTCATGTCGAAGAATGCGCCAGCGCCGCCGTACCAGGTCGTGCCGTCGTAAAAGACATTCCATAGTTCATACAGGTGGCGCTGGTCTTGGTTGACGACGAGCAGATGGCGATCGTTCACGGAGCGAAGGTCGACGTTACCTGGTTCCAAGCCCTCGATCATGAACCGATCCGTGATCGCCTGTGCCGGAATCGGATAAAACGGAAAGCTGACATTCGTCGAGTGATCGACGCCGTCGCTCTCGTCGGAATATCCAAACTGAACCGCGACCTTCGGCGTCGCATCGTCAACGACGACGTACCGGTATGCCCGCTGATCCGCCAAAATCCGGATGGAGTGCGCGAGTCGCACCGATGAACGCGATGTAGGCTGCAGAATTTGCGTCTACCGGGGCATTTGAGATGTCCAGATTCCACCAGTTGTCGCTCGGAAATCCGATGAGTGCCGTACCTGGATCTGGATCTGGATCTGACCTGGACCTGGACCTGGACCTGGCGCCGTTCCTTGCGCATAGGCTTCGAGCTCGACGATCCGGCTGTAGCCGTTCAGGGATCCATTGACGAGGACTCGGATCCCGGTGGTGGTGACCGGACTAAAAGTAATCTGCCGCCAGACGAACGTGTTGCCGGCAATGGTTCCCCCAGGCACGGTCGCCCAAGCGGCGCCGGTCCAGTACTGGACTTGAAAGTCAGTCAATCCGTAGAGGGCAAACGTCGTGGCGCTGGTAGGAACGCTCGGAGCTTCATAATTATCCTGCACGGTGAACACGTCGATTTCATCGATCGTTTTCGCGCCTGCAAAATTAACCTGGAGCCAATCGGGAAAGGCACTGTAGGTGCCATCAGCCCACCCACCGCCGGCGCCCCACGCGGTTCCGTTCCGGTCCCCGTTGATAGCGCCGCTACCCTCATACCCATTTGCGTAGACCGAAGAGCTCGTGGCGACGCCACCATTCGCCGCCAGCGCCACGTTCACCCTCGAGGTGGGCGGAGGAGTCGGCGCCGCGGCTCCCTGTTCATACGCCTCGAGTTCTACGATCCGGCTGTAGCCGTTGAGTGACCCGCTGACGAGCACGCGGATACTCGTCGTGGTAATCGGACTGAAGATGATCTGGCGCCAGACCAGGCTGTTGCCGACGATCGTTCCGCCCGGCACGGCGGCCCAGGCCGCTCCCGTCCAGGTACCGAACTTGAAAGTCAGTCAAGCCGTAAAGCCCAAAGGTCATCGTGCCGTTCGGTAGACTCGGCGCGCCATAGTTATCCTGCACCGAGAGCACATCGACTTCATCGATGGTTTTCGCAGTGGCAAAATTTACCTGCAGCCAATCGGGGAACGCACTGTAGGTGCCATCAGCCCACCCACCGCCGGCGCCCCACGCGGTTCCGTTCCGGTCCCCGTTGATGGCGCCGCTGCCCTCATACCCATTTGCATAGACCGAGGAACTCGTGGCGACGCCACCATTCGCCGCCAACGCGACGTTGACTCGCGTTGCGATTGGCGGAACACCAGCGGTGACCGTGACCGTGACCGCAACGGAGGTCGAGGTGGCCGTGAACAGCCGATTGTCGGTCGCGACGGCCGTCAGGTTGTAGGCACCCGCCGCCACGTTCGTCCAAATCACGCTGTAAGGGCTTGTCGTATCGGTTCCGATCAAGGCGCCATTTGCGTAGAAGTCGACCTTGCTGACGGTGCCGTCAGCATCGCTTGCTGTGCCCGCGACCGTTATCGTCGCTGGCGCGCTGAACGTTGCACCGTTGACGGGTGATGTAAGGCTCACGGTCGGTGCTATGTCGCCTCCGGCGTCCAGGGCCGCGAGATAGGCATTCAACCGTCCGCCCGACGCCACGATCCCACTCCAATTGGAGAGTGGATCGGCGCTGTTCATGATGAGTGTCCGGATGCCGGCTGGGGTCAGCGTCGGCTTCAAACCGCTGACCAGCGCAGCCACGCCCGCTACGTGTGGTGTCGCCATGCTCGTGCCGCTCTTGGTCGCGTACTCCGTGAGGCTCGTACTCACGATTGAGACGCCTGGAGCCGCGATGTCTACCGATGTCGCACCGTAATTGCTGAAGCTCGCCAGGCTGTCCAGCGAGTCAGACGCGGCAACCGACACCGTTCCCGGGGAATCGATGCTCGCCGGATCGAACGGCGTCGTGTCGTTATTTGCACTGGAGTTGCCAGCCGCAAAGACGTTCAAAATGCCCGCTGCCGCAGCCGCGTCGATGGCATTTTTCATCAATGAAGGGATGCCAGTTTGTCGCGTGCTTCCCCAACCGTTGCTGCTCACGCGGATGTTGATGCCTTTGTTCTTCAGAGCGGTAACGTACCTGAAGCATTCGATGGCTGCGGAATCGGTTCCGCTACCACTGGAATTAAAGGCCTTGCACGCGAGGATGCGCACGTTCCAGTTCACGCCGGCAACGCCGACGCCGTTGTTGCCGACCGCGCCAATCGTGCCGGCTGTATGAGTGCCGTGGCTATGGTCGTCCATGGGGTCGCTGTCACCGTTGTACGGGTCGATCCCGTATACGTCGTCAACGTAGCCGTTGGCGTCGTCGTCGATGGCGTTCCCCACGATTTCGCCGGGGTTCCGCCACATGTTTTGCGCGAGATCGGGATGGGTGTAATTGACGCCGGTGTCGAGGTTGGCAACGACGACCTGCTGTGAGCCCGTCGAAATCGTCCACGCAGACGGGGCGTGTATTTTCAGCAGGCCCCAGAGATCATTGCTGTTCCAATACGGGTCGTTCGGGACCAGCGTGACTTCACGGATGAAGTTTGGCTGTGCCGCTTCGACGTCCGGATCGGCCTCGAGCGCGGCAACTTCCGCGTCAACTGCTGCGCCTGCCGGCAGGCGCAGACGTTCGATGTCGTCGAGACGTCGCAGCACACGGGCGCCGCGCCCGGCGACGATCGCGTCGCGCCGCGATCTGGGCGACTGCGGCTTGTATTGCACGATCACCTCGTCGGCGACGCGGCGAGCGGATTGAACCGCGGGCTCTTGTCCCGAAGCCGTGGCGAGCCAGATAGCGGCGCAGACGAGCACACCCACTACCATCCGGCGCAAGCTTGGCGTCATGGCAGACGATCCCCTTTTACGAGTTATCGGTTAAACGACCTAGTTCTGCTGGGGGCTAACTTCTGCTGGGGGGTGAGGGAGTATACCGTGGCAGAGAAGAATGCAAAAGGCTTTTTGGGTGGTTACGACGGCAGAAACTTCTCGAGACTCGGGAAAAAGGCCTTCACAAATTCAACGGCTCTCGCGTCGGCCTCCTGGAACGTGCTTTCCGAGCCAAGCTTCGCGCTGGTCACGCGCACGAGCGCCGCATCCGACCGGTTCAGCCGCGCGGCGTCATACACCATGAAAATCTTGCTGCGATATTCGTTGGCGATGACGCGGCCGTGGCTCTGGTACCAATAGAGCACGACCTGCTGTTCGAGACCCTTCTCAATCACGTACCTATTGACCGTGATTTCGGACGGCTGCCCGTTGGCATCGGCCACCTGGATCGGAACATAGGACTTCTCGACGGGTTGCCATCCGGCGCCGGGGAGGCAGTTCAGCGGAGAGTGCATCGCGTCCCCTTGCCGCTGGCTTTTGTAATATGCAGATGAACAGACCGACCGCGCCGCCTCCGGCGTTGTAGAACCGGCTCAAGTGATCGTCGGCTCCCAGCACTTTCAAGATCTCCTCGCTGAGCGGCGCAGTATTCTGGCCACGCCACGATGCGACCTGCATCGGGAACTCCGAAAATGCCAGGCGCGCCGGCACCTCTTCGATGCGCGACGCCTTGGCAATCACAGCAGCGCTGAGCAGGAACAGAATACCGACGGTAGCGATTCGTGCAATCATTTACCGGCTCCCCATTGGCCTCGCGTACATGTCACCTGGCCTGACGATTGGTTCGGGCATCAGCCACCGCAGCAGACGAACGATGGCGAACAGCATCGCGAACGCGGCGATGAACACAATCCAGCCCGAAAAAGAATGAAAAAAGCCTTCAGCGGCGGCCGCTCCGTAATAGTGGGCGGCGATGCCGGTTCCTGCGACGCGCCCGGCGTTCGCGAGGATAGCGACCGGAACCGCACTCAACGCGATGGCCGTGCGTACGCCGGGCCGCGGATCGGTGAAATATCCGAAGACGATCGCCAGCGTCAAGAGCGACACCAGAGACCGGATGCCGCTGCACGCCTCGGCGACTTCGAGCGTGGTGTTCGCGAGGAAAATGACGTTACCTTCGCGCAGCACGGGAATCCCGGCTGCGGCAATGACGCTCTCGCCGGCTTGCGAAGCGACAAGCTGCAGTGGAAACACGATCTGGTTGAAAATGATTCCCGGTAACGGAATCATCAGCAGCAGGATGCCCAGCGGAAACGCGAGCATCTTGAGATGACGCCATCCCAGAATAAAAAGAATTGCCCCGACTAGCGTGCCGAGCATGGCAACGCGGCTGACGAAGAGCTCAGCGCCGAGAAGGCCGACGAGCAGCAGCACGACGCTGCCCGCGATTGCCACGAGGCCGAGCCACGACCGCGATGGCGCCTCGGACATCAGCACGTGACGCCGCTCCCACGCCAGATACGCCGCGAGCGGTGGAATCAGGTAGCCGTGCGAATAGTTCTCGTTGATGCCCCAGTCGTGAACGAGTTTGGCGATGACCTGCCAGTAGAGCAGCACGAAGCTGCCCGCCAGGAGAGCGACGGCTGCATAGAGGCGCGATCGGTTAAACGTCAACACCATGCGCTCTCAGCAAATCGCTCGCCGGGTTAACGCAACGGCGCCCATTTCGCAAAGAAGTTGCCGCCGGCGGGGTTCCACGACACGGGCCCCGCCACGCAAGGTGTTAACCTTCCTCGAGTTACGCGCCACTAATAGTTTGAAGAGCATGAAATGCTACATCAGATGCCGTCGGTTCGGAAAGGGTTGTTAGCGCCGGATCGTCGCGCCGGAGGCTTTCGTTAACCTTAACTAGTGGATTTTAGTCGGCAAAATAGATGACAAACGTCACCTCATGAAGTTTGGTCGCCTCGCGCCTATGTCTTAAACTATTGATCTCGCATCGGTTTACCACGATACCTCGATTCGTAAGCCCTCCGGAAGGGCGTTTGCTGTAGAGGAAGCCTCGGTCCCTTTTTAGGAGCACTAAATGTTTCGTGTGATTTTGGCGGCTGTTGTCGCCGTGTCGGCCCTGTCTGGCGTCGGTTGTTCGAAAGATCCCGAGGTCGCCAAGCGTGAATATCTTGCGAGCGGCGATGCCTACTTCGAGCAGAAGAAGTACGCCGAGGCGGTCGTCGAGTATCGCAACGCAATTCAGCAGGACCCGAAGTTTGGACAGGCGCGGTACAAGCTCGCCGAATCCTACATCGTTCTCAACCAGCCGGCTGATGCCTACCGCGAGTACATCCGCGCCGCAGACCTGATGCCAGACAATGTCGAAGTCCAGGTGAAGGCCGCCCGCATGCTGCTGATGGGAGGCCAGTTCCTCGACGCGCAGTCACGTGCTGAAAAGGCGCTCGCGGTCGATCCGAAAAGCATCGACGCACAGTTGCTCAAAGGCGCCTCGCTCGCGGGCATGAAGAAGCTCGATGAAGCGGTAGAGCAGGTGGAGGACGCCATCGCCCTGGACCCACTTCGCGCAGGTTCGTATCTCGATCTCGGCTTTCTGGAATCCATCAGGGGAAACAAGGACGCCGCTGAACAGGCGTTCAAGCACGCCGTCGCGGCGAACCCCGACTCGATACCCGCGAAACTGTCGCTCGCCAATTTCTACTTGATGAGCAGCCGAAATGCCGAATCCGAAGCCCTTCTCAAGGAGCTCCACACAGCAAATCCGAAGAACGTTCAGATCAACCGGGCGCTGGCTGCGTTCTACATCAGCACGAAGCAGCCCGCCCTGGCCGAGCAGCCACTAAAGACGATTCTCGAAGTCAACAAAGATGACGCGTCGCGCATCCGCCTCGCCGAGTACTACATGGTGGTGGGAAAACCTGCGGAAGCCCGGTCTTTGATGGAGTCCGTCGCCAAGGGCACCGGCGAAGCCGCGTCAATGGCGGCAGTCCGGCTCGCAGCAGTTGCGGTCACGGAAGGACGCCAGAATGATGCGTACAAGCTGATCGACGAATCGCTGCAGAAGAATCCCAAGAACTACTATGCGATGGCGGCGAAGGCCGAGATGTTCCTGCGCGAGGGCAAACTGGACGAGGCGCTCACCTCGGCCAAGTCGGCTGTGGCATTGGCGGAGCCCCCTTCCGCTCCCATGCAGATGGTGCTCGGGCGGATTCACTCCGTGCGAATGGAGCTCACCGATGCGCTCGCGGCGTTCAATGAAGCGGTACGGCTGCGTCCGCGATTCATCGGCGCGCATCTCCAGCTGGCGCGCACATACCTGACGATGGGGCGCATCGATGAATCAATCGCGGCGTCACAGGAAGCCCTGAAGCTGCAGCCGGCCAATGCCGAGGCTCACCTGGTGGCCGCCCGCGCGTTCCTCGCGAAAGGCGACGCGAGCGCGGCCGCGAAGTCGCTCACACTTCTCAACGCAAGTCATCCCAAATCTGCCGCCGTACAGGCTCAACTGGGTTATCTCGAGATGCTCCGGAAGAACCCGGCGGGGGCGCGGGCGGCGTTCGAACGAGCGCTGCAGCTCGAGCCGAGCCAGCTCGATGCGCTGCAGGCCCTCGGCGCTCTTGACATTCGGGCCGGTAATCAGGCGGCAGCGAGCGAACGGGTGGAGCGGCGGCTCAAAGCCGAGCCGAAAAACGCCGGGCTCAGGTTGATCGCCGCCCAAACATACATTGCCGTTCGCGACCTTCCCAGGGCCGAACGCGCGCTGCGGGAGGCAATCGAGCTCGACAGTGCGAACATCGCGGCGTACGGACTGCTCGGGCAGATCTATGTCTCCCAGCGGAAGCTGAACGAGGCGCGCATCGAGTTTGAGCAGGTCGCCAAACGGCTGCCCAAGGCCGCAGCGCCGCCGACGATGGTCGGCATGATTCACGAGCTGTTGAACAACAAGGAGGAAGCCAGGCGCTGGTATGAGAAAGCGCTTGCGGCTGATACCAACGCGCCGGTGGCGGCGAACAACCTCGCGTGGCTGACAGCCGAGCAGGGAGGTAACCTCGACGTGGCGCTGCAGCTCGCGCAGACAGCGAAGGCGCGCCTGCCGGACAGCCACCAGGTGGACGACACGTTAGGCTGGGTTTACTACAAGAAGGGCCTCCACACGCTCGCCATCGGGTCGTTCCAGTCGAGCATTCAGAAAGACCCGAAGAATCCCGTGTATCACTATCACCTGGGCCTTGCCTACGCGAAAAGTGGTTACATAGAACAGGCACGAGAGGCGCTGAAGCTGGCGCTGTCGCTCAATCCGGACTTCGAAGGAGCATCGGAGGCGCAGAAAGCTCTCGCCGCGTTGTAACCGCGCTACTGCGAAAGAGGTCGGGAGCGTCCGATCCTACTTACTCCGGTAGCCTTGCTTGAAGTGCCTTGACGTCGGCCCGACCCGCAAGCTTCTCGTCAAGGGCGAGCGCCTGCTGCAGCATCTTCTTCGCCGTGTCGAAGTCCGAACGCGCCGCCTTGACCGCTGCGGCGTGCAAGAGCACTTCTGCGTTGTTCGGGGATCCCGCCGCCGCCTGTGTCAGATACGGATCCGCCGCGGCGTCATCGCCAAGCAGGTGATGCACCCACCCCAGCGTATCCGCGATCTGAGCCTTGATAATGGAGTCAAGAGTGTTTGCGACCGGTGCGAACGGCAGGATGTTCGCGGGGGTCCCTTTTCGTGCGACCGCGGCATACCCGACGTCGAGTGTCACGGACATCTCTTTGTCGTGCGCGAGGCTATAGGCCTTCTCCGCGTACGGTCTCGCTTCGTTGACCATCTTCTTGTTCACGGCAAGCGCGTACGCGAGGTTGTTCAGCGCACGAACGTCATTGGGCGACGTGGTGAGGATCGTTTGGTACCGCTCGATCGATCGGTCGAACTCGCCGCGCGCATCGTAAATGGTCGCCAACACGAAGTGCGCTGCGTTCAAGGTCGGCTCGATTTTCGTCACTGCCTCGAGCGCGGTCGCGGCGCCTTGCAGGTCGGCATGAAGCATGCGGGCGCTCGCCTTCAGCATCAGCCTGGAAACCTCGCGGCGAACCCCATACGACTCGAGTACGGCCAGCCCCCGATCGGAGAAGAACTGCGACTGCTCTGTGTCAGGGTCGTTGGGCGGAGCAAGGTCGGCGACGGCGGCGCTCGCTTTTTTGAACGGCGCACACAACGGATCGCCGATGACGATGTTCTGCCAGGATAGATAAGGGATCGAAAGATAGAACGACTCCGCGAGATTGAAGCCCGCGACATACGCCGGGAACAAGATCTGCGGTCTGGCGCTTCCATCCAGAAACGGCTCGGCGACATGACCCGACACGCCGGTGACGCCGGCACGGATGAGATCGCCGGTCAGCGACTGCGGCGATCCTTCGAAGTATCCCTTCTGCTCGCCCCATTTTCCGATGTTCCACTCTGCCGGCGGTTCCTTGAACGTGCGCGCGTCGGTGCTCACGAACATCCCTGCGAGCGCTCCCGGCGCAAATGTCACACCGACGCGGCGGCTCGAAAACGACACGTCGTTCGACCCCCACGAGTAGTAGCCGAGCGCGAGGTTTTCTGCCGCCGCCGGCGACTTCGAGCGCTCGAGCTGAACGCGCGCCGCGAGGCCGTCTGTCGCCAGCCGATCCGCGGCAGCGCTCAACCACTCATCGCCGACACGATTTCCGATCAACACAGCCCTCTGGTCGAGGACGAACACGCCTTCGTTCTGTGGCGCCGCGCCGCGGTCGATCAATTTGACGACGTCGTCGACCGTGAAGCCATCGAGCCGGGTGACCAGATAGATGTCGTGCGTACGATGCGCGAAACGCTGCGCTTCGGACGGCAAACGGGTGCCGAGATAGTAGGGATTCGGAACGCGCCCAGTGAGCGGAATCGGAATGCCGAGGAGCCTCCGGTAAAGCAGCGTCAACTCCGAATCGACGCTGGCAGTGCTGCCATCGAGCCCGTCCGTGCCGCGCACGCGCAGGGGAATGCCTTTCGTCAGGACGATGTAATGAATGCGATCCTGCGCCCCGTGCCGCGTGAGGGTTTGCGAAATCGGAACCTCGATGAAGAACTCGTACGCGGCTCTGTCAAGCTCGTCTGCCACGGACGTCTTCAATCGCGTGACGTTTTCCGGCGGAATGTTGCGCTTGGCTATGTAGTATTCGCCGATCCGAACGGACTCCGGACTCGCTTCATTGATGACGACCATCACGTTTTCGGCTGTCTGGGCGAATGCCGGCGAGGCGGACACGATGGCCAGCACGACTCCGAAGGCAACGATGGCGGTCGCGGAGGGACGAGAGGACATATTCGACGAACGTAAGAACAATATGCTGTGCAATACGAAGTCCCTAAAACAGGAGACTAAAATCTCTATTTCGGGACATTTGTTCGTAAAAACGGAGCCGGAAAACCCTGTTCGGTTTGAGGGTAAACGACGTTTATTCTAGCAGAGTTCCTGAGAAATCGGCGTTTTGACGGGTTGACTGCCGCCGTCCGAAGCCGCCGACTTGAGACCGACGCTGTCGAGCGACGAGGCGACCGCGTTGAGCAGCTGAGTCTCAGTAAGCGGCGACAGGACGAACTGGGCGTGCTGGCGGACCGCTTCGGCTTCGAGCACGGGGTCGGCTATCCGGCTGGTGACGAGCGCTGCCATCTCCGGATGGGTATTGCGTGTCCGCAGGACCAGATGCAAGCCGTTGTATTGGCCGAGACGAAGGTCGGTGATCAGAAGGTCGGGACGTTCCGCCGCCAGGAGAGTTTTGGCCTCATCGAAGCTCCGGGCCGAACGTACACGGTACCCCGCAGCCTCGAGGAGGGTCACCGTGCTGGTCCGATCACGGGCGTTGCCGTCAACGACGACCACAGAATGTGGGCTGGCCATGCTTTGCGTTTCCGTGTGCTCCAGCCGATGCACGACTCACGCCACGATCTCGCTGAGGCGTGTTCGGAACGGTACACTGCGTCGTGACACCGACATTTCTGTAAATTTGCGGCAAACATTGAAAAGTCGGCTCGATTTGGCAGCCTTTCTGTTGCACAATGTGCACGCTTGATCGATCGCGACTGTGTCGACTTAGTCCTGATTCCGGCAGACATTGGGCACAGTGCCTGATTACTTTCGTAAGCCGATGGCCACCCGCACACAACTGATTGGCGTCAGCACGGCGATGCGCGGCATTCTCGAGGATGTCGACTGCGCGGCCAGTGCAGATGCGAAGGTGCTCATCACCGGCGAGAGCGGCGTCGGCAAGGAAGTGGTCGCGCAGTTAATTCATCAGCGCAGTCGACGCAGCAGCGCAAAACTCGTCGCGATCAACTGCGCGGGCGTTCCCGATTCTCTGCTGGCCTCGGAGCTTTTCGGACACGTGCGCGGCAGTTTTACCGACGCGCACCGCGACAAACAGGGCTGGCTCGAGCAGGCGCATGGCGGAACCATCTTCATGGACGAAGTCGGGGAGATGAGCCATCAGATGCAGGCCGCGCTGCTCCGGTTTCTGGAGAACGGCGAAATTCAGCGCGTCGGCTCGGAACGGCGCGCGGCGGTCGTCGACGTGCGCGTCATCGCAGCAACCAACCGGCGGTTGATCGACCGGGTGGCCGCAAACGAATTTCGCGAAGATCTCTTCTATCGTCTGAACGTCATTCACATCGAGATTCCTCCCCTGCGGGAACGGCCGGACGATGTGCCTCCTCTCGTTGACTACTTTCTGGATATCTTCAGCGCGACCTACAGGATCAAGCGTCCCACGTTCAGCCCGGATGCGCTCCAGCAACTGATGGCGGCGCCGTGGCCCGGCAACGTGCGGCAGTTGCGGAATGTGCTCGAGCGGCTCGCGGTACATTCATCGCGCAGCGTCATCACCGCCGCGGATCTTCCGCGAGAAGTCCTGTCGATGATTCCGAGCGGAGACGCGGCAACCGCGGCGTCTGCCGCCGCCGCCAATCAAGAGCTGTTCAAGCGGATGGTGCAAAACGGAGAGTCGTTCTGGAGCGCGGTGTACACGCCGTTCATGTCGCGCGATCTGACACGCGACGACGTGCGGAAGATTGTGAAGGAAGGTCTGCTTCGGACGCGGGGCGGTTATAAAGCGGTCGCGGTGCTCTTCAATGTTCCCGACGATCATCGCCGGCTGCTCAGTTTCTTACGCAAACATAACTGCCATCTGCCGGAACACGACCTGCGCCAGGCGCCCGCCGATCTCGATCAGGGCCGAGCGCGCCGCGCTATCGGACAGTAGCTCTCCGGGGCCGCAGGACGCCGGCCCACGAGGTATTTTTTTCCCACTGGGAAAAATTTTCCCCGTTGGAACGGCGGCGATCGCCTTTAAGATTCGCGCGATCGAACACCGTTTCGCAGCGGCTGCACACCCACGTTTGCGCGGTAACACGATTTCCTGTCAGTAACTTACAGGCCAAGATCAACGACTCCGCATAGCAGCGTGGGCAACGGGCGTTCATCGCCAAGTCGAACATGTAGCGCGGCCCCGCAATGTCGATGCCGACTCGAATAATCTCCACGCTGGTCTATTTCTACGCCGGAATCGTCGCTGTCGTTGGGCTGATCTACGCCGTGGGACCAGAGCGTCTCATGTGGGGAGGCGTGCTGCTCTTTCTCCCGCAACTTGTCCTCGCACTACCCGGCCTCATCCTCCTGCCGTTTGCGCTCTGGCGTGCAGGGCATCTCGCGTGGCTGCTCTTCGCTGCGCTGCTGCTGATCGCGGGACCGTTGATGGGATTTTCGTGGAGTTTCTCCGAAACGCCGGAGGGAGTTCCGTTGCGAATGATGACCTACAACGTCCAGCTCTGGCAACGGCGCAACGCGCCGGCGATCCTCGACGAAATTCTCGCAGCCGATCCCGACGTGCTGTGCCTCCAGGACGCGCGCGACGTCAAGAACACGCGGCTCGCGAGCTACCTCGAGCTCCGCAACGTCGCGCTGTTCGGCCAATACGTCTTCGTCAGCAAATTTCCTATTGTGGATGCGACGGTTGGCGACATCTCTTACGACGGCGAGACTCACACGTACCTGCGCGCGCGGATCGATGTCGCCGGCACCGAGGTCGTTGTCTTCAACGCGCATCTCGTCACGCCGCGCGACGCGCTGAGCCCGCTTCGCTCGCCCGCGCTGTGGCGCCTTGGCTTATCGGAAATGCGGCAGAACCAGTCGCAGCGCCTGCGCCAGGCCAGCCGGCTGCTTGAAGATTCGCGCGGCATCACGGGGCCGCTCGTGATTGCGGGCGATCTGAATGCGCCGCCGGCGTCGCTCGTCACGCGGATGCTGACAGACCGCGGGTTGGTTGATGCGTTCAGCGCCGCGGGGCGTGGCTACGGCTATACATTCGGCCACACATTACTGATCGGGCGTCCGTTCCTGCGCCTGGATCGAATTCTCGCCAGCCGCCACCTCACTCCCGTACGAGCGTGGGTGGGTGGCGTGTCAGGATCGGATCATCGGCCAGTGATTGCGGATTTGATGTTGGCGAAGCGCTGACCACGGCGGCGAGAAGGTCGAAAACGCGGCCGAAGCAATAGCCGGGGGGACATCACGCCCAGGGTCCACACCGTACACATTGCTCGTGTTCGTGTTAGAGTCTGATAAAAGTCTGCTCAAAAGAAAACTTCCCGAAAATCCGCCCTGAAATCAAAACGGAAACTGTAATTGTCTCCTTGGCATAAGATTGGCCTAGTGCTCAGCCCGTTTCTCCCCCACTCATCATGAAAACAAAGACCACGGCAAACACCGCGGCACCAGTGGTGGACGTCGGCCAAGAGCGCGCCGACGACGCGAGCTGGGTCGCCTCGTTCGAGTCCGAGGTGAAGGCCGTCGCGCAGGCGTTTAACGACATCCCGCGGCCGGCGAAGCCGGTACCCCTTGCACCCCCGGCGCCTGCACTCCCGGAGCGATCACGGCTTCAGATGCCCCTTGTCGTGGCCGGTGTCTGCGGAAGTGTGATCGTCGCAGGCTGGGTTGCCTGGCAGACCTGGACGGCGACGCCCGCTGCAGCGACGGCGCCTGTGGTGACGGTCGCCCCTTCCGGGACCGCGGACTTCAAGTCGCTTCCAGACGGCGCTTCCATCACGATCGACGGCACCCTGCGAGGAGTGACGCCGTTGCGCGTGTCTCTTGCCCCAGGCACCCACAGCGTCGAGATTACGAGCGGTGCGACGTCGCGTACGTTGCCCATCACCGTCGAAGCGGGGAGTGTCGTCTCGCAGTATGTGGAGCTGGCCACGGCCACGGTGACGACGGGCGGACGACTCGAGATCGGATCGGATGTGCCCGGCGCCCAGGTCGCCCTCGATGGCGTGTCCAAAGGTGTGACCCCGCTCGTGCTGAACGACGTGATCCCTGGCCAGCACCGCGTCACGGTGTCTGCCGGCGACAACACCGTCAGCCGGACCGTGATGGTGACGCGCGGCGCCACGGTGGCGCTGGTGATCTCGACGGCGCCTGTCGCGGCGACTGGCGCCGGCGCCGGCGGCTGGCTCACGATTCAGGCGCCCGTTGACATGGACATTCTCGAGGACGGCCGCGTGCTCGGCACCACGCGCATGGAGCGCCTGATGCTGCCGGTCGGGTCGCACCGCATCGAGCTGGCCAATGCAGCGCTGGAGTTCACCACCGCCCGCACCGTTCAGGTCGCCGCCGGGAAAACGGCGAGCGTCGTGATACCGCTGCCGTCGGGTAAGCTCGCGGTGAACGCCGTGCCGTGGGCCGATGTCTTCATGGACGGCGCGTCTCTTGGTACGACCCCCATCGGTGAACTGACTGTTCCGATCGGCACGCACGAGCTGGTCTTTCGTCATCCGCAATTCGGCGAGCGCCGCCAGACCGTCACGGTGAAAGCCCAGACCCCCACACGCATTGGAGTCGACTTGAGAAAATGAAGATGCGAACGACGTTGCTGTTCTGCGCGGCGGCGCTGATGGCCGTGTGCGTACCTCCCGTCGCAGCCGATCAGGAGAGGCTGGCCTCCGCAAAGTCGCTGTACGAGTCGGCGTCGGTACGAGGCCGCGCTGTCGGAGTTCAGCGCAATTCACACGAGCGAGTTGGCTGACACCGTGGACACGTACAAGGCGCTCTGCCTGCTCGGGCTCGGTCGCACGCGCGATGCCGAACAAGCGCTCGAGCTCGTCGTCACGCGTCGGCCGATGCTGGTACTGAACGACGCCGAGTACTCTCCGCGCGTCGTGGCGCTGTTCCGCGAAGTGCGCAAGAAAGCGCTGCCGGCCGCGGCCCAGCAGCTCTATATGGCCGCGAGAACGGAGTACGAGAACAAGCAGTACGACGTGGCCGCTGCGGGGTTCAAGCAGGCATTGCAGGTAATGGCGGAAATTGGCGCCGACGCTCAGACAGCGACGCTCGCCGATCTGAAGGAGCTGGCGAGCGGCTTCGCCACGCTTGCGGACGCAAAAATCGCGGCGCAGACTGCACCTGCACCTGCACCTGCGCCTGCGCCTCGCGCGGCGGCGCCGGCGCCGCCGCCGGCTGCTGCTGCTGCGGCCGCGATAATAAGACCGGCGTTCTACACGCTGGCCGATGTCGACGTCACGCCGCCGGTGGTCGTGGCGCAGCAGATCCCGTCATGGACGTTCACGACAGGGTACGCGCCCAACCGCGTGTTCAGTGGAGTCCTCGAACTGCTGGTCGATGAGAACGGCAAGGTCGAGACCGCGACGCTCACTGAGCCCGTGTGGCCCCCTTACGACCTGGTGCTGCTGTCTGCGGCGAAGCGTTGGCAGTACCAGCCGGCGGTGAGACAAGGTAAGCCCGTGAAGTTCAAGCGGACGCTCGTGATCAACATCGATCCCGGCGCGCAGCGGCCGCGGTAACCAACGCAGCCGCTCCATGATCTGGCTTGGCGCTACGAGGCCCTGACGTTCCCTTCGCGCGAGACCATGGCGTCGCGAAACGCGTTGACGCTCTGCCCAATGCGGTAAGAGCGCTCGAAGATGGCGCCCACACGGATGCCCCCGGGCAGCCTATGTCGGCCCACGGCGGCGAGAGCTGCTGATGCAATACAGCCGCAATTGGCACAGTCAGGATTGCCGCCGAATTGACACGGCGTAATCGGTGTTGTGAAATCTGCAGACACGCAGGCCGTTGTCAGCGCGAAGACGCACTCTTGGGGTGAGTGCGGCGGCGCGACATAGGATTCGATCATGCCCTTCGGCATGCGGAGCTTCGGATAGACAGTGCGAAGCCGCATGAGATCGTCGACGACGCGCTGACGATCGGATGCGGTGAGACGTTCGGCGGACACCTCGCCAACCTGTGGTGTGTACAAGCTGATCCATAACTGCGATACGGCCTTGTTCGCCGACCAGAATCGGACGAACTCCTCGAGGTAGCCGTCACGGCGCACCTGCTGGCGCGTGACCGTGCAGTGCACGGTGATCTGATGGTCCTTGATGTGTTCGAGAATGCGATCGTAGGTCGCCGGCTTGCGGCGCGCATCGTGCTCGGGCTGCAGGCCGTCGATCGACACGACGATCTGCAGCCGGCGCAGGGCCGCCCACTCACGCGGAATGGGACGGACTGCGCTCGTCACGAGCTGGGTGTAGATGCCCCGCACCGCCATCCGCGGCAGAATCTCATTCAGCTCGCGGTAGCGAACCAACGGCTCGCCCCCGACAATCGACACATGGAGCGGGCGGTACGTGTCGAGGAGCGCCAACATCTTCTCGACGAGCTCCGGTCCCTTGTAATCCCGAAGCTCGCGGAGGGTCACGTCGCCGCCGAGGTGGTCGCTGCCGTATGCGTAACAGCCCGGGCATGTAAGCGGGCACTCGCGTGTAATCTCGATCGAAAGATTGGGCCGACGGCCCGACAGGATTTTGCCCCAGCCCCCAAGGATACCTCTCATGCATCTCCTGCCTATGCCGCAGGCGCCTCCGCCCCTTCTGAAATTTCTGACACAAGGGCCTCGGTCGTCAAGAGCAGCGATGCGACGGACGCCGCGTTCTGAAGCGCCGACCGCACGACCTTCGTCGGATCGATGACGCCTGCTTTCACGAGGTTCTCATATGTACCGGTCAGGGCATTGAACCCATCCTCCGACTGCATCGTCTTCACTTTTGCGACAACGACCGACCCTTCCTCACCCGCATTGTTGGCAATCCAGCGCAGCGGCTCTTCGATGGCGCGGGCGATGATGTTGACGCCCACCTGCTGGTCACCCCCAAGCGCAAGACCCTGGAGCGCCTGCGATGCGCGAAGTAACGCGACTCCGCCGCCGGGCACGATGCCTTCCTCGACTGCCGCCTTGGTCGCGTGCATGGCGTCCTCGATGCGAGCCTTCTTCTCCTTCATCTCGGTTTCGGTGGCTGCGCCGACCTTGATGACCGCCACGCCGCCGACAACCTTCGCAAGGCGCTCCTGCAGCTTCTCGCGATCGTAGTCCGACGTCACTTCTTCAATCTGCGTGCGCAGCTGCTTGACGCGCCCCTCGATCGCCTTTCGATCGCCGGCACCTTCGATAATCGTGGTGTTGTCCTTGTCGATGGTGACCTTCTTCGCCGAGCCAAGGTCTTCGAGCGTCAGGTTCTCGAGCTTGATGCCGAGGTCTTCGGTGATGGCACGGCCACCCGTCAGAACGGCGATGTCCTCGAGCATGGCCTTGCGGCGATCGCCGTACCCCGGCGCTTTCACGGCCGCGACGCGCAATGTGCCGCGCAGTTTGTTCACGACGAGGGTCGCGAGCGCTTCGCTTTCGACGTCCTCCGCTACGATGAGCAGTGACGAGCTGCTCTGCGCGACTTTCTCGAGCACCGGCAGCAGGTCTTTCAGGTTCGACAGCTTTTTCTCGTAAATGAGCAGGCGCGGATTCTCGAGCACGACTTCCATGCGCTCGGGATCCGTCACGAAATAGGGCGACAGGTAGCCGCGATCGAACTGCATGCCCTCGACGATCTCGAGCGTGGTGTCGATCGTTTGCGCCTCCTCGACCGTGATGACCCCGTCCTTGCCGACTTTCTCCATCGCCTCGGCGATGACCTTGCCGATCGGCTCGTCGTTGTTGGCCGAAATGGTGCCGACCTGCGCCACCATGTTTCCGCTCACCGGCTTCGACATTTTTTTCAGTTCGGCCGTCACCACGGTGACGGCGCGATCGATACCGCGCTTGATGTCCATCGGGTTGGCGCCGCTCACGACATGCTTCACGCCCTCGCGGAAAATCGCCTGAGTCAGCACGGTCGCCGTGGTGGTGCCGTCGCCGGCGAGGTCGGAGGTCTTGCTGGCCACCTCGCGCGCCATCTGCGCGCCCATGTTCTCGAGGCGGTCCTTCAGATCGATCTCCCGGGCGACGGTCACGCCGTCCTTGGTGATCGTCGGTGATCCATACGCCTTGCCCAGAATGACATTGCGTCCTCTCGGACCCAGGGTCACTTTCACGGCGTCCGCCATCTGATTGATGCCGCGCAGGACGGTCTGGCGCGCCTGCTCGCCGTAAATAATCTGTTTAGCCATTAATTTTTCGGCTCCGGCTTCTGAGTGTCTGTCGCGTTGTCGATGACGGCAAGCACTTCGTCTTCTTTGACGATGAGGTACTCGGCACCGTCGAGCTTGATTTCCTGGCCGGAATATTTTCCGAACAGGATGAGATTACCGGCTGCCACATCCAGAGGAATGCGCTTGCCGTCGTCGGTGATCCGCCCGTCTCCGACGGCCAGTACCTTTCCCTGCTGCGGCTTTTCCTTGGCGGAGTCCGGGATGATGATCCCGCCGATTTGCTGTTCGCCTTCGTCCAGGCGCTGGACAATGATGCGGTCGTGAAGCGGTCTGAATTTCATATGCCCATATGTTGCCGCACCTCGCCGTAGCGGCGCTGTACCCGATTGCACAGCGCGGGCGTCATCCAGGCCCTAGAGTGGGGCAATGTTCAGACTAATTCCAACGATGAGACGCGGCTCGGCGAGCGCTCTGCCGCAGGCGGCTGCACGGTATCCGTCAATCAAGGACGCGCGTATCGGCGCGGCCGAGCTCCTGCGCGAAGATCGGATACTCAAAATCATGATCGTGCGGAATGAATGGCCGGGCGGCTTCGTCGAGTGGATCGATCGCTAGTGTCGGTTACGTGACTGCGATTCTGACCATCGCGCTGCCGAGCTCGTGGAAGTCTGGCACCCCGCAGCTGATGCACGTGATGCGCCAGCCGCGCGTGGACCGCTCGCCCGCTTTCGAGCCGTTGTTCGAGCGATGCACCGAAAGCGGCGCTCCACATTCCTTGCACAGGAAGCCGACCCACGATTGCTCGATCTCGCTCTCAGGGGCTTTTTTCATCGTCGCGCTTTGTGTTGTGGTCGAGTTGTTGAACATCGCTTACCTCCGGGGCCCGATCGTTCGCGCATGGCGATCGTGGTGGGCGTCGATTATCTGTTTGACCACGTCTACCCGCAAGTGTTCCCGGGCAGGGTCCTCGATCGCATCGCGTTGAGCCATCCACGCCGTCAATCCGTCAGGCGAATCGCCGAGAAATTGCGGCGGCGGCCAGAACGCGAAGGCCGGCTGGAAGATGCGCATTGGGGCAGTATCCCGTGCTCCAGGCCCTGGCCGCTGTATCGGATTGCACACTCTAACGTGCGCAAACTCTCTGCCTCACGACTACGAGGAGAGAAGACGCCAGGGATTCTTTTTAGAAAGAAAACTGTTCGTCGTTGCGCGGTGGCGGTGAGACTCGATTCAGGGACGGTGACTCGGCGCGGTGTTCAGGAACTTGGCGAGCTTGTGGTTGTCCGGGAACTGTCGCGCGAGCCGTCGCGCAATCGTCGTCGCTTCGGTCAACTGCCGATCGCGGACCAGCATTTCCCAGAGCGCGAATTCGGCTTCGGCGCGGACGAAGAAGTCCGCCGGGGCCGCTGCGGCTTCGCGCGCGCCGATCAGTGCGGCCTTCTTGCTCCCGCCGCCGAGGACCCACCTCGTGCCTCGCGTCATTTTTGTGCCGACGATGTAGTCGACCCATGCACGAGCGACCCGGGCACGCGTGTGCAGGGGATTGTCTTTCAACGCTGCGTCGAGCGAGCGCCTCGCTTCCCAGTACTCACCCCAACCGGTCTTTCGACCGAGGGTTTCCACGTGCAGCCACACGTAGTTGAGGTTCAGCTTGCCCAGATAGAACAGGGCGTTCGTGTCGCGAGGGTCGACGTCGAGTTGTGCGCGAGCAATTGCCTGTCCCTTTGCGGTGTCGCTGAGGAAGGCCTCCAGCAGCGCCGCGCAGGTCGAACACTGCTTGAAGGCTCTTGCCTTGTCGACGTCATTTCCGAGCGCATCTCTCAGCAGAAAATGCAGCGCCGACGTGCGCACTTCGAAGGCTTCCAAACTGCCCGCGTCAGAGCCTTGCAGCGCGAGGGCGAAATCGGACGCCGCCTCGTAGCGCGCATTGAAGAAGGCGCGCTGCGCGTCGTCCATGCTCGGAGTGTTGCCGTAGGCGGAGGTGGACGCCAGCATCGCGACAGCCGCAAAGGCGGCAAAGCTATTCATGAAATTCAGGGTACTTCTGCCTGGGGAAACGTGTCTGTGTAAAACAGCACACGCGTGCGCACTGTGCGTTTCGGGACAGCTTTGCGACAGGGATGCCTGCGATACTCCGTCTCGTCGTGCTCCATGAATTCATCAGCGTCAATCGCGAAGAGATTATCCTGCGGTGCCGCGCAAAGGTTGCCGTGCGGTCGATTCCTCCACCGACATTAGCCGAGATCGACCATGGGGTACCCGTCTTTCTGGATCAGCTCGTAACGGCACTACGCCCCGGTTCCATCGCCAATCCGGACATCGCTGACTGCGCGCTTCTACACGGGCACGACTTGCTGAAGCAAGGGTTCACCGTGTCGCAGGTCGTGCACGACTACGGCGACGTGTGTCAGTCGATTACCGAGCTTGCCGGCGAAATGGACGTATCCGTCAGCACCGAGGACTTTCGCGCGCTCAACAGCTGCCTCGACGACGCGATTGCGGGCGCCGTCACGGAGTACGGACGCGCGCGAGCGCAGTCCACACTCGAGGACGAGGTTGCGCGCGAAAGCGAGCGCAGGGGATTTCTTGCCCATGAACTGCGCAACCTGGTGAATACCGCCATGATCGCGTTCGAAGTGCTCAAGTCCGGGAGCGTAGGGCCCGCGGGTAGTACTGGAAAAGTGCTCGAACGTAGCCTGATCGGATTGCGCGCGCTGGTCGGCCAGTCCATTTCGGCGGTCCGTTTGTCGCAGGGCATTCAGCATCGCGAGCGATTCCCCGTGTCGGGATTCATCGCTGAGGTGGCATCGGCAGCAGGAATAGAGGCGCAAGCGCGGAACATGACGCTGACCGTGTTGCCCGTCGATGCGGCAGTCTTCATCGAGGGAGACCGTCAGATCCTTGCGGCAGTGGTCTCCAACTTGCTGCAGAACGCGTTCAAGTTCACCCGGCCGCGATCGACCGTGACGCTGCGCGTCTGTGGCGACGCCGAACGCGTGCTGATCGAGGTTCTCGACGAATGCCACGGGCTCCCCGGCTCGAAGGTCAGCGATCTCTTTCGCCCGTTCGAACAGCGCGGCGCTGATCGAACGGGCGCTGGCCTCGGCCTCGCATTCAGCCGGTGGGGCGCAGACGCGAACAACGGCCGCATCTACGCGCGCAACCTGCCGGAACGAGGCTGCGTCTTTACGCTCGATCTCCCGCGAGTTGCGGCGTCATCCGTATTGAACAGTCATTAGGAGTCTACATGCCATCTGCACGAGGCGATTCAAAACCCTGTACGCATCCCGGGTGCACCGGGAAAATGCACTTCAGAAGTGAAGCGGAAAGCGGGCTGCGCTGGGTGTGCGACACGAACGCGGAGCACAAATGACCCCATGGTGGGCGGCATGGCGCTGATCGATAGCCGGTGCCCGCAGGAGCTGTATCGTCGTAGGACTTGATCGCGGCGCGGCAACTCGTGATGTCTCGCCGTCCATGACTGATGATGCGCGACGCGGAGCCTAGTTCGCGTCGCGCTTGTTGGCGGCCTTCGCCTTCCGAGCGATCCGCCGCATCCTCTCGAGCGTCTGCATGTGTTCCAGCGTGGTCTTCAGCGTCTCGGCGGTGGTCTTCACCGCTTCCATCAACATCTCGCGAGCCGCCTCAGCCGCTACACGCGTCTGTTCGCCATCGACTCGTGCTGTCTCGGACACTTCCCGCAGGCGCTCCCGCTCCTGACGCGCCCACTCGAGGGCCTCGCGCTGGCGGTCGCGAATCTCCCGCGCTTCCTCTGCCAGTTGCCTGAGCCGCTCGGCCTCGCCACCTGCTGACGGGGCCGTTCCCGGCCTCGCTTCTCTCTTGGTCATGGCGACCCCATTGCAATGTCACCCGCGCAGCGGATGCTGCTCCTTAATCATCCGAAACACACCGACGACAATGGCCACCAGCAGGAGCACGTGGATGAGTCCGCCGAACGTGTAAGACGACGCGATGCCGAGCGCCCACAGCACGACGAGCACAATCAGGAGTGTTGAAATCATGATGATGAACCCTTCCTGTGATGATCGTACGGGCGCATGGGGAGTGATGTCTGTATCGTTGTGCACACGCACCGTACGATAGAGCAGCGGTGGCGCGGCACATTCCAGATGAAATGGGGCGGCGCGACCGGCAGCCCCTGACGTGGTGAAGCAAGGATCCTAGTGGACGGAAGTGAGGCGACGCTCGGCCCGGAATGTCTCCAGGTACTCGAGCGTCGTCAGCGCGTCTGACGTGTACCACAGGTCACCGCCTTTGCCGGCGGCCAACCTCGCACCTTTTGCAACCGCGTACTGAACGTTCCAGCCGTCACCCCGGTACACGAGCGACATTTCGTCGTCGGGCAATGCTGTCACGATGAGCAAATGGTGTCCGTCTTCGACCCGCGACACCACGATGTCATTCAGCTTCAGGTTGGTTCGATTCGCCAAACGCGCCCTCCTCACAACCGCGCGAACCCTGTGCATCCTAGGCGACTTTGACGTTCTCGCCTCTCGGGCCCTTGGCCCCGTGACCGACATCGAACGTCACCGCCTGCCCCTCGCGGAGCTGGTCGAACGCCGTCCCTGTGCATGCCGACTGGTGGAAGAAGTATTCCGTCCCGTCGCCGGCTGCGATAAATCCGAAACCCTTGTCACTGACGAGACGCTTGATGGTGCCATTCATGTCGATGTTCCTTGATGTGAGCGCGTTGATTCGCGACGAAACCCAAATCATACCGGTAAACGCCGCGGGCTGCTGTTCAGAATGAGACAGGGGGCTATTCGTGGAGAACCACGCTCAGAAGCGAGTTGTTAATCGTGAGGCCGCCGTCATCGGCGATGAAACCCAGTTTCTTGAATTTTCTCATGAAAAAATCGACGTTCGAGCGCGTGGTGCCAGCCATCTGGGCGAGCTTCTGCGGCGAGATTTTCGGCAGCACCCGCTCCGGCTCCTCCTTCATCCCGTAGCGGGCGAGCAGCAGAAGCGTCCGCGCGAGCCGCATCTCGTCGTGAGTGAACAGCTGGCCGAGCAGGTCTTCCTCGATGCGGATGTTCGTGCCTAGCATGTGCGCGATGAACCGGTCCGCCAACTCGCGCTTCTTGTGGAGCAGCCGAAGCATTTTTTCTTTCTTGAGGACCAGAATGGTGCTCGCCGTCAGAGCAGTGGCATCGCCCATGCGGAGCGGCTGGCCGGCCAGCGCACCCTCGCCGAAGAACTCGCCGGGGCCGAGCACCGCCACGACGGCTTCTCTGCCCGTCCTCGACCGCACCGACAACTTCACGCCTCCTTTTCGGATGTACATGACGCTGTCACAGATATCGCCTTGGGAAAAAATGGGCTCGGCGCGCTGGAAGGTCTCGAACTTTTTCGCAATCCCTGCTGAATCGAGAAATGCCTCGGCGTCGAATGCGCGCGTATTCCGGGTTCTCATTGAGGAATCGTGTCACGCCGGGCGGCGCTGCGCTGTTCAGAAGGAGACAGCAGCTACCGCGAGCTGTCGTGGAGGACGACGCTAAGCAGGGAGGTGTTGATCTTGAGGCCGCCGTTGTATTCGATGAAGCCGAGCTTCCTGAATTTGTTCATGAAAAAATTCACGCGCGATCGTGTCGTGCCGATCATTTCCGCGAGCATTTCCTGCGAGAGCTTGGGCAGGACCCCCTGGGGCTTGTCCTCTTTCCCGTAACGGGCAAGGAGAAGGAGCGTCCGGGCCAGCCGTTTTTCACTCGAATTGAACAGCTGATCTACAAGATCTTCCTCGATGCGAATGTTGCGCGAGAGCATGTACTCGATGAACCGGTCGGAAAAGCCGGGGGCGTCGTGCAGCAGCTCGATCATCTGCTTCTTCGGTACGACGAGCACCGAGGTCGTGGAGACCGCCGTCGCGGTGCCCATCCGGATGGGCTGACCAGCGAGCGCGCCTTCCCCCAGGAAATCTCCCGGGCCGAGCATCCCGACAATGGCCTCTTTTCCCGCGTGCGACAGGACCGAGAGCCTGACAGCGCCTTTCTGGACGTACATGACGCTATCGCCCGGATCCCCTTGCGCGAAGATCACCGCCAGGGGACGGTATTCGGCGACTTTCTTGGTAATTCCCGCCGTATCGAGAAATGCCTGGGCATCGAACGCAGACGTAGTCGGTTTAACGGGGGTTTTCTTGCGGGGGCGTGACACTGCGGGCTCGAGCCCAATGTTACTCGCTTCTGGGCCTCGAATCTAGCCCGCCGCCTTCCGTCCCAGAATAAGGCGCGGCAGCATCATGCCGATCGCGATCAGGAGGAAAAGATGGAGGAATCCTCCCATCGTGTACGAACTGACCGCTCCCAGGACCCACAGCGTTACGAGGATCAGCGCCACCATCGGGATCATCAGAGCCACCACATGGCGTTCAGGACGGCCACAGCGAGGACGAGGATCGCGGCGACGACGAACATCCTTCGTCTGGTATTGCGGTCGTTGGCTGCTCCGCGCGCCTGCCACGCAGCCCATCGCACTTCGAAGCCTTCGTCGAGAACTGACATGTGCGGACTATAGCGGTTGCTGAGATAACGGTCTGTGCTGTTCAGCACAGCAGCACGCATGGCAGACGAGCTATTGTCAACTCCATGGTCAACAACATCCGCACGGTCGCTTTTTGCCTTTGCCTCTTCATCCTCTCTACGCAAGCACCTTCCGCACAGGAGGCGTTCCGCTATCGGGACTTTCAACTGGGCAGCAACGTCGCATCGATCGTCAAACTGACCCGTTCGGCGACATCGGGCGCGAAGACCATCCACACACGACCTGCCCTGATGCAGGACCTGGAATATCGGCCGCGGTCTTACGCCGGTGGTGCGTCACCAGTTGTCGATCCTGTTGACCTGATGCTCTTCAGGTTCTACGACGACCAGCTTTTCATGGTGATCGTGGACTACGATCGACGCCGCACCGCAGGCATGTCGCCCGCGGACATGATCGCCGCGGTCTCCGAGACCTACGGACCTGTCGCGCAGGTACCATCGAGACGGTTGGGAACGCCGACCGTCCAATACGGATTTCCCGACACGCCGCTTGCGGTGTGGGGAAATGCAGAGTACTCGGTCACGCTGTTGCGCGTCTCCTACCCGGAGTCTTTCCGGCTGGTGGTTGCGTTAACGCGACTCGAGAACCTTGCCCATACGGCGAACGCTGCAGCGGTGCAGCTGGATAAAACCGAAGCGCCTCAGCGCGAGATCGATCGGCAGAAGAATGAGGCCAGCGACCTGGCAGCGGCGCAGGAAAAAGCCAAGACCGAAAACAAAGCGCAGTTCAAACCTTAGGCGAACGCACGCGACTCACCGCAACGGCGCAACGACGCAATGTGTTCTTTTCTTTAAAGAAAAGGAATTTGTAACGCTGGGATTCCATTTTTTCATAAAGAATCCTACGATCAATGCCATGTCATTGATCGAGCCAGGGAAAAAGGCGCCTGCGTTCACCTTGAACGATCAGAACGGCAAGACGCACAAGCTTTCGGAGTATGCCGGGCGCCCGGTCGTCTTGTACTTTTATCCGAAGGACGACACGCCGGGGTGCACGAAGGAAACGTGCGCCTTCCGCGACAATCTACCGCGGTTCGCCAAGTCGAAAGCCGCCGTGTTCGGCATCAGCATCCTCGACGAGGCGAGCAAGGCGCGCTTCGCGAAAAAGTATGACGTCACGTTTCCGTTGCTCGCTGACGCCGATCACGCGGTCGCGGAAAAGTACGGCGTGTGGCAGCAGAAGTCGCTCTATGGCCGCAAGTTCATGGGCAACGTGCGGACGACGTATCTGATCGGCGGCAACGGCAAGGTCGCGCGGCGCTGGGACAACGTGAAGGTCGACGGGCACGCGGAAGAAGTGCTCGGCGCGGTGGAGGAGCTGGGTGCGTAGAGCGCAACGGGTGCAATAGGTGCAACGTGCTCGGCTTGGATGGAGCGAGTTTTTTCAGCAGCAGATCGCGGACGACGTTCCGCCGCCCCTCGTTGTCCGCATCATCGAAGAACAGCGCGGCGCGTATCGCGTCGCCGGTGATGTCGATGGCTGGGCCGAGGTCAGCGGAAAATTCCGGCATGACGCGCGCGCGACCGCTGACTTTCCGGCCGTCGGCGACTGGGTCTGCATCGCTGCAGGCCTGCCGCTCCGAAGCGATGAGAGTAGCGGCGCGAAGGCGAGCCTGGACCGTGCGGTCATTACCCGCCGCCTCACTCGCCGCAGCACCATTTCCCGCAAGGCCGCCGGTCGCGCCGTTGAAGAGCAAGTTGTCGCCGCGAACGTCGATACGATTTTTCTCGTCACCGCCCTCGTCGAGGATCTGAACCCGCGCCGCCTCGAGCGCTATCTCACCGTCGTCCGCGACGCGGGCGCGGTTCCTGTGGTCGTGCTCAACAAGACAGATCTCAGCGCAGATCCGGAAGGACAGGCAGCCAACGTCCGCGCGCGCCTGCCGTTCGTCGACGTCCTGGCAATCAGCGCGAAGCAGGGCGACGGCCTGGGCGCACTTGACGCGTACCTCTCGCCGGCACAGACGGTGGCGCTCATCGGGTCGTCAGGCGTTGGGAAGTCGACGCTCGTCAATCGACTGCTGGGCCAGGAGCGCCTGAAAACCGCGGAGATCAGCGAGGTGGACGGCAAAGGGCGCCACACGACGACCGCCCGGCACCTGGTGGAGCTGCCGGGTGGCGCGCTGCTCATCGACACGCCAGGCATGCGCGAGCTGCAGCCGTGGGTGGAGGAGTCCGCGGTCGCCGAGACGTTCGAGGATATCGCCGAGCTCGCGGGCGGATGCCGTTTCGGAGATTGCGCGCACGAAACCGAGCCCGGCTGCGCCGTCCTCGCTGCTGTCGAAAGGGGCGAGCTGGCTGCCGAGCGGCTCGAGCACTATCGGCATCTCGGCAAGGAGATCGCCTTCGAGGAGCGCAAGCGCGACAAGTCGGCGGCGGCTGCCGAAAAACGGCGCTGGAAGAAGATTCATCAGGCCAACAAGATCATGTACCGGGACAGGGACCGGAGCAGCTGACAAGATTGTTTGAGAATCTGGAGAACCCCACAGGTTTGTCAGTTGCGTAAGGACGTAACATCAGCAACCGTTGACGTGCCTTCATGGTCACCGAGGCTGTTTTTAGATTTCTGACATTTATGTGGCATATTGGAAGTCCGTCCTACCTGATCGTCAGATTTTTCCGAAGCGTGTATGGAGCGTAACTAGTCTGGATTTGGCGGCTTTTCGGAACAAAAACGTCAAGACGTCCGATTTCCGCAACTGCGGGCGAAGCTGGCGCTGTTCTTGATATATCAGGTTCAGGACACGTGTTCCCAGCCCACAAATGTTCATAGACGGTGCCGGCGGCTGCTAGAATGCACGGCCACCCTCGCATAATAAATAACTTAAGGACGGGCGACTAAGGAGGCGGTACATGGGCTCAGCGGTATTGGGTGAAGCGATCAGCGCTATCCGCGACTGGTCTGGCAGCAGAGACAAAGACATGAGTGCGTGGAACGGGAAGGGCTCGTTCGGCAGCCTGGTATTCAACGACGCCGAGCAGCAGAAGCGCCTTCCGAAAAACGTATACGACGCGCTACGCCGTACCGTCGGCAAAGGCGAGGCGCTCGATCCGTCCATCGCCGACGCCGTTGCCGGCGCGCTGAAGGACTGGGCTATCGAGAGCGGCGCCACACACTACACCCATTGGTTTCAGCCGCTGACGGGCATCACCGCGGAGAAGCACGACTCGTTTCTCGCGCCGGTTGTCGACGGCAAAGCGGTCTACGAGTTCTCGGGCAAAGAGCTCGTCAGGGGCGAGCCCGATGCGTCGAGCTTTCCGTCAGGCGGCATGCGGTCAACCTTCGAAGCGCGCGGCTACACAGCGTGGGATCCCACCAGCCCCCCCTGGCTGCTGAAAACGGGCGGAGCGACGACGCTGGTTATCCCGACCGCGTTCGTCAGCTGGACGGGCGAGGCGCTCGACAAGAAGACGCCCCTCCTTCGCTCGATGGAAGCCCTCTCGAAACAGGCAGTCCGCGTCCTGAAGCTCTTCGGCTCGAAGGCCGACCGCGTCATCGCGACCTGCGGACCCGAGCAGGAGTACTTCCTCATCGACCTGAACTTCTATCTCTCGCGACCCGATCTCATCAACGCGGGCCGGACGCTGTTCGGCGCGAAGCCGCCCAAGGGGCAGGAGCTCGAGGATCAGTATTTCGGCGCCATTGCCGATCGCGCGATGGCGTTCATGTCGGAGGTCGAAACCGAGCTGTATAAGATTGGCGTGCCCGTCAAGACACGTCACAACGAGGTCGCGCCGAGCCAGTACGAGATCGCGCCGATCTTCGAAAACGCGAACCTCGCCACCGATCATCAGATGATGACGATGGAGACGATGCGCCGGATGGCGCCGAAGTTCGGCCTCGCGTGCCTGCTGCACGAAAAGCCGTTCGCAGGCGTCAATGGCTCGGGCAAGCACCTCAACTGGTCGATGAGCGACAGCGAGGGCAACAACCTGTTGACCCCGGGAAAGAACCCGCACGACAACGTGCAGTTCCTCGTGTTCTGCGCGGCTGTCCTCCGCGCCGTCAACAAGTGGCAGGGGCTTCTGCGCGCCAGCATCGCGAGCGCGGGGAACGACCATCGGCTGGGTGCCAACGAGGCGCCGCCGGCGATCATCTCGGTCTTTCTCGGCGACATGCTCACCGACATCTTCGAGCAGATCGAAAAGGGCGGAGCGAAATCGACCAAGCACGGCGGCGAGCTCGACACGGGCGTCATGGTGCTGCCGAAGCTGCCGCGCGACGCGGGCGATCGCAACCGCACGAGCCCGTTTGCCTTCACGGGGAACAAGTTCGAGTTCCGCGCGGTGTCGTCGAACCAGAGCATTGCGTATCCCAATATCGCGCTGAACGTCGCGGTGGCGGAATCCCTCGATTCCATTGCGACCGAGCTCGAGAAAGCGACCAAGGGAGGCAAGTCGATCGAGAAAGCGGCGGCCGAGCTGCTGCCGAAAATCATCAAGGAAAACAAGCGGATCGTCTTCAACGGGAACAACTACTCGCAGGAGTGGGAGAAAGAGGCCGGCAAGCGCGGGCTGCTGAACCTGAAGAACACGGTCGACGCGCTGCCGCAGCTCATCGCGAAGGATGTCGTGGGCATATTCGAGAAGTACAAGGTGCTCAACGAGCGGGAGCTGCACGCGCGCTACGAGATCATGTTGGAGACCTACAACAAGACCGTCAACGTCGAGGGGCAGTTGATGGTGTTGATGGCGAACCGCTACGTGCTGCCGGTGGCGCTGGAGTACCAGAAGCAAGTGGCGCAGAGCGTCGCGGCGGTGAAGCAGGCGGGCGGCAAATCCGTTGAGGGCAAGAAGCTCCTCGACAAGATGACGAAGATGACCGACAAGTTGAAGGGGAACGCCGACAAGCTCGAGAAGGCGCTTGGGCACGAAAGCAACGGGTCGGCGGAGAAGCACGCGAAGCACTTCCGCGACGGCGTCATCCCGGCGATGGACGCGCTCCGCGATGCGGCAGACGATCTCGAAACGATCGTGCCGCACGGCCAGTGGCCGCTCGCAACGTATCGGGAGATGTTGTTCATCAAGTAACTCATCATCGTCTCAACGCACAGGCGCCGAGGCGCAAAGAATCCTTTTGAAAAAAAGAGTTCTCTGCGGCTTGGCGTCTTTGTGTTTGTTGGGGCTATGATTCCGGTTCAAAGCCGCGAAGCGGCAAGGAGGGCCGGAGATGGCTACCCACGTCAAGGTTCTCGCCTGGCTCTACATCGCGTTCGGCATCCTTGGCAGCCTCTTCGGCCTCGGCATGATGGCGCTTCTCAGCTTCATCGGCGTGGCCGGCGCGGCGTCCGACCCCGATGCCTGGATGGCGGTGCCCATTCTCGGTTTCACCGGAGCGGCACTTGGCGTGTTCATGCTGATATTGTCGCTGCCTGGCATCTTCGCGGGCGCCGGTTTGCTCAAGTTCAAGCCATGGGCGCGTATTCTCACCATCGTGCTGTCCGCGCTCAACCTGATGAATTTTCCGTTCGGCACCATCCTCGGGGTGTACGGGCTCTGGGTGATGCTGTCAGACGAGGGATCGCGGCTGTTCGTGCCGCCGCCAATCAGCAGCTAGGAGGTCACCATGGGCCCTTTCAGCCGCAGGGACGCGCTGCGCGGCGGGCGAGATCTCGCCGCGCTGCTCAGCCTGTCGACGCTCGCCGGCGTCGAATCACCGTTCGTCGCGTCCGCTGACGCCGCACAGGACGCGAGGCACGCCGCGCCGGACGTTTACCGGTCGATCGGCGTCAAGCCGCTCGTCAATGCGCGCGGCACGTTCACAATCATCAGTGGTTCGCTGATGCTCCCCGAAGTGCGGGCGGCGATGGATGCCGCGGCGCGGCACTACGTGCACCTCGACGAGCTCGCCGACGCGATCGGCGCGCGGCTCGCGACGCTGACCGGCGCCGAGTGGGGCCTTGTCACCTCGGGATGCTCGGCGGCGCTGACACACGCAACCGCGGCGTGCATCGCCGGCGGCAATCCCGAGCTTCACGTGCGGATGCCGAACCTGACGGGCTTTCCGAAAGACGAAGTCATCATCCCGCGGCATTCACGCAACGTCTACGATGCGGCTGTGAGAGCGGTTGGCGCGCGCATTATCGACGTGGACTCGGCCGCCGAGCTCGAGGCGGCGATCGGTCCACGAACAGCGATGATTTACGTGCTCGCAGGTAACGCCGCCGACCAAAGCCCGATCAACCTGAAGGCTATCGCGCAGGTGGCGAATCCGAAAGGCGTGCCGATTCTCGTCGACGCGGCCGCGGAAATACTGACGGTGCCGAACGTCCACCTGCAGAACGGCGCGGCGCTCGTGGGGTACAGCGGCGGCAAATGCCTGCGCGGGCCCCAGGCCGCGGGGCTGCTGCTCGGCCGCAAGGACCTCATCCGCGCTGCGTGGGTGCACAGCGCGCCGCATCACGGACCCGGCAGGGCGATGAAGGTCGGCAAGGAAGAGGCTATCGGCATGCTCACCGCGGTCGAGCTGTGGGTGAAGCGCGATCACGACGCAGAGTGGAAGCAGTGGGTCGCGTGGCTCGATCACATCTCGCGGCGTGTGGCTGCCATCGCGGGAGTGACGACGACGGTGACGCAGCCGGGGGGCTTGTCGAATCGCACGCCGTCGCTTCGCGTGTGGTGGGATCCGGAGCGTTTCGGCGTCTCGGGCGAGACCATCGCGCGCACGCTGCTCGAGACCGAACCGCGCGTGGCGCTGGTGGCGGGCAGGCGCCCGGGGCCTCCGCTCGAGACTGGCATCAGCGTGACGCCCTACATGATGTCGCCGGGAGACGAAGTGATCATCGCGGACCGGCTGTTCACGCTGCTCTCGTCGCGGTCGCTGCGCGATTCTTCCGCGGCGCCGAGTCCGCCGGCGGTCGATCTGGCGGGTCGATGGAACGTGCGGATTGAATATGCTGCCGGATCGTCGACGCACGTCCTTCACCTGAGGCAGACGGGCAACGAAATCGCCGGCACTCATCAGGGTGATTTCGTCGCGCGCGATGTCACAGGGACGATTAGCGGAAGCGACGTGCGCCTGCGGAGCAACTACGGGCAGGGCGGCGACTCGCTGTCGTTCACGTTTGCCGGCAAGGCGTCTGCCGACGCGATGTCAGGGGAGCTCGACATGGGGGAGTACTTGAGCGCGAGGTGGACGGCGAGGCGGGGGTAACGAGAAGCGAGAAGCGAAAAGCGAATATGTGCCTGCAGGATAACTTTCACCGAGATCTCTACTCGTTTTTCGTTCTTCGTTTTTCGTTCTTCCTGCTCGTCGCCTCGATGTTCGCTGTCCAAGTGGCGGCCGCGCCGAAGTACGACCTGCTGCTGCAGGGCGGGCATGTGATCGATCCGCGCAACAACGTGGACGCCATTCGAGACGTCGCGATTTCGGCCGGGAAGATTGCGGCGATCGCGCCGAAGATCGATGCGGCGGATGCGGCGAAGACGATTGACGCGCGAGGGCTGTTCGTCACCCCGGGCATCGTCGACATCCACACGCACGTCTACGCGGGAACGGGCGAGAAGGGCTCCTATGCGGGCGACAACAGCGTGTACCCGGACGGCGTCGCGCCGCGCTCCGGCGTGACGACCGTTGTCGACGCCGGGGGATCCGGCTGGCGCAGCTTCGAGGATTTCAAGCAGCGCATCATCGATCGCTCGACCACCCGCGTCCTCGCCTTTCTGAACATCGTCGGCCACGGCATGCGAGGTGGAAGGTTCGAACAGGATCTGTCGGACATGGCTGCCCAGCCCACGGCAGACGTGGCACGCCGGTATCCGGGCCTGATTGTCGGCATCAAGACCGCGCATTTTTCAGGTCCCGAGTGGATTCCCGTGGAACGCGCCGTCGAAGCCGGCACACTTGCAATGCTGCCCGTGATGGTCGACTTCGGCGCCAATAAATCCGAGCGTCCGCTCTCCGAGCTCGTGACCAGCAAGCTGCGTCCGGGCGACATCTACACGCACATGTACTCGGGGTTGCGCGGCGAGCAGGACGCATCCGGCAAGGTCAATCCTGCCCTCTGGCACGCGCGAAAACGCGGCGTCCTGTTCGATGTCGGCCACGGCGCGACCAGCTTCGCGTGGCGCATTGCGGTGCCTGCCATCAAAGAAGGCTTTCTGCCCGACGTTATCTCCACCGATCTGCACGTCGCGAGCATGAGCGGCGGCATGAAAGACATGCCGAACGTGATGAGCAAGTTCCTCGCGCTCGGACTCCCGTTCGACGAGATCGTTCGGCGGACCACGTGGAACGCGGCCCGTGCGGTGCGGCAGGACGCGCTCGGCCACCTGAGCGTCGGAGCAAACGCCGACGTGGCAGCCTGGCGGATCGAGAAAGGCAGCGTCGGGCTCGTGGACGGTCCGGGCTCGATTCTGAAGGGCTCGCAGCGGGTCGTTGCAGAGCTGACGCTTCGCAACGGCAAGGTTGTTTACGATCTCAATGGTTTGGCGGCAACGGTGTGGCAACAGTAACGAAAAACGAAAAACGAAAACGAAAAAACGAACGAGGAACGAAAAGCAAAGAGTACGTAGTGCCGACCTTCAGGTCGGCCACAGGAGGCTCGCATGAGATCAAACCGCCGCAAGTTCCTCACGAAGTCCACCGTCGTTGCCGCGGCGGTCGCGCTGCCGTCGGCTGCGCAGGCGCAGACCACCGCGGGCGCGAAACCCGCGAAGCGCGTGCATTACGCGGGCGGGAAGCCGCCGGAAAAGACCCCGCTCTTCAGTGGCGTCGTGTCGCTCGGCAACGTGGTGTTCATCGCCGGCATCGGCGCGCATTTCGAAGGCGATATCAAGGCGCACACCAAGCATGTGCTCGACGAAATCGAGAAAAGGCTCCTGTCCGTCGGCTCGTCGATGGACAAGGTTCTCAAGGTCAACGTGTACCTGAACGACTTGAAGGACTACGCCGGCATGAACGAAGCCTATCAGGGGCGTTTCGGCGCAGAACCGCCGGTCAGAACCACGATTGCCGCCGCAGGCGGCATCCCCGGGAATTCACTCGTGGAAATCGACTGCATCGCAGCGATCTAGGCCTTTCCCCGGCACGGAATCAGCCTTAAACTAATTAACTATCGTTATATAGGGCGTGACGGGGAGGGTCGGTCGCTTTTGATGAGTCTCACACGGTGGCTGCCGGCCGCGTTGGCTGGAATTGTCTGTTCCGCGACTGTCGTCAGCGGTCAACAACGTGGGACGGGTGCGCCTGCGGCGCCCGTTGCCGACCTCGCGGCGCACGCCACCCTCGTCGAAAAGACCTGCGTCACCTGCCACAACGACAAGACGAAGACGGCCGGGCTATCGCTGCAGGGCCCGAGTCTCGCCGATGTCCCCGCTCATGGGGAAGTCTGGGAGAAAGTCCTTCGCAAGGTGAGGTCGGGCGAAATGCCGCCGCCGACCGTGCGAACGCGGCCCGCACCCGAGGCGTCGGCGGCCTTTACGGCCTTCCTGGAACGCACGCTGGACAGCGAAGCCGCCGCACGACCTAATCCGGGCCGCGCGCCCGTGCACCGGCTGAATCGAGCCGAATACAGCAACGTCATCCGCGACCTGCTGGCGGTCGACGTCAAGCCCGGCGCATGGCTGCCGGTGGATGATTCCGGCTACGGATTCGACAACATCGCGGCGGTGCTGTCGACCTCGCCGGCGCTGCTCGAGCGCTATATGACCGCGGCGCGGCGCATCAGCCGACTCGCCGTGGGTGACATCTCGCAGAAGCCGGTCGAAGACATCTACGACGCCAAGCGCGATCCGATCAAGGGCACGCGCAACGAGCGCATCAGCGACGATCTGCCATTCGACTCGCGCGCCGGCATTTCAATCCAGCATTACTTTCCCGTGGACGGCGAATACGTTTTCAAGATTCGCATCCCCGGCCCGCCGATCGGCGAGAACGATCCGGAGATCGATCCGTATCAGGTGCGCGTCCCCGTGAAGGCGGGACTTCATTGGGTGGGCGTCACGTCGCCACGCGAAAATCTGAAGGTCGAGAGCGAAGGCCCAGCCCGCGGCGGTGGCGCCGGTCGCGGCGGTGTTGCGCAGGTGCCGTATCCGGTCGATCTTCGACTGGACGGCGCGCGTGTCAAACGATTCGACGTGCCCGGCGGAACACCCGACGTCAGGCAACTAGTGATCGGTGGCCCGTATGAGACGTCCGGACGCGGCGTGACCGCCAGCCGCTCGAAGATTTTCACGTGCGAACCCAGGACCGCGAAAGAAGAGGCCGCCTGCGCGCGGACGATTCTGACCACGCTCGCGCGCCGCGCGTTTCGCCGGCCGGTGACGCCGGCCGACGTCCAGCCGCTCCTCGCGTTTTACGAAAAAGCACGGGCCCTGCCCGCCGCAGCTTCAGCGAATCCGGGGGATTTCGACACCGGCATTCAGCGCGCCCTCGAAGCGCTGCTCGTCTCGCCCGACTTCCTCTTCCGCATCGAAAGAGATCCGGCGCGCTCGGTGCCCGGAAAGGCCTATCCTGTTTCGGACGTCGAGCTTGCGTCGCGTCTGTCGTTTTTCCTCTGGAGCAGCATGCCGGACGATCAGCTGCTCGATCTGGCCGAAAAAGGCAGGCTGAAAAATCCTGTCGTGCTGCAGCAACAGGTGCAGCGTATGCTCGCCGACGAGCGATCCGAGGCGCTCATCGCGAATTTTGCCGGACAGTGGCTGCATCTGCGCAACGTCGAGACATCGACGCCCGACCCGGTCATCTTCCCGTTCGACGAGGCGCTTCGCGCGGCCTTCATGAAAGAAACGGAGCTCTTCGTTGGCAGCATCGTGCGCGAAGATCGCAGTTTGCTCGACCTGCTGACGGCCGACCATACGTTCGTCAACGAGCGCCTCGCAGAGCACTACGGCATCCCGCGCATCTATGGATCGCAGTTCCGCCGCGTCACGCTGAGCGATCCGAACCGGCGCGGCCTGCTCGGGAAGGGCAGCATCCTGACCGTCACGGCGTATCCCAATCGCACCTCGGTCGTGCTACGCGGCAAGTGGGTGCTCGAGAACCTGCTGGGAACGCCGCCGCCCCCGCCGCCAGCCGACGTGCCGGAGCTCGTGGCGAACAAGGACGGCAAGGCGCTGTCGTTGCGCGCGCAGATGGACCAGCACCGCTCGAACGCGGTGTGTGCCGCGTGCCACGCGCGCATGGATCCCATCGGGTTCGCGCTCGAAAATTACGACGGCGTGGGAAAGTGGCGTGACGAGGATGCCGCCGGGCACATCGATGCGAGCGGCCGGCTGCCGGACGGTTCCGAGTTCAACGGGCCCGCGGGGCTCACGCAATTGATGGCCACCACGTACCGCGAGGATTTCGTTCGCACCGTCACTGAGAAGTTGATGACGTACGCGCTGGGCCGCGGCGTCGAGTATTACGACAATCCAACCGTGCGGGCGATCGCGCGGCAGGCGGCTGCCGACAACTATCGGATGTCGTCGTTGATTCTCTCGATCGTGAAGAGCACACCATTCCAGATGAGGACGTCATGATCATCACCAACAAGACCCTGCCGCGGCGGACGTTCCTGAGGGGCGTAGGCGCCGCGATGGCTCTCCCCGCGCTGGATTCGATGTTCGCGCCGCTGACCGCGCTCGCGCAGACCACCGGCAAAGCGCCGGTGCGGCTCGGTTACGTATATACGCCGAACGGCATCATCGGCTGCAACGACAAGAGCCCGAAGCAATTCATGTGGACGCCTCGGCAGGTCGGCGCCAACTTCGAGTTCAGCCCGACGATGAAGTCGCTCGAGCCGTTCCGCGAGAACGTCGTCGTGCTGAGCGGCCTGGCGCAGGTCACGGGACGCGCCCTTGGTGACGGCCCCGGCGACCACGCGCGCGCGACCGCCACGTGGCTGACGGGCGTGCACCCATACAAGACCGGCGGCGCCGACTTCAAGCTCGGTATCTCGGCCGATCAAATCGCGGCCGGGGAGTTCGGCAAGCACACGCAGCTTGCATCGCTCGAGCTCGCACTCGAACAGCCGCCCCTCGCCGGCAACTGTGACTCGGGTTACACGTGCGCCTACATGTCGATGTCGTGGCGATCGGAGACCAGTCCGCTGCCCGGCGAGATCAACCCGCGCGCCGTGTTCGAACGCCTCTTCGGCGACGGCGAAAGCACCTCGCCGGCAGACCGGATGGCCAGGCTCGAAAGTCAGAAGAGCGTGCTCGATTACGTCACGTCCAGCCTTACGCGCCTCCAGGGGTCGCTCGGCGCAGGCGACAAGCGGAAGCTCGACGAGTACCTCGCGGCGGTCCGCGACATCGAGCGGCGCATCCAGCGCGCCGAGGAACAGAACATCACCATGAAGCTGCCGCACATGGAGCGCCCGAGCTCGATCCCGGACGACTACGAGCAGGTACTGCAAGCTCATGATGGATTTGCAGGTCATCGCCTGGCAGACCGACATGACGCGCGTCACGTCGTTCACGATGGGCCGCGACGGCAGCAACCGCGCCTACCGCGAAATCGGCGTCTCCGATGGACATCACTCGATCTCGCACCACCAGCAGGATCCGGAGCGCGTCGAGAAGCTGATCAAGATCGACGAGCTCCACACGGCGATGTTCGGCTACCTGCTGCAGAAGCTTCAGGAGACCCCGGACGGCGACGGGACCCTGCTCGATCATTCACTCGTGGTGTTCGGCAGCAGCTTGAGCGAGTCGAACATTCACACGCACGACGATCTGCCGATCGTGCTGGCCGGTAATGCGAATGGCCAGGTGAAAGGCAACCGTCACATCGTCTACCCGAAAGAAACGCCGCTGAACAATTTGTTCCTCAACATGTTCGACGCGGCAGGCGTGCCTACCGTCGCCGGCTTCGGAGACAGCACGGGACGGTTGACGGATCTCTGAGCCGGGTGTGACAGGTGCCGACGGGTGCAATAGGTGCGACGGGTGCGGTGCAAGCGGTGCGGGAAATGATGCGAATGACGGTAGCGTCCGCCCTTGCTGTGATGACAGTGCTCGCGCTGATTCTCTCGGTGCCGGTGCTCGCTCAGAACAAGGACTTGCGCGTGCTCGAAGCGGTAAAGCGACGCGATCAAAAGGCGCTCACCACACTGGTCCGCGCGAAAGCCGACATCAATGCGGCTCAGCCTGATGGCGCCACGCCACTGGCGTGGGCCGTGCATCTCGGGGAACGTTCGATGGCCGAGTCCCTGCTCGCCGCCGGCGCGAAGGTGAACGTCGTCGACGAGTACGGGGAGACGCCGCTGACGCTCGCCGCCGCCAACGGCGACAACGAAATCGTGCAGCGGCTGCTGAAAGCGGGCGCCAACCCGCGCGCGGCGCGATGGAACGGCGAGACGGCCGTGATGATTGCCGCAGGCGCCGGCAATCTCGCTGCGGTACGCCAGCTCGTGCTCTACGGCGCTGACGTGAACATTCCCGAGCCGCGGCGCCGCCAAACCGCGATCATGTGGGCGGCTGCCGAAGGGCATGCCGATGTCGTCGGAGCCCTGATCGAGGTGGGAGCCGATGCGAAAGCGGTGTCCAGGACCGGCTTCAACGCGCTGGCGTTTGCCGTCGCGAAGAACGACGCCGCGTCTGCGCGATTGCTGCTCGGCGCGGGGCTCGATCCGAATTTCGCCCTGCCATCGGGAAACAAGATTCTCATGATGGCGATGGCATACGGCCACACCGAGACGGCCAGTGTGCTACTTGACGGAGGCGCGGACATCCGCGCAACCGATCGCGGCGGCAACACGCCGCTCCATATCGCTGCCCAGTCTGGCAATCTCGTGCTGATAAAACAGCTTCTCGCCAAGGGCGCGGACGCGAACGCACGCACCGCGCCCGCGTCCATGCAAGTCGGCCGGGGAGGCGGAGGCGGAGGTCGTGCCGTAGCCGGCGGTTCGCTGACACCGCTGATGGTGGCGGCGCGCGCAAATCAACTGGATGCCATGAAACTGCTTGTCGCCGGAGGGGCCGATCCGTCTTTGCGGGCAGACAACGGCACGTCCACGCTGATGTACGCATCCGGCGCGAAGCTCGCAACCGTGAAGTACGCGTACGAGATCGACTCGAATGTCGATGTCGTCAATCAGTCGGGACAGACGCCGATTCATGCGTCGGTCAGCGGCGGCGTGCAGCGGACGCAGGACGAGATTGTCGAGGTGATTCAGTTCCTGGCGGACAAAGGCGCAAAGCTCGATGAGATCGACGCGGCGGGACGCACCGCGATCAGCCTCGCCGATATCGGTCCGATCGACAAGGCAGTCGAGCTTTTGACGGCGTTGATTCTCAAATCCGGCAGCACGCCGAAGATTCCGTCGAAACGGTAATCGCCTCGCAATAACACCTGATGCAAAAACCCCCCGTAGCCGTCGTTCTGCCGTGCTTCGCGCTTGCAGTCGTGCTGGTGTCGGGTCTTGCCGTTCGCACGGTTCGCGCGCAGGAAACCGTCAAGACGGTGGCGGACGGCGTGTATTCGGACGCGCAGGCGACGCGCGGCGGTGCGTCATACGACACCTCCTGCAGCGGATGTCATCGTCCCGATCTCGGCGGAGCGAATGGACCGGCGCTCCGGGGGGAGCGCTTCGCCCGCATCTTCGCGGGCAAGGATCTGAAAACGCTCTACACGAAGATCGCCACGACGATGCCACGTGGGGCGGCGGCGAGCCTTGGAGACGCCGTGTACCTCGACATCGTCGCGTACGTGCTCAGGGAGAATGGGTTTCCCGAAGGCAATAGCGAGTTGACGGTCGATGGGTTGTCTGGCGTAGAGGTTCTGCCGGGCCGGCCCAAGCCGCCCCCGCTGGTCGGTGACTTTTCGTACGTCGAGGTGGTGGGCTGCCTGACGCCAGGACCGGACAACACATGGCTGCTGACAAACGCCAGCGATCCCGTTGGCCTCGCTGTGACCGGACCGGCGGTGCGTCAAACAGGGACAACAGATCGGCCGCTTGGCTCGCAGGTGTTCCGGCTGCTGGATGCCATGGCGTACAACCCCGACTCTCACAAGGGCCAGAAAATGTACGTCAAAGGGTTGTTGATCAGGCTGCCCGGGGAACAGCGCATGACGATTAGCGCTCTCGAGACCGTGGCGCCGACGTGCGTCAGTTGATGGCGTCTTGCGGCTCTGCCATAGGTCCCGCCACTACCGCCGCCAGGGCTCCGGCGGCTGGACTCTGCTTGTTTGCCGTTCTCGTGTGCGCCAGCGTCTGCGCCGCGCAGTCGATGGGCTCCGCGGCAACTCCGCCGGTGTGGCAAGGTGTGTACACGGAAGAGCAGGCTGCGCGCGGACTCAGCGAGTACACCGCGCACTGCGCCCGTTGCCATCGCGAGGACCTCAGCGGCTATAACGACGTTCTGAAGGGACGCCGATTCATGGAGAAATACCGTGAGACGAGCCTTCATCTGCTGTTCGACAAAACGAAAACCACGATGCCCCGCGGCGCGCCGGGCACGCTGAGCGACGGCGCCTACGTCGACATCGTCAGCTATCTGCTGAACGTGAATGAGTTTCCGGCCGGCGAGCGGGAGCTGCGCCTCGAGGATCTGCCAAACATCCAGCTGGTCGGTCGAGATGGCCCTCAGCAGGTGCCCGATTTTTCGCTCGTCCGCGTGGTTGGGTGTCTCGTCACGACTCCTTCTGACGGTGCGTGGAAGTTGACGCACTCGACAGATCTCGTCCGCACCGGTAACCCGCAGCCTGCCGCCGGCGAGAAAGAAGCGGCAGAAAAACTGCCCCTTGGTGACGACACGTATAGCCTGCTCGTCTCGGCCGCCTACAAGCCGGAACTGGTCAAAGGACACAAAGTCGAGGTGCGTGGATTTCTCATCCGGCGCCCGACAGAAAACCGCCTCAACATCACCTCGCTCGACACTCTTCACCCTTCTTGCGGAGAGTAGGGCTCATGCCACGTTCGGTGTACGTGGCCGCTCTGCTCCTCGCGATGGCGATGGCAGGCTCGGCCGCGCAGCCGATCCGCCGTTTGTTGTACGTCGCCGTTCCTGGCGCCGGCAGCCAGAACGAATATCGAGGCGTGGGGATACTCGTCTACGACATCGAGAACGGCCACACGTTCGTGAAACGGATCCCAACGTGGCCACCGGTTTCCGGACAAGAGCCAGAGCAGGTGCGCGGAATCGCCGCGAGCGCATCGGCCAGGCGCCTGTATGTGAGCACCGTCAAGCGTCTCGCCGCGTTCGATCTGGTGACGGAGAAAATCATCTGGGAGACCACGTACGAAGGAGACTGCTGCGACCGGATTGGGCTGTCTCCTGATGGTGCGACGATCTACGCGCCCGCGTTCGGCGCGCCGAAGTGGTACGTGGTGGATGCCGCAAGCGGCGCGCTTGCCGCCACGATCGGAGTGATGGGATGGCCTCGTCAGGCGATGTTTTCGGCCGATCGCGCCTACGTATACCTGAGCGCGTGGGAATCGCCGGTGTTATCAGTGGTTGACGCCAAATCGCGAAAAGTTATCAGAGAGGTCGGACCGTTCACGAGCTTTCTGTGCCCATTCACGATCGACGGCAGGGCGTCACAGGTATTCGCGAACGTCGACGGTTTGGTGGGCTTCGAAGTCGGGGATCTGCAGACCGGGCTCATTCTCGATCGCGTCGTGATCGAGGGATACCAAATGGAGGTTGGACAGAAGTACGAGTGCCCCAGCCATGGAATCGCGCTGAGCCCGGACGAACGCGAGCTCTGGGTTGCGGACGGCGTCGACAACCGCGTTCACGTCTTCGACGCGGCGACCTATCCACCGGTTCCGTTGACGACGGTCGAGGTCCGCGCGCAGCCGCGATGGGTGACCTTCGGCATCGACGGACGATACGCCTATCCCTCCACCGGAGACGTCATCGATCGGAAGTCCAGGAAGGTGATCGCGGCGCTCGAGGATGAGCGCGGCTTGTTCGTCCATAGCGAACGAATGCTCGAGATCCAATTCGCCGGTGGCGTGCCAGTCAGGGTTGGAAACCAAACCGGAGTCGGACAGAAAAGCGGCCGCTAACGGAAAAAATTCTTTGTTTAAGAGAGAATTTCTCCTACTCTCCTACTCTCCTGTGAAGTGTTTCTCTGCATTCCTCGTCCTCGCGTGTTTCGCGCCGGCAGTGTCGGCGCAAACGTCATCTCCGAACGTCGCGGCCTATCAGAACCGGTGCGCGAGCTGCCATGGCGCAACGATGGCGGGCGGCAGTGCTCAGGCCATCCTTACCTACATCAGGTATCACACTGATTCGGAGGTGACGGCGGCCATCCGCGAGCGCCACCGTGGCATTCAAGCAGCGGCGGTGCCCGATTCCGATGTACCCGCGATCATGGCCGGTATGCGGGAACTGGCGGGCACTAATCCGGCGATGGCTACGGGCGGCTTTACCGGACGCCGAGGCGGCCCAGGTGCAGAAGGAGGAAGAGGGGCGGGCGCCGCACCTGCACCGGCTGCCGCAGCGCCGTCTACGGCAGCACCTGTGCGGGGTGCAGCGCTTCCGACACCCGTATCACAAGGTATCGAAGGTCTTCAGCCGACGACGATCAAGATGAGCGACGGCCGTGCGCGGACGGGCGTGTTGCTTGCGCAGTCGGAAGTGTCCGCCGTGCTCCTCGAGAATGGGCGCTTCCAACTGCTCTCGAAGGATGGAAGTGCGTATCGTGATAAACCCATCACGCCGAAAGCGGATTGGACTCATTACGACGGCAGTCTGACGGGCAATCGATACAGCCCACTCGAGCTGATCAATCCCTCGAACGTACAGCGGCTCGGCGCGGCGTGGATCTTCCCGATTGCGAGCAATCCTCGCGCGCTGCAGTCGACCCCTGTGGTGCAGGACGGGATCATGTACGTCACCGGGTGGAACGAGATTTACGCGCTCGATGCAACCACGGGACGGCAACTGTGGATGTACGGCGAAGCGCGGCACGACGGCATACTGAGCGAAGGGGGGATCGGCACAAATCGCGGCGTGACCATCAACGGCGACAAGGCGTTCATGGTGACCGACCACGCGCACCTTCTGGGCTTCAACAGGTTTACGGGACAGAAGCTGTGGGATGCGGAGATGGGCTCCCATGAAGAATCGTACAGCTCGACCTCGCCGCCACTGCCTGTCGGCGACCTTCTCGTCGTCGGCGTCGCCGGTGGTGAGGAGGGCGCACGCGGCTTCCTCGACGCCTACCGTGCGTCTACCGGCGAACGTGTCTGGCGTTGGTACTCGATCCCGAAACGAGGCGAAAAGGGCTCGGAGACATGGATCGGTCAGGCACTCGAACACGGCTGCGGCGCGACGTGGATGCCGGGCTCGTACGATCCGCAGCTCGACTTGATCTATTGGGCCATCGGCAATCCCTGTCCCGACATCGCAGGTGAAGAGCGCATCGGCGACAACCTCTACACGTCGAGCGTCGTCGCGCTCGCGGCCAAGACAGGCGAGATGAAGTGGTATTACCAGTTCACACCTCACGACACGCACGACTGGGATGCCGTGCAGCCCATGTTGCTCGTCGATGAGATGTGGCAGGGAAAGCCGCGCAAGCTGCTGATGCACGGCGATCGCAACGGCATGTTCTACGTTCTCGACCGCACGACCGGCGAAGTACTGCGGACAGCGAACCTGTCGACGAAGGTGACGTGGCACAAGGGGTTTACAGCCGACGGGAAGCCGATTGTGGATCCCGGCTCGATTGCGACCAAAGAGGGTATCGCCGCGTGCCCGGCGGGCGGCGGCGGCGCAAACTTCCAGGCGCAGTCGTACAACCCGTTGACGAAGCTGTTCTATGCGCGGGTCAGCGACAGTTGCGGCATCTACACGTCGCACGACGATCCACTCGGCGCTACGGGCAACCGATGGTTCGGTAGAGGCACACCCTCCGACAAGGCGCGCGAACAGTTGGCGGCGCTGACGAAGGGCTACGAAACCGGCGTGTTCATTCGCGCGCTCGATCCGTTCAGCGGGAAAAAAGTGTGGGATCTGCCGGCGCCCGCCGGCCGCTCGGGCGTGCTCTCGACCGCAGGCGGCCTGATCTTCCTTGGCGGCGGCGGAGGTCTGCTCGTCGTCGACGCGAAATCAGGTAAGCCGCTCTGGAACGTCAACATCTCTCAGACCACCCAGGGGTCGCCAATGACGTTCATGGTCGGCGGCAAACAATACGTCGCGCTGGCCGGAACGAGCTCCATTACGGCCTACGTCCTCTACTGAATCATGACTGCGGAACAACCTCTCATGGTCAGACCGATGCTGGCACCGTGGTGCTGACCCTTTTCTTGTTAGCGTTCTTGGCGGCTATGCGGCTCTGTGTTGAGCAGGACACATCTGCCGGTCCCAATTGTGCTAACGTTCGCTGGTTCAGGCATGCCGATTTACGAGTATGAGTGTCGCGATTGCAGTCACCGCTTCGAAGCGATTGTGCGCCCGAACGAGTCACCTGCTTGCCCTTCCTGCCACTCCCTCAACCTCGAGCGTCTCGTCTCTCTGTTTGCCGTCGATGCCCCGGTACGCGCCGCAAGTCTCTGAGTGCCATCCAGAAGACAAACGCCAAGGTCACGAACGATAAGGCGTGGGCCGACTACGAGTACGACAAGAAGCATCGAAACGAATAATCACGCCTCGTCAACTCGTCACCCAGGGTCGTCAACTCGTTACTCAGGAGGTCCGCGATGAGATGGTTCGCACGGATGGTATTTTTATCAGTAATTGCAATGACGGCGGCGTGTATGGAGCAGGGCTCGTCGCCGTCTAACACGACGGCGCCAAGCCTCGTGACCGGCGGCGGAACGGCATCGCCGTCGAATCGTGCAGCAGGACCGGTGGCAACTGCGGCGCCTGGGACGACGGCAACGGTGCAGTTTGGACAGGCGAACGTTGGATCGAAATTCCCCCCGACGTCGGGCCACGATCAGTCGGCGCACGCCGTCGACAACATGGTGCCTCGCACGGTCGTGATCGATAAGGGCGGAAAGGTGACCTTCAACACGTTCGGCGTGCACCAAATTGGGATTTACGCGCCAGGGACCGAGCCCAGAGACATCGACACGACCGACTTGGTACTGACGCCTGCAGGTTGTCCGAGACCGGGACCACCGGCGGCTCCCGTGCCACTACTCATTAACGACGACACGAATCGCGTTGCCCTCTACACGCATGCGTGCGACGCCCCGTGGACGGCGGAACACACTTTCGACGAGCCCGGCAAGTATCTCGTGATTTGTGCGTTCCTTCCGCACTTCGAGGTTCAGATGTACGGTTGGGTGATCGTGCGGGATCGGGACTAGTTTCGAGAATGAGGGTCGACGCCGAGCCATTGCGGCTCGGCGTCGATACGTGACACTACTTCGTCGGTTGCTGCACGAGCGGACCCGCTTCAACTTTCCCCTGCGTATCCTTCAACGCGCCCAGCTCTGCGGCAACACCCGCCGCGATAGCTGCCGTTTCGCTCGCATTCTGGAAGCAGGTGAAATCGGGCCGGTCGCGCCATGCGAACGGTCCGCACAGCTTCTTACCGCCGGCAAGCGCTGCATCGTGCACCACGTTGATGAGCCGCTCGTAGTCGGGTGAACCCTGCGGGAAGCCCGAGAAGTTGCCGAGGTCGCCGCTCGCGGCGAACAGCGCGTCGACGCCCGGGATCTTGGCGATTTCATGCGAGTTCTTCACGCCTTCGATCGTCTCGATCATGAGGATGAGCACGATGTTGTCATTGGCCGTCGCCCGGTAGCCGCCCGGGACGTTCCCCCACATCGAGCCATCGAAGCCCTGGCCGCCACCCTGGCTGCGCTTGCCCAGGGGCGGGAAATACGTCCAGTCTCGCGCGGCGATCGCTTCCTGCACGGTGTCGACCGTCGGGACGACGATGACGAGCGCGCCGGCGTCGGTCGCGCGCTGAATCTCCCGCTCGTCCGCGTAGGCGATGCGCGCGCCGGGTACCGCCTTCGCGTGCGGGCAGGTTCGCCACATGCGCGCGGCCTGGTTCCAGTCGCGGTCGTTGTGCTGCATCTCGGTCCAGATGAAGTCGTAACCGGCGTTGGCCATCGCGCAGTAGGTAAGCGGATCGGTCGCGCTGAAGACGGTGCCGCCCGTGACCTTGCCCCCTGCCTGCAACTTCACCTTAACGGGATTCCAGAGCTTGGTGCCCGCAGCAGGCTTGTTGTTCGGTCCGTACTTCCAATTCGCCGGGTCGATCGAACCCGTGTTCACCGCGCCGGGCAGAGGCTTCTCTTTGGCGCCGCTGTCCGTTCCGGCTGGAGCCGCGAGCGGGAATTTCTGCTTTCCCGCGTCCGGGTTATTGGCGTAAGGGTCTGCGGTCGCGGGCTTCTGGCCCGCGGGCGCTTGAGCGTAGAACGTCACCATTCCGAGAGCTGCGCAAAGTGCCACAGCGAAGAGCATGCGTTTCACTCGATCCTCCTTCGTTACGGAGCGCTGACGCTGACCGGGGTTCCATCCCGCAGCGTCGAGTGCCCTTGAATAATGATCAGTTCACCGGGTTTGAGCCCCGATAGTATCTCGATATTTTCGCCATCCACAAGGCCGATTACGACCGGGCGCCGCTCGGCGCTGCCCGCCGCGGCCACCACCACTACCGGTTGCGCCGGGTCGTCCTTTAGTACCGCAATCGCGGGGACGATGGGGACGTTGGATCGCTGCTCGGCGTCGATTTCGATGCCCACCTGTGTGCCGGGGTTCAGCTCGGTCGGGGTGTCGAAGATGAGCGTTACATCGACGGTCTTCGCACCGCTCTCGGGCGGTGGCCGGGTCGCGACCCTCAACAACGCTGGCTGAGCGACCGTGCGCGACGCAGGGTCTTCGGGAATAGCACGGGCGGTCGCGCCGATGGCGAATCTCGTCGTGGCAGCCACCGGCAGTGTCGCACGGACGTGCACTTGCTTTGGATCGATAAGCCGCAGGATGGGGTCGCTTTCATCCGCGCGGACGGTGTCGCCGGGGTTGTGCAGACGCTCGGTCACTGTGCCGACGAAGGGCGCTCGGATAATCGTGTTCTCACCCTGCGCTTCGAGTGTATCGAGGGCGGCTTTGGCGATCGCGAGCTCGGCCTCGGCCGCCTCGATCTCTCTGCTCGCATCGTCCAGTTCGTTGCGCGAAGCCGCGCCCTTGTCAACGAGCATCCGGACGCGATCGCGAGTCAGCTGGGCCTGCTTCACTCGAAGATCTGCCGACTTGACTGCCGCCTCACTCACCGCGGTCTGCGCACGCAGCGACGGGAACTCGAACCGCACGAGCGGCTCTCCACTCGTCACAGGGTCGCCGATATTTTTGGTGATTTCCGCAATCCGAGCAGGCTGAGGCGCGACGATCGCGAACGCCGCACCTGGGAGCGCTTCGACGAGACCGGTCGCGCTTATCGATGCGCGAATATTTCCCAGCCGGACAGGCTCGGCGAGCACTGGAATCGCCGGCTCCGCCTCCGTTTCGCGCGGCGCGGCGCGCCGGCACGAAGGAAGGACGATGACCGCCGTAAATGCGAGGACCAGGGCTGCACGCACAGCCCCCGACTTTACCGGGCCGGCAGAGGTTTTGGAAGAGGAGCGTGCCGCCCATTCGCCGGGCCGCGGCGTGGTAGCATTCGAGAATAGTGGCATTCCGGGACATTGTCGGCCATCGCCGCCTCGTAAGACTGCTCGCGCAAGCCATCTCGCGCCAGTCGCTGACGCCGAGCCTCATTTTGTCCGGCCCAGAGGGAGTCGGCAAACGCCTGATCGCCGTGTCGATCGCGCAAGAGCTCAACTGTCTGAAGATGGATGATGGCGGCGCGTGCGGGAAGTGTGCGGCGTGTCGCCGCATTGCCCGCGGTGCGCATCCCGACGTGATGATGATTGAGCCAGGCGAAAGCGGGTCGATCAAGATCGAGCAGGTGCGGGCGGCGATCGAGCAATCGGTCTTTCGGCCCTTCGAAGGCCGCAAACGCGTAACCATTATCGAGCCGGCCGACGCGCTCGTGGTGGCGGCAGAGAACGCGCTGCTCAAGACCCTCGAAGAGCCGCTGCCCGCGTCGGTGTTCGTGCTCGTGACTTCGCGGCCCGACACGCTCCTGCCGACGGTGCGCTCCCGTTGTGCGCACCTGCGCTTCGGGCGGCTCCAGGTGTCTGAGGTCGCGACGGTTCTCGAGCGGTCTGAAGATTACTCGAACGCAGACGCGCTGACCGCGGCGGCCGCGTCCGACGGCAGCGTCCGGCGCGCCCTTGATCTGGAAGCGGACGCGTTCGCCGAGGCACGCAGCGACGCGGAAGATCTGTTGCAGGTTGCCGGCCGCGATCCGCGGACACGATTGGAGCGGGCCAAGGATTTGTTGAAGGGAAGCGGCACCCCGGCGTCCGAGCGCGAGCATCTCGGCGCACGGCTCATGGCGATGTCCGCGCTGATTCGAGACGCGGGGCTTGTCGCGAGCGGCGCCGACCTGCGGTTGCTCGCCAATCTGGATCGCACGCCTGTCGTCGAGTCGCTGGCCCACACGCTCGGCCGCGATAGGCTCGATCGCATGTTCACCGCGGTGGCTGAGGCCGAGGACGCCCTCGACCGCAACGTCAGCCCGAAGGTCGTCGCAGATTGGCTGGCTATTAATGTGCACTGAGCGGATCGCGACGCTATTCAAGATCCAGAGCGGAAGCGACGGCAGCGCGTGGGGTGGTCTCTGTAATGCACACTAAGCAGATCGTCGACGCTGTCAAGATCCGGAGCGTAAGCGACGGCGGCGCGTGGGGGTGGGGCCCCACGCGAACTAACTAATGTCCAGTAGGCAGATCGCAGTGAAGTTTTCGCCGATCGGGCGTCCACAGGTGTTCCTGTTGAACGATCTGTTGTTCGCCGACACGCCGCCCGCGTCCGGCGACAAGGTCGTCGTCCAGTCGGAAGCAGGAACCGCCGTCGGTTCTGTCGTGCCGACTCCGTCGGCGGTGATGGAACGGCGGCAGCTGCCAGAACATTCCCCCAATCGCGTCGTCCGGAAGGCCTCCGTCGAAGACGTGGTGGTGCGCCTGAAGCGGCAACAGCGCGAGCAGGAGGCCCATCGCGTGGCGCTGCTGAAGATTCGCGAGCGCGGGCTGGAGATGAAGTTGACGCGGGTCGAGCAGCTGTTCGACGGCTCGCGTTTGATCTTCTATTTCACGGCCGAAGGGCGCGTCGATTTCCGCGAGCTGGTCCGCGAGCTGGCCACTGAGTTTCACACGCGCATCGAAATGCGCCAGATTGGCGCGCGCGACGAAGCGAAGATGCTCGGCGGCTACGGCTCCTGCGGCCGCCCCCTGTGTTGCACGACCTGGCTCAACACGTTCGAGCCGGTGTCGATCAAGATGGCCAAGCAGCAGGATCTCAGCTTGAATCCATCGCGGCTGTCCGGCCTGTGCGGTCGCCTGAAATGCTGCCTCCGATATGAGTTGCCGAACGCCAAAGGCGTCAGGGGCGGCGGTTGCGGCGACGAAGGCGGCTGCGGGAACCCGACGGGTTGTGGTACCGGCGGCGGCTGCGGGTCGTGCGGTCCTGATGGGTGTGGATCTTGTCAGCCCTAATCCCGAATCCCTAATCCCGAATCCCTAATCCCTAGAGAGATGGTACCGAGAATCGGTATTACTGCCGGCGATCCAGCCGGTATAGGACCAGAAATTGCGCGCAAGGCGATGGCCGATAGCCGGGTCACCGCAGTGTGCGAACCCATCTTCTACGGATCACCGCATCCCTTCGCCCCGGGCGTCTTGTCCGCGGATGCCGGCCTCGTGGCGTACGAAACCATTGCGCGCGCCGTGCGGGACGCGCAGGCGGAAGGCATCGACGGAATCGCGACGGCCCCGATCAACAAGGAGGCGCTGGCGCTGGCCGGGTTGCCGTGGCGCGGGCATACGGAAATGCTTGCCGCGCTGACCAACGCTCCCCGCGTCGCGATGATGTTCTGGTCGGAGAAGCTCCGCGTCGTGCTTGCGACGATTCACATCCCGCTTGCGAGCGTGCCTGCGGCGCTGACGATCGAATCGGTGAGCGGGATCATCGAGCTGACCAACCGGGAGCTGCCGCGATTCGGCATCGCGCATCCAAGAATCGCGCTGGCGGGGCTCAACCCGCACGCCGGCGAGCACGGCATTCTCGGCCGCGAAGAGACCGACGTCCTCGAGCCCGCCGTTGCGCGAAGCGTGAAGGCGGGCATCGATGTCTCGGGGCCCTTCCCGGGCGATACAATCTTTCTGCGAGCGACGCGAGGCGAGTTCGACGCGGTGATCGCCTGCTATCACGATCAAGGCCTGATACCGATCAAGATGGCGGCGTTCGGGCGGGCCGTGAATGTGACGCTGGGGCTGCCGATTATCCGCACGTCGGTGGATCACGGAACGGCCTTCGACATCGCCGGACGGAACATCGCCGATCCGGAAAGCATGGTCCAGGCTGTCCTGCTCGCGGCGCGGCTCGCGACAAATCGTAGTGCTGCGAACAGTCGTGCCGCGAGCAGTAGTGCCGACCTTCCGCCTCCGCGCAAGGCTTCGGCGGACCACCGTAGCCGTGGCGAAGGTGGTTAGGTCGGCCGCTGAAAATCCGTTGAAGAATGGCTGAAAAAACCGCGCGCGAGGCCGCCCAGAAGAACATCGCCGAAAATCGGAAGGCGTTCCACGACTATCACGTGCTCGAGACGTTCGAAGCCGGCGTCGCGCTGCTCGGGACCGAGGTCAAGTCGATCAGGGAAGGACGCGTGAACCTGCGCGACAGCTACGCGCAGGTGAAGGACGGCGAGGTCTTCGTGCACAACGTGCACATCCAGCCGTACAGCCATCGCGGCTACGCCGACCACGCGCCCATGCGGGCGCGGAAGCTGCTGCTGCACGCCCACGAAATCCGCAAGCTGATCGGCAAGACGATCGAGCGCGGCATGACGCTCGTGCCGCTGCGCATGTACTTCAAGAACGGGCGCGTCAAGGTGGCGTTGGCGCTCGCCAAGGGCAAACAGGCGCACGACAAGCGCGACGCGATCAAGAAGCGCGAAGTCGATCGCGAAACGCGGGCGGCCGTAAAGGGGCGGAGAAAGTGAGCACTCCGCGCGTAGTGCCCGGCTTCAGCCGGGCCGTTGAGAAGGTGCTCGTGACCGGCGCGCGCGGCCAACTCGCGGGGGCGATCGTTGATGAATTCAAGGACGCCGATGTGCGGGCGTACGGGCGAGCGGAGCTCGACATCTCGGATTTCGACGCGGTGATGCAGCGCGTGCGGGCCGACCGGCCTGACGTCATCATCAACTGTGCCGCCTACACCAACGTCGATCGCGCCGAGGAGGAGCCCGACCAGGCGCTGAACGCCAACGCGTTCGCGGTCAGGGCGCTCGCACGTGCGGCGGAGGACACAGGCGCGACGCTCGTGCACTACAGCACGGACTTCGTTTTCGACGGCCACACGGACCGTCCATACGTCGAAACGGATCCGCCGAATCCGCAAAGCGTATACGCCCAGTCGAAATGGCTCGGGGAGTGTTTTGCGCTGGAGGCTCCGCGTGCGTTCGTGCTGCGCGTCGAGAGCCTGTTCGGCGGCGAGAATGCCAAGAGCTCGATCGATCGCATCGCGCAGGCCGTGGCCGAAGGCCGCGAGGCGAAGGTGTTTCGCGACCGGGTCGTGTCGCCGAGTTACGTTGTAGACGTCGCGGCGGAGACCAGAGCGCTTCTGGCGCGCGGCGAGCCCGGTCTCTATCACTGCGTCGGGACAGGACACGCCACTTGGTACGAGGTCGGGCTCGAGATCGCGCGCGTCGTGGGAAAGGAAAAGGACGCGCGCCTTCTACCGGTGTCGGTCGCTGAGGTATCGCTTCGAGCTCAGCGTCCGCAGTTCGCGGCGCTGTCCAATGCCAAGTTGAGTCGTGTCGTACCGGTACCTACGTGGCAGGATGCGCTGCGGAGATATTTGGCGTAAAATTCACCCGCATGGCGAAGCGCGCGCTCATTACCGGGATCACAGGACAGGACGGCTCGTACCTCGCAGAGCTGTTACTCGACAAGGGCTACGAGGTGTTCGGCGTCGTCCGGCGCCTGAGCGCTCCGAACGACTGGCGCATCGCGCATCTGCGCGATCGCGTCACGTTGTGCCCGGGCGACCTCCTCGATCAACTGTCGATCATCCGCCTTCTCGAGGCGCACCACCCCGACGAGTTCTACAACCTCGCCGCGATGTCGTTCGTGCCGGCATCATGGGACACGCCGCTTCTGACCGGCGAGTTCAACTCCCAAGGGGTTACACGGGTGCTCGATGCCATTCGCACCGCGAACCCGAAGATCAGGTTCTATCAGGCATCGTCCAGCGAGATGTTCGGGAAGGTGCGCGAGATTCCGCAGACCGAAGACACGCCGTTTTACCCTCGCAGTCCCTACGGCGTCTCGAAAGTGTTCGGGCACTACATCACCGTGAACTATCGCGAAAGCTACGATCTGTTCGCGGTCTCCGGCATTCTCTTCAACCACGAATCGCCTCGCCGTGGGCTCGAATTTGTGACGCGCAAGGTCACCGACGGAGTCGCGCGCGTCAAGCTGGGCCTCGCAGACTCGCTGAGTCTGGGTAACCTCGACGCGCAGCGCGACTGGGGCTTTGCGGGCGACTACGTTCGCGCGATGTGGCTGATGCTTCAACAGCCGACGGCGGACGATTATGTGATAGCAACCGGTGTCAGCCATTCGGTGCGGGAGCTGGTCACGATCGCGTTCAACCACGTCGGACTCGACTGGGAAAAACACGTCCGAATCGATCCGAAGTTCCTCAGGCCAGCGGAAGTCGATCACCTCATCGGCAATCCCGCGAAGGCGAAGCGCGTGCTCGGATGGGAACCGAAGGTCGAATTCAAGCAGTTGGTCGAGATGATGGTGGATGCGGATATGGAGCGTGTTGGCATGAGTGGCGCTCTGTCCTCAGCCCAGCGCTAGACACTAGGTCGCGTGCGCACCTCAGCGAGTCCTTCCTCATATAACCGCTCGAGATCGCCGACCAGACGCCCGTCCGTATAACCGGTAGCACGTCGTCGGCCTTCTTCTCCCATGCGTCGCCGTTCGTCCGGCGCCGAGGCCAACGTTACGAGCGCGTTTGCCAGTGCCGTCGGATCGCGGGGCGGGACCAGGAGTCCAGTGACATTCTGTTCGACAACATCGACGACCCCGCCTACTGCGCAGGCGGCGACCGGTCGTGCTGCCGCCATGGCTTCGATGATCGCGACCGGTGTGCCTTCGTTGATCGAGCTGAGCGCACATATGTCGAGCGTGGCGTAGAAGCGCGGCAGATCGTCGACCCATCCGAGAAACACCACTCTTCCGTCAATTCCCAGGCGCTCGACAAGCTGACCTAGACGCGGCCGCTCTGGTCCATCGCCCGCCAACAAAAGGCGCATGTTCGGCATACGCTCCAACGCCATGGCGAGGGCGTGGATGAGCGTCGGCAGATCCTTGATCGGCACCATTCGGCCAAGAAACCCGACGATAACTTCCCCGGTTCCGAGTCCAAGCCGTTCGCGCAGATCGGGCGCGCCTGGCTGCAGGGCCAGTAGCGGCTCGAGGGCGAGTCCGAGCGGAATCATCGTGGTTCTGCCCGCCGGAGCCACGCGAAAGCGCTCAACGATGTCGTGCCGTTGCGCCGGCGAAATGGTGACGATCCGGTGCGTGATCAAAGCGAGACATCGCTCGACCGTCCGGATCGCCCGGCTCGTGGCGGTCCCGAAGTACCCCTCGAAGACGTGCCCATGATAGGTGTGGACGACGAGGCACCGCCGGGACCTGCGACGTGTGATGTTGAAGAGACAGGCCGCGAGACGGCCGACGATGCCCGCCTTGGCTGTGTGCGTGTGGATGACGTCAGGCGCCTCGCTGAACACCAGCCGCGTCACCTCGGTCAGTGCCTGCAGGTCGGCGAACGGGCTGACTCTGCGTCCGAGCGATTGCAGCTTGATCGTACGGAGACCGGCTTCCTGCGCCGCGCTCTCGAGCGACGCTTCGCCGGCATCAAGCGTGCCGAAGACGAGGAGCGTGTCGTCGCGCCTGGCGTCCAGGCCCGCGTTGACGAGGGTGACGTGACGCGCCGGTCCGCCGACATTCAGGCGCGCGATGATGCGAAGGACTTTCACGTGTCTCCGCAGGTCGCTGTCACGCGGGTTTGCGTCCGTCGCCGATCCATCCGAAGCAGGGGCGGACGGTCACGTGCTCGAGGCCCGCATGTCGCAGCATGGTTGCGACTTCGTCCTGGTCGTAGCGTTTCTCGATTGGCGCCGAGAATCGATCGAACTGATCGTTGTAGAGGACCGTAAACGGATACTTCGTGTAAACGAAGAGCGGCCATCGTTCGTGGCGCCTGACGCCAAGCGAGGACACGGCTCGGTAGGGGAGCACGACCCCCAACCAGAGGAACACACTGAGCAGCCAGCATGCGGCGCGCAGGACGGGAAAAGGCATGCGTGTCGTAACGCGGCGCGCGGCGGTGACGGCCCGAAGGAGCCGCCCAGACCAGCCGTGTTTCTTCCAATAGAGATACACGCGCAACCGGCCACCCGGCTTCAGCTTTCCAACGAGCCCGGCAAGAGCCGCCTCCGTCTTGTCGAGATGGTGAAGCACGCCAAGCGAGTAGGCGAAATCGATAGTGTTGCCGGCAATCGGCAGGCCGAGCAGATCTGCTTGCACGCAGGAGACGTTCGGATAATCGGCGGTGTTCCGCGCTGCCTGCTCGATGGCGGTGCTGAAATCGATCGCGATCACCTGGCCGGCATATGGCGCGATCTGGCGGGCATGCCGTCCCATTCCACAACCGGCGTCGAGCACGACGGCATCGCGGAGCGAGCCGAGATCGACGCCGGCGAAGTAGTCAGTAAAGTTCGTGTTTCCCGAAGCGCGCCAGTCGTCGAAATGGGTCCACTCGTAGCCGAAGCTCGCCCTGGTTCGATCGGCCGCCTCGTCATCAGCGCGCTGCGCGAACCGCGGAATGCCCTCGACGACCGATATATGGCATCCGCATGTTCCGCACTCGAGCAGACGATTGGCGGCTTCGGCGTGGAGCATCCCGCTGCACTCCTGGCAGCGCAGGAGCTCGACTAGTTGGTGTCGCATGGCAACTGTAGCGGATCAAGCAGCCAGGCGTGGAGCAGGCGGCGAACCATCCGCGACCTCAACGGCCGAAAGCGGCGCGCGCCCGTCATTTGCACATTGGTCATTCTACTGAAAACAAACTGGCAGGTACTATGTGGGCTGGCAGTTGGCTGCTTCCGCCATACGTGACCGAGTTGATCTTCTGTTGCAAACTGAAATTTACAGCTGGCGGCAAGAGACGGTTTTGCCTTGATGTTATTGTATGACCGTGGAGTCGCGTGAAGTCGAGCTCATCGATTACCTCGATGTATTGTGGCGCTGGAAATGGCTGATTGCGGCCGTGACATTCGTCGCGGTCGTCACTGCGCTTCTGGTCGGACTGTCACGTCCACCGTCCTATAAGGGTGCGACCACAGTCATGCTGTCGGGCGAAATAACGAAGAAAGCATTCAACGATCCACGCGTGTCTTCGATGCTTGTCGGCGTCGCTGTTGTCAAATCTCCGGACCTGGCGGTCGTCCGGATGGAGGTAAGCGGAGACACTGAGGATGTTATCCGGAAGCAACTTGCCATGGCTGTTCAAGGGGTCAAATCTGTCGTGCAGAAAGCGATCGACGAGGAGCGCAAGAAAATCGAGGAGACACGGCAGAAAGAAACGGACCTCAAGGCACTGGCGGCTCAATTGCGCGAGAAGCGGTTGGAGAGCCTGGAGCGCAACGATGCGGTCGGAGTGATGGCCTACCAGGTATGGACTGCCGAACTTAGCCGAATCGACGCCCAGCTACTCGGGACGGCGCTCGTCACCCATGCACCCATGCCGGAGCTGCGCGAGAGCGCCATCACCATCAGTGAGATTCCGGGCGTGCCGCTCCGTCTGCTTCTGTTCGTCGTGCTGCTCGGCGCGATAGTGGCGTCGACAGTGCTCGCGTTCTTCATCGACTATGTGCAGGCCGCCGTCTCTGCGCGCCGAGCGGGCCATGTCAGTGCCGGAAGCGCCTCGCCCGGATTGAGAGGTTGATCACGCGGCCGACAGTGATCTCGGGAACGCTGATCGCTGCGGCCGGCTTGGCACTCGGCCTAGGCGTCGGCGCGGCGATCGCGACTCCTTTTCGGCTCGCCGTTGGCACGCTGGTATTGCTCCTGTGCGTCCCGCTGATCGGCCGCCTTCTGCGCCGTGGCTGGCTCGATCCATTTGAACCGCTTTGGCCATTTCTCATCTGCTACGGTATCGCGTACGCCCTGAAACCGCTGCTGGACGCTGCTGGCGATCGCACATATCCATGGTTCGAGTTTTCCTTGTCTGCGGCATTGATGACAATCCTCGTTGCGGCCGGCTCGCTCCTCTTCGTATACCTGGCCTACTTTTCAGGCGTATATCGCGTCATCGTGCCGATGCTTCCGCTGCCCGACACAGACCCAACGCCGCAACGGGCCCGTATCGCTGCCCTCGTGCTGGCCGCTGGCGGGATGATGGGCCTCGCACTTCTCGTTAGAGCGGCAGGACCGGACTTCAGCCTCCTGGCGGCAACGCGCGGCGCTTACCGGTTTTCCTCGGTAACCGCAGCATATGGTCAAGGGTATCTTTTTGTGTTGTGTACGTTGGCTCAGTTTGCTCCGGCGCTCCAGGTGGCCGTGGCTCTCAACACGAAAAAAAAAGTTGACTGGGGTCTGGCGTTGTTGGTGCTTGCTGCCGTGTTCACGATGCTCGTCGTGCTCTATTCACGACAACTCATGCTCCAGACGATTGTCATGATTCTCGTCGTGATGTATTTTCGTGCGCGCTGGCTGAGCGCCAGCGCGGTGGTGATTTGTGGCATCGTCATCGCCCTGATGGGCGGGTATCTCGGCATCAGGCTGAGAACCGCGAATGTCACCCCCCTGTCTGCATTCGGATTTCTAGGCCACACGTTCGACTCGTTCGAGTTTGTTCCATCGGCCCTTGACCGCATTTCCCCTTTCGGCCATTTTGGCGGGCTCACCTACATCGAGGATGCGGTCCTGACCTTTATTCCTCGCTCGTTCTTCCCGGAGAAACCCGACGTCTTCGGCATCGTGCGTATCCAGAACCACGTCGCTCCGGACCTGTCCAGTTCGGAGGTGTGGAGGGCCACCTATCCACCGGGGTTTCTGGTCGAGGCTTATGCCAATTTCGGGGTGCTCGGTTTGGTATTCATCGGCCTTGCTTATGGTGCTGGGCTTCGTGTCGCCCGCGAATGGTTCTGGCCTCGGCGTGACAAGTTGTTCCCAATGCTGGTGTACGGCGGGTTCATCATGAATATGGCCGGGATGTTCCGGACGGCCGCACAGATGGCGCTGCAGACGATCGTGTACGGGACGGTGCTTTACCTATTGCTTTACGGGCGAATTCCGATGCGGGCAAGAGCTGTGCGCGATGTCGCTGCGTGATTGAGGGAGTCGCACCAAGCTATGGATCTCGCGGGGCGGGAATTTTGGGACGGATTCTGGGCGCGGCAGGACAGTCGGCTATTTTCTGGACTGAGCCATTTTCAGAATCGCATGTCCGCACTGCTCTCGCGCTATGCGCAGCCGGGCAGCGCTGCTTGTGAAATTGGGTGTGGCGGCTCGACATGGTTGCCGGTGCTCGCAGCTCGTGGCGTGAAAGTATCGGGCATCGATTACTCGGAGCGAGGGCTCGAGTTGAGCCGTGCAAACCTTGCCCGCAACGGAGTCAGGGCGGAGTTGATCCACGGCGATGTTCGCGATCCGAACGCGTTGCCGGCAGCACAGTATGACTTGATCTTCAGCCTCGGCTTTATCGAACACTTCGACGACGCGCCGATTGTCATGAGGCACATCGCCGGTGCGCTCCGGCATGGTGGCGTCATCGTGACGGTCGTGCCGAACTTTACGGGCATATGGGGACGCATTCAGCGCCAAATCGATCCCGAGCTCTACGCTGTGCATACGATTTACACAGGGCCCTCGCTCGACACTATGCATCAAGAGGCGGGCCTCACTGCCTTGGAGCCTGCGACGCCGTTTGGCGGGTTTGGCCCACTCGTCGTCAACTACACACGGCCGCTCGGGAAGATTCCGCCGCCGTTGCGGGCCATGTTCGTCGGGCCGATGTGGGCTCTCCAGCAGTCGGCGGCGTGGGGTCTCGCCTCTGCTGGTGCAAGGGATAGGGCGTCCTACTCGTCGCACATCGCCGGGGTTTACCGACGGCCAGTTGACTGATGGAGGCTCGCGCGCGATCTCGACCGCTTCGCATCGCTCACCTGATCACGAATTTGAACATCGGAGGTGCCGAGTTGATGCTGACGCGTCTTCTCGAAGCATCCGATCGGACAGAGCTCGACATCACCGTGATTACTCTGCAACCCGGTGGTTCGCTCGCGCCGAGGCTGGTGCGGGCGGGTGTGGCGGTCCACGACCTGGGACTTGGACCCGGCGGTTTCGATCCACGAGCACTGTGGCGCCTTGCGAAACTACTGCGGCGATTGAACCCGGATGTGCTGCAGACCTGGCTGTACCATGCCGACCTGGCGGGCCTGCTCACATCGTTCATCGTTCGTGGGCCCAGATTGATGTGGAACATCCGCTGCACTGAACTGGATCCATCCGAGTGCTCCTGGATGCTGGCGCAGGTGCTGCGAGTGCTTGCCGCCGCGTCCGATCGGCCGAGCGCTGTCATCGCCAATTCTGTCGCTGGCATCGCGAGCCACGAGCGACTCGGGTATCACCCACGCCGGTGGGAAGTCATCCCCAACGGATTCGATACGGAGCTTTTCCGGCCGTCAGCGGATGCGCGCGTTGAAGTCCGGCGCGAGCTGGGTGTTTCGGAAGGCACACTTCTGGTGGGACATGTCGGCCGATTTCATCCGATGAAAGGTCACGACGTGTTGCTACGAGCCGCCGCACGCGTCGCCGAACGTCTCGACCACGTGAACTTCGTTCTGGTGGGCAAAGGAACAGAGTCGGAATCGAGCGTGACGGGCCTGGTGAACGCATCCGGCATTGGCCGGCGGGTCCATCGACTCGGTGAGCGCCGCGACATCGCGACTCTGCTGTCCGCATTCGACATCGTTGTGTCGTCGTCCCATAGCGAGGGCTTTCCCAATGTCGTTGGTGAAGCGATGTCGTGCGGTATTCCGTGCGTCGTAACGGACGTCGGCGACTCGGCAACGCTATTAGGAGGATGTGGCGTCGTGGTGCCGCCGCGCGACTCGGACCAACTGGCGCTGGGCATCCTGCGGGTTCTGGGCATGGAATCCAGTGCGCGACAGGCGATGGGTGCGGCAGGGCGGACGCGCATCGTCAGCCACTACTCGCTGGAGCGTATCGTCGCTCGCTACCGAGAGCTCTATCTCGATATCGCACAGAAACGAGTATGTGCGGCATAGCGGGATTTGCCTGCAGCGGCGCGGGAGCAGTCGATCCTGCAGAGGCAGCTCTCAGCGTCGAAGCGATGACCGCCAGCCTGACGCATCGCGGGCCGGATGACGCGGGCGTCTGGCGATCACCGGACGGACGCGTCGCGCTAGGCCATCGGCGCCTGGCGATCGTCGATCTCTCGCCGCTTGGCCGCAACCCGATGTCGCGGCGTGACGGCCAGCTGTGGATTACTTTCAACGGCGAGATTTACAACTTTCAGGAACTCAGGCTCGAGCTTGAACAGCTCGGACACAGGTTCCGCTCACGAACCGACACCGAAGTGATCCTGGCGGCTTACGAAGAGTGGGGAACCGAGTGCGTGAACCGTCTTGCCGGAATGTTTGCGTTCGCCATCTGGGACCAGATGCGCGAACGCCTCTGGCTTGTTCGCGATCGACTGGGCAAGAAACCGGTCTACTACGGTCTTCGTGACGGAAAACTGACGTTCGCGTCGGAGCTGAAAGGGCTTCTAGCCGATCGCGCGTTTCCGCGCGATGTGGATCGCCAGGCGATCGGCCTTTACCTCCGCTACGGATACGTGCCGGCGCCGCTTTCGGTCTACACGGCGGCGCGCAAGCTTCCACCGGGACACGAAGCGATCTTCGAGAACGGCCAGTTGGCCGTCAGGCGCTACTGGGACCCGCTCGCATTTGCCGGTCGGAGGAATTCGATTTCGGAAAGCGAGGCAGAAGAGGAGCTGGAACAGCTTCTCACCACAGCGGTTCGCCAACGGATGATCGCGGACGTCCCTCTCGGTGCGTTCCTTTCGGGCGGCATCGATTCCTCGCTCGTCGTCGCCATCATGCAGGAGCAGAGGACGACCCCGGTGCGCACGTTTACGATCCGGTTCGAGAACCAGGAACACAACGAAGCCGACTACGCGGCGGCGGTAGCGAGGCACCTCGGGACGGATCACACCGAAGAGACCTGCACGGCTCACCAGATGCTCGATGTGGTCGATCAGGTGCCGTCGATGTACGACGAGCCGTTTGCCGATTCGTCGGCGATCCCCACCTTTCTCGTGTCGCGGATTGCCCGTCAGCACGTCACCGTCGCGCTCGCCGGTGATGGTGGCGACGAGCTGTTCTTCGGGTATCCGCGCTACACGCACCACGCCGACAGTGGATGGGTGCTCGGACTCCCTCGTCCGATCAGGCGAGCCGGAGCGGTCGCCGCCAGTACCCTTCCTGCGCGCCGCCTGCGGCGGATTGCCGATGTTCTCAGGGACGATGAAGTGGACCGCTATGGACGATTCGTGAGCTGGTTCACGCGGGAGCAGGTGACGGCGCTGATGGGTGCGCCGCCGACCGATGCCCCGCTTTATGCGGATATGCTCTCGCGGCTGGCGGGAATTCCGCTCGCCGAGCGGCCGCCGCTGCTCGATCTCGTCTCATACCTGCCCGACGATATCCTTGCCAAGGTCGATCGCGCGTCGATGGCAGTGGCGCTCGAAGTCCGGGCGCCGTTGCTCGATCATCGTGTGGCGGAGCTCGCGATCGGGTTGCCGCTCGCAATGAAACGGCGGGGCGGCTCGACCAAGTGGCTGCTCAGACGATTGCTCGACAAACGCGTGCCGCGTCATCTCATCGATCGTCCGAAGATGGGATTCGGCGTTCCTCTGAACGACTGGTTTCGCGGCCCGCTGCGCGAACGGATGAACGACTACTGCGCCGGGGATGATTTGGATCAATTGGGTCTCGACCCCGCTCCCATTCGAAGGCTCTGGCGCGAGTTCTCGGAAGGTCGTCATCATCGGCCGGATCTGCTGTGGCAGGCCTTCGTGTTGATTGCGTGGTCGCGCCGCTTCGTCGCGGCGCGCAGTCTTGCATAGCTTATGAATCGAATCTGGCCGAACTCGCCGCTCGCGCATTTGAGGCCCGTCGCGCGATAGGCGCGTCTCAATTCTGCGATTCGTCGAGCACCGTTTGGATCCGATCGGACGCGATGTCCGGGCCAGGTTTGCGGACGGTGCCGATCATCCCGACCCACTTGCGCACGACGGCGATCTTGAGCGCGCGCGGCGCCGATCGGATCAGCGGTCTGCTTGCGCCGAACCTTGTGTCCAGCCAGAACGCTTCGTGGTGCTGTTGACAAACGAAGCGTTTGCCGAACGTGGCGGCGATCTCATCGTAGGGCCGGTAGTAAGTCCACCTGTCGATCCAGTCGCACGCCTCCCGGCTCCACTCCCAGACTGGTTTGCGCTCATGGTGATAGCCGACCCCGAGCGCCCGGCACGCCGCCGAGTACCACAGCCGCGGGGTGGAGCCGCGCCGAAATCGATGGTGGAACGGCAGGCCGTAGTGCCCCTCGCGCCAGATGCTCCGATCGGGGAAAAGGAACAGCAGGACGCCGCCAGGCCGCAGCACGCGATGGATCTCCTCGAGCACCGCGGCGAGATCCGGGACGTGCTCGAAGACCTGATTCGACACCACCACGTCGAAGGTGTTGGCGTCGAACGGAATGCGGCCGTCGGGCATGTCGCGGACGATCCCTTCGGCGAAATACTCCGGCGGCACGTCGTTGCGCCAGGTCGCGCCACCGTAGAACACGTCGCAGCCGAATGCGGCGATCCCTTTGGCGCGGAGGCGCGACACGATGGTCGCCCGGCCGGTGCCGTAATCGAGAACCGTGAGCGGCCGATCGGGCGACCCGAGCCGCTCGACGAATTGAGCGCAGAAATCGTAGTTGTCCATTGACCTTCGTGCCGGGCCCCACGTCCCGCGCGCCGGCTTGCGATCCACGCCGACGGTGTGCGAGGAGAGCAGCCGCGTCTCGCTGCGCCGGCCGAGCCGGCTCCACGGGTTTCGAAGCCGGCCTGCCGAGCCACGCACGTAAATCTCATAAGATCAGCCGGTCTCGTCGTTCAGCTATAAGTCATTTACTTGTAATGTGTTACGGGCGAACAAGTCGGACTGGACGATGTCCGCAAGAGGTCCTAGATGATGTGTTGACATCGTGTATACATAACGCTAAAGTAGGGACATCGGCGTCTCGACATGGGCGTCGCATAGGGAGCAGACCATGGCACCCACTGCAGCGCGGACACGAACCATCAACATCCGCATCGAGGAAGAGCGACGCACGCTCATCGATCGAGCCGCTAAAGCTGCCGGGAAGGACCGTACTCAGTTCGTTCTGGATGCGGCAACCCGTGAAGCGACAAGTGTACTTCTCGACCAGCGGTTTTTTCAGCTGGACACGGATGCGTTCGCGAAGTTCAACGCCGCCCTGGATGCGTCTCCCGCCGAGAACCCGCGTCTGCGCGAGCTTCTCTCTAGAAAAGCGCCCTGGGAGCGATGAGTGCGGCAGGAATTAGCGCTCCAGAGCACCTGACAGCCGAGCACGACGTTAGCGCTTTCGACTCCGGTACACCTGAACTCGACAACTGGTTGAAACGGCGAGCGCTTGCGAATGAGGCGCTGGGCACCTCACGGACCTACGTCGTGACAGAAGGCAGACGTGGGGTTGCCTTCTATGCGCTTGCGAACGGCGCGGTTGCTCACAAGGACGTGTCCGCCAAAACGAGGCGCAACATGCCGGATCCAATTCCGGTAATAGTGCTTGCGCGTTTGGCTGTCGATTCCGCCTACCAGAAACAAGGTCTTGGTTCCGCGCTTCTAAAGGATTCCCTGCTCCGCACCATCGCCGCCGCTCAAATCGCTGGCATTCGCGCGGTGCTGCTTCATGCGATGTCGGACGACGCGAAGCGCTTCTATGCACGTGCCGGATTTCACGAGTGTCCGGTCGATCCGATGATGATGATGATCACGCTCACAGAGGTTGAGAAGAACCTCAGCCCGCCCAGCCCGAGCTGACGATTCTTTAGCAGCTCTCCTTCGGGGAACGGAACTTCGCCGCGTGTGTTCTTGATCCCGTATTGGCCCCACTCCCGACTCCGCTTCACAGATGAGCAGTTGCGGAAATTGTCCAGTGCGGCGATGGATCGCATCGAGCTCTGGCGGGGGAGTCCCGCACGTGCCGGCTTCGTCATGGCGTGTCCGCCACCGTCAGTCGTCCGGAGTGTAGACGCCAGACGTGAGCGATCGATCCAAGGGCATAGACGGCAGCGGTCGCCGCTGCGATGCCCGGGAGTCCCAGGAACGGCATCAGCACGGCGTTCAGGGCGAATTTCGCGGCCAGCTGCGCGACGCTGACCTTCAGCAGCCAGTCGGTCCGGCGCAGCACGAGGAAGGCGCGCGCGTAGATCAACCCGGCGAGCAGCATCGGCAGGCCGAGCAGATATCCGGCCAGCGTGTTGCCGAGGACGATCAGATCATCGTCGGCGAGATGCGCGCGGCCGAACAGCAGCGAGGCCACCGAGTGCCGGAAGACGAGCAGCAGAATGATCGGCGCAAGCGAGACGCCGCAGAGCACGATCGAGCTGCGCAGCGTTTTGCTCCTGAGCCGTTCCAGCGAGTCGCCCTGCGCCGCGTCGTGGCTCCATTGCGCGAGGCTTACAACCAGGAAGCCGGACATCAGCAGGCCAACAGGCGCCTGGCACACGCGTTCGGCATAGTCGAGCAGCGACACGCTGCCGTCCGGCAGCGATGCGGCGTAGAAACGATCGATGACCGGGACCAGGGCGAGGAGCGCCGAGCCGGCGGCCTGGGCGCCGCCCGTTCGGAGAAACATCGTCAGATCGTCGCGCGCGGCCGCACCTGTGGGGCGCAGGGTCGGCCGGGGCGGCGCGAGACTGAAGGCGAGGACGGCCGCACGGCACAACTCGGCGAGCGTGTATCCCCACACGAGTGCGCGCACGCCGTAGTTGCCACCAAACCACCAGAGCATCGCCAGCACGCCGACGCTACGGATCGCCGGCGCGATCGACGCAAGGACATAGTGCCGCTCGGCATACAGCGCCCCCGTCCAGACAGAGGCAAGGACCGCCGCCAGCGTGAATGGCAGCAGAAGCGCCACGAGGGGCGCCGACACGGGCGACCACAGCGCCAGCCCGAAGATGATCGCCGCGATCGCCGTGGCGGCGACGGTCGCTGCCCTGGTCTGGACCAGCGCCAGCAGCGCGCGCGCGCGTGGACGCTCGAGCGCGATCAGCACCGGGACGAGCGCATGCTGCGTGGCGCCGGAAACCGCATTGAGGACGAATGACACGATCGCCAGCGCGAGAAAGAAGGCGTCGGTGGCGGCCGTGGCGCCCAGTATGCGCGCCACGGCGATTGGTATGAGGAAGCCCGGCGCCTGGCCGAGAATCGTCGCGATCGTCGTCGAGGCCGACTTGATCCAGATCGGATCGACTGTGGCGAAGCGTCGCGAACTCGATGCCGCAGAACTGCTTTGAGTCACGGCCTGAAGTCGAAGCGCTTTTCCGCCCGTTTCGCGCGGATCCAGTTGCCGTCCATCGCCTGCCAGAGAACCTGGTTCGAAACCGACCGCATACGTTGGACCGCGGAGCGCTTCCGAAGAAGTCTGGGGATGCCGCGCAGTGCCGCGAGTTTGCCCTTCAGGTACGGTCCGAGAAGGCCTCGAGATGCGTATGCGAGCAAACCGGCGGCGTCATACAACACGTGACTCGGGAGGGAACGAATGAGCAGCGGCCACGGCGTGTTCTTCAGGTACGTCCATTCGAGGTTGCGCTGCCCAAGATAGACCGACATCGGGCTGTTGCGGCCTAACGCGCCGCTTCCCGCGTGATGCACGATTGCGTTTGGCACGTACGTACATCGGTATCCCCGCAGGCGCGCGCGGTACGAGAGGTCTACATCCTCGTAGATCATGAAGAAGTCGTCGTCGAATCCTCCAAGCTCCATGAACACGTCCTTTCTGAACATGCACGCGGCTCCGCAGGCGCCGAAAACATTTCCCGGCTGGCCGGCGGACGCCGATGGAGCCCCATGGAAACGCTTGAATGCGCCGCCGGCGCGAAGGTAGCCATCACCGGCGCTATCAACGACAGACGGATCATGGAGGTACACGATTCTGGATGTCGTCACGGCGGCTGATGGATCGCGATCGAAGGGCGCTTTCAACGCGCTCAGCCATCCTGGTTGAGGAATGGTGTCGTTGTTCAGGAATGCGATGAAGCGTCCGCGAGCGATCCCCGCTCCGACGTTATTGCCCCGTGCAAATCCGACGTTCTGGTCCAGCGCGAGCAATCGTACAGCGGGAAAGCGTACACGTACGAGCTCGACGGAATCGTCTGTCGACGCATTGTCGACGAGGATAAGCTCCTCGCGATCGTTCATTTGCGCGAGGGCCGCAGTCAGGCAGCCCTCGAGCCACTGGCGGCCGTTGTAGTTGAGCACGATCACCGAAACCTCGATGTCGGAGCCTGTGCTCATCGAACGGCACGCCTCCCGGCTTCCGCGACGCTGTGAATCGCTTCCTCATATGCGGCAGTTGTCTGGCGGGCTGTGCGTTCCCACGTGTACTCCATCGCCCGCTTCCGGCCGGCTCTGCGAAATCCATCCGCGATGTCGGCATCAGTCATCAAACGGCCGATTGATGCAGCCATAGCGGCTTCATCGTCCGGGTCCACGAGCATTCCGGCGTCGCCGATGACTTCAGGAATTGCGCCGGCACGTGCACCGATCACCGGCGCACCGCAGGCCATCGCCTCCAGCAGCGGCAATCCGAAGCCTTCGTACCGCGAGGGATAAACGAACGCTGCGGCACCGGCATAAAGGGACGCGAGCGCGTCATCGTCTGGCGTTCCGGCGAACTGCACGTGAATGTTCGCGCGCTGGGCCTCGGCCGCGATGTGAACGTGCTCTCCGCGGTCGGCGCCGGCCAGCACCAGCCGCGGCGGCGTGATGCGCGCGGACACAGATGAGAGTCGCGCCAGTGCCCGTACGAGCATTCGCAGATTGCGTCTCACGTGGAGATCGCCAACGTGAAGGACATACGGTTGCTCTGTGTCCGCCGGCGGGCGAGGCGGTGTAGTAGTGATGAAGGGACGGCCGACGCCGAGCGGGACGACCCTGATGTGATTCGGGCCCAGATCGTAGGCCGCAGCGATCTCCCGTCGCGAAAAATCAGAGTCGGTGACGATCACGTTGGCGGCCCTGGCACTTCGCCTGTAGAACACGCGTCGAACCGCGTCTCGTCGATATGGGTACCATTCGGGATGCCGCTCATAGCTGACGTCGTGAATCGTGAGCACCAGCGGAACGGTCACGCGAAGCGGGGCCGTGTAAGCAGGTGCGTGAAAGACGTCCAGCCGTTCACGGCGGATGGCGCGCGGAAGATCGATCAGCGACCAGCCGAGGTTCGTCGGCAGGGTGTGCCTGACGGGGACGCTTTGCGCCGCGCGCGGCTGCCGCGCATCGACCGATGCGCCAAAGATGACGATCGTGTCACTCGGGCCGATCCGGACGAGCTCGTCGAGGAGCTCGCCTGCGTACCGCCGCACGCCACCTGCCGGTGATGCCAGGCTTCTGCCGTCGAATCCGATACGCATCGCGCTGAACGCACGCGTATTGTACTGCCGGGCTGGCTGGGGGACCCTCAGCGGCCGCATCCGCGATTCACTCATGCCAACGCGACACGGCCGATGCTTCCTGTCGTCCGAGTCGGAAACTACGATAGAGTGCGTCAGCGCAATTTGTGCGACCGCGCGGCTGTCTTGATGCCTGCCACTCCGAGTTCTGCGCCACCGCCGTCAACAGCGATGGCGCGATCTGTCAGCGCGTTATCCGACTTTCCGTTGCCGTTGCCGCTGGCGCGCGCAGAGTTCATGCTCGGCCTGGCGGTGCTGGCGGTGTTCATCTTCTTCAGCATCGCCGCTCGCTTCACGGTGCCGTACCGCGACGACTGGGATTGGCTCAATGCCATCCTCACGACACCGATGTCGCTCCGCTGGCTGTTCACGCCGCACAACGAACACGTTATACCGGTCGCACGCATCATTCACGTATGGCAGTACCGGCTCGAGGGCGGTCAAGGCTGGACGCTGTTCGTGATCGCCTTGCTGGCACAGCTCGGCATCGGTGCCATCTTCTGGTTCGAGATTGGGCAACGGTGGAGCGGCAACGCCCGACTCTTTCTCACCGGCCTCGTCACCGTCTTCGTTTTCTCGACTTTCCAGTTGCAATCGATCGTATTCCCGGCGGCGATTCTCTTTCCGCTCGTACAGTTGTTTGCGCTCGTGGCCTTCACGGCGCTACTCAATGCGCCGCCTTACGCATCCAGCCGTCGGACCTGGTGGGTTGGAGCAGCGACCTTCGCAACGTGGCTGGCGGCGCTGACGACCACCAACGGGTTCGCGGCAGCTCCTGCGCTGGCGCTCATCGCGTGGCGACAGCAGCAACGCCCGCGGCTCGTGGCTGGGTTCGCCGCCTTGACGGTCGCGTTCGGGGCCGCCTATCTGCTGCTGGTCGGCGCACCCTGGCAGCACGGGCCTCCGCCGGCCGGACAGCAGTGGTCGTCGCCGTCAGTCGGCGCCCATGCCTCTTATTTCCTCACCTTTTACGGCTCGGCGCTGGCATACGCGAGCATCCCCGCGGCGATCGCGGTCGGAACGCTGCTGTTCCTGCTGGGCGTCTTCGCGGTGCTCCGAACCAGCCTCGACGGCGCGCGAGCGCCGCGCCTCGAGTGGTTCGCGGCAGTCACGATGCTCTTTGCTATGGCCAGCGACGCCATGGCGACAATGGGACGAGCGCAGTTTGGTCCACTTCAGGCAGCGCAGTCTCGCTACGGGACCTACGCCTTCGTCTATCACGGTGCTCTCATCCTGTGGTGGTTCAGCTACGCACAGCGATGCCGGCTGCTGAACCATACCAGGGCATTGGCGTGGACGATTTTTCTCGGATCAGCCGCGCTGGTTCCCGCGAACGTCCTGGTCGGCACAGTCTGGAAGGCCAAGGCCGACAACATCACTGCCGCCGGCCTCGCCGTCGCGATTGGGGTCAACGACGACGAATGGATCGCAACGCTGCATCCGATCACCCCCGTCGTCTACGAGGGCAGCCGCTATCTCCGCGCGGCACGCGACCCCATCGCCTACGATGAGGCGGTGGGGAGATCCGTGACGAACGGTGAAGTCGCCACCTGCGCACGTGGAGCCGCAACGCTGGCGCCCATCCCCAAGAACCCGGGATGGCGTATCGCCGGCACGTTGCCGGATGAGGCCGCCGGTGCGCTGCTCGCCGACCGTTCTGGGACGGTTGTCGGGCGTGTCCGCCCGGCGCCGCTCATCACGACACCGAGCCCACCCGAGCCGGCGGTGGTAGCCGCAGTGATCGCCTCAATCAGGATCGGTAAGAGGCCTGATGGCTGGTTGGGATTCGCGCGTCTCGGGGACGGCCCACCCTATGCGCTTTATCCGATCGATGGCGCAGGGCAGCCGCTTTGCCGCATCAGCCAGGTCGCGGCGCCTCCGCAACCCTGAGCTTCTGGCAAATGATCGGCAGCTTTGGACAAAGAGTTCGACGGTTCAGTGGACACGTCCCAAAGAGGCTACGACCGTTCCTTCTGAACTGCTACTACCTCATGCTGGACGGAATCGTCTTGTGCGAGGCCGGCGTGATGAGTTGACGCCGCCGAGAAGGTTTCTAGCGGATGTTCGCAATCAGACGACAATCACGAGATGAAGCTCGCAGTGCCTTCCAATTCACGAGGTACAGTCGGTGGGTGTCGCGTGCAGAAAGTGGACAGCCCCGAATCGGCTGTTGCGTATGAGAGGAGGGTGTACGCGATCTCTTCGGGCGATACCACCTCCGGATGGATCCCGTCCTGCACGGTACATGGTCTTCAACCAAGACGCAGACTCAGGACGATCGTCATTGCGTCACGAGTCGCTTGAACGGTGGACCGAATGCTACACGCGATCACGCACCGCGATTCGAGGCGATCGCGGCGTTTGCCGACATCGCAGTCGCTCGGATGCACGCGCTAGTTTCACGGCACGTCGCCCTGTGCCCCTAGCTGGAGCACCAGCATGATGCCGTCCGAGCTGCGACGCACGTACCAGAAACCTTCGCCGGGACGCCAGATAGCGATGTCGGTTCTGCCGTCTCCATCGAAATCGCCGGGCACGGGCACGTCGTTGTATGGGGGGTATCCACCGCCCCAGTGCACGCTGAGCATGGTGCCGGTCGTGCTCTGATGCACGTACCACATGCCTTCATGCGGCCGCCAGACTGCAATATCCGACTGGCCGTCGCCGTCAAAATCGCCGGCAACCGGCACGTCGAAGTACGGCGCGTACCCTCCACCCCACCGGAGACTCGTCGTGCCGCCGTCAGCACTCCGGAACACCCACCAGAAGCCATCCGACGGCCGCCAGATCGCGATGTCGGTCTTGCCGTCCCCGTCGTAGTCGGCAGGGACCGGGGTGTCGTTATAAGGAAGGAACCCTCCACCCCATGCTTTGCTGAGCATCGTACCGTTGGAACTACGCCGGATGTACCAGAAGCCGTTAGTCGGACGCCATATCGCGACATCGGTCAGGCCATCACCGTCGTAATCGCCGGGAACGGGAACATCGTGGTATGGGGGGAATCCGCCGCCCCAGTGAAACGTCTGCATCGTGCCATCTGAGCTTCGCAGGATGTACCAGATCCCGGAAGACGGCCGCCAGATCGCGATATCCGTCCTTCCGTCGCCGTCGTAATCGCCGGGTACGGGAACATCGTTGTAAGGAGCGTAACCACCGCCCCAGAGCCGATCGAGGCTGCCGCCATCGGAGCTCCTGATGCCGAGCCACGCGCCCGTTGATGGCCGCCACACCACGGGATCCGCCTTGTTGTCGCCGTCGATATCGAACGGGTCGAGTGGGCGGTAGACAGTCGGAGTCACGACCTTCAGAACCTGTCCGGACGCGTAACTGACGATGTACAGCTCGCCCGCGGCGTCGAGGCCGAACGCGCTGATGTTGCCGATCGTGCCGGATCCACCAAGTTCGGCCGTGTGCTCGATGGGCGCCGACACTGTCACTTCGCCGTTACCGGCCGGAGTCACTGCGATCGACCAGACGCGCGCCCTCTCGAAGTCCCCGTAGAAGTAACGGCCCCGATAGGCCGCAGCGAGCGAGGAGCCGCGATACACGAACCCCCCAGTAATCGAGCTGCCGACGGTGTGGTCGTACTCCGCAATCGGACCGGCGAGCGGCAGATATGCCGGTCCGGGCGATCCGTTGTAGGGATGCGCACCTTCAAGAACGCGCCAGCCGTAATTCCTGCCGCCGACAGCGGGCGGCTGGTAGTCCACTTCCTCGTAGGCGTCCTGACCGACGTCGCCGATCCACATGGCGCCCGTCCCGCCGAGCGCCGGATCGTCGAAGCTGAACTTCCAGGGGTTGCGAAGACCAAATGCCCAGATTTCGGGCAGGGCCGGAATCGGCACACCATCCACGAACGGATTGTCACCTGGCACGACGTACCCTTCCGGGTGATCGTCATCGACGAGCACGTTGATGCGGAGGAGTTTGCCAAGCAGCGTGTCCGGCCGCTGGGCGGTGTTGAGCGGATCGCCACTTGAACCGCCGTCGCCCAGCGCCACATACAACATGAAGTCAGGACCGAACGCGAGGCGTCCACCGTTGTGGCCCCCGAACGGCTGCACGATGAACCGCTCGCCGCCGCCCCACCGCAGATCGAAGCGCGTCGCCGGGTCGGCGACGAGCGGATTGCCGATCGATCGCTTGAACCGCGCCACCACCGTATTCCCGTTCGTATCGTTGAATTGGACAAAAAATCGGCGCGACACCGCATAGTCTGGCGAAAACGCGAGCCCGAGCAGACCGCGCTCGCCGTCGAAGGAAATGGCGCTTGACACATCGAGGAATGGCGTCCCCAGCAACACGCCGTGCTCAATCACTCGAATCCGCCCACCGTGCTCGACGACGAACTGGACGGACGACGATGATGGATCTTGGACGAACTCGACCGGCGCGTTCAATCCTGACACATACGGCACGGTCTGGAGTTGCGCGAATGCGTCCACGGGGATCGCGAACACTGTGGCGACGCAGATCGACAACGCCCGAATGGAACGTGCCCAGCGTACGAGACGTGTTGTCGTCATGCAGCGAGTATAACGAGTCGCGGGTCCTTGCCAGACCCTCGTCAGCGCTCCCTCAGGCCCGTCCGCGATCGGCCGGGACGATACGACGGAGGGTGTAGATGTCGGTCTTCTCGAGCTCGCGATCACGCACGCGCGATTCGAGGCGATCGCCGCACGCGCGATGTGTTACGGCACGTCGCCCTGTGCCCCTAGCTGGAGCACCAGCATGATGCCGTCCGAGCTGCGACGCACGTACCAGAAACCTTCGCCGGGACGCCAGATAGCGATGTCGGTTCTGCCGTCTCCATCGAAATCGCCGGGCACGGGCACGTCGTTGTATGGGGGGTATCCACCGCCCCAGTGCACGCTGAGCATGGTGCCGGTCGTGCTCTGATGCACGTACCACATGCCTTCATGCGGCCGCCAGACTGCAATATCCGACTGGCCGTCGCCGTCAAAATCGCCGGCAACCGGCACATCGAAGTATGGCGCGTACCCTCCGCCCCACCGGAGACTGGTCGTGCCGCCGTCAGCACTTCGGAACACCCACCAGAAGCCGTCCGACGGCCGCCAGATCGCGATGTCGGTCTTGCCGTCTCCGTCGTAGTCGGCAGGGACCGGTGTGTCGTTGTAAGGCAGGAATCCTCCACCCCATGCCTTGCTGAGCGTCATACCGTCGGAACTGCGCCGGATGTACCAGATGCCGTTAGTCGGACGCCATATCGCGACATCGGTCAGGCCATCACCGTCGTAATCGCCGGGAACGGGGACGTCGTTGTACGGAGGGAATCCGCCCCCCCAGTGAAACGTCTGCATCGTGCCATCAGTGCTTCGCCGGATGTACCAAATCCCGGAGGACGGCCGCCAGATCGCAACATCTGTCCTTCCGTCGCCGTCGTAATCGCCGGGTACGGGAAGATCGTTGTAGGGAGCGTAACCACCGCCCCAGAGGTGATCGAGGCTGCCGCCATCGGAGCTCCTGGTGCCGAGCCACGCGCCCGTTGAGGGCCGCCACACCACGGGATCCGCCTTGTTGTCGCCGTCGATATCGGACGGGTCGAGTGGGCGGTACTCAGTGGGAGTCACGACCTTCAGAATCTGTCCGGACGCGTAACTGACGATGTACAACTCGCCCGCAGCGTCGAGGCCGAACGCGCTGATGTTGCCGATAGCACCGGATCCACCAAGTTCGGCCGTGTGCTCGATGGGCGCTGACACCGTCACTGCGCCGTCACCGGCCGGAGTCAGTGCGATCGACCAGACGCGCGCCGTCACGAAGTCACCGTAGAAGTAGCGGCCCCGATAGGCCGCACCGAGCGAGTAGCCGCGGTACACGAACCCCCCAGTGATCGAGCTGCCGAGGGTGTGGTCGTACTCCGCAATCGGACCGGCGAGCGGCAGATACGCCGGTCCGGGTGACCCGATGTAGGGATGCGCGCCTTCGAATACGCGCCAGCCGTAATTCCTGCCGCCGACAGCGGGCGGCTGGTAGTCCACTTCCTCGTAGGCGTTCTGACCGACGTCGCCGATCAACATAGCGCCCGTCCCGCCGAGTGCCGGATCGTCGAAGCTGAACTTCCAGGGGTTGCGGAGACCAAACGCCCAGATCTCGGGCAGCGCTGGAACCGGCACACCATCCACGAACGGATTGTCACCTGGCACGACGTACCCGTCGGGGTGATCGTCATCGACGAGTACGTTGATGCGGAGGAGTTTGCCAAGCAGCGTGTCCGGCCGCTGGGCGGTGTTGAGCGGATCGCCACCTGCACCGCCGTCGCCCAGCGCCACATACAACATCAAGTCAGGACCGAACGCGAGGCGTCCACCGTTGTGGTTCGCGAACGGCTGCACGATGAACCGCTCGCCGCCGCCCCACCGCAGATCGAACCGCGTCGCTGGGTCGGCGACGAGTGGATTGCCGATCGATCGCTTGAACCGCGCCACCACCGTATTCCCGTTCGTGTCGGTAAAGTTGATAAAAAATCGGCGCGATACTGCGTAGTCTGGCGAAAACGCAAGACCGAGCAGGCCGCGCTCGCCGCCGATGGAAATGACGCCCGACACATCGAGGAATGGCATCGGCAGCAGCACGCCGTTCTCAATCACTCGAATCCGCCCACCGTGCTCGACGACGAACTGGACGGACGACGATGATGGATCCTGGACGAACTCGACCGGCGCGTTCAATCCGGACACATACGGCGCGGTCTGGAGTTGTGCGACTGCGTCCACGGCGATCGCCATCACCATCACGCCGCAGATCGACAACGCCCGAATGGGACGCGCCCAGCGTAAGAGAGGTGTTGTCGTCACCGTGTAAGTATAACGAGCCTCGCCGGACCGGCATCCAACAACAACTCTGAGATGCACTACAAAATGCGTTCAGCCCAGTAATTTCTTGACGAGTTACGTGGCCTTGTCTAGGCTCAGTCAGCTCCTGACTGAGCTAAATATGGAAAGTGGGGCGAAGCGTGGACTTGATTCGATTCGCTATTGGCCGTCGTGTTCTGTGTCTGCTTCGAAACAACTGGTTCTCGTTACTCTTGCTTTTCGTCGTGTTGGTATCGCCTGACACCGTAACTGCGCAAAGCAACTCGCAGATCAACTCGGGCGTCCAGTTCGATTTCCCATTGCCGGGCGCCCGCAGCCTCGGTCTTGGCGGCGCCTTTGTGGCCATTGCGGACGATGCGACCGCCGCGGTAGCCAATCCTGCCGGGCTCACGCAGCTGACGCGTCCTGAGATCTCCGGAGAAGGCCGCATCTGGCTCGTGGACAGCTTCACGCCTTCGAAGGGTCATGCGTTCGGCCCGCCGACCAACATCGGTGTCGATAACATCGCCGACATCGAGAACAACGAAACGGGCAGAACGACGGGCGGCCCGTCGTTCATCTCTGCGGTCTTCCCGAAGCAGCGGTGGGCGATCGGCGTCTACTTGCACAAGCAGTCGCAGTTTCGGGCACAGATTCTCTCGGAAGGACCGTTTCTCAGCGTCGCCGGTTCCTCCGACGATCGGATTCGCCCGTATCAGGGCACGAGCGAGCTCGATCTGACGAACTACGGCGTAGCACTGGCGTACCGCTTTGGCAACGGCCTGGCCATCGGTGGTGGTCTCGCGCTGTCAGATTTCTCGTTCGACACCAGGGTCGTCGTGGCTTATCGACCGCCGGAGATCTCTTCGATTCCGCCGGCGGATCCCCGCAACTATGTCGGCCTGGGCCAGGTGTACGGGCCGCCGAACTTCGCGGAGTCCAACGCGGAGAGCGTCAACGAGGAGACGGGCGACGACCTGGGCGTTGCTGCCAACCTTGGAGTGCTATTCCGCCCGGTCGGCAAACCGTGGAGCATCGGAGGTGGCGGTTCGACTCAACCCGAAATTTCCCTACACCGTGCGTTCCACCTGGGGCGCCGGTCATCCCTTCTTTCCGGGTGAACCCATCTATCCGGATCAGGAAGGAACATTCAACGTTCCCGACGTCTATTCGATCGGCGGCGCGTATCGAGCCACCGATCGATGGCTCGTGTCCGTGCAGTACGATCGCGTCCTCTTCTCGCAGTTGAGCGACGAAATGACCGACATCAACGGTACGACCGAAGGGCCCGGACACACGGCCATCCTGATGGATCTCAACTACCCCGACTCGAACCAGACTCGCTTCGGCACGGAGTACGCGATGGTTAGCGGCGATCGGGTGATGTCGTTCCGGGCCGGGGGCGCCTACGTAACCCCACATCGACTGACTTACGAGCCGAGCTCGACCTACTACGATGCGCAACTGGATTTGCTCTACTCGGAGGAGACCGACGGACAGTGGCACATCGCGCCGGGCTTCGGCCTGGCGTATCCGAAGTTCCAAGTCGATGCGGCGTACGATATCTCGAAGCGGTCGCAGACCTTTTCACTCTCTGCCGTCTACCGCTTCTAGCGCGGCCAACGTCATTCGCGGGCGGCCCTCGGATCAACCGAGACGCGGGCCAGCAGAACCGGGGCAGGCGCGCGCCCCGCGGCGCGTCGCGCCACGTTGACAATCCGCAGTGTAGCGGGTGATAGTCCTCTGGCCCATGCCCGCTCAGTGGTCATCATTTCGATGGTCGCAGTCCCGCGTCCTCGTGACCGGCGCTGCCGGTTTCATTGGCAGCCATCTCTGCGATGCCCTGGTCGAACAGGGTGCGGCCGTCACCGCTCTCGTCAAGTACTCCTCATCGGGATTTGCCGGCCACCTGACGCAATCGACCGCCCGCGCGCACATCCAGATCGTCTACGGCAACGTCGAAGACGCGCCGCTGATGCTGGCGGCCACCAGTGACCACGACGTCATCTTCCACTTGGCAGCTTTGATCGGCATTCCCTATTCATACGCGGCGATGTCGTCCTACGTCGCGACCAACATCTTGGGAACACTCAATATCCTCAACGCCGCGCGCGCCAACGGCCCGCGGCGGGTCGTCGTGACCTCGACGTCGGAATGCTACGGCACGGCTCGCTACGCCCCGATCGACGAGCAGCATCCACTTCAGGCCCAGTCGCCGTACGCCGCTAGCAAGATTGGGGCGGACAAGCTGGCGGAAAGCTTTCACCTCAGCTTCGGCATTCCCGTCGCGACCATCCGGCCGTTCAACACCTACGGGCCGCGTCAGTCGGCGCGCGCGGTGATTCCGTCGGTCATCGCGCAGGCGCTGGCCGGTGGCACGGTCAAGGTGGGATCGCTGACGCCGTTGCGCGACTTCAATTACGTCTCGGACACCGTCAGCGGCTTTCTTCGCGTGGCCGAATCCGACGCGGCGATCGGCGAAGTGATCAACATCGGTTCCGGGCGCGAAGTCTCGATCGGCGATATCGTCGACCGCGTGAAGACGCTGCTCGGGCGGGAATTTCAAGTTCAGACAGACGAAGCACGGGTGCGCCCGGAACAGAGTGAGGTCATGCGACTCCTGTGCGACCGATCAAAAGCCGAGCGGTTGCTGGGATGGACCCCGCAGGTCAGCCTCGAGGACGGCCTGAGCCGCACTGTCGATTACATCCGCGATCACCTCGCGCTTTATCAGACCGACCGCTACGCCGTCTGACATGCAGGCCGTCATCCTCGCCGGAGGCAAAGGCACGCGGCTCAAGCCGTACACCACGGTCATTCCCAAGCCGCTGATGCCGCTTGGGGATCTGCCGATCATCGAGATCATCCTGCGGCAGTTGAAGGCGGCGGGGATCGAAGAGATCATCCTGGCACTTGGCTACCTGCCGCACCTGTTCGAGGCCGTGATTGGCCACGGCGATCGCTTCGGCCTGCACATCGCCTACGCACAGGAACTCGGCGAACTGGGAACGGCGGGCCCGCTGGCGAACCTGCTGGATCGGCTCGACGATTATTTCCTCGTCATGAACGGCGATCTCCTGACGACGGTCCGCTACAATCGGGTGCTCGGGGCGCACCGCGCTGCCGCTGCCGCGGCCAGCATCTGCACGTTCCGCCGCGAAGTAAAGATCGACTTCGGCGTGATCGAATCCGAGAACGGACTTCTCGCGCGCTACATCGAGAAGCCGACATACAGCTATCAGGTGAGCATGGGCGTGAATGCGCTGACCCGGGCGGACATCGCCCCGCACCTGAGCGTGGGCACGCGTCTCGACATGCCCGACCTGCTCAACGCCCTGATGTCCGCGGGCAAGCGGGTGCAGACGCTGCCGCAGGAGTGCTTGTGGCTCGACATCGGCCGGCATGAAGACTACGCGCAGGCCACCGACATCTTCGAGGCGCGGAAGAGCGAGTTCCTCCCATGAGGGATATCCTGGTCTTCGGAGCGTCAGGCTTCATCGGCCGCGCGATCATCGAGCAGCTTCGAAATATAACCTGTGCGCGCGCGATCGCGGCGCCGAGTGGCGTGCTGCGGCAGGGCGACCCCCGCCTGATCGACGACTTGTTACGAACGCACGCGCCAAGCGCGATCATCCAGGCGTCCGGCCTCACTCACCACCGCGGCCAGGGATTCCACGAACTGTACGAAGGCAACGTCATGCCCACCATCCGGCTCGCGTCGGCGCTCGAGCGGGTCGGCCGGTGCGACGTGCCCGTGTTCGTGCTGGGATCCGCGGCTGAATTGGGGCCGACGGATCACCCGGCCGCAGAGACCGATGCCTGCCAACCGCACACCGACTACGGACGCAGCAAGTGGTTCCAGACGCTGTTTGCCTTAGCAAAAAACCGGGAGGGCTTCAGGTTCAACGTCCTGCGACTCTTCAATGTAGTCGGCCCAGGTATGAACCCGATGCAGGTGCCGCGGTGCTTTGTGGACGCCATCGTCCGGGGCGATGCCGTGCTGAAGACCGGCGCGCTCGACTACGAACGCGACTATCTGACGGTGGGGACGGCGGCCGGCGCCATCGCCTCGCTTGCGGCCGGGGGCTGGTCGGGCGGCCTCGCTAACGTCTGCACCGGCCGCGGCACGACGGCGCGCGCCTTCATCGAGGAAATCCTCCGCCAGACCGGACGCGCCGTGACAATTGACGAGCGCCGCGCGCCGGCGGCGGGCGACTACCATAGTGTCGGCGTGCCTGCGGTTCTCGAGGCCGCGCTCGGTCGCCGGCTGCCCTGGTCGCCGGAGGAGTGTATCCACGACCTCATCGCCCACTCATGAAAACGCTGGACGTGATCTGCCCGGTGTTCAACGAAGCCGCCGTGATCGGCGACTTCCATCACGCGCTGCGTCAGCAACTCGATGCGCTTCAGGACCGGTATCAGACGCGCATCATTTTTGTCGTCGACCCGAGCACGGACGGGACGGAAGATGTCGTGCAGCGCCTATGTGCCGCGGACCCGTCGTTGACGGAGATCGTCCTCTCCGCCCGCTTCGGCCACCAGATGTCGCTCGTCGCCGGGATGGATCACTCCACGGCCGACTGGTGCGTGATGATGGATTGCGATCTCGAGCACCCGCCATCGGTAATCCCGCAGCTGCTCGAGAAGGGCGAACAGGGCTTCGACGTCGTCTACACCGTTCGCCAGTACGCGGCGGAGGTGTCCGCGACCAAACGGATCACCTCCTCGCTCTACTACCGCTTCATCAACGGCATGACCGATCTGTCCGTGCAGGACGGGTCGGCGGATTTCCGGCTGATCTCGGGCAAGGTGCGTGACGTCTTCAAGCATGCCCTGCGCGAGCAGAATCAGTTTCTTCGCGGGCTGATTTCGTGGGTCGGGTTCCGATCGACGTTCGTCGTGTTTCAGTCGCAGACGCGGAAGGCTGGAGAGTCGAAGTACCGGCTCCGGAAGCTGCTGCGGTTCGCAGCGATTGGCATCATTTCCTTCAGCCGCAAGCCACTGCGGCTGGCCATCTATGCCAGCCTCGTGACCGCAGCGCTGGCGCTCTCGACGCTCGCGTACCACTTCTACGCCTGGGTGCGTTACGCCAACCTCCCTCAGGGGTGGACGACGCTGGCGCTCCTGATTTCGATGATTGGCAGCGTGCAGTTGCTCGTACTCGGGATTATCGGCGAGTACCTCGGGTTCATTTTCGAGGAGGTGAAGCGGCGGCCGTTGTACGTCGTGGACCGGACCATCAATGAATGACCCGGCCCGGGCAGCGCATACCTCCAGGGAACACGTCCTCTCGCTCGCAGCTATCTCGCTGCTGTTTCTGATCGTGTTTGGGCCCGCGCTACGGGCCCAATTCTACATTGTCGAAGATCACTTCCTCTTGACGGGGCTCGACTGGGGCATATCGGACTGGCTCGTCCGGATTCGGGCCGATATAGAGGGCTACCAACGCGTCCGGCCCGCATACTGGGTCTACATCGCGCTGGCCGGTCGGGTCTTCGGGGCAAGTCCCCATCTCTGGCACGCGGCCACGATAGCCTGGGGCATCCTCTCGTCCTATTTGTTCTACCTTGCGTTACGGCGCCTGGGCGCCGATCGACTTTCGGGGGCCGTTTTCGTTCTCCTGTTCGTGTTGGGGGCGTCTCACAATACGGTGTGGATCGCGCTCATCCCGCAGGAGACGACGGGCATGGTGCCGGCCGCGGTCGCGGTCTGGTCGATCGTGTACGCAGCCGGCCGGCTGAGACCCGCCTGATGGGACGCGCTGGCGGTCATAGCGTCAGCGCTCGCCGGCCTCATCAAAGAGAGCTTCATCGTTCTGATTCCCGCGCTGATCGTCTTGCGGCTCGCCTGCGCCGTGCAGCGCTCTGGCGGCACCTGGCGGGATGCGCTGCGCGAGGCCAAAGGGTTTGTCGTCGGCAGCCTCCTCGTCTTTGCGGCCGAGCTTGGCGTGGTCGCGTTCATGGTTCTATCGAAACCGGCCGGCTACAGCGCGACGGCGAGCGGCATGTCCTTGTCGAGTCTCTCGCCGATCCGCTTGATTCGCATGCTCGGTACACCGGGCGCGGCCGGGGCGGTGGTTCTCGTGGCCGTCTGGGGGGTCATGTGGTTCGACCGCTGCATCCGGCGAGACCTGCTGGTCGCCGCGGCAATCGTCCTCGGCTTCTGGTTGGCCCCGCAGGTCGTGCTGTACAGCAACGGCCTGGAGGGACGCTACCTCCTGCCGAGTATCGCCGGCGTGGCGGGCGCCGTTGCACTGGCGACGGCGTACCTGTTGCGGCACCCGTTGCTGAGGGTGTTCGGGGGGTTGAGTGTCCTGGCGGTCCTCCCCATCATCGCGCAGGGGGCCAGCGCCACCTCGATCAACGTCACGAACTACACCGCGGAAACCGCGTCAGTGCATCGCGCAATCGAGTTGCTGGCCGAGAATGTCCCGTCAAACAAGACGATCCTGATCGTGGCGGACTCGGGCACGCCGTACGGGTTCGAGGCCACTTATGCGGTTCCGACGTTCCTGCGGCGGGCCGGCGCGCAATCTGCGGTTTACCTCTGGCCCATCGTTTCGCGCGGAGACCGAAGCCCGATGCACATTGCGGCCTCCAGGAACAACACGGCGTTCAAGTATCCCGACAGTCTGGCGCCGCAGCAGGTCGGAGGCATCATCGTCCTCGACAAGTGGATTCCCTCATTCGATCCGCAGCCGCTGAGTGATTGGCTCGGCGCGACTCGATGGCGGGAGGTCGTTTTCAGCGAGCCATATTACGGCTTGTCGATCCGGCCCTGGGGGTACCAACAGATCGGCGAGGTGAGCCACCGGGTGCTCTTGGCTGCAGACAGCGAGTCTTCGCCGAGCGCGAGACCGTTGGTCTCCGTCGATGCGGCGCTTGCCGGTGTGGTTCGGGTTGGCCCGCTCTTCGATCCTCCGCCGTGGGGTCTCGAGAACGACTATGCCGGGCCCGGATCCATCGTGTGGATCGGACAGGGTGATGCGGAAGGCCTGGGCGGCCAGTTGTCATCGACGGTTGAACAGTCTGTTGAGCTCATCTTCGAGGTCGTTCCCGGTCCCAGCGCGCCGGGCGCGCGTCGAACCATCGAGCTCGAGATCAAGAGTCACGGGACGCCGCATGTTCAACGGGCAACGTTCGAAGGAGGGCAGTGGCACATGCTCGTGACGCTGGTGCCGGGTGCGAACGATTTTCGGGTCCGCGTGCTCGATGCCCCGACTATTCCCGTCCAGCCCAGTGGCGACACGCGTCGGCTGATGGCGCTGATCCGCGGCATCTCGGTTCGCGCCGCGAGTGCGAGATAGACTGGAGCCGCCCGTGGAACCGCAGGCATGTCTGGTTTGCGGAGGAGCCTACCGGGACGCCAGTCTACCGGGGCTGCTCGCGTGTGCAGTGTGCGGTTTCATCACGGCCAACGTCGATCTCACGGCCGACACGCTGCGCCAGCTCTATACGTCGAAGTACTTCTCGGGGAAGGAATACCGCGACTACGTCGCGGAACGTGCGCTCTTCGAGAAGCACTTTCGTATGCGCCTGAAGACCCTGCTGCGCTTCGTGCCCGATTCGGGGGCCAAGCGGCTCCTGGAAATCGGCTCCGCCTACGGCTTTTTCCTCGCCGTGGGGCGGGAGCACTTCAAGAGTGTCGAAGGGATCGACATCTCCGCCGACGCGATCGCCTATGCCGTGACGGAACTCGGCTTGACGGCCACCGCCGGCGACTTCCTCGACTATCCGCTCGCCCAGCCGGTCGATGTCATCTGCATGTGGGACACGATCGAGCACCTGCAGCATCCGCACCTCTACATCGAGCGAGCGTCGGCCAACATGAACCGCGGCGGGATGATCGCCATCACCACGGGCGACATTGCCAGCGTGATGGCTCGGATGCGCGGCGCCAAGTGGCGGCAGATCCACCCGCCTACCCACTTGCACTACTTCTCGAAGGCGACGCTGACCCGGCTGCTGGATCGTCACGGGTTCACGGTCCGCTACGCGGGATCGGACGGCGTGTACCGCAGCCTCGACACGATCGCGTACATCATCCTCACCATCAAACGGCAGAAGCCGAAGCTCTATGAGGCGCTGAAGCGCACGGGGTTGCTGCGGTTCGATTTCTACTTGAACGTCTACGACATTATGTTTCTGATTGCGGAGAAGCGATAAGGCGGCACGGCGAGCACCATGTGGAGAGCCGACGCTCGCTCTTGGGACATTTCTGAGGTCAGATCGACCAGCTATTCGCTCTCGACGGCCCTGCGCTGTAAGGCCAAATCAGACCGAAGTCGATCGGTTCGCCGGCTTGATTCATCAACCAGACACGGACGTGTCCGGCCGATACTGCAGCACGATGTCGAGATTGCCGTCGTGATTCCGATCGAGCCTTCCGAGGACTTGCCAGTCGCCGGTCTCGGCCGAAGTCAAGCCTTGGGCAGCACAAACTCGAGGTCGATCACTTTGCGTAGGTAATCGGGATAGTTGAGTTCGCGCCGCCGCTCCGCGACGTGCCGGGTGTCGATGTAGTACAGCGTGTGACCGCCGCCAGGCGCTTTGTACCGCGTGACACGCTCGGGAGCAATGCCGATGAGGTTGAGAAAATCCAGCAGCAGACCGTCGCTGAAATTGAAGCTATGAAAGAGTAGCCGCGCCGGATCGCGCTCCCAACCGCTGGTTAACTCGAGCGAGTGGCCGGGTATATCGCGAACGCCGGTATCGAGGATGAGCGTCTCGTTGGCGAGGTGGACCAGGCGGCAGAGCCCATAGAACGGCATCAGAAAATGGTTGTGGACCTCGGAGAGGAACACGACGTCGCGGGGCTTCAGGGTCAAGTCCAACAGGAAATCAGTGTTCAGGAACTCGACGTTCTTGTGACCAAGCACGCCTGCGGCCCACACGGCACTGTCGTATGTCTGCTTGACAACTTCCACGCCCGTGACCGACGCGGCGCCAGCCTCCGCGAAGCGGAAGCTGAAGAAGCCATTGCACGTGCCAAGCTCGAGCACCGATTTGCCGCGCAGGTCGGGCAGCACTGGTTCGATGTAAAGCCATTTCGGAAAGGGCCGCATGATGGACGCTTCGTCGCTCGTGAGCCGGCCTTCGAGAGTGTTGAGGCCGCCTTCGTCGAAACAAGCCCACTTGTGATTCGAGGTGGAGCTGATGTGCTGCGCCGAGAACTCGATGCGCTGAAACCAGTAGCCCCAGTACCGATTCAATCCCACGTGCCAGCTCGCTGTTGAGCGCGGCGAGCGTTTCGGTCGAACCGTCCCGGGCGAGCGCCGCACGCACTTTCGCGACCATGGCCTTCGCGCTCTCGGCGGTGTAAAGCTCGCGTACTGGGCTGGCTGCGAACGGATCCGGCCTCGCGCCGGATTCCTGTCTGAACGCGGTGCCTTCCTGCAAGCGTTGGCTTTCTACCCAAGTCTCGCCTTTGTTCGTCACGTGATCTCCTCTTTTCGACCTCGACGACCGTTCGAGCATGGATTCTATGCGCCGCGGACGATGCGTCAACCCGTTTAGCGGCTGGGAAGGCGTGATCCCAGGGCCGAGCGTCTGGGCGGCGCCGCCTCAATACTAGTAGACGTGTTCGAGGCGCACAACGTCGCTCGACAACGCATTGCCTCTTGTGACGCGGGACTGCACGCCTAGAGAATTTTTCGATTTCGTTGTAGTTGATGTAGGCCGGGTCCTTCGGACCCGGCAACGGAGGCGGGTCAGAACGACCCGCTCTACGTGCTACAGAGAAATCGAAACGGCTCTAGGCGCCGTGGGCCGCCAAATTTACTCCTGGCACACATCGCCGAATGCTGCCGAGCGCCGACCTTCGGCACGCGCCGGTCATGGCGTATAGACGAGCCAATACCGGTGCGCTAAAATCGCGCCTCTCTTCGCGAAACAGCGACGAGTAGTCTCACGCGTGCGGCGTCGCGGTTTCCTCATCAGAGGTGAACGATGGAGTACCGTCCGCTGGGTCATAGCGGGCTCGTCGTGTCCGCGGTCGGCTTTGGCACGTGCCAGTTGCGCCTGCTGCCCGAGCGCCAGGCGATCGACACGCTACTCAAGAGCTTCGACCTCGGCGTCAACATCGTTCACACCGGGCCGGACTACGGGAACGCAGAAGATCTGATCGCACAGGCGCTCCGGCGGACGGACCGGCACATCATCGTCGCCTTGCACGGTGCCGATGTGCCCTCCGATGGACACGGGCGGGTCCGCCAGTTCGAAGCGCAGTTCGAGGCGGCGTGTAAGCGTTTTGGCAAGGGCGATCGCCTCGACCTGTTTGGAATCGCGTGCATCGACGACCGCGAGGCGTTCAAGGAGAATGTGTGGGGCTGCAATGGCATGGTCGATTTCCTGCAGCGCAAGAAGCAGGAGGGGCGTCTGGGCGCCACGTTCTGCACAACCCACGGCTCGCCAGAATATGTGAAGCGGCTGGCGACATCAGGCGCGTTCGATGCGTTGATGATCGCCTACAACGTGCTCGGCTATCACCTTCTCAGCTGCTATCCTACTCCGGGACGCCACCGCGAGGCGCTCGAGCGCAACAAAGACGAGATCTTTCCCCTCTGCCGTCGGCTTGGCATCGGCCTGATGATCATGAAGCCGCTGGGTGGCGGCCTGCTGTGCGAGAGCCGCACGTTGCCACCTCGGCGCGAAGGCGGACCGGCACTCAAACAGACCAGGGCACGCGATGTGCTCCGCTCGATACTGGTCAATACGGCAGTGTCCTGTGTGGTCCCCGGCACCAACTCAGTGGAAGAAGCCGAGGAGAACGCTCGCAGTGGTGAAAGTCCCATTGCCGTTGGTCAACCCGAACAGCACCGCATCGACGCCGTGGTCACAGAACTGCGCGGCACGGTGTGCAGCCGATGCGGCAAGTGTGAGCCGCTGTGCAGCCAGGGGCTGTCGGTGTCCTGGATGTTCCGGAGCGGGCTGATCAATCTGTATCCGTCCGCCCGGCCGGAAGTCCTCGAGCACGTCGACTACTTCCGGCTTCACCCGGCACTCGAGGCCACGTGCGCCACTTGCACGAACCGGACGTGCGAATGTCCCGATGGCATCGACATCCCGAAGTCGCTGACGGCGCTGCATCATCAGATGGTGGATCTCATGAACCGCGAAATCGTTCCCGGTCCTGTTCCCGGGGAACCGCCGGTCCGTGTCGAACGTGCATCAGACACGATCATCGAGCCGGAGAAGACATCTGACGCCGTACGCGCAATGGTCGAACACCTGGAGTGGGATCGGCAGACGCTGCGGGCGGACGTCGAAAGCCAGCGCCGGCAGCTTCATGTCGTGACCGACCGTCTCCGGACGTTTGAGCAGCTCGTAGGCACGATCCAATCGGCGCGCAGCTACAAGATCATGCGGAAGCTAGGACGATGGGAGGGCGTCGAACAGACGATAGCGTCGCTATCGGCATCGGAGTCTTCCCCTGGGTCAGGGGCCGGTGCAACGGATGTTCTCGACCTGACGCCACCCGATGAAGCGCGTCTGGCCGCACCTTTGGAACCGCTCCACGACTGGAACCTGAACCCAGTCGTGCATCCACTGGAGGCCGCCTACGGGTACGCCGGCCACATCGTCGATCGGCAGGGCCGCGACTTCATCGACTTTTCGGCCGCGTGGGGCGCCAACATCCTGGGCTATGGCTACCCGCGCGTGACCGAGGCGGTGGCGGCGCAGGTCCAGCGCTTCGCAGGCATCGGCATGCCCTGTCCGGAGTTTCGCGCGCTCGAGCGTCTCCTCTGCGAGGTGATTCCTGGAGCCGAACAGGTGCGGTTCGGCAAGAACGGCTCGGACGCTACGATGGGTGCGGTCCGCCTGGCGCGCGCTATCACGGGACGCGAGCGCGTGCTGCATCGCGGTTATCACGGATTTCACGACTGGTGGATGGCGTCAACCGATTGTCAGGGGATTCCGGCAGCCCTGAAGTCGTTGATTGAACCGCTGCCCGCGTTCACGTCCGAAGACGTGGACCGCGCGTTTCATCGGCATCCTGGCGAGATTGCCTGCGTGATTCTCGACCCGATGATTCCTCCTACGCCAAAGGCCGACGAGCTGCGCGACATCATGGCCATCACCCATCGGCACGGCGCGCTGATGATCTTCGACGAAGTGGTCAGCGGGTTCCGGCTGGCGCCGGGCGGCATCCAGGAGATCTACGGTTTGCACCCCGACCTTGCCTGTTATGGAAAGGCGATCGCAAACGGACTGCCTCTGTCGGTGCTCTCTGGCAAGGAGGTTCACATGCGCCGCCTGCCCGAGGTCAGATACGGAATGACGTTCGAAGGCGAAGCGGTGTCGATCGCGGCGGCTGTCGCGACGATCCGGGAGATCCTGGACAGGAATGTCTGCCAGGCGCTCGCTGGGAAAGGCCGATTCCTGGCGAGCCAGTATGCGCGTCTGGCCGGGCAGTGGGGCATCGCCAGCCGTCTCGGTGGCCCACTCGCGCGACCGTATCTCGCTTTCGAGGCGCAGGCGGACATTGCCCAGCGTGAGCTGCGATGGCTGTGCATTCAGGAGCTCGCTCGTGCAGGGATTCTGACGGTCGGCGTGTTCAACCTGTGCTTCACACACGGTGATACCGACCTCCAGGCAACTGTGGTTGGGTTCGAGCAGGCCCTGCGGAGTCTGCGACGGGCGGTGGATCAGCGATCGGTCGTCGGCTTGCTCGATGACCGCATCCTCGAGCCGATACGGCTCGCACCGAGCGGCCCGTGACTCAGCTCACCGGTCCCAAGTCGATGGCAGACGGCACGCCGTTGGGCAACAAACCGGGGGCCATCGGCGACACGCCCGCCCCGAGGCGCTCCTCGATCGAGGAGGTCGAGGCCGAGCGCGACAAGCTGCGTGTCGAGCTCGCCGCGCAGCGTGAGATTGTTCGAGCGACGACGGACCAGCTTCGCTCGTTCGAGCAGCTGGCCGATGCGATCCGCAACGCTCGCATTTATCGGTGTTTGCGTCTGCTGGGACGCTGGAAAGGTGTCGAACGGACGCTGACGTTTCTGCTCGAGTCCTCCGTTGCCCAGGCGCTTGCCACCGGCTCCACGCCGCCCGACCTTGCAGGGGTCTCGCACAATTTCCCGAAAGTCCTGCCGGCGGACGTCAACTTCCTCGCCGGCCTGCGGATAAGAAACGCTGGTCATACGGTGGCTAACCTCCCACCCCAGCACACGCGTTTCTGGGGCAGCCCCGGGTCCGCCCCTCAACACGCGGTTGCCATTGAGCTGGACGGGCAGCTGCTGCTTTACGGACAGCTCCCGGCCGACCGCATCGATCCACACCGGACGGCGACGATCTTTTTCCCGCTCCAGACCGGTCCAGAAGGCACCCACCGACTTCAAGTCTTCGTCGCGTCTGGATTGGACGCTCTACCAGAGGATGGCGATCGATCCCTCCTCTTCGATCTGTCATACCATGTCAGCAGGGCTCGAGCGACGCTCGATTTGCGAGCCGCCCTGACGAGCTGGGCGTTCATGGTTCGCTACGCCCGGTGGCCACGCCTGGTTGCTCAGTGGCGATGCTGGCGTGCCCGCGTAGCAGCCGATCGGACATTGGACACCGACAACCGGCCGGCACACCTGCGACGCCTGAAGGATCAGAACAAGCAGCTGGCGTTCCTTGAGAAGCAAATGCGGGCGGCGAAGGTCGCGTCGCGTCCGTGCTATCTCACCGTGGACACAACGGCCGACTGCAACCTCCGGTGTCCGCTGTGCTACCGCGAGGACGCTGACGCGGCGAAAGTTCTGACCGACGAGCCGCACATGCCCGGTCACATCTTCGACGAGCTGGTCCGCACCCTGCTGCCGACCGCGTTCACGATCAGTCCGTCGGGCTGGGGTGAACCGCTGCTGTCGCCACATCTCGACTCTCTGATCGACGCCTGCTCGAGCTGGGGCGTCTATTTGAGCTTCACGACCAACGGCGTCCTCCTGAACAAGCGGGGTCTGCTGGACCGGCTGGTACCCGTGCTTCACTGGCTCGAGATATCAGTCGACAGCGTCAAGGCAGAGAAGTTCGAACAGTTTCGCGCTGGTGCGCGGTTCGAACAGGTGATTCGGAACGCACGCGAGGTCGGCCGGATTCGAGCGTCTCTCAAGGATTCGAAGTTCAGTTTCGGCTTTTCGATGACCCTCTTCGACGACAACCTGGGGGAGCTCCCCGCGATGATCCGGCTCGTCGCCGACTGTGGCGGCAACTTCCTCAAGACGGACATCGGTGTCATTTTCAACGTGATCAACCTGCGGCAATCAGTGGTGCGCAGTCCGGCGCGCTACAACGAGGCCTATGCCAGCGCGCAGCAGTACGCACGAGAGCTCGGCGTCAACCTGTTCATGCGGTCACCGTTCGTCGACGACGACCATAGCGAAGCCAACCGGTACGGGGTGTGCGACTTTCTCTACATGCATGCCGGCGTCACTGCGGACGGCAGTTACAAGCCCTGCTACTCGATGATCCTGCCTTCCCGGCGGAACCGGAAGGACGCGACGCTTCTGAGCCTCTGGAACAGCCCGGAGATGCAGCGCTTGCGGCGGACTCACGACACGCCTGACGGACCGTCGTCCTGCAAGACCTGCTACATGACGCTGCGCGGGCGCGACAGCCTGGAGAAGCGCAAAGAACGTTTCATCCGCCTCGCCGACTCGTCGCGAAGCTGACGCAATTCGCAGTGCCTCCGCGTGGCGATCGATGGACACGCAGTCAGTTCGCCGGCGGGCGGAGCGCGCGTCGTTCCTCTTTTCATTCACGTGTGCCACAGAACTGGCGTACCCATCGGTCATGGACATGTGCCGAGGACCGCAATACGTCGTCACTGCGCGCTTCGTCGTAATGGGCCAAGCAGCGCATCGTACTCGGCGGTAGCTCGGTCCAGCGCGCGCGACCAGGAGTACATGCGTGCCACAGCCGCGCCCTGCTCACCAAGACGGCGACGCTCCGACTCTTTGAGAATCAGCCTTTCAAGGGTCTCGGCCAATATGCCGAGATTTCCTGGCGGCGGCAGCAATGCGTTTACTTCGTTGGTGAAGATCGCCTCCGGCCCCCCATGCGCGTACGCCACGACGGGCACGTCGTTCAGTGCGGCCTCCAGAAGGCTGAGTCCAAACGATTCGACGTAGCTCGGAAGAGCGAATACGTCGATGGCGGCAAAGAAATCCTTCCGCTCCTCGTCCGACAGCTGGCCCAGGTTGACGATGCGCTCGGGGAAGAGCGCCTGGGCCATGCGACGCGCGAAGGCCGGCATCTCTGAACCAGCCAGGACGAGCATGAACGGCAAGTTCCGGCTCCACAACCGCTCGGCAGCATCGAGCAGGTCGACCGTCCCCTTGTCCCGGCTCTTGTTGCCGAGGTGCCCGACGACGACCACGTCGCCTTGCAGCTTGTGCGCGTCCCGGAAGCGCTGACGGTTGCCTCCCACGCACTCGCCTGGGTCCACGCCCAGTCCGACGACGGTCTTCGGTGTATCGACAAGTCCCGCGGCAGACAACGCGCGACGCTCGAACTCGGTCTGGACGAAGATCCGGTCCGCCCTGGACATGAGCCCGATGTTGAGCGGTGACAGATACGCGCGATTCATGCGTCCGCCTGGCGGCGGCACGTGGGTGAACGGGCTGATGATCAGCCGTGCGGTACTGCGCTCTGCCAGGCGGACCCCCGCGAAGAGCAGCGAACTGTACGGAAGGCCAGCCGCGTGCACCAGGTCGGCCGGAACGGTCGGACTGCCCAGCCTCTCGCGTCATTGACGGAACCCACGGTGTCCACCTCAGGGTGTCGCACTTCCACCGCACGCCGAACGGAAGGAAATGTGCGGCCGTCCGCAAGACACGCTGCGCGGGCACGTGTCGCACCGGAAAGCGCCGCACACGAACGCCATTCAGATGCTCATCAGCCTTCGGGAAGCGCGGTTCGGCCGGTGAGGTGAACCCCCGGACGACGCGGGCATCGGTCGTCCAGACGGTGACGTCATGACCCTGTCTTGCCAGGTGCTCGCTGAGCCTGAGGAAGAACTGCTCCACTCCTCCCCTGGCGGGGAAGTACATCGGGCACACGTGAACGATGCGTGCCATCAGAGGGCGCGCCGTCGGTCCCCGACGTAGTCCCAGACGGCTTCGGCTCCGGCCTTCAACTGGCGCCACACCGGCGGCCGTCGTCCGACCTCGAAGCCAGTCTGGCGTTCCATGGCACGGCTGATGTACCAGTGCCAGGGCACGACCTGGCGTTCGCGGCGGACGATGGCCATGGCCTCCTGAAAGTACTGTTCACGATGCCGGCGCGTCTTCGTTTCGCCATGATCGCGCGACGCAGCCACGAATGCGTCCACGTACCCGATCGTTCCCAATCTGCCGATTCGCCACCAGAGGTCGTAATCGAAGCACATGTGCAGCGATGCGTCGAGGCCACCGACGCGCTCCCAGGCCGAGCGCCTCACCAGGGTCGCCGGCTGGCAGATCGTGCACGCGCGGGCGAAGCGCTCGGGAGAGAACGGTTCGGTCTGGATTTCGCCGTCCTGCTCTCCATTCTCAGAGAGCAACGTCGCCCGGCCACATGCCACGAGCCAGTCCGGGTGATCGACCAGCGCCTGCCAGAGGCGATCGACGCCGCCGGGAAGGAAGACATCGTCGGAATTGAGCCAGCCGACCGCTTCCACGTCGGGATGAAGCGCGCAAAGGCGCGCGATGCCCTCATTGACCGCAGCGGCCTGACCGGCATCAGGCTCGCTCCGCCAGTACGCGAGCTCCGAAGCGCGGGCCTCGATCAGGTCTCGCGAGCCGTCCGTCGATCCAGCGTCGAGAACCGCCCGGACGATTCTCACGTCCGAGCGATCGAGGGAATCGAGCGCCGGACCGAGGAACTGGCGCTGGTTCAGGCTTGGAATCGCAATGGCAACGCTCATCACGCCGTCACTTTGGCGTGGCTGGTGCCCCTCCCATTATCTCGGTGTAGTACGGACGGTTGTAGGCCTGCAACCACCAACTGTCGCTCTCCGGATGAACGAGCGCTGCCTCCGTGCGCCGCAGGAAGGCTGTGTTTCCGTCGACGACTTCCAGCGTCTCGAACATGTCATCCGCGCCGATGATGTCGAACATCCGGCGGATCGACGGGATGCGAATGTCGTCGATGATCAGCAACCCGCCCGTGTCCAGCGTGGGGTAGAGATAGAAGTATTCGAGATCTGGAAACGGGTACCCATGTGGACCGTCGAGCAGCACAAGTTGATGCCTGTCCACGAAGTCGAATTTCGGAAGCGTCCGCTGGGTTGGCCCCTCCACAAACACGACAGTGTTCGCTTCGAACAGCGGGCTGCTCTTGACGCGGGAAATACTCTGACCAGCGTCAACGGCGAACACCCTGTGGTTCTTCGACAGATGTGAGAACAGCAGGGTCGTCTTTCCCGATCCCGTCTCGACTGAGTTCTGAATCGTTCCGAGCGCTCGCGCGTGACGGACGATCGCGGACAGAACATTTCGCCCAACTGTTCCAGCGCCATGCCAGTCGTCAGGCAAGTTCGCGATCGCGTCTACGAGTGGCTCCATCGTTTCCATTTTCTGGTTAGTGTTCATCTCCCGGAACCAGCCGTGGTCAGCGCTGCGAAGCCGAGCGCCCTGACATGATACGACAGCGGACGGTAGTCGTGCGTGCCGAGCATGTCGTGCGGAACCACAAAGCCGTTGGCCTTCAGTTGTATCTTGTGAGCGCCTGGTGCGACGCCTTTCAGCCGCCAGACAAGGCGGAATCGCTGCTCCGTGCCTGCCGCCTGGACTCCGAGCGAACGCCCATTGATGCGCGCCTCGATGGTCAGCGGCGTCGCCAGCGTCCCCGGAGGGAGCTCGGCCTCGAGCACGATGTCCGTGTGCGTCGCGTCCAACTCTCTGGGTCACGATCACAGTCGGACCCGCCCAGTTGTCCGGGAACAATTCGGTTCCGCTCAGGTATGCCTGGGTCTGGGGTGTGACCGGACGACGTTTCGATCGCTTCGGTCGGCCAATCAGCTTCCTGGCGAAGGGCCGCAACACGGGCATGACCGCGACGTCCGCAACAACGTCGGGCGCCAGCAACGCGCCGGACAGCAGCTGCATTGCGCCGGACAAGCGGCGCCCTTCGCGCTGACGCGCGCGACCCGATCGCATCATCCGCACGGCGCGCGAGCGGCGATCGAGACGGTATCGGATGTATGACGATTGGATCTGCCAGTACTTCAGGCTGAACGGGCTCCCCCAATACCGTCGGCTGACGGTGATGGCCTGCTCCAGTCGATCGGCGTCCGTCACGGAGCTGGTCTTCGACTGCGTGTGCAGCCGGTAGCTCGAGAGCACGCGATCGATCCGGTGAAAGTCGAAGTCGCGTGACAAGCGGCAGAAGAGATCGTAGTCGAGCATCAGCTGCTCTTCGGTGTTCAGCGGACCGCTCCGCTCCCACACCTCGCGTGTCCAGAAAATCGAGGGCTGCGGCAGGCAGTGTCCCTTCCAGATCTCGAGGACCCGCCGGTGGCTCTCGAACGCGCTGGGGTGCTCCACGCCGAGGAATCGGTCGTGCTCGTCGATGAACAGGCATCGCCCCATCACCACGTGACGACCGGCTGCTGGATCGATGGCGTCGACCACAGCCGTGATCGCCCCGGGTTCGAGGAGGTCATCGGAGTTGACGAACCCGAAGATTTGTCCCGACGCGATCCGGAAGCCCTTGTTGATCGCATCTGCCTGCCCGCGATCGGGCTCGCGAATCACTTTGAGGTGCGGATAGCGCGCCAGCACGTCGACAGTTGCATCCGTGGACATCCCATCGACGACGATGTGTTCGATATCGGGATAGTCCTGCGCCTGAATGCTGTCGATGGTGCGGCCAATGAAGTCGCCCTGGTTGTACGAGCTGGTGACGATTGAAACCTTCGGTCGCACGGGTCAGAACCTCCGGAGATCCTGGTGCACCTTGCGGAGCACGGAGATCGTTTCAATCGTATGGCGGCGCCAGGAAAAAGCCTTCGAGCGGACAAGACCGGCTGCAATCCGATGGGAGCGCAGCTCCTGGTCGGCGACCAGACGCGCGACGGCCGCGGCCTGCGCGTCTGCGTCTAACGGATCGACCAGGTCAGCTGCGTCGCCGGCGATTTCAGGAAGACTCGTCGTGTTGCTACAGACCACTGGACATCCGCTCGCCATGGCTTCCAGCACAGGCATGCCGAAACCCTCGAACAACGACGGAAACACAAGGCACGCCGCCGCGCGGTAGAGGGCCGGAACTTCGGCCCGCGGCACGTACCCCAGAAAGCGAACCTGATCGCGGAGGCCGGCACCATCGATCTTCGCTTCGAGAGCCGCCTGCGCCTCACGAGCCCCTCCAGAGCAGACGAGCGTCAATCGGATGTTGTAGCGGTCTCGCAGCAGGCGCAACGCCTCAACAGCCGCCACGTGATTCTTGTGCATCCAGGTGTGCGCCGGGAAGTACAAATAGCCGCCCCGGGACAATCCGTGTGCGTCGAGCACGGAACGGTCGGTGCCCTCAACGTCATTGGGCCGGAAGCCGACGTCAGCAGCAAGCGGCACCGTCGTCACCCGATCCGGATCAACACTCAGCTTATCGATCAGTGTCTGTCGCGTGAACTCCGAAATCGCGCAAATGTGGTCGGCTCGACGCGCCGCGTCTGTGTACACCCGGCGCCGTTCCTCCAGCGCCTCAGCGGTAAAGAACTCGGGAATGTATTCGTGCTGAATGTCGGGGATGACCAGCACGTTGCGCAGCGGCCACAACTGTGGATGGATGTATCCCGGGAATGAGTAGCCGATCTCGACACCCAGTTCGGCCAGCTTCGAGAGGTCGCGAACCTCTGGCGTGTTCACGTTTGGGAGTCGAAGGGACGTCAGCAGCCGCTGTCCGGCACGTCGCCCCAGCTCCTTGGCGATCTCCCATGCCGAGTCCTGACAGACGATTCGGACATTGTCGCGCCCGCGGATATCGAAGTCGTACCGACAACGCGCTGGCACCAGGGCGCAGTACTGGTTTGTGGCGTCGAGCGCCAGTAGTTCGTGCATGAAGGCGCGGGCGAGGGTTTCTATTCCGCCAGCGAATCCCGGCAGCATCCACCGCATGTCGATGAGCACCCGCATGCGAGTGTCCGCTCTAACCTTCTGACATGCGACCGCCGTCAGTTCGGCGTGGTAGCCCGCGGCCAGGGTTTCCGGGTTGTGCCTGCTCGCCGCAACGACACGGCCGTTGTGGCGCACGCGGCCACGTAAGAAGGGATCTCGCAGCGCCTTGACAACCGCTACTGCCATCGTCTCGACGGTATTTGCGATGAACAGGTTGGAGCCGTCCTCGTACGCGAGTCCCTCGGCACCAACGGTCGTGGACACGACGCACTTCTCCATACTCCACGCTTCGAGAATCTTCTGACGCGAACCGGAGCCGTACCTGAGAGGCACGACGACAACGCATGCAGGTTTAAGGTGCGTCCGTATGTCCGGCACATTCGGGAACAGCCGGACGTTGGGAAGCGCGGTGAGCGCGACGACCTCGGGTACCGGATGACGACCGATGATGTGGAATTCCGCCGAGGGCTCGGATCGGCGAATCATGGGTAGAACTGTCTTCGCGAAGTAGACGGCGGCATCCACATTCGGCGGATGGTTCAGCAGTCCGGTGAACACAATGCGGCCGGGCTGTTCGTCGCTCGGTAACGCCGCTGTGAAATATGAGGTGTCAACCGGCAGCGCCAGTTCGTAGACTCGCGAGGGTTGATAATGCGATTTCACCCAGCGCGCGTCCTCTGATGACACTGTGACGACGAGGTCGAAGTGCCGGCAGTAGTTGCCTTCGAACCTTGCATACCGGCGTGCCTGCCGTTGCAGACGCCAGCGTTCGATGAGCGAGCCGGTAACCGCCGCCCTGCGCTCATAAAGCCGCGCCCGGATGTCATGCATCACGAGCACGCTGACGAGGTGACGAGGCACACGATCGATCATTGCTGCAGCGCTGCTCTGGACAACCGCCACCGCGTGCCACGATCGCTCGCCGAGTGCCCTCGCGAGACCTGGCGCCATGTTCGCGAATGCCGCGTCCATGATCCGGGTATCAGCAGGACGTCCGCTTGCTCGCCAGTTTTCCACAGCGTCGCGAATCGAGTGATGGACACGCCGTTTCCAGTCCAGCCGAGAACCACCGGTCTGGAGAACGGCGTCGAGCCAGGGACTCTCCCACAAGGTACAGCCGTACTCCGGCGTTCACAAGGTCCTGCGATTGTTCGAGATCGCCTCTCGTGTGCGCCAGCGACACGAGGCCGACCGCCCCAAGCCTCGCGGCCAGCCTGGTCATCGCGAGGAATTCGACCCCGCCGCCGCCCGGGAAGATTGGCAGATCCGTGTTGAGGACGAGCAGGCTGAGACCTGATGCAGGCATGCAAGGGTGGATTGCGGCGTCTCGCCGTGGATTCGCGACTGGATCCCCGTCCAATCGCGGCTACTGTCTTCCTCGCAACCGCGCAAGGAAAAGCCGGAATATACTCCGATTGGCCCGCTGTTCCAATTCCACATTCGTGTCGCGCAACGCTTGAATCTGTTCCCGCGACTCAACGACCGTTCGTTCGAGTTCTCCCAGTTGCCGGCCCTGATCCTCTATTACTCTTAGTCTTGCGGCACGGTCAGCCTCAGACGTTTCCAAAGCGTTGCGCGTCGCCTCGAGTTCAGCCTGCGCCTCGGCGCGTGAGTGTTCAACCATGCCCAGCTGCCGGCCCTGATCTTCAATCACTCTCAGTCGTGCGGCACGGTCCGCCTCTGACGCTTCCAAAACGTTGCGCGTCACATCGAGCTCAGCCTTCGCCTCGGCGTGTGAGTGTTCAACCTTGCCCAGTTGTCGACCCTGCTCTTCGATCACCCGGAGGCGTGCCTCACGATCGGATTCCGCTAAGTTGTAAGCCGCTGTCAGCCCCTCGAGTTCGCCTCGAAGAATGGTGTTTGCGTGCGCGAGATGTCCGAGTTCCGTTCCCTGGCGCTCGATAATCTGGAGGCGCGCGGCACGGTCTGCTTCGATCTCCTCGAAGAGAGGGCGCGAAACTGAGCCCTTCACCTGAGCATGGAGGTCCAGCAATGCGAGGACAAGCCGGCCACCAGAGGTTGCGAGAAGCCGCTCTTCGACAACCTGGACGTCAATCGGTACGATCGGCGCCTTGCTCGCCACGAAAAACATATCGTAGTGGCTGAAGAGCGCACCTTCGAAAACGAGGGACTGCAGACCGAGTTCGACAAAGAACTGTCGGACAGACCTCTCGCTGAAGATATACAGGTGCTCATTCGCCTTGAGTTGCTCGAGGAAGGGGTTATCATCGCGGGTAAGATCGTCAAACGAGCAGCCTTCAGGGAACTTCGGCGTCTGAATGAGCAAGAACCCGTCTGGCGTGAGTAGGTCGATGCAGTGGCGCATCGTGGCAACTGGATCCGGCAGGTGCTCAAGCACATCCATGAGTGCGATTACGTCGAGCGAGTTGGACAGGATCTCCTGATCTTCGGCAGGTCCTACCAGCATTGGCACGTCGAACAGGGTTCGTGCAATCTGCGCAATCGCAGGACTCAGCTCGAGCCCCGATGCATCGAATCCGGCCCATTTGAGTGTCGCCACGAATCCACCATGTGCGCTCCCCAATTCGAGGGCGCGGGCAGGAGGCACTCGGTACTTGAGCAGTGTTTTCAGCCAGTGGAGGACCCGCTCGGTCAGGTCCGTACGCGCTCGTTGGAAGATGTTCGCAAACCCAAGGTCATTCTCCATATGGCCGAACCAGTAGTCCTTGCCATACAGGTCGAAATCGTCCGAGCTGACCCGAGCAACGTTGCGATCGTGATGGAACCGGCTGACCAGAGTTCCGCAGCTTACGCAGACCTGGTACTCAGCACTGAATGGCTTCAGTTCGGACCGGGCACACCAGCAAGCACGCATTATCAATCAGTGTTTGGCCTGAGTTGCGACAAATAGGGCGGTTGGAGCTCGTTCCTATTCGTCCTCCGGAGCCATGCGACGAGCCCGGCTCCGTCTTCACAGTTCCATTCCATTGCCATGATATCCGACAGTACTCGCGGGAACTCAGTCGGGAATGCCGGGAAGCGCCGGAGGTACTCGGTAAGCGGTTCAGACCATTCGCCCGCGCCGCGGGGCAAATGAACGACCTGGTCCACGAAAAGGAATAAACGGGCAGCAAGCTCCGGAACAATCGGGATGTGCTGCTCGACGACGAAACCTGCACGTTCAAAAGCCGAACACCATTCCTCATGGCTGAGCGGGTTGGCGAGATGATGATAGGCCTCGTGACCACGCTGGACCTCGCGCGCAAGCACCGGAGCGCCTGCAGCCTCGAGCACGATAGGCAACGGCGACCACTGCGTGAAGTAATTCGTGACGACGCTGCACAGGAATGGCGCTCCCGGCTGAAGGCTCGCGTGGATCCCCTTCAGGACGTCATGCAGGTTGTCCATGTGCTCGAGCGAGCAGTTCGCGAAAGCAGAACCGAACCGTTCCGCCTCGGCAGGCAGCGCCTCTGCGGCCATTACGTGGACGTCGCGGTATACCCCGGAGTCAAGAGCGGTCCGCGCAGTAGCCTCATCCAGTTCCACCCCGACGACATCCTGACAATCTGGAAAAAGCAGCCTGAAAAACCGGCCGTCGCCACAACCAACGTCAAGCACAGGCTCGGGCAGCACGAACCTGCGGTAGGCGGCAAACTCCCAGCCGCGCCAGAGAATCATGGAGGGGCTCCACGGGTACAACCGGGCGACCGCGCGCCACCCTTCCTCGAGTTCCTCAACCGACAGACGGACCGGCTGGGTCATTTTGTGATCGGCTCGGGGACGATGGCCACTGTCGAAACCTGGATATCTCCGGGCAGGTTCGCCGCGCCGTGATGGAGCAGTTGCACCTCTCCGACAGGACGACGGAGGACCACGGCGAATTGGCCGGCCGCAGGGACGGCGCAGAGCCATGCCACGGCCGCCGAGATATCGGCATGTGAAAGCTGCCGGCGCTGTTCATAAACGGCCCAGTTCACCATCGCCATCCCGACTTCAAAGGTGTACTCGCCAATCCCGACTTCGAGGGCAATCTGATGGCGCACCCGGAATCGTTCGCCTTTGCGCAGTGCAGCGGGCACCTCGGTGCCACTCTCGAGCGTGCTCTTCCCATGCACGATCGTGCCTTTGTCGTTGTGAATCACGAGACCCGTAATCGGCACTTCCGTATCGCGAAGCACTTCGAATTCGTACCAGAAGACGGCCCGTTGGCCCTGCTCGAACACGCGACTCTCGATGCCGAGCTCATCGCACACCGCAACGCCAACGCAGCGAGCCCATCCGTCCGATCGCTGCGCGGACTCCGAAACGCCATGGATCGAGACCCCTTCGGGCCACGCCAGCAGTTCGCCCGGGACCGACGCGCAGTCTGGGGCATCAGCGAAACGAGCACTCTCCAGCTTTTCCCTGCTCTCGAGCAGGTAGTACCGTTTGACTGCTGCGACCGACGGCCCGACGAACAGGGCCTCTCCCCGCTCGACGAGGAGCGCCCGGTCGCAGAACTGCTCGATGTCGCCGAGGCCGTGCGACACAAGGACAATCGACACGCCCCGTTCGCGCAATTCGTCGAGACGCCGGTAGCACTTCTGTCGGAAGAATACGTCGCCTACCGCCAGTGCTTCGTCAATCAGCAGGATATCCGCGTCGATGCTCGTGCCCACCGCGAACGCGAGGCGCACGAACATGCCGCTCGAATAGAGCTTGACCGGTTGATCGATGAATTCGCCGATGTCCGCGAACGCAGCGATCGCATCGAACCGAGCGGCGACCTGCTCGCGCGACAATCCGTGAATCGCGCCATTAATGAAAACGTTCTCACGCCCGGTGAAGTCGGGGTTAAAACCGCTGCCCAGTTCGAGCAGGGCCGCCACGCGGCCGGTGACCGTGATTTCCCCTTCGGTGGGCGCAAGGGTGCCGGCAACCATCTGCAACAGAGTGCTCTTGCCAGATCCGTTGCGGCCGATAACGCCGAAACGTTCGCCCGGGGCAACCTCGAAACTGACATGCCGGAGCGCCCAGAAATCGCTACCGTAACGACGCCCCAAACCCGAGAACAACATCTGCTTGAGCCGGTCCTGCGGCTTCGCGTACACCTGGTAGCACTTGCCGGCGTCTCGCACGGATACCGCAACCCGCCGCTCAGCTGCGGTGGTTGGTGTGGTAGCGGTCAGATGACATCTCCAAACGCGCGCCGGGTTCTCATGAACCAGGCATAGCCAACCAGCATCATCACCGCACCCAGTCCTCCGGAGACCAGCAGCGAGGTCGGGTCACCAACCGTCCCGGCGAAGATGACGCCTCGAAGGGCATCGACGCCGCTGGCCAGCGGGTTGTAGCGCACGACCGCCTCGAAGGCCGGCGGTATCGCTTCGGTTGGATAGAATATCGGAGTGACGAAGAACAGCACCTGAGTGATGAGCGCCACGGTGTACCCCAGGTCGCGCAAGAACACGCCCAGGCTCGAAAGCGCCCACAGAAGGCCGAGGCTGATGAAGATAATCGGAAGCAGAACCAGGGGAATCGCGAGCCACGACAACCGGGGCGGCCCGCCAAGCGCGACGTAAACGACCAGCAGCATCACCAGGCTGACTACCGCGTGGAACAAGGCCGACCCGAGTACGCTCAGCGGTAACACTTCGAGCGGGAACACAACCCGCTTCACATAATTGGGCGTGCCGACAATCAGACCAGGCGCCCGCATCGTGCACTCGCTGAAGATCCCGAACGCAATCATCCCGGCGAACAACACGAGGCCGAACCCGGCGAGTCCCCCGGAGTTCACCCCTCCCCAACGCTGCTTGAAAACAACGCCAAACACGAAGGTGTAGACGAGTAACAGCACCAGCGGATTGATGAACGACCATGCGAGGCCGAGCATCGAACTGCGGTATCGCCCCTCGACTTCGCGTCGCGTGAATTGAGCAATCAAACCACGCAGACGCCATAGATGGCCGGCGAACGCCGCTGGATTGAGATAGCGGGCGAGCGGGGGCGATTGTGGTGACCACGTGACCTGGCGACGTTCTGCAGTGAGCAAGAGCACCTTCTCAGGAAGCTTTCGTGAGCAGCGAGTAATTTTATCCCAACTGCCGCGCTCGCTTGACCACCATCGCCTAGGGTCGGTACAGTTCCCCGGACGTTGATTTCCGACCTCGCCTTGGCATTCTTCGCAGCGATCCTGTCGCTTGCCCTCTGTGCCGTCGTCCGGCGAGTCGGACTGCGGGGTTCCGTTTTGATTGCACCTCCTCGTGAAGACCGGTGGCACTCAGTCGCCACACCGAGCATGGGAGGTGTGGGATTTGCCATGGCCGCGCTGGCCACGACTGCCGGGTCCGTTCTGATTACAGACCGCCCCGCCGGTCGTGCGTTCGAACTGGCGGTGCCGGGGGCAGCCGCAGCCATGCTGATCCTCGGCATGATCGATGACCGTCTGCAGTTGTCGCCGCTCGCAAAGCTCGTGACGTCTCTGATCGTGGGCGCGCTTGTCGTGTTCTTCATCGCTGGGTCTTTCGGTCGCAGCCTTCCGTGGCCAATCACGCTGCTCGCCGTCGTGTGGTTCGGCGGCGTGGTGCATGCGCTGAACCTTCTCGACAACATGGATGGGCTCGCGGGTGGCGTCGCGCTGATCGCGACGGCATTTCTCGCGTGGTTGTTTTCCGAAACGCTCGGCCCGTTCCTCGTGGTCTTTCTCGTGGCGATCGTGGGAAGCCTCGTCGGGTTTCTGTATTGGAACCGCAAACCAGCGCGCCTCTTCATGGGCGATTCCGGCAGCCTGTTTCTTGGAGGAACCCTTGCCGCGGCCTCACTGGTGGCGATGATTGACCCGCGTGCTGATCTCTACCACTCGGTGACGGTAGTACTGCTGGTGCTCGCGATCCCGCTCTTCGACACGGCTTTCGTTCTGGTGCTCCGCAGACTCGCAGGCCGCAAGGCGACACGCGGCGGAACCGACCACGTGTCACACCGGCTGGTGTCGCTGGGATTCTCAGAGCGCGGGACCGTTGGCATTCTGTATCTGCTGGCGCTGTCGGGTGGAGCGATCGCCGTGATGATCGCGCGCGAGGGGCTGCAGTTGATGCTCCCGGCAGCGGCCCTCTTTGCCGTTGCGCTCGTCTTGATTGGCGTGTATCTCGCCCGCGTTCGTGCGTACGACGCCGAAGACTTCGGCGCGTTGAATCGATCCTCACTCGCTCCCTTCCTGAGGCATCTGACGTTTCGCTGGCACGCAGGGCAGGTCCTGCTCGATCTCGTCCTGATTGCCGCGTGCTATTACGCAGCCTTCCGCATACGGTTCGAGGGCGAAGCGCTCTCGACGTTTGCGCCATACTTCGCTTCGTCCCTGCCGATCATCCTGGGATGCAAGCTGACTGCCCTATATGTCTCAGGCCTGTACTACCGCTCGTGGGAGACCTTCAGCCTCGTCGATCTGTTCTCGGTTGTTCGCGGCGTCCTTGGCGGATCGCTTCTGTCCGTGATGGCCGTCGCGTATCTCTACCGTTTCGAGGGGTTTTCGCGCGCGGTGTTCGTGATCGATGCCATGCTGCTGCTGGCGGCCGTTGCGGTGGCCCGGGCGTCGTTTCGTCTCATCGGCGACTTTGCCAACGTTCGGCGTACACAGTCCAGACGTGTCGCCGTGTATGGCGCGGGCGCCGGCGGTCATCTGCTGGTGCGGGAGATGCGCGTGAATCGCATGTGGAATCTTCAGCCCGTCGCCTTTCTCGACGACGACCCGTTGAAGCGGAACCTGCTGATATTCGGTGTGCCTGTGCGCGGAAACGCAAAGGATCTCGAGCGGGTTCTTCGAACGTACCGCCTCGACGAAATCATCATCAGCACGCGGAAGGTGAGTGAGACGCTGGAGGCAGAAATTCGATCGGTATGTGAACCGGCCGGCGTCCAGGTTCGACGCCTGTGGCTCGAGATCCGGTGAATCCTCAGGTTTCCGCCGTGATCGTCAATTACAACAGCGGGTCCGCGCTCGCGTCGACCCTCGCATCCCTGTCCGAGGGGTTTGACGGCCTCGCGTGGGAAGCCGTGGTGGTAGACAATGCTTCGACCGACGGCAGCGAGCAGGCCGCGGAAGGCAAGCCGAATGTTCGTCTGGTGAGGCACGAATCGAATGTTGGATTTGCCGCGGGCGTGAACATCGCGGCGGCTGCGTCGTCGGCGCCGTTCCTGCTCGTGCTCAATCCGGACTGCCGCCTTCGAGGCGGCACAGGTCTGCTGCTGCTGAGCGAATTGCGGCGTCACCCGACATGTGCGGTGATGGGGCCGGCCATTCTGGACCCGTCAGGAACGCTCCAGGAGAGCGCGCGCGGCGATCCGGATATATTGACGGGCCTCTTCGGCCGCACGTCGGTTCTGTCTCGAGTGTTTCCGAATTCAAAAATCACGCGCCGTAACCTCAGGGCGAGCGTGCTGAGGGATACCAACGATTCGAGCCAACAGGTCGACTGGGTGTCGGGCGCATGCATGCTCATCCGCGGCGACGCTCTCGCCAGCGTGGGCGGATTCGACGAAGGCTACTTTCTCTATTGGGAAGATGCGGACCTGTGCCGGCGGCTGCGGAAGGCGGGATGGGAGACGCGATATTTGCGCACCGCGTCGGCCACGCACGACGTCGGACAGTCGAGCCAACACGCGCGCGGCCTGGCCAATCGCGAATTTCATCGCAGCGCATACCGGTATTTCTCCACACACGTGGTTCCGCAGTGGTGGCACCCATTACGGCTTGTGGGGCGGATGATGCTGGCGTTGCGCGCCGGCGTTCAATCGATCCGAAAATGATACTGTTCTAAGCGATATGCCACGGCTTGCGTGGTTCAGCCCGCTTCCTCCTGTCAGATCCGGCATTGCCAGGTACTGCACCGATCTCCTGCCTGGGCTCGCCGCCGAGAAATACGACATCGATCTGTTTGTCGACGGGCCGCCGGCCGCGTTCAAATCGCCGCACGAACGCCTTCAGCTCTTCGACGCCCACGACTTCATCTGGAAAAACCTGCGCGCGCCCCTACGATCTCATCGTGTATCAACTGGGCAACGCGCCGTGCCACGACTATATGTGGGCATATCTGGTCCGTTACCCGGGTCTCGTCGTTCTGCACGATGGCCAGTTGCACCACGCGCGAGGACGCATGCTGCTGCAGCGGTGGATGCCGCGGCGGGACGATTATCGTCGCGAGTTCTGGTTCAATCATCCCGACGCGAACCCGGATCTCGCTGAGCTCGGCGCCGTCGGCCTGCTGGGATCGCTGACCTATCTGTGGCCGATGCTGCGTATCGTCGTCGAGTCCGGCAGGTCTGTGCTCGTGCATAACGATTGGCTGGCTGATCAGATTGGTGAAGCCTATCCCGAGGCCAAGGTGGATGTCGTTGAAATGGGTGTCGCCGAATCCGCGCCTCACTCCGGCTCACGCGCGCGTATTCGGTCGCGCCACGGAATCATGGAAGACGCCGTCGTATTCACGTCGTTTGGGAAAATCACGCCGGAGAAGCGAGTGCGCGAGACGATGCGCGCCCTTGCGGCGGTCATAGAATCCGCTGCCGCACGCGCACCTTCTGGTGACAGGTGAGGCGGTCGACTACTATGACCTGCAGGCCGAAGCCGAGAGGCTCGCTCTGAGCGGGCGCGTGACCTTCAGCGGATACCTGGCAGACGAGGACATCGACGACTACCTCGCGGCGTCGGACGTCTGTTTGTGCCTGCGGTGGCCAACGTCGCGCGAGACGTCTGCGTCGTGGCTGCGATGCCTGGCGGCAGGGAAGCCGACGATTTCGACAGATCTGGTTCATACCGTCGACATTCCCACGCTGGATCCGCGCAACTGGTCGGTGTTGGCTGGCCTAAAGGCCAGCACTACGGAAGAGGGACACCTAAAGGCCAGCACTACGGAAGAGGGACACCTAAAGGCCAGCACTACGGAAGAGGGACACCTAAAGGCCAGCACTACGGAAGAGGGACACCTAAAGGCCAGCACTACGGAAGAGAGACACCTAAAGGCCAGCACTACGGAAGAAGGACACCTCGAGGCTGACACTGCGAGAAGGGAAGCCGCTCCCGCCGGTGTGAGTATCGACATTCTCGACGAAGATCACTCGTTGAAGCTCGCCATCCGAAGGCTGGCGACAGACGAAAAGCTTCGCGTGATGCTCGGTTCGAATGCGCGCGCGCTTTGGTTGGAGCGGTTTCGACTGGAAGACATGGTTGCGGGATACCAGCGCGTGATCGCGCGGCTTCTTCAGGCGCCACGCGCGGATGCCAATGGTTTGAAAACGCTCCCGCTTCACCTGCGAGCAAGTGGAGCCGAGCATGCCGAGTCGATTGTGAGCGAAATCGTCGGTCCGGAGTACCATCTGCTCGATGCCGATTGAAGAAAAGGGAAGCGCCGAGGAGATCGATCGCCTCAAGCGTGAGCGCGATGACGCCGATCGACTCTACAACGAGGCGCTCACGCGCCTCGACGCGGCGATCCAGACTCCGCGCGAGTTTCCGCATCCGCCTCCCTCGTACGACGAGCTCCAGATCACCCCGCTGAACCAGCGCTGGGAGCTTCTCCCTTTGAAACCGGATGAGGGGCGCGGTTGGCTGAGACGGTTGCGGTCGCACGCGTGGGCGATGGTCGCGCCACTCTTCGAACGCCAGCAGGCATTCAATTCGGCCCTCGTGGATCACGTCAATCGCAACATCTCCACGCAGCGCGAAACAACGCGCGCCATCGAAGCCACGCTCGCGGTTCTTCGTGAGGATCAGAAACGGTTCATCGAATATCAGACACTGGTCATTCTCTACATGCAGCAGATAACGCCGTACGTGGACACAAAGGACCGCCACGTTGCGGGGCTCATGCACGGCCTCGCAGCCGGCTTGAGTGGATTGGGCGACGAAATCCAGAAGCGCTGGGAATCGATGGTTGCGCGCGAACGCCGGTACGACGCGCAAATGAGCGATGTGCGAACGACGCTCAGCGTCATGCAGCGGGCTGTGCAAACGCTGAAACGGGAGCTTGAAACATCGGGTGCGGTGGGTGCGATGGGTGTAACGGGTGAGGCAGGCTTGCCTCGCCGAAGTGGCGACCTGTCCGCCGAAGCGCGAAACGCGAAGGTGGAAGCGCAAGGCGAAGCCGCGAAGGCGGGTGCGGTGACGAAGTCACTGGACTCTTACAAGTACGTGGGCTTCGAGGATCAGTTTCGGGGATCGCAGCACGACATCGCCGAGCGCGTTGCGGCATATGTGCCGCTTTTCGAAGGCGCGAGCGATGTGCTGGACGTGGGGTGTGGGCGCGGAGAGTTTCTGGAGCTGCTTCGGGCGAAAGGTATTTCCGCGCGTGGAATCGACTTGAACGAAGAGATGGCAGCGGTGTGTCGCACGCGAGGGCTCGACGCCACGGCAGGCGATGCGCTCAGTTACCTGGTTGCGCAACCCGACGGATCGCTCGGCGGGCTTTTCGCGGCGCAGGTGGTCGAGCATCTCGAGCCGGATTATCTGATGCGCTTCCTCGAGGCGGCGTATCACAAGCTTCGTCCCGGATCGAAAATCGTGCTCGAAACCATCAACGCCGCGTGCTGGTATGCGTTTTTTTCGAGCTACATCCGCGACGTGACGCACGTCCGCCCTCTCCACCCGGATACCCTTCGGTACTTGGTGAGCGCCAGCGGCTTTCAACAGGTGACGGTCCGATTTTCGGCGCCCTTCCCCGAGGCGACGAAACTGCAGGTCGTTCCTCTATCGGCAGAACCGCCGGGAAACCTCGAGGCCGTTTTCAATGACAATGTCGGCAAATTGAACGATCTGCTGTTCACCTATCTCGATTACGCAGCCATCGGCGAGCGCCTCTGAGGCATGTCGGGGTTCGCGCATCTACTCGGCCTGACCCATGGACTAGCCGCGGCACTCGTCTCGATCGGCGCTTTCTATCTGATCGGCTTGCTCTTGCTGCCACGACGCTGGCAGACCTCGCTTCGGTGGCCCGATACCATAGTCGCCGGTCTCGCCCTTTTCGTACTTCTGTGCTGGATCGCGACGAGCTCGCGGCATATCCCCGTCATTTACATCGCGCTGATTTTCGGCGCCACCCTCTGGGGGCTCATAGCGATCAAGTTCGCGTGGCTGCAGTCGAGGCTGACAGCGCTTCACAAGAATCCGGAGATGCGCGAATGGCTTGCCGCGTTCAGCATCATCTATGTTCTTGCCTACCTGCTCGTTTGGCCTCCAGCGGGCCCGGCCGTCCTGGCCTTGCCACCTGACGGAGCCATCGATCTGCTCACCTACGCCCGATATGCAAAGGCGTTGCTGTTATCCGGCACCGCAGATGTCGATTTCGCGTCCTTTGAGTACCTGCGCAGCCCGGCGAGCGCACTTCTGCTCGCGTGGCATTCGCTGTTCTACTTCGGTGATCCGTTGAATGCCGCCGTACCAGCGTTGATGATGGTGGCGGCTCTGGCCGGCACGATCACCGTTCGTCTCGTGCGGTCGCTGTTCGGCCTGTCCTGGCGTGCCGCTATGGCAGTCGCGGCGATTACGGTGTGTGCGCCGATGTTTCGGTGGGCCCTGACAACGTACTCGCTCGGAGAGTTATTGTCCGCGACCGCGGTGCTCTACCTCATCGGCGTCGTAGGTAGAGGCGTTGCCGCGCGTTCGATAAATGCTGCGATCCTGCCCGGCATTGGGGCCGGAACGCTGTTGTTTTTCAGTGCGAGGTCAGCGGTCGGCTCCCCCCGCAGCGTCGTCCGCGGCTTGGTTGAAGCCGTTCACCACTTCTCGCCGTTGGCCTTGCTCGGATTGCCAGACGGATTGACGCAGGCGGAAGCGCCAGAAGTACTTCGTTTGTCTGCGCTTGTGGCCATACCATTCGTTCCCGTTGCGTGGGCTGCGGCAATGTGGGCATTTCGCCGGTCGCCATTGCTCGAGCGGATCAGCTCATCTGCAGATCGCCGGCTGGCGAGCGCTCTCATCATCTACGTGGCGGCCGGCGTCATCATCGGGAACGTCGCAGTGCACGCTGCCTCAGTCTCCAGGCCGTCGCGCTGGCCAGCCGGATGGCGCCAATTGAATCAGATCGGCAGGTTGCCGTTCCAGACCTTTACGCTGAAAGTCGCCGACGAACCGGGTGGGTTATCCACCGTCCTCACGTTGTATTACATTCCGGGTCGAAAGGTACACGTCATCGGCCGTGGCGTCGCCACCGATCAGCTGCCTTTCGAGAACGTGTCGAGGCAACAACCCCTGTTCATTCAGAACTTCGGTTGCGAAGGCGTCGGACATGGCGACACCATTTCCGCCCCGGGCGTGGGATGCCTGTTGATGGCGCCGCCGAGTATGACTGCTGAAACTGATTATCCGTTCAACCGGACGTTTCTTTTCCTGGGTTTCGATCGGATGACGCCGCGTGAGCCCGCTGGGCGATGGAACACGCAGCCGATCCTCAATCTCACATTGACAGCGGATCCGCAACGGACGCGCCTCGACCGGGAGATGCACGTCAATTTTCTGGTCAACACGTTCATTTCCGATGGTGGCAAACCGATGCGACTGGTGGTGCGATGGGGCAGAAATCGACTCGGCGAAGTGTTGGTCGGTGGGCGGCAGTGGTTCACTCTTCCTGTCGGAAGCGACGACTGGACCGGAAATCGTCTCAGGACAGTGCCAGTTGCAATCGACTTCCCCGATCGAAGCAAAATTCTCTTTCAGGAGACCGCCCTTACAGAATCCCCGCGCGGACAGGTAGCGCGAATGGCTGATGTCGGACCTTAGACGACGATGGTCGGCCGCAGACCGCGAATGACCTTTGCGGCGCCCCGCTCGGGTAGCAGCGTCACGAAATCGACGAATCGGAGGGCGGCAAGCATCTCGGCACGCTGGTGGGCCGTTGACGCATCCCCGTTGACTCCGACGACCAGCAGCTCTCCCTGCGCACGAGCCTGCTGCAGCGCACGAAGATGGTGTACGGTCAGCGAGTCGAACGACCCGCTGGTGAACACGACGTTCGAGCCATTTGCGCGCGCCTCTGCGATGCGCGCGGTCAGCGCCTCTGGTGTGAGTACTTTGGAACGCGCCTGCGACGCTTCGCCGCCGATCATTCGCGCGAGAGTATCCGGCTCTGCCACCGCGGTGCCGACCATGCCGACAACGATGCCGGCGGCCGCGTTCGCGACTTTCGCGGCTTCCGCCAGCGGCGCGCCGGCCGCAACGGCCATGGTCAACACGGCCGCCACAGTGTCGCCCGCGCCCGTCACGTCGAATACTTCGTGGCGCTGAAGGGCGGGAATGTGCGTCCGGCGAATCGTCCGCCGATGGGCTTCGAAGAGATCCATTCCCCTCGACCCACGAGTGACGAGGATCGCCTTGAAGCCGAGCGTTCGCATCAGCGATTCCGCTCTTCGCTTGATCTCGGCGTCTGGAGTGGCTCCGATGCGGCCCGGCGCAGCGTCGGCCAGCTCCTTCTCGTTTGGCGTCAGCAGGTCGGCGCCGCGGTACTTGCGAAAATTGCGGCTCTTCGGATCGACGGCCACGAACGCACGTCCACGGCCTTCGACGATCGCGCGAAATACGCGTTTTGTAAGAACGCCCTTGTCGTAATCCGAGCACACGATTCCAGCCGCATTTCGTCGTGCGTTTTTTACGGCGCCCGCCACGAGCCGCTCATCTCGCGCAGACAGCGGAGCGCGTGTCTCGCGATCGATGCGAAGCATGTGCTGGCCGCGGGCCATCACGCGTGTCTTCAGTGTCGTCGGCCTGTCGCTCGATCGGATGACACCCTTGACGTCGATGCGCGCGCGCTTAAGCGCTCGCAGCAACCATCGTCCAGGCTCGTCATTTCCGATAACCCCGACAAGCCTCACGCGGCACCCGAGCGCGGCGAGGTTGAGGGCGGCGTTCGCCGCTCCGCCCGGTCTGTCCGCTTCGCGTTCCCAACGAAGCACCTGCACAGGCGCTTCGGGCGAGATACGCTCGACATCGCCCCACACGTAGTGGTCGCACATGATGTCCCCGACAACGAGAATCGGCGCCGAGGGGATGGGCAGTTTAGCCATTTGGCTTCGAGATTATCTCCCACTTGCCAACCTCGACCAGCGACCGATCAGGATCGACGGCATCCGCTGCATGAGGCCTGATGATCAGATCGATCTGATGAAAACGGCGGGACGGATCACGCGGGAAGTCGATGGGTGTGTTCCGCCAATTCCGATCGTGCAGCGGGATCATCTCAGACGCAGCACCGTCGACGAGCACCTCGATTTCAATGGGGACGTCTTCGCTCGCACTGAGAGCACGGAGAGGGATGTCGATTCGCGATTCCGCGGCCGGGATAAACAATCGCGCGCGCGACGTCATGAGGCGCTTCGCCGTCAATCCGTACGTGACCTCGGTAAAGTCGAGCTGTGCCGACTTTGCGTTGACACGGAAAGGGATCGAGACCAGAAGCAGCGCCACTGCAAGACCAACGACAGCGGCCGACAGATTCGCACTCGAATCACGCGCAACGACAGCTGCCGCGACACCGAGCGCAAGCCAGAACGGATAGGCCGCCTCAGCGACGAGCAGCGGGTGTCCGCCCACCCATGTGAGGATGAAAGCCGCAAGGCCGAGCAACACTGGCATCGCGACGTCGTGATCGCTTCGTTCCCAGTCTCGGCGCCAGAGCGCGACAACCAGAACCGCTATGAAGCTCGTAAAGCCGGCAATTCCAAGTTCGCCGGCAATCTGGGCGAAATTGTTATGGGCGTTCTCCCTCTCGTAGTAGAGGAGCAACTCGGGCGACGCGAATTGCCTGGACCACCAGAAGTATTGTCCAATCCCAAGTCCAAATACCGGCTCAGCCACGAGCATGCGCCACGTCGTTCCGAGGAACAGCCATCGAATTTCGATTGCTTCGACGGCCGCTGGTCCGAAAGATGCCCCACCGAAATAGTTCCACGACGCGACCATCGCCACGATCGATGCGGTCGCCGCGAGAGCTACGGCTGTCTTCACACTGACGAGCCTGCGAAGCATCGCCGCCGTGGCGAGACAGGCAAGAATGAGCAGCATCACGGCAATGGCTGTTCGAGAATAGGTTACCCACGTCGCCCACGCGAGGAGGCACGCCACCGCAATCCACGCGAACTGACGGCGGCCCCTGCGAAGCGCCACTCCCAGTGCGATGAACGTTCCCATCGCGAAAAAGGATCCGGCGGCATTGATATCGCTGATGTGGGCCTTCCATCGCCTGGCCGCAAGCAGCTCCATCAACCCTTCTCGTGCCTGCCCATACTGCAGTAGCTCGGCAGAGACGCGCCAGACAGTCAGCACCGCGGTGCCGACCGCGCCCGCGACGATCATCACCGCGAGGCGTTGTCCGAAGTCAGGCCGATCGCGGGTGTATCGAGCGACATACATCAGAAGCGCCAGTCCCTCGAGCAGCAGCATCGCGCGGAATAAGCTTTCGAAGCCTCGGAACGAAGTGAGATAGCTGCGGCTTGCATAGGTAAACACCTGCTGCACAAAGGGCCATGCGAAGTCGCGCTGGATCTGCGAAAGCCAGATCTGCTCTAACCAGGAAGCTGTTACGACGAATCCGAAAATCAGTGCGGCGATGTGGAGGCGGGTTGATGGGAAGGTGCGAAACTCGCGGAGGGTCCATCCTCGTACCAACGCACCGGCGAGAAACGCCAGGGCCAGCGCTTCGGCGCCACGCATTTGGGAGTCGAGGGTACGGCTGCCGACCTGCCCTAGCGGAGCCAATGCCGCGAGCGCGAATAATCCGTAGTGCGGCCGGAAATAGGAGAGCAGCGCGATCGCGAAGATGATGGCTTGCATCCACGCGGACACGCGTGTGCTCCAGAATGCCGACTGGATCAGCACGAGCACGACGCAGGTAAAGAGCGCGAGAGAGGCGCGGATCAGCAGGCGAGAAACAGAGTGCAGCGTATCGATCACCAGATCTGCTGAAGTATACTCGCGCTATTGTCGAATCATTTTCCTGAAGTCAAGGATCTTTCCGTCTGCGTCGTCCTGCCTGCGTATCATGCCGCCAAGACGCTGCAGGCCACGCTCGATCGGCTGCCGAGCGGCGCATGCCACGACATCATTCTCGTAGACGATGCGAGCATGGACGAGACGATTGACGTTGCGCGCAGGCTCGGCATCAAGGTGCACCGTCATTCCGTGAATCGGGGATACGGCGGGAACCAGAAAACGTGCTACCGGCTCGCGCTCGAGACCGACGCCGAAATCGTCGTGATGCTGCACCCCGACAACCAGTACGATGGCGCGCTGGTGCCGTACATGACCGGCTTCATCAAGGCGGACGTCGTCGACATCGTGCTCGGATCGCGCATTCGCCGCCGCGAAGAGGTGATTGCCGGCGGCATGCCGCCGATTAAGTACGTCGCGAATCGCTTCCTCACGATTCTCGAGAACATAGTGCTGGGGCTGAATCTCCCCGAATATCACACCGGGTACCGCGCCTATCACCGCCGGGTGCTCGAAAAGGTCAATTTCGAGGCGTGCTCAGACGACTTCGTCTTCGATCAGCAGTTCCTGGTGCAGGCGCGCGCGCACGGGTTTCGAATCGGCGCAGTCCCCGTGCCGACGCACTATGGACCCGAGTCGAGCAGCATCCCGCTAGGTCGCAGTACAAAGTATGGCCTGGGCACGCTGGTGGCTCTCGCCCGATATGTGCTGTACCGCATCGGCTGGAGATCGCAGGAGCTGTTCCAACGGCGCCCGTTGCCCGTCGCTACGCGTCACTCGACAGCACGATAAATTACGACCGGAGGCCCATCGGGTCCAGGGTTCGAGAAGATGTGCTGTTCGGGGTCCTCCCGGTTTTCCCAGCGCCGATCTGCGACGGGCAACTCGATGCGCGCGTATGTAGAACTCGACAATTCTTTGTCGATCCAGTTCTCAGAGGCTCGCACCTCTCGGTACGACCCAAGGTGGCGCGGCCATAGCCAGTTCGCAGATACACCAGCAGGTGGCAACTGTGCAGTCTCTCCGCCGTAGATCGTGAGCCGGGTATGAAATTTGAGGGGCAACTCTCCGTAGCTCGTCACCACCACGTCATCGGGGCCTGCATGTTTGCGCAAGTACTCGACGGTTGCTGCAATAGGTCCTCTCGGAGGATCTCGGAGTTCACCAACAAGGTCCGCGAGCGGCACGCGATACTCGATGATGCGGTCTCGGACTCGCACAACACCGCTCGCGCGAGCCATCGAGGCAAACAGCGCATGAGACCACACAAGCGGCGCTGTCGATGTCGCGATCGCCACGACGATGGCGGCCGCGACCGACTGCCTGAGCCGTCCGCCTGCACCGAGAGCACTCAACCCGATTGCCCCTAACGCGAGGACAAGGGGCAGCACCGGCACGGCATAGCGAAAGAATCGAAACGGAGACAACATGGCTCCGCAGATACCGCCCACAGCCACTATCGCAACAAGCGCGGCAGCATGCCGGGCAGCAAGACGTTCTCGAGCGTCGGAAATGGCGCCATTCAACCAGAGCAAGCCGAGCGTCAACAGCACGAGGAGGGGAAAAACGTGCGCGTTGAACTGTCCGAAGTAATAAGGCGACCCGTATCGAAAGCGGTTGATCAGGACAGCGAATCCGCTGTGTGACTGGCGAGAGGGAGCGGTAAAGCTCATCGCGAGCCAGACGATCAGAAGGAGGAATGCGATACCCCATGCCATCCAGAATCGGCGGTCCAGCGCTCATCAGCGCTGCGACTGACGATCACCTTGTGCAGCGCCAGGGCGCCGAGTACACCGATCGCCGTCACGTCGAAGCTGAGTACCAGCATGCTGGCCACGGCGGCGAACACGATAAATCGCAGTGCCGTCGGTCGCGCAAGTCCGGCATACGCGCCCGTCACGAGCAGCACGATCGCCGAAGTCAGTGCGTAGTACCGGGCCTGTCTCGCGCTGACGATGAATGGCACGTTCACAGCCACCAGAAAAGCCGCCAGTCTGGCCGATGAGCGGTCGGTGCCGGCCTGTCGCAACGCCCACGCCACGAGCGGTACGCAAAGCCACCCAGCCACCGCAAACGGCACTCGCGCCGCCCAGCTGGATTCGCCAAAGAGAGAAAAGCTCGCGGCTGTCAGATACGCCTGCAGCCACGAGACCTGAAAATAGATGCCTCCGATACCCGCATCTGTCCCCATCACCGCAGAGAGACTGTCTGCGCCCTGGCCAACCATGGGCACGCCATTCTTCAGGACCGATCGAGCGAGTAGTGCAGTCTGCGCCTCGTCTTGCCACAAGTAGGTGTTGCCGAGCCCAAGGAGAAACAGCGGAGCGGAAAGCAGCGTGATGAGCACGACGATCACATCCGGCCCGGATGTCGATCGCCCAATTGTCATCGATCGGAACCGTGCCTGGCGCGGCGGAGCAGGTAGTATTCGTTGAACGGACGGTCGTCTTTTACGACGACCGCGGTATCGCCCTCGAGCAGATCGTCTACCGGGACCTGGCGTTTCAATACCTCCGCGACGAAGGCTCGAGGGTCGCGCAGGTCTCCGCTATTCCACTCAACCAGATCGCGGAGCGCCTTCGCCGGCAGACGCGCGACGAACTCTTCTGCGGTCGGAATGCGAATCGGCGCCATCGACGCCACGTAGTGAGTGCCGCGAAGCTCGACCGCGCGAAACGCGATCACATGAGGGAAAGAGTTGACGAGCGCACGCGCGATGGCAATGTCACTGAGCACGTCGCCACCAGGGCTCCATTGCTGGAGGATCCCTCCCGGATTGAGTCGCATCTTCACCAAATCGTAGAACTCCGTCGAATAGAGGAGACTCGAACCAGCAGCCTGGAGAGGTGGAGGCGGATCGACAGTGACGATGTCGAACCGGCGCGCGCTTCTTTGCAGGAACCGCCGGCCATCGTCGATGACAATCCGGTTGGATGGGCCACTCATCAGGCGGGTCGCGTCGTCAAAATAGTAGGGGAACGCGTCTCGGACGCTCGGCGTCAGATCGACAGCCGTCGTATCGACTCCCCAACTCACAGCGGACCTGTACGTCGTACCCATGCCGAAGCAGATGACGACGATTGACTTGGCGCCGCCGTGAAAGGCCAACGGCATGTGAGCCATCAGCTTCGTGAGCGGCGTCAGCGTCGTGATGCCGATGCCGTTGACCAGCATTTGCTTCTGCATGCCCGTCCCAAACGACACGACGGTTGCCGAGTGATCGCGACGAATCTCGGCGGGCACTCCACGAGGCCCCTCTTCGTAGCTGACACTCACGAACAGCGAAAACAGGGCCAGAGCTACCGACGAGATCGCGGTTGCGACACGCCATCGCGCGTTCATAACCGCTGAGTGCCGGAGCATGCCGAACAGAATCGGAAATGGCGCGACGAGGAGCAGCATGCCAAATCGTGCTCCGAGCTCGGGCAACAGCACGTAACCGGCGACGAGCGGCCCCAGAACGCATCCAATGACATTGATTGCGTACGCCTTTCCCGCCAGGCGCGGGTCGTCCTGCGAATACCGATCGATCAAACTGGGCGTCAGATAGCCCAACAGGCCGCAGAACGGGACGATGCTGCCAAGCGCCACAAGTATTTCGTGGCGTGTTACGCGCGGATCGTTGACGACGATGGGAAGGAAGCTCGCCACTGCCAGTAACGCCAGGAGCTTCGACACGGGTACCACGGACGTCCGCCGAATGTCGCGCCGATAAATCCACGATCCCATCCATGTCGCCCAGAGGTACGTGAACAAGAGGGCCGCGAACGAATACACGTACGTCCCAAGCACGGTTGTGAACGTTCGAGTCCAGATCACCTCCAGGGCCATCGAAGAGAAGCCGGTCACGAACAGGATCGGCGCGATCAGCGCGTCTTCGTGGCCCTGTGCCCTAATCGCTTGCCCTCTGGCGGCGAGCTGCGGAGGCAATGACTCAGCGCCGGTGTCGCGACGGAGCGGATATCGCCGGCCGAGCCACACGCTCACCGCTGCAATGAGCAGATTGACAAAAGCAGCAACTCGCAGCGTGCCTCGAAACCCGAGCAACTCTACCAGCACGACGGCAGTCAGCAAGGCGCCGAGTGACGCGCCAAGCACGTTGGCGAGATACAGGAAACTGAAACGATTGGAGACACGATCGCCGGCACCGCGCAAGAATGCCAGCATCAATGGAAATGTCGCGCCCATGGCGAGACAGGGAGGCAACAGCGCCAGGGCAATGATGAGCGCCGACATCGTCAAATAACCCACAGAGTCGCTCTGCCCGACGGACAGCAGCAAATGCTGTCCCATCGTGAACACGGCGGGTACGACGAACGCGCTTACACCGATTACTGCTTCAGCCGCTGCGTAAAGGTAGATCGGCGACAGCCTGGTTCGCCGAACCCAGGACATGACGCGTCTTCCTGCACCCCACGAGCCGAGCGCAAGACCGAGCATGAACACGGACACGACGACTGAGAGCACGGGCGTGACGATGCCGAACGCGCTGAACGCGAGACGGAGCCATACGACCTGATAGAGCAGGCCGCAGAATCCGGAGAGTACAAAAAGCAGGAAGGAGATCTGCGTTAGGATAATCGCGGATGAGGGCACAGGCGCTTCTCTTCGTTGGTCTTCTGCTGATTTACAACCTCAACCTCAGACAAGTCTCGTCACACGACACCTATGCGTCCCGCTTCGTGCCCATCAGCGTGCTGCGAGACGGCGATCTGATTCTTGATGAGTTCGTTCCGGAGGAGATAAAGCAGCGGGCAGACGGAAATCTGCTTTCTGATAATTTCGTGTATGTCCGTGGTCATTTCTACGATAGTCATCCCCCGATAGGGCCGCTGCTGGCGATGCCAGTGTACGCGTTACCTGTGTGGATTGGAATCCCGCGCGATCCAGAGCTTGTCGGCAACCTGTTCTCCAAGCTCGCCGCATCGATGATGGCGGCCCTCTCGGCGGTGGTGATCTTTCTTGGGTCGAGGCGATTGCTCGTCGTGTTGCACGGAGCCGTCGATACTGATCGCTCGCGCTCTGACCTTGCTCGCATCGCTCTTCTCGCCGCGATTGCGTACGGACTGGCGACGTCGGTCTGGTCTACGGCGAGCCTTGCGATCTGGACCCACACGCCGGCCGTGCTCGGCTTCGCGGTGGCGCTGTGGGCATTGACCGCAGGTCACCCAGGCGTGGCGGGTTCGGCCCTTGCTGCGGCGTGCTTTGCGAGGCCCGCCACGGCTCCCGTCGCAGCACTGCTTGGGTTGTACCTCGTACATCGCGCGTGGCGTCATGGATGGACGTCGACGGCTGCGGTTTCGAACCGCTGGGATCTCTGGCGGTTCTGTGCTGGTGTGGTCCTAACCGGTTCGATGGGCGTTCTGTACAACTACTGGCTGTTCGGGAACCTGGTCGGTGGCGCCCCCTTCCGCACCGAGGTCTGGTTTCGAGAGCTTGGAACCAGAAGCATGTTCGCAGGCTCGCTGCCCGCCGGCCTTGCCGGCCTTACCGTCAGCCCGAGCCGCGGGATTCTGATTTTTTCGCCGGTCGTTCTGGTCGCGGCGTATGGCGCCATCTCCGCGTGGAGATCTTCACTCCCCGCCGCCAGCACATCAGGACCGGGATCTCAGCGACGCGGAGGACGGTTCGACCGAGCCGATGCCATCCTGCTCATGCGATACGCAAGCCTCGCTGCGGTTGCGATCCTCCTGACCTATTCGAAATTCATCGCCTGGTGGGGCGGGCATGGCTATGGCCCGAGGTACCTCACCGACGCGATGCCGTTTGTCGGGTTTCTCTTCGCACCTGGACTCTTGCCGCTGTTCAAAGGAACGATTCGTGGCCGCATCGGGAAGATCGCGGCGATCACGGTTCTTGTGTACTCGATTTTCATTCAGCTGGTTGGCGCCTTCTGCTGGCCATCACCATGGACGCTCAACGACCCTCCGTATCGATTCCGCCTGTGGGATTGGCGCGACAGTGAGATCGAAGTATGCATCCGGAGCGGGCCGCGCATCGATCCGGCTGCGCGAAGACTGTTTGCGTTCTTGCGAGGCACATGACGATTCTCCGTTTTACGGAGCGGTGAACGACTAGGGCGGTCCCCACCCGATTGCGAAGCGCATGGTCTGGAGCAGTGTCGGGTAGACACCATACACATTGACGAGAAGCTCGTAGCAGGTGAGCAGCCAGACGTTCCAGACCACGAGGGCCGACACGGCTCCGATCGAGGCCCGTCGATGGCGCGGTCGAGCTGCGGCGGCGTTGAGCAGGCCAGCGATGCCGATTGCCACGAGTGGACTGCCCGAGACGTACCTTCTGGCACCAAACGCCGCTCCCTGCCGCGCATAAGGATGAAGTACGTCTACCAGATAGAGCGAGGCGATGCCGAGAAGTGCGGCAATTGCGATGCGTCGCTTTTCGGATGACTCCGCGCGCCGGATCAGCAGAAAGAGGCCGACCAGGGCCGGCGCGATGATCGGAGTCCAGCTTATCCACCCTTCGTAACGGCTCGAAAAGAGCGCATCAACGAAAACTCCGGTGTGGGATGCTGCTCCGAGCTCGGTTGCCGACGACACCGCCCAGCGTCCGTAGAGCAGATACGACACGACACCTTGGGGCAGGTAGCCGATGGCCACGCCTGCGGTCCACGCAACAGCGCACGGCACGAGGATCCGCCAATTCGGCCAGACATGCCCAGCAGACGCCGCGAACATGAACAACGGGATGACAAGCAGCGATGCGTCGGGGAGACGGATGGCTACCATGTACCCGCCCAGAAGCCCGGCCACCAGCCATCGCGCGACGCGCAATGGCGGCACTGCCGCGAGGTGCGTGGCGTAGAGCATCGACGCGACGCCGAACCACGAAGCGGCGTGCGAATACAGCGGCGTAACGAGTGTGTAGTACAGCGCGGCCGTGCCGAGCCACGTCGCGAGAACAGCCGACAGCGCATCCCGCCCGCCAATCGACACGGCAATCAGCCGACGCGTGATGATCGCGCCGAAACCGGCCACCAGGACGCTTGCAACAGCTGCTCCCCACACAGCGGCGGGGCCGTATCCCGGAGGGTGCATGCCGAGTCGAAGCGTCGCCATGATCCTCTCGACCCCGAGGCCGAGGAGATAACCTGGAAGCCAGAGCAGCGCCGGCGCAATCGAGAATGGGTTTGCGGCTCGGCCATGGGGGCCCTCACCGTACGGGTAGTGCGCCTTTCCTTCGGGATGCAGCGTCTCGAACTGGTTGTTGAGCCTGATATCTCCATCGAGCACCAGTGATGGGAGATAGGCGAAATACCCCCTCGCGTCGCCCTGCACCAGCGAGCCGCTGTGCCCGGTTGTCAGCGACGTGCCGACGAGATAGCCGACGGCAATCAATATCGCCAGCGCCAGGAGAAGCCGGTCCTCGCCATTCTCCTGACCTATTCGAGGTTCATCGCCTCCTAAACGCTGAATGACAACCCTCCGTTATTCCGGTTGCAGAAAGCGGACGAGCAGACGTCTACCAGGAACGCTCATCCGCTCGATCAACTTCAGCTCGCTGGGGCCGAGCACGCGGAACACCCTCAAGCCGAGCGCGATGATGACGATCCCAAGTAGTGTGCAAACAGTCGCCTGGAGGACGGATGTCGGCCAGATCGTGCGCACGGCGGTCAGGCACGCTGCCATCAGCAGCGACACGAAACTGACCTTCGCTGCAAACCGCCATGGAAATTGGACGCCGTACAGCCGGCGTGCTTCAGCATACCCAAGCAGGGACGTGATAAGACGGCTCCCGCCCAGCACGAGCGAAGCCGCGAGCAGGCCGGAGCGCGCTGCTGCCCAGATGAAGAGCGGCGCGCCGGCGACCATTAGGGCCTGAGTCGCGAGGATGGCGCGATATCGTTCATCGACCCACAGTACCAGCAAGCCGATAGCGAATGCCGTTTCCGCGAACAACAGCACGACCAGCATGCGCGCAATCGGTACGGCGGCGGAAAAGGTGGGGCCGTACAGCAGCGGCAGGTAATCGGCCACCATGACCGCCAGGCCCGCACCGGCCGGGACGACCGCCAGAACCTGTACTTTGTTCATCAGATCGAACGCCCGCCGAAGTTCCGCACGGTCGCCGGCAGACATGACGTGCGCGAACGCGGGCCGATAGATTCCACGGAAGCCGGAGACCACCAGTGTAACGGTGGACGACGCGACGAAGTAGCTTGTCGCAAAGATTGCGACCGGTTCCGGGCCACCCAGAACCTTCATGAGGACAGGACTCGCGAAGGCGGGCGTTGCAAAGTAAAGAGACAAGTCGCGGACAAACGTAACGGCCGAGAGTTTCCAGACGCGTGATCGCAGCGTGTTCCAACCGGGCGCGCCCGCGACGTCCGGCGGGAGTGTGCGGAAGTGCCGCGCCACGATGGCCGCCGCGACGATCGCCATCACGAGGGCTGACGCTCCGAGAGCGCCAATCACGCCGATCATCCCCAGTCCCAGCAGCACGACCACAGCGACGAGCGCGAGATCGAGCAATCCGTGTACGAGCGAGAGGACGTTGACATTGACCTGTTGAAAGACGGAATCGAGCGCGCGATACGCGATGTCGAGCGCGGCGCGACCGATCAGCAGCGCCGACAGCAAGCGCAGATAGGCAGGTCCGCTCGATCCGAGGTCGAGCATCAAGGCGAGCGGTTCGGCCCAGAGAGTGAGGATGAGCACGACAGCGGCCGCTGCCGCCACCCGGATCGATCCAAGGCGCGCGATCAATTGCATCGCTGCCTGCCTGCCGGCGGTCAACTGCAACTCAGGAATGAATCTGGGCAGACTGCCCGAGAGGCCAAGACTCGTGTAGAAGAGGACGGAGTTGGCGATTCCGAGCGCAGCGTCGTAATAGCCCGAGTCGAGTCCAAAGCTTCGACGTACCAGCACCGACAGCAGAATACCGGACACCGCCACGAGCGGCAGCAATGCCGTGTTCCAGAAGATCCCCCGCGATACCTGATGCAGCAGGCCGGCCCGAGACGCCGAGGCGTCTCTCACGGTTTGCGTCCCCATGCGCACAGGTCGGTGTGCCGGGCTTCCTCTGACAATTCGCCGGTTCGCGCGAGCGGATTCCAGCCCGCGATCGCGCAGCAGTTGATGGCGATCTTGAAGAGCTTTCGGCGAAACACTTTTTGCTCGTAGAGCCGTGCGGCGCGGATCGGCTGAAACGGGCGAACGTGAACGCCGCTGAACTTGTGACGGAGAAGGTCGGCGAGCTCCACTCCCGTGTATTCGTGGCAGTGATACTCGTGAGCGGAGGCTGCGCCCTGTCGTCGCGGCGTGGTCAGAAGAATCTGCCCGCCCTTGCGAAGGAGCCGATGCGCTTCGCTCATGACGGCGTCGGGCGCGTCGATGTGCTCGATCACATCGGCCATCACCACGCAGTCGAAGGTCTCCTCTGCAAACGGCAGCAGGCGGGCGTCGGCATTCGTGAGCAGCGGGCGGTGATGGGCGGAGCGGCGATCGAACTCGTCTCGCGCGAGTCGCAATGGCAGGAGCGAATCATCCACGCCGCATACCGTCGCGGCTCGCTCGGCCAGGCGATACGTGAGCGTTCCGTCTCCGCATCCGATGTCCAGCACGCAACGGGCATCCGGGTCCATGGCGTCGAGCAACACGCGATACCGTGCCGTCAGGACCGCGTTGTGCCTGGTCGGCAGATGCTCGACCTCGCGCCAGTGATAGGCGCCGAACCGCTCGTATTTTCCGAACGGTCGTTTCGTGCCTTCGATCAACAGCCCTTCCTCACGGCCTGTTCGTAAATCCGCTCGGTGTCCGCGGAGATTGTCCGCCAGTCGTACCTCGAGAGAATTTCGCGTCGGTTTTGCATGGCGCTGGCCCGGTAGGATGGCACGTCGAGCACGTCGTTCGCGTTGCGCGTGAACGTGTCGACATCACCAAAGGCATGGAGCAACCCGAACTGATATTGCGGCACGAGGGTCTGCATGATGCCGACGGGTGTGCCCAGCAGCGGCCGCCCGCTCGCAGCGGCCTCGAGCGCAACGATGCCGAACTGTTCGTACTGCGAAGGGAAGAGCACGGCGTCAGAGAGTTGGTAGTACCGCGCGATCTCGCGGCGATCGTTGAGTGGGCCGAGAGACACGATGGCGGCGCCGAGATCAAGGGCGCGGATGCAGGCCGCGAAACTCTCGCGTTCCCGGTCGTGAACGTCGCCGATCATGATCATCCGCACCTGCCGCCCACGTTTCCGCAGCCTCGCCAGCATTTCGAGGCAATCGAACGCGCCTTTCGGCGACATGACCTTGCCGACATACAGCAGTACTTTCTCGGCCCGCGCGATCGAATGGCGGCTACGTAGATCGTCGACGTCATAGTCCTGATCGAACAGATCTGAATCCACACCAAAGGGAACGATCGTGCTCGACGTCATTTCAAACCCGCCCGTACGCAGCAGGCCATGCTCGTGCTCTGACTGGGGAATGACGTGATCGGCCCTCCTCACGATGCGCCGGCCCACGATTCGATCGAACGAGCGCCGCTGCCAGTTCGATGGGTTCAGGGTGTAGACCGGTGTCGATACGTGTGGTATGCCGTGCGCCTTCGCGAGCGCATGCCCGAAGACCGTTCCAAAAAAATAGTAACCCACTGAATGCACGACATCGACGTTGCGGAATTCAGAAGAGGCCGCCATTCTCAGCAGTGCTGGCATGAAGTAGTACGGAGGGTGACTGCCGAAGGCGATCTCGAATCTTCGCACGAGCAGATTCGGTGCGACCTGTTCACGAGCCGGGCTGTCAGGCGGGCTCTTGGAGGTGAACACCAGCACGTCGTGTTTGCGATCGACAAGGTATTCCGCGAGTCGTCCAGTGTAGGTGCACAAGCCGCCGACGGCGGGCCAGAACTTGTGGCAGAAGATGGCGATCCGCATGCAGTCGCGTCGGAGATCGGCCGCAGCCGCATGTTATAATTCGCGCCTGGTCCAATCGCGTTACATAGTACCTCCAGAACGCCTCGAATGCACTTTCCGCAGATAGGCGCGCACGGCGGCGCTGCACGCTGGGCTTTGCTGACCGCTCTGTTTGCCATCTCGCTTCCTGCGGTCACCGTGCGCTTCTATGCGTCCGATGAGATCGAGTACTTCGCGTATCTCCACTCGATGTGGTTCGACGGCGATCTCTCCTTCGACAACGAGTACCGGTATTTTTACGACCGCGGAATCGCGCGCGGCTGGCGCTTCAAGGAAACCTTTCTCGACGGCGAAACTGCAACCGGCAAACGGCTTAATTTTGCTCCGATCGGATCGGCGATTCTGTGGTCGCCGTTCTACATCCTCACGGACGCGACCGTGAGAACCGCGCGCGCCATCGGCGTCCCCGTCACCGCGGACGGGTACTCGACGCCGTACATCGCGTCCGTCGTCTATGCGTCGGCGCTCTATGGGTTTCTCGCTGTTGCGCTCTCGGCGTACGCGGCCGCTCGCGTCATCGGAGACGGCGCCGCTGCCTCCGCCGCCGCAATAGCGGTGTGGCTGGGCACGCCGATTATGTTTTACATGTACCTGGCACCCGGGTTCTCGCATGCGTGCTCGGCGTTTGCGGTTGCCGCGTTTGTCGTCATCTGGCTGCACGTCAGACAAGACTGGTCGTTGAAGGGGGCCATGGGGCTCGGAGCGGCCGCGGCGCTGATGGGCATGGTCCGCGAGCAGGATGTGTTCATCGCTCTCGGTCCCGCGGTCGACTTTCTGCTCACGGCGAGGCGCCGGGTGCAGGACGGCACGTGGAGCGTGACTGACGCCGTTACGCGGGCTGTCGCGGGCACAGCGGCGGTTGCAGTCTGCTTCACGCCGCAGGTGTTGACATATGTTTCGCTGTTTGGACAGCCCGCTCCGTCATCGACGGTGCAAGGCAAGATGACGTGGACATCGCCGCATACGTGGCTCGTACTGTTTTCACCGTCGAACGGGTTGTTGTTCTGGACGCCGCTTGCATTGCCCGCGCTGATGGGACTGCTATGGCTGGCGGTACGACGGAGTCCCCTGGTTGTCGGGGAGACTGCTCCGGCCGCCCGTCGTCAGATTGCGATGATCTGTCTCGTGATGGTCATGACGCAGATTTATGTCGGCGGCGCACTCGATACGTGGGCGGGCGCCGGCTCGTTTGGCCAGCGTCGCCTCGTGGGACTGACAGTGTTTTTCATCCTGGGGCTGACGGCCGTGTTCGTGGCCGTCCAACATCACCGGGCGAGGTACGTCACGTGGGGCCTGCTCGCGCTCGCCGTGTGGTGGAACCTCGGTCTGATCGCGCAGTTTGGCGCAGGGTTGATGAATCGTCAGCATCTCGATCCCGCTCGCAACGCGTACCACAATTTCGTGACAATCCCGCGCCAACTGCCCGGGCTACTGTCGCGGTTCTTGCTCGATCGCGCGTCGTTCTATCAGCGCCAGCCGCCGCCGTGATCTCGTCGCGCCTCCTCCAAATCGTCAGGTGTCCCGATTGTCGTGCGTCGCTCGAAGGGAGCGCATCGACTTTGTCCTGCACCGCATGCGGCCGATCGTTTCAGGAGGGAACACGGGATTTTCTCGTGCTGCGGCCGAGCGACACGTTCAGCGAAACGACAAAGTTTCTGGACGAGAGCTTTCACTCGGATGGCCGCGACGAGACGGTCTCTCCGCCGCTCCTGTCGGCCGCCGTGCGCAATACGATGCTGCGGAGGTTTCTCGAAATGAGGCCGGAGGATGTCGTGCTCGATCTCGGGTGCGGCAGCGGACGGTTCTGTGTCTGGAGCGCCGAAACTGGAGCGCACCTCGTCGGCGCGGACACGGGAACGTTCTTCGCGAGGGAAGCTCTTTCGACCGTGGATCTGGTCGTTGGCGAGCTCCGGAAGCTCCCGTTCGCCGACGGCAGCGTAACGAAGGCCTACACGATTGATGTGCTCGAGCACCTGTCGCTCGACGGCCTGACGGCGACGCTCAACGAGGTGGCTCGCGTCCTTCGGCCCGGAGGTGGACTGTTCGTCTACACCCATGTGCGCCAACGATCGCTCCTGGCGCCGTTACTGAACCTGGTGGCGCGGATCTCCCTCGCCATCGAGCGGGCCGGGTTGGCCGATCTGACGATTGAAAAGCTTCGCAAGACCGATCATCTGAACCCACTGATGAGCCGCTCGCACCTGAATGAAGTAGCCGCGGCGTCCGGGTTCACAGTGCGCCGATTCCGCTACTACACTCCGCTCTTTTCTTCGATCGCCGAGAGCATTCTGGTACCCGTGGCTGCGCACGCCATGGCCAGACGTGTTGCCCGCGCAACATCTGCAGACGCCGCAGTCGATCGCCAGGCGATGCGAACGGCTCGTGTTGCAGCGAAACAGCAGATCGCCAGGCGCGGGGTGGCGTATCGCGCGTTACAGGCCATCACTCGGTTCGTGATGCTCGACGTCGCGCTTTTCGGTCGAATGCGATCGGGCCCGTTTTTCGCTTTGCTGATCAAGCGGGCGGGGCCGGGCTAAAGCCCGGCACGACGGAAGAGCAAGCCAGACCGGGCTGAAGCCCGGCACGACGGATTTTCGGCAGTCCGGCCGAAGCCGAGCCGGACAACGTATTTCAATGAAAATTCTGTACTCGGCCATCGATCAATCAGTGCCCGCCGCCCATGGGGGATCGGTGCACGTGACGGCTGTTGCAGAGGGGCTCGCCGAGCTCGGGCATGATGTGCACGTGCTCGTGTCCCCTGGAGACAACGGTGTGATGCCGACCGGAAGAGCGCGCTGGTACGCGATGCCGCCGCCGCTCGGCAGCCGCCGGCTGCGGTTGTTTCGTGCGGGGGCGGTCGCGTCTCGTGCGCGGCAGCTTCAACCGGACGTGGTCATCGAGCGCTACTACAACTTCGGTGGGGAAGGGATTCTCGCCGCGAGAGAAACCGGCGCGCTCGCCGTTCTCGAGGTGAATGCGCCGGTCGTCGATTATCCGGGGTCGTTGAAGGGGATGGTGGATCGCGCGCTTCTCGTCGAGCCGATGCGCCGCTGGCGAGAATGGCAGTGCCGGCATGCCGATCTGATCGTCAGCCCGAGCCGCAAGATCATCCCTGCCGATATGGCCTCGTCCAGGATTCTTCTGACCGAGTGGGGCGCCGATACGGAGCGCTTTCGTCCCGGCGTTCCTGGTCAGATGCTGTTTACGCGCAACGAAGGTGACGTCGTTGCGGTGTTCGCCGGGGCTTTTCGCGCATGGCACGGCGCGATCTCTCTGGTTGACGCCATACGGCGGTTGCGCGCGCGTGGCCGGCACAACGTCAAAGCCGTGTTCGTCGGCGATGGCCCGGAGTTTTCGCGCGTACGCGCTGCCGCCGCCTCGCTCGACGGCATTACACTCGTCGGAGCCGTGCCGCACACAGACGTGCCTGCGATCCTCGCCGCCGCCGACATCGGGGTCGCGCCGTTCGATGTCAGCGCTCATCCGTCGCTGGCGCATGAATTCCACTGGTCGCCGCTCAAAATCTTCGAGTACATGGCCTCTGGGCTTCCGGTCGTCGCACCCCGCCTCGAGCGGCTTGCCGGTATCGTCCGCGACGGCAAAGAAGGGCTGCTGTACGACGCCGCGAATCCTGATGCGCTGGCGGATGCGCTTGGTCAACTGGCCGATCCCCACCTGCGCCGGACACTCGGCGCAGCGGCTCGAGACCGCGCCGTCGACGAATTCAGCTGGGCGAGCCACTGCCGAGAGCTCGTCATCGCGATACAGGCTGCTCGCCGGCGTCTCGCATGCGCATCCTGATTGCAACCGACGCGTTCCCGCCGGTCGCCGGCGGAAGCGGCTGGAGCACGTACGAGCTCGCGAAGGGACTCCGCGCAAAAGGCCACCACGTTGCGGTCGTGCGAACGTATTCGGAACGCGACACCGTTCCCGGCGAGTACGACGGATTTGCCGTCGTGGGATTTCCCGCGTTCGCCCCGCCGGTGCCGTTTGTTCGCAACTACATCCGTAATGAACGGTTGTACGAACGGCTCGGCTCGTATCTGACCGATGTCATCAAGACAGAACGAATCGATCTGGTTCACGCACAACACGTGCTGACCGGCCCATCGTCGGTGATCGCGGCGCGGCGCGCAGGCATCCCGGCGGTTTGTACCGTCCGCGATTACTGGCCCGTGTGCTACTGGGGCGATGTGCTGGCGGATCCGGGCGGGGGCGTTCTGTGTCCCGGCTGTTCCGCTCTGGCGATGACGCGGTGCCTGCGTCCGCGGACTGGAGCCGTATGGCCGGCGGCGCTGTCGGCGATTCCGTATATGCGGGCAAATCTCCGCCACAAACAAGTCACTCTCGCCGGCGCTGATGTCATCGTTGCCGTCAGCAGGCACGTGGGGACGGCGCTCCGCGAGCGTGCGCCCCAACTCCAGCAGGCACGAATCGAGGTCATTCCAAACGGCGTCGATGCGATTGGCGTGCTGGCGGATGCGGATGCAACGACCCGGCCGCTACCCCAACCGTACGCGGTGTACGCAGGCAAGTTGGCGAACAACAAAGGCGCGCACATGCTCGTCGACGTAGCTTCACTTGCGCGTCTCTCGATGCCGCTCGTCGTGATCGGCGACGGCCCGGAACGCGAGCACATCGAACGCGTGGCTGCTGCCGCCGGCCGCGATGTGCGGTTGATCGGTTGGCGAGACCGCAACGAGGTGTTTCGATGGCTGCGCCACGCCGAGTTGTTGATGTTTCCGTCGGTATGGCCGGAGCCTTTAAGCCGCGTGTTGATCGAAGCGAGCGCACTGTCGGTTCCGATCGCGGCCATGAACACGGGCGGGACGCAAGACATCATCGTGGACGAGGAAACCGGCCTTCTGTCGGACACAATGGCCGGCCTCTCAGCCGACGTCGCGCGTCTCGCGTCCGACGGCCCCCTTCGCGAGGCCCTCGGCAAGGCCGCGGCCAGGCGGGCCATTTTGCACTTCGACATCCCGGTCGTAGTAGGGCGAATGGAAGCGCTGTACGAGGACGTCGTGGCCGCCCACCGGCGTAAACGCCATGCGATCGCGTGAAGGACAGTCATTGCGTGTCGCAGTCCTTGCGCGATCGGTGTATCCGCTGCATCGTTTCGGCGGACTCGAGCGCCATGTGTACGACCTCGTCCGATGTCTTCTTGCGCGCGACGTCAAGATAGCGCTGCTCACTCCCCCAATGTCCGAAAACCGGCCGGCAGACGCAGCCGCCGATGCCGTCTTCCGTCATCCGAATTTCACGATGAGGCGGGTGCCTTACGTCACATTTCCGTTTGCGAATCGTCCAGGGACGACGATCCTCGATCGCAGCACGGCATATCCGATGTTTGGCCATCGCGCCGGAAGGCTTGCCGCGCGGATGGCGTCCGCGGGCGAAATCGACATCGTCCATGGTTTTGGAGCCAGCGTGCTCGGCTACGCGACAGCGCCTTTCGCAGCGAAGGCGCGCGTGCCGCTTGTGTTGAATCCGCAGGGGCTGGAAGAGTTCGGCGCGACCGATCCGTCTCGAGCGCCGTTGAAGCGCCTTGCCTACTGGCCGTTGCGTGTCGCGGTGCGGCGCGCGGCCCATTCCGCGGACCGCGTGATTGCTACCGATCGATCCCTGGTAGAACCCGTCATCTCGCACCTGGACATCGGGAAAGGGGCTGTTCGCGTGATTCCCAACGCTATTGAGCCTGGAGATTGCGATCGGCCCGATTCGCCGTCACGCGGACAAGCGTTGCGCGCCGAGCTGGGTTTGCAGCCCGAGGACGTGTTGCTGGTCAGCGTCGGGCGTCTCGAGGCCAATAAGGGGTTCGACGTGTTGATTCGCGCTCTCGGCGCACTTGTGCGTCAACGAGCGCTGCCTCCGGGATGGCGATGGGTGCTCATCGGCGACGGCCCGATGCGCAAGTCGTTACAGCGCTCTCTGAATGCGGAGGGACTGTCGTCCTTCGTCGTGATGCGCGGCCGTGCCAGCATGGAGGACTTACACGGCTGGTATGAGGCGTCGACGCTGTTCGTCCATCCGACGCTGTACGAAGGCAGCTCCATTGTCACGCTTGAAGCCATGGCGCATCGCCGGGCGGTCGTAGCGAGCCGCGCGGGGGGATTACCTGACAAAGTGATCAACGGCGTCACAGGTTGGCTGGTGCCGCCCGGCAACGAGGAAGCGCTCTCCGCTGCGATTTCAAAAGCGCTGGCAGATCCCTCGACGCTTCTGTCGATGGGCGCAGCGGGACGAGCGCTCGTAGAGAAAGACTTTTCATGGCGCGCGGCGACTGACCGGCTGCTCGCGGTGTACGCCGAGCTGCTCGGGCAGCGAAATTAGTTATAGTCTTCAGGCGTGTTTCGAGCGCTGCGCGCGTCTCTCTGGCCTCGCATTCCGACGCTGAACATCCGGTCGGTCAATCGGTTGACACTCGATCGCGAGCTGCGCCGGCAGTTCCACCGCCTGGATCCCGGGGTCGTCCTCGACGTCGGCGCGAAGGCCGCGCCGTACGCCGCGTACGTGCGCGCCAAGCGTTATGTGCGTCTGGACATCGACCCGGCCAAGAAGCCCGACATCTGCTGCGATCTGCACGAGCTCGAATGGCGCGGCGACCCGTTCGACACCGTGCTCGCCATCGAAGTTCTCGAGCATCTCTACGACCCTCAGCGCGCGATCGATCGGATCTACGGCGTGCTGAAGACCGGCGGAGTCTGCATTCTGTCGACGCGGTTCATGTATCGATACCATCCGGATCCGCAGGACCACTACCGGTTCACCTGGGACTCGCTGAAATACCTTTTTCGACATTTCCGTCACGTCGAGGTAATTCATCATGGCAATCGGTTTCAGGTGATTTGGGAAATCATCAATGCCGGCGGGCGGAGCCGGGTGTTCCTCAACATCCTGAACCCGCTCGTTGCGCAGTTCAGCTCGAGCCGCACGAAGTTCCCGCTCGGGTTCGTCGTGTACGCCCAAAAGTGAGCACCAGCGGGCAATAGGACGCCTCGCCACGCACTCGACACGGAGCTGACGGCGTCGTTGCCGGATGCGCAGGTGCGCGCTGCCATGGCCGCGTTTTACAAGAGCAACGAAGGATACGCGCTCCAGCAGGCGTCTCACACCCCCGCGTACTTCTACAGGTTGCTTGGTGTCATCGATGCCGTGCTTGCGCAGCCGCGGCTGTCTGTGCTCGAGATAGGGGCGGGTTCAGCAGTCGCGATGCAGGATTTTCTCGGCAGGCATCCCGATGCAAAGGCCGTTGCGATGGAGCTGTCGACGACGTCGATCCGGACCGCCAGGCGTGGCGGCGGGCCGTCGCTGCGCGCAGTTGCCGGGAATGCTCTCGACCTTCCGTTTCCGGATCGCTCGTTCGATGCAGTCGTTGCCTTCGAGGTGCTGGAACATCTTCCCGACGTGGCTCGAGCGCTTGGCGAAATGCTGCGCGTCGCACGGCACCCCGGCTTCATCGTCATTGGCCTGCCGAATCACGCGTCTCTCTGGACGCCGATCGAAGATCGATTGCGGCGCAGGGATCGGCGCGCGTTTGGCGTGGAACGCGGGCGTGGCGCGTGGCGCTGGTTCAAGCGCAACGCGGGCCTTGCGTGGCGAAAGCGATTTTCTTCGGGCGCGGAGTTTCTGTATCGTCAGCCGATTCTGCACGCGACGGCCGGCGGCGATGCGGACGCCGTCTACTACGCAGCGCCGATCGACCTGCTGCGATTCTTTCGGAGCCGCGGTGCGGCGCCTGTGACGAGCAGCGCCCTCCTGCGACTAGGGTGGGCCGGACGGTTTCTTCCAGTGGAGTTTCAGGGCTCCACGGTCATGGCGTGGCGCGTGACGGACAGAACCGTCACCGAATCGCCATCCGATCGAGTTTGAAGACAAAATCCTCGCCGCCACTGTCGAAATGCAGCGTGATATCGCTGACCACCGGGCGCGATGCATCGGCCGGCAGTCCAATGACGATATCGCGGTAGCCGTCACCGGTTGGAAGGCTCAGCTGACCTGCGGGACGGCCGTCGACGTCTGCCCTGATCGTTCGCAGCTTGTCGTTTCCAGACGTTGACGCACGCAACACGACTTCGGTCGCGCGCGTGGGCAGCGAGACCGAGATGACGGCGCGAGCCGTCAGCGCCTGCACAAACGTGATCGGCTGCGAATCGGGGGCGGTTTCACGGCGCTCGAGAGACCAGCCAGGCCCGGCAAAAGAGTTCGCTCCGCGGGGACCGAAATCCACGTCTCGTTCTTCCAGCCGCACATCCGGACGCCGAATCAGCCGCTTGACGTTCCACGACGCGGCGTCCAGCACTCGTCCGTCGATCGTCAGCACGTCGAGACGATCAAGGAAAGTCGTGGGAAAGCGCACGTGCGGGTTGTACATCCCGAAAAGACGGGTTCGCGGTTGACGCGGATCGCGCTCGAACATCAGGCCATCGGCGGCTGCGCCCGGTAATCCAAGGGCCTTGAGGATGGTCGATGGCAGGTCTACGTGCGAGGTCGGCGCATCCGAGATCGTGATGGGTCCCGTCCGGTTTGGCAGCTTGATCAGCATCACGGCCTTTGCGGTCGCTGCGATCGCCGGCAGCCGCACTGTCGACGGCCCTGGGATGAGAGAGAGGCTGTCGCTCTTGCCCACGAAACCCGAGGGCGTGAGATCGGTGCCGTGATCTGACGAAACGATGATGAGACTGCTGTCGTAAATGCCGAACGCGCGCGCCCGGTCGAGAAGCGCGGCCACGAGCTTGATGGCGCACCTGGATTGTTCGGTGTAGCTGTCTCTCGACATCGCCGCGAAACCACAAACGGCAGTTGCGGTCGACAACGATGGGGCGATGTGGCACTCCGACGTGCAGAAGCTTGTAAACCGGCCGATCGCGCCCGAGGCTCATGGCGCCGATGAAGTGTTCGAGAAACGCCGCCGAGTTGCTGGCCTCGTGCCGGCGGACCTGCGCCGGCGACTCGGTCCGGTCCATTGCTATGGGCCAATAGAACGAATCGGGACGGTCGACGCTGAAGGCTTTCGCCGCGTGCGGCACGTGGCGGAAAAGCGACAATTCAAGCAGTTGACGCGCGGACACCTCACGGTAGTCTTCGCGGCTGACGAACGGTTTTCGGATCCGGAACCGCGCGCCTTTCCAGTTGGGCGCCGCCTCCGGGCCCAACCATTGCTCGAATGAATCGGTCGGTACGATCGACATTGCATCGACGTCGTATCCAGCCGTCGACACGTTCTCGAACACGGACGACTGCTTGAACGCCTCCCGAATGAACTCAGGCGCCGGCTTCTGGTTTCGGTACTCCTGGCCAGCCAGCATCGCCGGCATGCTGAACGATGTCGTCGGGAACGAGCCGGCGTGATCGACAAAATACTGGAATCCGGCGAACTGACGATCGAGTGCGGCGCGGTCTTGCTGAAAAATGTCGTTGAACACGTCTGCCTGAAACTCATCGAGCACCACGTGGATGACGTTTCGTGTGGCAGAAAACTGATAGATGGCGGCAGGTGGCTCCGCCCACCGCGCACGCTGCGCGGCGTCCGACTCGCTGCCGCTCACAGCGATCGCGGCTGTCTGTACGCCCAGGAATATCAGCGACGCAAACGGCGCAATGCGGCTGATCGACTGAAAGAAAACCAGCGAGACGAGAATTGCGGCTGCCCAGCCAACGAGCTCATACGGGGCGCGCCAGGCGTTTGCGGCGAGATCGAGGTCCTGGCCCGCGAGCACACCGTAGTCTGCATTCCAAAGATTGCCCTGGCCCCACAGCAACAGCCCGACCGCAAAGAGCGCGGCCGCGTACATCCGCGCGACCCGCTCGGAGATCAGCGCGAACACGCAACCGCCGGCGAGGAGGACGATCCAGTTGAGTACAAGTGTCCGGAGCAGCCACGGCGCCGCGAGCTCGCCGTATGCCACAGCGAATTCGCTCGCGTTGTTCGCGAAGATCGTGTGCGGTCCCAGCGCGTACACCACTGCCGGGCCAAGCAGCGCCGGCGCCGCGACCAGCCGCACCCTCGCCAGCGTAGTCGCCCACGCTGCGCGGCGCCGCCGATCGGCGCCATGTGCCGAATTTTGCCCTGGCCGAGATGCCGATCAGCAGAAGGGCAAAACCCGACCATACATATGGCGCGTTGCGGCGCATCCAGCGCGCTGCGTCGAGCAGCAGGACGTGGCTCGAATCGACGTGTTGTGCATAAAGCTCGTCGGGAAAAAATGGCGAGGGATCCTGACCTTCGAGCGCACGCTGGATGTTCAGCGCCATGCTGCCGCCGAATTGCTGATAATCGACGGCAAGTTGATGCGCACCGGCATCGACGTGAACCTTGCGCCCGACAGTCCTCATGCCTTCAGTCAGATTGCGCTTGAGAAGCACCTCTCCATCGATGCGAAGTTCGACTTCGTCGTTGCCGCCGGCAAAGAACTCAATCGTCTGTGCGCGCGATACGAAGAAATAGCCTCGCCACCGGACACTGAGGTTCTGGCGGGGAAGTGAAGGTTCCTCGTCGAGAAATCGCAGGCTGATTTCGTTCGTGCGCGCATCCATCGGTGGGCCGCCGAATGCCAGCTGCGAGAACATTGTGCGGACGACTCCCGTCGGCGGCGACAGCCGCTCGATGATGGGAGGCAGAACCGACACGAGCGCCGCGATCGCCGCGGCAACCGCGATAGCGGTGATCCGGCGCGATGTCATGACGCGTCCAGCATTTCCATTGCTGCTCGAAGCACGACGTCAGAAGAAATGCCTGCGAGGCAGTCGGGTACCCGGCCGAGGCAGCGTGCGGGCGGCTGTCGCATCAGGTTGCAGGGGCTGCACGAGATGTCGATGCGCACGATTCTCGATCGTGCAGACAACGGCGCGTATCGTGCCGGCAGGGACGGCCCGAAGACTGCGAGCACTGGCGTGTCAACCGCCGCGGCCAGGTGCATGGGCCCCGTATCGCCGGTGATGAACAGGGCGAGCCGCTCGAGTACGGCCGCCAGCAACACGAGATCGACGTCGGCCGGCAGTTCCATCAGGGGCACATCACTAGGCCACGCCGCTCGCACGGCGTCAACGACCGCTTTGTCCTCCGTCGAGCCGATGAGCACAACCGAGACATCGCGCGCGCGCGCAAGCGCGGCGCCCACTTCCGCGAAGCGAAGAGGGTCCCATTCCTTGATACGGCGTCCGGCGGCGGGCTGAATGCCCACGAGGGGAGCGCCCTGTTTGAGCGTGGCGACGAGCTCGGCCGCTCTGCGGCGCGTCTCTTCAGGAATGTGGAGTCTGAACGGGACGCGACCTTGTGCCAGCGGTGCCGCGGCTGCCGGGAAGGCGCGCGCCACGAGCGCCTTCGCGTTCTCGGCGATATGAGCGTGCGGATCGGGGGCAATCGCGTCGGTGAGAACAGCACCGCCCCCGCCCGACACGAACCCGACACGCCGGCGCGCCCCCGACAATGCCATCAGCAGATTGCTGCGGATATCAGGCTCGAAGTTAATCGCCAGATCGTAGGCTTTGCGACGCCACGCGCGCGCCCGTTGCACCAGCTGCGTCCACGGGAGCCCAGCCCGCTCGCGCGCCATCCAAGGCACATCGAGTGTTTCGACGTGTACCCCCGGGATCAGGGACGCCAGTGACCGGTTCCAGCTGCCCACAACGAGATCGATTGCGGCCTGCGGCGCGATCGCCCGAACCATGGCTACCGCTTCTAGCACCATCACCAGGTCGCCGACGCGCTCCAGTCGCAGCAGCAGTATCCGGCGCGGCGGTGAAGCAAGTGCCGCCGACGTCCGAGGCCACCCCAGGCGTTTCGCTGCGGAAAGGCCAGCATCCGCCAGTCCCACGAGCGTCCGTTCCTGCCGGTATGGGATCTGAAGATGGTCGAACACTACCGAATCTCGGCCCTGTCGATCATGACGCCAAGTGCACGCGTATCGGGCCCGCCGAGGATCGCACGCGGAACCCACGTAGAGCTTTGAATACGCACCTGCACCCCATCCTGCCGCTGCGCAAGGTTCGATGCGGTCGCGGAGGGAATCGGAAAAACGTAGTCGCGAAATTCGTTCGTGAGCTCTACGCTGCTCAGCTCTTCATTCTCGAGGTACACCGTCACGCGTGCCAACGCCACGCCCGGCGGACGTCCGCCGTTTAACCTGAGCGCCACTTCACGGCTCTGCGACGGAACGCTCATGAGCAGGTATGAGATGTCCTGGCTCCATCGGAATGTCAGATCGCCGCCACCGAGCCTCTCCTTTGGATAAAAGTCGACGAGATGCAGATCGTCCGTGCCGCCGATATCCAGCGAGTGCGGCGGCGGAGTCGAGACCCGACTGCACGAGTTTGTAGATGGTGAAATCGAACGGCTTTCTGACTGACCTGCGCGGATACACGTCGAACGCGGTCTTCTCGTATTCGGGCACCTGAAATCGCTCGGTCGCAACCACGATCGAGCCGACACCAGGAGACAAGAGATCTGTGCCGCCCCCCGCGACGAAATACACGTTCTTATAACGTTCGTGTGCCCACGCCAGAAAGTCGAGAACCGACTGCTTGTTTGGCCGAGTGTCGTAAAGGACGAGCACGTTCCGCGCGTAGATATAGGAGAGGGGAAGCGCGAGCGCATGCAAGTCCGAGGCAGCACGCCCCTCGAACAGCACGAGATCGTCGTCGCCGAACCCGGATGCCAGCCGCTCGAGACGAGGGATCACGTCCGCGTATTCGATGTGTCCTCGAATCGGCAGCGACGCAGACAGGTATCGGTAGCCCAGCAGGACCGTGGCGACGATTCCGATCGCTGTGAACAGGATGCGCGACAACGTCAACGGCTGAGACCCCCGTCTCGTCATCCAGACCGGCGCGAAGATCGCGGCGGATACGAAAATCAGCGAGCCTGGCAGGATCTCGGTGAGAAACCGGCGCGCAAGCCAGAACTGCTCCGGCCAGATTCGCATCTTGTAGAAGAAGAACACCGCCAGCGTGGTGGTCATCAGAATCAACGCCGGCGCCCGCCAGAACGATCGCCACACCACCAACGCATAGCCGATCAGGGCGAGAACGAACGCGGCGCGCGTGAAATACAAGTCCGCGAACATGCGAACGGCATGCGCGTCATGGGCCGCCAGCCCGCCGCCCGGCTCGCGCAGGAAGAGCGCATACATGCCGCCAATCGTTACGCTTATGATCAGCGCGATCGGCAAGACGGTGCGAACCGCCGCGGACACTCGTGGCCGCCGGCTCGCCCAGATCAGGGCGCAGGCCGCGACCCCGGCGAGCGCAAACGCAGCGAGTTGAAGCGGCGCGAGCAGCTGGACGTATGCGACCGGCCGTCCGAAGTAGGGTCGCAACTGCGTGAGGTAGTACGCGCCGGCGGCGAGAGCCCACGCCGTCAGCGTGACGAGGAATCCAGCGCGGGCCCGGTGGCCGCCCACGTGCGCGAGCAGCGATGCCGCGACCGCAGCGCCGACGCCCAGCACGACGGGAAGTCGGGTGAACAGGGCGAGACCGAGCAGCGACGCCGAGACCGGCCCAAAGAATCGATCCTCATCTTCGTGCGCGTATGCGTGAGCGAGCAGCGCCGCAAAGAGCAACGCCTGTGTGACGATTTCGGAATTCGGGTAGCGCGCATACCACGTCTGTATAACGTGTACCGAAAGCAGAGCCGCCGCCGCGGCGGCGGGAAGCGGGCCGATCAGCCGCTTGCCCGCAAAATACGCGGTTAAGACGCCGAGAATCGCCCACCATGCGATGACCCGGCGCGTGCCGGTGAGGCCGTCGAGGCCATACGCGATCGCAATCCAGATGGGATATCCCTGCGGAAACTGGCCCGTAACGGTGCCGGCTTCAGGGTCGCGCAGATGGAATCCCATGAAGCGGACGCTGTAGTAGCTCGGGTCGTCGTGCTTAGGGAAGAATAGGTCGCGCATTGCCGCCGGCACTGCCGCGGCGACCCGGTCGGTGGTCACGAGGGACCGGCTTTGCGCGATCTGGATGCCCCCGTTGACGTACACGCCCGGATCACGTCCGCCTATGACCCACTCAGCAGCTGGCGATCCGAAATACATCCACCCACCAGCCACAATCAGCGCGGCAGGGATCGCCGCGTGCCAATCGGGTCGTGGGGTAGCAGCGCCGAGTCGTAAATCGCCCCGCGACACGAGCGCAAGCACAGCGGCAAGCCCGATACTGCACCACACGAGGGCAGGCAGCGAATACACACCCATTGCCGCGAGCACGAATGCGAGGGTCGTTGTCGTCGCGACGCTGATGACGACCGACCAGAACAAGCGTTCCTCCACCGGCAGCGCTGCGCGCTTTGCGCGATCCGCCACCGGCAGCCGGAAGATGATCGCACCTGGGAGCCACCCGATGGCCGTCAGGTATGCGATGGTGGCTAGCATCGTTGGTACACGGCCTCGAAGTCCTCCGCTACTCGTGCCCAGCTGTGATGCCGGCAGACGAACTCGCGCGCCTGTGTTCCGATCAGCGTTGCAGCCGAACGATCGCGCAGCAGAGTCTCGATCGCGAATGCAAGCGCAGGCACATCGCGCTCAGGCACGACCAGCGCCGTGACCTCATCTATGGCAACCGCACCGATGCCGCCGGCCGGCGTCGCGACGAGCGGCGTTCCCGAGGCCATCATCTCCATGACCGTGTTCGGAAGACCATCGACGTTCCCCGCATCGTCGTGCACCGAGGGAGCAACGACGACGTCCGCCGCGGCCAACAGTAGAGGTACGACCTCGTGCGAAACGACCCCGAGAAACTGCACGCTGTCCTCTATGCCGGCGGCCTGCGCCCGGGCCCGAAGGGATGCGTCGAGATCGCCGCTCCCGGCGATGGCGACGCGGAACTGCGGCACTCGCGCCTTCACCGCGGCAGCGGCATCGATCAAGTATTCGAACCCCTTTTTCTTGACGAGACGCCCGACAGCGACGACGACGGGTACATTATCTGCGACCCTCAGGAGAGCTCGCCCTCGCGCCCGCGCGTCCGCGCTCGGCTTGAACCGCTCGCTGTCCACGCCATAAGGGATGACATTCGATCGCTGGTTGTCGGCGCCTATCGCGACGGCTCGGGAGCGCAGATCCTCGCTGCACGCCGTAACCCAGCGCGAGCGGTTGAAGGCGGCCCGTGCGGCGAGCCGTGCGAGCGGATGCCGCTCGGCGACGAACACGTCCGATCCGTGAATGCTGATGACCAACGGAACCCTACCGGCGGCGGCTGCCCCGATAACGCCGCCCGGAATCACCCAATGGGCGTGCATAATCGTGGCGCGTTTCTTCTGCGCCACGCGAAGCGCCTTGAACCAGCCGGACATGACGGCGAGTGGTGCTACGGCGACCGCCGACGCGCGTAAACGAACGTCGGCACGCATGCCCTCGGCGTAGCCGAATGTATTCAACGCCTGCATTGGCGCGTAGTGGAAGAGATGAAAGTGCACGCCGCGATCGACTTTCGGCCGGTCCCATCGCGGATGCCACGGTGCGACCAGGTGAACTTCGTGGCCGCGTGCGGCGACACCGCGGGCAATCGGCTCCATGAAACTGCCGACCGAGTCCCCCTCGAACCTCGGATACGACGATGCCACCATGACGATGCGCTCGCTCATACGGCGAAGATGAGCACGTACCACAATTTGAACGCGGCCTCAGAGCGCAGTTCCAGACGTTGGTCGCCAGGAGTGAACATCCCCTTGGGAACCGTGATCTGATACTGGCCGACGCGTTCCGGATTCCACTCGAGCACGAGATCGTCGAGGTGAGTCCCGTTCAATGACACATGCACGACGTGCCGTGCCGGCCGAGAATGGTCGACTGGATCCGTGCGCAGCGTGAGTGTGTAGGAGCGGGCGTCGGGCAGCAGGATTTTAAGATTCGCGCCAGGCGGTGCGGCAAACCGCGACGTGACGTTCCCCTCGACCACGAGACTGGACCAGCCATCGACGAAGAACCACCGATCGCGGGGGCCCGCAGCAATCATGGCGGCGCCGTCGTATCGAAACGCCTCTCTCGTGAGTGCGTAGGGCACGGCAATCCACCAGACGGTGCCGGCCACGACGAGCGCGAGCACAATCGACACGCGCCCGAGGATCTGACGGCGTGGGATCTGTTCCCGCTTTCGCGGGTCACTCGAGAGGAACCATGCGTGCGCGATGCGCACGGCCTTGTTGACAAACCAGAACGCCGCAACAAGGTAAAAGGCATACGCGAAGAATGTGAGCCTCCACTCAGCGCCGCCCCGCACCGTCCATGTCATGCTGAAGGGGACGAGCGATCCGAAGAACATGACGAGCAGGAGGCGGCCTTCCGCAGACCACAGCCACGCAATGAGACCGGCGATGGCGAGGCCCGCCAGTGCGGTTCCAAGGCCCTGGTACCACCTATCCAGTCCAACCCATTTGTTCGTGAACGGATAGACGAACACACCTCGAACGGCATTGTCAGTAGCCAGGATTGGACGCGATTCGAACTTGTCGAGAGAGTAGCCGACGGCGCTGATGGGTCTCACCTCCGCCTCCGCGGCTGTGCCGCTACGGCGCGACAAGTCGGCCGCAGCTTCGCGTTTCAGATAGAAATCAGTGTGGTTGTTGATCGCGTAGAACGGGTCGCCAGTCGCGATAGCGCAGTTGATCAGAAAGGGCGCGACGAGCACCGTCATGACGCCAATCGCGATGCTCAACTCCCGTCGAATGCTCGCGCCTCTCGTCATCAGCAGCCACACGACAGCCGGGGCGATGAGTGCGATCGTCGTGATTCTCGTCAGGCATGCGCCACCGCTGAGCGCGCCGGCGAGGATCGCATTCGTGCGTGTCGGCAGCCGGCTGAATCGCAGCCACGCCCATGCGCATGAGATCGCAAAAAAGGCAAAGAGCTCGTCGCGCCATCCGCCGATCGCCCAATACACGGCGCTGTGATCGATGGCGAGCATTGCCGCGGCCGCCAACCCTGCCATCGGCGATGCTACCAGCGCCCCTAATGCGTACGTGGCGACGAGAGCAAGCAGGCCAAATACGATTGACGTGACGCTCACGCCCACATCCTGATCGTTTGTGAACACCAAGCCGATCCGGGTCATGGCAGGGAACATCGGTTCGCGCACGTGAGCGGCGTAGAAGTTGCGCATCGCGCGGGCGAATTTCAAGTAGTTGAATGGATCGCCGCCGAAATACGGTGTAGGGTCGCGGCGCCACGGCCAGTCAGGTGTGATCGTTGCGGCCGCCGAAGCAACCGACGGCTGCATCGCTGCGAGCCAGCGGGGCTGATCGTAGGGTCCGTATGACTTGAAGAGGGCGTCGAGGCGCAGAAGCGCCGCATAGAGAACGATGCACGCAAGCAGCGTAGGGACGATCAGCGTCCGCCACCGGGGCTGAAGCACGGTGGATAGTTTACTTTCTCCGCGATATAGAATGCCCTCCTACTGATGCCTATCCGCCGCGTGGTCGTCTGCGAAGTCCAGGTTCCCTTCGTCCATGGCGGCGCCGAGTACCACGTCCGTGCCCTGCACCAACAGCTGCGCGCACACGGGTATCAGTCGGAGCTCGTGAGCATCCCCTTCAAGTGGTATCCGAAGCGTGAGATTCTGGCGCATGCGGCGGCATGGAGGCTGATCGATCTGAGCGAGTCGAACGGCGAGCCCATCGACCTTGTGATCGGCACGAAGTTCCCGTCGTATTTCGTGCGCCACCCCAACAAGGTTGCGTGGCTGATTCATCAATACCGCGCCGCGTACGAGTTGTGCGGCACCGAGTACAGTGACTTCACGCACGACGATGAGGATGTGGGGCTGAGGCGAACGCTGATCGATCTCGACACGAAGATGCTGGGTGAGTGCCGCCGGTTGTTTGCCAACGCGCAGAACACCGCGAATCGCCTCGCCAAGTACAACGGGCTCGCCGCCGAAGCGTTGTACCATCCGCCCCCTTTCGCCGATCGTCTCGCGCGAGGGCCCTACGGCGACTATGTGCTTTTTGTCGGTCGCCTCGAGTCGATCAAGCGGCCTGACCTCGCCGTGCGCGCAATGAGACACGTCGACGAGCCGATACGCCTGGTGATGGTAGGCGACGGCACGCAGCGGATGCGAACCGAAGAGCTCGCAGTCTCGCTCGGCGTCGCCGATCGCATCGACTTTGCCGGATCGTTGGATGAGCGAACGCTGGGCGACCTTTACACAGGCGCGCTCGCCGTCGTGTATGGTCCTTTTGACGAAGACTACGGTTACGTCACGCTCGAGTCATTCCTGTCGCACAAGCCCGTCATCACAACGACTGACGCCGGAGGCCCGCTCGAGTTCGTGGAGCACGAAATAAGCGGACTGGTCTCTCAGCCCACCGCCGAAGCCGTAGCACGCGCGATCAACCGTCTTGCGTCGGACAAGGCATTGGCGGCGCGGCTTGGCGATGCGGGATATGAGCGCGCGCGTCTCGTCACGTGGGATGGGGTCATTGAAAAACTTGTTGGGGAGTCCGGGACTCCAGCGTCCAAGAGCCCAGAGTGAAGAAGCTGATCATCCAGATTCCGTGCTTGAACGAGGCTGACACGCTGGCGTCGACGCTGCACGATCTTCCTCGCGCGATCGCAGGTATCGACGCGATAGAAGTCCTCGTCATCGACGATGGCTCGACCGATGCGACGGTGGATGTCGCACGGGCGGCAGGCGTGGAGCACATCATCTCGCTCCGCAACAGGCGCGGTCTCGCGACGGCGTTCACCACCGGTATCGACACAGCACTCAAACTCGGCGCCGATTTCATCGTCAACACCGACGGGGACAATCAATACGTGGGCGCTGATATTGCCGCGCTGGTGGCCCCGCTCGTCACCGGCGACGCCGATGTGGTGATCGGCGATCGGAACGTCGAGACCCTGAGGCACTTATCGTGGACGCGCAAGCGATTGCAGCATCTGGGAAGCTGGGTTGTGCGGCAGGTGTCGAATACACGCGTCCCGGACACCACGAGCGGCTTCCGTGCCTACAGCCGCGAAGCGGCTCTGCGGATGAATATCGTCTCTGAGTTCACCTACACCCTCGAATCGATCATCCAGGCCGGCAAACAGCGGATGGCGATTGCGCACGTCCCGATCCGCTCGAATCCCAAGACTCGCCCCTCGCGCCTGTTCGATAACGTGTGGGTGTACATCAAGCGATCCGCGTCGACGATCGTGCGGATCTATACGATGTACGAGCCGTTCAAGGTGTTTACCACCATCGGGCTGCTGACGTTCGGAGTGGGACTGGCGATCGCGTGCAGGTTTCTGTACTTCTATCTCAACAATGACGGGTCTGGCCACGTACAGTCGCTGCTGCTCGCAGCGGTGCTGATGATCGTCGGATTTCAGGTGCTGATGATCGGCCTTGTCGCCGACGTGATCTCTGCCAACAGGAAACTGCTCGAAGATCTGCTCTACCGCGTCAGATCCATGGAGCTGGATAAGCGCGACTGATTCTAAAAACAGAAGATCAAAAGACCAGAAGATCAAAGGAAAACAAGAGATCAAGGAAAACAGAATTCCTGATCAGCGAGTCAACGGCCGCTTTCTGTATAAGTCCGGGTGATCCAGGCGGCGCAGAATCCTTTGGTCTTATGGTCTTTTGATCTCCTGTTCCCTTAGAGGCGCGAAACCATATCGGCAATGGCCAGGCACGACGTGAGGCCCGGCGACTCGATTCCGGCGACCTGAATGACATTTTGATTCTGGACGTCGCGCTCGATGAGGAAGTCTGCAAATTTCTGGTCTGGGCCGTGGAGCTTTGCGCGAATACCGGTGCCGCCCGGCTGAAGGTCGGCAAGGGTGACGTCCGGAAGCAACGTGCGCGTCGGCTCGAGAAAGGCGTCGAGCGGCAGCCGCGCGCCCTCATAGTCGACTTTCGAATCCTGATACCTGGCGGTCGGACCGATGAGCACGCTGCCCCACGTCGTGCGCGTGAGATGCACGCCCAAGCCTGATCCATCGGCGTGCGGAAGAGGGTACACAAGGCCGTTTACCCAGCCGCGCTTCGATGCGGCAAGCTCGGCGTACTCTCCCCGGCACGGCGTGATGTGAAATCGTCTTGCGCCGAGCATCGCGGAGACCTCGTCTGCGTGCAATCCGGCGGCATTGACGACGGTTTTCGCCAGAAATCGCTCGTGTGGGGTGACGAGCTCGATGCTGCCGTTCGCCGGCGCCGCGTCCACGATGGCGGTGCCGACCACCATCGCGACCTCGAGGTCGCGGCAGAGCCGCCCCAACGCGGTGATGAGCGCTTCGGCTTCGACGATGCCCGTATCCGGTGACCAGACTGCGGCGGCCGCGCGTATATGAGGCTCCTTCCTCCGCACGAAATCCGCGTCGACCATTTCGAGCGATGTCGCGCCGTTCGCGATTCCGCGCGCCCGCAACACCTGGAGCTCGCCGATCTCGCTCTCGTGCGAGGCGACAAGGAGCTTCCCGCAGCGCTGATACGGGACGGAATGCCGCTCGCAGAAGGCGTACAGGCGCTCGCGGCCCTCGAAACAGAGCCTGGCCTTGAGTGACCCGGGCGGATAGTAAATGCCGGCATGAATCACGCCGCTGTTGTGCGTGCTCATGCCTCGTCCGGGCCGCGATTCCCGCTCGACGACACACACGGATGCGCCGGACTCCGCGAGCGCTCGTGCGCATGCGAGCCCGACGACCCCTCCGCCGATCACCGCGATGTCAATTTCGTTCACGTCAGCCCATACGATACTATTCAGTGTTTATGTCGGGCCAGAAAGTCCCGCTGATCGACCTCCAGGCACAGTTCGCGCCGCTCCGCGAGGGCGTGCTCGACGCGATCGCGCGCGTCTGCGATACGCAGCACTTCATCCTCGGTCCCGAGGTTGAAGCCCTCGAGCGCGAGCTCGAAGCGTTTCTTGGAATCCCGCACGCCGTTGGCGTTTCTTCGGGCACGGATGCGCTCCTTGCCGCCTTGATGGCCCTGGACGTCGGTGCGGGCGACGAGGTCGTGACGACTCCGTTTTCGTTCTTCGCGACGGCCGGCTCGATCGCCCGGGTCGGAGCGCGTCCGGTGTTTGTCGACATCGATCCCGCCACGTTCAATATCGATGCCGGAGCCGTCGCGGCCGCTCTCACGCCGAAGACGAAAGCGATCCTGCCGGTGCACCTGTTCGGCCAGAGCGCCGACATGGCGCCGATTGTCGATGTTGCGGCGCGTGCCGGCATTCCTGTCATCGAAGATGCCGCGCAGGCGATCGGCGCGTGCTATCGCGGCGCGCCGGCGGGAGGCATCGGTACGATCGGCTGCTTCTCGTTCTTTCCGACGAAGAATCTCGGCGCCTTTGGCGACGCCGGACTCGTCACCACATCGGACGACGGGCTGGCTCGCAGGCTGCGGTTGATTCGGCAGCATGGCGGCGAAGCGAAATATCGCCACGATGTCGTCGGAGCGAATTTCCGGATCGATGCGCTTCAGGCGGCGGTTCTTCGCGTCAAGCTGCCCCACCTGAGTAAATGGACGGCGTCGCGGCGCCGGAATGCCGAACGGTACGAGGCGTTGTTCAAGGAGGCCGATCTCGTTGGCACCGTGACGCTCCCGCGTCGCTCGCCTGACAGCACGCATATCTACAACCAGTTCGTCATTCGCGTGCCCGATCGCGATCGGCTGCGGGCGCATCTACAAGCCGCTGGCATAGGCACTGAAATCTACTACCCGGTTCCTCTTCATCTCCAGCCCTGCTTTCGCCAGCTGGGGTATCGAACAGGATCCTTCCCGGCAGCTGAACGAGCGTCTAACGAGGTCCTCGCGTTGCCGATCTATGGAGAGCTCACCGACACGCAACAGGACCGGGTGGTCGAGCAGATTCGTCATTTCTTTCAACGGAGAGCGTAAGCATGGATTTATTGCAACGAATCAAGAGTGGAGAAGCAAGGGTCGGTGTCATCGGCCTTGGGTATGTCGGGCTGCCGCTGGCTGTCGAATTTGCGAAGGCCGGTTTCCACGTCATCGGTTACGACGTCGACCAATCGAAGATCGACACTCTGAGCGCTGGAAAGAGCTATATCCCGGACGTCCCGTCGGAAGAGCTGGCTGCGGTCGTCAAAGCGGGCTACCTTCCGTGCGACGACGGATCAGCGTGAGCTTGCCAATGTCGACATCATCGACATCTGCGTGCCGACGCCGCTGCGCAAGACCCGCGACCCGGACCTGTCGTATGTCGTCAAAGCCATCGAAGCGACCGCCGCCGTCCTGCGCAAGGGGCAGCTCGTGATTCTGGAGTCGACCACGTACCCCGGGACGACCGAAGAGATCGCGCAGCCCGCGCTCGAAGAGGGCGGCCTGAAGGTGGGACGCGATTTCTACCTCGCATTCTCGCCGGAGCGCGTCGATCCAGGCAACCCGACGTACCTGACAAAGAACATCCCGAAGGTCGTCGGCGGGATCGACAAGGCGAGCACCGAGCTTGCCGCTGCGTTGTACGGGCGTGTGGTCGATCGCGTGATCTCGGTCGACAACACTCGAGTGGCGGAAATGGTCAAGCTGCTCGAGAACACATTTCGCGCGGTGAACATCGGCCTCGTGAACGAGATCGCGTTGATGTGCCATCGGATGGATATCGATGTGTGGCAGGTCATAGACGCGGCCGCAACCAAACCGTTCGGCTTCATGCCGTTCTATCCAGGTCCCGGACTCGGTGGCCACTGCATTCCCATCGATCCGTTCTATTTGTCGTGGAAGGCGCGGCAGAGCGGCTTTGAATGCCGCTTCATCGAGCTCGCGGGGCACGTGAACGGGGGCATGCCCGAATTTGTGGTCGAGCGCGTCACCGATGCACTCAACTCTGCGAAGAAGAGCATCAACGGCTCGAAAATTCACCTGATAGGCATGGCGTACAAGAAGGACGTCGGAGACGTGCGCGAATCACCGGCGCTGGATATCCTCGAGCTCCTGCACCGGCGTGGCGCGACGCTGAGCTACAGCGATCCGTTCGTTCCGTCGCTGAAGATTGACGCGCTCGCGCTGAACGCCGTCGAGCCGGCGAACGCCGACGCCGACTGCGCCGTGATCTGCACGAACCACTCGGCCTTCGACTACGACCAGATTGTCGAAAAATTCCCTCTCATCGTGGACACGCGAAATGCCTTGCGAGGGCGGACTCAAACGGGCATCTTTCGTCTGTAGGGGCTGGCGACTAATCCTTAATCCCTAGTTTAGAGCGTGCCGGCAAGCGGGCTGCTGGCGCTCGCATACATGCGGCGGGGCATTCGTCCTGCACGATAGGCGAGCCGGCCCGCCTGCACCGCGAGCTTCATCGACGTCGCCATCGCTATCGGGTCTTGCGCTTCGGCAATCGCGGTGTTCATCAGCACCCCGTCGGCGCCGAGCTCCATCGCGATCGTCGCGTCGGATGCAGTGCCGACGCCCGCATCCAGGATGATCGGCACCCGGGAAAATTCACGGATGATCCTGATGTTGTTCGCATTCTGAATACCGAGGCCCGAGCCGATAGGTGCTCCAAGCGGCATGACGGCCGCCGCTCCGGCATCCTCGAGCTTTCTACACACGATCGGATCGTCCGTGGTGTAGGGAAGGACGACGAATCCTTCCTTCACCAGGATTCTGGTGGCGACGATCAGTTCTTCGTTGTCCGGAAACAGCGTCCGCTGGTCGCCGATCACTTCCAGCTTCACCCAGTTCGAAAGCCCTGCTTCCCGCCCCAGACGCGCAGTCCGCACCGCATCGTCGGCGGAGTAACAGCCGGCAGTATTCGGCAGAAGCGCGATTTTGATCGTGTCGATGTGGTCCAGGAGCGATTCCTTGCTGCGATCGCTGATGTTGACGCGGCGGACCGCCACGGTCACCATGTCGGCGCCTGACGCTTCGTGGGCGCGCTGCATCACCTGGAACGACGAGTACTTGCCGGTTCCCACGATCAGCCGCGAAGCGAACTCGCGGCCGGCAATCACCAACGGGTCAGGATTCACGAGCCTCCTCCAACAAAATTCACGATCTCGATTTGATCGCCGTCCTGGATCTGCGTGCTGTCGTAGTTCGCGCGCTTGACGACGGTCAGGTTGTGCTCGACGGCTACGCGGCGTGGATCGATGTTCAAGTGCGCAAGCAGGGCGTTCAGTGTCAGCGGTCCAGCGACGTCGTGCGGGTCGCCGTTCAGGATGATCTGCATTCTAGCAATTATGGCGGCGCCCGGTAGAGGTCTCCCGGAACCGGTTGGTGATGGGGTAGCGTCGATCGCGCCCGAAGCTGCGGCGGCTGACTTTCACTCCCGGCGGCGCCTGGCGCCGCTTGTATTCGGCGGTATACAGCATCTGCTGCACGCGGGCGACTATTTCGCGAGGCGCGACTGCGGTTGCGATTTCGTCGACTGATTTCTCTTCTTCGATTAGACCCTTGAGAATCGCGTCGAGCTGATCGTAGGGCGGCAACGAGTCCTGGTCGGTCTGATTCGGCCGGAGCTCGGCCGTCGGCGGCCGGGTGAGCGTGCGTTCGGGAATCACCTCCCCGCACGGACCTTTTGCAAGCGGGGGCTTGTTCGCGTTGCGCCAGCGTGACAAGCGATACACCTCGGTCTTGTATATATCCTTGAGCACCGAAAAGCCGCCGCACATGTCGCCGTAGAGCGTGGCGTAGCCGACCGACATCTCTGACTTGTTGCCGGTCGTGAGGAGCATCGACCCGAACTTGTTCGACAGCGCCATCAAAAGGAGTCCGCGAATCCTCGCCTGAAGATTTTCCTCGGTCACATCGCGTGGCCGCCGTTCGAACACCGGCGCCAGCCCGGATTCGGCGCTCGCCATCAGCGGCCCGATCGGCAGCGTCAAGAGCCCGATGCCAAGGCGATCCGCCACGAACTGCGCTTCGTCCATGCTGACGGCGCCGGTGAAGGGCGACGGCAGCCGCACGCCCAGCACGCGCTCGGGCCCGAGCGCGTCAACGCCAACCGCGGCGCTAAGCGCAGAGTCGACGCCCCCGGACAGGCCCAGGACGAGTCCGGGGAAGCCGTTCTTCTCGACGTAGTCACGCAGGCCTGTCATGAGCGCGTTGTAGGTGTCGGCAAGCGCGTCGTTCGGCGCGTCGACGGAACCTGCCGCGCATTGCCATCCGTCGGATGTGCGGTTCCAGCGCGTCAGCTCAATGGCTTCTTCCCAGCCGGGCATTGACAGGGCGATGTCGCCCGAACTGTTGAGCGTGAACGAACGGCCGTCGAACACGAGCTCATCCTGGCCGCCGACCTGGTTGACGTAGATGAGCGCGCGGTTGGTCTCGCGCGTGCGCGCGCGGGCAAGCTCGATGCGGGTCGGAAACTTACCTATCTCGAACGGAGAGCCGTTCGGGACGATGAAGAGCTCGGCCCCGGCGCTCGCCAGGTGTGCGGTAATGGCAGGTGTCCAGATGTCTTCGCAGATCGGCATGCCTATCGGCACACCGCGAAAGTTGACCGGCGCAGGCAGCGGACCTGGCGTGAACACGCGCTTCTCGTCGAACACACCGTAGTTGGGAAGATCTGATTTGAACCGCCGCGTCGTCCCACCGCTGTCGATCACGATTGCCGCGTTGTATACGTGCCCGTCTTCGCGCCACGGGGTCGTCGCAACGAGAGCAGGGCCCGCGTGGCTTTCGCGGATCAGGCAGTCGATGGCTGTGTGGCACGCGTCTACGACCGACGGACGCAAAACGAGATCCTCGGGCGGATACCCGATGAGTGCGAGCTCCGGCAGCACGACCAGGTCGGCTCCGTCAGCCGCGGCACGATCGCGCGCGCGCCTGATGCGCGCAAGGTTGCCGTCGATGTCGCCTACCGTGGGATTGAGTTGTGCGAGCGCGATGGTGAGATTCACTGGTGGTAACCACGAACCACAAACCAACCTATCATAGAATCCCGTCATGAAGATCGGAGTGCCGATTGAGCAGCTTCCCGGCGAGCGGCGCGTGGCGCTCGTGCCCGCGTCGATTGCGGCGCTGAAAAAAGCCGGGTTCGAGGTGATGATCGAGCGCGGCGCAGGCGAGCGCGCGGGTTTTCCCGACAGCGCTTACGAGGAAAAAGGCGGGCAGATCGCTGCCAGCCGGGCCGACGTATTTGCGGCTGATGTCGTTCTTCAGGTGCGCGCGAGCGGCTTCGCGCTGATGCGCCAGGGGCAGATCGTCATCGCCACGGCCGATCCGCTCGGGTCGCCGGAGACCGTGCGCGAGCTGGCATCGCGCGGGGTGACCGCGTTCGCTCTCGAATTGATTCCGCGCATTACCCGCGCGCAGAGCATGGATGTTCTATCGTCGATGGCGACGATTGCAGGGTATAAGGCGGTGCTCCTCGCGGCCGAGACGCTGCCGCGCATGTTTCCGCTGTTGACGACTGCTGCCGGGACAATCACTCCGGCTCACGTCTTCATCGTCGGGGTCGGAGTGGCAGGTCTGCAGGCCATTGCCACCGCCCGCAAGCTCGGAGCGGTCGTCGAAGCGTACGACGTACGTCCCGCTGTAAAGGAGCAGGTGCAGAGCGTGGGCGCGAAGTTCGTCGAGCTGCCGCTCGAAACCGGCCAGGCCGAAGACAAAGGCGGCTACGCGAAAGCGCAAGACGAGTCGTTTTACCAGCGGCAGCGCGAGATGATGGGGCGGGTGGTCGCATCAAATGACGTCGTCATCACGACAGCGGTCGTTCCAGGAAAGAAAGCGCCCGTGCTCGTCACTGCTGAGATGGTGCGACGGATGGCGCCGGGATCGGTCGTCGTCGATCTCGCCGCCGAGCGCGGCGGCAATTGCGAGCTGACGCGGGCCGACCAGGTCGTCGTCGAAAACGGCGTGACGATCCTTGGTCCGACGAATCTCCCGTCGACCGTGCCGTATCACGCCAGCCAGATGTATGCGAAAAACGTGACGACGTTTCTGACGCACCTCGTGAAGGACGGCGCAATGACGCTCGATCCGAACGACGAGATTACGCGAGACACGCTCGTCGCCAAGGGCGGAGACGTCGTGAACAGCCGCGTACGCCAGGCGCTCGGTCTTCCCGAGCTCGTGACGAGCGCTTGAAACAAAAGATCAGAAGGCCAGAAGATCAGAAGCGTTTTTCTCCTGATCTTTTGATCTTCTGGTCTTCTGTTTAACGTCTCATTGCCCGAGTTTGGCCTGGCTGAGGGTGAGCACGAACGAGCCCACGCTCAAATCCGATTGAAGCTTGACCGGCACCCGCCCCGGTGTGTCGCTGATCCAGAGTTGAATGGGTCGTCCGCTCGGCCGGCCGTTTTCGTCAGACAGCGCCGTGCGCAGCCGAAACGTTTGGAAAGGCCCGGCCGCGGTTTTCAGCGCCTCTGTTCCAACGACGCTCACTTGCGCGCGGAAACTCCGTCCGCCACTGGCAACCGGGATTGTCTCTTTCGCGCCAACCTTGAGCGGCAGCGCCCGCATCACGTAGATCGCGGATAGGGCATCCTGCGTAAACGCCGGCACGGGGAACTCGCGCTTGCCGCTCTTCGCGGTGACGTTCTCGAACGTCGCCTTACGCGCGGCATTGTCGAACGTCGTCACTTTCATCTGGTGACGCTGGCCTTCCTCGCTGTACACGCCGGCACGCTGCGGCAGCAGCGTGTAGACGTCCATCAGGACATCCGCCTTGTAGTAGAGCGTGTAGAGCTTGGACATCAGCGGCGTCGGCCGCGCTTCGGCGACGACGTAGTAGGCAACGGAGTTGTACGAGGGCCGCTTCGCCTGCACCTGCATGGTGACCGTGCCGGCCGTAACGTACGTCGAGTACGACACGTCGTAGGTGAGCATCTCGCCGGCACGAAACGGCACGACCACTTCGCCTCTCGGTTTTGCCGGTGCGGCCGGGGCGGGTTTTCTGGTTGTGGACTGTCCGACCAGCAGCTGCGTCGCGGCGAGGCACGCTAGGACCAATGCGACGCGAAACGTCATCCCATCTTCCAAGTCACCTGATTAAATTAGCACAGGGACTCGACTATCGACTCACGTAAGTGGCAGCCCCCAACAGCCCGGCGCGCGGATTCAGAATCACCTTCACGGGGACGCGCGAGATGACGGCCTCCATCGGCGACTTGTCGAGGAGCGATTGCATGAAGCATGGCCAGCGCAATGCAGGCAGGATGCGCGGCGCGATCCCTCCGCCCAGATACACACCGCCGGTGGCAAACACGGTCAGCGCGAGGTTTCCGGCGGATGCGCCGTACGCCGAGACGAAACATTCGAGCGAGCGGATGCACGACGGGCAACCGGCCTCGAGTGCCGCTCGCGAGATCGCCGCGGGCAGATCGTGAAGGGGTGGCATCGGTGTCAGCGTTCCGCATTGATGCGGATGGAGAATTCTGTGAATGTTCGCCAGGCCGGGCCCTGACACGACGCGCTCGATATCGACGCGTCCGTACTCCCTCGTCAACGCGTCGGCGAGCGCGTGTTCGTCAGCGTTGCGCGGCGCGAAGTCGACATGTCCGCCTTCCGATGCGCGCGGAACGAGCCGGCCGTCGACGTTCGGCAGCAGCGCGATGCCCAATCCGGTGCCGGCGGCGATCAGCGCGACGTTGCCGTCCGGGTCGTGTCGCCCTTCATGCACCACCTCGATCTCATCCGATGTGAGCACCTGGACGGACCATGCCAGCGCCTCCAGGTCGTTGAGCAAGTATGCGCGCGGTATCGCTGCGTCGCGCCGCAGCGCGTCGAGATCGACGATCCACGGGACATTCGTCAAATGCGCGCGCGCGCCTGTAATCGGACCCGCGACGCCGAACCCCGCTGCTTCGATGTCGTGGGGAGCCGTTGAGGTCTCGCGAAGAAAATGCAAGGACACGGCCCCGAGATCGGGGAAGTCGAGCGTGCGGTATGACCGTATCTCGATGGCTTTCGGCCGGGCGCCGTTTCGGGCGAACAGGCCAAGGAAGATTTTGGTTCCGCCGACGTCGCCTGCGAGCAGCATGGCTCTTTGATTGTACGGCCGCGAATGCTTGACTTCTACCCGTCCCTACTGCATCTTTCTCGCCTCCGTTCTCGTGGAATGCAGGCGAGTTATGGCGCGCGCGCCGTAGCGCGGCCTTGCCGCGCAGAGGCGGGGAACCAATCATGACCCGCCAGCCGGAGGACGCGCCGCTCGCCTATCAGGTCGTCGTATTCACCGGAAAACTCTCATCGCTCGGCCGCAAGGAAGCGCAAGCGCTCGTCATCCGCCTTGGCGGATCTGCCGCTGACGAAGTCACCGCGAAGACGACGCTCGTCGTCATCGGCGCGGAAGGCGGCGCGAGTACTGAGAAGAGTCAGAAGCAGAGGAAGGCGGAAGACCTTGGCGTGAGGGTGATCGGCGAGAACGAGTTCTGCCGGATGGCAGGGCTTCAGCCGCCCGAGGATCTCAAGCAGCAGTACTACGGTCAGCGCGATCTGCTCAGCATGTATCCCGGGCTCCGGGAGGATCATCTCCGCTACCTGCAGAAGTGGGGTTTGATTCGTCCGGTCATGCGGACGCATACCGAAACCTATTACCCATTCTCAGACCTGCTGACCATCCGGCACGTCAGCTCGGAGCTCGCATCGGCGCCGTTTCGGGCGATCCTCAGATCGCTGCAGGCGGAACGAAGCGGGCAACTTGCATTCGATTTCCGCATCGATGCCGAGCCGGCGCGCATCATCAAGCTGAAGCGTCCGAAACCGCGAGAGATCGGAAGGGAGCCCGGGAAAGAGACGGCCGTGCCGATGACCGCTCCGCAGACGCTTGCTGAGGAGTACTTTACGAAGGCGTCAGCGCTCGACGTCGACGAGTCCCGCCATAACGCGGCGGCGACGTGGTATCGCAAGGCGCTCGAGATCGATCCGTATCTCGTGCCCGCGCTGATCAACCTTGCCAACATTCATTACGGCAAGGATGAGCTGGCCGAAGCGCAGGCGTTGTACGAGCGCGCGATTGGCCTCGACCCCGATTTCTTCGAGGCGCACTTCAACCTCGGCAACATTTATCACGACCTGGGGCGATTTAAAGAGGCGGCGGGCTGTTACCGTACAGCGCTCCGTCTCAACAGCCAATACGCCGACGCGCACTTCTACCTGGCCATCACGCTCGAAAAGACCGGGCACTCACTCGAAGCGAAGCCCCACTGGCGCGCGTATCAGACGCTCTCGCCGGACGGCGAATGGGTCGAGCTCGCCAGGGAATTCTCCGAATAGCACATTGAAGATTGGGCAATTGAAGATTCCTACAATCTTCAATCTACCAATCTTCCAATTCAGTATTCAGTATCCAAAGTCGTCGACAGGCCTTTTCTTGGGGATGCGTCGCACCTTGTAGAACTGGCAGTCGGGGCACCAGGCTTCGGCATCGAAGCCGGTGGTTCCCGCGATAGGCTGGACGTCGCGATGCGAACAGAAATCGAGGGGGCTGGCGTCTTCGGGCGCTTTACGCCACCGGCAGCTGTGGTAACGCTGCATGGCCGCCGAATGCGGCGTCCCTGTTTCGTCGGGCGTCTCGACGGCGGTCGGCCTCGCGAGTGGTGAACTGGAATCGTCGAACATATCCTGACCTAACGCGCGCGGAAGGTGATGATGCCGCGGACCGGGTCATACGGAGAAACTCCTACCGTCACGCGGTCCCCCGGAACAACCTTGATACGGAAGCGGCGCATACGGCCGCTCAACTGAGCGAGCACTTCATGTCCGGCGTCGCATTGAACGCGATAGAGACCTCCGCTATGGACCGCCACGACCGTTCCTTGCATGTCGATCAAATCGTCTTTGCTCAAACTGGCTCGAAATCCTTTCTTCGAGCGATAACGGCTATCCTGCTTTTCGCTCGCAATGATTGTGCCACAAACAGACGCTATGCGCTCAATTTTCGCACGGCCATCTCGACCTGTTCAGTTAACCCGATGTAATCGTCGCCACTTAGGTGCAAGGGCGCGCCAAAGATGACGCGGACACGTCCGGGCTTCGCCATCTTCCACGAATGATGGAGCACGCGATCGACGCCTTCGACGCGGACAGGAACGACCGGCACGCCCAGGCGCGCCGCCATCATACCGACCCCGGGACGAAACGGACCGATTTCGCCATGATCCGTACGCTTGCCTTCTGGAAAGATCAGCACCGAGAAGCCGTTGCTGATGAGCTCACCGGCGTAGCGCAGCGTTTGGCGCGCGCCAGCCTCGCGCTGGGGCAGCGGGAACGTGTTGAAAAAGGCGGCCGAGAGGTAGTACTCGAGGCTTCGAGCCACCCGCTTTCCACGCGTGTGCCCCTCGGGAAAGAAATGCGCCTTGAAGAATTCCTTTGCCATTGCCGTAGCGACGCGGCGGCGCCACTTTCCGGGTAGCGCTGCGAGAATTACGGGGACGTCCATGTGGCTCTGATGATTGGCCGCGAAGATCACCGGCCCCTCCACGTTGCGCAGATGCGGCAATCCCTCGACGGTAATCCACGCAAAGACACGCGTGAGCGGCAGCAGGAACGCCGGTTGTGCGATTGCGCGAAGCGCGCGGAACGGAAGCGCGCGATTCCAGGAGGGAAAGTCTACCGGCTCGTGCGCCGGTTCGGCAGACGCCGGCGCGGCGGCGAGCCGTTCGAGATCGGCGACCGTCTTGACGTTCGAGAACGCCGTCTCGTCGATCGTGGTGTTCAGCGCGTCTTCCAACGCCACCATCATCTCGATGCGCTCGAGTGAGCTGAGACCCATTTCCTCGAGCGTCGCCCCGGGTTCCAGCTCGCGGCCTCCTGTGTAGCGCGCGATGATGGAAGCGATGCCGTGGTCGCGTGATCCCACGATTGCAGGCGGCGCACCGGTCTGCAGCCACGCACGGATCTCGTGCCGTTTCAACTTCTTCGTGCCCTCAGTGCGTGGGAGCGCATCCCCTGGCCACACCTGCGCCCCGCGAATCCTCTGGTGGTCTGCGAGTTGCGCGTTGGCCGCCTTCACGACATCGGCTGGAATAGTGCCTCGCGCGACTACGAGCGCAACCTGAACGCGTTCTTCGCCATTCTGCGTCACGCCGACGGCGGCAGATTCCCTCACGCCGGGAACGTCGTTCACGACCCGCTCGACGTCTTCGGGAAAAACGTTGAGGCCTTCCGGCGTCACGATCATTTCTTTCTTGCGGCCGCGGATGAAAAGCCGACCCGTTTCATCGATCTCGCCGATGTCCCCCGTATGGAACCAGCCGCCTTCGAATGCCGCGTCGGTCGTCTCCGGTGCTCCGTAGTACCCGGTCGTCACGTTATCGCCGCGGACGAGAATTTCGCCGTCGGCCGCAATCTTGACGTCCACGCCGCCGATCGGTTTCCCGACCGACCCTTTACTGGTCGAAAACGGATGATTGAGCGTGACGATCGGTGCGGTCTCGGTCAGGCCGTAACCCTGGACGACGACAAATCCAAGCCGGCGCCAGAATGATTCGAGCGACCCCTCGAGAGGCGCAGCCCCGACGACGAACGACCAGAACTTCAGTCCGAACAGGCGATGCACGGCACGGTACCGCCACCATCGCTTTGCGACGCCCTCGTCTACCGGCGGCGTCTCGCGCACATCCGGGTACAGCCGAGCGACGTGATCGGCGAGGACGTCGAGAATCTTCGGCACCGATACGAGCACGGAAATACGCCGGGTTTTTACCTGTCGCACGATTTCATGCGGGTTGTAGCCGCGGATGAACACCACCGTGCCGTCGAGCATCGGCGGCACGAATGTCGCCATGGCCTGGCCGAACATGTGGCTGAGCGGCAACAGGTTCAGGAAACGGATGGGAAAGAACGGCCGGCCGTAAGTTTTGTATTTGCGCACCTCCCGCTCCACGGGGATGATGTTGGCGAGAACGTTGCGATGCGTCAGCACCACGCCCTTGGGGGCGGCCGTTGCGCCCGAGGTGAAGATGATTTCGACCGTGTCGTCGCGCGTCACGGGAACCGGGCGGAAGGCGGCGGCGTCGAGCGCGCGAAAGTCGATGTCGGAGAATTTCCAGATCGCCGACACGGCCGACCTGAAGGTCGGCACTACGCACGTTGGTGCGTCCGCTTTCACACCTGTCGTAGTGCTGGCCTTCAGGCCAGCGAGCTCCACATCGTCACCGAGCAGCAGAAGCTTCGCGTCGACGATGCGTGCGACGGTGCGGAGAAATTCGTGCGAGGCGCGGTAATCGATTGGCACCGCAATGGATCCGTTCAGCAGGCATCCCCACAGCGCGATAATCCACTCCGGGCGGTTTTCGCTCCAGAACACAACTTTGTCGCCTTTCGCGATGCTCTCGCGTTGCAGGCGCGCGGCAAAGCCCCGCGCGGCGGCGGCGGTTTCTGTGTAGGTATAAGAACGTGCGCGATACCCGTCATCGTAAACGAGAAATTTTCCGCTGCCAGCGGAGACATCGCTGAAGAAATCGAGTAAGGTATCCCGACGCATCGCCTGAATTATGATGTAGGAACCTTCATGAAGATTTTCCTCACGGGCGCGACAGGATACATCGGCTCCGCCGTGCTCGATGCGGCTCTCCGCGCGAATCATCAGATCACGGCGCTCGTCCGCACGCCGCAGGCGGCTGACGCGCTCGCGTCTCGCGGCGTCACGCCTGTGCTCGGAGATCTTTCGTCCGTAAAGTCGTACCGCGCGGCGGCCGAAGGGCACGATGCGTATATCCACACGGCCGCCGATTCCGCCGCGAGGCGCGAAGAGGTCGATCGCAAGGCCATCGAGACGTTGTTCCCCGCGGCTGCCGCTCGTGCGAAGTCGTCTGCGGTGTCTTTTGTATATACCTCTGGCATGTGGGTCCTGGGATCGAATGCGCAGCTCATGGACGAGACGGCTCAGGCAAACCCGGGGCAGTTGCTCGGCTGGCGCCCGGGCCACGAGCAGGTGGTGCTGCAAGCGGCGGGGCCGAACCTGCGCACGGCCGTCATCCGCCCGGGCGTCGTGTACGGCGGCAATCGCGGCATTGTCTCGGATCTATTGAAAAACGCGTTGAACGGCCTGATTCGCGTGATCGGCTCGGGCGGCAATCACTGGCCGCTCGTCTACGACCGCGATCTCGCCGATCTCTACGTTCGCGTCGCGTCGATGCCCCGCGCGTCGGGCATTTACCATGCGAACGATGAAGGCGACGAAACGGTCAACGCCATCGTCGAGGGAATTGCCAATCATCTGACGATGACGCCCGACGTGCGTCACGTGCCGCTCGAAGAAGCCCGCAAGAAGCTCGGCGCCTATGCCGATGCGCTGGCGTTGGACCAGCGCGTCCGCGGCCCGCGCGCCCGCGCGCTCGGCTGGTCTCCAACACTGCACTCCGTCGGCACCAACGTGCCGCGCTTGCTGGAAGAATTCCGCCGCGCTCAAGAACGCGCCGCCTGACCTTCAGCTCTCACCGCAAAGACGCAAAGACGCAAAGAATACTTGTCAGTCTCTGCGTCTTTGCGTCTCTGCGTCGGGATGCGAAAGAATCTGCGAAGCGAGTGTGATTCCCTCTTCCGTGGTCATGATTTCGCCATCCAGCTGCTTCTCGTAAATCTGCTTCAGCAGCGCGCCCATTTCGGGCCCGGGGGTCATGCCGAGCTCGAGCAGATGTCGTCCGAGCAGCAGCGGCTTTGGCGGGCGGCGATCGACGCCGAGCTCGCGCGCGCGTTCGAGAAACCAATCCATCGCAGAACAGTCGAATGTTCCGGGAGCCCGGCCCAGGCAATCTGATTTAGCCACGCGCGCGAGCAGTTCGAGGTTGGCTTTCTGCGACAACCGCCTGAATGCGCCGTCCGTCAGTTCTTCGCGCACTTTGTACAGCATGCCGGGCTTCAAGTGGTGCGCGACCAATCCGAGCACCTGGCCGCGCACATCCTTGCCGTCTATCGAATGCACATTCAGGCGATCGAGAAAGGCCGCCGCTGGCGCCACGCCTTCCTCTTCGTGGTTCATCGACCGGATCCGGCCGTCGACGAACGCCGTCGTGGCCGGCTTTCCGAAGTCGTGCGTCACTGCCCCGAGCATGACGATGAGCTGATCGGCGCGATCGAGATCGCCGATCCGCTGGCGCGCCTGATCGATGACCTGCAGCGTGTGCACCCAGACGTCTCCCTCGGGGTGCCACTCGGGCTCTTGAACGCAACCCACGAGCGCTTTCAGCTCTGGAAAGAGCTGATCGACCACACCCAGTTCCAGCGCGAGCGCAAAACCAATGGACGGGCGCTCGGCCCTGAGAAGCAATTTTTCGATCTCGCCCCAGATCCGTTCGGGCGGCAGGTCGTCGAGGCGGATCGATCGGCACAGCGCTTTCGTGTCGTCGTCCGGCGTCAGCTCGAATCGCGCGGCAAACTGAATCGCGCGAAGCACGCGGAGACTGTCGTCGCCGAACGTCGTGGGATCGACCGCTTTGAGAATCCTGTTATCGAGATCGCGGCGTCCGTTGGACGGGTCGAAGTATTCGTCCGTCAACGGATCCCATGAGATGGCGTTGACGGTGAAGTCTCTCCGCCTCGCAGCTTCTTCAATCGTCATCGACGGATCGCCTTCGACGAAAAAGCCTTTGTGCCCGGGGGCGGTCTTGGATTCGCGGCGCGGCAGCCCGACGTCGATGTTGCGGATCTTGTAGACCGGGAAACTCTTCCCGATGGGCTCGACCTTGCCGAATGGCGCGAGGACGCCAGGGAGGTCGTCGGCGCGAATGCCAAACACCTCCATATCGAGCTCTTCCAGCGCACCGGTGCCGACCTTCCCGCCTTCGCCGAGGCTACGGCGGGTCTCGCCAGAGCTCGCTGGATCGTTGCGAGCGACGGCGGATAGGTCGGCCTCAGCCGACTTCAGCAACCGATCTCTCACCCAACCGCCGACGACGAGCGCGCGGCCGCCGCGCGCGTGTACCGCCCGCGCAATGTCCGCCGCCAAAAAGGGGCCGTACCCCTTTTCGTCCATTTCGAGATGATAATGGCGAAGTTATGCTCAATCGAATTCTCATGCTCGCGCTGGCTCTCGCCGGCGCAGGGGTCGCCGCGCGTGGACAGGCTCCGCAACAGCCAGTGGAACGGCATCTCGCGAACGTCAAACAGCTCACTGTCGGCGGCGAAAACGCCGAGGCGTATTTCTCACCGGATGGAAAACAGCTGATCTACCAGACGAATCCAGGCGCGCCGGGCACATGCGATCAGATTTTTACGATGAACGTTGACGGATCGAACAAGCGGCAGTTGAGCAAGGGCGGCCGGACGACCTGCGGATATTTCTTCCCCGACGGAAAATCGATCGTGTACGCGTCCACACACCTGGGATCGGCGGAGTGCCCGCCGCGTCCGAGCTATGCCCGTGGGTATGTCTGGCCGATTTACGACACTTACGACATCTTCCGCGCGTCGCCCGACGGATCGAACCCACGCCGCCTCACGACGACGCCCGGTTATGACGCCGAAGCTACGATCGGTTCCGACGGCCGCATCGTTTTTACCAGCGTGCGCGATGGCGACATGGAGATTTATTCCATGAACGCCGACGGTTCCGACGTACGCCGGCTGACGAACCGTCCGGGGCCTGACGGCGGCCCGTGGTTCTCACCGGACGGCAAGCAGATCGTATTCAGAGGACATCCCGATCAGCGACGCCAAGGAGCTCGCCGACTATCAGGGCTTGCTCAAGGACAGCCTCTGGCGTCCTACGACGCTCGAAATCTACGTGATGAACCGCGACGGCAGCAATTTGCGCCAGGTGACGAAGCTGGGCGGCGCCAACTTCGCGCCGGCATGGCATCCCGACGGGAAGCGGATCATCTTTGCGTCGAACGTCAAAGACCCGAAGGGTCGTGACTTCGACATTTTCACGATCAACCTGGACGGATCCGGCCTCGAGCAAATCACGTCCAACTCAACGTTCGACGGTTTCCCGATGTTCTCGCCGGACGGTAAGAAGCTCGTCTTCGGCTCGAACCGCAGTGCCAAGTCTGAGGGGGAAACGAATGTGTTTGTGGCGGACTGGGTGGAATAGGCTCCAGGCTCTGGGCTCTAGCCAAAGCCTACAGTCCAAAATCCAAAGCCCAAAGTCGAAAGCCTAGCGGACCCCCAGCAGCTCCACTTCGAAGATCAGTTCGGCGTTCGCGGGGATAACCCCGCCGGCGCCGCGGGACCCATAACCGAGATCTGGCGGGATCGTCAGCCGCCGCTTACCTCCGACTTTCATGCCCGCGACCCCCTCGTCCCATCCTTTAATGACCTGGCCGGCGCCGAGCGTGAACTCGAATGGGTCGTTCCGGTCCTTGGACGAATCAAACTTCTGTCCGCTCTTCAGCCACCCGGTGTAGTGAACCTTCGCTTTTTGGCCGCTTTGGGCCACTGGGCCTGTTCCCGCCTCCACGTCTTCATACTTCAGCCCTGAAGCCGTCGTGATCTGGTCTGTCATCGGTTGCGTCTCCTGGAGAGTCGATGGTATATTCGTCAGGTTGTATCGGAGTCAGGAAACCCTATCTGATTCCGAACCGCACGGAAGAGGCGTCAACGCCACTTTCTTAGGAACGGCCCGCGGAAGGACCGCGGCGCAACAAGTCTTCATCATTAGGGTATTTGCATCGGGCGCCAAGCGATAACTGCCACGCCGAAGCCTTTGGCGAAGGCGGGTGCTTCTAGGCCCGATGCGCTTTTTAGCCTGTCCGCCTTCGCGGCTTTGACTGCCGTGTCGGCGAGATGGCTGCTGGAGTTTTTTCCCTGTGCCGACTATCAGTCAGCTCGTCCGCAGCGGTCGGACCAAGATCGTCAGCAAGACGAAGAGCCCTGCCCTGCAGAACAGTCCGCAAAAGCGCGGTGTGTGCGTGCGCGTCTTCACCCAGACACCGAAGAAGCCGAATTCCGCGCTGCGCAAAGTCGCGCGCGTCCGGCTGACCAACGGCATCGAGGTGACGACCTATATTCCGGGCGTTGGCCACAACCTGCAGGAGCACTCGCTGGTGCTCATCCGCGGCGGCCGCGTGAAGGACCTGCCGGGCGTGCGTTACCACGTGGTGCGCGGCACTCTCGACGCCGTCGGCGTCCAGGGTCGCAAGCAGGGCCGTTCGAAGTACGGGGCCAAGCGGCCCAAGGCCTAGATTCCAGATTCAGATTCTAGATTTTCGTTTTTAGATTCGAGATTCACCTATGCCGAGACGAAGAGTTATCGCGAAACGCGAACTGGCTGCCGACCCGCTCTACCAGAGCCAGCTCGTCACCCGCTTCATCAATACGGTGATGCACGGCGGAAAGAAGAATACGGCCGAGGGAATCCTCTACCGCTCCTTCGACATCATCAAAGAGAAGACCGGCGACGACCCGCTCAAGGTGTTCAAGAAGGCGGTCGACAACGTCAAGCCGAGCCTCGAGGTGAAGTCGCGGCGCGTCGGCGGCTCCAACTATCAGGTGCCGGTAGAAGTGAACCCGAACCGCCGTTTATCGCTGAGCATCCGCTGGCTGGTCGGTTTTGCGCGTGCGCGAGGCGACGGCAAGACGATGCAGGAAAAGCTGGCGAATGAGCTGATGGATGCGGCGAACCTTCGCGGCGGCGCCGTGAAGAAGCGCGAAGACACGCATCGGATGGCAGAGGCGAACAAAGCGTTTGCTCACTACCGATGGTAGTTGGCGGTTGGTGGTTCGTAGATTTCAGATTGTAGTTTGTAGTTTCTAGTTATGCCCAGGTCACATTCGCTAGAAAAAACGCGGAACATCGGCATCATGGCGCACATTGATGCCGGTAAGACCACGACGACGGAACGGATCCTGTTCTATACGGGGATTACGTACAAGATCGGCGAGGTCCACGAAGGGACCGCCGTCATGGACTGGATGGAGCAGGAGCAGGAGCGCGGCATCACGATCACCTCGGCCGCGACGACCTGTTTCTGGCGCGATCACCGCATCAACATCATCGACACGCCCGGCCACGTCGACTTCACCGCCGAAGTCGAGCGGTCGCTGCGCGTCCTCGATGGCGCTGTCGCCGTGTTCGACTCGGTGGCCGGCGTCGAGCCGCAGTCGGAGACCGTGTGGCGGCAGGCCGACAAGTACCGCGTGCCGCGCATCTGCTTTGTCAACAAGATGGACCGCATCGGCGCGGACTTCAAGCGCACGTTCGATCAGATCATCTCGAAGCTCGAAGCCAATCCTGTCGCGATTCAGCTGCCGATCGGCTCCGAAGAGCACTTCAAGGGTGTGATCGATCTCGTCAAGATGAAGTCGGTGACCTACAAAGACGAGACGATGGGCGCGGATTACCTCGTCGGCGATATTCCCGCCGACATGATGGACGAGGCCAGGCACTACCGCGAGCAGCTGATCGAGAAGGTCAGCGAAGCGGACGACAAGATCCTCGAGAAGTACCTTCGCGGGGAAGAACCGACCGAACAGGAGATCAAAGCGGCGATTCGCAAGCGCGTCAATGCCTCGGTCCGCGAGAAAGGGCAGGCGGCGTTCGTGCCGGTCATCTGCGGATCCGCGTTCAAGAACAAGGGCGTGCAGCCGCTGCTCGACGCCGTTGTCGATTTCCTGCCGTCGCCGCTCGACGTGCCGGCCATCGCCGGCATCGACCCGGACAAGAAGGTCGACCCTGATAATCCTGATGCCGTGCAGATCGAACGGTCGGCAAAAGACAACGCGCCGTTCGCCGCGCTCGCGTTCAAGATCATGACCGACCCGTTCGTCGGCCAACTCACGTTCTTCCGGGTGTATTCGGGCGTGCTCACGGCCGGATCGTCGGTGTTCAACTCAACCAAGCAGCGCTCCGAGCGCATTGGCCGTCTGCTGAAGATGCACGCGAACAAGCGCGAGGAAATCAAGGAAGTGTACGCGGGGGACATCGCGGCGGCCGTCGGCCTGAAGAGCGTGTCAACTGGCGACACGCTGTGCGACGAGAAGCAGCCGATCGTGCTCGAGTCAATGGACTTCCCGAAGCCGGTGATCTCGCTCGCGATCGAACCCAAAACGAAGTCCGACCAGGAGAAACTCGGCGTCGGTCTTCAGAAGCTGATGGCGGAGGACCCGACGTTCAACGTGCAGACCGACCAGCAGACCGGCCAGGTCATCATCGCGGGCATGGGAGAGCTGCACCTCGAAATCATCGTCGACCGGTTGAAGCGCGAGTTCAGCGTCGAGGCCACGGTCGGCAAACCGCAGGTTGCCTACAAGGAAACGCTAACTCGCCCGGCCGACGGCGAGATGAAGTACTCGAAGCAGACGGGCGGCCGCGGCCAGTACGGCCACGTGAAGATTCACCTGTATCCGGGAGAGCCGGGATCGGGCTACATCTTCGAGAACGAGACCGTCGGGGGATCGATTCCGAAGGAATACATCAAGCCGGTCGATCAGGGCATCAAGGAAGCGCTCACGCGCGGCGTGCTCGCAGGCTATCCCGTGGACGACGTCCGAATCGAGCTGTACGACGGCTCGTTCCACGAGGTCGACTCATCGGAAATGGCCTTCAAGATTGCCGGATCCATGGCGTTCCAGGACGCGGCGAAGAAGGCCAAGCCGGTTCTGCTGGAGCCCGTGATGCGCGTCGAAGTTGTCGTCCCCAAGGAGCATATGGGCGACGTCATGGGCAACCTTTCGAGCCGCCGCGGGCAGATTCAGTCGCAGGAAGATCGTGGAGGCACGCAGATTATCCAGGCGCGCGTGCCGTTGTCCGAGATGTTCGGCTATGCGACCGATCTGCGGTCGCGCACGCAGGGCCGCGCCACCTATTCGATGCACTTTGATCGATACGAACAGGCGCCTTCGAACGTGAGCGAAGAGGTGGTCGCCAAGGCGCAGGGGAAATAGCCCTAGCCTAGGGATTGGGGATTGGGGATTAGGGATTAGATCAGCGACGCTTGCCCGACTAAGGAGGCGTTGCAACCAAAGCCGAGACACCGAAGGCGTCGAAGGCACGGGTCGTGGGGGGTGGGGCCTCGCGACATTGCGAAAAAGACGGAACCGCGCACAAAGCAACGGATCGCACGTATCAAGATCCGGAGCGTCAGCGACGGCTGCCGAGCGGGGGTGGGGCCCCCGCGAGGGATTAAATAATGAGTGGCGACGTTTTCCGACAAGATTCGAATCAGGCTCAAGGCATATGACTCGCGTGTGCTCGACCAGTCGACGACCGAGATTGTCGACACGGCGAAGCGAACCGGCGCGCGGCTGGCGGGGCCGATTCCGCTGCCGACCTCGATCAACAAGTGGACGGTCCTTCGATCGCCGCACGTCGACAAGAAGTCCCGTGAGCAGTTCGAAGTCAGAACGCACAAGCGCCTGATCGATATTTTCGAGCCGACGCCGCAGACGGTCGACGCGCTGATGAAGCTGGATCTTCCGGCCGGTGTCGATGTCGAGATCAAGGCGTTTGGGAAAGAACACGTGAAGTGATTAGGGATTAGGGATTCGGGATTTCAGCGACCCGTGTCCCACTAAGCAGAAGACGTTGCAAATAAAGCCGAGCCGCCGAAGGCGGCGAAGGCGCAGGTCGTGGGGGTGGGGCCCCACGATAAATTAAATATGGTTACAGCCATCATCGGCAGGAAAGTCGGCATGACCCAGCTGTTTGCAGAGGACGGCTCGGTCGTTCCGGCGACAGTCATCAAGGCGGGCCCCTGTGTGGTCGTGCAGCGGAAGACCGCGGCGACCGACGGCTACGAGTCTGTCCAGATTGGTCTGGTCGACGGTGCGCCCGCAAAGCCGCGTAAGCCGCTCGCGGGCCACTACAAAAAGGCGAACGTTCCTCCTACGCGCGTGCTGCGCGAGGTGACGCTGGCAAAGGACGGCGATCCGAAAGTGGGCGATCAGATTCTGGTCACCATGTTCGAGAACGGCGAACGCGTCGACGTCATCGGCACGAGCCGCGGCAAAGGGTTTCAGGGCGTCGTGAAGCGACACCACTTCGCCGGCGGCGCCGCGACCCATGGGTCGATGTTCCATCGCGCGCCCGGCTCAATCGGCGCCTCGTCGTTTCCGTCGCGCGTCGTCAAGGGCATGCGCGCCGCCGGGCGGATGGGCGGCGACCGCATTACCGTGCGCAATCTGAAAGTGGCCAAGGTGGATGCGGAAAACAACCTGCTGATCGTGCGCGGTGCCATTCCCGGCGCGCCGACGGGCTACGTCGTGATTCGCAAGGCGATCACCGCGAAACGCATCAAGGTCGCCCAGGTCGAGAAGCCCAAGGGCAAAAAATAGGGCTGAAGAATAGGGATTAGGGATTAGGGATTCCTTCAACCACGGGTGCTGCGCTAAGCAATGAGGTGCAGCAGCCAAAGCCGAGCCGCCGTGAGGCGGCGAAGGCACGGGTCGTGGGGGTGGGCCCCCACGGCAGACTAAATATGAAGATCGATATCGTCAACACGGACAACACGATCGTCGGGTCGGTCGAACTGAACGACGAGATTTTCGGCGGGCGGGTGAACGACGGCCTGATCTGGGAATCGGTCGTCCACACGAACGCATCGGCTCGCCGCGGCACCCACAAGACCAAGAATCGCGCGAACGTCGCGGGCAGTGGCCGCAAGCCGTGGAAGCAGAAGGGCACCGGCCGCGCGCGCGTTGGCAGCGTCCGGAACCCGTTGTGGCGCCACGGCGGCACGGTGTTCGGACCGCAGCCACGCAGCTACGGTTTCCGCCTTCCCTCCAAGGTGAAGCGCGGCGCGATCGTCGCGGCCCTCGCTCAGCGCATTCGGGACGGCGCACTCGTGGTGGTGGATGCGCTCAGCGTGAGCGAGACCAAGACGAAAGCCGCAGCCGAGCTGTTGAAGCGTCTGGGCGCCGAGGGCAAGGCGCTGCTCATCGACGTGCAGCCCGACGAGAAGCTCGGCATCGCCGTGCGCAATCTTCCGGGTGTCCAGTTTCTGCCGAGCGCGCGCGTGGGCGCGCGCGACGTGATGAATGCGTCCAGAGTGATCGCCACAAAGGCGGCCGTGGAAAAGCTTCAGGACCTGTAAGAGCAGAGAGCAAAGAGCACAGAGATGAAACTCACTGACGTGATCCGCCGGCCGCTCATCACCGAGAAGACGTCCATCCAGCGCGAGCGTGATGGCCGGACGATCGTGTTCGAGGTGGCGACCCACGCGAACAAGACCGAGATCAAGCGTGCGGTCGAGACGCTGCTCGGCTCGAAAGTCGAGCACGTGCGCACCGCGATCGCGCACGGCAAGATCAAGCGCCAGGGGCGGTTCGCCGGACAGCGCTCGGATTGGAAGAAGGCCTACGTGAAATTGCGCGAAGGCGAAAAGCTGCCCGAGTTCTTCGAGGGGGCGTAACGAGATGCCGATTAAAGCTTACAAACCGACGTCGCCCGGCCGGCGCTTTCAGACGGTCCAGACGTTCGACGACATCACGACGAACGAGCCGCACAAGCCGCTCGTCGAGAACCTGCACCGCTCCGGCGGCCGCAACAACCATGGCGAGCTCACCTCGTGGTGGCGCGGCGGCGGCCACAAGCGGCTGTACCGGATCATCGACTTCAAGCGGGACAAGAAAGACATCCCGGGTAAAGTCTCGACGATCGAGTACGACCCGAATCGCTCGGCACGCATCGCGCTCGTCACCTATGCAGATGGCGAGAAGCGTTACATCCTGCAGCCGCTCGGCCTCAAGGTCGGCGACGCGGTAATCGCCGGCGACAACGTCGACATTCTTCCGGGCAACGCGCTTCCGCTCAAGAACATCCCGCTCGGGACGATGCTCCACAACGTGGAACTGAAGCCTGGCAAGGGCGGCCAGATTGCGCGCAGCGCGGGTTCGTCGGTGCAGCTCGTGGCGAAAGAAGGCGACTACGCGTCGGTGAAGATGCCGTCGGGCGAGATTCGCCACATCGCGATGGTCTGCTATGCCACCGTTGGCCAGGTCGGCAACATCGACCACGAGAATGTCTCGATTGGCAAGGCGGGACGCAGCCGCTGGCTCGGAAGACGACCGCATAACCGCGGTGTCGTCATGAACCCGGTCGATCACCCGCATGGCGGCGGCGAGGGCAAGACGTCGGGCGGGCGCCACCCGGTGTCGCCGTGGGGACTGCCGACCAAGGGTTACAAGACGCGCAATCGCAAGTCGACCGACAAGTTCATCGTTCAGCGCCGCCCGAAAGGCGCCAGGTAGACGCGGACGCGGTAAGAGTAACGAACAAGGAAAAACGAAGAACGAAGAACGAAGAAGGAAAACGAAAAGGGAAAAGGACCAGAACAGCCGCGCGCCGCTGCGCTGAGCAGATAGGTGCTGCGGTCATCGCCGAGCCGCTGAAGGCGGCGAAGGCACAGGTCGTGGGGGTGGGGCCCACGACAGCTAAGTAAAGACTATGAGTAGATCTCTCAAAAAAGGCCCGTTCGTCGATACACCGCTGCTCGAGAAGATCGAGGCGATGAATCGCGACAACGAGAAGAAAGTCGTCAAGACGTGGTCGCGCCGCTCGACCGTCGTGCCCGAAATGGTGGGTCACACGCTCGCGGTGCACAACGGCAAGAAATTCATTCCGGTGTACGTGACCGAGAACATGGTCGGGCAGAAGCTCGGCGAGTTCTCGCCGACCCGCACCTTCAAGGGTCACACGACGAAGACCGAAAAAGCCGCCCAGGTTGCGGCGGCCGCTCCCGCGGCGGGCGGTGGCGCCGGCGGGAAGGCGGGGGGCTAGTCATGGCGATTGAAGCGCACGCGACCGCTCGGTACGTCCGGACGTCGGCTCAAAAGGCCGGGCTCGTGATGGATCTGATCCGCGGACACGATGTGAATCGCGCGCTCGCGACTCTGCTGTTCACGCGCAAGGGCGTCGGCCACGATATCGCGAAGCTGCTGCGCTCGGCGATCGCGAACGCGCAGCAGAAGGAAGGATTCGGCGGCGACGTCGATCGTCTGTTCGTCTCTGCGTGCTACGCGAATCAAGGGCCGTCCATGAAGCGCATCCGCCCTGCGCCGATGGGACGGGCGTTCCGAGTTGTGAAGCGCACCGCACATCTCACGGTACGCGTCTCCGAGCGGCCGTTGAAGATTTCGGCCGTGGCAGACGAGACCGCGCCCAAGCGCAGTCGCGCGAAGGCGCAGCCGGCTGCCGAGGCGAAGAAGACTGCAGCGCCGAAAAAGAAGTAGCGAAGAACGAAAAGGGCCGCACGAAGCAGATAGACGCGGCAACCAAAGCCGAGCCGCCACAGGCGGCGAAGGCACAGGTCGTTGGAGCACGAAAAGGGCCGCACGAAGCAGATAGACGCGGCAACCAAAGCCGAGCCGCCACAGGCGGCGAAGGCACAGGTCGTTGGAGCACGAAAAGGGCCGCACGAAGCAGATAGACGCGGCAACCAAAGCCGAGCCGCCACAGGCGGCGAAGGCACAGGTCGTGGGGGTGGGGCCCCACGACATTTAAAAGAGGTTTCGACTGTGGGTCAGAAAGTACATCCGTATGGATTCCGGCTCGGCTTCAACAAGACGTGGAAGTCGCGCTGGTTTGCCGACCGCGACTACGCGAAGCTGCTCCATGAGGATCTGGCGCTGCGCGCCGATCTCAAGAAGCGGTTCGCGCACGCGGGCGTCGCGAAGATCGAGACCGAGCGGGCGGCCAACAAGCTGAAGATCGACATCCACACCTCGCGCCCGGGCATCATCATCGGCCGCAAGGGGACGGAGGTCGAAAAGTTGAAGGCTGAAATCCAGAAGCGGACCAACCGCGAGGTCTTCATCAACATCCAGGAGATCCAGAAGCCCGAGCTCGACGCACAGCTGATAGCCGAGTCGGTGGCGCAGCAGCTCGAGAAGCGCGTGGCGTTCCGGCGGGCGATGCGCAAGGCCGTTGAATCGGCGCTGCGCTTCGGCGCGCGCGGCATCAAGGTGCGCGTGTCCGGCCGGCTGAACGGCGCCGAAATCGCGCGCTCTGAGTGGTACCTGCACGGGCAGCTGCCGCTGCAGACGCTACGGGCCGACATCGACTACGGGTTTGCCGAGGCGAGCACCACCTACGGACAGATCGGCGTGAAGACGTGGCTCTACAAGGGTGAGCGGCTCACGCCGAAGAGTGCGCGGGAAGAGCAGGAGTTCAGGGAGCGCGCTCCGCGAAGACCTTCGGGGCCGAGGGAAGCGCGGCAGTAACAGCAGGGATTAGGGACTGAGGATTCGGGATTAGTGATTGGCAGGGACGGAGGCGCCGACTGAAGCAACGGATCGACCGTATCAAGATCCGGAGCGGAAGCGACGGCAGCCGAGCGGGGGTGGGGCCCCCGCGAGGGACTAAACGATGTTGATGCCGAAGAAAGTCAAATACCGGAAGCAGCAGCGCGGCCGCATGCGCGGCAAGGCGTGGCGCGGCTCCGATGTGTCGTTCGGTGATTTCGGTCTGCGAGCGCTCGAGCCGTGCTGGCTCACCTCGCGGCAGATCGAAGCGGCGCGCGTGGCGATGACCCGGTTCATCAAGCGCGGCGGCAAGATTTGGGTCCGCGTGTTTCCCGACAAGCCGATTACCAAGAAGCCGCAGGAAACGCGCATGGGCAAAGGCAAGGGCGCGCCCGAAGAGTGGGTGTGCGTCGTGCGGCCGGGACGGATTCTGTTCGAGATGGAAGGCGTGACCCAGACCGAAGCGCGCGAAGCGCTGCAGCTCGCGGCGTCGAAGCTGCCCATCCTGACGAAGTTCGCGACGCGGTTCGCCGAGGAGAAGGCGTCATGATTGACGTGGCGGAACTGCGCGATCTCTCCGTCGATGATTTGGAAGCGCGCGCGAAAGAGCTCGAGGATCAGCTCTTCCGGATGCGGCTGCAGCAGTCGCTCGGCCAGCTCGACGCACCGCTGAAGCTGCGCTTCACGCGGCGCGATCTCGCGCGCATCAAGACGGTGATTACGGAGAAGCAGAAAACGGCACGCTGACAGGCTTCAGGCCCCAGGCTCCAGGCTTCGGCCTGAAGTCAGAAGTCGGAAGCCCGAAGCCGGAGAGCAAAGAAGAACTATGGCAGAGAAGTCTGAAAAAGAAGGCGTCGTCGTCAGCAACAAGATGCAGAAGACCTGCGTCGTTGCGGTCGAGTGGCAGGTGCGTCATGGCCTCTACGGTAAGACCGAGCGCCGGACGTCCAAGTTCGTGGCGCACGACGAAAACAACGCCGCCAAGGTAGGCGACCGCGTCGCGATCGTCGAGAGCCGGCCCCTGAGCAAGCGGAAGCGGTGGGTCGTCACCCGGGTCGTCAGGCCCGCGGTGGCAGTGTAAGAGCCGCGAGCGGCGTGGGGCGAAGGTGCCCCCGCAAGCGAAGCGACTGAAGCGGGGCGCGGGGCTCCCGCGACTAAACGGAGACGAGTCATGATTCAGATGCGATCGATCCTCGACGTCGCCGACAACTCTGGCGCGCGCAAGATCGCCATCATTAATCCGATCGGCGGATCGACAGGCCGCTACGCGCGGCTTGGCGACATCGTCACGGCGTCGGTGAAGGAAGCGATTCCCGACGGGACAGTGAAGAAGGGGCAGGTCGTCAAAGCGGTGATCGTGCGTACGGTGAAGGAGCAACGCCGGAAGGACGGCAGCTACATCCGCTTCGATCGCAATGCCGCGGTGCTCATCAACGACCAGCGCGAGCCGATCGGCACGCGCGTGTTCGGCCCGGTCGCGCGCGAGCTGCGCGAGCGCCGGTTCATGAAGATTATTTCGCTGGCGCCTGAGGTGCTGTAGGGCCGACCTGAAGGTCGGCACGACGGCAAAAACTTGAAGGTCGGCACGACGACAAAAATTTATGTCGCAATTACAAAGTCCGCTCCGGAAGAACGATAACGTCCTGGTGATCGCGGGAAAAGACCGCGGCAAAAAGGGCCGCGTGTTGAAGGTCGTGCCTGCGAAGAACCGGCTCGTCGTGGAAGGCGTGAACATGATCAAGCGCCACACGAAGCCCAACCCGCAGCGCAACATCAAGGGTGGCATCGTCGAGCGCGAAGCATCGCTGCATGCGTCGAACGTCCAGCTGGTGTGCCCCGAGTGCGGCGCGCAGACGCGCATCGGCCACAAGGTGCTCGGCGACGGCCGCAAGGTCCGGATCTGCCGCAAGTGCGAGGGAGTGGTGGATAAATGAACCGCCTGAGAGAGCGTTACGAGAAAGAAGTCGTGCCGGCGCTCAAGAAAGAGTTCGGCTACACGAACGTCATGGCCGTTCCGAAGATCGAGAAGGTCGTCGTGAACATGGGCCTGGGCGAGGCAACGTCGAACGCCAAGATCATCGAAGTCGGCTCGGCAGAGCTCGCGAGCATCACGGGCCAGAAGCCCGTCGTGCGCCGCGCGAAGAAGTCGATCGCCGCCTTCAAGGTCCGCAAAGGGCAACCCGTCGGCACGAGCGTCACGCTTCGGGGCGAGCGGATGTACGAATTTCTGGACCGCTTGATGGCGATCGCGCTCCCGCGCGTGCGCGACTTCCGCGGCGTGTCGCCGAAAGGATTCGACGGGCGCGGCAACTTCACGCTCGGCCTCAAGGACCAGCTGTTGTTTCCGGAAATCGACTACATGAAGGTGGACAAGGCGCGGGGCATGAACGTCTCGGTCGTCACCACTGCGCGGACGGATCACGAGGCACGCAAGCTGCTCCAGTTGATTGGGATGCCGTTCAGGACTCAGGAACAGAGATAAGCATGGCTACTACAGCAAAGATCGCCAAGGAACAGAAGACTCCGAAATACAAGGTCCGTCTGCGGAACCGCTGCCATCTCTGCGGCCGCCCACGGGCCTACCTGCGCAAGTTCGCACTGTGCCGCCTCTGTTTCCGTAAGCTGGCGCTGCAGGGTGATATCGCGGGCGTGACGAAGAGCTCCTGGTAATCCTGACAATGAAAAGTGGAAAGTAGAAAGTAGAAAGTAAATAGGAAACGCAGAAAGGACAGGCTTGGACACTGCGCTGACGAGCGCCGAAGCGAGTGGGGCGATTGGGACCCACGAGCGTAAGGCGCCGAGCGGGTGTTGGGGCCCCGCGAGAAAAAAATGACAGATCCGATTGCCGATATGCTCACGCGCCTTCGCAATGCCGTCATCGCGAAGCACGCCCGGGTTGATGTGCCGGTCTCGAAGTTGAAAGTCGAGATCGCCAAGATTCTCGAAGACGAGGGCTACATCCAGGGCTTCAAGCTCGTGGACGAAAAATCGCCCGAGGCGGCCAAGGCCGCCGCGCCGCGGCAGGTCATCCGCATCGTTTTGAAGTACGGCCCCAACGGCGAAAAGGTGATCACCGGTGTCGAGCGTATCAGCCGACCCGGGCGCCGCGTGTACTTCCGGAGCACCGAGGTGCCGCCAGTGCTGGGCGGGCTCGGCACGAGCATCCTGACCACTTCGCGCGGCGTCATGACGGGGCGCGCCGCGATGCGCGCGGGCGTCGGCGGCGAAGTGCTCTGTAACGTGTGGTAATTCCCCAGGATTAGGGATTAGGGATTAGGGATTAGCCATGTCACGAATTGGAAAAAAACCGATCGCGTTGCCGCAAGGCGTCACCGTCAAGGTGAACCCGGACGCGCTTGATATTCAAGGGCCGAAAGGCAAGCTGATGCAGCGGATTCCGCCAGGCATCGCGTTCGAAGTGGTCGACGGCCAGCTCAAGGCGGCCCCGATGCGGCCGGACCCGGCGCTCGGCAAGTTTCACGGTCTGGCCCGTAGCCTCGCGGCCAATGGCGTGCTCGGCGTGACCGAAGGCTTCAAGCGCGAGCTCGACATCGTCGGCGTTGGCTACCGCGCCGAGCTTCGCGGCAAGCAGGTCGTCTTCGCGCTGGGATACTCGCACTCGGTGGTGTTCGACGTGCCGACGGGCATCGATATCGCGATTGAAAAGCAGACGCACGTCACCGTGACCGGCGTCGATCGCCAGCTGGTCGGACAGGTCGCGGCCAACATCCGCCGCCTCCGCCAGCCCGATCCGTACAAGCAGAAGGGCGTGCGCTACACCGGCGAAGTGTTGAAGAAGAAGGCCGGGAAAACGGGCACCAAATAGGGACTAGGCACAGAACGTTGCACTCAGCAGATAGGCGCTGCGGCTAAAGCCGAGCGACCAAGGTCGCGAAGGCACAGGTCGTGGGGGTGGGGCCCCACGATCATTAGAAAAAGAAACATTATGCGTATCAAGACTCGAGAAGATCGCCGCACGCGAATCAAGTTGCGGTTGCGTAAGCGGATCGCCGGCAGCGAGCTGCGTCCGCGGCTGACCGTGTATCGCAGCCTCTCGCACATCTACGTGCAGGTCATCGACGACCTCACCGGCAAGACGGTGGCGTCGGCGGCGACGACCGAGCCGGCGTTGAAGACGGGGCTGACAGGAAAGACGCGCGGCAACAACAAGGCCGGTGCGGAGTTCATCGGTCAGACTATCGCGCAGCGGCTCAAGGACAAGGGCATCACGAAGGTGGTCTTCGATCGCAACGGCTACCTCTATCACGGCCGGATTCAGGCGGTCGCCGACGCGGCCCGTAAAGCGGGACTGGAGTTTTAGAAGTTATGCAGCGCATTCGCGAAAAGATTGATCCATCGCAGCTCGACATCAAGGACACCGTCGTGTCAATCAACCGCGTCACGAAAGTCGTGAAGGGAGGCAAGAACCTCAGCTTCAGCGCGCTCGTGGTCGTCGGCGATGGCCGTGGGGTCGTCGGCTTCGGCGTGGGCAAGGCGAAGGAAGTGCCATCGGCCATCAAGAAGGGCATCGAATCGGCAAAGAAGGGCCTGATTCGCGTGCCGCTGTCGGGCACGACTATTCCCCACGCGGTCGTCGGCAAATTCGGCTCCGGCAGCGTACTGCTGAAACCCGCGCCGGACGGCACCGGTATCATCGCGGGCGGCGCGGTGCGCGCCGTCGTCGAGGCCGCTGGCCTGCACAACGTGCTGACCAAGTCGCTGGGATCGGCGAATCCACACAACGTGGTGCGCGCGACCTTCAACGGGCTCGAGTGCCTGAAGGAACCGGCAGCGGTCGCGCGGCTGCGCGGTAAGGACCTCGAAGAGATGACGGCAAAGAGCTAGGTCGCGTAGCGGTGCGGGGCGAGGGGCCCCGCGATAAAAGAAGAAGTTTCCGAGCATATATGGCGAAAAGAGCAGCGAAGAAGTCAGCCGATGCCACGGACACATCGGCGCGCGGCGAAGCGGCCCCCGCAAGCGAGCGCCGAGAAGCGGGTGTTGGGGCCCCGCGACTCATAAAGGTGACGCTCGTGAAGAGCACGATCGGATTCGACAAGAAGCAGGCGGCCGTCGTCGAGAGCATGGGCCTTCGGCGGCTCCACCACACGGTTGAGCTCGCGGACACGCCGTCGATTCGCGGCATGATGCACAAGGTGCGTCACCTTATTACGGTGGAGTGACGCACGGGGGATTAGGGATTTGGGATTTGGGATTGGTTTAGTCACGCGTGTCGCACTGAGCAGATAGACGCGGCGAGTACCGCCGAGCGACCAAGGTCGCGAGGTACAGGCCGTGGGGGTGGGGCCCCACGGCAACTAAGAAAAGAAGACATAACGATGGATCTCTCAAACTTAAAGCCGCCTAAGGGCGCCAAGCACTCGAAGAAGCGCGTCGGCCGCGGCCACGGTACGGGCCAGGGCACGCAGGCTGGACGTGGCCACAAGGGCGCGCAGTCGCGTTCGGGCTACAGGAGGAAGGTCGGGTTCGAAGGCGGCCAGATGCCGCTCAAGCGCCGGGTGCCGAAACGCGGATTCCACAACCCGTTCCGCGTCGAGTACGCGGTCGTGAACCTCGACACGCTCGCCGAGCGTTTCGACGCGGGCACGGTCGTGACGCTCGATTTGCTGCGCGAGCGGCGTCTCGTGTCGCCATCAGCGAAGCACATCAAGGTGCTCGGTCGTGGCGAGATCTCGAAGGCGCTCACGGTGCGTGTGCACAAGTTCAGCGGCGACGCGGCGAAGAAGATCGCCGCGGCCGGCGGTGCGGCGGAGACGATCGAAGGTGGAAAGCAGAAAGTAGAAGAGCAAGTCGAAAGTGGAAAGTAACAAGTAAAAAGTAAAAGTCACATGGCTATCGACAGCGTCAAAAACCTGTTTGCCGTCGCCGAGCTTCGGAAGCGCGTGCTTTTCACCTTGGGTATGCTGGTCGTGTATCGCATCGGCGGTCACATCACGATTCCTGGTGTGAACCTCGCGGCGCTGAACCAGCTCGCCCAGCAGGCGCGCGGGACCATGTTCGGGCTGTACGACATGTTCTCGGGAAACAACCTCTCGAGGATGACGATCTTCGCGCTCGGCATCATGCCGTACATCAGCGCGTCGATCATCCTGCAGCTCCTGACCGTCGTCTGGCCGTTCCTCGAGCGCATCTCGAAGGAAGGGGAGCTTGGCCGCCGCAAGATCACGCAGTACACGCGTTACGGCACGATCCTGCTCAGCGTCGTCCAGTCGATGGGCATCGCGATCTGGCTCGAGCGCTCAACCCAGATCGCCGGCGGGCTGCCGCTGGTCTACAGCCCGGGATGGGGTTTCCGGCTCATGACGGTGCTGACCCTGACGACGGGTACGACGCTCATCATGTGGCTCGGCGAGCAGATTACCGAGCGGGGGATCGGCAACGGGATGTCGCTGATCATCTACGCCGGCATCGTCGTGGGGCTTCCGGCAGCCGTCGTCACGACGTTCGATCAGTTGCGCACCGGCCAGATGGGGCTGATTCGGCTGATTCTGCTCCTGATAGTAATGGTGTTCGTCATCGCCGCCATCATCTTCGTTGAGCGCGGCAGCAGGCGCATTACCGTGCAGTATGCCAAGCGTGTGGTCGGTCGCCGGATGTACGGCGGCGCGAGCACGCACATCCCGCTCAAGGTCAACACCGGTGGAGTCATTCCGGTCATCTTCGCCTCATCCATTCTCGCGTTCCCGGCAACGATCGCGCAGATGTTCGCGAACGACCCGACGCACTGGATGACGCGGGTCACCGATCAGCTGACGATGGGCATGCCGCTGTACAACCTCCTGTACATCAGCTTGATCATCTTCTTTGCGTATTTCTACACGGCCATCATCTTCAATCCGGATGACGTGGCAGAGAACATGCGCAAGTACGGCGGGTTCGTGCCGGGCATCCGGCCGGGTAAGCGCACTGCCGAGTACATCGACACGATCCTGACGCGCATCACGCTTGCAGGGGCGATATACCTTGCCATGATCGCGATTCTGCCCGACTTCCTGATTACCGGGTTCCGCGTCGCGCCGATTCCGTATATCGGCGACTGGCTCGACGCGGCGCTGCCGAGCTTCATCACGCAGGGGATGGGCCTGACGTTCTATTTCGGCGGCACCACACTGCTGATCGTGGTTGGTGTGGCGATGGACACGATTCAGCAGGTCGAGTCGCAGCTCATCATGCGGCACTACGACGGCTTCATGAAGAAGACACGGATTCGGGGCCGGCGTGCATAAATGGCCTTGCACGTCGTAATGCTTGGCCCTCCGGCGTCCGGTAAGGGCACGCAGGCGGTCCGATTGGCGCAGTCGCGCGGCATCCCCAAAATTTCGACCGGGGATATCCTCCGCGAGGCCGCCCACAGCGGAACAGATTCGGGCCTTCGGGCGAAAGCGCTGATGGATCGTGGCGAACTGCTTGGCGACGCCGAAATGATCGGTATCGTCAATGAGCGCCTGGCGCGGAAGGATACGGCGAACGGCTACATCCTCGATGGCTTCCCACGGACGGTTCGTCAGGCCGAAGAGCTGGATCGGATGCTGCACAGCGAGCCACTCGTCGTCATCGACCTCGCCGTGCCGGACGAGGAGCTGTTGACGCGGATGCAGACGCGGCGGGTATGCAGCGGGTGCGCCGCAATCGCAGAGCCGGGATCCAGCATGGACGCGTGCGAGCGCTGTGGCGGCACGATGATCACGCGCGCAGATGACAGCGACGAGCAGGTGCGACAGCACCGTCTCGACGTGTACGCGCGCGAGAGCAAGCCGCTGCTCGACTATTACCGCGGGCGCCCGACGTTTCGATCGATTAACGGCGCGCAGGCGCCAGACAAGGTCGCGAAGGAACTGGCAGCGCAGATCGAACAGATGCTGGCTGTCGCCTCGAGGAAGCGGTCATGATTGTCTGCCGATCGGCATCAGAGCTTCGGCGGCTCCGCGATGTGAACAGGCTTGTGGGTCAGGTGCTCGAGCAATTGCGCGAGGCTGTGGCGCCGGGCGTCACGACGGAAGACCTCGACGCCATTGCGGAGCGCGAGATCCGCGGCGGTGGCGCGGTGCCGGCGTTCAAGGGCTACAAAGGTTATCCTGCGACGATCTGTGCATCGGTCAACGAACAGGTCGTGCACGGTATTCCGTCGCCGAAGACGGTGTTGAGCGACGGGGACATCATCTCAATCGACCTCGGCGCCAAGATGGGCGGGTTCTTTGGAGACTCGGCGGTCACCGTCGGCGTCGGGCGCATCGAACCGCAGGCGGCCGATTTGTTGCGCGTGACGGAAGAGTCGCTCTGGAAAGCGATTGAAGCCGTCCGGCCGGGAGCAAGAGTATCGGATATCGGCCACGCGGTACAGAGCCACGTGGAAAAAGCGGGATTTTCGGTGGTGCGCGAATTCGTCGGGCACGGCATCGGATCGGAGCTGCACGAGGAGCCGCAGATTCCGAACTATGGAGAACCGGGCCGCGGACCGCGGCTGGCGGAAGGCATGGTGCTGGCGATCGAGCCGATGGTGAATCTCGGCGCCGCCGGCGTGAAAGTGCTCAGGGACGGTTGGACGGCAATCACGTCCGATCGCAGTCTCTCGGCGCATTTCGAGCACACGGTTGCCGTGACGTCGGACGGCGTGGAAGTACTCTCGCAGCCCGAACGGAAGCGGGCGAAGGAAGAGAACAATGAAGGTACGAGCGTCAGTCAAGCGCATTTGCGATAAATGCAAGATCGTCCGCCGGCGCGGCGTGGTTCGCGTGATCTGCTCGAACCAGAAACACAAGCAGCGCCAGGGCTAGAGACTAGCCTAGGGATTGGGGATTATTAGGGATTGGGATTAGGGATTAGGGATTAGGAGTTCCTGAAATGGCGAGAATTGCTGGCGTCGATTTGCCGCGCACCAAGCGGGTTGAGATCGGCCTGACCTACATCTACGGCATCGGCCGCCACCGGTCGAACCAAGTGCTTTCGGACGCCGGCGTCAGCCCCGACATCCGCGTGAAGGATTTGTCGGAGGACGACGTGCGCAAGATCAGCCGCGTGCTCGAGGAGCAGGGCGGCGTGGAAGGCGATCTCCGCAAGGAGATCTCGATGAACATCAAGCGGCTGATGGAAATCGGCAGCTATCGAGGCGGCCGCCACCGCCGCGCCCTGCCGGTCCGCGGTCAGCGCACGCGCACCAACGCGCGCACGCGCAAGGGCCCGCGCAAGGGCGCGGTGGCCAAGAAGAAGGTTGAATAAAGATGGCAAAGAGTGACGCAGAAGGCGCCGCAGCAACACCTGAAAAAGGTGAAAAGGGCGCGAAGAAGGCCCGCAAGACGTTCAAGAAGCGCGGCGAGAAGCGTGTGGTGCACAGCGGATACGCGCACATCCACGCCTCGTTCAACAACACGATGATCACGATCACCGACACCGAGGGGAATGTGATTGCGTGGTCGAGCGCGGGCGGGGTCGGCTTCAAGGGTTCGCGCAAAGGGACGCCGTTCGCGGCGACCCAGGCGGCGATCGCTGCCGGCAACGTCGCCAAGACGGTGGGTCTGCGATCAGTTGAGGTGCGCGTCACCGGGCCCGGGTCCGGACGCGAGTCAGCGATCCGCGCGCTGCAGACGATTGGCATCGAGGTGAAATCGATTCGCGATGTCACGCCGATTCCGCACAATGGTTGCCGCCCGCCGAAGAGGAGACGCGTGTAATGGCGAGATATGTAGGTCCGGTGTGCCGGCTATGCCGGCGAGAAGGAATGAAGCTCTTCCTCAAGGGAGAGCGCTGCTACACGGAGAAGTGCGCCATCGAAAAGCGCAACTTCCCCCCTGGACAGCACGGCAAGACTCGCAAGGCAAAGCTCGTCGGCTACGGCGTGCAGCTCCGCGAGAAGCAGAAGGTGAAGCGCATCTACGGGGTCCTCGAGGATCAGTTCCGGCGGTACTTCGAGTCGGCCGAGCGCCAGCGCGGCATCACGGGCGAAACCCTGCTGCAGCTGCTCGAGCGCCGTCTCGACAACGTGATCTACCGGCTCGGACTCGCGACGTCGCGGCCGCAGGCACGACAGCTCGTCCGGCACGGGCACTTCATCGTCAACGGCAAGAAGGTCGACGTGCCGTCGTACTCGGTGCGTGTCAGCGATGTGATTGGCGTTCGTGAGTCGAGCCGGAACACGCCTTCGATTCAGCACGCGATCGAAGAAGTGAAAGGGCGCGGCATTCCCGAATGGCTGTCGTTCGACGCGAACGCGCTGAGCGGAAAAGTGTCGTCGCTGCCGACGCGCGAGCAGATCAATCTGCCCGTGCAGGAGCAGCTGATCGTCGAGTTGTACTCGAAGTAGCGGGTCCGAAGCACAGGACCCGCTCTACGTGCGCAGGCCGGGTCTTGCTTCTCAAGACCCGGCACCCAGTCACCGGCCCGCAGCCTTACAGACCTGCGGTGGGAGGCCGGTGATCACACTTGCAGGTCTGAGGGAGAGAGGGGCGACCCTTGCTCCCCGTAGGGAGATGAAACATGTTGTGGAAAGGTTTTCAGCGTCCGAAGCGGCTCGAATTAGAGCGTGAAACGCTAACGGATCGCTTCGGCCGGTTCTACGCGCAGCCGTTCGAGCGCGGATTTGGCACCACCATTGGCAACGCGCTGCGGCGCGTGCTGCTTTCATCGGTCGAAGGCGCCGCCGTCACGGCCGTCAAGATCGACGGCGTGCTGCACGAATTCTCGCCGATTCCGGGCGTGGTGGAGGATGCGACCGACATCATCCTGAACATCAAGCAGGTGCCGCTCAAGATGCACACCGACGCCACCAAGACGCTGTACCTCCGCGTCGAGAAGGCGGGCGAAGTGAAGGCGCGCGACATCCAGACCGATGCCGACGTCGAGATTCTGGAGCCCGATGCGCGCATCGCGACCGTGTCCGAGGGCGGAAAACTCAACATGGAAATGCGCGTGAAGCGTGGCCGCGGGTACATCTCGGCCGACAAGAACTTCGACGAGGATCTCGGCATCGGCTGGATTCCTATCGATTCGGTGCACTCGCCCATCAAGAAGGTGAACTACCTCGTCGAGGCGGCCCGGCTCGGCCAGACGACCGATTACGACAAGCTGACCGTCGACATCTGGACGAACGGTTCAGTGACGCCGCGCGACGCGATTTCTCTGTCGGCGAAGCTCGTTCGCGATCATTTGAACATCTTCATCAACCTCGACGAGTCGTCCGACGAGCAGACCGATGCGCAGGTCGAGCAGCATCAGAGCGGATCGCTGAACGAGAACCTCGATAAGAGCGTCGAGGAGCTCGAGCTGTCGGTGCGGTCGTACAACTGCCTGAAGAACGCGAACATCCGCACGATTCGTGAGCTTGTGCAGAAGACCGAGGGCGAGATGCTGAAGACGAAGAACTTCGGCCGCAAGTCGCTGAACGAGATCAAGGAGATCCTGCACAGCATGGGGCTCAGCCTCGGCATGCGGCTCGATCAGCCCGCGGGAAGCCGGGAGTAGGCAGAAACTAGAAACTGGATCTAGAAAATAAGATCTGGAGTCTTTCAGATTCTAGTTCCTAGATTCCAGGTTGTAGCTACAGGAAACATTTATGCGTCATAGAGTGGCACACAGAAAATTAGGCCGGGTCACTGACCATCGCATCGCGATGCTGCGGAACCAGGCGACGGCGCTGATTCGCTACGAGCACATCGAGACGACCGTGCCCAAGGCGAAAGAGCTGCGTCCGTTCGTCGAGCGGCTCATCACGATCGCGAAGCGCGGCGTGGCGGCGGGCGACGGCAACGGCAGTCTGCTGCACGCGCGCCGGCTCGTAGGCCGCGAGATCGTCGACGGCGACATCGTCGGCAAGCTGTTCGACACGATCGCGCCGCGGTTCGCCGAGCGTCCAGGTGGCTATACGCGGATCCTGCGGCTCGGTTACCGGCGCGGCGACAGCGCCGAGGTCGCGCAACTCGAGCTCGTCGGCAGCGAGTACGATCCGAAAGCCGAACCGAAGGAGACCAAGGCCGCGGCCGCTCCGAAGCCGAAGACAGGCATGGGCGGAAGGCTCCGCGCGGCAGCGGATCGGCTCCGCGGCAAGAGCTCGGAGGATGCAGACCCCGGCAGTAAGAAATCGTCTCGCGCGGCCCAGACCAAGGGCCGTAGCGCAAAGCGCACGACACCGCAAAAAGCGGGATAGAGCCTCACGCACATCGGATTAGGGAATTAGGGATTGGGGATTAGCGCAGCTAGGTTGCGGCGCTGACCCTAGTCCCGGACATTCCCACTCCCTAATCCGTCCCCGGTCCCTGATTCTGTAACGAATCAAAACACAATTTCGTAACGGGACATGGTACCGACCGTGCAGTAGCACGGATACATGGCGCCACGTCGTGACATCACGGGCAACCAGGCGGCCGCACAGGCGGTCGGCCTGCACTACGTCCTTGCAGGGGAGCCTGGGCTCTCACGCATTCGGCGTGGAAAGACGTTCGCCTATCGCGACGCGAAAGGGCGTACGGTTCGCGACCCGCGCTTGCTCGACCGGATTCGATCGCTCGTGATTCCACCGGCGTGGAACGATGTGTGGATCGCTGCACGCGCCGACGCTCATCTGCAGGCGACGGGTCGCGATGCGCGCGGGCGCAAGCAGCATCGCTATCACCCGGAGTGGACCGGATCGCGGCGCGATGCGAAGTTCGGCCAGATGATCGACTTTGCACACGCCCTGCCCGCTATACGAAAGCGCGTGCGCACGAATCTCAGGAACCCGCCGCTCTCTCGCGAGCACGTCCTGGCCACCGTCGTCATGCTTCTCGAACGGACGCTGATTCGGATCGGCAACAAGGAGTACGCGCGCGCAAACAAGTCCTTCGGCCTGACGACGCTGCTCGACGAGCACGTGCGGGTTAGAGGCAGTTTCGTGAGATTTCAGTTCCGCGCCAAGAGCGGCGTCATGCAGACGATCGAACTGAACGACGCCACGCTCGCGCGGATCGTGGGGCGCTGCCGGAAACTGCCCGGAAAAGCGCTCTTTCAATACCTTGATGAACACGGCGAGCCGCAGTGCATCGACTCGGTTGCCGTCAACGCGTATCTGCGCGACATCACGGGCCGCACATTCACGGCGAAGAACTTCAGAACCTGGGCCGGCACAGTGCTGGCCGCCAGGGCGATGTGCGATTTGCCCGAGTGCACATCGGAGACGTCATACAGGCGCAACGTCGTGCGCGCGATCGATTCGGTGGCGGCGAAGCTCGGCAACACGCGCGCGGTCTGCCGCGGCTCGTACATCCATCCGGAAGTGTTCGGCGCGTATCGCCGCGGAATGACTATCGCTGCCGCGTCATCGGGCCCTCGTATAGCCCATTTGTCAGCAGAAGAAGCGGCGGTACTCGCGTTGCTGAAGACTCGGCAGCGCCAGGCCAGACGGGAACGAGTAGCGGCGTAGCTATTTCATCGGCCCGTAATCAGTCGAGTTCAGGAATACCGACTGAACCGCAGTTCCCACCTGCATCTCCTTTACGACCTTCATCCATTCCGGATCCGTTCGGAATGCGTTCCATGCCGCGTCGCGTGCCGCGGCATCCTTATATGCGAGCAGATAGATCAGCGTGTTTTCCATGCCCGCGTTCAGCGGTTGCCAGAAGCCGACAATGGTCATGCCGTGCTTGCGGAACAGGCGATTCGTGTTCTCGCGGAAACGCGAATGGAGCAGGTCAATTGAGCCTGGTCCCTCGCCCTTGACCGTGTAGGTGCGCAGCTCGAAGCAGCGCGAATCGGACGCGATGTTCTTGCCGGTGACACCAGGGCCGCACGGGGGGGTAGGGGCTGCGGGGCCACGTGCCGGCGCGGCGGGAGCAGCCGGAGCCTGGGCCCCAAGGGCGGCAACCATCGATACGACGAGGGCGCCGGGCATGAGAATCGAGGACATATTAAGAAACCGCTGGATCATCTGAAGCCTCCTGAAGTCCGGGAGTCTAGCAGAATTCTTGACAGTGGAATATCCTGAGCGCATATATAGAAGCGATGCTGACGACCCTAACCGCGTTCCTCTTGTCGGCGGCCGTGCTTTCTGCCCAGGGCCAAATTATTACCAACCGGCTGGCGCCGACTACCATGCGTGGGACAATAGTCGAGGTCACCTGCTTCCGTCAGCAGGGTGCCGCGACGGTCAGCACAGCCGAACAGACAGGCTGCGCCAAGAAGCGCGTCGCCGAAGACGGGCGGCTCGGCATCCTGACCGAAGGGGACGGCCTCTTCCAGATTACCGGCGCGTTTGCGGCGAACAAGTACGCGAAGCTGGTCCCGTTCATCGGCCAGCGCGTCGATCTCAGCGGCACCGAGGTCATCATCTCCAACAACTACGATTACAAGTCGTTCGACGTTGAGAAAGTCTCCAAAGTGAAAAGTGAAAAGTAGAAAGTAAAAAGTAGAAAGTGGAGGGCGGAATGAGATCGCTTACAGTCCTCGCGGCGGCGGCGCTGGTCATGACGGTGACGGTTGTGCCGGGTGCCCAGGCCCCCACCTCCGCGCAGACCGCGACGGCGGACAAGTCGGCAGCGACGCCTATCACGTTCACCAAGGACGTGGCGCCGATTTTTCAGCGCTCGTGCCAGAACTGCCATCGGCCGGACTCGAACGCCCCGATGTCGCTGATCACCTATGAAGACGCGCGGCCGTACGCGCGCTCCATCAAGGCCAAGACCGCGTCGCGCCTGATGCCGCCGTGGCACATCGAGCGCAACATCGGCATCCAGAAATTCAAGGACGACCCGTCGCTGACCGAGCAGGAAATCGCGACCATTGCGGCCTGGGTCGATCAAGGCGCGCAGAAGGGCGACATGGCGAATATGCCTCCGCCTCGCAAACTTGAGGACGACGACGTGTGGCACATCGGCAAACCGGATCTCATCGTGGAGATCCCGCAGCCGCATGTGGTGCCCGCGAGCGGCCCCGACGTCTGGATCGATTACATCGCCGACAGCGGGCTCACGGAAGACCGATATGTCCAGGCTGTCGAGACGAAGCCAGGGCCCGGGGCCCGGACGGTGATGCATCATCTTCTGACCTATCTCATTCAGGACGTGGCCGACAACGAAAAGCTCGTCGGCCAGGACGATGTGCGGCAGCAGCAGACCGAGATGTTTCTCAACGAGTATGCCGTCGGCAAGAACGGAGATATTCTTCCCGAAGGCACCGGCAAGCTGATGAAAGCCGGGTCGAAGGTGCGCTTCAACATTCACTACCACTCGAATGGCAAGGAGACGACCGATCGATCTCGCGTGGCTGTGAAGTTCTACCCGAAGGGCTACGTTCCGAAGTACCACCAGATATCCATGCAGATCGCGTCGGCGAACAGCCAGCTCGACATCCCGGCGGGAGCCGTCAGCCGCAATGAGGGCTACTACCGCTTCGACAAGCCGGTGCAAATCACGGCCATTCAGGCCCACATGCACAACATCGGCAAGCGGATGTGCCTAGAAGCGATTCTGCCGACAAACACCACCCTGCAGCTGAACTGCATGGGATGGGATTTCAACTGGCACAAGGTCTATAACTACGCCGACGAGGTCAGCCCGATCCTTCCCGCCGGCACGGTGTTGCACGGGACTCTGTGGCACGACAACACGAAGGCAAACCGGGCGAATCCCGATCCGCGGAACTGGCGCGGCTACGGACAGCGCACCATCGACGAGATGGGTTTTGCGTGGATCACGTGGTCGAATCTTGAAGAGGCCGATTACAAAGCCAAGGTCGCCGAGCGCACAAAGCTCCGCGAGACAAACTAGACTGATGCGAATCGCTGCCGCGCTCGTTGTGTTCGCGGGCCTGACCATCAGCACGCACGGGCAGGAAATCGCATCGAGCGAGCTGAAGTTCAACGCGGGGCAAAGCGTCCAGCCGGCGTACGAAGGCTGGACGCGCAACTCCGACGGTTCTCGCAGCATGTGGTTCGGTTACTTGAACCGCAACTGGGAGGAAACCCCCGATATTCCCGCCGGCGCCAACAACGGCTTCGGCGCCGGCAGTGAAGATCTCGGACAACCCACGCATTTCCTTCCGCGCCGACAGGCGTTCGTGTTCAAGGTGAACGTGCCGGCGGACTGGCCGGCAGACAAGGATCTTGTCTGGACCCTTACTGCGAACGGGACCACGCTGAAAGCATTCGGATCGCTGTGGCCAGTGTGGGAAATCGACGAACAGACCATGTCTGCGAACAACGGCGGACGCACGGCTCGCACGTTTGGCGAGCCCGTGAATCTGGCGCCGTCAATCGTTGGGCAGTTGCCGGCACAGAAGGCGGTCGTTGGTCAGCCGCTCCTGCTCGTGCTGCCAGTGAAGGATGATGGGCTGCCCACGCCGGAAATCCGCGCGCGTGGAACGGGCGGCCCGCGTGAACGAGCAACGACTCCGGGGGCAACCGCTCCCGATCCTTTCGCCGAGGCCGCCCGTGGTCAGTTCCGCGTGAAGTGGGTGCAGTACCGCGGTGCAGGCAAGGCGAGAATCACACCTTCAGACTCTGCCGTGCTCGGACCGGATGGCAAACCGTCACCGACAGACGGTAAGTCGAGCACGAAGGTCACGTTCGATCGACCTGGCACGTACACACTGCGCGCATACGCTCTCGACCCGGACGCGTACTTCAGCACTCAAGACGTCGCGGTAACGGTGGAATAAGGGGGTCAGACCCCCTTCTCGCCTATTCCGCTTCCACCTCGGCTCCGCGCTCGGCCTTGCTGGCCGCGATGATCTTCGACTGCAGCGGCGACGGCACCTCATCGTAGTGCGAGAACTCCATGTGGTAGCTCCCGCGCGCCCCTGTCGCTGACGTGAGGTGCTGCTCGTAGGTGAGCATTTCGGCCATCGGAACCTGCGCCTTGATGACCGTGGTCGCGCCTCGGGTGTCCATGCCGGCAATCCGTCCGCGGCGGCCGTTGAGATCGCCCATCAGATCCCCGGCGAAGTCCGACGGCGCGTACACTTCGACGTTCATGATCGGTTCGAGGATCGTCGGCCGTGCCCGGGTCATCGCGTCTTTAAATGCGAGCCGGCCGGCCATCTTGAACGAGAGCTCGTTCGAGTCGACGTCGTGGTAAGAACCGTCGAACACTGTGACGCGGAAATCAACCATCGGGAAGCCGGCGAGATAGCCGCGCACGCGTGTTTCCTGGATCCCTTTTTCCACGGCCGGGATGAACTGACGCGGAATTGAGCCGCCGAAGATATCGTCGACGAATTCGAAATCCGCTCCGCGCGCGAGCGGCTCCACCTTGATCTTGCAGTCGCCGAACTGGCCGTGACCGCCGGTCTGCTTTTTGTGGCGGCCGTGGGCTTCCGTGGCCGCCTTGATCGTCTCGCGGTAAGGAATGCGCGGCGGCTTCAGATTGACGTCGACACCGAAGCGCCGTTTCAGCTTCGCGACCGTCACTTCGATATGAAGTTGTCCCTGGCCCGATAGGAGCAACTCCTTCGTCTGCGGATCGCGGCTGTAGCTGATAGACGGGTCTTCCTCCTCGAGCCGATGCATCGACGTGCTGATCTTGTCTTCGTCGCCGCGGCTCTTCGGCTCGATGGCGTACGACAACACCGGCTCCGGATATTTGAGCGGCGGGAAGACGGCGGGGTCTGATTTGTCCCCCAGCGTATCGCCGGTCAGCGTGTCCTTTAGTTTCGGCACGGCTCCCAGGTCGCCTGCGCGCAGTTCCGGAACGTTTGTCTGCGTCTTTCCCTGGAGCAGGACGACGTGGCCGAGCCGCTCAGCCGTATCGCGGGTCTTGTTGTGGACGGTCGAGTCCGTCTTGAGCGAACCGCTCATGACCCGGAACATGGTAATGCGTCCGGTGAAGGGGTCCGCGATCGTCTTCCAGACGAACGCCGAAGTCGTGCCGGTATCCGAGAACGGCCGCTGAAGTTCCTCGCCCGTCTTGGGGTCGGTCATTTTCAGCGCACGGTCCGCGGGCGACGGCACGTAGCCGACAATCGCATCGAGGAGGGGCTGGACGCCGATGTTGAGCGTCGCCGAGGTGCACAGCAACGGAAACAATTTGCCCGAAGCCGTGGCGGCCCTAAGCCCGGCGACCAACTGCTCCTGCGTCAGCGTGCCGGCCTCGAAGAACTTCTCCATCAGAGTCTCGTCGGCTTCGGCGACCATCTCGATGAGCGCTTCGCGTGCGCTCGCGGCATCCGCCGCCATGTCAGCGGGGATATCAGACTCGGAGAGCTTGCCGCTTCCATCCGGCAGAAATACGAAGGCCTTCTGCGCGACGAGATCGATGACGCCGCGGAACGACTTTTCTTCTCCGATCGGCAGCTGAATCGGAACGACCGTGCGGCTCAGCGCGGCGTGAATCGACTTGAGCGTGCGCTCCAGGCTCGCGCGCTCGCGGTCGAGGCGATTGACGACCACCAGGCGGGGCAGTCCGGCCTCCTCGGCAGCCTGCCAGGTCTTCTCCGTTTGCACCTGAACGCCGGAGACGGCGTCAACGACGAGAACGGCCGCGTCAGCAACGCGCAGAGCTGCGCGGGTATCGGCCAGAAAGTTGGCGATGCCCGGCGTGTCGATGAAGTTGATCTTTGTCTTGTTCCATTCGGCGTATGCAAGGCCCGCCGACAAGGTGTGCTTTCTGGCGACTTCCTCGTCGTCGTAGTCGGTGATGGTAGTGCCTTCGTCGACTTTGCCGATCCTGTTGACCGCGCCGGCGTCGAAGAGGGCGGCCGAGGTGAGCTGGGTCTTCCCGGACGCGCTGTGGCCGACCAAGGCGACATTCCGGATGTTTGCCGCGTCATAGACCTTCATGGACGATAGCCCTCCGAAGCGGGTCCCCGCGCAGCACACGCGCTGGGGTGACAGTTAGGATGAAAAGCCATCATACCCCCAACAAATCCGGCGGGGGAGTCCACGGTGTTCAGAAACGCCGGCCCCGGCGTTGTTACCTAATGACACCTCCGTTTTTCTTCCTTTCACCTGGAGTTCGCCATGATCCTGAACGAATCGACGACGGAATCGGCGCTCACCGGGAAAAACCGCGCCGTAGACCCTTTGATGCGCGATGAACCGACAATCGAGCTGGTCACCCGGGCGCGCAGCGGAGACATGACGGCTATGGAGGCGCTGCTGCAGCGCTGCCTGCCGCCGCTGAAGCGGTGGGCCCACGGCCGACTGCCTGCGGCGGCGCGCGGGCGTCTCGACACGGGAGACCTGGTGCAAGAGGCCGCGCTGCACGTGCTTGGCAACCTCGGTACCTTCGAGCCGCGACACGTCGGAGCAATGCAGGCCTATCTTCGTCAGTCGGTCATCAACCGGATCTGTGACGAGGTGCGTCGCATCTGCCGGCAGCCGCCGCCTCTGGAGCTGCCGGAGGACCATCCGTCGGATCGCACTTCGCCGGAGGAGGACGCGATTCGCGCCGAGGAATACGACCACTATCGGGAGGCCGTGCAGCGTCTGATGCCGAAGGACCGCGCACTGATCGTCGGGCGCATCGAGATGCAGTGGAGCCTCGCCGAAATAGCCCACCGCTACGGAATGCCCTCTGTTGACGCCGCCCGCATGGCGGTGAACCGCGCCGTCAAGCGTCTGTCGGCCGACTTCGCCGCACGCAGAAAGTAGCAGAACAGTCGCGTTCGGTCGGTCTTGTAGGAGCGTTAACTACATCAGAGCGCTCGGCGCGTAGCCGACGCGTAGAAGAATTGAAGGAGGACAGAATGCGTGCTCGAAAAATCGTTCACACCCTGTGCGGTGTCGCTCTTCTTGGCGTGCTTGCGACGTCTTCGACCGGGGCCATGACGGCCGGCCGCGCGACGTACTTCACCTTCAGCCGCGCGGTGGAGATGCCCCGAGGGGTTGCGCTGGCGGCCGGTACCTACATCTTCGAAGTGGCGAACCCCAACGGCGGCTCCGATGTCGTCCGCGTGCTCAGCCGCGATCGAAAGAAGACGTTCCTCATGGGACTCACGCGCTCAACGCATCGGCCGTCGAGCGGCACTCTCGACGCCACCATCAACCTCGGCGAAACTGCTGCTGGTGCCCCTCCCAAGGTGAAAACGTGGTTTCCGCAAGGCGAGACCCGCGGTCGCGAGTTCATCTACTGACACACCCCCACTCCCGCCTTGCAGAAGGGCATACCTCCTGCAGGGCGGGCCAGCCTTAACAGGCTGAAATCTGAAATCTGGGATCTAGAATCTGAAAACTAGAATCTGAAAACTGGAATCTGAAAACTGGCGCTCTCCAGCGCTACTCGTATCGCAACGCTTCGATCGGATCGAGACGCGCGGCGCGGATTGCGGGATACATTCCGAAGACGATCCCGACTGTGGCGGAGAAACCAATGCCGAGTGCGAAGGACCACATCGGAAGCGAGACCGGGAATCCCGTGAGGAAATGGACGGCCAGCCCGAGCCCGCTGCCCAGAAGAATGCCGAGAAGGCCTCCAACCGACGTCAGAACCGCAGCTTCCGTCAGAAATTGAAAGAGGACCTCGCGCCGTCGCGCACCAAGCGCGCGACGGACGCCAATCTCGCGCGTGCGCTCGGTCACCGAGATTGACATGATCGCCATCACGCCAATCCCGCCGACCATCAACGCAATCGACGAGATCACGACCAGCGCGAAGAACGTCGCCTGGCTGATCTGATTCCACACGCGCAACAGAGCGTCCTGCGTGACGATGTCGAAGTCGTTCTGTTCGTCCAACCGTAGTCCATGACGGCTTCGCATGACGCGTTCGATGTCGGCGATCGCCGCTTCCTGGCTGATGTCCCCGCGCGGAACCGCGGAGATCATCACCGGCGTGCCCATCCGCCCCCGGAACGACTGGACAATGCGGACGCCGTAGACCCGCTGGAATGTCGTGTATGGCAGGACCACGAAATCATCCTGGTTCATTGAAAAGTTGCCTGGCGCAGGCCGTGCAGAAAATACCCCGACGATGACGAACTGATCCGCGCCGACGCGAATCGTCTTCCCGATCGGGTCGATGCCGGATGGCTTGAAAAGCAGCGTGTATGCGCCGTTGCCCAGCACGGCAACATTGCTGCGATGCTGAACTTCGGTTCCGCTGAAAAACCGCCCGACTTCCATCGGAATACGCGTGCCCTCCGCGTATCGTTCGCCGGCGCCGAACACAATCATCGGGCGTGTCTTCTGATCGCGGTACTGAATCCGCCGCATCATCGTCTGTCCAGGACCGAGGCCGATTTGGATGTCGACGAGCTCGAGCGTCGAGGCTTGCTCCTGCAGCGCGCGGGCGTCGCCAATCGTCAAGGTTGGCCGCTTGATCACTTCTGAAAATTCGCGTCCGCTCGCGAAACTGACAATGCCGAATCGCTGCAGGAAGATGACCCGGGGTCCCATCGCGGTAGAGATGCTCTCCTGGAGCGACATATCGAATCCGCGAATGAGCGCCGTCATGGCGACGATCGACGTGATGCCGATGACCACGCCGAGCACGGTCAGGGCCGAACGCATCTTGTTCGAGCGCACGGTATCGAAGGCCATGACAATGACCTCCGTGATGAGTCCGTAGCGGATCTGCGGTGTTTTCATTCTCTACGCAGCGCCTCAATCGGATCGAGCCGGGCGGCGCGTATCGCCGGATACAGTCCAAAAAACAGACCGACCAGCGCGGTAATACCGATGCCCAAAACAACGGACCAGAGTTGAACGGCTGCTGGAACCGGGGTGAGCCGGGAAATGCCAATCGCGATCAGGGCCCCCAGAATCGTTCCGACGATGCCGCCGAAGACAGACAACACGACAGATTCCGTGAGGATCTGCGTCGTGATGTCCGATCGTCTCGCCCCCAGTGCCTTGCGCAGTCCAATTTCACGCGTGCGCTCGGTAACGACCATCAACATGATGTTCATGATGACGATGCCGCCGACAACGAGCGACAACGCGACGACCCCGACGAGAACGGCGAAGATACCGCCGGTCGCCGTCCTGTAGAGGCCGAGCACCGTGTCCGAATTGAAAATGGCGAAGTTGTCTTCCTGCGTCGGCTTCAGCCGCCGTGCGATCCGCATCGCAAGTGTCGTGTCGTCGATCGCGGCTCCAATCTGTTCGAAGTCACGCGGCTTGACCGACATCGACAATTGCCGCCGCGAGCCGAACATCTGTTGAAATTGCCCCAACGGAATGACCGCAAACTCGTCCATCGTCTGGCCGAGCGCCTGTCCTCGTCTCGCACTGACTCCCACGACGCGGAAATGGAGTCCCTGGATTTGAATCACTTTGTCGATTGGATCGACATCCGGCCCGAACAGCCGTTCGGCCAGCTGCGCGCCGATCACGGTGGCGCGCCGGTCCACGGCGATTTCCGTAGAGCTGATGAGCCGCCCTCGCTCGGCATCGTAGCTCGAGAAATTGACGTATTCGGGCGTCACGCCCGTCACCTCGATGCCGTCGATCGACGCATCGCGGTACGACACACGCGCACGGCCCTGCGAGCTCAGCATCACGGCCGACACCAGCGGGCTATATCGCTTGACCGCATCCGCATCCTGTCGCGTGATGCGCGGATTCGACTGCACGCGCAGCCAATCGTCGTCGCTGCGCACGATGCCGAACTGCTGGACGATGAAAGAGTCGGCGCCGGCCTCGTTGAGAATGGCCTGCCTCACCGACGCGTTAAGGCCCTGGATCAGCGACACTACCGCGATGATCGACATCACGGCGACGATGTTGCCGAGGACGGTCATGAGCGACCGCAGTTTGGCCCCCCAGATGGCTCTGAGAGCGATGCCTGCCGCGTCCAGGTATTTGTTCACGATGGCTTGGGGGGTGGCTGAACCCTGACCGGATCGCCGTCATTCATCGTCCGTACGTTGTTGAATGGTCCGGTGATGACCTGATCTCCCGCTTTCATGCCCGACAGCACCTCGAAGTAACGGTCGCCCGCAATGCCTATCTTGATGGGAACGAACTCCGCGCGTCCGTCGCGGATGACGAAAACACCCTCGGTCTCCTTGCGCGTCTGTCCCGGTTCCAGCTCCTGCGGCGAGGCGGCGGGCTGTGCAGGGCGTGGTTTGTCGGTGCGTGGTGGCTTCACGATGCCGCCCTTTGCATCGTAGATAAGCTCTCGAACCGCCACAGCGGGAATCGGCACGGCCACGACATCTTTGCGATTGGCAGTCGTGATGTCAGCCGTGCATGTGAACCCTGGGCGAATGTCCGGCACGTCCTCGTCGAGCACGACGACCACTTTGAAGTTGGTTGCCTGCTGATTGGTAGCCGCCTGACCGGTCGCCTGAATCGGACTGTTGCCGATTTCCGTCACGTGCCCCTTGAACGTCCGATCCGGAATCGCGTCGATCGTGATTTTTGCGATCTGACCGAGCTTGACATTCGGAATGTTCGTTTCGTCAACTTCAACTTCGGCCTGGATGACCGACATGTCGGCCACCGTCAGGAGCACTGTGCCGGCGTTGTTCATCGTGCCGACGACGGCCGTCTCCCCTTCCTGGATGTTCCTGCGCGTGACGATACCTGCGATCGGCGATTCGATCCGCACTTTGCTCAGATCGAACTGCGCACTGGCGAGTTGCGCGCGATCCTGTCCGAGCCTCACCTCCTGCGCGCGGACCTGCTTCTCGCGCTCGGCAAGCGTCGACTTCGCAAGGCTGAGATCGTTCTCCGTCTTCTCGAGCGCCTCGCGCGGAGTGAGCTGTTTCTTCCACAGCTCCTGCTGGCGCTTCAGATTCTGCTCGGCGACCGCCAGTTGCACGCGAGCGGTTTCGACCGCCTGCCGCGCCTGTTCGAGCCCCGCCTGGTTGGCCTGCAACGCGGCCTGGCCGCTCTCGACGCGCGTACGCAGCGTTCGCGGGTCGATCTGCATGAGGAACTGGCCAAGCTTCACGCGATCACCCTCGTTTACCGCGAGATCGACCACGCGCCCGGATGTATCCGCGCTGATGTTGACGAATCGCTTTGGCTGGATTTTGCCGGAAGCCGAGACAATGGCTTCGAGATCGCGCGCGCGAATGGACTCGACGGTCACGATCGGCGCGGTAGAGCGCCGCGACCACCAGGCGTACCCGCCGGCCGATGCGATGATGATCAGGGCCAGCACCGCGATGATGATCTTCTTGGTTCGTGACAACTACATGCCTCCTCGCAAAGCTTGCGTCAACGCGAGCGCTGCGACACCGCTGACATACGCGCCAAACAGCCATCGCGCCACGGACAGCGTGCGTGTCCGATACAGAATGCTCAGTCCGATCGCGATGAGAACGACCCACCACACGACGAACACGTCCACCGCACCCACCAGACGCGCCGGAAACGTCGATTCCCCGAGGGCCGGGATCACCACGCTGAGACTCGTCGCGCCTCCGAGCGACTCGCGCGCGTAGTTGATTGGCGCCGACACGGCAGCCCGCACCGCAAGAATCGCCGAGGCGTGCACCACGACCGTCAGCACCTCGGCAAACGTCGGCTGGCTTCGCGCCGCGCCCGCAGCGGCGGCGCGATTACCCACCCACCACAAAATGCGCGCCATCAGCACCCAGAGAATCGGCCAGCCGATGAAGATGACCGCGGCGCTGATGAGTGGCCGGTACGGCACAACGCGCCTCAGTTCTTCGTACGTGGCGTCTCCGACCGTCGCCCCGAAGGATTCGAGCAGGCGGACCTGCTGGTCGAGCGCGGCCAGTTGCCCGACGCGCGTCATCAGAAAACCCGCGCTGCATGCAGCCGAGACGACGAGGATCAGCAAGGCGAGGTCGAGCCACCGCCGGTGCCCGACCGCGGCCGTCAGCGTCGCACGCGGCGTTCGAACCATGCCGATCAGCCGGTGCAACGCGTCTGGCGATGTGGGAGCCAACGTCTTCCAATACCTCACGTTAAGACGCGCCGGACCCTCGTGTTGTTCCGTCCCGGCGCGCAGCAGAAGTCCTCGCGCCGCCACGGTGTCGAGTTCGGGCAACGGTTCCGCGTACACTCCGCGGATGCGCATTATCGCCTTCTTCGCACTCTTTCTCTTTGTTCCCCTTACAGCTTCAGCGCAAGCCCAAACGTTCGGCGGCGTCGGCACGCGCGCCGAGGGCATGGGCGGCGCGTTTGTCGCCGTCGCAGACGACGCGAGCGCCGTGTATTGGAACCCAGCCGGCATCGCAACCGGCGCGACCTTCGATGCCCAGTTCTCGGCGGGGAGGAACTCGACACTCTTCGTCGGAGCGGCTCTGCCGGTTCTTGGAGCCAGTTACTACCGGACGAGTCAAGCCGCTGGTTTCACTATAGTTTCAGCCCCCCGTGACCGACAAAACGGGGGATCGGGAGAGGTGCGCATGCGCACTTTCGCGACCTCAAACTTCGGGGCGACTGTCGTGCAAACCATTGTACCAGCGGTTGTTATTGGAACGACTGTGAGGGGGGTCAGCGCCGAAATCGACGGCGCCGGCCTCGGGACCACCGTGGATTTCGATGCTGGCGCCATCGTGTCGGTGTGGAAGATGCGCTTTGGCGTGACCGGGAGGAATCTGATCGAACCCGAGTTCGAGATGGACGGGGGAACTGTCCAGATGGCGCGTCAGGCCCGGGTCGGCGCCGCGCTCGTCCCTCGATCGCTGCCGATGGGGGTGCACGGGCCCTTTTCGCTCGCGCTGGACGCAGACCTCACGCGTACGCCCAGCCCAGGCGGCGAGCTGCGCCGAGCGGCCGCCGGCGGCGAGTATTGGCTTCTGAAAGGCCTGATTGGCGTTCGAGGAGGTATTCGCTGGAGCACGTTAGGCGCGTCTGACACGGCGTTCTCCGGGGGTTTCACTGTCAGGCTGCCACGCTCGGTGCACGTAGACGGTCAATTGACCAACGGAGATGCGCTCGAGCAGGCCGAATGGAACGTTGGCGCTCGAATCACGTTTTAGGTTCACTCCAAAACATGACCCTTCGCATCGGCGAACTTCTTCTAAGAGAGAAGCGCATCACTCCCGAGCAGTTTCAGCAGGCCTTGAACTACCAAAAGGCCAATGGGGCGAAGGTCGGTTTCAACCTCGTCAAGCTCGGTTTCGTCAAGGACGAGGAAATCACGGCGCTCCTCAGCAAGCAGTACGGGGTGCCATCGATCAATCTTGCGCAGTTCGAAATCGACCCCGCCGTCATCAAGCTGATTCCGGCCGAGACCGCGCAGAAGTACCAAGTCATCCCCCTGAGTCGCGCAGGCGCCACGCTTACCATTGCGATGACGGATCCCACGAACGTCTTCGCCATGGACGATATCAAGTTCATGACGGGCTACAACGTCGAGCCGGTCGTCGCGTCCGAAACCGCGGTCTCCGAATCCATCACACGTCACTACGCGCTGGGCAAACCGGCAGTAGCGGCTACCGCCGCGACCAGCGGCGGAAGCGCCCTCGAGATGGCCGCGCGCTCGATGGAAGAGATGTCCGCAGCGGGCGCCGACGATGTCGAAGTGCTCGGCGATCTCGAGAGGATCAGCGCCGAGTCGCTCGAGAAGCAGGGCGGCGAGGCGCCCATGATCAAGCTCGTGAACCTCGTGCTGATGTCGGCCATTCAGAAGGGCGCGAGCGACATCCACATCGAGCCGTACGAGAAGGAATTTCGAATCCGCTACCGCGTGGACGGCATCCTGTACAACATCATGGCGCCGCCGATGAAGCTGCGCGACGCGATCACGTCGCGCGTCAAGATCATGGCGAAGCTCGACATCGCCGAGAAGCGCCTGCCGCAGGACGGCCGCATCAAGATTCGCTTCTCGGACAACGGGCACTCGAAGGACATCGATTTCCGGGTGTCATGCCTGCCCACACTGTTCGGCGAGAAGATCGTCATGCGCGTGCTCGACAAAGACACGCTCATGCTCGACATGACCAAGCTCGGATTCGAGCAGGAGTCGTTGACGAAGTTCGAGATGGCGATTATGAAGCCGTGGGGAATGGTGCTCGTCACTGGCCCGACCGGAAGCGGCAAGACCAATACCCTCTACTCGTCGATCGCGAAGGTCAACACGCCAGAGACCAACATCATGACGGCCGAAGACCCCGTCGAGTTCAACCTGCCCGGCATCAACCAGGTACAGGTCCGAGAGAACATCGGGTTGAATTTTGCCGCGGCGCTACGCTCGTTCCTCCGACAGGATCCCAACATTATCCTCGTAGGCGAAATCCGAGACTTCGAAACCGCTGAAATCGCGGTCAAGGCGGCGCTCACGGGGCACCTCGTGCTGTCCACGCTCCACACCAACGATGCGCCCAGCACGATCAACCGGTTGATGAACATGGGCGTCGAGCCGTACCTCGTCGCCAGCTCGGTCAATCTGATCTGCGCGCAGCGCCTTGTGCGCCGCATCTGCGCCTGCTGCAAAGCCGATCATCCGGCGACCCCTCAAATGCTCGCGCAGGTGGGGTTTTCTGCCGAGGACGCAAAGACCGTCGTGCCCAAGAAGGGCAACGGCTGCGAGAAGTGCAACAACACGGGCTACAAGGGGCGAGTGGGGCTCTACGAGGTCATGGATATCACTGACGAACTGCGCGAGCTGGTGCTCGTGGGAGCGTCAGGACTCGAGCTGCGCCGCAAGGCGATCGAGGAAGGGATGCTGACGCTCCGCATGAGCGGACTGCGTAAAGTCAAAGAGGGCGTGACGACGATAGAAGAGGTAGCACGGGAAACGGTGAAATAGTGAACCTGATAAGGCACGAAGGAACCATATGCCGATATTTGCGTATTCGGGTCGCAGGCGCGGTGGAGAGCCTGTCACCGGCGAGCGCATCGCTGACACCGCGGACGCCGCCGTTGCCGCGCTCCGGCGCGAGCAGGTGTTCGTCACGCGGATCGCGCCAACGAAGGAGAGAGCCGCGGCGGTCGCGGGTTCAAAAAAGGGCAAGCTTGGCAAGAAAGTCAATCAGAAGAACCTTGCCGTCTTCGTGCGGCAGTTCTCGGTCATGATCGACGCGGGGTTGCCGCTGGTGCAGTGCCTCGAGATTCTCGGCAAACAGGAAGAAGACAAGAATTTCGCCGAAACGATTCTGGCGACGCGCTCGGACGTCGAGAGCGGAGTATCGCTCGCCGACGCGATGAAGAAGCATCCGAAGGCGTTCGATCCGCTGTTTATCAACATGATTGCCGCCGGTGAGGCCGGCGGCATCCTCGACACGATCCTCACGCGCCTCGCGACGTACATCGAAAAAGCGGTGAAGCTGAAGGGTCAGGTCAAGTCGGCGATGGTCTACCCGGTCGCCGTCATCGTCATCGCTATGGTCGTCGTCGGCGTCATTCTGTGGAAGGTCATCCCGACATTCGCGGCGTTGTTCGCGGGGCTCGGCGCCCAGTTGCCGCTGCCGACGCGAATCGTCATCGCGCTCAGCGACTTCCTGGTGAACTTCATGCCGTTCATCATCGTCGGCATCGGCGCGATCGGGTACGGGTTCAAGTCGTATTACGCGACCGCCGCCGGCAAGCACCAGATTGACGGAATCACGCTGCAGCTGCCCGTGATCGGATTGCTTCTACGCAAGATTGCCGTCGCGCGGTTCTGCCGGACGCTCTCGACGCTGCTGAGCTCGGGCGTGCCGATTCTCGATGGCCTCGGCATCACCGCGCGCACTTCCGGAAACGTGATTGTCGAAGAGGCGATTCTGCTGACACGCAAGCGCATCGAGCGCGGCGAGACGATTGCCGCACCCCTGCGCGAAACGGCTGTCTTTCCGGCCATGGTGACGCAGATGATCAGCGTCGGCGAGACGACGGGCGCGCTCGACACGATGCTGTCGAAGATTGCGGATTTCTATGAAGAAGAGGTCGATACCGCCGTCGGCGGCCTGTTGACGCTGCTCGAGCCGATGATGATTGCGTTTCTCGGCGTCGTCGTCGGCGGGATCGTCATCGCGATGTATCTGCCCATCTTCGACCTGATCTCGCGGCTGGCCTAGGGAGCAGTACTGGCGGAGTGCGACGTTCCAACGTTGCGTTGCAATTTGTGCCGCCTCTAATCCGACAAAGTTGTCAAAACTCGAGAATGGCGCTGCTACAATAGGCAAGTATTCGAAACAATAAACCTATATCTATCAATCAGATCCAAGTCGAATCGGCTTGTGGCGGCCCTTCGGTACCGGGGTTGCTCAAGTCTTGGGAACACGACGGCCCGCTGGTCAAGCAAGACTTTGGATTCGCCTACGGCGTCATAAAAAATGCGCCCACGTTACCAGACAGGAGACGTTTTGATGAAGACCGGAAACACCAAGGGTTTCACGCTGATCGAATTGCTAATCGTCGTCGCCATCATCGGCATTATTGCGGCGATCGCCGTCCCCGGTCTGCTGCGCGCTCGTATCGCGGGAAACGAAGCCTCGGCCATGGGGTCACTCCGTGCGGTGAATAGCGCGAACCTGAACTGGATGACGAACTGCGCGAACGGCCGGGGCTACGCGGACAGCCTCGACGATCTGGGCGTGCCGCCGACGAGCGGCGGCCAGGCATTCATCAGCCCCGACTTGTCCTTGACGACGGCGATCACCAAGAGCGGCTACGACATCACGTACGCGGCGGTCGGCGTGCAGCAGTCGTCGCTGACGACGTGCTCGACGATCACCACGGCGACGCAGGGCTACAACGTGTTCGCGGCGCCTTCGTCGCCAAATACGACGGGTGTGCGCTACTTCGGCACGAATGAAAACAACGCGCTCTACGAGGACGCGGACGCGTCCCCCGCCGCCGTCGCGTTCGACGGTTTCCCGAGCCGCGCCGCGACGAATGGCACGCCCCTGAAGTAAGACGTTTCAGCAGCATTCGCACGAGATGCTCGCCTGTTCAGACATCTCGTGTTTCCGGCCGATAATACGCGTGGTATGTACGCGATTCGCACAGAGGGGCTGACCAAGGATTTTTCGATCGGGTTTTGGCGTCCCAGGGCATATCGAGCCCTCCACGCACTGAATCTTGAAGTCACCGCGGGCGAGACCTTCGGTTTTCTGGGCCCGAACGGCGCAGGGAAGACGACCACCCTCAAGCTGCTGATGCAGCTTATCTACCCAACCTCCGGACATGCCGAAATCCTGGATCGCCCGGTCGGCGACGTTTCGGTCAAACGCCGCATCGGCTATCTCCCCGAAAGCCCGTACTTCTATGACCATCTGACCGCCGAGGAGCTGCTCGACTATTACGCTGCGTTGTTCGGGTACGACCGCGTGGAGCGGCGCCGGCGTGTGTCGGCATTGCTCGATCAGGTCGGCATCGCCGCCGAACGGCGGCTTCCGTTACGCAAGTTCTCGAAAGGAATGATTCAGCGCGTAGGGATCGCACAGGCGCTTATCAACGACCCTGAAGTCGTCTTTTTCGACGAGCCGATGTCGGGTCTCGACCCTCTTGGCCGCCGGGAAGTGCGCAATCTCATCATGTCGCTGCGCGATCGCGGATGTACCGTGTTCTTCAGCTCGCACGTGCTCTCGGATGCCGAGGCCTTGTGCAATCGCGTCGCCGTGCTCGCGCACGGCAAGCTTGTCGCGAACGGGAGGATTTCCGATTTCCAGGCGTTCGACATTAGGGGCTGGGAGCTCATCGTGAGCGGTCTTACACCGGAATCGCTGGAGAGGCATCGCGCGCAAGTGCAGCGCGTGACGCCGATTGGGGAGCAGCGGTACTCACTCGAGCTGCCGCTGGCGCCTCGGCCCGAGCAACTCCTTCGTGAGCTTACGGGCAGTGGGGCTCAGGTGGTGTCCTTCAACCCCATTCGCGAAACACTTGAAGACTTCTTCGTGGAAAAGATCGCCGAGCAGGCGGGCGAGCGCTGGAACGGGACATGAGAACCCGCCGACAGTCATGACGACCGGTGCCGTCCGCACCATTGCCGTGAGCGTGTTCAGGGAATCCGTCCGTGACAAGGTGCTCTATAACCTCGTCTTTTTCGCCGTGCTGCTCATCGCCGTCTCCTATCTGCTGAGTCAGCTGACCGCTGGACAGGACATGAAGGTCATCAAGGATCTCGGCTTGGCCGCGATGTCGCTGTTTGGCCTCTTCATCTCTGTGTTCATCGGCATCGGCCTTGTCTCGAAGGAGGTCGAAAAGCGCAGTATCTATTCGCTCCTGGCGAAGCCGATTCGACGGCGGGAATTCGTGGTCGGCAAGTATCTCGGTCTTCTTCTCACGTTGTTCGTGAATCTGGCGATCATGGCCATCGCCTATTACGCGGTGCTTGGCGCGGTTGCGTGGGTCGACGGCGCCTGGTTCCGCCCGCACTGGGAGGCCCCCGCTCTCGATCCAGCGCTTCTGAAAGCGATCGCGATGATCTTTCTGCAGCTCGCCATTGTGGTGGCGATCGCGCTGTTCTTTTCCACGTTTTCCAGCCCGATGCTCGCGGCGGCGCTGACCTTTGGCCTGTACGTCGTCGGCCACTTTAATGCCGATTTGAAGAATTTCGAGACGGTGGTGGACTCGCAGGCAGCCGCATACATCGCGCGCGCGGTGTACTACCTGCTACCGAATCTCGCGCCACTCGACATCAAGAGCGAAGTCGTACACGCGGTTCCAGTGCCGGCGAACTACCTGTTGCTGAACACCGCGTATGCCATCGTCTACATCTCGGTCCTCGTATCCGCCGCCACGTTCATCTTTGAGAGGCGGGATTTCAAGTGACGCGTCGCCGGCAAACGGGTCTGTTCCTGACGGCGGTAGCCGCCATGATGGCCGTGGCTGTCGCCCTGCAAGTCGTCCGCGACCGGGCCTTCGCATTTTCAAACGTTGATCGGCAGCTCTTGTACGTCAGCAACGCCGAGGTGATGCGCCGCGCCGCGCTCTCGTATGACGCGCTGCTTGCAGATGTGTATTGGATCCGCGCTCTTCAGCACTATGGAAGCGAGCGCCAGAAGGCCGACCGAGAGCGCCGCTATGACCTGCTGTATCCGCTGCTCGACCTGGCGACGACGCTCGACCCGCGTTTTACCGTCGGGTATCGATTCGGCGCGATCTTTCTTGCCGAGCCGCAACCCGGAGGAGCCGGGCGGCCGGACCAGGCGATTGCGCTCCTCGAGAAAGGCGTCGCGTTCAATCCGAACAAGTGGGACTACTACCACGACATCGGGTTCATCTATTACTGGAACCTCCACAACTACGAGAAGGCTGCAGACTGGTTCGCCCGTGGCGCGAACCTGCCCAGTGCGCCGTTCTGGCTCAAGAGCTACGCGGCTGTGATGTTGACGCGTGGCGGCGATCGCCAGGCATCGAGAGCGATGTGGACGCAGATCGGCCAGAACGAAGAAAGCGACTGGCTGCGGACAACAGCCCGGATGCGGCTGGCCCAACTCGACGCGCTGGATCAGATTGACGTGCTGAAACGGATCGTGAACGAGTTCGCGGCACGAACAGGCCAGCGCGTGCAGTCGTGGCAACAGCTTCAACGCGCGGGCGCAGTAAGGGGTATTCCCGTTGATCCGTCAGGAGTTCCATACACGCTCAATCCGAATACAGGCTCGGTCGGCGTCGCGACCAACTCGGACTTATGGCCGCTTCCGACCGAGCCGACGGCCGCCCCTGAGCTAATCGGCGCAGCTCCGCCGGTGCCTCGATGAACGTTGCCGCCGCCGTTCTCGCCGCGATGTTCGGGACTGCAGTCGGCAGCTTTCTGAACGTGTGTATCTACCGCCTGCCGCTGAGGAAATCACTGATGTGGCCGGGATCGCACTGCCCAGCGTGCGATGCGCCGGTCAAACCCTACGACAACGTCCCGATCGCGGGTTACATGTGGCTCGGTGGACGATGCCGCAGCTGCCGTGCACCCATTTCGATTCAGTACCCCGTCATCGAGATGGTGACTGGCCTCGTGTTCCTCGCCGGATATCTGGCGTTTGATTCGCCCGCGATCCTCGTTCAAAAGTTGTTGTTCGCCTGCGCGATGATCGTGTTGTTCGTCATCGACCTCGAGCATCGCATTTTGCCAGACGTGATCACGCTGCCAGGTATCGTCATCGGATTTGCGTTCAGTTTATTTGTGCCGCCGGGGTGGCGCGACTCGCTCATCGGTATCGTGTTGGGCGGCGGCTCGCTCTGGCTGATGGGCGAGTTGTACTTCCGCATCCGCCACGAAGAGGGCATGGGGTTCGGCGATGTCAAGATGCTCGCGATGATTGGTGCGTTTCTCGGCTGGAAGCTCACGCTACTGACGCTTGTTCTGTCGTCGTTTCTCGGATCGGTCGTGGGCGTCGCTATAATCGCGATCAACCGCGGGGACATGAAATACGCGTTGCCCTTCGGTACCTTCCTGGCGATTGGCGCGATGATCGCCGCGGCTGTAGGCGACTCGATCGTCACCTGGTACGCTGCGTTCTACTGAACTCAAAAATCGCTCACTCCGATCGCGCGTTCTGGCGCAGTTTCTGCGACCAGGATCTCGCCGATTTTTGATTTCTCCAGGCGAAATCGATGTTTTGTGCGTGGACCATGTGTTGCACCGGAGCTATGCATGCAGCAGAGCCGCGGGTTCTCGCTTGTTGAAACGCTGATCGCTACTACGCTCATGGCTGGTGCGCTCGTGTCGCTTGCGCAGTTTATCGGGGCGGCGGCACAAAGCGGAGCGGCCGCTCGAACGCGTGCGCTCGCAGCGCTGATGGCGGCGCAGAAAATGGAGCAGATACGCGTCGTGCCGTGGAACGCAATTGCCTCTGTGTCCGCCCCCGTTATCGAATTTCTGGACGCGTCCGGACATCAGCGGTGTCCAGGCGCCGATGTGCCTTGCGGGGATGCGGTATTTGTCAGAAAGTGGTCAGCGTCACGCGCGCCGTTTTCTGCCGGCGTGCTCATCATCGAGGTCGACGTTCGCCCGGTCGGTCGCGGTCACGGGGGCGCGGCGCTCGTCTCTGCGAGAGGGCGGTTGACGCCATGAACGCCCGCGGGTTTTCTTTGATTGAGCTGCTGGTGACGATGGCGATCACGATTGCGATCACGAGCGGCATGTTCAGCTTTATCAATTCGGCGCGCGGAGCGTTCGAAGTCGATCTCGAGCACACCGACATGCAACAGCGCGCGAGGGTCGCGACCGATGCGCTGTTCAGGGATCTGGTGATGGCTGGCGCCGGGCGTCAGTTGCCTGCCGTAGCCCCGTTCCGGCGGGGAAGCATCAACCCGGATATGCCGGGCTCGGCGTTCCCCGATCGCGTGTCCGTCCTGTACGTACCTCCGGATACCGCCGACCCGATCACGGTTACCTATGGGCGGCGAGTGGATGCAGCCGGAGCACCTCACTTGACGCGGTACGACGGCGCCGCAAGCGAAATGCCACTGGTCGATCAGGTGACCGATCTTCACTTCGAGTATTTCGACGCCGATGGACAGCTGATCCTGATGGACCGATTTGCCGACGGACCGTGGGTTCCAGATGCGGTGGCCACGGATCGTTACGATGCCGACCTGCGGGCAATCAGGCGTGTACGTGCGTTTGTGCGACTTCGGCCGGCACGCCTCTTCGCGGCAGCACCGCTGGCGGACCTCGAGATCGCGACCGATATATCGCCGCGGAATCTCAACCTCCAATGACACTCGTGATCGCGCTCATGTCTCTGGTCCTTCTGTCCGCTATCGGTGGGTCCCTTGCCATCGTTTTGAACACGGATATGCGCGCGGCCGCCAACTTTGCGGCGGCGCGCGAAGCGCGGTACGCCGCGGATGGCGCTCTGGAGATTGGCGCGCAGGAGCTGTCAGCCGTCGCCGATTGGAACGCGCTGTTGTCGAGCGGCGCGCTCTCCGGTTTCACAGATGGCCCGCCAACAGGCGCGAGGCCGCTGGGCGACGGCACCACAGTGGATCTTGCGCAGGCGACGAACGCGGCGAACGGCGAATCGCGACCGTGGAGCGCGAATAATCCGATCTGGCGACTATTTGCATTCGGGTGGCTTGGGCCGAGGACCTACGTTGTCGTGTGGGCCGGCGACGACTTCGCGGAGAACGACGGGAATCCGTTAATTGATGGCGGCGGCGTCGCGAATCCTGGAGAGGGCATCCTCGCGCTGCGCGCCGAAGCGTTCGGCGTTGGCGGGTCACATACGGTGCTCGAAGCGACCGTCGGACGCAATCCAGTCGGGAGTGCGAACCTTTACATGCTGTCATGGCACGAGTTGCGGTAGTGAAAATCGGAGGGAGACGGGCCGACGCAGTGCCGACCTTCAGGTCGGCCGTGACGTGAGACGTAGTGCCGACCTTCAGGTCGGCCGTGACGTGAGGCGCAGTGCCGACCTTCAGGTCGGCCGTGACGTGAGACGCAGTGCCGACCTTCAGGTCGGCCGTGACGTGAGACGTAGTGCCGACCTTCAGGTCGGTCGTGACGTGAGACGTAGTGCCGACCTTCAGGTCGGCCGTGACGTGAGACGTAGTGCCGACCTTCAGGTCGGCCGTGACATTAAGTTGTGAGGATGATTACACGGTTTTTCGCGTGCACCGTTCTGCTCGCGACCGCCATGCCGGCTGCAACCCAGAGCCTCGCGGATGTGGCGCGGGCCGAGGAAGCGCGACGCAAAGGCATCAAGGGCCAGGCGAAGGTCTACACCAACGACACGTTGCGCGGCACCGATGGCGGACCTGCTCCGCCACCTCCGCCTTCCTCATCTGCGCCATCGCCCGCAACGTCTTCAGTGACAGCAACAACCGGCACGCCCGCGCCGGGCGCAGGGAGCCAGCCCGGTATGTCTGCGGTGAGCACGCCCGTCACGCCCGCGATGGCGGACACCGCGAAGGGCGACAAGTACTGGCGCGATCGGATGGCGGGGGCGCGTGACGCGCTCAGCCGGAGCCAGGCATTTGCCGACGCCTTGCAGAGCCAGATCAACGCGCTCTACACCGAGTTCGTCAACATTGATGATCCGTTGCAGCGTTCGGTCATCGAGCAGAAGCGTCTGGCCGCTATCGCCGAACAAGATCGCGTCAAGGCTGACATCGTCAATCAGGCCAAAGCGATCGCTGACATCGAAGACGAGGCACGCCGCGCGAATGTGCCGGCGGGCTGGCTGCGCTGAACGTCCTGGCGACAGCTATTTCTTCAGGCCAATTTTCCTCAACGCCTTCGCCAGCTCCTCCTCGGTCACGTCGGTGGCTGTCGTCCAACTGCCGATGCCCGTGCACAGAACGTAGTGCAGCGTGCCGTTCACGATTTTCTTGTCGTGGCGCATCGCTTCAACGACATCTTTGGCCGACAGATCGCCGACCGGCGGTAGTGGGCCCAGCTTCATGATGGTTCGGCCCAGCGCGTGGCGATCGGCGGCTGGCATGACACCGCGGGCGACGCCGATTTCTGACGCGGTGAGCATCCCGTAGGCGATCGCCTCGCCGTGCCGGAACCGCTTGTATTTGGTCACCGCCTCGAGACCATGGCCGGCCGTGTGACCGAAATTCAGCATGCGCCGAGGCCCCGACTCGCGCTCGTCGAGTCCCACGACGGTTGCCTTGATGGTGCAGGATTCCCCGATGATCGGCACGACGGCATCCGGCTTGCGCGCGAATATCGCGTCGAGATCGCGATCGATCCGATCGAACAAGCCGCGGCTCGACGTCATGCCGTATTTGATCACTTCGTACAACCCGGCGCGGAACTCGCGACGAGGCAGGGTATCAAGCAGCGCAGGATCGATTGCGACGACCGACGGCTGATGAAACGCCCCGATAAGATTCTTTCCGAGCGGGTGGTTGACGCCCACTTTGCCGCCAATCGCGCTGTCGACCTGCGCGAGGAGCGTCGTCGGCACCTGAATCAACCTGATCCCGCGCAGGTAGGTCGCGGCGACGAATCCCGCCATGTCGCCGATCACGCCGCCTCCGACCGCGATGATGCCGGCGCCCCGATCGGCTTCCAGCTTGATCAGCGATTCGTACGCGCGCGACGCAGTGGCGAGCTGTTTGTACTTTTCTCCGTCGGGCAGCAGGATTGTCTCGGTCTTCGGCAGCGCCTTCGCCATCGTCCGGCCGTGGAATTTCCACACGAGCGGGCTCGACACGAAGAACTGGCGCGACGCCTTCGCCGACGACTCGATCAGCCGTCCCAACTGCGCTGTCAGTCCGTGTTCGATGTAGATGGGATAACTGTGTGATGGCGTCCGGACGTCAACGCGTAACATTGGAGATCGGATGACAGGTGAGTGAGCGATGGGTTTGCGCGCTTGGGCGATCGGTCAGGTGATTGATCGAGGGCTCCAATGCATGCGTTAGTATACGCCCGGTGGATGTACGCGGCGACTTCATAATCGTCGGTAGCGGAATCGCCGGACTGCGCGCGGCGGTGGAGCTGGCGCCGTTCGGCGACATCGTGATCATCACAAAGGCTGATCCGAACGAAAGCAACACCGAGTACGCGCAAGGCGGCATTGCCGCCGCGATCGGCAAGGGCGACTCTCCAGCACTCCACGCGCAGGACACGATGATCGCGGGCGACGGGCTGTGCGACGAACGCGCCGTGCGCGTGCTCTGCGACGAGGGACCTCGCTATACACGCGAGCTGATCGAGTGGGGCGCCCGCTTCAATCTCGGCGCTGACGGCGAGCCTGCGCTCGCATCCGAAGGTGCGCACAGCGTCCGGCGCGTGCTTCATGCAGCAGATGCCACAGGGCGCGAGATCGGACGCGTCGTGTGGGACCGCCTGGCGGCGGTCGCGCGCATCCGTGTGCTGAAGAACACGCTCGCGGTGGGCGCGATCGTCGAGGACGGACGATGCCTCGGGATCCAGTTCATCGACATACACGGAGAACCGGGCCGGGCGTTCGCGGGCGCCACGCTGCTCGCGACCGGTGGGGCGGGCCAGGTGTTTTCCGAAACCACGAATCCCGAAGTTGCGACCGGCGATGGCGTTGCCATCGCATTCCGCGCCGGCGCCCGCATCGCCGATCTGGAGTTCGTGCAGTTTCATCCGACCGTGCTCGACGTCGAAGATGCGCCGAGATTTCTGCTTTCGGAAGCGCTTCGCGGCGAGGGTGCCCGGCTTGTTGATTCGACCGGCGAGGCGTTCATGCAGGACTATCATGCGGCCGGCGACCTCGCGCCGCGCGATGTCGTCTCGCGCAGCATCGTTCTGCAGTCTCAACGTACTGCGGGTCCGATCTATCTCAGCCTTCGCCATCTTGACCCGGACGACGTGCATCGGCGATTTCCGATGATCGCCGCAACGTGCCTGAAGGCAGGGCTCGATCTCGCGCGCGATCTCCTTCCAGTCGGGCCGGCGGCCCACTACATGATGGGTGGCGTCGAAACCGATCTCGATGGCCGGACGTCGGTGCCGGGCCTGTTTGCCGCCGGAGAGGTGGCGTGCACACGCGTGCACGGGGCCAATCGCCTGGCCAGTAATTCTCTGCTCGAGGGGCTGGTGTTTGGCGCTCGCGCGGGTCGAGCCATGGTTGGTCCGTCGCGTGAGCCAGACCTGCCCGCACCGCTGTTCCGCGATGTCGACGCGCCTGCGCCCAACCGCGCAACGCTCGAAATGAGCGAAGCCGACATCCGCGCGCTGATGTGGAAATCGGTCGGCCTGTTCCGAGCGTACTCGAACCTTTGTGACGCGTTCAGCGTGTTGCGCCAGCAACAAGAGGGCCTCGATGATCGCCTGGCGGCAGGCGCGGCGCTTGACCACGGCGGCTGGCGTCGCGCGAGCCTGCTGACCGTGGCGGCGCTCATTGCGCGTGCGGCGCTGCGCCGCGAGGAGAGCCGTGGTGGGCACTTCCGCACCGATTTTCCCGCGCACGACGATCTAAAATGGCAGATTCATGTCTCCGACGTGCGCCGACTTTCAGATCGGCCCGATGAATAACACGTAGTGCCGACCTTCAGGTCGGCCCAATATTCATGAAACAATCAAAACTGCTCATTCAAACCTATCGTGACGTCCCTCGCGACGCCGATGTTGTCAGCCAGCAGCTGATGATGCGTGCCGGCATGATTCAAAAAGTCGCAGCCGGCATCTACGACTACTTGCCGCTGGCGCTCCGCAGCATCCGTAAGTTCGAGAACATCGTGCGCGAAGAGCTGGCACGCGACGGCGCGCAGGAGCTGTTGATGCCGACCGTGCAGCCCGGCGACTTGTGGCAGGAGAGCGGGCGTTGGCAGTTTTACGGCCGCGAACTGCTCCGCTTCAAGGATCGGAAGGGCGCCGATTTCTGCCTCGGTCCCACGCATGAAGAAGTCGTCACGGACATCGTTCGCAAGCTCGTGAAGAGCTACAAGCAGCTGCCGATCAACCTGTTCCAGGTGCAGACGAAATTCCGCGACGAGATCCGCCCACGATTCGGCCTGATGCGGGGACGCGAGTTCATCATGAAGGACGGCTATTCCTTCCATGTGGACGATGCGGATGCGGATCGCGAGTATTGGCGCATGTTCGAGGCATACAAGCGCATCTTCACGCGTCTCGGCGTCAAGTTCCGTCCGGTGGAGGCCGACAGCGGCGCTATCGGCGGCAGCTTTACTCACGAGTTTCACGTGCTCGCCGGCAGCGGCGAGGACGCGATCCTGAGCTGTGCCATCTGCGAGTACACGTCGAACGCGGAAAAGACCGAGGCGCCGGGCGTTCCATATCCGTATCTGTCAGAGCCTGTGTTGGATTTGAGAAAGGCGCACTTCCACACGCCTGGCATCGTGCAGATGGAGGAACAGGCGAAGGCGTTCAAGGACGACGAGCACGATGGCCTGCCTCTGGATCACGCGTCGAAGTTCTACTTGTATCGCGCCACGAAAGGCGAGGCGACATGGGACATCGGGTTGGTGCTGCGAAGCGATCACGAGCCCAACACGGTGAAGCTAAGAAACCTCATCGGTGCGGACTCGCTGGAGCTCGTGCCGCTCGAAGAAGCCGAGTTGCGCGCCGGGACGAAGTCGGGGTTCATCGGGCCAGTGGAGCTCGACGTGCCGATGTATGCCGACAGGAGCCTCGAGGGCGCCTGCAACCTGACCTGCGGCGCGAACAAAGAGGGATATCACCACTTCGGCTTCAAGCCCGATCGCGACGTGAAGCAGTTCCAGGGATTCCACGATCTGCGCCTCGCGAAAGAGGGGGATGCGTGCCCGCGCTGCGGAAAGGGCACTTATGAGGCGTTCCGCGGGATCGAAGTGGGGCAGGTTTTCAAGCTGGGCACCAAGTACTCGGTGGCGATGAGCTGCGTGTATCTCGACGAGTCGGGCGCGGAGCGTCCTATGGTGATGGGCTGCTACGGCATCGGCATCACGAGGACGATTGCCGCGGTGATCGAACAGAACTACGACGCTGACGGCATCATCTGGCCCTGGCCGGTCGCGCCATATCACGTGCATCTCGTCAGCCTCGATTCGGCAAAGCCGGAGATCGCAGCGGTCGCCAATCAGATCGAGACGGATCTCGAAGGCGCCGGATTCGAGGTCCTGCACGACGATCGCGAGGGGCTGAGTCCGGGAGTCAAGTTCAAGGATGCCGATCTACTCGGGATGCCGTTGCGGCTGACGGTCGGCGCGAAAGGCCTCAAGGACGGGAATGTCGAGTTGCGCGATCGGAGGACGAAGGAAATCCTGAAAATGAAACCCGAGGACGTCATTACAGCAGTGAAAGATTGGAAGATCCGAAGATTGTGAGAGTGTTGGCAGATGGAAGAGTGTTGATAGGGGATTAACGAAAAGAACGGCGAGCACTCGTCGCGCCGACTTTGCCAATCGTCAATCTACCCTCCGACAACAATCGTCCAATCCACCAGTCTTCAATCTGCCAATGCTGATGTCTTTTTCCCAAACATCCACGCGATCGCGATGCTCACCCCGTAGAGGACGACCATGGGGCCCGCCACGATCATCTGACTGGCCACGTCGGAGCTCGGCGTAATCACCGCGGCGAGTACCACAATCACGAGGATCGCGTACTTGAACTGGCGGATCATCCAGCGCGCCGTCACCACGCCCATCCGTGCCAGGAAGAACACCATCGCGGGCATCTGAAAGACAGCCGCCATCCCAAGCAGCATGCGCATGTACATGCTGAAGGTGTCCTCGATGCGCGGCATGAACACGATCATCTCGTCCGAGAAGCTCGCGAAGAACCTCCACATGAGCGGGAACGCCACGTAATGTGAGAACGCCGCGCCGCCGATGAAGCCAATCGACGACAACAGGACGAAGGGAAACGCGTACCGCCGCTCTTTCGCGTAGAGCGCCGGCGCCACGAACTGCCAGACCTGCCAGAAAACCAGCGGTGTCGCGATGAACAGCCCGGCGATGAGCGCAACCCGGATCCGCAGCATGAAGGCTTCGGTCGGATAGGTGAAGATGAAGTTCGCACCGGGCGGGAGCGTTGCCGCGAGCGGTCGCATCACGAAGTTCAAGATGTCTTCGAGGAAGAACGCGGCAATCGCCACGCCGACCGACAGCGACAAGAGCGCGCGGATGATTCGTTTCCGGAGCTCGTCGAGATGCTCCAGAAACGACATCTTTCCGCCTTCTGATTCGTCGTCAAACCAGCTGTCGGACACGTCTCGGGCTGAAGAGTCCTTCGAGCTCTGCGGATCTTTGAAGGGAACTACCGGCATGCCGGCCGTCTACGCGCCAGCATCGACGCGCGGCGTCGTCTCGCCCCCGGGCGCGTCGGCGGCGGGCGCGGGCGGCGCTGCGGGCACCGAGGCCGTCGGCGGAATCTGTGCAGACTTCCGCGCGTCATGCAGCTCTTCGGTGCGAATCTCGTCTTCCAGCGTGTTTTTCAGCTCGTTCGACGCGCGCTTGAATTCGGCAATGCTCTTACCCAGCGACTTGCCGAGCTCGGGTAGTTTTCGGGGGCCGAAAATGATCAGCGCAATAACCGCAATGACCACCATCTCCGGCATGCCTATTGGACCCATAAAATGCCTTACTCCTTAGGATTTCGAGTCTTAGATTATACCTTCTTTCGTAGTAACATTTTACGTGCATATGCGCACCTACCGCTCCGTCTCTGTCGCGGCGTTCGCCATCGCCCTGTCGGCGCTGGTTGGCGGCTTTTTCGGCGGTCGCGTCCTCGCGACCCAGGATGGCCTCCCCGAGCGCATCAACGTCTTCACCACGGCGCTCAAGCAGATCGAGCAGAAATACGTCGAGCCGGTCGAATCCGATCGCGTCGTCTACAGTGCGATCAGCGGCATGCTGCAGACGCTCGATCCGCACTCGAGCTTCATGGACCCCAAGGCCTACGCGCAGTTGCGCGAGCGCCAGGAAGGCCACTATTACGGGCTGGGCATCACCATAAACGTCATAGACGGCGATATCACCGTCATGGCACTGTTCGAGGGCTCGCCGGCCTACCGGAAGGGCATTCGGCGCGGGGACGTCGTCGCGAAAATCAACGGGGAAGACGCCAAGGGGTGGACCAGCGAGCAGGCGGTGCTCAAGCTGCGTGGACCCAGAGGCACGCCTGTTCAGGTGGCCATTCGACGCACCGGCTACGAAAAGTTGATCGACGTCGAGGTCGTGCGCGACGAGATAAGGATCCCGAGCGTACCGTCGGCATTCATGATCAACCCGACCACCGGATACATCCAATTGCGGGACTTCTCTGAAACGACCGACCGCGAGCTGGGCGTCGCCCTTCGCGACCTGACCAAGCAGGGTATGAAGCAGGTGCTGCTCGACATCCGCGAGAACCCGGGTGGCCCGCTCGATCAGGCTATCAAGGTATCGAACCGCTTCCTCAAGAAGGGCGACCTCATCGTCTATACCCGCGGACGGATCCCGAATTCAGACCAGGACTATCACGGCGTCGAAAACAGCGAATACACCGACCTGCCGGTGATCGCGCTGGCGAATCGTCGCAGCGCGAGCGCGTCTGAAATCGTGACGGGCGCCCTTCAGGACCACGATCGCGGTCTTGTCATCGGAGAGACGACGTGGGGCAAGGCGCTCGTGCAGTCCATTTACCGGCTCAGCGAAGGCGCAGGGCTTGCGTTGACAACCGCGCACTACTTCACGCCGGCAGGCCGGCTGATACAGCGCCCGTGGGACGAAAGCTTCGACGAATACCTGTCGTATACCACTCGCGATCAGGAGACAGTCGTCCAGCACACACCGTCTCAGCTGAAGTACACGAAGCGGCTTGGCCGCAAGGTGTATAGCGGCGGCGGCATCGAGCCCGATTATCGGATGGCAGGGCCGATCGAAGGATTCAACCCGGGCAAGTTCGCGCGTCGACTGCATCCGACGATGTTTGCCACCTACGCGCAGCGCTTCGACCGGGAGGGCGACGACCGGTTCGGCAGCGCCACCGATCAGAAAGCGCGCCGTACACTGGCGCGAGAATTCACCGTCGATGATGCGATGCTGCAGGATTTCAAGTCGTTCGTGAAGTCGCAGCTGCGCGAGGCAAGCCTGTTCGACGAGGCGGGCTTTAACGCTGACCTCGAATTCGTACGCGCCATGCTGCGTTACGAAATCGATGTCGCGCTCTTCGACGTGGCCACGGCGCGCCGACACCTTCTCGAGAAAGACCCGCAGGCGCAGTACGCACTGACGCTCTTTCCCGAAGCCGAGAAGCTCTTACGCGCGGTGCCTGCGAAGAGCACGCAGGTTGCACGGCAGTAGTTGCACAACAGTAGTGCCGACCTTTAGGGTCGGCCGAGGATAGGCAGTTAGGTCGCTCTCCCTACCAGTTGTAGGGCTCGACTTTGCGCTTGCCCCAACATTTGGGGCTTGTTACACTGGCGACCGTTCTGGGTCCACGGGGCTCGCCTCCGGTTTTCGGGGGCGATCGGGCCTGAATCGGTCGCGGTTGCACACCTCAACTCTCAAATACGTCCTGAGCGCCCCAGCCGCTCGTCGCCATCGGTCTCCGAGGGTGTCGCGCGGCTGTTTGTATGTACGGTAACGAGCAAGCAACAACTACCGAAAACGAAGACCGAAGACCGAAGACCGAAAAACGAAGAGCGAAAAACGAAGCAGACCATGCGCTTACAACAACTTGAAATCGCCGGCTTCAAATCCTTTTCCGATCGGTCCCATTTGTCGTTCGACCGCGGCGTCACGGCCATCGTCGGGCCAAACGGATGCGGGAAGAGCAACGTCGCGGATGCCATTACGTGGGTGCTCGGCGAGCAGAGCGCCAAGAGCCTGCGCGGCGACCGCATGGAAGACGTGATTTTCAACGGGAGCGATGCGCGAAAGCCCACGGGAGCCGCGGAGGTGCGCCTGAGGCTGAGCGACGTGCTGCTGACGCAAGCCGGAGGGGCGCTGCCGCTGGTTGCTCCCGTTGAACCGTTGGACGATGAGAAGCCTTCGATCGCGAGGACCGTCGAAGTGACGCGGCGGCTGTATCGGTCGGGGGAGAGCGAATACCTGATCGATGGGGAAGTATGCCGGCTGCGCGATGTTCACGAGCTTCTGATGGATACCGGACTCGGCGCCAAGGCGTACGCGATTATCGAGCAGGGCAAGATCGGCATGATCCTCAGTTCGCGTCCGGCAGACCGGCGCCAGCTCATCGAGGAGGCCGCAGGGATTACCAAGTACAAGGCGCGCCGCCGTGCAGCAGAGTTGAAGCTGGAGGCCGCCACTCAAAATCTGACGCGCCTCGAAGACATTATTTTCGAGCTGGAAAAACAATTCGGATCGCTGAAGCGCCAATCTGCGAAAGCGCGCCGTTACAAACGGTTGCGCGATGAGCTCCGACACTGGGAAAAGCTGCTGTTTGCCGGACGCTACCAGGAGTCGGCGCAGAGAATCGAATCGCTGCGCGCGCGGCTGTTGGACGCCCGCGAGCGCGAGACCGCGGCCGCGGCCGCCGTGGCCACGGCAGAATCGGACTTCAGCCGTGTGCGTATTTCGCTCGTCGAGGCTGAGGCCGCTGCGACACGCACCCGCGAGTCGGTTCATGCATGCGAGCTGGACATCACCCGTCGTCAGCAGCAGATTGAGTCCAACCGCGAGCAGATTTCGTCGCTCGGTGTGCGCGCCGATGAGGTCCGCGCAGAGCTCGCCGCACTGGAAACACGCCGCGAGCCTGGCCGGCTTCTGCTGGCCGAGCGGCAGCGCGGCGCATCGCAGGCTCTGGAAGACCAGCAGCGCGCATCCACCGAGCTGACCCGCATCGAATCCGACTACGGGGACGAGAACCGGCGCATCGAGGGGCTCGAGGCCGACGTCGAGGCGGCACGGTCGGAAGTGTTTTCTGCGCTGAACGTGGCGACCACTTTGCGGCATGCGATTCAGCACGCCGAAGAAGCCATCCAGCGCGTATCCGAAGAACTTGCGAAGCTCTCCGTGGAAGAGTCCGAAGTCCGGATGGAGCAGGAGCGGCTCGAAGGCGATCGGGCGGCGACCGCGGACGGCCTTCGCCGTGCCAAGGACGCCGCGGAAGCGTCGCAGCACGCGAAAACCGCGCGGGAGACCGAACTGGCGAGCGCGCGTATAGAGCTCGAGTGGAAGTCGAACAGCCTGCGTGCGCGAGAGCGGGAACTGGCGGGCCTGGCCGCGCGTCTCGCGTCGCTGACCGACCTCGAGGAAGCACGCGCCGGGTACACCGAAGCGGCCCGCATGGTGCTGGCGCAGGCCAATGGGCACGTCGGTCAGCAGGGCTCGGTGGCGGATTATCTCGACGTCGAGCCGAAGTACGAGCGCGCCGTCGAGGCCAGTCTCGGCGACCTGCTACAACACGTGATCGTGGCTACGCACGAACAGGCGCAGGCCGGCCTCGATCTGATCCGGCAGGAGAACGTCGGCCGCTGCGGATTTGTCGTGCTGTCCGGCGCAGAGTACGTGGGCGGAGAGTACGTAGTGCCGACCTTCAGGTCGGCCACTCGGTCGGCCACTGAGTCGGCGTCTGCCGCACCGTCCGGCCTCGTTTCGATCCGCGACGTCATGCAGATCACCGGCGGGCACGCGTTTGCGATCGACGCCGTCATTCCAGACGGGTACATCGCGGACAATCTGGCCGGTGCGCTGGCCGCGTCTGGGTCGACGCCCGCACCTATCGCGACTCTGGGCGGCGATGTCGTGCGGGGCCGGATGCTCGTTTCTGGCGGCAGCAAGGATGAAGGGCGCGCAATCCTGGGCATCAAGCGGGAGATCAAGGAGTTGCGCGATCGCATAGCCGGCGAAGAAGCCGAGCGCGATCAATCCGTGTCCGAAGTTGCGGCCCTCGAAACGCGCATCGCCCAGGTGTCGAATGCGGTGACGGCGGTCAATGCCGATTTACACCGCGAGGAAAAGGCGATTATCGGTCTCGAGATGCAGCTGCAGCGCTCGGCCGACGACCTGCAGAGAGTCCAGAAGAAGTTCGAGCTGCTCGAGATTGAACGGCGCGGCGCTGAAGAGCAGCGCCAGGGTCTCGACGCGCGGCAGCGCGAAGCGCGCGAGTCGATTGCGCGGCTCGATCAGGAGCAGCGTGCAGCTGACGACACGCTGTCGCACGCACAGCATCGGCTTGGCGACGCGCGCGAAGCTCTGCAGACGCTGGCACGGCGCGCGGCCGAAGCAAAAGCGTCGTACGCGACGCTTTTGGAACGTGCGGGCGCACTGAATGCCGACGTCGCACGGATCGAGGAAGCCAACAGCGAGCTCGAGTCGCGGGTCCGGGCATCGCAGGGGGCGGCCGCAGAGATCGAGACGAAGTCGGAAAGCCTGGGGAAGTTGGTCGATGAGACCGTCCAGATGCTCGATCGCGAGGTGGCCCGCCTGGAGACCCTGCGCGCCGACGTCCGCGCGGCGGAAGACACGGTGACGGATCTTCGGCAACAGGCTGATCGCATCGAAGGCGAGACGCGTGCGGCCCGCAGGTCGCTTGAAACGATCCACGCAGAGTTGAGCGAGCTCGAAGTGGCCCGAGCGACGGAGGAGAGTGGTCTGGCCCATCTGGCGCAATCATGCGTCGACACGCTGCAGCAGACCTTGGACGAAGTCGTCGCCGACGTACAGGGCGCCGCTGCGGCGAATCCAGAAGGCGCCGACGGTGTTGCCGACCTTCCGGTCGCTCGTAGTGCCGACCTTCAGGCCGGCCATGAGGAGGCGGTCGACGACGAGTGCGACGACACCGACGCGACACCGGAGCCTGCCATCGCGGCCTCAGCGACGCCCGAGGAGCACATCACGCGATTGCGCCATAAGATCGAACGCCTTGGCCCCGTGAACATGATGGCGATCGATCAGTTCGACGAGCTCAACACGCGCCATCAGTTCCTGACCACCCAGAAAAAGGATCTGACCGATTCGATTACCTCGACGCAGGATACGATCAAGAAGATCGACGAGACGAGCAAGGTGAGGTTCCGCGAGGCGTTCGCGGCCATCAAGGAGAATTTTCAGGGTACCTTCAGCACGCTGTTCGGCGGCGGGCACGCGACCATCGCTCTGCTTGACGAGACCGACGTGCTTGAGAGCGGCATCGAGGTCATTGCGTCGCCGCCGGGAAAGCGGCTGCAGAGCGTGCAGCTGTTGTCGGGCGGAGAGAAGGCACTCACCGCTATCGCACTGATGTTCGCGATTTTCAAATACAAGCCGAGCCCGTTCTGCGTGCTCGATGAAATCGACGCGCCGCTCGACGACGCGAACATCGGTCGGTTTGTGGAGATGCTGCAGGGGATGCAGGAGCACACCCAGTTCATCATCATCACCCACAGCCGGAGGACGATGGAAATCGCGGACCGGCTCTACGGCGTCACCATGGAGGAGCCCGGAGTATCGAAGCTGATCTCCATCGATCTGAACTGACCCGCCTGGGCGCTGCGCCGCGCATATGCTTCCACGTTCGCGCTTCGCGCTTCGGCGGACAGGTCGGCGGGGCAAGCTGCAGAGGAAACATTCGGGCTGCCAGGTTCGTCAGGTAGTACATGCCGCAGTCTGCCCTCTGCTCTTTGCCCTCCCGCTCTCGCGCGGCGAAGCCTCGCGACAACGAGGCTCGCCGAGGCTCGTCGTCCAATTCCCATCGACACGCGAAGGCGGCTGCTCTTACCGCCGGAGTCTGCGCCCTGGCCGTCCTTGGCGGCTGCGACGTGACGATCAAAGACGGCGACATCAAGGACGTCTCAGTTCACGCGCGGGCCTCACAGGAGTGGAGCCGGCAATATCCGCTTACGCCAGGGGGTGTCGTCGAGATAGTGAACGGCAACGGCTCCATCGAGGTTGTCGTCGGGAAACCAGGGGTGGTCGACGTCGCAGCGGTTCTCGAGGCAAGGGCAATGAGCGAGACTCGCGCCAAGGAAATATTGAGCAGCGTCAAGGTGGAAGAATCGGCCGCCGCCGACCATATACGTGTCGGCACGGTCTTCACGTCGCGGGGCAGGGCCCCAGGCGGGCTCGAATCAAGCTATAAGGTCGCGATCCCAGCCGACGCACGGCTTGAGATGACGGGCAACAACGGGACGCTCAAAGCCGACGGTTTACGGGGACACGTGAAAGCTATGGTGGTGAACGGCGGCATCGAGCTGACGTCCATGAGCGGCACGATCGATGCGGCCGCCGTCAATGCCCACGTGTCAGCGAAGATGTCGCAGGTCACCGGTCCGGTGCGGCTCGAAAGCACGAATGGCCGGATCTCGCTCGAAATTCCGAAAACCGCGAAGGCCACGCTGAATGCGCGTTCGGTGAACGGCGGGATAACCGTCAGCGGGTTGGCAGCCTCCGACGAAGCGTCGGGCAGGCGAATCCGCACGCTTGAATCGCAGCTCAACGGCGGCGGTCCCGAGATCGACGTTCGCGTCACCAACGGCCGCATCTCGATCACGGGAGTCGAGAGTCCAGGCGTCCAAGGTCCACCGATCCAGGGTCCACAGTCTCGATGAACGAGGACAAGGCCACTCGCTACCATCGTCTTGGCCGCCGCGCGAGGATCCTCTCCACCGTGTGGTCGGGCGTCATGCTGTCTGGCCTTCTGATCACGGGCGGGTCGGTCTGGTTGCGCGTCTGGGCCACTGGGCTCGTCGGGCCGAATCCCTCGTACGTCACCGCGCTGTACGTGCTCGTGTTGTCAATCGCATTCGACGCTGCGACGCTGCCGCTCAGTTTCTATCGTGGCTTTCTGCTCGAGCGGCGCTATGGTCTCTCGACCGAAACGATTCGGCATTGGCTGAAAGATCACGCCAAAGCGGTCCTCATCGGCGTCCTGTTCGCGGAGTGTGCCGCGCTGTTCGTGTACTTCGTGCTTCGGCAATGGCCGGCGGCATGGTGGGCGCTCGCGGGCGGCGGGTACGCCGTCGTGGCGATCGTACTCGCGAATCTGGCGCCCGTCGTACTTCTGCCGCTGTTCTTCACGTTCAAGCCGCTCGAGAAGGACGCATTGCGCGATCGCCTGACGGCGCTCGCATTGAAGGCCGGCACGCGAATCATGGGCGTATACGAGTGGACCCTCAGTGACCGCACCAGAAAAGCAAACGCTGCGCTGACCGGGATGGGCCACACGCGGCGAATCCTTCTCTCGGACACGCTGCTTTCGGAATACTCGGACGACGAGATCGAGGTCATCCTGGCGCACGAGCTCGCGCACCATGTCCACAGGGACATCTGGACGTCGGTAGTGTTCGACATGGCGCTGGCCTTCGTGGGTTTTTTTGCGGCGCATCTGGCGCTGCGACGTGCCGTGCCGTTGTTCGGTTTGGACGGCATCGCCGATCCCGCGGCGATGCCTGTGTTACTGCTCACCGCGGGCGCCATCGGTCTGTGCGTCAAGCCCGGAATGAACGCTGTCTCGCGTGCGCACGAGCGTCGCGCCGATTCATACGCGCTGAAGATGACGGAGAACCCGTCCGCGTTCATCACCGCGATGAGACGACTGGGCCAGCAGAACCTCGCGGAAGACAGCCCGTCGAAACTGGTGCAGGCGTTTTTCTACACGCATCCTCCGCTCGAGGAGCGTGTGAAGGCGGCGGAGTACTGGGGGCAATAGGCCACTTTCTATTTCCTCCCCGTCACCACCAGCTCGCCGATCATTTTCCTGCACCCGTCGTCCGCGGCCAAGTTGCAGTAGATCGGGAAACGTCCGGACTGGTCCGCCCGAAATTCGAACACGATCGGCTTGCCCGCCTCGACGCGCTTTGCGATGCGGTATTTGTCGATGGTGAAACTGTGCGGAATGTCGTCGGTCGTGAACGTGACGCGCACGAGATCGTCCTGTTGAACCTCGAGACGTGCCGGGCTAAAGGCGTATTTGCGCGCGGAGACTGTGAACTGACGCTCGCCGCTCTCTTGGGCTCTCCCCAGGAGGCCAAATACCGCAAACCCCAGCACAAGCGCCGATCCCGCCGCGGCCTTGGTAAAGGCAGAGGAAGACGTCATCGTGGTTGCTCCAGCTGGGGGAGGGATGTGCAAGGGGTCTGACCCCCTTGCAGCAAGCGGGGGTGAAACCCCTATACAGTGTACAGTTTACTCCGATTTGCGCGATGGCGCACCGGCTGCGGGGGCACCGGCGGCGGCCCCTTCATCCTGCAGCAGGGCCTTGCGGCTGAGGCGAATCTTGCCAGTCGGGTCGATGTTGATGACCTTCACCATGACCTGCTCGCCTTCCTTCAACTCGTCGCGCACGTCCTTCACGCGGTGGTTCGCAATCTCCGAGACGTGCAGCAACCCGTCCGTTCCCGGCATGATCTCGACGAACGCGCCGAAATCCGTGATGCGCTGGACCTTGCCCATGTAGGTCTTGTTGAGCTCGGCCGTGGCCGTTAGTTCCTGAATGATGCCGATCGCCTTCTGCGCGGCCGCCTCATCTGCTGACGCCACGTTCACGCTGCCATCGTCCTCGACGTCAATCTTCACGCCGGTGCGCTCGATGATGCTGCGAATCATCTTTCCGCCCGGTCCGATCACGTCGCGGATTTTGTCCACCGGAATCTTGATGGTGATGATGCGTGGCGCGTACGTCGAGATGTTGCCGCGCGGGCCGGTGAGCGACTTCTGCATCTCTCCGAGGATATGCATGCGGCCGCGATTCGCCTGGTCGAGCGCTTCACGCATGATCTTCGCCGTGATCCCCCCCACCTTGATGTCCATCTGGAGGGCGGTAATGCCCTTCGACGTGCCGGTCACCTTGAAGTCCATGTCGCCGTAGTGATCTTCGGCTCCGGCGATGTCGGAAAGAACGGCGTACTTGCCTGTCTTCTCGTCCATGATGAGGCCCATCGCGACGCCGGCCACCGGCGCGCGCAACGGAACGCCCGCATCCCACATCGAGAGAGTGCCGCCGCAAACAGACGCCATCGACGACGAGCCATTGGACTCGAGGATGTCGGACACGACACGAATCGTATACGGGAAGGATTCCTCAGTGGGCAGTACCGGCAGCAGCGCGCGCTCGGCGAGCGCGCCGTGGCCGACTTCGCGCCTGCCGGGTCCGCGAAGGAACTGTACCTCGCCCACCGAGAACGGCGGGAAGTTGTAGTGCAGCATGAAGCGGCGATAGGTCTCGCCTTCGACCGTTTCGATCTTCTGCTGATCATCCGACGTGCCGAGCGTCACGGTGACGAGTGCCTGCGTCTCGCCGCGCGTAAACACAGCCGAGCCGTGAACGCGGGGAAGCACGCTGACCTCGGACCAGATTGGCCGGATCTCGTCGAATTTGCGGCCGTCGAGACGAACGCCCTTCTCGAGCACTTCGTCGCGCAGCACTTTTTCCTTGAGCTCTTTGAAGATCGCTTTCGCTTCGACCTTGCGCTGCACTTCGCCTTCTGGGATCGATCCCACCAGTTCGCTCAGCACCTGATCCACCGAGCCGTAGTTCTCGAGCTTGTCGCCGATGCGCATCGCGTCGGCGAGAGGAATCATCACCTTCTCTTCGACTTCGCGGTAGAAGGCGTGGTCGAATTCTTTTTTGGCGAACTCACGCTTGGGCTTGCCGGCTTCCTTGGCCAACGCGTCGATAATGTCGACGATCTTCTTGATCGCGGCGTGGCCGGCCTCGAGCCCCTGGACCATCTCTTCTTCGGTTACTTCCTTGGCACCAGCCTCGACCATGACGATGGCGTCTACGCTGCCCGCCATCACCAGATCGAACGAGCTCTTCCTTCGCTGCTCGTATGTGGGGTTGATGACGTATTGCCCCTCGACCTTGCCTACGCGCACGCCGGCAATGGTTTTCTGGAAAGGAACGCTCGATAGCGCGAGCGCCGCTGAGGCGCCGCTGATCGCGAGCACGTCCGGGTCGTAGTTCGCATCGGCCGACAGCACGAGCGCGATAATCTGCGACTCGTTGCGCCACCCGGCGGGGAACAGTGGCCGGATCGGGCGATCGATGACGCGGCTAGTCAGAACTTCCTTTTCGGATGGTTTGCCTTCGCGCTTGAAGAAGCCTCCGGGGATGCGGCCCGACGCATATGTATATTCCTTGTAGTCGACCGTCAGGGGGAGGAAGTCGATGCCCTCACGCGGATTCGGGGACGCGCACGCAGTGACCAGGACGACCGAATCGCCCATCCGGACGATCACGGATCCATCTGCCTGCTTCGCGTATTTGCCGGTCTCGAACGAAAGGGAAGTGCCGTTGATTTCCAGTTCTCTTCTGTACATTTGTGCCTCAGAACGTGTTCATTTGGAGATTGGGCGATACGTGATGGCGTGATTGAAGTGCCCAATCACCTATCACGTCCATCTCCGATTACTTGCGAATGCCCAGGCGGCGAATCAGCTCGGCGTAACGCTCTGAATCCTTGCCCTTCAGATAGTCCAGTAAGCGGCGGCGCTGGCCGACCAGCTTGAGGAGACCACGGCGCGAGTGGTGATCTTTCGCGTGGGTCTTGAAGTGCTCGGTGAGATACCCGATGCGTTCGCTGAGAATGGCGACCTGAACTTCAGGAGAGCCGGTGTCGGAGTCGTGCGTGCGGTACGATGTGATGAGCTCGGTCTTGCGGTCTTTATTGAGTGCCACGAATACATGCCTCCGCGCGCGGTCCAGCAGAGCGTTTGTAAAACAGCACGGCGTTCACCGGCCTGACGCTCCCCAATCCGCCGCAATGTGTTAGTCCCAAACGAGTAATTTTAGTCCAGTACGATGCCGGGATGCAAAAAACCGCGCGACAGACCGCCAGAATCACCCGCGCGAGGCTCGGCGATGGCGACCAGGTGCCCGTCCGGGTGTAATAGCCGCACACGGCCGCCTTGGGGGAATCCGGACGGGCATGCCAGGTGCGACGGTCCAATGAATCCGCCTCGGGATGCCAGTGAGGCGCCTTCCGGTGTCAGCGTAATCGCCGGCAGCGACGGCAGCAGCGCCGTGAGGGGCAGGATTCGCGCGGCAGCCTCATGCGGTCGGCGATCCAGCATGTCCAGTCCGACAGCGTCGGACAGCGTGAAGTCGCCGCTGCGCGTCCGCACTAGCCCGGCCAGATGTGCGCCTGTTCCGAGGCGCTCTCCGATTGCGTCGGCCAGCGACCGCACGTAGTAGCCGGCGGAGCACACGAGGCGCAGGCGCAGGGTCGTGTCGCGCCATTCGACGACGTCGAGCGCGGTCGCCGTCACCTCGACGGGTTGCAGTTGCACCGGCGCGTTCCTGCGCGCGAGGTCGTAGGCGCGGTCGCCGTCGATCTTTTTTGCAGAGAAGGCCGGAGGCTGCTGAAGATACGTGCCGCGAAATTCCGCGACCGCGTCCTCGATCATCTGCGGCGTCACCTCGGCAACCGTGCGTGTCCGACCGCGTGTGACCACATCGCCGCCGCGATCGAGCGTCGTGGTCGTCACGCCCAGCTCGATGTCCGCTTCGTACTCTTTTTCTGCAGACGACAGAAACTGCGCGAGGCGGGTGGCTTTGCCGATAACCAACGGCAGCACCCCCGACGCCAGCGGATCAAGCGTACCGGTATGCCCAACCTTCATCGTCGATCGGCGACTGTCCATCGTCGATCGACCGAGTGCGCGGCGCATGACGGCGACGACATCATGCGACGTCGGCCCCGCCGGCTTGTCGATGACAATTACGCCGTCCGTAAAAAGAGGGTCAGACCCCATTTTTACGATTTACGTAAGCGCGCGGGTGAGCTCGGTGACGACTTGTTGCCGGACGTCGCCGTACGAGCCATTCAGCGTGCATCCGGCCGCGTTTTTGTGGCCGCCGCCCCCGAATATGTTCGCGATGCGATTCACGTCGACGCTGCCTTTGGATCGCAAGCTCACGCGAAAGCTGTCCGGCGCGATCTCCTTGAAAAACGCGACGGCTTGGATCTCCTTCACAGTGAGTGGGATGTTGATCAGGCCTTCGGAGTCTTCCTGCGTCGCCCCGGTACGCTGAAGAAGTTCGAGCGTCAGGGTCGCGAGAGCTGCACGGCCGCCACCCTCGAACTCGAGGTTGTGGAGGACGGCTCCCATCAGACGCAGTCGCGCCATCGTGCTGCTGTCATACACCGCGCGGGCGATCGATTCGGGTTGCGCGCCCGCTTCGTTGCACCGTCGGCAGATTTCGAACGTTCGCGGCGTGATGTGCGAAAAATGGAAGCCGCCGGTATCGGTGAGGATCGTGATGTAAATGTGCGTCGCGATCGCCGGCGTCAGCGGCACGCCGAGCGCCTCGATCAGATCGAACACCATCTCGCCGCATGCTGCCGCGCCAGGGTCGAACCAGTTAATCGCCCCGTAGCTCTTGTTGCCGGGGTGATGATCGATGTTGACAACGAAGTATTTGTCGAGCCCCGAGACGCCGGTTCGCGACAGATCGCCGCACTCCATCACGATGACCGCGTCGAACGGTCCAACGACCTCCTGGGTGATGCGGATGTCGCGCACGCCCGGAAATTCCAGGAACTGCGGTGGCGCGGCATCGGCGGCCACCATCTGCACGTCCTTGCCGAGCTCGCGCAATGCGAGCGCCATAGCGACCTGCGATCCGATCGCGTCGCCGTCGGGGCGTGCGTGCGAGGTGATGACGAACCGCTGGCGCTGAAGAATGGCGCTGCGGATGGAGGCGATGGACTCAGCGGTCATCAGTGTCGGGGACGTCGGGCCTGTCCGCCGTAACGTTCGGCGAAGTGGGCGCGGAGGCGGACGCCTTGGTACGCTCGTCGGCGATCTCGTTCAGGAGCTGCTCGACGCGGTCCTGATGTCCGATGCTGGCGTCGAACTCGAACTGAACCTCCGGCGCTCGGCGCAAGCGAAGGCGCTGCCCGATCTGGCGCCGCATGAACCCAGCCGCACGGTCGAGGGCGCGCGCAGTGTTCTTGCGTGCCGCGGCATCACCCATGCTCGTGTAATACACCCGCGCGTGCTGCAAGTCCGCGCTCACCTGCACCCGCGTGATGGTGACGAACCCCACGCCGGGGTCGTGCAGATCGCGCGCGATCATGCTGGTGACTTCCGCGCGAATCTGATCCGCAACACGTTCGGGTCGAGACCCCTGGCCCATATAAGTGCAAGACTGAAATCTGGAATCTAAGATCTAAGCATCTAGAATCTAGAATCTACAATCTGAACAGCTTCTAGATTTTAGTTTCTAGATTCCAGATTTTAGATTTTTGGATTCCAGTTTCCAATTTCCCCTCACCCCAAGAACTCTACCTCAGTACGCGAGATCAAGCCCGGCTCGACCCGCTCGATTTCATTCACAACGGCGGCGAGCTCGCGGTCGGCGTGCCTTTCATCGTTCGACACGGTGACGATGCTGAGGCCCGCCCGCTGCCAGAGGTCGTTGTACTCGACCTCGGCAACGGCCACGTTGAACTTTCGGATGCGATCCTTGACGCTCCGCAGCACCATCCGCTTCTCTTTCAGAGACCTGGCGCCGGGAATATGGAGCTCGATGGAGAGATGCCCGACGACCACTTACGCAGACACGGCCACCCGTTCGATCGTGAAGACTTCGATCAGATCGCCGACCTTTACGTCGTTGTATTTATCGAATGCGATGCCGCATTCGAACCCGGTTTTCACTTCGCTCACGTCGTCTTTGAAGCGGCGCAGCGACCCGATTTTTCCTTCGTGTACCATCGCGCCGTCGCGCATGAGCCGGGCCTTGGTATCTCCCGAGCGCGTGATGCGGCCATCGATGACGTAGCAGCCCGCGATCGTGCCGGCCTTGGGGACCTTGAAGATGTTCCTCACTTCGGCCGCGCCCAGCCGTACTTCCTTCAGCGTCGGCTCGAGCAGGCCGGTCATCGCCTTCTTCATCTCATCCGTGACGTTGTAGATGACCGTGTGATGGCGGATGTCCACCTCTTCGCGCTCGGCGAGCGACTCGGCATTGCGGTCGGGCCTCACGTTGAACCCGATGATGATCGCATTCGACGCCGACGCGAGCAGCACATCGGATTCGTTGATGGCGCCGACGCCCGAGTGGATGATCTTGATGCGCACGCGCTCGTCGCTCAGCTTCGACAGCGTGTCGGCCAACACTTCGGCGGATCCCTGCACGTCGGACTTGATGATGATTGGCAGGTCCTTCATGCTGCCTTCGGCGATCTGCTGCTGCAGCGACTCGAGCGTCAGGCGGCTGCCTTTCGCGCCGAGCGCCTTTTCCTTCGCCATCCCCTGTCGGTAGGTGGCGATCTGCCGCGCCTTGGCCGCGTCCGTCATCGCCTGAAACGCATCACCGGGCTGCGGCAGACCGGTAAGGCCGAGTACCTCGACCGGCGTCGATGGGGGCGCCATCTTGATTGGCTTGCCGCGGTCGTCAATGAGCGCGCGCACGCGGCCGACAATCGGGCCCGCTATGAACGTATCGCCGACGCGCAGCGTGCCGTCCTGTACGAGGATCGTCGCGACGGGGCCGCGGCCGCGATCGAGCTTCGACTCGAGCACGGTGCCCGACGCATTCCGCTTCGGGTTGGCTTTGTACTCGCCGATGTCGCTGACGAGGAGCACCATTTCGAGCAGCGTGTCGAGGCCAGTTTTCTTCTTCGCGGACACGGGCACCATGACGGTCTGGCCGCCCCAGTCCTCGGGCACGAGATTCAGATCCGACAGCTCGCGCTTGACGCGCTCGGCATCCGATCCCGGCTTGTCGATCTTGTTGATCGCCACGATGATCGGCACGTTCGCCGCTTTCGCGTGGTCGATCGCCTCGCGCGTCTGTGGCATCACACCGTCGTCTGCGGCCACGACCAGGACGACAACGTCGGTGACTTTCGCGCCGCGCGCGCGCATCAACGTGAACGCTTCATGGCCCGGCGTATCGAGAAAGACGATGTTGCGTCCGGCGTCGGTCGTGACGTGATAGGCGCCGATATGCTGCGTAATCCCGCCGGCTTCGCGCTCCGCAACGCGCGTCGTGCGGATGGCGTCGAGCAGCGTTGTCTTGCCGTGATCGACGTGTCCCATGACCGTCACCACAGGGGCGCGCGTGATGGTGTCTTCCGGCTTCACGTCCTCGGCTTCCACCTCGAGCATGTCTTGCTCGAAGGTGCGAAGCTGGAGCTCGGCCCCGAACTCCCGCGCGATCATCGATGCGGTATCGGTGTCGACCGTGCTGTTGATGGTCATCATCAGCCGCTTGTCGAGCAGCTTCTTCAGCACATCCTTCACGCGCTGTTCCAGCTTGTCGGCGAGGTCCTTCACCGTCATCCCTTCGACGAACGTGATGGTCCGCGTGACGGGCGGCGGCGGCATCTGTGTGGGCTGCTGCGGGCGCTGTTCGCGGCGCTGCTCGTCGGGACGCCGGCCCGCCGCCGGCCGCATCGGCGGCGGCGTGAATCGCGGTGCACCGGGACGCTGCTGGCCGACACCGCCGGACGGGCGCATGCCTTGCGGGCCCTGCGGCGGACGTACGGGCTGGGACGGTAGCGGCCGCGGTCCGCCCGGCGGCAAGTTTGGCCGCATCGGAGGCGGATAGGACGGACGTTGCGGAGTTGGGCGCGTCGAGATGCCGCCAGGGCCGCCGCCAGGTCCACCCGGTCGCGCGAGGTTTCCCGTCGGCGGGGGCAGCGGGGCAGTTGGACGCGGCGGTACGACCTTGTCGGACGGACGTAGACGCGGACTCGCCGGACGAGTCGGCATGGCGGGCACAGCGGATGTTCCCGGCGCGCTGGGCTCTTCGATTCTGAGCCTGATGCTCGGCGGCACCATCCGGCCCGGTGCCGGCGTTGGTTTTGAGGGCGCTGGAGGTGCAGCCGCCACAGGGCGCGCAGGCGCCGGCGGCTCGACAACAGGCGGAGCTGCAGCCGGCTCCTCGATCGTGGGTTCAGGCTCGGCCGGCGTCGCGGCAGACACGGCGGTCGGAACTTCCACGACCGGCGCGGCGACTTCCTCTGGCACTTCTTCGGGAGCGGCGACGGGAATAGGCGCCGGGGCCGGTGCCGGTTCTTCCGGCACGTGCTCTTCGACGCCGGTCGAGGCGGTGGAAGCCGGCTTCGCGGTTTTTACGAGTCGCGGCGGCGCGAGTGTGGGCGCTGCGGGCTTTGCCGGTTCTGGCTTCTTCGCGTTCGCGGCGGGCTTCTTCGCGCCAGGCTTCGCCATAGGGCCCTCGGCGAACATGTCGCCGCCCGGAAGCGCGATGCTGCGCTCGCGCGCGAGGCGTTCGACGAACTGGCGTGCGACGACCTCTTCGATCGTGCTCGATGCGCTCTTCAGCTCGATGCCGTGTGCGCGCTTGAGCAGCGCCAGCACTTCCTGGCTGCTTGTGTTGAGAAGCTCCGCGACCTTGTAAATACGAACAGTTGCCAAATAGTTCTCCTACAGTTTTTCTTCTTCGGCTGCCGGGTTTTCGCCGCGTGCCGCGGCGAGAATCCGCTCCGCGGTCTTGGCGCCAATGCCCTGCACTTCTGACAGCGCGTCGACAGTGGCCAGCGCAATCTTCTCGGCCGTGTCGAACCCGGCCGAGATCAATTTCCTGATCGTCTTGTCGCCGATGCCGGCGATCGAAAATGCCGCGGCGGTATCTTCGCTTCCCGATTCCGCTTCGGTCGCCGCTTCGTTGGAACCCTCGTCTTCCGCGGGAGTCTCGGGCATCACGTCCTCGAACTGCGCCTCGATCTCGCGGCGTTTTTCTTCTTCGCTCTTGATGTCGATGCGCCAGCCGGTCAGCTTTGCTGCGAGACGGACGTTCTGGCCCTTCTTCCCAATCGCGAGAGACAGCTGCTTGTCCTCGACGACCACTTCGACGACGCGTTCCTTGTCGTCGACGATCGACACGCGCTGTACTTTCGCGGGACTCAGCGCGTTGGTCACGAGCGAAATGGGGTCGTCCGACCATTCGACGATGTCGATTTTCTCGCCGCGAAGCTCGCGGATGATCGCCTGAACCCGCGTACCCTTCATGCCGACGCAGGCGCCGACCGGGTCGACGTCGCGCTCACGCGAAAACACGGCAACCTTCGCCCGGTCCCCCGCCTCGCGCACTGCGCCGCGAATCTGCACGGTGCCGTCGTAGATTTCGGGCACTTCCTGCTCGAACAGCTTGACGAGGAGCGCCGGATCGGTGCGCGACAGGACAATCTGCGGCCCCTTGGTGCTGCGGTTCACGCCCTTGATCACGGCGCGCAGGCGCTCGCCCGGTGCGTAGCTTTCCGCCCGAGACTGCTCCTTGCGCGGCAGGCTCGCCTCGATACGTCCGAGCTCGACGACCATGTCGCCATTCTCGAAGCGCTTGACGGTGGCGTTCACCACCTCACCCATGCGCTGGCTGTATTCGCCGAAAATGTTCTCGCGCTCGGCCTCGCGCACTTTCTGGAAAATCACCTGCTTGGCGGTCTGCGCGGCGATGCGGCCGAGCACCTCAGTGGGCTTGGGAAACTCGATTTCCATGTCCACCTCGGCTTCGTCGCCGTAGAGCTGCTGCGCTTCTTCCAGTGAAATCTCCGTAGCGGGGTTTTGCACGTCGACCACGATTTGCTTGACGGCGAACAGGTCGACCTGTCCGGTATCCTGGTTGAAGCGGGTCTTCAGGTTCTCATTCGTCTTGTAATACTTGCGCGAGGCGGTGAGCACCGCGTCCTCAATGGCGCCTATGACGACATCGGCTTCGATGCCTTTTTCCTTGGCCAGTGCCTCGATCGTCTGCATCAACGGGTTCGACATTTTTCCCTCGCGGGGGCCCCTCGCCCCGCTCGCGCGACTCGCTTATGGGCCCCACTAGCCCCACGCCGCTCGTCGCGTTCTAGAATTCCACTTCCAGCCGCGCGCGTGTCACCAGCGCGAGCGGGATCAATTGCCGCTTGCCTGGCGTTGTTTCCATGACAATCGAATCGTCTTCAACTCCGCCCAGCCGCCCTTCGAAATGCGTCTGGCGATCGACCGGCTTCGACACGACGATTTTCGCGAGCCTGCCCGCAAAGCGCCGGTAATCGGCCTCGCTCCGCAGCGGCCGATCGAGACCCGGCGACGAGACCTCGAGGGTATAGCTATGATCGATCGTTTCTTCGACGTCCAGAACTGCGCTCAAATCGCGGCTGACCTGTTCGAGATCGTTAATCGTCGGCGAAGCGTCCGCGCGGCGCCGCCGCTCGGCCTCGTCAGGCCAGGGCGCGCCAGAGTCGAACGGCACGTCGACGAAGACTCTCAGCATCCAGCCGACAGGCTCTCGCCGGAACTGAACGTCGAAAATCTCCAGATTGTAGGAGCGGGCCACCCGCTCGGCAACGACGCGAATTCTGTCAATGAGCTGCGTAAAACCACCCTCAAAAACAAAAAGTGGGCACCGGCCCACTTCAGGTCTTGCAGGCTCTTACGAACCTGAAAGTTTATCACAGTGGACGCACCACCAAATCGTACTCGCGGGCACCCACAATTTCGGCCCGCAAGAGGGCGCCGGGCCGCAGAGTGTCCGGATTAGCGTCCGTAAAATACACTACGGGGTCTATTTCGGGCGCCTGACCCGCCAGACGTCCGCGCCAGACGAGCTCGTGCTCGGCCGACGGCCCATCCACCATGACGTCCACCTGGGCGCCGACCCGAACCTTCTGGGCCCGCGCCACGATGCGCTTCTGCTCGGCCATCAGCGCGTTCCGACGCTTCCGCTTGGTGGCGGCCGGCACGTCATCCGCAAAATCGTGCGCCGTCGTGCCTTCCTCGTGCGAGTAAGTGAAGACGCCGACGTGATCGAAACCAATGCGCTGGATGAATGTGCGCAGATCGGCGAATTCCGCTGCGGTCTCACCGGGAAAACCCACAATGAACGTCGTTCTCAATGAGACGCCCGGCACGCGCTCCCGGATCCGCGCGAGCAGCTTCTCATATCCTTTCCCGGTTCCAGGCCGCTTCATCCGCCGCAACACGTCGTCTGACGCATGCTGCAGTGGCAAATCGATGTACTTGACGACCTTGTCGCAGTCGGCCATCGCCTCGAGCATTTCGTCAGTGATCGTGGTCGGATAGAGATAAAGCAGCCGGATCCAGTCGATACCGTGAATCTCGTTCAGCTCGCGCAGAAGCGTCGGGAGCGCCGCGCCTTCGCCGAGGTCTCTTCCGTAAAACGTCGTGTCCTGGGAGATCAGGATGAGCTCGCGCACTCCGCGAGCCGCGAGCGACCGTGCCTCGCGCACGATCGCATCGACAGGGCGGCTCCGATAGTGGCCGCGCAGCGTCGGAATGATACAGAAGGAGCATTTGTAGTCACAGCCCTCGGCCACCTTGACGTACGCGAAATGCCGAGGCGTTGCGAACACACGTGGTTCCGCGTCGTACAGATACGTGGGCAAATCACGGGATTGGGGACTAGGGATTGGGGATTGGGGCTGAACGAGCGTGAGTGGAATCGTGCGATTCCGCTTTGCCCCCTCAATGGCCCCGACAATTTCTGGAATATCGCCCGTTCCGAGCACCGCGTCGATTTCGGGGATCTGTTCCTTCAGCTCGTCGCGGTAGCGCTCGCCCAGGCAGCCGGTCACGACGAGCCGCTTGCAGTTGCCGCTTTTCTTGAACTCGGCGAGCTCGAGGATGGTGTTGACCGACTCCTCTTTGGCCGAGTCGATGAACGCGCACGTGTTGACGACGAGCACGTCGGCGTCCGCAGGGTTTGGCGTCAGAGTATGCCCGCCTTCCTGCGACAGCCCCATCATGACCTCGGAGTCGACGAGGTTTTTCGGACACCCGAGCGAAACAAAACCGACTTTCATTTAGATTTCAGATTCCAGATTTTAGATTCTAAGATTTTAGATTCTAGATTTCAGATCTCAGGTTACGGAGTAACCCTATACATCATCCTCGGGAACGGTGTCGCCTCACGTACGTGCTCGAGCCCGCAGATCCAGCCGACGACGCGTTCGATGCCCATGCCGAAACCGCCGTGCGGCACCGACCCGAATCGGCGCAGGTCGAGATACCACTCGAAGGCATCCTGCGGGAGGTTGTGATCCTTGATGCGCTGCAGCAACACGTCGTAGCTGGCGAGGCGCTGGCTGCCGCCGATGATCTCGCCGATGCCTTCTGGAGCGAGCATGTCGACGCACAACGCGAGCTCGGGCCGCTGCGGATCGGACTCCATATAAAAGGGCTTCACGCTCGCTGGATATCGGTGGATCGCCACCGGCCGGTCGAAATGCTGCGACAGCATCGTTTCGTCGGTCCCGCCAAGGTCGCCGCCCCATTCGAACGGCTGTCCCTTGTCGCGGAGAATGTTGACGGCCTCGTCGTACGAGATACGGGGGAAGGGTGCTTTGACGTTCTCGAGCTTCGATGTGTCGCGCTCGAGGGTCTTGAGCTCGCGCTGCCGCTTGTCGAGCACCCGTGAGACAACCGCCACCACGAGCCCTTCAGCAAGGTCGATCACGTCGTCGAGCGTCGCGTACGCCATTTCCGGCTCGACCATCCAGAACTCCGTGAGGTGCCGGCGCGTCTTGGACTTCTCGGCGCGGAACACGGGCCCGAAGTTGTAGACGCGGCCGAGCGCCATGGCGTTGGCCTCTGCGTAGAGCTGCCCGCTCTGCGTGAGAAAGACTTTCTGATCCTCGAAATAGTCGACCGGGAAGAGCGTCGTCGTGCCCTCGCACGCCGCAGGAGTGAAAATCGGCGTGTCGGCGAGGATGAACCCCTGGTCGTTGAAAAAGTCGCGTACACCGCTGACGACCTCATGACGCACGCGAAGGATCGCCGCCTGCTTCTCCGAACGAATCCACAGGTGACGCCGATCGAGCAGGTAATCGATCCCGTGCTCCTTCGGAGTAATCGGGTAGTCCGTTGACGGGCTCACGATCTCGAAGTCGGAGACATCGAGCTCGAATCCGCCTGGTGCGCGGCTGTCGGCGCGGACAGTGCCGTGGACGATCAGCGCGGTTTCCTGCGACAGGTGATCGGCCTGCTTGAATTTCTCGTCACCGACCGTGGCCTTCGAGACAATGGCCTGGATGAATCCCGTGCCGTCGCGCACCGACAGAAAATGGATCTTTCCGCTCGAGCGGCGGTTGTGAAGCCATCCGCGTATCGTGACCGGCTTTCCCTCGTCCTTCGCGATCTGATCTATGTAAGCAATCATTCGTCCGGCGTAGTGCCGACCTTCATCATTCGTCTGGCGTAGTGCCGACCTTGAGGTCGGCCATCAGGCTGTCCGCCATCAGTGCCTCGAGCCGTCGTCGGGCCGCGACCGCCCGCTCCAGCACCGCTCTGGTACTCTCTGCGGCCTTTACCTCGTACATCAACACTCCATCGTAGCCGATCTTCTCGAACGACATGATCGTCGACGCCCAGTTGATAGTTCCCTGAAACGGGACGAGGTGGTCGTCTTTCTGGCCGCGGTTGTCGTGCACGTGCGTCGTGACCAGGTACTCCGAAACGATCTCAATGGCTTCGGGGGCGTCCCCAAGCAGGTGCGCATGGCCGACGTCCATGCAGATACCCAGGTCGGCGTCTTCGAAGCCATGCTCGAGAATCTCGATCAGTCCCGACGCGGTCGATAGATTGTTGCCCATCACCTCGAGTGCCACTTTCACGCCGACCGCTTCGGCCATCCCGTGAATCTCCGCAATGCTGCGAAGGGCCGCTTCGCGATGGTTGTCATCCGGTCCGGGATTCCAGGCGGCAGGCACGCCCAGGTGAACGACGAGGAACGAGAACGGAATCGTCTTCGCGATGTTGAGCGCGGCCGAAATCTCCTGCAATGTGGCTCTTCGCGTATCGGTGTCGCGCATGGCTGTAGAGAAGTTACGCTGCCCGCGGCCGTTAGCGAACACGTCGGTGATAGGCGCGTGGACGGAATGGAGATCGAGCCCGGCCTCGCCCAGCCACTCCTGCAGCGCGTGAATTGCCGCGCTATCGTGATAATCGAAATGGCTTCGGGTCGCGAACACCTCGACCGTTTCAAATCCGTTCGCCGCGATCTCGAGCAGGTGTGATTTCTGCAGCCGCTCTTCGTGATAGAGGTGCGTGGAGACTCCAAATCGCTTCATACATGCCCCAAACGGGTCTGACCCCCTCTCGTCGTACGGGGGTCAGACCCCTTGAATCACAGGTGCGAGCAGCTCCCGCAACCGCGCGAAGCGCGAGTAGCGTTCGAGGTTCGCGCGCACGTAGCTCAGCGTCCGCGGGATGTACTGGATATACACGGGATTGTTGCGCGATGTCGTCTGGTGTCCGAACGTCCCAAGCGCTTTCAAGTTGCGTTGCACCGACATCAGGTCGAACCGGCGCCGGTACTCCGCGAATGCCTCGGGTGAGGCCTGCGACGGCCCCCCAAGCCGAAGGTAGGTACGAATCAGTTCGTCGACGCGCGCCTCCGTCAGGTCGACGTACGAATCGCGCAGCAGGGACGCCAGGTCGTACGTGTCGGGACCCATGCGCGTGTCCTGGAAATCGATGATGTAGAGGCGCCGGTCGTGGAGCATCAGGTTGCGGCTGTGGTAGTCGCGATGGCACAGCACGCGCGGCTCGTTGGCGAGCTCGCCGGCGATCATCACCGACTCCTCCTCGAGCGCGCCGCGCGCCGCCGGCGTCAGCCGGACGCCTTGGTAGGCCTCCAGAAAATGTTTTACAAAAAAATTCAGCTCCCACATCAACTTGTCTCGATCGAACGCAATGCCGAACGAGATGTACTCGGGCGACCGCAGCTCCGCGCCTTTCCGCTGCATCCGGAACACCAGCTCAACCGCCTGCTTGTAGAGCGCGTCATGCTGGGCTGGCTGCGTCATGCCCAGATGGGCCTGGAGGGTGACGTCGCCCAGATCTTCCAGGATGAGAATGCCGAGGTCGTCCGCATGGCCCGCGATCGCGGGCACGGGCAGCGGGATGTTCGTGAACAGCCGGCAGACGTTGACGAACGGCAGCTCGTCGAAAACGAACGGCTCATCGTAGACCGCGAGCACCACCGACGGGTTGTCGGGGCGCAGGATGCGGAAGTACTGACGGGTCGACGCGTCGCCGGTCAGCGGCACGACGCGCACTTGCGGTCCCGCAAGTTTTGCGCGATGCAAACACTCGTCGATTCTGGCGCGTGTAGCCTGAAGCGCTGGCGATCGCCTTTCCATTCTTAGTTGCACGGCCTCCGGTCCCACCTGCTCATAGGTCCGCGATGACGAGCTCTCCGTCTCTCTGAATAATGGCGCAATTGCGGAAGCTGGCTCCAGCGGGAATTTTTGCCCCGTCGGCGACGATGCACCGCTCGAGCGTGGCGCCGGCGCCAACGCTCACATCGTCCCAGATGACGCTTTCCGAGACGCGTGCCGAGCGCTCGACCTGGGATCGGCGTCCCGGCCGGAGCACGCTGCCTTCGGCGCTGCTGATGGCAAGGCATGCAGCCAGGTAATCCGCCGTGGTGCCGACGTCCCAGAAATCGGCTTCGCACAAGAAAGCTCGCACGTGCCCGAGGTTTTCTCTCACGAGCTCTTTGTACAACGCGCCGACGCTTTCTGCCGGCTGATTGACAGGCAGCCGCGCAAACGCAGAGGGGTTCGCCATCTGCACGCCGACCACGTGATATGAGCGCACGCGCGACCCACGCGGTACAACGCTGTGAAAGCGTCCTATCGAGTCGAGTATCAGCCCACTGTAACGATCGGGATGTTCGTTCGGGACAACGGCGATGGTCACGAGCGCACCCGAGGCTCGGTGATGTTCCGCAAGTGCGTCCAAGTCGACGTTGGTGAGCGTGTCTCCGTTGATGATGAAGAACGGCTCGTCCGGCAGCAGGTCCAGCGCCTTTCGCGGTCCTCCCGCGGAGCCGAGCACCGGCGACTCGAACGAATAGCGCACGCGGACGCCAAGGTCGGCGCCGTCGCCAACCCGTGCGGTGATCGTCTCAGGCAGATAGTGCAGGTTCAATACGAAGTCGCGAATACCCCAGGAGGCGCCGTAACGGATTATGCGGCGCACGAGAGGCTCGCCGGCCACCGGGACGGCTGGTTTCGCGCGGACATACGAGAGTGGCCGGAGGCGCGTCCCCAGACCGGCCGTGAGCAGAACAGCCGCGTGAGGCAGTTAGGATTCCTCGAAGAGCATGTCAGTGAGTGACAGGCCGTTCCGCTCACAATGCTTGACGAACAGACCGCGATACGAATCGGTGACGTAGTCGGCGGGTTTTCGAGCCAGCGCCGCAGCCATGTCATGGATGCCCTGCTCGCTGCCTTCGATTTCGACGAAGGTGCCGACCGGGGTCTCGTCAACGGCGATCGTGACGTCCTCGTGTGCGAACTCCTCGCGATATTTTTCGTAGCGGAACCACACGCGGTAACCAAGCTCTTCGAGCACGTGGAGGAGCAGCAATCCGTCTCCAACGACGGTCTCGAGCTCTTCGCGAAGCTTCATGGGCGAGATTTGGACCGGACCCTTGAACGTGAGGAGCGTCTTGCCGCATTCGAGCCGGACGCGAAGCACGCAGCGCCGGCGGCGCAGCGAATCGTCCGGAGTATCGAGGAGGTAGTCCTCCTGGAGCCGACGCCCTCGCAGCGGAGTAGCGCCAGCTGCCAGTATTGCCTGCCGAGCTTCCTCGGCGTCGCGAAAGCCGAGCTTGACCTCTCGCTCCAGGATGGCTGCCATAACCGGCCATTCTATACCGTTGTGGCTGGTCGATGACCATGGTCTCAGCATCCCCTCCCGCAGCGGCCGTCCGTTGACTTGAAGTCAGTCACCAATTGACGATGTTGGTTATGCGGTTGCCGTTTCACGCGTGGTGCGGGCTGGCTCTGCTTGCGATATCCGAGGCGTTGATGCTGGCGCGAGTCGAACCGTTTTGGACGTGGCATACGCCTTTTGCCTGGACCGGTTACATCCTTCTGTTGGACGGGATCGTCTACAGGCTGCGCGGCTCGTCCTGGCTTGCGACCAACCGCGGCGAATTTGCTTTCCTTTCGATCGTTTCGATTCCTCTGTGGGTCGTGTTTGAAGGCTACAACCTGCTGATTGAGAACTGGCACTACGTCAACCTGCCGAGGAATCTTCTGGTGCGGTACTTCGGCTACGCCTGGGCCTTCGCGACCATCTCGCCGGGGATTTTCGCGACTGCCGAGCTGGTGGCCGCGGTGCGCGGCCACCGTTCGCCTGTCCCGGCAGGCGCGACCGGCCTTGGCGCGCGTTTCGGCGCGGCAAGCTACGTGAGCATCACCATCGGCTCGGCGATGCTGATATGGCCGGTGGTATGGCCGTCGCCATACTTTGCGGCGCCGGTGTTCCTGGGATTCATATTCCTTCTCGATCCCATCAACGCACGCGCGGGCGACGAGTCGTTCTCTGTCGATCTGCGCGCTGGCCGATACGATCGGCTGATCAACCTGCTCGTGGCGGGATTCATCTGCGGTGGTCTCTGGGAGTTCTGGAACTTCTGGGCACGAGCGAAGTGGATTTACACGGTGCCGATCTTCGGCGACATCAAGATTTTCGAGATGCCGGTACTTGGCTATTTCGGGTTCCCGCCGTTCGCGCTCGAGTGCTTCACCATGTACGTCTTCACGCGGAGGCTCGTGTGGCGCGGTGCCCGCCGGCCGATCGGCGTCTGACAGACGGGCGGCGCCGCTTCCGTTTACGTCATCCGCACACGATAAGAACAGCCTTTCAACGCCGGAGTGCCCACGCCCTTTGCGAAGATCAGCACCTTGTGCGTGCTGCCTAATCCGCCTGGCAGCAATAGCGTCTTCAGCGCCAGCCGCTGGCGCAGGGAGAGTCCGTCGAGATTGGTGATCCCGAGGCCCAGCAGGAAGTACGTCTGGTCGAGTCGTGCCAGCACGTCGAGGCCGGAACGTTCAGCCGAACGCGTGATTGCGGATAGGTCGACGTGAGCGGTGATGTCAGTTTCGCCAGGCTCCTGAAGAAAATCCGCGAGCTGCGAGTGCTGCTTGTAGGACGTCAGTGTACCCGCCGAATGAGAAGCACCGTACAGTTCACGCTCGTCATGGCCGTAATCGATCAGGATCATGAAGCCCCGGCGAAGCGCGTTGGCCGCGTCCTTCGTCCAGTCTTCGGCGCGCAGATTTACTTCGGCGCGCCATCCGATTCGCATTTCTGCGCCTGCGCGCGCGAGGTACTCGGCGATACGCGGCGCCGAGAGCTCCTCGAAGCGCTCGACGAAGCGATGTGTCGACGGCTCCACGTCTACGAAGACCTCGCGCAGGCCGCTCTCAGTCATCGCGACCACGTGGGTGGGGAGCGCGTCGAGCAATTCATTCGCGTAGATGACGCCGTGCACGTCGGCGGGCAGGGCGGCGCCGCTATGAACGAGCAAGCCAGCGTGGGCGCCAAGCGTGCTTTGCTGAGCTTCACGCGCACTGGGCGATTGTTCAACGAGCGAGAGGCGGATGGCAGAGTAGAAGTCAGGCTGGTGTTTCTCCGCCGCATCGAGAATATCGCGGGCTAAGCGCCCACTCCCGGCGCCGGCCTCGACGAGATCGAATTGGGGTCTGACCCCCGTACCAGTACGGGGGTCAGACCCCAAGTGCAAAATCTGCCACATTTCGGCAAACTGCTTCGCCAGCAGCTCGCCGAATATCGGTCCGACGTCGACGCTGGTAAAAAAATCGCCCGCGCGCCCCGTCTTCTGGGCCGCGCGGGCATAGTAGCCAAGGTCCGGATGGTAAAGCGAGATGTCCATGAACTCCGCGAAGCTGATGGGGCCGCCCGTCCGGATGCGGTCGGCGATCAGCTCGCGGAGCTCCACTTATCCCTTGCGAACGGTGACGAACTGCTCCTGTCCGCGCCGCATGATCAGCATGCCGACCGCACGGCCCGACGGGACTGCACGGAGAGCCGTGCTTGCTTCGTTGGCGTTGGCCACCGGCTTGCGATTCACCTGCAGAATCACGTCGCCCTGCTGCAGCACGCGCGCCGCAGGGCTATCAGGATCGACTTCCGTGACGACCGCTCCCCGCGCGGTTGCGGGCAGCTCGAATTGACGCGCGATCTCCGGCGTCACGTTGTTCAGCGTGATGCCGAATCCCGCGCCGGTGTCGCCGCCCGGATCCGTCGCATCCGCCTGGCGCGCCGCTTCCGCATCGAGGCTGAGCTCCTCAACGCGAACGTTGAACGTGCGCTCCTTGCCGTCGCGAATCACTTTGACCGGCACGGTCGTGCCGGGCGCGGTGGCCGCGACGATCTGCGGGAGATCGTCGCTCTTGTTCACCGGCTTACCGTTGAACTCGACGATCACGTCGCCTGGCTCGATGCCCGCCGTCGCTGCCGGTCCCGGTGGGACCTGCGCGACGATCGCGCCGCGGCGATCCTTGAGGCTGAGCGCGTCGACTTCGTCAGGCGACACCGGACGCACCGACACGCCGATGCGCCCGCGCGTGATCTTGCCCGTGCGCAAGCCGGGCAGCACGTCGCGGATCGTGTTGATGGGAATCGCGAAGCCGATGCCGATGTTGCCCGCACCACCCATCGCGCCGCCGTTGCTGTAGATCGCGGTATTCACGCCGATTACCTCGCCGCGCAGGTTGAGCAGCGGTCCGCCGGAGTTGCCCGGATTGATCGCCGCGTCGGTCTGCAATACGTTCGCGCTGCGCTGTTCGGCCACCGGGAACGGACGCGACGTCGCGCTGACGACTCCCACGCTGACCGTGTGAGCGAGGCCGAACGGGTTCCCGATAGCCATCACCCAATCGCCCGGTTCCATCTGGCTTGAATCACCGAACTTGGCTTCAGGCAGGAGGCGATTCGGTTTCTCGATCAGCTGAATCAGCGCGCTGTCGGTCAGAGGGTCGCGGCCCACCACTTTCGCTTCGTATTCATCATCTTCTTCGTAGAACTGAACCGCGATCTTGCTCGCGCCTTCGACGACGTGATTGTTGGTGATGATGAAGCCGTCTTTACTGATGATGAAGCCGGAGCCCGCCGCCTGGGTCACCCGGGGCTGCTGGCGGCGCTGCATTTGCCCGCGGGGCGACTGGCCGCCCTGTTGTCCGGGAGCGCCGAAGAACCGCTCGAGTAAATCGTCGCCGCCGAAGAACTCGCTGAGGTCCTGCGTTCGCTGCCGTGACTCGGTGCGAATGCTCACCACCATTGGTGACTGCGCCTTCGCGATATTACGGAATGTCGTAGCGTCCACCGGACCCGCCAGTGGAGCGCTGTTGGTCGCCGGAATCGCCAACGTCTGCGCTGAAGAAACCGACGACAGGTCGAGACGGGAAGCGATGACCATGCCGACTACCACCGACGCCATGGCGACGAGGATCACGTAGAAAATCGTCGTTTTACGTGTAGATGAACCAAACCAAGACATAACTCAAACCTCCGCTAACCTCACTATTTCCGACTGCACTGGACCGGTGACGAGCGCGTCGCGCTCGCTGTAGTACATGTTAATTTCCGTACGGACACCGAAAGACTCGAAATACAGCCCCGGCTCAATCGTAAAACCGGTGCCTGGGAGAAGCCGCCGATCGTCATGACTCTCGTAATCGTCCATATGCACGCCGTCCCCGTGCACGTCGCGCCCGAGGCTATGGCCCGTGCGATGCAGAATTCGTTCCCCGAACCCCGCGCCTTCGAGCACCTCCCGCGCCGCCCGATCGACCTGCCACCCTCGTAAATCTCGGCCCTGCCGGGCCGATTCCTGCACGAGCGCCGTGGCTGCGTCTCGCGCCTGCCGGATGGCCTCGAACGCGGCGGCCATCTCTTTCGGTACATATCGGCCGGTAAACCCGACCCACGTAATGTCGGCGAACACCGCCTGCGGGTCGTCCTTCTTCTTCCCCCACAGATCGAGCAGCACCAGCTCGTCCGTCCCAATCTGCCGCGTGCGCCGCGCGGTGGGGAGGTAGTGCGGATCGCCCGCGTTCTCCTGCGCAGCCACCACCGGCGCCGCGTCGCTGACAAGTCCTTCTTCTTCGAACCACGTGGCCATCTGCTGCTGAATCGCGAATTCCGTCATCGCCTCGCCGTCGCGCGTCCGCTTCGCGATCTGCTGGAATGCGCGATCCTTGATTCGATAAAGTGCCTGTGACGCGTCGCGGTGCGTGTCGAGCGCGTGCGCGTCCCACACGGCTTCGAACCGCTGCACCAGATCGCCGGACGATTCCACTTCGATGCCGCGGCCGCGCACCAGCTCGAGCGTGCCGCCATCGATGCGCGAGATGTATGGAATCGCACAGTTGCGCGAGTACTCCATGGCGACGCGTTTGAGGCCTCTCAGCAACGTCGTCAGCCCCGCATCGAGCTGCTGCCGTCCCGCATACACGACTTTCTCCCCCGGAAGCGCGTCGAGTGTTCTGCGCTCGATCGCATGCACCAGACCTCTGGGCTCGCCGGAGGCGGGCACCAGATAAAACCACCGGCGCGTCGTCATCTTCGATCCGTTCGCCGTTCCCAGCAGGCGAGCCGCGATCGGATTGGAGCCGTGAAAGTCATACAGCAGCCAGCCGTCGAGTCCCTCGGCTTTCAATGTCTGCTGGATGGCGACGACGTCAAACGGCATATGGTGTCGCAGGGGCCGACGGCATGAAAAATCAGTATAGCCGTTCCCACTCACTTGGACGCCCAGGTCTTCGGAATGGTTTGTTTATAATGAAGACACACAGTACGAGGGAGAACATGACGAAATCCCGCGGCCCGGTTATAGCCGGACACTACTTCTCGACAGCGATTGGCCTGGTGTTGGCGACCGCACTGGCTGCCGGGCAGGCCCCGACCCAGCCAGCCGCACAACAACCCTCGTCTCCGCCGACGCCGGAGGTCACGTTCAAGGTCGAGGTCAACTACGTCGAAGAAGCCGTACGGGTCGTTGGCAGAGACGGGGACTTCGTCCGTGGGCTGAAGCAGGAAGATTTTCAGGTGCTCGAGGATGGCAAGCCGCAGAAGGTGCAGGCGTTCGGCATGGTCGACATTCCGAACACGCGGCTGCGGAAACCGATGTATCTCGGTCCGGACGCGCTACCGATCGAATCTGACGTCGCGGTCAACAAACAGGTGCTCGACGGCCGTCTCTATCTGATCGTCCTCGACGACTATCACGTGGCGCCGCTGCGCAGCCAGAACGTCCGTCAACTTGCACGGCGGTTCGTGCTCGAGAAGCTCGGCCCTGACGATCAGGCGGCGGTCGTCGTCACCAGCGGCCTGACGCGCGCTTCGCAGGACTTCACGCAGAACCGTCGCTTGTTGATCGAGGCAATCGACAATTTCGTTGGTCAGAAGCTGCCGTCATCTGCGGTCACGCGCAACGAATCGAAGTCGCGCGACGGACAACCCACCGACGATGCGGGGGATGCCATCGCCATCGACCCGGCAAACCGGTTCGTGGCCGATGACAGCGCGACGGAACGCATGTTTCAGACCCGTCAGGCGCTGAATTCGCTCCGAAGCATCGCTGAGTGGATGTCCGCCATTCAGGGCCGTCGCAAGGCCATCATCTACTTGAGCGAGGGTGTCGATTTCAACATGTACGACATTTTCGCCGGCGGCGACCCGTCTGTATTCAGTTTCGAGAACTTCAACATGGTGCAGACCGAGACGTGGGACACCGTGTCGGCCGCCTCGCGCAGCAACGTCCAGATTTATTCGGTCGATCCCCGCGGGCTCACGACCATGGCACAGGAAGACATTGAAATCGGCGGGCTCGCGCCGGGGGCATACGGGCTCGGTCCGAAGCAGCTGATGCAGGAGCTGCAGACCTCTCAGCAGAATCTGCGGATGCTCGCGGAGGAAACCGGTGGCGTCGCGTTTGTCGGACGCAACGACTTCGACGCGGCGTTCGATCGCATCGTGCAGGAAAACAGCGCGTATTACGTCCTCGGGTACTACTCCACGAACGATCGCCGCGACGGCAAGCTTCGGAATATTACGGTGCGCGTCGCCGGGTACCCTGACGCGCAGGTGACGTACCGCAAGCGCTACGCCGCGCCGCGCGGGCGCGGGCCGAAGAACACGGCGGCCGGCAAGCCGCTCGATCCGTCGAAAAGCCTAACGGCCGAACTCGTCAACACGATGGCGTCTCCGCTGCCGAAGACCGGGCTCCAGCTCCGCGTCACTGCGATAGCCAAGAAAGGCACCGAGAAGAACGCCGACGTCGAAGTCCTCATCGATACACTCGGCGGCGACCTGACGTTCACGGAAAAAAACGGCACGTTCAACAACCGCTTGTCGCTGTCGATCGGTGTATTCAACAAGCAAGGGAAGTCGGTGTTCGCGGAGCGGCCTGACGTCGACCTGAATCTGCGCCCCGAATCGCACGTACGCGTCAGGGAGAATGGCGTGCGTCTGTTGCGTCACTTGACGCTGCCGCCGGGACGTTACCAAATCCGGGTGGCGGCTCAAGACAGCGGCAAGGTGCGCCAGGGAAGCGCGCACCTCGACCTCGACGTGCCCGACTTCACCAAGAATCCGATCGCCATCAGCGGCGTCGCGTTGGCGGCGACCGCCGACCGGTCGGTCTACTCGCCACCGAAGCCGGGGTTCGATCCGTTCAACGGCCTTCTGCCCGGTCCGCCATCGGCCCTTCGCGAGTTTCCGGTCAACAGCGAAATCTCCGCTGCGGTGGAGGTGTACGACAACAAGCCGACGCCGACCCACGGCATCGACGTCACTGCGCGCGTCAGAGCGGATGACGGCCGCATCGTGTTCAACAAGCACGAGGAACGGTCAAGCGAAGAGCTGCACGGAACTGCCGGCGGGTTCGGCTACACGTTCCGCATCCCGCTGCAGGGATGGACGCCCGGCCTCTACGTGCTCGAAGTCGAAGCGAAGACGCGGCTCAACGACGAGCCTGCCACGCGCGTCATTCAGTTCGAGGTGAAGTAGATGGGACCACGAAGGCACGAACGCACGAAGGGAGCCGCACCGTACGTCATCATGTCGTGCATGCTGTTCATGGCGATTGGGTCGGCGCAGACGCCGTCTTTCACGAACATCGCAAAGGGTGACGCGAGCGGACAGCAGCTCGCGAAGCAAGTGGCGGTGCACACGGCCGCCGAATGGACGGCGCTGTGGAAGAATCATGCGCCGACCGAAAACATGCCGGCCGTCGACTTCGCCAGGGATATGGTCGTAGGGATTTTTCTGGGAACCAAGCCGAGCGCGGGCCACGAGGTGGAAATCGTCGGCGTGCGGCCGGACGGAAAGGATCTGATTGTCGAGTATGTCCAGAAGCAGCCCGCACCGGGCACCATGGCCGCTCAGATTCTCACGCAGCCCTTCCACCTGGTCGGCGTGCCGAAACACGCGGGCACGGTGAGGTTCATGCAGGTGCCGGGCAAGTAGCGGGTAGGCTGTAGGCGGTAGCTGGTAGCAAAGGCTTTGCTGCCGACCCTACCACCCACCACCCACCACCCGCCAC
>CAWAPZ010000020.1:0-305691 GCA_963784045.1 Vicinamibacterales bacterium
CTTGCATCGGCAGACGGGTAGATTGTCAGATTGCCAGATTGGTAGACGGCCGTGCGGCCTTCGACACGGCTCAGGGCATCCCAAGCGGACCTTCAGATCTACCGACACGTGCCCTCCGAACGGTTTCCTATTGGCCGGTCGCTGTGATCGTGTTGGCGAACGATGAGCAGGGGTCGATTCAGAATTCAGCTCGGTTTGGCGACGTAAATCTCTTTCTTCTTCCGAAACTCCTCGGACTTCTCCTGCATGCCGGTTTCAACCGCTTCGGTGTTGGATACGCCGTGCTCACGGGCGTAATCGCGCACCTGCTGCGTCAATTCCATGCTGCAGAACTTCGGCCCGCACATCGAACAGAAGTGCGCGACCTTCGCGCCCTCAGCCGGCAGCGTTTCGTCGTGGTACGCGCGGGCGGTCACGGGATCGATCGCGAGGTTGAACTGATCGTCCCACCGGAACTCGAAACGGGCTTTCGACAGTGCATCGTCCCACGCCTGCGCGCGGGGATGGCCTTTCGCGAGATCGGCCGCGTGGGCGGCGATCTTGTAGGCGATGACACCCGCCTTGACGTCGTCCTTGTTCGGAAGACCGAGGTGCTCTTTCGGCGTCACGTAGCACAGCATCGCGGTGCCGTACCAGCCAATCATGGCGGCGCCGATCGCCGATGTGATGTGGTCGTATCCCGGAGCGATGTCGGTGGTCAGCGGCCCGAGCGTGTAGAACGGCGCTTCGTCGCACCATTTCAGCTGCTTTTCCATGTTCTCGCGGATGAGATGCATGGGAACGTGGCCGGGGCCCTCGTTCATGACCTGTACGTCGTATTCCCACGCGATCTTGGTGAGCTCGCCCTGCGTTTCAAGCTCCGCGAACTGCGGCGCGTCGTTCGCGTCCGCGATCGAGCCCGGTCGAAGGCCGTCGCCGAGCGAGAAGGACACGTCGTACGCCTTCATGATCTCGCAGATTTCGCGGAAGTGGGTATACGTGAAATTTTCCTTGTGATGCGCGAGGCACCATTTGGCCATGATTGATCCGCCGCGCGAAACGATCCCCGTCACGCGCCGCGCGGTCATGGGGATGTAGCGGAGGAGCACCCCCGCGTGGACCGTGAAGTAGTCCACGCCCTGCTCGGCCTGCTCGATGAGCGTGTCGCGATAGATCTCCCACGTGAGCTCTTCGGGGCGGCCACCGACTTTCTCGAGCGCCTGATAAATCGGGACCGTGCCGATTGGCACCGGCGAATTCCGCAGGATCCATTCACGCGTTTCGTGGATGTCCTTCCCGGTCGAGAGATCCATCACCGTATCCGAGCCCCACAGGATCGCCCAGCGCAGTTTTTCGACTTCCTCTTCAATCGACGAGCTGACCGCGGAGTTCCCGATGTTCGCGTTGATCTTCACCAGGAAATTGCGGCCGATGATCATCGGCTCGAGCTCGGGATGGTTGATATTGGCGGGAATGATCGCGCGGCCGCGCGCGACTTCGGAGCGCACGAACTCGGCGTCGAACCCTTCCCGCGCGGCGATGAACTGCATTTCCGCCGTGATGATGTTGTTGCGCGCGTAGTGTAGCTGCGTGACGGTGTCTTTGCCGCGCAGCACGGCACGAAAGAGCGTCTTCGGCAGTTCGGCGCGGCGCGTCGAATCGGGGATATAGGTGCGCGGCACGGTCTGCACGTCTCCGCGTGCGGCAATCCACTCGCGGCGCAGCGGCGGCAGTCCTTCGCGCACGTCGCAGCCCTGTGGTCCGCTGGAGTCATACACCTGCAGCGGAGGTTCGCCGCCGGACAACGCAATCTCGCGCATGGGAACGTTGTAAGGACCAATATGTACTTTGCGGGAATTGGGATGCGTTTCGAACGATGACATGTGAATTGCTCCTTCACAGTCCGGCTGACACGACGCTGGAGGACGGAACCTGGGCGGGACCGCGCTCCCTTCGCCGGTGTCAACCGGATCAGGTTCCAAGGGTCTTGTCTCAATCACCGCTGGTCATCAGCGGGATACCCCTGGCGGTTTCCCAACTATACCTTACGCTGGCCTCCGCCGGGATTAGGGATTTGGGATTCGGGATTAGCGCTGAACCGGGTGTTAAGATCGAAACCCGTTTGCGACGTGGGTTCTGATGCACGCTCAGCCCGAAGCCCGGAGTCCAAAGCCTGAAGCCTGAACTGCTGTTGTTCGACTTCGGGGGCGTGCTCGTGGAGTTTGCCGGACCGAACGAGCTCGGCCGTCACCTCCGATGGCCGTCGTCGCCCGACGTCATCCTCGATCGCTGGACGAAATGCCCGCACACCGGCGAGTTCGAGCGTGGACAGCTCTCGCCCGTGGAATGGGCCGAGCGGTTCATTCACGACTGGGATGTCGACCTGAGACCGGACGCGTTCCTCGCGACATTCACCACCTGGTCGCGCCGCGTCCTGCCGGGCGCGAGGGAGCTGCTCGAACAACTGCGGCCGCACTATCGGCTGGGCGCATTGAGCAACTCGAACGAGCTTCACTGGGAGCGCAACGCGAACGAGCTGCGGATCCTCGACCTGTTCGAGTTCGCGATTTCCTCCCATCAGGTGGGTTTGTGTAAACCGGATCCGGCCATCTTCAAGGTGGCGATCGAACGCGCTCACGTCTCTTCGCCGGACTCGATCGTGTTCTTCGATGATCTTGCCGCGAACGTCGAAGCGGCGAAATCGACGGGCCTTCGCGCCCATCAGGTGCGCGGAGTCGACGAGCTCCGCGCGCGACTGCTCAGCGAGCGCTTGTTGTAAACGACTGTCTTCGTTCTTCGTTACAGGAGCCACGTATGCGTCCGTCAGAGACCGAATTCGCGCCGTTCTACGCCAGCTACATCGCGCGTGTTCCTGAAACCGACCCGGTGCCGGTGCTCGAAGCGCAGCCGGCTGAGCTGCACGCGCTCGCCGATCGCATCACGCCGGAAGACGAGGCCTATCGGTACGCGATCAGCAAATGGAGCGTACGGCAAGTCGTCGGTCACATGATCGACACCGAGCGGGTGATGGGATATCGAGCGTTCTGCATCGCGCGCGGCGAAGCGAAGCCGCTTCCGGGATTCGATGAAAAGGAGTACGTCGCGCACGCGGACTCGGACGAACGACCCGTCAAGGAACTGGCGCACGAGTTCGCGGCGGTGCGCCACGCGAATCTTTGGGCGCTGCGACGGTGGTCGCCGGAACAATGGGACCGCCTCGGCAACGCAAACGGCAAGCCGGTGTCGGCCCGCGCGATCGCGTACATCATGGCAGGCCACGTGCGTCATCACCTGGCACTGCTGCGGGAGCGGTATGGTCTCGAGGTGTAGCGGCTAAGGATTTATGGCGATAGGAGCTTCACGGGTCGCCGGAGGCTCCTTCTGTCCCCGGACCGCAGCCTCCACGCGTAGCAAATAGCGGCCGGGCGGGAGCTCCTTCAGCGGAATCCGTTTCGCGTACCCGTAAATCTCCCACGGCTTCTCGCCCGAAGTGCCGTTCTCCAGCTCGTCGCGGCTCGACAATGACGTCGGTGCCGCTCTCGGAGACCAGCCGCACGGTCACCTCGACACGACGCGCCTGGCGTGAGTTGTCGTTGTCGTAAATTTCCGTGTAGAGCGCGAGTACATCGCTGCGGGGAAATTCGCGCCGGCTGGTCGCCGGCGCGGGCAACAGCTCTTTGCTCACGTTCGGATCCGGCTGAATGCTCGGCGTCTGCTGCACCGATGGGGTCGTCATCAGCAGCCCGCCGACCATGAGCCGTTCCTTGCGGAAATCGGGCACCTCGAGGTCGTAGAACACCGAACCCGCCTGGCCACTCACCGATTCGCGCGCACCAACCTTTATTTGATACCGCCCCGGAGGCAGGCTGATGCGCGGGTTCGCGCGCACGCCGTACGCGGTCACTCGATCGCGCGTTTCGGGCCGAAGCGTGAGATCGAGCTCGGTCCAGGCCGGCGCGATCGCCTTGCCTTGTGCGTTGAGGCCGAAGAAGGACAGCTCGATCTTGTTGGAGACCGTTCCCTTCGCATTCGGCTCGCTGTACGGCAGCTTGCTGCCGTCGAGCTCGATGGCCAGGGCGATCGACGCCTCGTTCGCGGTGTTCTTGAACGGCGCGGCCTGCATCGTGAACGTGAGACCGCTCTGAGGAATCGGACTCGCCAATGCGGTCAGCAACGGCGTCGACGTTCTTTTTCCGTCTGGACGCCGCGCGTCGCGCGCGAGTCGCGCCTCTTCGTCGCGCTTGCGCTCTTCAGGCGTCCGGCCTCTCGGCGACGCGTAACCCTTGCGTGCTTCGACGCGCAGGTTCGGACGCTTCACGCGCACTTCGATCTTGTGGAACCGGCCGTCGCGCGGATGAGTCGGCGGATAGTAGCCGAGCACGTAATAGCGACTGTTGGCGTTGACGATCCGCTCGAACGTCGGTGCCACGTTGTTGGTGTTCAGCGACGCGAACCCGCCGGTCTCCTCGGTCAGCTCCCGCAGCGTGTCCTGCGACGTCCTGAACTCCTGCATCAGTTCGTCCTGCACGCTGAAGATGCCGCCCGAGGCCCCCGTGACGCCGCTGCTGGGAGTGTTCGTGCCCGGCACCATAATCACGGGACCAGAACTGCCGGCCCCGTTGGCGATCCCGGCGCCTTCCATGAAGTCCGTGGTCATCCCGGCAAGGCCGCGAGGATCGACCGCGTAAAAATTCACGTTGGCGCGCGCGGCCATGGAGATGGCGTCCTGACTCGCGCGAATGACCGTCGTCGCATCGTGCGCGCCGAACACGTCGCGAATCGGGAAGTCGAGCCCTTCGCTGAAGAACAGCAGGGCCTTGCGCCGGCCTCGGACGCTGCCGAGAAACTCGGCCGTGTTCTTCAACGTGTCGAGCACGCTGAGCGCGCGGGTCCCTCGCTCGAGCTCTGTGGGGTCCGACACACGGCCGTAGCCTGCGTGATCCTGCGAACTAATATTTCCGCTCGGGTCGGCGTCGTTCCTCGAGGTGTAGCCAAAGGCGATCGTCTGGTAGTACGAGTCGAGGCGCTCCAGGCTGAGTGACCGCATGCGCTGCCCGATGAACTTGTCGATGGACGCGACGAGAAGCTCGCGATTGGTCGTGAATTCCTGCGCCGCATCCTTCCGCCCGCTCGTATACACGACGGCGGCCAGGTCATTGGCGCCCATGAACTCGCGGACGAACTTTTTGGCTGCGTCCTTCACCGGCGTGCTGCGCATCGCGCTCACGTCGAGATCGTCGAGCACGATCACGTACACGCGGCCGTCGAACGGCTTTCGATTGGTTTGCGTATCGGCCACGACTGGCCGGCCCTGGTAGAGGAACTCGGCCGGCTTTTCTACGGGAATCTCCACCATCGAGAACGTGTCGACTTTCTGCGGCTTGCCGTTTTCGAAGACCTCGAAATCGTCGCGCGTGAGCCCCGTGACGAAGTTACCCTGGGCGTCGGTGACGACCGCGTCGACGTCGACGTAGTTCACCTCGACCTGGAAGGTGACGCCGGGTGCCTGGGCCCCCTGCCCATGAACAGGGGACTGCAGAATGACCCCGGCGATGACGAGAAGAAGCGCGCAATATCGCATGTCGGAAGAACCCCTGTATTTGCCGGAAGAACCTCTCTATTTACGGATCGAATCGCGGGTTCGTCAAGCTTAGAAGTAGCCTCAATGATCCAACTATTTGGGGTTCGAATTCCATTTATTTGAAAGTTTGGGTTCCATGAAATCTCTCTTGACGGTTGACGGCAGCGCGCCTTACGCTGAAGCCCTCCACAATCGATAATTCGAAGCCCTCGTCGGCTGGGCCGGTTCGTTCCACTCAGAGAAGGAGCGTCAGTATGCGGCGAATTTTCCCCCTGTTTGTCGTGCTCTTGTTCGTTGCTGTTCCCGTTAGTGCGCAGACACTCGGCACAATTACCGGCGAAGTCAAAGACGGATCGGGCGCGGTCATTCCCGGCGCAAGCGTGACGGCGACCAATACCGGAACGAACGCGGCGCGCGAAATGCCGAGCAACGAAGCCGGTATTTACACGTTTGCCGCATTGCCACCGGGCCCGTACGTCGTCAAGTCCGAGCTTCAGGGCTTCAGGACGGTGGAGCAGAAGGTCGACCTCCACGTCGAGCAAACCGTGCGCGTGAACTTCACGATGGAAATCGGCACGTTGTCCGAGACCGCCGAGGTCACGGGTGTTGCGCCACTCATTACGACAGAGAACGCGACGGTCGGCACCGTCATCGAGAATCGTCGCATCGTTGAGCTTCCATTGAACGGACGCAACTTCCTCTCGCTCGTCGCGCTCAGCCCGAACGTCAGCGCCGAGTTCGCGGGCGCCGGGCAGGCCGGCGATCGACAGGGCGGATCGCGCGCCAATCAGCAGCTGTCGATCTCGGGCCAGCGCCGCGAGTTCAACTACTACACGCTCGACGGCACGGATAACACCGACGTCAACTTCAATACGTATATTTTGTTGCCGTCGGTTGACGCGCTCGAAGAATTCAAGGTTCAGACGGGCATCTATTCGGCCGAATTCGGCCGCGCGGCCAGCCAGGTGAACGTCGTCACCAAGTCGGGCACGAACCAGTTCCACGGATCGATATTCGAGTTCCACCGCAACGACGCGATGGACTCGCGGCCCTTCTCGTTCTCGGCCGCACAGGCGACGCTACCGAAGCCCCCGTTCAGCTGGAACCAGTATGGCTACACCCTTGGCGGTCCGATCTGGAGCAACAAGGTGTTCTTCATGTCGAACTGGGAGGGTTATCGCGACCGCAAACAGAATCAGCAGAATTACAACCTGCCGTTGGCCGCCTGGAGGACCGGCGATTTCTCGTCGTACTCGGGGCCGTTGTACGATCCGGCCACCTGCACCGTCGCCAGCGCTTCCGGAGTGAGGACGTGCGCGACATTCCCCAACAACCAGATTCCGGCCAGCCGCATCCACCCGACGTCGAAGGCGCTGCTCGAGTTCTATCCCGCGCCGAATGCCACGGGCACCGACGCCACGGGGACCGTGAACAACTACACCGGGATTCAGGATCGCGTGATCGACAAAGACCAGTTCACGCAGCGCCTCGACTTCGTGCAGAGCTCGTCGTCGACCTGGATGGGCCGGTACAGCCACAGCCGCGACGACGAAATCAACCCGGCGCTGAAGCTGAACGGCACGAAGCTCGTCAACCGCATTCATCAGGGGATGGTCGGCAACACACGAACGCTCTCACCAACCGTCGTCAACGAGTTCCGTTTCGGATACAACTCGTTCTACAACACGTTCGGGCGCGAGCTGGCCTTCGAGCGCGACGTCACCTCGGAGCTGGGCATCCCTGGCATGTCGCCGCTTCCGGAATCTGCGTGGGGCATTCCGAGCATTGGTCTTGGATCGGGGCTGAGCGGTTTTGGCGATGGCACAGAGGGGCCATACACCAACCGGAATAAGGTCTTCGAGTTCATCGACAACGTGTCGTGGATCAAAGGCCGCCACTCGTTCAAGGTGGGCGCCCACTTCCGGATCGACCACTACAACCAGGTCGGCAACCAGTTCCCGCGCGGCGGGTTCCAATTCGACGGCCGGGCGACCGGGTCGCTGGTCGGCACGAGTGCAGTTCCCATCGCGCCCTCGTTTGCCGACTTCCTGCTCGGCTACCAGCGTCTCTCCGAGTTGTCGGTCCAGCTGGCCGTGACCGAATTCCGCGCGGTTAGCCAGAGCTACTACATCACCGACACGTGGAGAATGCGCGACAACATGACGCTCGATCTCGGCCTGCGGTACGAGTACGTCCCGCCGTTCGAGGACCAAGCCGGCACGTTGATCAATGCCTCCATGCCGTTCTTCGACCAGGGCCTGCCCGTGGCCGACATGTCGCGGCATCCAACCCTGGTGCGCATCGGGGAAGGAGAGTTCTACGAGGGTTTCAACATCCGCTACAACCCGGCGATGCAGACGGCACGTGACGGACGCCTCGGAAACCGCCTCGTCGACGACGACAAGCTGAACTTCGCGCCGCGGGCCGGATGGGCCTGGACGCCTACCCCCAACACGTCGATTCGCTCCGGCGTCGGCATGTTCTTCATGCAGGACACCGGCAACCCGCGGTTCGACATGGCACGCAACGCGGCAGGACGTCGTCAGGACACCTCCAACCAGTTTTTCAATCAGAACTGGAACGCGCCCTTCGTAGGCTCGGGGACCAATGCCTGCGGCGTGGCGCCGCCGATCGTTTGCATCTCGAACCACTACGTACTCGCCAACGACTTTGAACGAACCACCCCCCGGATGATGCAATACCTCTTCAACGTGCAGCGCGAGATCGGGGGGAACTCGGCGATCGAGATCGGCTACCTCGGCTCGCGCAGCTACCACCTCGAGCGCATGTTCGATCGCAACGATGTGTTGCCGGGACCGGGGGCCATTCAGGACAAACGGCCCTACCCGGAGTTCACGCGGGTTCAGACGATCGGCAACGTCGCCGAAGCGAGGTACAACTCGCTGACCGCCAAGCTGACCCGCCGCCTGAACAACGGGTTCTCGGCGCTCATCGGCTACACGCTCTCGAAATCCGAAGACAACGGCAGCGGCATCCGCACGCTCAACGGCGATCAGCTGTTCCCGCAGAACAGCAACTGCGTGGCGGACGAAGTCTCGAGCGGATGCGAGTGGGGCCACTCGATCTTCGACGTCCGCCACCGGGTCGTCTCGTCGATCCTCTACGAACTGCCGTTTGGCGCAGGCAAGAAGTGGGCCCAGGACGGCGTCGGTGGCGCAATCCTCGGCGGCTGGCAATTGACCAACATCCTGAGCCTGTCGAGCGGCTTCGCGAGGAACCCGAACGTTGGAGAGGATCGCGCGAACATAGGCCACGGCGATCAGAGACCTACTGTCGTACCCGGCCAGGATCCGAACGACGGGCCGAAGACGATTCAGCAGTGGTTCAACAAAGCAGCATTTGTGCTGCAGCCGACACAAGGCTACGGCGACGCCGTGCGGAACAGTCTTGTTGGACCGGGGATCTTCAACTTCGACATGTCGATCCTGCGGAACTTCACCCTCGGCGGCAGCAAGAGCCTGCAGTTGCGGCTCGAGGCGTTCAACACGTTCAACCAGCCCGTCTGGCAGGACCCGAACACGGCGGTGACGAGCACCCAGTACGGGCAGATCCTCTCCACGCGCAAGCCGATGCGCGAGCTGCAGGTTGGCGTGAAGTTCGGCTTCTAAGTTCGCAGACGGCGTTTCAACACGGAGAGGCACGGAGGTTCTTCCGAAAGGAAGGGCCTCCGTGCCTTTTTTTATGAAGCTCTACAACGAGTTCGCGTCGTGGTGGCCATTGATGTCGCCCGCCGGCGAATACGCAGGAAGAGGCAGAGCTTCTACCGCACAACGCTACAGAACGCGGCGCGCGCAACCGATCGCGACGCTACTGGAACTGGGCAGCGGCGGCGGCAACAACGCGTCGCACATGAAGCAGCACTACAGAGAAATGGTCCTCGTCGACGTGTCCAGCGGCATGCTCGCGGCAAGCCGCGCGCTCAATCCCGAACTGGCGCACTACGAGGGCGACATGCGGACGGTGCGGCTTGGCAGACAGTTCGACGCGGTGTTCGTGCACGATGCCATCTGTTACATGACGACCGAGTCAGATCTTCGGAAGGCCATCGAAACGGCCTTCGTCCACTGCAGGCCGGGCGGCGTGGCGTTGTTCTGCCCCGATTACATCTCGGAGAACTTCAGAACTGGCACTGACACTGGCGGTGAGGACGCAGGCACCCGCGGTATGCGATGGCTGGAGTGGAGCTGGGATCCAGATCCAGGTGACTCCACATACGTGGTGGACTACGCCTGCCTGCTGCGCGATTCCGATGGGTCGACCCGCGTCGAGCACGATCGCCATGTCGAAGGGCTGTTTCCGCGTGCCACCTGGCTCCGGCTATTCGACGAAATCGGCTTCACGCCCAGGGTGATTCCGTTCGAGCACTCCGACCTGGAGCCTGGCGCACATGAGGTGTTTGTCTGCGTCAGGGAATCTTGATCGCTGTTAAGAGAATTCCTTTGCGCCTTGGCGTCTTTGCGTTGAGACGAACGCCTAGCCCAGCTTCCGCAGGATGAAGCACTTCAGGTAATACGTCTCCGGCATGCCGAGGACGACGGGATGATCCCGGCCCTGCATCCGCTTCTCCACCACGCTCACGTCGATGCGGGCGTCGAGCGCCGCATCGAGTATCACTTCGGCGAACGCAGCCTCGTTGACGTGATAGGAGCAACTGCAGGTGATGAGAAAGCCACCGGGCTTCAGCAGCTTCAGCGCGCGCAGGTTGATTTCCTTGTATCCCGAAAGAGCCTTGGGAATCGCGCTCTTGCTCTTGGCGAAAGCCGGCGGATCCAGCACGATCGTATCGAAGGCTTCGCCCATGCGCTCGAGGGTCCGCAACTCGTCGAACACGTTCGTGGTCCGGGCCTGCACGTTCGAGAGGCCGTTCCGCGCCGCGTTGCGGGTGAGCAGCGCGGTCGCATCCTCCGAGATGTCGAGCGCCGTCAGCTCGTCGACGTGCGGGGAGAGCTGCAATGAGAAGCCACCGGCGTAGCTGAAGCAATCGAGCGCCCGCCCACGCGCGTACTGCGCCGCCGCCGAACGGTTCTCGCGCTGATCGAGAAATGCGCCCGTTTTCTGCCCGTGCCGAAGATCGACGTCGTACTCGATGCGGCCTTCACGAACCGCCACTCGTTCGGGAATCGCTCCGTGAATCACCGCGACGTTCTGTGCGAGCCCTTCGAGGAGCCTGACGCGCGGATCGTTGCGCGCGATGATCCCCTTCGGGCCGGCGATCTCCACGAGCAGTGCCGTGACGTCGGGCGTCAGCCTGTCGCTGCCTTGCGACAGCGCCTGAAGCACGATGTAGTCGCCGTAGCGATCCACGATGAGCGAGGGAATCAGATCGCCTTCGCCATGCACGAGTCGATACGCCGTTGCGTCGATGCCGAGCGTCTCACGAAATCCGATCGCGCGCTCGAGACGCGAGCGCCAGAAGGCGCGATCGACGGCGACGTCGTGGCGCGTCAGGATCCGCAAGGTGATCTGCGATTTGTCGCTGTAAAAAGCGCGAGCCAGGAAACGGCCGTTCGCGGCCGTGACGCGGACGACCGCGCCAGGCTCTGCGCGACCCCCCGCGATGTCGCCTCGATACACCCAGAAATGGCCGTTCTGAATGCGCTCTTCCCCGCGAGCGGTGACGGTGATTGTTTGTTCCATGATGGTTGGTGGTTCGTCGTTGGTAATTGGTGGTCGCCACCAACCACTAACCGCCAACTGCGTACCCGTATTATCATTCCCATCCCATGCGGATTGCGATTGGCGCAGACCATGCCGGCTTTTCTCTCAAGGAACACCTGAAGAAAACCCTCACAGCGCTCGGGCATCAGGTCGACGATCACGGCACGGACAGCGACGCACCGGTGGACTATCCGCCCATCTGCGCCACCGTCGGGCGGGCGGTCGTCGCGGGAAAGGTGGACCGGGGAATCGTCCTTGGCGGCAGCGGACAGGGCGAGCAGATTGCCGCCAACAAAGTGCGCGGGGTGCGTGCGGCGTTGTGCAACGATCTCTATACCGCGCGGCTGTCGCGGCAGCATAACGACGCGAACGTTCTCTCCATGGGCGGCCGCATCGTCGCGTTCGGGCTCGCCGATGACATCCTCAAATTGTGGTTGGATACGCCCTTCGAGGGCGGCCGCCACCAGAAACGCCTGGACCAGATAGCGGAGATTGAAACGCCATGACGTTGAAAGCAGCCGCTCCAGCACGATCGCTCAGCCTTGCGGACACGGATCCCGATATCGCTCAAGCCGTACGCAGCGAAGAGCGCCGGCAGAACGACGGCCTCGAGCTCATCGCATCGGAGAACTTCGTCAGCCGCGCAGTCCTCGAAGCAGCAGGGTCGGTGCTGACCAACAAGTACGCCGAAGGATATCCGGGCAAGCGCTATTACGGCGGTTGCGAATTCGTTGACGTCGCAGAGACGCTCGCGATCGAACGCGCGAAGTCGTTGTTCGGCGCAGAACACGCCAACGTCCAGCCCCATTCGGGCGCGCAGGCGAATATGGCGGTGTACTTCACGCTGCTCAAGCCGGGCGACACGGTGCTCGGCATGAACCTGGCACATGGCGGACACCTTACGCACGGCCATCCGCTAAACTTCTCGGGCAAGCTCTACACGATCGTCCCGTACGGCGTCCGTAAGGACGACGAGCGGATCGATTACGACGAGCTGGCACGCCTCGCAGAGGCCCACAAACCGAAGATGATCATGGTCGGGGCGAGCGCGTACCCGCGCGTCATCGACTTCGCGCGGATCGGCGAGGTCGCGCAGCGCGTCGGGGCGCCGATGGTCACAGACATGGCCCACATCGCCGGCCTGGTCGCGGGCAAACAGCATCCGAGCCCGGTTCCATATTCCGACTTTGTCACGACGACCACCCACAAGACTCTGCGCGGACCGCGGGCGGGCATGGTCTTGTGCCGCGAAAAGTACGCGAAGGATCTCGACAAAGCGGTGTTCCCGGGACTGCAGGGCGGGCCGCTGATGCACATCATCGCGGCCAAGGCCGTGTGCTTCAAGGAAGCCGCCGATCCGTCGTTTGTCGATTATCAGAAGCAGATTGTCGCCAACGCCAGGCGGCTCGCCTCCGGGCTCGTTGCCGGAGGGTTCCGCCTCGTCAGCGGCGGCACGGACAACCATTTGATGCTCGTCGACGTGTTCTCGCGCGGCCTTACCGGGAAAGCGGCCGAAGCCGCGCTCGGAAAGGCCGGTATCACTGTCAACAAGAACGCCATCCCGTTCGATCCGAACCCGCCAATGACAGCAAGCGGCATCCGCATCGGCACGCCCGCGGTCACCACGCGGGGAATGGGCGAGCGAGAAATGGACAAGGTCGGCGAGCTCATCATGCGCGCGCTGGCCACACCCAACGATGATGCCGCGCTCGCCATGGTGAAAGTCGAAGTCGAGAAGCTGTGCCGGATGTTCCCGCTGTACGGGGTCTGACCCCCGTGATATCACGGGGGTCAGACCACCGACCTGTCGAGCCGGGTCGCCGAGATCTTCACAGACTCGGGATCGCTGGCGCAGTCGCTGCCGACCTTTGAGAGCCGTCCCGCTCAGCGCCGGATGGCCGAGGCGGTGGCCGGCACGCTCGAACAGGGTGGCGTGCTGCTGGTCGAAGCGGGAACCGGCACCGGCAAGACGCTCGCCTATCTCGTCCCCGCAATCCTCAGCGGCCAGCGCGTCCTCGTGTCGACGGGCACGAAGAACCTCCAGGAGCAGATCTACTTCAAGGACCTTGGACTGCTGCGGGAAGCCCTGAACGTGCCCTTCACCGCCACCTACATGAAGGGGCGCGGCAACTACCTGTGCTTGCACAGGTTCGAATCCTTTCGCGAAGGGGCGAAGACGGGCACCCTCCAGCTGTTTGGAGAATCCGCGCCGCAGATTTTTCTTCCCATCATCGAGGAATGGTCGAAGCGGACAGAGACCGGCGACCGCGCCGAGATCGCAGACCTGCCTGAGGACCTTCCGTTCTGGGGAGAAATCGCCGCGACATCCGAAAACTGTATCGGCACCGAGTGCCCACGCTACACAGAGTGCTTCGTCACGCGCATGCGGTCGCGAGCCGCCGAGTCGAACCTCGTCGTCGTGAATCATCATCTGCTGTGCGCCGACGCGGCGGTCCGCCAAAGCGCGTACGGCGAAGTCATCCCGGAGTGCAGCTACGCCGTCGTCGACGAAGCGCACCAGCTGGAAGACGTGGCCACGCAGTATTTCGGCGTGTCCGTGAGCACCTACAGGTTCGACGAGCTGTCGCGGGACGGCGAGCGTTTGATCTCGACCGGCGTCGCCGGAGAGAAAGGACCGGAGCTGCGCGAAATGCTCGACCGTGCGAAAGACCGGGCGCACGAATTCTTCCGCAACGTGGCCAGCGGCATGGCTTCGCGGGCGCAGCAGCCGACGGAAAACCGGGTTCGCGTGACAGCGAAGACACTTGAGCCGTTCTACGAAGATGCCGCCCTCGTCATGAGCGCGCTCGACGTGATCGAAGCCACAGCGGCGCTCATCAAACCTGCGCCGCCCGAGCCCGACAAGCCGCAGGACGCCGCGAAAATGGATCTCGTGAGCCTTTCGCACCGGGCGGGCGAGCTACGCGACGAGCTGCGCTTCATCCTGCGCGCGAACGAGCCAGACTACGTCTACTTCCTCGAAACGCGAGGCCGTGGCCTCTTTCTGCGCGCGGCGCCGATCGACGTGTCCACGATCCTGCGCGACGTGCTGTTCGATCGGATGAGAGCGACCGTGCTGACATCTGCCACGCTGACGGTCGAAGGCACCTTTGATTTCGTCCGCAGCCGGTTGGGACTCGACAAGTCAGGGGCGTCACAGTTCATCAAGCTCCCTCCGGAGTTCGACTACCGCCGGCAGGCGATTCTGTACCTGCCGCGGCGCATGCCCGATCCGCGTTCGGTGGATTTCACGGCGTCAGCGGCGCGCGAGATCATCCGCATCCTCGAAGCGACGAAGGGACGGGCCTTCGTCCTCTTCACCAGCTACGCGGCACTGCGCGCGATTCAGCAGATCGCCGAGATCGAATTACCGTACCCGATTCTCGTGCAGGGTTCCGCGCCGCGGTCGACGTTGCTCGATCAGTTCCGCACGACGCCAAACGCCGTGCTGCTGGCGACGTCGAGCTTCTGGCAGGGAGTCGACGTGATGGGCGATGCCCTGAGCTGCGTGATCATCGACAAACTGCCGTTCGCGTCGCCCGGCGATCCGATTACTGCCGCCCGGATCGAGGCGATCGCGGACAGGGGCGGCCAGCCATTTGGCGAGTACCAGGTACCGCTGGCCATCCTCACGCTGCTGCAGGGGCTGGGGCGTCTGATCCGCCATCGTGACGATCGCGGAGTCCTCGCGGTACTCGATCCACGCCTTCAGACAATGGGGTACGGACGACGGTTTCTGGCGTCGCTGCCCCCTGCCGGCATCACACGCGAAATCGCCGATATCGAACGGTTTTTTGCCCCGTCATAGAGGATTCGGCCTTTCGTGTAAACTAATCTCAGATTTCCTTTTCTATTCAGGAGTTGGCCGTGGGTATGCCCAACGGGCGAACTGCCGAAATAACGTGTGGAGGGTGATATGTTTTCCGGAAAACTTGGCCGGCGGACGCTGACTTCGTTGATTGCCGGCGCGATGCTGGCGCTAGCCGTGCCGGCGCTCGCGCAGACCGGCCGTATCCAGGGCAAGGTAGTGGACGATAAGGACGCACCTGTGCCGGACGCGCAGATCCTCGTGACCGCCATCCCCGATCAGGGCGGCCAGAAGTGGCAGGCGAAGAGCGACAAGAACGGCAATTACATCATCGGCACCCTGCCGAAGTCAGGCCAGTACCTCATCGTCGCGTCGAAAGAGGGCGTCGGCGAGGATGAGGCGCGCGCCGCCGTCAAGATCGGCAACTTCACAACCACCAACTTCAAGCTCTCGCGCGCTGCGCGCGTCAGTGAGGAGCAGGCCAAGAAGAACCAGGAGATCAAGAAATACTTCGAGGCCGGCGTTGCCGCGGCAAACACCGGCAATCATCAGGGGGCCGTCGAAGCGTTTACCGCCGCGGGCGTCGCGATGCCCACGTGCGCGGACTGCTACTTCAACGTCGGCGTATCTCAGCAGCAGCTGAAGAACAGCGACGCCGCCGAAGCTGCCTTCAAGAAGGCCATCGAGCTGCGCCCGAACTACCCTGAGGCGTACAACGCCCTTGCGGTCCTCTATACACAGGACAAGAAGATGGATCTCGCGGCGGCGGCATCGGCGAAATCCGCCGAGCTCAGCATCGCGTCGGGAGGCGGCGGCAATGCCGATTCGCTCTATAGCGCCGGCGTCGGGCTGTGGAACGCCAATAAGTTCCCTGAAGCAGGGTCGACATTCGAGGCGGCCATCAAGGCCAACCCCAATCACGCCGACTCACACTTCATGCTCGGCAAGGTGTACCTGAACCTCGGCAAGATGAAGGAAGCGGCAGTCGAATACGAGACGTACCTGAAGCTAGACCCGTCAGGCAAGAACGCAGCCGAAGCGAAAACGACGTATGAAGCACTGAAACCGATGTTGAAATAGGCTCTGGGCTCTAGGCTCTAAGCTCTAGTAACAAAGGCCGGGTCTTCAGACCCGGCCTTTGCTCTTTTATGGACCTTTCCCACATCGCGCGCAACCTGGACGATGTGCGCTCGCGCATCCAACGGGCGGCCCGGGACGCCGGCCGCAATCCCGACGACGTCCGGCTCCTCGCCGTCTCCAAGACATTCGACTTGGACCACGTCAGGGCGGCTGCAGCGGCAGGCCAGGCCGACTTCGGTGAAAACCGCGTTCAGGAAGCTCTATGGAAGATCGATGGATCGGCTGACCTTGCGACCAGATGGCACCTAATCGGTACGCTCCAGTCGAATAAGGTCCGCAAGGCCGTGCCCAGATTCAGCGCCATACATTCCGTAGACAGCCGGCGCCTGCTCGAAGCGATCGATGCGGCGGCGACCGACGCGGGAACCACGCCCGAGTTGCTCGTGCAGGTCGATCTCGGTAGAGAGGCAACCAAGCATGGCGCACCGCAGGCCGAGGCCATGGACATCGTCAGGGCAGCTGCCAGCTGCCGGTCGGCGCGATGCGTCGGGCTGATGACCATTCCACCGTTGTTCGACAACCCTGAAGATACGCGTCCGTACTTCGCCACCCTCAGGGCCCTTCGAGACACACTTTTGAACGAGGGTCTCGACCGGGCGATCCTGCGGGAGTTGTCTATGGGTATGAGTCACGACTTCGAAATCGCCGTGCAGGAAGGGGCCACGATTGTCAGGCTCGGCACGGCCATCTTCGGGACGCGCCACGTTTGATCCGGGTCTCACTCGATCGAACGCCGCGGCGTGAGCGGCGGGCTCAGCGCACTTGGCGAAGCAGCCGGCCCCAGCGGGTGGCCGTGAGGACGTTTCCGGATTCCGCGTCGTACGACCAGTAAATAACGAGTGCCCGGCCTTTTACATAATCGCGCGGCAGGAAGCCCCAGTAGCGGCTGTCCTGCGAGTTGTCCCGGTTGTCGCCCATCACGAAGTAATGTTTCGGCGGAACAGTGACCGGGCCGTAGTTCTCGCGCGGATCCCCGCTCAGTCCTTCGCGTTCGGCCTGTTCCAGCTCTTGAGGGACCGGTGGCGGCTCTTCCATGTAGTGAGCGAAAGACTCGTCCATCAGATGGCCATTCACGTAGACGCGCTTGTGGCGCACTTCGACGTGCTCACCCGGCAGTCCGACGACGCGCTTGATGAAGTCCCGCTCCGGGTCTTCGGGATACTTGAACACGATGACGTCCCCGCGGTTGATCTCCTTCATCGGCAACAGCGTCCGCTCGGCGCCGCTGGCATACGGGCCGAACACGAGTTTGTTGACGAGCAGATGATCGCCGATGAGCAGGTTGGGCTCCATCGAACCGGTCGGAATTTTGAAGGCCTGGACGACGAACGTCCGGATGAACAGCGCGAGCACAACCGCAATGACGAGCGATTCGAAATACTCGCGGGGGACGGACTTCTTGAAGGGCGCGGCGGGCGTCATTCGCCTTCCGTTCCCATCTTGAGGACGGCCAGGAATGCTTCCTGCGGGATCTCGACCTTGCCGACGCGCTTCATTCGCTTCTTTCCTTCCTTCTGCTTCTCGAGCAGCTTGCGCTTGCGCGAGATATCGCCGCCGTAGCACTTCGCGAGCACGTTCTTTCGCAACGCCTTGACCGACTCGCGCGCGATGATGCGGCCCCCTATCGCCGCCTGAATCGCCACCTCGAACATCTGCCGCGGAATGAGCTCGCGCATCTTCGAGGCGAGCGCGCGCCCGCGCTCGTAGGCGGCGTCGCGATGCACGATGACAGACAGCGCGTCGACCGGATCGCCGTTGACGAGGATATCCATCTTCACCAGCGGCGACTCCCAGTAGCCGGTCACATGATAGTCGAGCGACGCATAGCCCCGCGACAGCGTCTTGAGCTTGTCGTAGAAGTCGAGCACCACCTCGTTGAACGGTAGCTCATAGGTGACCAGTACCCGGTTCGAGCTGAGGTACTCGAGCGATTTCTGCACACCGCGCTTGTCCTGGCAAAGCTGCAGGATCCCTCCGACGTGCTCCGCTGGCGTCAGCATCATCGCCGTGATGATAGGCTCTTCGATTTTCGCGACGTTGCTCTCAGGCAGTTTGGAGGGGCTGTCGATCTCGAGCACGGTGCCGTCAGTGGTCGTCACTCTGTAAAGAACCCCCGGCGCCGTCGTGACGAGATCCATGTTGAACTCGCGCTCGAGCCGCTCCTGCACGATCTCCATGTGCAACAATCCGAGAAAGCCGCAGCGGAACCCGAACCCGAGCGCAGCCGACGTTTCGGGCTCGAAAAAGAATGACGCGTCGTTGAGGCGCAGCTTCTCGAGCGCCTCGCGAAGCTCGGAGTACTCATGGCTCTCGACGGGATACAGCCCCGCAAACACCATCGGCTTCAGCTCTTTGAAGCCGGGAAACGCCTCCGCGGCAGGCCTGTTGGTCTCGGTAATCGTGTCGCCGATCTTCGCGTCGCTGACGGTCTTGATGTTCGCGACGACGAACCCGACCTCGCCTGGACCCAGGTCATCGATCGGCTCCGGCTTGGGCGAAAATACGCCGATCTGATCGATCTCGTAATCCTGGCCCAGCGCCATCAGCCGGATCTTCGTTCCCTTGCGCAGCGTGCCTTCAAGCACCCTGGCCACGATGACGACACCGCGGTACGGGTCGTACCACGAATCGAAAATCAAGGCCTTCAAAGGCGCTGATCCATCGCCTTTCGGCGGCGGCAAACGGTGGACGACAGCTTCGAGCACGTCGGTGATGCCGATGCCTTCCTTCGCGCTCGTCAGAATGGCGCCCGTCCCGTCGAGGCCGATGATCTCCTCGATCTGGCGGCGCGCTTCCTCCGGCTCCGCTCCGGGCAAGTCGATCTTGTTGATGACGGGAATGATCTCGAGATTATGCTCGACCGCAAGGTATGCGTTCGCCAGCGTCTGCGCTTCGACGCCCTGCGACGCGTCGACCAGCAGCAGCGCGCCTTCGCACGCCGCCAGAGAGCGCGTGACCTCGGTACGAGAAGTCGACGTGTCCGGGCGTGTCGATCAGATTCAGCACATACGATTGCCCGTCTTTCGCCGTGTAGTTCAAACGCACGGGATGGGCTTTGATGGTGATTCCGCGCTCGCGCTCGAGATCCATCGAGTCGAGCACCTGCGCCTCCATTTCGCGCGCCTGCAGGGCCCCGGTCGTCTCGAGAAGGCGATCGGCCAGCGTCGACTTGCCGTGATCGATGTGCGCGATGATGGAAAAATTACGAACGCGAAGCGGATCCATGAATGGGCTTCAGGCTTCAGGCTCTAGGCTTCGGGCCTGAGTGCAGCCGACCCACCAATTGTAGCGTGAGTGGCCGGGAGCCAGAAGCCCGCAGCCGAACCTCGAGTTAGCGTCTATCGAGCGGAACGTATGGCTGCGGGTAGGCAGGGCCGGTATATTCGGCCCGTGGACGAATGAGGCGATTGTTCTCGTACTGCTCGAGCACGTGCGCCGTCCACCCGGACATGCGGCTCACCGCGAAAACCGGCGTAAACAGGTCCACCGGGATGCCGAGCGCGTAGTACGTCGTCGCCGAATAGAAATCGACGTTGGCGTTCAGCTGCTTCTGCGCCTTCACGACTTGTTCGATCTTCTGTGAAATCTCGAACCAACGCCGGTGGCCGGTCCGTGTGCACAGCTCTTCCGACATTCTCCGCAGGTGCGTGGCACGCGGATCTTCAGTGCGGTACACGCGATGGCCAAAGCCAGGGATCTTCTCTTTTCCGGCCAACTTCGCTCGAATGATCTCTTCGACCTTCTGATCCGTCGCGTCCTGCCCGATCTCGAGCAGCAGATTCATCACGTCCGTGTTCGCTCCGCCGTGGAGCGGACCTTTCAGAGCCCCGATCGCCCCGGTGACCGCGGAATGCACGTCGGTCAGCGTCGCAGCAGCCACCCTCCCCGCGAACGTGGACGCGTTGAACTCGTGGTCGGCGTGGAGCACGAGGGCCACGTCAAATGCCTTGGATTCGAGCTGGCTTGGCCGCTTTCCCGTGAGCATGTAGAGGAAGTTCGCCGCATGGTTGAGCGCGGGATCGGGGTCGATGACACCGCCACCGTTCGCCATGCGCCCGATGGTCGCAACGACGGTGCCCACCTGCGCGGTCAGCGCGACGCTCGTCCGATACCTGCCTTCAGGCGACATGTCGTTCGCACCCGCATCAAAGTGCGACAAGCTCGACACGAGCGTGCGAAGGGTATCCATCGAATTCGCTGCAGGCAGCGACCGCATCAAGCGCAGCACGCCTTCGGGCAGCCGGCGAGACGCCGCGAGTTGAGACTGCACCTCGCCCAACTCTGAGCGGTTGGGCAATCGTCCATGCCACAGGAGATAGCAGACCTCCTCGAATGACGCATTCTCGGCCAGATCGTGGATGTCGTAGCCGCGGTATGCGAGCACACCGTGCGAGCCGTCGAGATAGCAAATCGACGACGATGCGACGACGATGTCCTCGAGACCCGCTTTTACCGGTGTTTCGCTGGCCACTGGCTTGATGATAGCGTACCCGCCGATCCACGGTGTTTCAACGTAGAGACGCGAAGGCGCAGAGAATTCTTCGAGAAAAAACTCTGCGGCTCTGCGTCAGGATCGAAAGGTTACTGGCTGTCCGGAACCTGCGTTTTCAATACAACGCCGTCGCCGGAGAACTGCTGGACGATCGAGAGAAGGCCCGTGTAGAGGAAGCCGATTTGGAAGAGGACCAGAAACGGCAGCGTGCCGTAAATCCCGTTCGCCAACGCGTAGAACACGGTGGCGGTGAAATAGAGGCCGAGGCCCAGCTCGATCAGCGGCTGGATCGTCACCGACTGCCGGTAGCGCTTCGATACCCACTCGTCGCTATCGCTTTCGATGTGATATTTCGGCGTTCTCGTAAACTCAGACTTCTTGTCGAAAAGCGCCTCGAGCACTGCCTTTGAGTTATTGACGCATAGGCCGATGCCGATCGAGATCAAGAACGGCATGTAGCGCAGCCGGCTCACCCAGTCAGTGTGGATTTCCCGCTGGCAGACCATGTAGAAGTTGCAGAACGACATCGTCGCCGCGAAAAAGAGGGGCACGTCGATGAGCAGCATCTCGTACCAGCCCATCTCGTAGCGGATCACCATCGACGGGAAGATCAGCACGCACAGGACGGTCATCAACAAGTAGTTGAAATTCGCCGTCAGGTGAAAGAAAGCCTCGGCCTTGACCGGCGTCGGCAGGTCGGCTTGCAGTATCCGCGGCAGAAGCTTCTTGCAGGTCTGAATCGAGCCTTTTGCCCAGCGGTGCTGCTGCGACTTGAAGGCATTCATTTCGACCGGCACTTCGGCCGGCGACACGACGTCCGGCAAGAATACGAACTTCCACCCGCGAAGCTGCGCGCGGTAGCTCAGATCCAGGTCCTCGGTGAGGGTGTCGTGCTGCCATCCACCCGCATCGCCAATCGTCTCGCGGCGCCACATACCCGCCGTGCCGTTGAAATTGAAGAAGTGGCCGGCGCGGTTGCGGGCGCCGTGCTCGAGCACGAAATGGCCATCGAGCAAAATCGACTGGATCTTCGTGAGCAGCGAGTAATCCTGGTTGATGTGCCCCCAGCGCGCCTGCACCATCCCCACCTTTGGGTCCGCAAAGTGCGGTAACAGACGATGCAGAAAGTCTGCGGACGGCAGGAAATCGGCGTCGAAAATGGCGATATAGCGACCGCGGGCCACTTGCAGCCCGGCTTCGAGCGCCCCCGCCTTGTAACCAGTGCGGTCAGCTCGATGGAAGTACTTGATATCGGTGCCATGCGCCGCATGCCGCCGGACAGCCAGCTCCGCGATTTCGCAGGTTTCGTCGGTCGAGTCGTCCAAAACCTGAATTTCGAGCAGCTCCCGCGGATAGTCGAGGCCGCACACGGCCTCAATCAGCCGATCGGCGACGTACATCTCGTTGTAAATAGGAAGTTGAACCGTGACCAACGGCAGCGGGTCGAGCGGCTCCGGTTCGGATGGTTGGGATTCCCTATGCCTCATGTAAAGATACACGAGGTAGTACCGATGCCAGCCGTACACGGCCAGAATGCTCAGGACGAAGAAATAGCTGACGAGGATGATTGTGTCAGAGGGAGTCATGCCGTGAGCACGATTGGGCCGAAAACGTCCGCAGATTATACTCCAATCGCAACTTTGTCCGACCTGCAGCAATTGCTGGACCAAGTACGGTCGGGCGGCTTGACTACGGACGCCGCAGCAGAGCAAGTGATCCAGTTGGTGAACGCGCGAGGCTTTCAGGACCTCGGATTTGCCCGGGTCGACCACCAGCGGGAGTTGCGCCAGGGGTTCCCGGAAGTCGTGTTTGGTTTAGGGAAGACGCCCGAACAAATCGCGTCGATTGCGGTCGAGATCGTGTCGCGTGGGCACACCCTGCTCGTGACTCGCGCGAGTGAGGACGCGTTCACCAAGGTCGAGACGGAGGTTCCCGGGGCGATCTTTCAGCCTCTTGCCCGTACGATCACGTACCGTCAGAGGGATGTTCAACCCGGCCGCGGCACCATCCTCGTAGCGGCTGCCGGTACGTCGGATCTCCCAGTGGCTGAAGAAGCGTGCGTGACAGCAGAGATCATGGGCAACACCGTCGATCGGCTGTTCGATGTCGGTGTCGCGGGCATTCATCGCTTGCTCGGGGAGCATCCTCGCCTGACCTCGGCGCGCGCGGTGGTCGTTGTCGCGGGAATGGAAGGCGCGCTGCCGAGCGTGATTGGTGGGCTTGTGAAAGTGCCGGTGATTGCCGTTCCAACGAGCGTTGGGTACGGCGCCAGCTTCGGCGGGCTCGCGGCGCTGCTCGGCATGCTGAACAGCTGCGCGGCTGGTGTGTCGGTGGTCAACATCGACAACGGCTTCGGCGCCGGCGCTATCGCGAGCCGGATTAATCATCTATAGATCTCGAAATCTATAGATCTATAGATCGAACGATGCATATCGGTGCACTTCGCGCATTAGAGTGGGACGCCATCGTCGACGTCGTGCGCGGGTTCGCGCTCACGCCGCTCGGTGAGGCCCGCCTCGCCGAACTCGAGCCGCAGTCCGATCCGCAGCGCGCCGCCCAACTGCTCGGCGCAACCAGCGAAGGCGTGAAGTACCCTCGACGCCAACCCCGCGTTCTTACTCAACGCTCCTGCCGACCTCGACACCGTGCTCTCGGCGCTCGCGGTCGAGGGACGCGCGCTCGATCCGCTGCGGCTGCTGGCGTTCGCCGAGTTCCTCGATTCGCTTGCGCTCACGTGCGCGACGATCCGCCGGGTCAGCGGACCGTTTCCCACGCTCAAAGCGCTTGCGGAAAACTGCGGGTCGTTCAAGAACCAGATAGCCGACGTCCGCAGCAAGATCGACCCGTCCGGAGAAGTCAATGACAACGCGAGTCCAGAGCTGTCGCGGATCCGCGTGTCGATGCGCAAACAGCGGACGCGCCTGCGATCGACGCTCGAATCGTATCTGCGAGGCAAGGACACCTCGCGCTATCTGCAGGACCAGGTCGTGAGCGACCGCGACGGTCGTTACGTGCTCGTCGTCAAGGCAGAGCATCGAGCGTCGATTCCCGGCGTCATTCACGGCAGCTCCGGAAGCGGCGCCAGTCTCTATCTGGAGCCGCTCAGCACAGTCGAGATCAACAACGAGATCGTCGCACTCGAGCAGCAGGAGCGCGAAGAAGTGCATCGCATCCTGCGGCACCTGACCGACTCGTTCCGCCTCAAGCCGATCGAGCTTCGACAAGCGGTCGACGCGGCGACCGAGCTCGATACGATCCAGGCCAAAGTGCGGTTCGCGCAGCTCGTCTCCGGCGTCGCGCCGGTGTTGTCGCAGGACGGCCGTCTCGAGCTGCGCGGCGCGCGCCACCCGCTGCTGATTCCGGGCGTCATCGCGCGGCAGGCGGACGATAACGCCGGGCTGCGCGAGCGGGGACACACCCCGGCGAAGGAGCCCGTGCCCGTCGACGTCCTGGTGATCCCTCCAACGACCGTCCTGCTGATCACGGGTCCGAACACCGGAGGCAAGACCGTGGCGCTGAAGACCGCGGGCCTGCTGGCCTTGATGGCTCAGGCGGGGTTGTTCGTGCCGGCAGCCGAAGCGCGGCTGCCCGTCTTCCGGACTGTTTTTGCCGACATCGGCGACGAACAGTCGATTGCGGCGAACCTCAGCACGTTTTCGTGGCACATCACGAACATTGCAGGGATGGATCGCTCGCTCGCGCTGCCGGCCCTCGTTCTGCTCGACGAGCTCGGCGCTGGAACCGACCCCCTCGAAGGTGGAGCGCTTGGCGTCGCGATCATCGACCATTTCCGGACGCGCGGCGCGATCGTGATCTCGACGACCCACTACGAGGCTCTCAAGACCTACGCGGCCACGACTCCCGGCGTGACGGCCGCGGCGTTCGGGTTTACCCCGGACACCTACGAGCCGACCTATCACATTCAGTACGGATCGCCGGGCCGAAGCCTCGCGCTCGAAATGGCCGGGCGTCTGGGCCTGAACGGGACGATCATCGACAACGCCAGGAAGAACTTATCGGAGCGCGAAGCCCAGCTCGCCGAGCACCTCGCCAAGGTCGATAGCGATCTGCGCGCACTGGAGCACGAGCGGCGGCTGGTGAAGCGGGAGCGGGAGACGTTAGGAGACGCCGACACCCGCGCGCGCCTGCGTGAAGAATCACTGCGGCATCGCGAAGAGACGTTCAGACTGCGGCTCAATGAGAAACTCGATGAGCGTCTTCGCGACGCGCGTGCCGAGATCGACGCGATCGTCGCCGACCTGAAGAAGCAGGCGGCCGCGGTGGCGGAACAGGCAACGCGCAATATCGCCCCGCCGTCCACAGGCGACGTTGGCCGCCTGCGCGTGGATGCCCGCACCGCGGTTGACGCGCTTATCGAAAAGTATCGCAACGACCCTGTGCCGGCGGCTCCAGCCGAGCCGGCGCCTCCGATGCGGCACGTCATCGTCGGCGATCGCGTGGTACTCGGGTCGCTCGGCCTTGAAGGAGTCGTCGTGAACGTGCACGACCGCGAAGCGGAAGTGGAAGTGCGAGGCAAGCGTTTTCGATCGCAGACGAGCGAGCTTCGCGTGGTCGGCGGTGCACCGGCAAAACGCGAGCCCGCCGCGGTGCGCGTCAACGTACAGCTGCAGCCACGCGAGGGCGTATCGGCGAGCGAGTTGTTGCTCGTCGGCAACACGGTCGATCAGGCACTGGACCGGCTCGAAAAATTTCTCGACGAGAGTCTGCTGTCAGAACAGCGAACATTGCGGTTGATTCACGGCTTCGGTACCGGCCGGCTGAAGGACGCCGTTGTCGACTACCTCCACAAGCATCCGCTGGTCACCAGTGTCCGACCCGCGTCGCCGCAAGAGGGCGGAGGTGGGGTGACTATCGCAGAATTGAAAGATTGAAGATTGGAAGATTGTTTTCAGATTTTAGATTCCAGATTGTAGATTCGGTTCAAGATAGGCCTCGTGGGTTTCCCCCAGTCATTCATAGACGACCTGCGCATGCAGGCCGATATCCTGCAGGTCGTGCAGGAGTTTGTGTCGCTCAGGAAATCGGGCGCCACGTATAAGGGCCTTTGCCCGTTTCACTCCGAGAAAAGCCCTTCATTCCACGTCAATCGCGAGAAAGGCTTTTTCCATTGTTTCGGCTGCGGTGTCGGGGGCGACGTCTTCAAGTTTCTCGAGCTCCAGGAGAAGCTTGGCTTCGTCGACGCGGTGAAGCATCTCGCGTCGAAGTTCGGCATGCCGCTGCCCGAGCAGGTAGGCGGTCGCGACGCACATGCAGACGCGGCAGAACGCGAAGGAATGCTGAAAGCGCACGAACGTGCCGCGACGTATTTTCAGGCCCAACTGTCGACACCGGCGGGCAGACGGGCGCAGCGCATGCTGCACGATCGGGGCATCACGTCAGACACCATCAAGACGCTCGGCATCGGATACGCCCCGCCGGCGGCCGAAGGATTGAAGACCGCGCTTGTGAAGGACGGCCTGCCGTTGCCGCTGCTCCTGCGAAGCGGTCTCGCGGTCGAGAGGGACAGCGGCCAGATCGTCGACCGGTTCCGCGGCCGCCTCATGATTCCGATCGCTCGCGACGCGGGATCGATTGTGGCCTTCGGCGGGCGCGCGATGGAGAAAGACCAGCAGCCGAAGTACCTGAACTCGCCCGAGACCACGATCTACACGAAGAGCCGGACTCTCTACGGTCTGAATCTAACGAAGGCGGACATCCGGCGGCTCGGTTACGCCGTCTTGGTGGAGGGCTATTTCGATTTCGCGCAATTGGTGCAGGCCGGCATCGTGCCCGTCGTCGCGTCGTGCGGCACTGCCCTGACGCCGTCCCAGGCACAACTGCTTCGGCGCTTCACCGCCAAAGTGATCTTGAGCTTTGATCCGGACGCCGCGGGCCAGGGCGCAGCGGCGCGATCGTGCGAGCTGCTGGTTGCGGAAGGATTCGAGGTCAATGTCGCGGTTTTGCCGGCTGGCGAAGATCCCGACAGCTTCGTTCAGAAGCGAGGCAGGGACGCGTACTTGGACCTGTTGAAAAACTCGCGGCCGTACCTCGAGTATCTGCTGGACCGTGCCGCTGCTGCCCATGACCTGACGAACGACGAAGGGCGGCGCCAGTTTCTGACCGCGATGCTCGCCGTAGCGGCGAGAATTCCCGATCCGGCCGCTCGCGATCAATTCGGTGATCGTTTGGCCCACAAGGCACGTATTACAGAAGAGGTGGTCCGTGCAGAGGTCCGGAAAGCGGCGGTGCAAAAGCGGCCGGGGCTGACATCACGCGACATCCCGACGTTCGGGGAGGTCAAGCGCGCCGAAAAAGGCCTGATTTGGGCTCTGGTGCACGAGCCCCAACAGGGGATGGCGGCCCTCAACGTTTTGCAGGATAATGACTTAGAGGGCTTACCTACGCGCCACATTCTCGAGGAAGCGCGCACGCTCGCCGACCGCGCCCCGGCTGTGATGCCTTCGGCCCTGTTCGAGCGTCTAAACCCTGTGGAGGCCCACCTCGTTACAGGTATCGCGTCTGAACGTCTGCCCCCCGGACCGCCACTCAGTTGCGCCCGGGAATTGCAGCAGCTTCGGGTCGAGCGCGAGATTGCCGCTGTCCAACGGGAAATGGATCGACTGCAGGAGCTCGGCACCAATCTCCACGATTCCGAAATTACGGAGCTGTGGCGGCGCAAGGAACGGCTCAGGGTGCAAAGAGAAGAACTGTCGCAAAGAGTGCATTCATAGAGGCCACTCGGTTATCATGTCAGGTTCGAGCAACGAGTGGCTTGCAGGAGGAACGCTTGTCGATTGAAGAAAAATACGACGAAGTACGGCAGCTGATTTCCATCGGGAAGGAAAAAGGCTACCTGCTGTACGACGAGGTCAACGAACTGCTGCCGGCCGAGATCACCTCGTCCGACGAGCTCGATGACCTTTTCAATACGTTTGGCAGCGCGGGCATCGAGGTTGTCGACTCGGAGAAGACCTACCTCCAGGAGAAGCAATTCGATCGAACGGCCGAGGGCAGCGAGGAGATGGAGCTCGACCTGACGCCGGGCGCGCTCGACAAGACCAACGATCCCGTCCGCATGTACCTCCGCGAGATGGGCACCGTGCCGCTCCTCACGCGCGAAGGCGAAGTCGAGATTGCCCGCCGGATCGAGCGCGGCAAGCTCGCCGTCATCAAGTCGATTTCGCGGACGCCCACTGTCGCGAAGATGATCATCGCGATGGGCGATCAGCTGAAAGCCGGCACCCGCACCATCCGCGAGCTTGTCATCTTCCAGGACGACGAGATCACCGACGAGCGCGTCGATGAGCGCGCCAAGGAAGTGCTGAAGCAGATCGACGCGATTCGCAAGCAGCGCGCGATCGTCCAGAAGTGCGAGGAGAAACTGGCCGAGACCGCGAAAGGCACCGACACGCGCCAGAAGCGGAAGTACCGCAGAGCGCGGTGGGCGGTGATGCGCGCCCAGGTCGAGCTGTCGCAGTTCGTTCGCGAGGTCGAGTTCACCGAGCTCGTCAAGCGGCGCCTCATCGAGCAGATCAAGGACGAAGTCGAGTCGGTCCGGAAGATCGAGCGCGAGGCCGAAGGTATCGAGCGACAGATGAACCCGAAGGGCAAGAAGCCGCCCAAGCTGAAGGACGAAGACAAGAAGAACATGCACCGCCGCATCAAGGAGCTGCGCGCGGCGGTCAAAGTGCGCACCGACGAGCTCGAGCAGAGCACCGAGCACCTGCGCGCGACGCTCGACACGATCTATCGCGGCGAAGTGCAGGCCGAGCAGGCCAAGAAGGAGCTCGTCGAAGCCAACCTCCGCCTCGTTGTGTCAATCGCGAAGAAATACACCAACCGCGGCCTCCAGTTCCTCGACCTCATTCAGGAAGGCAACATTGGCCTGATGAAGGCGGTCGACAAATTCGAGTACCGCCGCGGATACAAGTTCTCGACATATGCCACGTGGTGGATCCGCCAGGCGATTACGCGCGCGATCGCCGACCAGGCGCGTACCATCCGCATCCCGGTGCACATGATCGAGACGATCAACAAGCTCATCCGCACGTCTCGCGCGCTCGTCCAGGAGCTCGGCCGGGAGCCGACGTCCGAGGAAATCGCGAAGCGGATGGATATTCCGGTGTCGAAAGTGCGGAAGGTGCTCAAGATCGCGCAGGAGCCGATTTCGCTGGAAACGCCGATTGGCGAAGAGGAAGATTCGCATCTTGGCGACTTCATCGAAGATCGCCAGGTCGTCTCTCCTGCCGAGGCGGTGATCAACCTCAACCTCAAGGAGCAGACCGAGTCAGTGCTGAAGACCCTGACGCCGCGCGAAGAGCGGGTCATCAAAATGCGCTTCGGCGTCGGCGACGGCAGCGAGCATACGCTCGAAGAAGTGGGTCAGAATTTCGCAGTCACGCGCGAGCGCATCCGCCAGATCGAGGCGAAGGCGCTGCGCAAGCTGCGGCATCCGTCGAGGAGTCGAAAGCTGCGCGCGTTTTTGGAAGGACGGACGAGTTAGGTGAACCTGAAATCTGGAATCTAGAATCTGGATCAGCATTAGGTTTTGGTTTTTAGATTTTGGTTTTTAGGTTTTAGATTCTAGTTTCTAGTTTTTAGTTTCATGCATCGATTACGGGCCTATAGCTCAGCGGTCAGAGCCGCCGGCTCATAACCGGCCTGTCCCAGGTTCGAATCCTGGTGGGCCCACTTAACCGATGAATACGCGTAAGGTGAAAGTGAAAGTGAAAAGTGGAAAGTAAAAAGTGGAAAGTAAAAAGTAGAGAGCACGTTCGGAATCTCCGAACCTACTTTCTACTTTCCACCTTTCACTTTCCACTTTTCACTTCATACTTTCGCCTTTCAGCGAGCCCCCCTGCGGGGCTTTTTTTTTGCCGGAAGAAAAGGCTGCCTTGCTGAATATGAATCCTGACCTCACCCGCCTCATCCGTCTGCAACACCTCGAAACCACTGCCGACGACGCGCGACGGAGGATCGCCGACTATCCGGTCCGCACGCAGGCTCTCGATGCGCGACTGGAGAACGCCCGCGAGGCGGTCGCCGGTGTGAAGGCCAAACTGGCAGCCGCGAGCGACAAACGGAGAATCGAAGAAAAAGAAGTGGCCGGCGTGCAGACGCGCCTCGCAAAATACAAGGACCAGCTGCTCGAGGTGAAAACCAACCGCGAGTACACGGCGATGCTCCACGAAATCGAGACCGCGCAGAACGACATCCGCACGCGCGAGGATCGTATTCTCGAGGTCATGATGGAGACCGACGAGCTCAACGCGGCGATCAAGAAGAGCGAGGCCGAGTTGAAGGCCGCTGAAACGGAGGTCGCAGCCCAGCGCGCCGCGCTCGACGCCGAGACCGCCGGCCTGCAGGCTGAAATCGACAAGACGACCGCGGAGCGCGGCACGCTCGTCGCCGAAATCGATCGGCACGTGCTCGCGATTTTTGAAACGACTGCCAAAGGACGTAAAGGCGTCGCGGTCGCGGAGGCAAAAGACGGGCTGTGCACGATCTGTCATGTGCGCCTGCGCCCGCAGGTGTTCAACGAAGTTCGAAAAAACGAGCAAATCGTCCAGTGCGACAGTTGTCGCCGGATTCTCTATTTCGCGGGCAACTCCGAAGCCTCGGCGCCCGTCTCCCAGTCGTAATGGCCATCGTCGCGTATATCGATGGCGGCGCCCGTGGTAATCCCGGTCCCGCCGGCTACGGCGTGCGCATCGAAGACGAGCATGGCGCGCTGATCAACGAGTTCAACGGCTTCCTCGGCACGTCGACCAACAATGTCGCCGAATACAGCGGACTGCTCGCCGCACTCAAATACGCGCAAGAGCACGGCCACCGTGCCGTTCGCATCAAGTCGGATTCGGAGCTGCTCGTCAAGCAGATGCGCGGCGAATACAAAGTCAAGAACGCGGGGCTGCTTCCGCTGTTTCGGCAGGCACGCTCGCTTGCCGAGGGGCTCGAGCGCATCGTGTACGAGCACGTCCGACGTGAACACAACAAAGATGCCGATCGTCTGGCGAACATCGCCATGGACGAAGGCACCAAAATCAGGGACTAGAGAACTAGGGATTGGGGATTTGGGATTGGGGACTTCGGACCGTGGCATTCGTAGTGCCGACCTTCAGGTCGGCCACGGAAAGGGCGGTATGAACCACCAGCCATTAGCAGACTTCAGCTGCGGATGACCAATCGCCCACATTCGTCAGTGCATAAGACAACGACCATCACAACGTGCGGGCGCGAGCCGCTCGTTGACACGATCCTCCGGTTCCTCGCCCACGAGCGGGTGGCCGACAGGAGTGCCGTTCGTGCATGTGTTGAACGAGCGATTGACGAATCCGGTCCGGACGCCGTCGAAACGCTGAGCGCCAGACTGCTCGGAGCCGGCGCCGAGTGGGCGTACTACCCCCACGATCCTCTTGCACGGCGTATCCATCACGCGCTCGCGCCGCGCGTGCTGCGACCAGCGCCTGTCGTCAAAGGCGCGCAACATCTCGAGGCGGTAGAGAACAAGCGCGTGGTGATCTTCGCGAACCACCTGTCGTACTCGGACGCGAACGTGCTGGAGATCGTGCTGCGGAGCGCCGGGGCCGGCTGGCTGGCCGATCGTCTCACCACGATTGCGGGCCCGAAGGTGTATTCGAACGTCATGCGGCGATTTTCGAGCCTCTGTTTCGGCACGATCAAAGTGCCGCAAAGCTCGGAGCGCTCGAGCGACGACGCCGTGATGAATCCTCGCGATCTCGCCCGCGCCGCCCGTCGCGCCATTCAAATTGCCCAGGAACGGCTTTCACTCGGTGAAGCGCTGCTGATCTTTGCGGAAGGCAGCCGAAGCCGGACCGGACAGATGCAGGAATTTCTGCCCGGCACGGCTCGCTACCTCGAGCTGCCGGAGACGTGGGTGTTGCCCATTGGTCTGACGGGCACCGAAAAGCTGTTCCCAATCGACGCATCCGCGCTGCACGCGGTGCCGATCACGATGAGTGTCGGCTGCGCGATTCCCGCGTCGGGACTGCGCGAACGCGCTCGCAAGGACCGGCGGTTGCTGATAGACGGCATCGGCCACGCCGTGGCCGATCTCCTTCCGTCCGAATATCGCGGCGTGTACCGCACTCCACCACCAACCATGCTCCAACCCCCCAGGTGATTAACCAGCGTCAGCCCTGCACGACCGGCGGCGTTATCGCCACCATCGCAGGCGGCTGAGCGGGACGGTTGAACCGAACCAGCGCTGCTGCGCCCAACCCTGCGGTCCACACCGAATACTCGAGCAGGAAACCCACCGCCGCGATCGGCCACACGATGAATCCGAGGCCGGCGGCCAGCCCGACAAGCCGCGCCAGCAACACCGGCGACACGATCAGAAGGATGCCTGCAAACGTAGCGGCGTATGGACGCGACCGCAAGGCATCGACCTTGTCCTGTAACAACCGGCCGATATGGTAGGCCACAGCCGTAAATCCAACGAGCATGACGACGAGCAGCGCCACGATCGCCACTGGCACGAGCAGGAGCAGCGGGATGCCGATGATCGAAATCGCCAGCACCACAGCCGCCATGATGAGGACCGGGATAAACAGCATCTCCGCCAGGAAGCCGACGAACCAGGATTTCACAGGATCCGCAGCCACGCGCTCGGCGATCTGCTCGACGGGCTGCTTCGCGGCGAACAACACGAGCGTCGTCAGCAGGATCAGCAGCGCGATGCGCACGAGCGTGCCGGTGAGCCGTGCGACCGGATAGATGCCGTCCATCCAATCCCAGGAATCGCGCCGCCCCCACTCCCCACGCCACGGGATCCCGCCGAATCCGATCTCATTGATCGCGCCCCGCGTGACTGCGCCAGGCTCTCGCGTGAGACCTCCACCGACGACCGTAATATCTCCGCGCACGTCGGCCTGTGGTCCGAACCGCGCCGATCCCCCGACGACGACGACCTCGCCATTCACTTCGCCGTTGATGTTGGCGCTGCCGCCGATGACGACGACATCGCCTCGGACGTATTCGTCGCTATCGACGGAGACGCTGCCGCCGATGCGCACGATGTCTTCGCGCCGTCGTGCGCGGGGTGTGCGAGGGACCTCGGGCTCCATGCGGTCTGTGGAACCGGGATCGAGCGTCGGCGCCGTCGCCTCGGCCGGTTGCGCAGGAGGCGTTTTGCCGACCGCCAGCGACCGTCGCGCCGTCGAGTCGAGATACGAGAGTTGCAGCACCATATCGGTGTCGGCCGGACCGAGACGGTCGCTCAATTCGCGCCCGGTGACAGGCACGCCGTCGATCGCGATCGTCGAGTCCGAAAGCTCTATGGACCTGAACGACGTCTTGAATCGCGGCGTCAACACCATGCCGTTCGCGATCGGCACGATTTCGAAGCGCTCCTCGAGCCTCTTGCGAAGTTCGTCGACGTTGCTTTGCGCGGACGCGGCAATCACCGCCAGCATCAGCAGAGTCGCCGCCACTATGAAAGTTCTTGCCATTCTGGTTCCTCTCTTTTCGAAATCAACAACCGGTGCAGCGCCGAGAGCGACAGCGCACCCACAACGGCCGTCAGCACCAGGCCGGTCGTTCCTTCCGCCGTGACCATGGCCCGCGACACCGCGACGCCCGTCGTCGTAAGTAAGTCGAGCACCCGTACAGCAATTTGCGTGAACTGCATGAGCCACACGCCCGTGCCGACGCCGCTCGTGATGAGCCGCGAAAAACTCGCGGCGACAATAGGTTGGGTCAGCGCCAGCGCCAGCACTGAAAGCGCGACCGCAGCAATGACCGCCGCCCACCCGAACATGGACGTCAGCGGATCGCGAAGCGCCTTCCGGCCCGCCGGCACCGGATCGCGCACGACGGCACGCATCGTCCGAAGCGTGAAGCCGGGCGACGGCGATGGCCCATCCACACCGCGGAACAGCTCGAGGAGCCGCTCGTCGCTTAAATCGTCGAGTGGGTTGTCGCGCTCCATCCCAGGTTCTCCAGATGCTCCGCCAGCTCTTTTCGTGCGCGATGAAGCGAACTCTTCACCGTACCCATCGGCAGTCCCGTAATCTCCGCAATCTCGTCGTAGTCGAGCTCGCGCTCGTATCGCAGCGTAACGACTTCGCGATATTCCGGCCGGAGCCGTCGGATCGCCGTCTGCAGCACCGTCGCGAGCTGAGCATTTTCAGCCAGGGCAGCCGGCGTAGGCGCCTTGGCATCGGCGAACTCCCGCCTCCATTCGCCATCCTCAGTCGCCTGCTCGAGCGGTTCAGTATCGAGCGAGCACTTCCTCAGCTCGTCAATCGCCACGTGATGCGCTATCGTGAGGAGCCATGACGAGAACTTGCGCTGCACGTCATAGGTGTGCAGCGCCCGGAATGCCTTGACGAATGTGTCCTGGGCCAGCTCCTCAGCTCGCCCGGGATCGCGGACCATCCGTGCGATCAACCCGTAGATCGGACGCTGATAGCGCATGACGATCTCGCGGAACGCAGACTCAGTTCCTTGGAGCGCTCCACGAACCAATTCGACGTCGCTGGCAGGCACGCTCTCTGTTTCTCTACGGGATATTTGCGGATCTTGTTGCAGAAGCCTACAACCTATCGACCCGGCGTACCGTCAAACCGGGCGTGCAACTGAGGTCCCCACGCCTGCGTATTACAGTCATGTTCGCGAAAGCGGCCATTTTTGCGGCCATTGGCCTGGTTCACGTCGCCATGCCCTCTCGCCTTCTGGCGCAGGGCGGGGACAAGGCCGACCTCCGGCCTGTCCGGATTGGGACACCGCCAAAAATCGACGGTATCCTGGACGACGAAGCGTGGACTGGCGAGCCGCTGCCGCTCGACACGTGGATGTCGTACAACCCGATGCGGGGTGAAGCCGCCGCGGAAAAGACGTACGTCTGGATCGGATACGACGCAGAAGCCTTGTATTTCGCGTTCCGCTGCCTCGACGGCGAGCCGGGACGGATTCGAACGAACATCACCCGCCGCGACAATGCATTCGGAGACGATTGGGTCGGCGTCAGTCTCGATTCGAGCCGCGCGGGCCAGCTCGCCTATCATCTGTTCGTCAATCCCAGCGGCATCCAGATGGACGCGCTGCAGAGCGGATCGGGCGGCGAGGATTTCGCGCCCGACTGGGTATGGCAGAGCGCCGGACACGTCGGCGCCGACGGCTGGTCTGCGGAAATCCGCGTCCCGCTCGAGAACATCCGCTTTCGCAGCGGGGCGGACGTGCGCATGGGCGTGCTGTTCTGGAGGCGGTTGAGCCGCACGGGCGTGTCGGCGTCCTGGCCGGCGATGGCGCCCAGCAGGTGGGTGTTCGAGTCGAACGCCGTCGTCTCGTTCGACGAGCTGCAGTCTCGGCGCCTGTTCGAGATGATCCCGAGTGCGACGTTTTCGGGCAATCAGATCCGATCCGATCGCTCGAGCTGGAATGCCACGAGGGCACGAGGAGACGTGGGCGTCAGCGTGAAATACGGCCTGTCGTCGGCGGTCGCACTCGATGCGACCGTCAATCCGGATTTCAGTCAGGTCGAAAGCGACGCGTTTGAAGTCGAGGTGAACCAGCGTTTTCCGGTCTTCTTCAGCGAAAAACGCCCGTTCTTCATGGAAGGGATGGGCCTGTTCAACATTGCCGGAACCGGCGGCGATGCGACGATGCGAACGGCGGTTCACACGAGGAAGATTATCGATCCCAGCGCCGGCCTGAAGCTGACAGGGGCGCAAGGCCGGCATACGTTTGGAGTCCTCTCGTCCGCGGACGCGGCTCCGCCAGGTGAGCGGCAACGCGCATTCACGGTCGGGCGCGAAGTCATGAACTTCGGCAGGGGTCGATATGCAGGGTTCCTTGTTTCGGATACCGAATACGGCAACGACCACAATCGAGTCGTGGGCGGAGACGTCGCGTTCAAGCAGGGTGAGCACTTTCAAGGCAACGCGTCTTACCTGTTCTCCAGCTCGCGGACGCGAGAGGGTCAGTCGAGCCAGGGCCGCGGCACCCAGGCGTCGTACGACTACAGTACCCAACGCTTCAGCATCGCCGGCCAGGCCGAGCACTATGACAGCGGGTTCCGGATGGACACCGCGTTCATCAACCGCGTCGGCCTCACACGCGGGTGGCAATATCAGGCGCTGAATTTCTATCCATCCCATCCGGCGTACAAGTGGATCAAACGCATCAACCCGTTCGTGTGGGTCTCGGGTGCTGAAGATCGCAATCAGATGGGAACCGAAGTCTTTTATCTGCCTGCCGTGCGTTTCAACTTCACGCGGTCCGGATACTTGCGTGTCGATTACGGAACCGGCCACGAAACGTATGCAGGACAGAAGTTCGTGACTGGCCGCGTGATGATTGACGGCGGCGCGCAATTCACCCGATGGCTGAACATCGGCGGGAGCACTCAGGCCGGACCGGCGATTTTTTACGATCCTGAAGCGCCATACCAGGGCGACCGGCGCTCGGCAAACCTACGGATCGGGCTGCAGCCGAACGCGCGGTTCAACAGCAACACCTCTTACAGCTTCGTCACGTTCAACAGCCGCGTCACTGGTCTCAACGTCTATCGTGTTCACGTACTGAACCTTCGAAACACCTATCAGTTCACGCCGCGATTCTTCATACGTGCGGTCGCGCAATTCGATTCCTCGAAGAAGCGCGTCCTGGGAGATTTTCTCGCCTCGTATGAGCTATCACCGGGAACGGTCGTGCATGCCGGCTACGGATCGCTGTTCGGCCGGGGGCTCGACGAGCTGCAGCTGGACAGCTATACAGCGACGGCCCGCGCGCTCTTTTTCAAGGCGTCCTACCTGCTGCACTTCTAATCGCGGCCACGAGCCTGCCTGCTCCTATCCCGTCGCGGCGATAGGAATGGAATACCGCGGGGTGATCGGATGTGCACAGTTCGCACACGTGAATCTGGCCAGGCGGCACGCCCGCGCGCGCGAGTTGATCGCGAGTGGCGCGCCACAGGTCGAGATGCGGTCTCTCAGCTCGCGAGAACCATGTCGGGGCTTCGGGGTGAGAGGAAAATTGCGCCGCCAGGTCGGTGCCCACCTCGTAGCAGCACGGGCCGATGCTCGGGCCCACAGCGGCGATCACCTCGTCGGCGTTCGTGCCGTATCGCGCTCGCAACGACTCGACGGCCACCATAACCGCGCCCGCAGCCATGCCCCGCCAGCCGGCATGAACCGCAGCAACCGCGCCACTTCGCCGGTCCGCCAGAAGAATTGGCACGCAGTCGGCAACCCGTACGCTGATGGCAACCGATGGGTCGTCGGTGATGGCAATATCCGCCTCGGGCCAGCGATCCCGATTCGCCTTGCGTGCCTCGAACACATCGGCGCAGTGCACCTGGTGCATGCGGACGAGCGAGGCAGGCTCGACGTCGAACGCGCGGGCGAGCGATGCCCAGGTCGGCGCCGGCACGCCAAGAACATTCTCGAGAGCAAGTTCGCGCGTGCTGAAACAATGACGCGCGACGCTCGCGAGCGGGCGGCACCGCAGCGCGGCGCCCCACGACTCTTGCGTCCACTCAAACTCGCCGCTAGGCTGTGGGTAGGACATGACCACAAATATTATCGGCATCGGGATGGACGCAACCGAAATTGATCGCATCGAGGCGACGATCGAACGATACGGCGATCGATTCTTGCGGCGCATCTTTACGGATGGCGAGATTGCGTACGCGACGCGGCGCAGGAATCCGGCCCCCCATTTCGCCGGCCGCTTCGCGGCAAAAGAAGCGACGATGAAAGCGCTCGGCACGGGTCATTCGCAGGGAGTGCTCTGGCGGGACATCGAGGTCGTTCGCGCGGCCGGCGGGCCGCCGCAGCTGCGATTGCACGGGGGCGCGGCCCTTCGGCTTGCCTCGCTGAGCGCAACCAGCTCGCTTCTCACCATCACGCATTCGCAAACGCTCGCCATCGCCCAGGTGATGCTGCTTCTGTAGTTGTCATCTCCGCCGGTGGCCTGGCGAGCCCTCACGAACGGCGACGCCTCGTGCGTCGTAACACCTTGCTTATCAACTCATTCGCTCGACACTCCCGACGTGCCGGCTCTGGTATAGGCGTTGCGACGGGTATCGGCGAAGGAGCGCAACCATGATCGTGAAAATCGTGCCCAACGACAAAGGAACACCCTCAGGGAAGCTGGCAGACGCAGAGGTCCACTTCGAGGACGGCTATTTCCAGGGCTTGAAGCTCGTGGGCTTCTCGGTGTGGGAGCGGCGCAGCGGCAACGGCCGCAACGTCACATTTCCCGCGCGGCAGTACTCGGTCAACGGCGAGCGACGCAGCTTTGCGCTGCTAAGGCCGATCGCAGACGCCACCGCGCAAGACCGCCTGCGCGATCTCATCCTGCAGGCGTATCGCGAGCACGAAGAGCAGCTGGTGACTGAGTGATAGGTGATACACCTATCGCTCAATCGCAATCAGCTTCGCGTTCTCCGACGCGCGCTTGGGCGGCAGCGTCCACTCCTCGCGGAGGCTCTTGTCGAGCTCGCTGCGGAAGAAGGTTTCTTTCATGCCGCCGTCGATGATGCTCCAGGGGAGCACGCTGTCGCTGGTGCGATCGCGAAACACGAAGAAATCCGCATCGACGCCGGCATCGGCAACCGCGCGGCGCCAATCGCCGCCATTCGCCTCGGCGGCCTCTATCGCCGGCGCAACGCGGCGGTCGCCGAGCGATAACAGTGCCTGGTAAAACGAATGACGCTCGGATTTGATATTGAAAAACACGTTGTCGATGTTCGCCGTCAGATGGCGAAGGCGCTGCACCTTCTCATCGATCACCGACGGCATTTCCATCGGAAGCCACTGATACGCGGTGGAGGGCTTGGGCACCAGCGGGTTGACGCTGGCGATGACCCGGCCGATGTGCCCTCTCCCCTTTGCGTGCTTCAGCATGATGTCGCGAATCTGCAGCGTCAAATCCCGGATGGCGGCAAGGTCGTCATCCGTCTCGGTCGGAAGGCCGATCATGTAGTAGAGCTTCAGGTTCTCGATGCCGCTCGAAAAAATCAGTTCGGCGCGGTCGAGAATCTCGTCGTTGGTCACGGTCTTGTTGATCACGCGGCGCAGGCGATCCGACCCGGTCTCCGGCGCAATGGTCAACGTCTTCTCGCCGCTGGCTCGCAGCTGGCCGACAATTGTTTCTGTGAGGTCGTCGAGCCGAAGCGATGCGGGGCTGATCGCGTAGCCCATGCCCGCGAGCCCGCTGAGGATGCGGTCGATTTCGGGATGGTCGCAGAGCGCAATGGACACGAGGCCGGCGTGCTTTGCGTGCGCGCGCGCCTCACGGGCCCGCTGGAGAATGCGGTCGGCCGGAAAAGCCCGAACCGGCAGGTAGTTGTAGCCGGCCCAGCAGAAGCGGCAGAGATTGGCGCAGCCGCGGACGACTTCGACGAGGAAGCGCGACCCGAACTCTGTGTCGGGCGTAAAAATCCCGGTGCAGGGCGGATCGAGCGCCTCTGTCGTGGGCACGGCAGCTTTGCGCACAGCCGGCGGTGCGCCGGTGGCTTCTTTGGGCACGAAACGATCGATCGTGCCGTCCGGCTTGTATGCAACATCGTAGAACGATGGGATATAGAAGCCTCGCTTCCTCGCGAGCGACTTCAACAAATCGCGCCGCCCTCCGTCTTCTCGGAACGAGCTCAACAGCGCCGGAACGAGCTCCTCTCCTTCGCCTGTCGCGATCACGTCGGCGAACATCGCGAGGGGTTCAGGGTTGACGAAGGTGACGGCGCCGCCAATGACGACAAGAGGGTCGCGAGCGGTTCGATTCGCCGATCGTACCTGCAGGCCGGCGAGGCGGAGCATCGTCAGAATGTTCGTGTAATCCCATTCGAACGACACGGAGAACGCCATGATATCGAAGTCGCGCGCAAGCGACTGCGATTCGAGCGTTATGAGCGGCGTCTTCGACGCGAGCTGTTCCTTCAGTTGCTGCTTGGGAGGGAGAAAAAGTCGCTCGCACACGGCGTCGTCGTGCGCGTTGAACAGCTGATAGACCGTCTGAAAGCCGAGATTCGACATCCCGACCCAGTACGTGTTCGGAAACGCGAGGGCCACGCGCACGCGATCGGTGTGGGGCTTGCGGATATACCCCACTTCCTTTGCGAGCGTCGCAAGTGCCGCTTCTTTCTGCTGCCAGGAGTTCATCAATGCTGAAACACGATCCCGGCAGCAGGATGCTCTACCTGCGTCGCAGACGCTCGCGTCTACCGTGGATATACCTAGTCTACCATCCTACCCTTCGCGGCGAAGGAACGCCGGCACGTCGAACGCCGAAAGCGCTTCGAGATCGAGGTCGGCGCCGCCCATCTCGGGCGAACCGTCCGCCATCGTCGCCGCCGGTGGCGGCGCGGCTGCCGCGAGATCGAGCGCAGGTCTCCTCGCAATGGACAAACGACCAAGGTCCATCGCAGGTACCGTAACCGGAACTGGCGCTTCGGGCTTCTCTTTCAGATGGACCGTGTAGTGCTGCAGATCGACGGGCGTCTGGCTCGGCTGGACAACCGGTTGACGATCGGCGACGGAATCGAAGCCGGTGGCGATCACCGTCACCTTCACCCAGCCGTCGAGGGTCGGATCGACCACAGCGCCGAAGATGATGTTCGCGTCTTCGTGGGCGGCCGCCTGGATGAGCAGCGACGCTTCGTTCACCTCCATCAGCGACATGTCGTGACCGCCGGTCACGTTGATGATGACGCCGCGCGCCCCTTCCACCGACGCCCCTTCGAGCAGCGGGCTCGAGATCGCCGCCTTCGCCGCCTCGATAGTGCGGTTCTCACCGGACATCATACCGGTGCCCATCATCGCCAGGCCCATGCCCGACATGATCGTCTTGACGTCGGCGAAGTCGAGGTTGATGAGACCGGGCACAAGGATGAGATCGGAGATGCCCTGGATGGCCTGGCGCAGCACGTCGTCGGCCGTCGCAAATGCCTCGGGAAGCGTCGTGCCGCGATCGACGATCGCCAGAAGCCGTTCGTTGGGGATCGTGATGATGGTGTCCACGCACTCGCGAAGAGCCGTGAGACCGCGTTCGGCCTGCGCCAGCCGTTTCCTGCCCTCGAACTTGAAGGGCTTCGTCACCACGGCAATCGTCAGCGCGCCGAGCTCGCTCGCAAGGCTTGCGATGACCGGTGCGGCGCCGGTGCCCGTGCCGCCGCCCAGTCCCGTTGTCACGAACACCATGTCGGCGCCGGTCAACGCTTGAATCAGGCTGTCGGTGTCTTCGAGGGCCGCTTCGCGGCCGACGTTCGGGTCGGCCCCGGCGCCGAGCCCCTTGGTGAGCTTCGCCCCGATCTGAATCTTGATCGGCGCCGCATTCTGTTTGAGCGCCTGAAGATCCGTATTGGCGACGATGAACTCAACGCCTTCGAGGCCCGCGATTGCCATCCGGTTCACGGCGTTGCCGCCGCCACCGCCGACGCCGACGACCTTAATACGCGCGCCCGTGCGATTCTCATCGGCCAGTTTCAGTCGCAACGGGGTTTCTCGCATGTTTGCCATTCGTGGCCTCCGTATTTTAGAAGAATTCCTTGAACAAGCCGCGCAACCGCCCGGCCACGCGTCCAAATGCGCCGGCCCCCACCAGCCGGCCGGTGTCGTTCACGCGATTCCGCTGGGCGTACAAAACAAGTCCGACAGCCGTCGCGAACTCTGGATTACTGACGTGATCGGCCAGGCCGCCCACGCCCACCGGCAGCCCGCGCCTGATGGGCAAATCGAAGATCTGCTCCGCCAGTTCGGGCAGACCCTCGAGAATCGCTCCGCCTCCGGTGAGCACGATCCCGGAGTTGAGGGATTTTTCATAACCCGCACGGCGAATTTCGTCCCACACCTGATGGCAGATCTCTTCAGCCCGCGGCTGAAGGATTTCCGACAATACGCGGCGCGCCATCAACCGCGGCTTCCTGCCGCCGACACTCGCAACTTCCATCGTCTCATCTTCATCGACGATTGACGATAGCGCACATCCGCATTTTCGTTTGAGTTTTTCGGCGTCCGGAATCGGCGTGCGAAGGCCGACGGCGATGTCGTTGGTGAAATGGTCGCCGCCGATGCCGATCACGCCGGTGTGCCAGAGGCTGCCGCGCTCGAAAATCGCAAGGTCGGTCGTGCCTCCACCGATGTCGACGAGCGCGACTCCGAGCTCTTTCTCGTCCGGAGTGAGGACGCCCTCGCTCGCCGCGAGCTGCTCGATGACGGTATCCACGACAGTGAGGCCGGCGCGATTTACGCACGCGACGACGTTGTGCGTCGCCGTCGTGCCGCCCGTCACGATGTGGACGTTTACCTCGAGCCGGGCGCCCGTCATGCCGACCGGTGCGCCAATGCCATCCTGGTCGTCGACCACGAAATCCTGAGGCAGCACGTGCAGAATCTCGCGCCCGGTCGGCAACGCCACGGCCTTCGCGGCGTCGATCGCGCGCCGCACGTCGTCGCGCGTGATCTCGCGGTTTTTCCCCGCGACCGCGATGACCCCACGGCTATTGAACCCCTTGATGTGCGGACCGGATATCGCGATGTGGACGGTGTCGACCTCGACGCCGGCCATCAGCTCGGCCTCCTCCACCGCGTGTTTGATCGAGTCCACGGCAGCCTCGAGGTTGACAACGGCGCCACGCCGGATGCCTTTCGATTCGGACACGCCGATGCCAATAATCTCCAGGCTGCCGTCGTCTCTCATCTCTCCGACGATGGCCGCCACCTTGGAGGTGCCAATATCCAGCCCGACCAGATATCGCTCCCTGCTTGCCATAGACCCCCTTACCCCGTCTGTGTTGGTCGTGCGCTCTTCACCGGCGCCGTTTTGGCGCCGGTCGCCGGTTTCCTGCGTGCTCGCGCGGGCCTGACATAGACCCGTTCGTCAAATCGGAGATCCACGTAATCGATCGCCGGCACCTGTTCGCGGAGCGCCGGCGCCAACTCATGGTACGACTGAAGCCGCTCGACAAACCGCTCGTTGCCGAGGCGAATCAACGTCGGATCGCCTTCGAGCAGCACGACCGCGTTGCGCGCGTCGCTCACATCGATCTGTGAAATCTGCGAAGCCATGTTCCGCACCCGGAGCGCGTCGAGCAGGCGCCGCGCGAGCTGCGCGCGGTACAGGTCTGCGTGTTCCCCGCCCGTCAACGAGAAACCGTCGATGATCGGCAGGTCGAGATCCCCGTAGTTTGGACCGTATTCGTCAATGACCGCGCCGTGGTCGTCAACGAGAAACAGCGCGCCGTTGATGCGGCCGATACCGAGCGGTGCCCGCTCGAGGATGACCACATCGACCGTCGACGGAAGCGTCCGGCGAAGCGAGGCGTCCGCAACCCACGGCGAGCTCAGTAACGCGCGTCGCCACTCGGCCAAATCCACCGCAAGTACACTGCGGCCCTTCAGGTTCTCCAGCATCGCGAGAACCTCGCCGCTCGACAGCCTGTGATTGCCCCGCACGTTGATGCGATCGATTCGGAAAATGTCGAGCCCTGACACGACTGCCACCGCGCGGTAGCCGGCGTACACCGCCAAGGCGATGGCGACGCCGCCGATCAGGGTATGCAGCCGCCGCAACATAGATGCGCCACGTCTGCGTGCCGGCTTCACATGCGCGCGTTTAAAACGTCGGTCCGCCGGAGCCGCTACGGGCATCAGGAATGACCCTCGAGCGAGCGCAGCACGGAGCGGTCAATCGCGCCGATCGAGCCGGCGCCCAGCAGGACGATCAGATCCCCGGCTTTCGCCAGGGCCGCGAGCTCGCGGGGCACGTCGCTGAGCATCCGGACGATTCGCACGTCGCCGCTGAACTCCTGGCGCACCGCGTTGGCGAGCGCGTCGAGCGTCACGCCCGGAATCGGCTCCTCGCCGGCGGCATAAATCTCGGTCAGGATCACCACGTCGGCGCCCATGAATGCGCGGCCGAACTCACCCAACAGAAACTGGGTGCGCGTGAAGCGATGCGGCTGAAAGGCGACGATCAAACGTCCCTCCGCGATCGGCCGTGCCGCGGCAACCACGGCTGCGATCTCAGTCGGGTGGTGTCCGTAATCTTCGACGACGACGACACCGCGTGCCTCACCGCGGCGCTGAAAGCGGCGCTCAGCGCCGTGAAACCCGCCAAGGCCTCTCGCGATATCGCTCCACGCAATGCCGAGCTCCCTCGACATCGCGACAGCCGCCAGCGCATTGAGCACGTTGTGGCGTCCCGGAATGGCCAGCTGCAGTTGCCCGAGCTCGACCGCGCGGCCACCGGGCCGTCGCCCACGAACGGTGCACGCCGATCCGAATCCCTTCAACTGCATGTCGGACGCGACCACGTCCGCAGACTCGTCGAAGCCATATGTGACGACGTGCCGCTTGATCTCTCCTCGAATCGATCTAAGGTGCGGATCGTCCGCACAGATGATCACCGCGCCATTCGCGGGCACTCCATTGGCGAACTGGACGAAGGCCGCCTTCAGATCGTCGAAGCCGTCATAGGCTTCGAGATGCTCGCGGTCGATGTTCGTGATGACCGCAAATCGGGGTGAAAGCTTCAGGAACGACCGATCGCTCTCATCGGCTTCGGCGACGAGATATTTCCCACGGCCGAGCTTGGCGTTGCTCCCGAACGAGCTGACACGACCGCCGATGACGGCGGTGGGATCGAGGCCTGCCATGTCGAGGACCAGCGCGATCATCGAGGTGGTGGTCGTCTTGCCGTGGGCGCCGGCGACAGCGATGCCCTGACGCAGGTCCATCAGTTCGGCGAGAATCTCGGCGCGCGGGACAATCGCCAGTCCGCGATCGCGGGCCGCCACCACTTCAGGGTTGTTCGGGCGCACGGCGGACGAATACACCACGACCTCCACGTCGCTGACGTGGTGCGCGTCATGCCCCTGCGCAATGCGGGCACCGAGCGATGCGAGCCGATCGGTTATGTCCGTGCGCTCCATGTCAGATCCGCTCACCTTGTACCCGAGGTTGACCAGAAGCTCCGCGATCCCGCTCATTCCGATGCCGCCGATGCCAATGAAATGGATCCGCCTCGCCTTCTCGAGCACACTCACCGGTGACGACGCTCCGTCAATGCAATCATCTCGTCCACAATGTCTTCTGCTGCGCGCGGCCTGGCGAGCGATCGAGCGGCCGCCGACATCCGGACGCGGCGCTCGCGATCGCTCGCGAGCCTGATGATGCGATCGGCCAGCGTCTCTCCCGTCAAGTCGCTTTGCTCCATCAACTCTGCGGCGCCGGCGTTCGCCAACGCGCGTGCGTTCTGGCGCTGGTGGTCGTCGGTCGCTGTCGGCAGCGGGATCAGAATCGCGGGGCGGCCGGCTGCCGTCACCTCCGCGAGCGTCGTCGCACCCGCGCGCGACACAACGAGCCCGGCGGCTTTCATCTCTCGGTCCATCGCATCGATGAACCGTTCCACGCGGCCTTGCACGCCGTGCCGCTCGAACGCCGCTCGAACCACGTCGAAGTCACGCGTTCCCGTTTGGCAGACGAGATCGAGCGTGTCGGCTGCGGCAGCCAGCCTCGGCGCCGCCTCCACCACGGCCACGTTGATGGCGTGCGCCCCCTGAGAGCCGCCAAAGACTAAGACCCGGACTCGTGAAGCGTTGAGCGCCGCGTCGTGGCTCGGATCATCGTCGACCTCCAGGAACTCCCGACGCACCGGGTTACCGCTGACGAACCCCTTCCGGCCGAAATACTTCAGTGACGCTTCGTATGTCACACCCGCGCGATCGACAAACGGCGCGAGGATTCTGTTGGTCAGCCCCGGCACCGCGTTCTGCTCGAGGATCATCGCCGGTACGCCGCGCATGGCCGCAATAGCAACCACCGGCCCAGAGCTGTATCCGCCGACGCCGATGACGACGTCAGGTCTCCGGCGGGAAATCAGACGCCACGCATCCAGCGCGGCCAACGGAATGATCGCCGCCCCGCGCGCACGAGCCATGAGCGACTTGCCTTTCAATCCCGCGCTGCGAATCAGATCGAGCGCGAACTCCGTTGACGGAATCACACGCGCCTCGATGCCCGCGGCTGTGCCGGCAAACGAGACCTGCGACCCGGGCATCCTCGCCTGCAGCGCTCGCGCCACGGCCAGGCCCGGAAAGAGGTGGCCCCCAGTGCCGCCTCCCGCAATCACCACGCGCACATGGCCCTCCACCGCCGCGCGCACTTCGCTCACCGCTACGGTGGACACGTCCGCTCACGATTCCCGCGCAGCGTGCTGGGAGACGTTGAGCAGAATGCCCATGCCCAGCAGACTGATCAGCAACGATGATCCGCCGTTGCTCACGAACGGAAGCGGAATCCCTTTCGTCGGCACCAGCCCGAGCACGACGCTGATGTTGAAAAACGCCTGGGCCGCGATCATCATCGTCAGACCGACAGCGAGAAACGCGCCAAAGCGATCGGGCGCCTGCAGCGCGATCTTGAATCCGCGCCATGCGATCACCATGAAGCACGCCAGCACGAGAGTCGAGCCTAGGAGACCGAACTCTTCGCCGATGACGGCGTATATGAAGTCGGTGTGCGGCTCCGGCAGGTAAGCGTGCTTCTGCACGCCCGCCATAAACCCGCGGCCGATCAGTCCACCGGAACCCACGGCGATTAAGGACTGGATGACCTGGAACCCATCGCCGAGCGGATCGCTCCAGGGATCCCAGAACGCCAGAAGGCGGCGGCGCCGATACGCAGCGCTCATCAACACGAAGTAGACCGTCGGAAGACCGCACAGAATGGCGCCCACGACATATCGATAGCTGAGGCCGGCCGAGAATACCATCGACACGGCGATGACGAGCAGGGTCATCGCGGTTCCGAGATCCGGTTCGAGAAGGATGAGTCCGACCAGCCCACCGACCACGACGCCGATTGGCACCAGCGCGTATGGGATGTCGTCGATGCGTCCCATCCGGCGCTCCAGGAGCGCCGCAATGAAGAAGATCGCGCTCAGCTTCGCGAGCTCGGATGGCTGCACACCAAATCCCCCGACGCCAAACCACCGGCGGCTGCCGTTGATGGGCGTGCTGAACAAGACCCCGACCAGCGCCAGCACGACGAGCCCGAGCGCCATCCAGATGAACGTCGGTTGCCTGTAATTCCGGTAGTCGAAACGCATGGCGATGCTCATAGCCGCCAAGCCGAGGGCGGCCCACATCGCCTGCTTGATCAGGAAGTAATAGGGCTGGTTGAACCGGTTCATCGCCAACACTGCCGAGGCGCTGTAGACCATGACCACGCTGCAGCACACCAACAGCAGCGTGGCGAGGAAGAGTACCTTGTCCGACTTGAGCTTTCGCGCCATAGTTAAAGGTCTACGTCACGCGCGCCGAGAAGTAGGGTGAACAAGATTCGCGCCTGCGCGCCGTAGCGCCCCGCGCGAGGGCGCGAGCAGTCAACAGTCATCAGTCAATCTCAGGGTCGGGACACTCGCTTCACAGGCCGGGGCAGCCTGTGTTCCCAGCAGCAAGCTCCCTACCGCACCAGACCGACTGACGACTGTTCACCGCTCGCGCTCACCGATCCTCAGCACTTCCTTCTTGAACGCACGGCCGCGGTCCGCGTAATCGCGGAACATGTCGAAGCTCGCGCACGCCGGCGCAAGCAGCACTACGCCGCCTGAGCCCTGCACCCGCGCCAGCTCGTACGCGCGCCTCACCGCCGCTTCCAGCGTCGCTACCGCTTCGACAGGCACCGCTCCGTCGAGCGCTCGTTCGATCATCGACGTGGCCTCACCGATCGCCACGACCTTCGCATCCCGGGAGCCCAGCGGATCGCGAAGCAGGGAGAAGTCTCCGCTCTTGAAGCGGCCCCCCATAATCACCACGAGCCCGGTCTCGAAGCTCTCGATCGCGCGTTGCGCCGCCTCGACGTTCGTCGCCTTCGAATCGTTGACGAAACTGACGCCGTCGACGACGGCGACCGGCTCCAACGCATGCTCGAGCCCCGTGAACGATTCCACTGCTCGAAGCATCGCGTCGGTCGGCACACCCGCGAGTCGCGCCACGGTCGCGGCGGCCATCACGTCGGCGACGAGGTGCCGGCCGATCAACCGTATCGACGACAACGGCACCAGCGGCGTGTCGGCCGAGAAAAACACTTTCCTGGCGCGGCCGGCCCGTGCCAGCGCCAGCGTCTGCGGATCGTCGGCGTTGATGACCGCCCAGTCTTCAGAGGTCTGATTGGCGAAAATCTTCGCCTTCGCCGCACCGTAGGCCTCCATGGATCCGTGGCGATCGAGATGGTCTGACGAGAGGTTGAGCAGCACGGCAATCCATGGATGAAACGTCTCTGTCGTTTCGAGCTGAAAACTGCTGACCTCGACGATATGGAACGTCTCCGGCGTCGACGCCGCCACCTGCGAGCTGAGAGGCGTGCCGATGTTTCCGCCGACGACGGCTGTGAGGCCGCCGGCCGTGAACATGCGCCCGGTCAAGGTCGTGGTCGTCGACTTTCCCTTCGTTCCAGTGATTGCCACGATGCGTCCGGTCAGCCAACGCGATGCCAGCTCGATTTCGCCTATGATCGGCACTCCAGCCGCCCGTGCAGCCGCGATCTGGGGCTGGTCGAGCGGGATACCGGGACTCATCACGAGCAAGTCGGCTGACGTGAACGTTTCGAGCCGTTGCGCGCTCAATTCCAGGGCGACGTGGGCGTCACGCAGCTGATTCGACTCGGACGGCTCGAGTTCGGATCGAGTGTCGGTCAACGTGACGCGTGCGCCGCGCTCGGCGAGCAGCAGCGCAGCGGCGATGCCGCTGCGCGCCGCCCCTGCCACCGTGACGTTATGGCCCTGCACAGAGAAGCTCATCGCAATTTCAATGTCGTCAGGCTGAAGAGCGCGAAAATGATCGCCACGATCAGAAATCGGGTGATCACCTTCGGCTCGCTCCAGCCAATCAATTCGAAGTGGTGATGCAACGGTGCCATCTTGAAGATGCGCTTGCCGGTCAGCTTGAACGACGCAACCTGGAGAATCACCGAGAGCGCTTCGAGCACGAACACGCCGCCCACAATCGGCAGCAAGAGCTCCTGCTTGATGAGGATCGCGACGGTGCCGAGCGCGCCGCCAAGGGCGAGCGACCCGACATCGCCCATGAAAATCTCCGCCGGATACGAGTTGTACCAGAGAAACCCGAGGCTGGCGCCGACGAGCGAGCCGCAAAAAATCGTGAGCTCCGCCGACTGCGGAAAATGCACCAGGAGCAGGTAATCGGCGAGCACCCGGTGGCCCGTCACGTACACAAGCGCGGTAAATGCCGCAGCGGCGACCGCGAACGTGCCGATGGCGAGACCATCAAGACCGTCGGTGAGGTTCACCGCGTTCGATGCGCCGACGAGCACGACAATCGCAAAAAACACGTAGCCCCAGCCCAGGTCTGGAATCAGCGATTTAAAGAACGGGAAAATCAACCGCGTGTTGTAGAGAGGCGGCTGGTGGTAGTTCGCCAGGTAAATCAGCATCGCGCCAACCAGCAGGGCAACGACGAACTGGCCGAGGATCTTGTAGCGCGCCCACAGCCCTTCATGCGAACGCCGCACGATCTTGAGGTAATCATCGGTGAACCCGATGGCGCCGAATGCCGTGGTCGACAGCACGGCAATCCAGACATACGAGTTCAACAAATCGGCCCAGAGCAGCGTCGGCACAATCGACGCCGTCAGGATGAGCAGCCCGCCCATCGTCGGCGTGCCCGCCTTCGGCGCGTGCGACGCCGGGCCCTCATGGCGGACGATCTGGCCGATCTGAAACTCCCTCAGCTTGCGGATCAGCCACGGGCCGAGCAGCAGGCTGATAACGAGCGCCGTCAGGCTCGCCGCCGCGGTGCGAAAGGTGATGTACTGAATGACATTCAGCACCGGCACCTGGCCGTGGAATTGATAGAGCACGTTGTAGAGCATCAGCCGAGCTCCACTTTGAGCCGATCGACCACCAGCTCTGTCCGTATGCCGCGAGAACCTTTCACAAGGACAACGTCGCCGGATGTGACGATCGCCGCGACGAGATCGGCGGCTGCCTGGCTGTTCTCGACGTAATGCACCTGCGTTGCAGCCATGCCCGCTGTGATCGCGCCGTCCACGACGGCCCGTGCCTTCGCTCCGCCCACCGCAACGAGCACGCCGACGTTCCAGCGAGCCGCCTCGGCCCCGGCGGCGCGATGCAGCTCGCCGGAGGCCGCGCCCAGCTCGAGCATTTCGCCGATGACGGCAACCCTGCGCTCGTAACGCGTCTCGCCGCCCAGCATGGCCAGCGCTCGCGACAAAGCCGTCGGATTCGAGTTGTACGAATCGTCGATGATCGTGACGCCTCCCGCACGAATCACCTCTCCTCGCCTGGCGACGGGTTTCAGTCCGGCGGCGCAATCGACGATGTCCTCGAGCGTCACATCGAAGCGGATAGCGACCGCGGCAGCAGCAAGGATGTTGGACAGGTTTGCCGTTCCCGGCAGGGGCGTTCGAATCTCCGTTTCGCCGATAGGTGTTCGGACAATTGCCGCCGTGCCGTCGACGCCCAGGTCACGCACTGCCAGCGCTCGCACGTCGGCGGGCCGCTCGACGCCGAATGTTCGCACACGGCCGGCAAATGTCGACGCGTGGCGCATCACGAGATCATCGTCCGCGTTCGCGACGAGCAGCGTGTCGTGGTTCGCCCCCTCCAGAATTTCGGCTTTGGCTTCGGCAATCGCGTCGACGGTCCCGAAGAACTCCAGATGCGCCGGGCCGACGTTGGTCCAGACGCGCACCTCTGGCTCGGCGATCTTCACAAGCGCGCTGATCTCGCCGGCGTGGTTCATCCCCAATTCGAGCACCCCGATGTCAGGCTTCGCCCGCAACTCCAGCAGCGACAACGGAAGCCCAATGTGGTTGTTCAAATTGCCCCTGTTGCGAAACACCGTGTAACGAGCCGCCAGAAACGCAGCGGTGATTTCCTTTGTGGTCGATTTCCCGGCACTCCCAGTGACCGCGACCACGGCTGCGCCCGAATTACGCCGCACGCGGCTCGCCAGCGCGTGCAGGGCCGCGATCGTGTCGGGCGCCACTATCAGGGGCGTCCCCGCAAGCTCTGTCGCGCGGGTCAGGTTCGGGTCGCTCACAATCGCCCCCACCGCGCCTTTCGTCACAGCCTCAGCTACATAGGCGTTGCCGTCGAATCGATCGCCGCGAATCGCGATGAAGAGATCGCCGGACGAGATGGTCCTCGTATCGATCGAAAACCCCGTTATTTCGCGATCGCTCCCCGGACCGGCCACCCGCGCGCCGATCGCAGCGGCGACAAAAGCCGGCGTCAGCGTCTCCGCTCCAGCGCCTCTCGCGCGATCGCCGCCTCGTCGAATGGCAGTTGCTGACTGCCGATCACCTGCGTCTGTTCGTGGCCTTTGCCGACGAGCAGCACAAGATCGCCCGGCTCGGCTTTCCTGATCGCGAATTGGATCGCTTCCTTGCGATCGAGAATCGTGAAGGTCCCGCCGGCGCGATCGGGCGCGGAGGGCACTCCACGCTTGATCTCCTCGACGATGCGCGCGGGATCCTCCGTGCGCGGGTTGTCTGACGTCATCACGACGATGTCACTGAGCCTCGCCGCGACCGCGCCCATGAGGGGTCGCTTGGTACGATCCCGATCTCCGCCGCAACCGAACACCGTAATGACGCGGCGATGCGCCAGCGGCCGTGCCGTTTCGAGCAGGTTCTTCAGCGCGTCGTCGGTGTGCGCGTAGTCGACAACGACCGTCACGTCGTCCTGGCTCGACGACACCAGCTCGAAACGTCCGGGTACTCCCGTAAGGCTGGTCAGGCCTCGCTCGATGGCGAACGCCGGGATATCCAGTGCGGTGGCCGTTGCGACGGTCGCGAGCACGTTGGAAACATTGGGTCGCCCCACCAGCCTCGACGTGACGTGCACGTTGCCCTTTGGCGTGCGCGCATCGAATTCGAGGCCGCCGAAGGTCAGAGTGAGGGGACCGGGCGTCACATCCGCCGGCTTGTTGATCGCGTAGGTCACAACCGTATCCGCGGCCTTCCTCAGCGATTCACCGCGCGGATCGTCGAGATTGATCACGCGCGGCGCGCCCGGCGGGAGCATCTCGAACAATCGCCTCTTCGCCGCGAAGTACGACTCCATGTCGCCGTGATAGTCGAGATGGTCCCGCGTCAAATTCGTAAATACGCCGGCAGCGAACACTGTGCCATCGACTCTGCGAAGGGCAAGGGCGTGCGAGGAGACCTCCATCACGCACGCACCACAACCGGCATCGACCATCTGTCGAAACATCCGCTGGACATCCGGAGCTTCCGGCGTTGTGCGCGCCGCCGGCGCCTCACGGTCGCCAATCGAGTAGGCGACTGTGCCGAGGAGCCCGCATTTTTTTCCCGCCGATTCGAACACGGCGCGTAATAAATACGCTGTCGTGGTTTTGCCGTTCGTCCCGGTGATGCCCACGACCTGCATCGAGCGGCTTGGATGCCCGTATAACTCGGCCGCCATGGACGCCATCGCCGCTCGTGCGTCCGGCACGATGACCCATGGCACCCCCAACGCGACGACGGCCGGACGATCGGCCACGACAGCGACGGCTCCCCTGCTGACCGCTTCGGCTGCGTGATCGGTTCCCGTCGCCTTCAGGCCTCTCAGCGCAATGAAAACGTCACCTGGTGTGACCCGCCGCGAGTCGTACGCGACACCACCGATCTCAATACCCGGCACAGCGGCAAGCTTCATGGCTCCGCTGGCAGCGACGCGACAGCTATCGGATTGCGTTCAAGCCTGAGGACACATGCCAAGCCATGTTCAATCGGTGTTCCAGGCGCCGGCGACTGACTTGCCACAACACCCACGCCGGTAAGCTGTGCCGTCAGTCCGATGGACGTCAGCACACGCAGCGCTTCGCGTGCGCTGAGTCCGCGCAGATCCGGAAGATCGCGCGTGTCGCCGGCATTGCCGACGTGAACGATCGCGGCTTCTCGCTGGCCGTGCACCGGTTGGATTTCCGGCTGGTCTGAGGCTCGCGCGACCAGCACGGGCGGCGGCGCGTTCAGCGTCGGAGCCACGCCGAGGTGCCGCAGAGTGGCCTGGGCAATCCGCTGGAACACCGGGCCCGCGACCGGGCCTCCGTAATAGCCGTGCGCGTGCGGCGAGTCGATGACGACGATCACGGTCGCGACCGGGTTGCGCGACGGCAGGAACCCGACAAACGACGCGTAATAGTCGCTGTTGGAATACCTGCCATTGACGAGCTTTGCGGCGGTTCCTGTTTTGCCGGCGATCGTGTACCCGTCAACCTGGGCATACGTCGCTGTCCCGCGCTCAACGATCTGCTCCATGATGGTGGTCAGCGTCGCGGCGGTATCTCCGGAGATTGTCCGGCCCAGTACCGCCGGCTTGACCTCGGTTCGGAAGCCATCACGAATCAGCGCACGTACGACGCGCGGCTGAAGCAGGTCCCCGCCGTTGGCCACAGAGCTGACCGCGGCCACCATCTGAAGCGGTGTGACGCCAATCTGATAACCCATCGACATCGACGCGAGCGCGCTGGCGTCGAGTTTTTGCGGATCCCAGACGATGCCGGTTGTCTCGCCGGGGAAGTCCGGCGAGAGCGCGCGGCCGAAGCCGAAGCGGCGCACGTACCGGCCGAGCCGCTCTGATCCGAGCGTCAACCCGACCTTGATGGCACCGACGTTGCTCGACTTCACCATCACATTGGTGAATGACAACGATCCGTAGTCGTGCGTGTCGTGAATCACCCGCGCCCCGAATCGGATTTTTCCGCCCGACACGTCGATCAGATCATCGACGCCGATGACGCGCTCTTCTATGGCGGCGCTCGCGGTCACGACCTTGAATGTGGAGCCGGGCTCGTAGATGTCCTGCACGGCGCGATTGCGGCGGTGCTCCGGCGATGCCGTCGAAAAGGTATTCGGGTTGAAGGTCGGCTCGTTCGCAAGAGCCAGAATTTCACCGGTCTTCGGCGCCATGATCACCACGGTGCCTCCGGCGGCGCGATTCTGCGCCACGGCGTCGCGCAGCTCGCGCTCGGCCACGTGCTGCAGGTACTCATCGATCGTCAGCTCGACGGTCGCACCCGCAGTCGGCGGCCGCTCGAGTCGGCTGAACGCGCGGCCCCGCGCGTCTGTCTGATATAGCAGTCTGCCGAGCGAGCCGCTGATCTGGCTGTCGTAGGCTGCCTCGATTCCGGCGAGTCCTTTGTTGTCGACGCCCACGAAGCCCAGCAGCTGGGCCGCAAGCTGCTTCTTCGGATAAAACCGGCGGTCTTCCTTGATGAATCCGATGCCGTCCAGATCGAGCGTGGCAATCCGCGTCGCCTGCGGCGGCGTCACGCGCCGACGGACATAGACAAACGCGCGCTTCTGCCGCAACCGTCCGGCGATCGCCTCCAGCTCCCTGGACGCACAGTCAGTCAGCGCGGCGCAGAGCTTCGACGCCGTGACGTTGGGGTTGTCGATTTCGCTGGGAACGCCGTACACCGAATCGGCATCGACGCTGTAAGCCAGCACGCGGCCGTATCGGTCGAGAATATCGCCGCGCTTGGCTGAGATATCCATCGTCCGGGCTGACTGGCTCTCGGCTCGCGCCTGGAGCGCCTCGTGCTTGTGGACCTGGAGATACACCAGCCGCGCTTGAATAGCCACGGCCCAGAACACGAAAATTGCGGCGCCGACCATGAGCCGTGCGCGGATCGTACCGCGCCAATTGTCCGACTTGGGCTCGCTCACCATTACTCCAGTGCCTTCGCGACCACCGAGGCCGGCGGCAGTTCCGGCGGCACGACGCGTTCGATGACAATCGCCGCGCCGGTCTCAGGGGCGACGAGCTTCAACCGCCCGAGGGCGAGCGACTCGATCCGCGCCGGCGACTTGAGCGTCTCGACTTCGAGCCGCAGGTGGCGGTTGACCTCTTCCTCGTTGCTGCGTGCCTTCTGCATCTGTTCAAGGCGGTAGCCGTGCTGCAGAAGCTCGACGCGCTGCCATCCCGAGAACAGCAGCACGGCGACAAAGACCATGCCCAATGCTACGGAACGCCACTGCTCCCGGAGCCGACGCTCGTCAATCTCGCGGACGATCGGGTTGTTCCGAACGTCTTTCTTGATGGCGTATTCGAATCCTTCAGAAGATGTGCGCATATGCGTGTCCTCTGCTTACGCTCTGCCTACTTCATTCACGCGACGCACTCGGCCGCGCGCAGCTTCGCGCTGCGCGCTCGCGGATTGCGTTCGAGCTCGTCCGCCAGCGGAGTCACGGGCTTTTTCGTCAAGATGCGTAACGCGGCGCCGTCGCGTGGCGCAAGAGCCCGCAGCGTGTGCTTCACGATGCGATCCTCCAGCGAGTGAAACGCGATCACGACCAAGCGCGCCCCGATCGCCAGGCGGTGCGCCAGTGCCGTCAGAAACGTGTCGACATCGTCGAGCTCGCGGTTCACCCAGATACGGAGCGCCTGGAACGTGCGCGTTGCAGGATCGATCCGCGAGAATCCGCGGCGAGGCACCGCTCGTCTCACGATCGCCGCCAGCTGCGCAGTCGTCTCGACCGGATCCGTGGTCCGCGCCTGCACGATGCCCCGCGCGATTCGCCGCGAGTAGCGCTCCTCGCCAAACTCATAAATCGCATCGGCGATCTCCGATTCCTCAGAACGGCGCAGCAGCTCGGCGGCGGTCGGGCCAGTCGTCGTGTCCATTCGCATGTCGAGCGGATCATCGCGTTGAAAGCTGAACCCGCGGCCTTCGGCTTCGAGTTGATAGGACGACATGCCCATGTCCGTGACGGTCCCATCGACACGCTCAATCCCGCGGGCCTCCAGAATCCCCGCGATCGCCCGATAATCCGAGTGCACGAGCTCTACGCGATCGCGGTATTTGTTCAGCGTCTCGGCCGCGATGCGCAGCGCCGCAGGATCACGGTCGAGCCCGATCACTCTGGTGGCGCCGGCTTCGAGCAAGGCGAGTGCATGCCCGCCCATGCCGACCGTGCAATCCACGAAGATGCCGCCCTTCTCTGGCTGCAGAAACGCGATCACCTCGCGCGTCATCACCGGCTCGTGAAGCATGCGTCTGCGCCTTTACAAGCCGCGATCCGACAGCGCCCGCGCGTCGTCGTCGGTAAACGGCTCTCGCTGCAGTTTTGCGATGAACCGCTCGTGGTTCCACACTTCAAGAAAATTGAACTGGCCGAACACATCGACTTCCCCGACCATCGTCGCCGACTCGCGCAACCGGGCCGGAATCACCACACGCCCTTGGCTGTCGATTTCGGAGACCTGGCCGTAAAAATTCACCCGGTCCAGGAACTTCGTGCGGGAAGGGTGGGTCGAGGGAATCTGCGCCAGCTTTTTTTCGATATCGGTCCAGACAGGCATGGGGTAGATTCGTACCGAGTCCCCGTGCAGACTGGTAACGAACAGGTCACGCCCGTGTTCACCCTCGATGAACGAGCGGAACCCATTGGGGATCTTGAGTCTCCCCCGATCATCAATTTTCGCCGGCGAGTTGCCCCGAAGCACGCTCGGCTACTCCATTTCTCTCCACAAAAATCCATAGCGATAGTAGAGAAGCGATCCGGTGATGTCAACGTTTAAAACATAGATAAAGAAAGAGTTACGCTAAATTTTCGCCCCTCGTTTACACCGTGATACGATTTCGCACACGTGGCCGATCCATCGACCGTCAGCGTGGTCATTCCTGCGTACGAAGAGTCCGCCGCTGTCGGGTCAGTCGTCCAATCGCTTCGGGCCGCGGCGAACTGGTGCGAGATCCTGGTCATCGATGACGGCTCGGCAGACGGCACGGCAGGTGCAGCGGCCGCCGCGGGTGCGCGCGTCGTCAGACACCCCTATAACAAGGGCAACGGCGCGTCGGTCAAGACCGGCGTACGCAACGCCTTAGGCGACTACGTGCTCATCATCGACGGCGACGGACAGCACAGCGCGTCCGATGCCCTGCATCTCGTCAGCTTTCTCGGGGAGTACGATCTCGTCGTGGGAACGCGCGCCGGATCGAATCAGCAGGCATCGAAGACGCGTCATCTGGGGAACAGTGCGCTGAATTGGATAGCGGGGTACCTGACAGGCCGCGAGATTCCCGATCTCACGTCAGGTTTACGAGCCGCGAGGACGAGCGGCCTCCGCGAGTTCCTTCACCTGCTGCCCAACGGATTCTCGACGCCGACGACGACCACACTGTCGTTCGTGAAGGCCGGCTATAGCGTACGGTTCGAGCCCATAAGCGTCAGTCCCCGGCTCGGGACGTCGAAGATCAAACTCGTATCCGATGGTGCGCGGTTCCTGATGATCCTACTGAAGGTGATCACGATTTTCAGCCCGCTGCGCGTGTTTCTGCCAATTTCAGGCGCGTTTTTCGTGCTCGGCGCGTCCTATGCCATCTGGACGACGTTCCGGCAGCACGACATCACAGACTCGTCGGTACTCCTCCTGCTCCTCGCCGTGGTCATTTTCCTGGTCGGGCTGGTGTCCGAACAGATCTCGACCATGCGCTCGGAAGGTCCCCGATGAACGCCACGGTCGTCATCGCGACGTACAACGAGCGCGAGAATCTTACCGGGCTCGTTTCAGCCATCCTCGAGCACCCCTCTTACAGCGTTATCGTCGTCGACGACGATTCCCCTGACGGGACTGGTGCATTGGCCGACTCGCTCGCGGCCAGCCGCGGGACCAGGGTGTCAGTGATCCACCGTAAGGGCGCGCGGGGGCTCGGGCGTTCGCTCGTGGCGGGGCTGCAGCATGCCCTCGGCAGCGGCGCCGATCTCATCTTTCAGATGGACGCAGATTTCTCGCACGATCCGAAATACCTCCCTGACATGGCGGCGGCGGCGGCCGACGCCGATCTGGTGCTCGGGTCTCGGTATTTGCGGGGCATCAGCGTCGTGAACTGGCCGCTGCACCGCATCATTCTCAGCAGCTTTGCGAACCGCTACATCCGGTCGGTGACCGGACTCGAGGTGAGTGATTGCACGACGGGATTCCGGTGCTGGCGCCGGGAGGCGCTCGCACGACTGCCGCTCGACGGCCTGATCTCAGAAGGGTACGCGTTTCTCATCGAACAACTGTACCTGGCAAGACGGATCGGCTTCCGCGTCAAGGAAATCCCCATCGTTTTCGTGGAACGCCGCGAAGGCGCCTCGAAGGTTTCCTCGAGCGTCCTGCTGGAATCCGCGATAGTGCCGTGGCGATTGCGCCTGAGGCCCTAGTGTAATAACGTGTCCTCACACCAAAAATGAAGGATTCCGATCAGGCTGCTGCACCAGGCCTCAGCGTCTTTTTCCCTGCGTACAATGACTGCGGAACGATCGCCAGCCTCGTCATCACCGCCGTGCAGAGCGCCTCGAAGTTGACGCCGAACTATGAGGTCATCGTCGTCGACGACGGCAGCTCGGACTCGACGGCGCAGATACTGAGCGAACTCGCACGGGTCTATCCCCGGTTGAAGATCGTGACGCATCCGGTGAACCGCGGGTACGGCGGCGCGCTTCGCACCGGGTTTGCCAGCGCCTCGAAGGACGTCATCTTCTACACCGACGGCGACGCGCAGTACGACCCATCCGAAATAGAGCTGCTGTGGCCGATGATGACCGCCGGCGTCGACCTGGTCAATGGCTACAAAATCAGCCGATCTGATCCGCTGCACCGCATCGTCATCGGCCGGATCTATCACCATACCGTCAAGATCCTGTTCGGCCTTCGCGTGCGCGACGTCGATTGCGATTTTCGGCTGCTGCGACGATCAATTTTCGATCGCGTCCGTCTCGAGAAAAACAGCGGCGTCATCTGCCTCGAGATGATGAAAAAAATCCAGGATGCGGGCTTCAGGATTGTCGAGGTGCCTGTGCATCACTACCATCGCGCGCACGGAAAGTCGCAGTTCTTCAACTTTCGGCGCGTCATCCGCACCGGCGTCGACGTGCTGAAGCTCTGGTACGCGCTCGTCGTGCAGCGCACCCACGAGCGACCGCCGGCCACCGCGGAGGACCGTGGCTCACCGCGCAGCGCAGGACAACGCGTGCTGTGACACTCCCGCATCAGGATTTCTATCGCGGCCGGCGGGTGATGATTACCGGCGGCCTCGGCTTCATCGGCAGCAACATCGCTCGACGCCTCGTTGAATTCGGCGCCGACGTGTTGTTGATGGACTCGCTGATACCGGATTCCGGCGCGAATTTTTTCAATATCGACGGCATCGCCGACAAAGTGCGCGTCAACATCGCGGACGTGCGCCAGGAAAGCACGATGAACCATCTCGTCCGCGATCGCGAGGTCATCTTCAACCTCGCCGGGCAGGTGAGCCACATCGACAGCATGCGGGACCCCCATACGGATCTCGAAATCAACTGCCGCAGCCAGTTGTCGATTCTCGAGGCGTGCCGCAAGTTCAACCCAGGCGTGAAAGTGGTGTTTGCAGGGACGCGTCAGGTATATGGAAGACCCGATTCGCTGCCGGTCACCGAGACCCACCTCGTACGGCCCGTCGACGTGAACGGCATCAACAAAGCCGCCGGCGAGAACTATCACCTCCTCTACAACAACGTCTTCAACGTCCGCGCCTGCTCCCTCCGGCTGACTAACGTATACGGGCCGCGGCAGCTCATCAGCCACAATCGTCAAGGTTTCATCGGCTGGTTCATTCGGCTTGCCCTGGAAGGACGTGAGATTCAGATCTTCGGCGACGGCTCCCAGATGCGCGATTTGGTCTACGTCGACGACGCGGCCGATGCATTTCTTCGCGCGGGCGCGTCGGACGCCTGCAACGGACAGGTATTCAACGTCGGCGGCCTGGAGCCGGTCTCGCACAAGAATCTCGCTGCGCTGCTGATCGAAGTGGCCGGCGCCGGGTCGATGCGGTATGTGCCGTGGCCGGCTGAAAAGAAGGCGATCGATATCGGCAGCTTCTACGCCGATTCGTCCCGTTTCCGGAACGCCGTCGGATGGGAGCCGCGCGTCACATTGCGGGACGGGTTCGCACGAACGCTCGCGTACTACCGCGCGCACGCCGGCGCGTACCTGGACGACTCCGCGTCTACGCCATCGACGGTGGCATGAGCGTTCGGGTTCCATTCAACGACCTCCACCTGACAGAGGAGTCGGACGCGGTCCGCAACGCTATCGCGCGCGTGGTCGACCACGCATGGTTCGTCCTGGGACCGGAGGTCGAAGCGTTCGAACGGGAATTCGCCGCGGCATCCGGCGCCCCGTATGCTGTCGGCGTCGGCAACGGCACCGACGCGATCGCGCTCATTCTTCGCGCGCTCGGTATCGGCCCTGGCGACGAGGTGATCACGACTCCACTCTCCGCCGCGTACACCGCCATCGCTATCGTCATGGTGGGCGCCCGTCCCGTCTTCGCCGATGTCCACCCTGAACGATTGACGCTCGATCCAGGCGCCGCGGAGCGGGCGATTACCGATCGCACGGCCGCGCTTCTTCCGGTGCATTTGTATGGCCAGCCCGCAGACACACCGGCGCTCGCCGCGCTCGCCGAACGCAAAGGACTCGCGCTCGTCGAAGACTGCTGCCAGGCGCATCTCGCAACATCCGCAGGCCGCGCCGTCGGCACGTTCGGAGCTGCCGGCGCGTTCAGCTTCTACCCAACAAAGAACCTCGGCGCTCTGGGCGACGGCGGCGCCGTCATCACCGGCGACGCGTCTCTCGCCGCGCGCATCGCGCGGCTGCGCAACGGAGGACAGGCCGACCGGTATCGCCACGTCGAGATCGGTGTGAACAGCCGGCTCGACGAAATGCAGGCCGCCATTCTGCGCGTGCGTCTTCCACACCTTCGGCGGCGTACAGACGAGCGCCGCGCCAGCGCCGCCCTGTATCGATCGCTGCTTGTCGGCGCATCCGTCGACGTTCCGCCGGAAATGGATGCTGGACACGTGTATCATCTGTTTCCGATCAGGGCGCAGCGCCGCAAGGTGCTGCAGGATCGCCTTTCCGCTTCAGGCGTCGAGACGCTCGTGCACTATCCGACGCCGATTTTTCACCAGCCGGCCTTCGCTCCGTCGGAGGGGGTCGATTGCCCACAGGCCGTTCGCGCAGCGAACGAAGTCCTGTCGTTACCCTTATACCCGGGACTGTCGCCAGACGCCGTCACCGCGGTTGCTGAGGCTGTTCGAAAGGAATCATCCTCGTGAGAGCGTTAATTACCGGAGGGGCAGGATTCATCGGCTCGCATCTCGCTGAAGCTCTTCTCGATGCCGGCCACGACGTCGACATCATCGATAACCTGTCTACCGGTTCCATACGGAACGTGGGACACCTGAAGTCGAACCCGCGGTTCCATTACGTCATCGACACGTTGACGAACGAACCGCTGCTTGCAGAGCTCATCGATCGCAACGACGTCATTTTTCATTTTGCGGCCGCGGTCGGTGTCAAGCTCATCGTCGAACAGCCGGTGCATACGATCGAAACCAACGTGCATGGGACCGAGGTTGTCCTGAAACACGCGCACAAGAAAAGAAAGAAGGTCGTGATTGCCTCGACGTCCGAGGTGTACGGTAAGAGCGCGGACGTGCCGTTTCGCGAAGACGCCGATCTCGTCATGGGCGCGACCGTCAAACATCGCTGGGCATACGCCTGCAGCAAGGCGATTGACGAATTTCTCGCGCTTGCGTACTACAAAGAGCGCGACCTTCCCATCATCATCGTCCGGTTTTTCAATACGGTCGGGCCGCGCCAGACCGGCCAGTACGGCATGGTGCTGCCATCATTCGTGCGCCAGGCGCTTGCAGGGGAGCCTATCACCGTGTTCGGCGACGGAACACAGTCGCGCAGCTTTACCTATGTCGGCGATGTCGTCGACTGCATGCTGAGACTCGTCAACGAGCCGAAGGCGGTCGGTCAGGTGTTCAACATCGGCAACAAGCACGAGGTCACGATCCTGCAGCTGGCCGAGATCGTGAAATCACTCACAGGATCGGCGTCGCGCATCGAATTCGTCCCGTACGACAAGGCCTATGAAGAAGGATTTGAAGACATGCCGCGGCGCGTACCCGACCTCACCAAGGTCACGCAGCTCGTCGGCTACGAGCCGAAAGTGCAGCTCAACGAGATCATCACCAGAGTGATTGAATATTTCCGCGCGCAGGGGTCCTGATTTACAATGGAGGTGCGTCGAATCATGACAAGGCTTGCGCTCGCTCTGTTGCTGTTGACGTGCTCGGCAACGCCATCCTGGGCCTCCGGTCTGACGCTCTCCGTCCGCGACGGCCTCGTGTCGCTCGATGCACAGGATGTCACGGTTCGTCAGATCCTCACGGAGTGGGCCCGGATTGGAAAGACGCACATCGTCAACGTCGAACGCATCACCGGCGGCCCGATTACGCTCAAACTCGACGCAGTCCCGGAAAAACAGGCGCTCGACATCATCCTCCGATCGATCCCGGGCTACATGGCGATGCCGCGCCCGACGCAGATAGCCGATGCGTCCCTGTACGATCGCATTCTGATCATGCCCACGACGACGGTAGTCGCCGCGCTTCGGCCGCAGCAACCAGGCGCTACCTTCCCGGGCATGCAAGGTGGCCAAAACGGGAACCTTACGCAGCTGCGACAGACGCAGCCGACGCAGCCGACGCCCTTATCACCGGGCATGCTGTTCGATTCGCCGAATTCAGCTGATCAGATGGATGACCCGGCGCTGGCTGCTGCCGCCGCTGCCGGCCTCGTTGCCGTGCCTGCGGTCAGCACGGGACCCTTGCCGACGCCGGCTCCTCCGACACATCCCGGCCCAACACTGCAACCTGCACAGACCGCTCCGGGAGTTGCTGTGCCGTCTAACCCGTGGAACGCGCCAATCGGAACGCCGCAGCCGAGTCTCGCTCCTCCGCCGGCACCAGTCGAACAGACGCCCACTGGACGGGGTGTGCGCCCTCCGCAGCCCGATCGCTAGAGCGCTCGTCGCGATACAATTCAACAGACGCCCCCCGGCGACGAGATACGCGCACAACCATGCCCGAAATTGATCGGTACAGGCCGGAGGACCAGCGCGGCGTCGATGCCCTCTACAGGCGCATCTTCGGTCCGGACGCCGCCGCAGCAAGTCGGCTGCGGTGGGACTGGCAGTATCGTCGCAATCCCAACAACCCCGAAGGTCATGCGTTGCTGTGGGTCGTACGCGAGGGCCCCACGATCATCGGCCACTACGCGACGATGCCCGTGCGACTGTCGCTTGGAGGCAAGGAGATTCAGGCCGCGTGGGGAACGGACGCGATGGTGGCGCCCGAACGGCAGCGGCGCGGTCTCGGCGAGGAGCTCTTCCGCACGTGGGACCGCAGCGTCGGTGCCGCGCTAGGCCTCGGCTTGTCCGGCGCTTCGTCGGCGCTCCTGAAGAAGATGCATTTCCCCGACGTCGCGGCGATTCCCGGAGTGGTCAAGCCGTTGACGCGGCGGGCCGTCCGCATGCCGCAATGGCCGATGACGCTCAATCGCATCGTCTCTGCCGTGACTCTGCCGATCGTGCGCGTCGCTGCGCGCGTCCGCCCGCTCCGCGCAGACGTCGAGCCAATCCGCCGGTTTGACGCATCGTTCACGGACCTGTGGGAAAGGCTCGCCGATCGTTTCGAGCTCGCGGTGCGCCGTGATGCCGCGTACCTGAACTGGAAGTTCATCGAGCCGCCGCACGTGCGGTACTCGATTGCGGCGCTCAAGCGCGATGGTCGCCCGGAAGGGTACGCCGTGTATCGCCACGTGCAGGAACCGCGCGGGCGCGTCACCGTGCTCGTCGATTTCCTGTCCGACACGCACGACGAGATCGGCTTCAAGACCCTGCTTCGGTGGGTCGATGCGGAGGCGCGCGAAGCGGGATCCGACAAAATTCGCTGTTACGCGTCGCACGTCGGGTTCCGGCGCATCATGCGGCATTCGGGTTATTTCCAGATGCGGTCGAATCCGCTGGCACTGGCGGCGAAGATCAACGCTGTCACGGTCCCGGCGAAATTCTACAAAGACACCGACGACTGGCATGTCACGCTCGGGGACTCGGATCAGGACGTCAGCATCAGAGAGTGGGACTAAGCATGGCGCTCGTCGAAGATGTCAACAAGGCAATCACCGATGCGATGAAGGCGAAAGATGCGCCACGGCTGGTCGCGCTGCGAATGCTGAAAGCTGCATTGATGAATCGCGAGATCGAGCGAGGCCGGGCGCTTGACGACGAGGAAGCGCGCCAGGTGGTGTCGGCGCTCGTCAAGCAACGCCGCGATTCAATCGAGCAGTTCACCAAGGGCGGGCGCAAGGATCTCGCCGACAAAGAGACGGCGGAGATTGCGATTCTCGAGGGTTATCTGCCGCCCGCGGTCGACGCCGTCGAGCTGGAGAAAGCCGTCGACGCCGCCATTGCATCGAACGGCGCCACATCCGCGAAGGATATGGGACGCGTCATGAAGGCGGTCATGGCGGATCTCGCGGGCAAGACAGTTGACGGAAAGGCCGTGAACGAGATCGTGCGCCGCAAACTTGGATAATCAGCGCGCGGCGCGGCGCGTCGCGGCTCCCGCGACCCAAGGCGAGCAGCTCGTACGGGCGGCAGGAGTCATCGGCATCGCGACGATGACCAGCCGGATCCTGGGTCTCGTCCGCGATCAGGTTCTTGCGTATTTTTTCGGTGCCGGCGATGCCATGGACGCCTTCCGCATCGCCTTCCGGCTGCCAAACGTCCTGCGGGATCTGTTCGCCGAAGGCGCCCTCAGCGCCGCGCTCGTGCCGACGTTCAGCCGATCGCTCGCGTCCGGAGACCGGGCGGCTGCCTGGCGCCTCGCCTCCAATGTCATCAACGTGCTTCTCCTGATTGCCGGCGCTGTTGTCATCGCAGGCATCGCGTTCGCCGAGCCGCTAGTGGAGCTGTATGCCTCCGGGTTTCGCGATGTCCCGGGGAAAATCGCGCTGACGATTCGACTCACGCGTCTCATGTTCCCGTTCCTCGCGCTCGTGACCACGGCCGCGGTCCTGATGGCGATGCTGAACGCGCTGCATCGTTTTTTCGTTCCAGCACTGTCGCCTGCGATGTTCAACGTCGCGACAATTTTGTGCGCGGTGATTGCCGTTCCGCTCGCGCAGCCTCTGGGAATCGAGCCGATCATGGCCATCGCCGCCGGCACACTTATCGGCGGCCTCGGGCAGATTCTTGTGCAATGGCCCGTTCTCCGCCGCCAGGGATTTCGGTATCACGCGGTCCTCGACATCCACGATCCATGGCTGCGCGAGGTCGGGCGTCTGATGGTGCCCGGCGTTGCAGGGCTCGCAGCAGTGCAGATCAATCTATTCGTCAACAGCTGGCTTGCGGCCGGACTGGGAACTGGCGCGGTGTCGTGGCTCGATTACGCGTTCCGGCTGATGTACATGCCGATCGGTCTGTTCGGGATTTCGATTGCCACCGCTTCGCTCCCGACGATTTCGGGGCACGCGGAAAGCCGCAACGATCCCGGTCTGCGTCAGGCGGTGTCGAACGGGCTGCGCATGATGCTGATGCTGAATGTGCCGGCCACGCTCGGGTTGCTCGTGCTGGCGGCACCGATTGTGCGCTTGATCTTCGAACGGGGCCGATTCACGCCCGCCGACACTGCGGCTACCGCCGCCGCACTTGTCTGCTACGCACCGGGTCTAATGGGCTATTCGGCGGTCAAACTCATGTCGCCGTCCTACTATGCCCTGGGTAACAGCCGGGTACCGGTCATCGCCAGCGCCGCAAGCATCGCGTTCAACATTACGCTCAGCCTCATGCTCGTTCGATCGCTCGGCCATCGGGGTCTCGCGCTTGGCACCGCGGCCGGGGCGCTGTTGAACGCAGGTGTGCTGCTCGTCATGCTGGGGACGCGGCTCGGCGGGCTCGACGGCCGACGCCTCCTCACCGCCGCCGTAAAGATCTCGCTCGCCTCCATCGCAATGGCGCTGGCGGCGTACTATGCCGAGCGGCTGCTGCACGTCCCCTTCGCGGGCGACGTAGTGCAGGTGCAGGCTGTTCGGGTACTCGGCGCCATCGCGATCGGCATGGCCGTGCTCGCTGCCTGCGCGCATCTATTACGAATCGAAGAATTTGCTCAGGTCAGACGCCGGGTTTTACGCTACTGAACGTGGTAGATTCGACGTGATGCGCCGCTATCCTTCCCGCGGACCTTCCCACTCGTCCTTTTCGTTCGGTCCCGGCGCGCTTACCCCGGCGATCAAGATTCTCATCGTCACCAACGTTGGGCTGTTTCTACTCATGTGGGTGATGCCCGCCGGCCTAGCGCAGGCAGTGCAGGAATTTTTTGGATTGGTGCCCGCCGCGATTTTCGAGTCGCTTCGCGTATGGCAGCCGGTTACCTACATGTTCCTGCACGACACCAGCGAGATAGGGCACATCCTCATCAACATGCTCGCGTTGTGGATGTTCGGCACCGAGCTCGAGCGGATGTGGGGAACGAAAGCGTTTCTACGGTATTACTTTGCGACGGGTATCGCGGCAGCGATTACGACCATCCTCGTATCGCTCGCGCCGTTCCCCTCCACCGCCCGGATGTTCTCCACCGTGACGATCGGCGCGTCGGGCGCCATCTACGGTCTGCTCCTCGCCTACGGGCTTACGTTTCCAAATCGGCCAATCTACATCTATTTCATATTCGCCATCCCGGCGAAATACTTTGTCATGATCATGGGCGCGATTGCCCTGCTCTCCTCAATGGGCAACAGCGGAGGCGGCATTGCGCACATCACCCATCTGGGCGGGCTGGTCGCGGGCTACCTCCTGCTGCGCGGCGGGCGCCTCAGCCCCGCCAACGAAGTGCGTTATCGATATCTGCGCTGGAAGATGGACCGCGCGCGCAAGAGGTTCGGCGTGTACTCGGGCGGGAAAAGCGACTGGGACAAGCATGTTCACTGAAACGAAAACCGAAAGCGAATAGCGAATAGCGATCGCGCCGGAGGGTTAATTCGTATTTCGTTAATCCGTTATTCGTTATTCGTTTTTCGTTTCGCCCGAGTCTCCCCGCCGATCATCAGCGCGAGGAGAGCACCAACGAGAGGCAACCCGCTCGCATCCGTCAGATAGGTAAACCGCACCATCGAGCCGGCGCCCAGCTGAAGGCTCAATACGACGACGAGCGAGGTTGCCGCGGCGATTCTCGTCCAGAAGCCGAACGTGAGTGCGAGACCGCTGAGCATCGCTCCCAGCGGCACGAGTCGCGCAAACACCGGCGCTCCGGGAATAAGCCGCTCGAGGTACCACCGGCTCACCGGAGCGGCATCAACCAGCCATGACGCGAGCTGTGTCGACAGCGGCGTGGCGTCCAGCAGCCATGATGCCCTTTCGAAACCGAAAAAAAACATGAACACTCCCACGCACACACGGAGCAGCGCCAGGGCCACTCGTTGTGCGCGGCCGGGCGTCGTCCTCTGGCCGCTGGAACCCGCGTCGCCGACGCCCGAAGCGTGAAGCCGGGCCATTAGTTCTGAAATTCCATCTGTCTGAGGGCCGCGATTCGATACGCCGTCGGCGGGTGCGATGCGATGGCCTCCTCACTCCACCCAGTCGCGCCGGACGGGGCTGAACACCCCGAGCACGAAGGTGTCATCGAGCGCTTCGACCTGATGCGCAACGCCGGGCTTGATGTGGAGCACTTCCCCGTCGCGCAGCGTCACTTCGTCGCCGGCGACGAGCAGCTTCAACGCGCCCTGCAGCACGTAGGTCATCTGCTCGCTGTCGTGCGCGTGTTGCGGCACGACGGCGCCGCGCTTGAGATAGATCTGTGCGATGGTCTCGCGCTCGCCGGACACGAATTTCCGCGAGACCATCTCGGTGACTTTCTCGAGCGCGATTTCATCCCAGCGAAACAGGCGATAAGGCTGCAATGTAGGTGGTGGTCGAGGAGTTTTACCGCTTGCGTCGACGGCCTTCGATCGCGATTATACATGCGGAACCGATGTATAATTTGCTGTTCCGCCTTCGTTGAAGGCTGCGGCGGAACGGTCGGGAGCGTGAATGAAGGCTTCGACGGTGACCAACGGACACAAGACCCACGCCAGGGCGCCACGCTCCTACGAAGGCCTTACCCGCGACGACCTCCTCGCATCGTATCGCTGGATGGTTCTCTCGAGAAAACTCGACGACAAGGAAATCCAGCTCAAGAATCAAAGCCAGATCTTCTTTCAAATCAGCGGCGCCGGACACGAAGCCATTCTCGTCGCCGCGGGCCTGACGCTGAAGCCGGGCTACGACTGGTTCTTCCCCTATTACCGCGATCGCGCACTGACACTGATGCTCGGTATGACACCGTACGAGATGCTACTGGCCGCCGTCGGATCCTCCGACGATCCCTCGTCCGGCGGTCGTATGATGCCGTCGCATTGGAGTAACCCGGCGCTCCACATCATGAACCGTTCGAGCGCCACGGGTATGCAGTGCCTGCAGGGCGCGGGCAGCGCCGAGGCGTCGAAACGCCTGCCGCTCCTGGACACTCCACATCCACACGCGGAGCCCGACGAAGTCACCTACGTGTCGATCGGAGACGGCGCGACCGGCGAGGGAGAGTTCTGGGAGTTCATGAACACGATCTGCACCGAGCAGCTCCCGGTCGTCTGCGTCGTCGAAGACAACGGGTACGCGATTTCGTGCCCGGCCGACTACCACACTGCGGGCGGTGACATCTCGAGACTGGTGGAATCGTTTCCACATCTCGAAGTGATTCGCGTGGATGGCACAGACCTCGTGCCGAGCTACCGCGCCATGCGCGAAGCCGTGGCGTACGCCCGCGCCCGCAAAGGCCCGGCGCTGGTTCACGCGAAGGTAATTCGACCTTACTCGCACTCGCACTCGGACGACGAACGGAGCTATAAGACGGCGGAACAGCGCGAGCTGGAAGCGGGCCGCGATCCGATCACGACCCTCGCCACGTTCCTCATGGCGGAAAGGCTCGCCACAGCCGACGAGCTCGAAGCGATTCGGCAGAGTGTCGCTGAAGACGTTACCGACGCCGCCGATCGCGCGCTCAAAGCGCCGCGGCCCGTCCCCGGCACGGCAGGTCTTTACGTGTACTCGCCGGACGTCGACCCGACGTCCGATCGATTCACCGCGCCGGCCGCGCCACAGGGCGATCCAATTACGATGGTCTCGGCGATCAATCGTACCCTGCACGATGAGATGGCGTGCAATCCGCTGATGGTCGTATTCGGCCAGGACGTCGCCGATGCAAGCGACTGCGACATCATCGAACGGGTACCGGGCAAAGGTGGCGTGTTCAAAGCTACGCACGGACTCCAACGCACGTTCGGAAACAATCGCGTCTTCAATTCACCGCTCGCCGAGGCGAACATCGTCGGGCGCTCGATTGGAATGGCGGTGCGCGGCATCAAGCCTGTCGTCGAAATTCAGTTCTTCGATTACATCTGGCCGGCGATGATGCAGATTCGCGACGAGCTCTCGATGCTGCGGTACCGGTCGGCCAACTCCTTCAAGGCTCCCGTCGTCATTCGCGTCGCCATCGGCGGATATCTTCGCGGCGGCGGCGTGTATCACAGCCAGTCCGGCGAGAGCATCTTCGCGCACTGCCCCGGACTTCGCATCGCGTTTCCATCGACCGCACAAGACGCCGCCGGCCTGTTGCGCACGGCGATCCGCTGTGACGACCCGGTTATGTTCCTCGAGCACAAGCACCTGTACCGTCAGACGTACAACAAAGCAGCCTATCCGGGCCCCGACTATATGATTCCGTTTGGACGGGCGGCGGAGAGACGCGAAGGGACGGACGTCGTCATCGTCACGTGGGGCGCGCTGGTTCAGCGGGCGCTCGTCGCGGCGCAGATGGCCGAGAAGAGCGGTCACAGCGTCGGGGTCCTCGACCTGCGTACGATCCTGCCGTACGACTTCGACGCAATCGCCGAGGCCGTCAAGAAGACCAGCCGCGTGATTGTGGCGCATGAGGACCAGCTCACCTGCGGGTTCGGCGCCGAGATCGCCGCGCGGATTTCCGAGCATCTGTTCGAACATCTCGACGCGCCTGTGACCCGCGTGGGCGCAATGGACACGCCGGTGGCTTACGCCCCCGAGCTCGAGGAAGTGATACTGCCGCAGATCGACGACCTGGTGAAGGCCATCGAGAAAGTTACCGCATACTGAGTTTCCTCTACGTTCTGGGCATAGCCCCCCCGGGAGGCGGCTCGTTGACGACAGCCCAGAATGCGCCAAGCTGGCGGACGGCGTCGATGAACGAGCGGAAGTCGACCGGTTTCACGACGTAGGCGTTTGCACCGAGCTTGTAGCTGCGAATCAAATCCTGTTCTTCGCGCGAGGAAGTGAGCATGACGACCGGAATCGTCTTCAATGTGTCGTCGGCCTTCAGAACCCGGAGCACGTCGAGGCCATCGACCTTGGGCATTTTCAGATCCAGCAGCAGCACCGCCGGATTCCCGGGCGGCCGGTCGGCGTACTCGTTGCGCCGGTGGAGATAGTCGAGGGTTTCGGCGCCGTCCCGCACGACCACGACTTCGTTCGCGAGGTTGATCTCGCCGAGTGCCGCTAGCGTTAGTTCGACGTCATTCGGGTTGTCTTCCGCCAGCACGATGCGTTTGAGTTCGGTCATCACAGCCGCTGCCTCGTCTCTCTTGCTGTTTGATCGCTCAGCACACGTTGTGTGCACCCTGAGCTGTTGCAAGTTTGCCGCAACTTTTTCGTGAATGGCTGTAGGGTTTTCTCCGACATCTCACCAGGTGCAGAGATGAGATTCGGCGGCTATACTTACGCTTCGTTGCCTGCTTGGTGACCAATAGGACTGCACTTGGACGATGACGCCCACGTCTGCGCCACGCCGGCGGGTTCGGCGTGCGCCATCTGCCTCGCGCGGTCAAGGGCTTCATCGGCTCGCACTTCGACTCGAGCTCGCGCGAGAGGAGGAGCGCGCGCGGGTCGCCCGAGAGCTTCACGACGAGCTCGGCCAGGTGCTGACAAGCATCAAGCTCGAGTTCATGTGGCTGGTCGATCAGCTTCGCAACACCGAGCCGAAGCCGGGCAATCAGCTGGTCAACAAGCTGCAGTCCCTCATCGGACTGATTGAAGTGAGCATTCAATCGGTTCGCCAAATTGCGAGCGAGCTTCGACCGGCGGTCCTGGATCATCTCGGCCTGCGAGAGGCCATCCAGTGGGAAGCGACGACGTTCGAGTCGCGGACGGGCATTCGTTGCCGGGTGTCGTGGGAGCTGAAAGGCGAACCGTCGGATGGCACGCGCCAGCTCGCGATGTTCCGCATCCTGCAGGAAGCGCTCACCAACGTCGCGCGGCATGCGCACGCGGGGGCGGTTCGCATCATGGTGCGGGAGCGCGGAAGAACGCTCACATTGACCATCCGCGACAACGGGCGCGGTATCACGAAGGCCGAGTTGGCGAGCGTAGAATCAATCGGCTTGCTCGGCATGACCGAGCGCGCGCGCCTTCTGGGGGGGCGCGTCACGATTACCGGGTCCCGGGGCCGCGGCACGGCCGTTACGGTTACCGTTCCGTTGACCGCGAGGCGACAATGACGCGGGCGGGAGAGAGGCCACACATCACACATGACGCGCATTCTTCTCGTCGACGATCATCCCGTCGTCCGTCAGGGCATCAAGCAGGTGCTCTCGGGCGCGTTTTCTCCCGCGATAATCGGAGAGGCCGCGAACGCCGAGGAGGGGCTCACTGAGGTCCGCAGCACCAATTGGGACGTGCTGGTGCTCGACCTCTCGCTGCCTGGCGTGAGCGGGATCGAGCTGCTGAAGGACTTGCGTCGTGAGAGGCCGGCGCTGCCTGTGCTCGTCCTGAGCATGCATCCGCCGGTTCAGTTCGCGCGCCGCGCGATGAACGCCGGCGCTGCGGGTTACCTTACCAAGGACAGTGCGCCGAAAGAGCTCGTCAAAGCCGTCACCGAGGTCATCGCCGGACGCCGCTATCTCAACCCGGCTGTGGCCGAAGAGCTCATGCTGGACCAGCAACCCCAGCGATCACTGCGCCCGCATGAAGCTCTCTCCGATCGCGAATATCAGGTACTGCGCATGATCGCATCAGGAGTGACCGTATCGCAGATCTCGACACGGCTCTCGCTCAGCGTGAAGACAGTCAGCACCTACCGCGCGCGTGTCCTCGAGAAAATGGGAATGAAGACCACAGCCGAACTGATGCACTACGGCATTCAGCAAGGACTGGTGGACTGAACGAGACTACCGGAATCTAGAATCCCAGCTTCAGCGCCACTTGCCCTTGCCGCGGCGGACCTGCCTGCGTGAACTGACGGAAGGTCGGCGCCGGGCTTGCGGGATACGAGCCCGTGCCGAACACGTTATTGACCGCCGTGAAATTCGAGCGGTTGAAGAGGTTGAACACCTCGAAGATCGCATCGATGGTCATGCGCTTGATCGGGAATCGGCGCGCCAGCCTGAGATCGACAGTGGCCTCGGCGGGCAAAGTGCCCGCGTTTCGCTGGACCGACGTCGTGATGTCGGAAAGCGTGCCTCGCGCGCGATCGGTGGCGCCGCCGTCACCATCAGCATTGAGATCGACACCCGCGAGGATGTTGTACGGGCGGCCCGAACCGATTGCCACGATCGTGGAGAACTCGAGCGCTTTCGGCAGAATATAGATACCGCTGGCGACGAAGCGGTGCCGCTGATCCTGCACCGAGGCGCCCTTCTCAGAATCCGGATCGAACCCGAGTGGGAGCCCGTTCACGTCGGCAGGATTGCGGCCGCGGCCGCTGTCCTGCGCGATGAACTCGCTCTGAAAATCGGTGCCATTGTCTTCAGCTTTCGACAGCGTGTAGCTGAGCATGAACTGGTGCCCATCGGCGAAGCGGCGTGACGCCGACATGGTGACGCCGCGATACCACGTCTCACCGAACGACGTGTACTGCAGCACCGACGCTGAAGTGCCAGGCATGCCGTTGATGTCGGCCGGGCGTCTGTTTGGGCCGAGGGCGGCGACGAGCGGGTTGTAGTCAAGCGTCGAGAGCTGCTTGAAGCCGCGCACGAAGATGACATCGGTCGCGAGCGCGATGTTCCCCGGCAGCTCGCGGTCGACTCCTGCTGAAAGGTGATGCGCATACGGCGTTTCCATGCCCGGGTCGACCGAAATAACGAGGCTGGGATACTGATCTGATGGCTCTGGCACGCGTCGACCGGGAGCATTCCACGCCGTAATCGTGTTCGGCAACGACGCCACGAGCGTCCTCACTCCGCTGTCGCGTCCATTGATCGCTTTGGAGATGCCGGCGACACCGGTAATGAGGTTGTCGAAGTACAGACCGTAGGCCCCGTGGATCGTGGTCCTCCGATCGCCCACTGGGTCCCATACCAGGCCAAGCCGCGGCGCGACGTTGTTTCCGTCGCCCGGAAATGCGTATTCGCCCGGATAGCCGGCGACGTTGTAGGCGATATCCGGCCATCCCTGTACCTGATATCGAACGCCAAGCTTCGCGGTGAGTCGCGGGTTGATTCGCCAGTCGTCCTGGGCAAATAACGAAAAGTCGCTGTAGGTATATGGCACAGCGGAATTGCCGTAGCCTTGCACGTAGCGCGCGGGAATGCCCAGCTGCACCGCGACGATCGCGGGTACCTCGACCGGCAGGCCCAGCTGCGGCGCGAGCGAGGCTGGAATACTGCCGAAGATATACCGTCCGCCAAAATGCAGCGGAAGGTTCTGGCTGATCGCGTTGATGTAGTTGAAGTCGAACCCGCCCTTGAACTGATGCGCCCCGGTGACATAGCTGAGCGTGTCGAGCACCTGGTAGCGCACGTTGTTGCGCGGCTGCGGCGTAAATCTCTGACGCCCCACGCTCGCGACGCCGAGCACTTCCAAAGTCGGCCCACCCTCGTTCTCGAGCGTGCAGACGGCGTTCGGGCACTTCGGATCGAGGGAGTTTATTGTCTGATCGCGGTGGGCTATCTGGAAACGGGTTTCGTTGACCATGTTCGCCGAGCCGACCCATAGATGCGACAACGCGAACATCAGGTCGTTGCTCTCGAGCACGGCTCCGCGGCTGCGCGCCACGTTTCCGCCGAACGGCTCAATGTTCTCGTTCAGATCGCTCGCCCAGTTGACGCGCGTCGTCAGGGATTGATTCGAACTCAGCTGGTGATCGATTTTTCCAAGAAGCTGATTCGAGCGAACATCGTACGGCACGTGCCCCGTCTCGATCGGGAAACCGGCGCGCCCGAGAATCTGCGCCGGCGTTCCGTAGTTCTGGCCGAGGAAGGTCACGTTGTTCGTCCCGTCAATGGTGACGAAGTTGTGCGCAGCGATATCGAGCCGCTCGTAGGAGAGGAAATAGAACGTGCGGTCCCGCCGAATCGGTCCGCCGAAGGTCCCGCCGTACTGCTTCTGCGAGTACGGAGCCTTCGCGCGGTCGATCGGCTGGCCGGCCGGGTCGTATCGCTCGAAGTGATCCTTCGAATTCAGCGCGGAATCACGCAGGAAGACAAACAGGTTGCCCGCCATCGTGTTCGTCCCGCTCTTGGTCACGATGTTGACGACCCCGCCGGATGCCTTGCCGAACTCGGCCGAATACGAATTGGCGAGCACCTGAAACTCGCGCACGGCCTCCTGGCTGAACGTCGCGCGCACGCTTCCGATGGTGGAATCGTTATTGTCGAGCCCATCGACCGTGATGTTGTTCGACCGCGCCCTCTGTCCGGCGAATGACAGGCCCGATGTGCCGGAAGCGCCCTGTTGAGGTGTGCGATCGGTTACGACGGCGGGTGCCAGCAGCGAGAAGCCGATGTAACTCCGTCCGTTGATCGGCAGATGCTGGATTTGCGCCTGGGAGATGACGCTCGAGACGACGGTTTTCTGCGGATCCACGACGGGAGCATCGCCGGACACCTCGACGACCTCCTGGCCGCCCGCGACATTCAAAGAGAGACGCAGATCGATCAGACCACCCAGCGTCAAGACGACGTCGTCGAGCGTGCGAGGGGTGAACCCCTGCAATTCAGCGCGTACGCTGTACGTGCCCGGCGGCAGCGCTGGAATCAGGAAATGTCCCTGCTCGTCGGTCATCGCGCTGCGCGCGTAGTTGGTCTCGATGTTCTGCGCGGTCACCGTCGCGCCCGGAAGCACTGAGGAGGATTGATCGACGATCGTTCCGCCGAGGTCGGCCGTGGTCGCGCGCGTCTGCCCCGCCGCGATAGTTGAAAGGCAAAGACAGGATGCCGCCAGGGCGAGCGCGAACCGCCGTACCATGGAGATGACCTCCAGATAAAGGGAAGCGACGAGAGTGTAACATGGCAAAAATGCCGTCTTCTCCTCGTCGAATACGGTCGGTCGCTGTCCTCGGCGCCGGAACCATGGGCGCTCAAATCTCCGCACATCTCGGTAATGCAGGGTACCCAGTCGCCCTGCTCGACGTATCGCCCCAGGCCGCGCGCGATGGACTCGAACGCGCACGAACGCTCAAGCCCGACCCATTCTTCTCGGCTGACGCCGCCGCTCGCATCAGAACCGGAGGCTTCGAAGGGGACCTCGAGTGGATTGCTCAAGCCGACTGGATTATCGAAGCCATCATCGAACAGGCCGACGCGAAGCGGTCGCTTCTCGAGCGAGTCGACGCGCTGCGCCGCGACGGATCAATCGTCAGTTCCAACACGTCGGGGCTTTCAATTGCCGGCCTCGCCGAGGGGCGCAGCGGAGATTTTCGCCGACACTGGCTCGGGACCCACTTCTTCAATCCGCCCAGATACCTGCCGCTGCTCGAGATCATCCCGACCGATCACACTGATCCGGCAGTCGTCGCCACAGTGCGCGAGTTCGCTGATCGGCGGCTCGGCAAGAACGTCGTCATCGCGAAGGACACGCCAGGATTCATCGCCAATCACGTCGCGATGCATGGCCTGGTCCGCATATTTGAGGCGCTCGCCGCCGGCAGGTATACGGTCGAAGAGATCGATGCGATGACAGGTGCAGCGATCGGCAGGCCGAAGAGCGCCACATTTCGGTACTGTCGACATTGCCGGCCTCGACATTCTCGTCCACGTCGCAAACGACTTGGCGGTGCGGCTCCCGCAGGGCCGAGGCTCGCAGTTCGGATTTCCGCCGTTCGTACAGGAAATGCTCGCACGCGGATGGCTCGGCGAAAAGGCTGGACGCGGTTTTTATGAGCGCAGGAGGACCGACTCTGGCGAGACCGATATCTGGGTCCTCGACCCGGTGAACATGGAGTATCGGCCGCGACAACCTGTGAAGCTGGCGTCGCTCGACGCGACCGCGCCGCTGCCGCTGCCGGAACGGATGCGGAAGCTTTTTGGTGGAAACGATCGCGTTGCCGAGTTCCTTCAGACGACGCTGGCTCCGACATTGCGGTACACCGCAGAGATTGCTCCCGGGATATCCCATTCGATTGACGACGTCGACCGCGCGATGCGTTGGGGGTATGGCTGGCCGCTCGGTCCGTTCGAGCTGGCCGATGCATTAGGGGTCAGTGAGCCTCAACGTTCCTCCCCGCTCGCGCCGGCCGGCCCCGAGCTCGAGCTGTTGCGAAGCGCTCGAGATTCGAATTCGGTCGTAGAGTCCAACGCGGGCGCCAGCCTCATCGATCTCGGTGACGGGGTGCTCGCTGTGTCGCTGCACTCGAAAATGAACGCGATCGGTGGAGACGCGCTCGAGATGCTCCAACGAGGCGTGCGCGAGGCATCGAACAATTTTGCTGCGCTCGTGGTGACCGGCGAAGGACTGCACTTCTCCGTCGGCGCCAATCTCATGCTGCTGCTTCTCGAAGCGCAGGAGGAAAACTGGGACGAGATCGACACGATGATTCGATCGTTTCAGAAGTCCACCACCGGGTTGCGCTACTCAGAGGTGCCCGTGGTCATCGCCCCATTCGGCCTGACACTTGGCGGCGGCTGTGAGATCGTGCTGCACGGCGATCGCGTCCAAGCGTCTGCTGAGAGTTACGTAGGCCTCGTCGAGGTGGGTGTCGGACTGATCCCGGCGGGCGGAGGAACCAAGGAAATGCTGTTGCGGCTTGGTCCGGAGAAAGCCTTCGAGACGATCGGGTTCGCCAGCACGTCGACGTCGGCGCCGGATGCGCGCCGCCTCGGATACCTGCGAAACGTTGATGGATGGACGATGAACCGCGACCGTGTCGTGTTCGATGCGAAACAGGTGGCACTGACGCGTGTGCACGACGGATACCAGCCACCGGCCCGGCCGTTGCAGATTCCCGTGGGCGGCGACGCGGTTCGCGCGAAGCTCGACCTGGGCGTCCATCTCGCGTGGCGCGCAGGGCGCATCTCGGATCACGACGCGCTAATCGGCCGGAAGCTGTCACGAATCCTGGCTGGCGGCTCCTTGCCGCACGCCGGGGCTGTAAGCGAAGATCAGTTGCTGGACCTCGAACGTGAGGCGTTTCTGAGCCTGTGCGGCGAGCCGAAGACGCTCGAGCGTATCCAATACACGCTGAAGACCGGCAAGACGTTGAGAAATTGATGATCGATCTGGGTGCGGGGATTCCGTTGGTGCTCGTTCCGGGAATTCAGGGACGCTGGGAGTGGATGGCGCCGTCGGTCGATGCGCTGGCCCGTGAGCACCGGGTCATCACGGCGTCGCTGCCCGGAGAGCGAGGGGTCGGCGCGGGATTTGATGCCGACGCAGACTTTGACGTGTTCGTTCGGCACCTGGACGATGTCCTCGATGCATCGGGCGTCGCCGACGCTATTCTCTGCGGCGTGTCGTTCGGCGGTCTCATCGCGCTGCGCTATGCTGCCATGCGCAGTCATCGTGTTCGCGGGTTGATTCTCGTGTCGACACCCGGCCCGCGTTGGCGGTTGAACCCCAGCCAGGCTCGATACGCAAAATGGCCCACTCTTTCGAGTCCGCTGTTCGTGTTCGGCGCGGCCCGCCGCGGATGGCGAGAATTGCGGGCGTTGTATCCCCATCCGCGCGCGCGGCTGTCGGCGTGCATCAGAGCCGGGTGGCGAGTCGCGCGGGCGCCGGCCGCTCCGCGCCGCATGGGCTGGCGAGCCCGACTGGCGGAGCGCCAGAATTTCGAGGCCGACTGCGAGCGGGTGAAGGTGCCGACGCTCGTCGTGACCGGCGAGAAACACCTCGATCTGGTCGTCCCGTGCGAAGAAAGCATGTGCTATCTGGACCTGATTCACGGCTCGAGCTTTGAGTTGTTCGAGCACACCGGCCATCTTGGAACTGTGCTGGCGCCCGATCGGTTTGCCGCAATCGTCTCGCGTTTCTGCCGAGCCTTATGACAGGCGATATCCGTGTCGTCACCGTCGACATTCCTGGCCAGGCTGGACTGCTCGAAGGACTGATCAACGCAAACACCGCGGTCGATCCGCGCGCGATCGCCGTGCTCGCACATCCGTTGCCGACCGCCGGCGGAACGATGCACACGAAAGCCGTGTTTCACGCTGCAAAAGCACTCGCGCGCATCGACGTGCCTGTGCTTCGATTCAATTTTCGCGGCGTCGGCCGCAGCCCCGGCTCGTTTTCAGATGGCATTGGCGAGCAGGAGGATTTTCGCGCCGCGCTGGCCTTCATGATGGCGCGCTACCCCGATGTCACGCGCGTGTGGTGCGGAGGCATGTCTTTTGGCTCATGGGTGTCCATGGCGGTAGGCGCCGCTGACCCTCAGGTCACCAGCCTCATAGGCATCGCGTGCCCGGTAAACAAGTACGATTACTCATTGGTGGTGTCGGCTCGCAAGCCGGCGTTTCTCGTGCATGGCGAGCGCGACGAGCTGATCCCGTTGAAGGAAATCCGTACGTTCTACGCGACCCTGTCCGAGCCGAAAGAGCTGGTCGTCATCGACGGTGCCGATCATCTCTTCGACGGCAAAGCGTCAGAGGTCGGCGATGCCCTGGAGGATCTCCTGCAGGATTTCAATGACTGACGCATTCATTGTGTCTGCGGTTCGAACACCGGTCGGCAAGGCGCCGAACGGGTCGCTGCGGTCTACGCGCCCCGACGAGCTTGCAGCCGCCGTCATGCGGGAGGCGGTGAATCGCGCCCGGGGCGTCGACGCCGCCGAGATTGACGACGTCATCATCGGCTGCGCCATGCCCGAAGCGGAGCAGGGGCTGAACGTCGCACGCATCGCCAGCCTGCGAGCCGGGCTGCCAGTCGAGACCTCCGCGGTGACCATCAACAGGTTCTGCGCATCTGGACTTCAGGCGATCGCGTTTGCGGCCGACCGCATCAAGGGCGGATCGGCGAACGCGATTCTTGCCGGCGGAGCCGAAAGCATGAGCCTCGTGCCAATGGGTGGGAACAAGGTGGCGCCGAATCCTGCGCTGGTTGACGATTACCCGGATGTCTACCTGACCACCGGGCTCGTCGCCGAAAATCACGCGCGCGACCATCACATTTCGCGCGAAGAGCAGGATGCGTTCGCCCTGCGCAGTCACGAGCGTGCGGTGGCGGCGCTGGACGCCGGCAAATTCCGTGACGAAACACTTGCCATTGGCGCATTCTGGTCGGACGAAGGCCCACGGCGTGATACCTCGATGGACGCACTCTCGAAGCTGCGGCCTGCCTTTCACGTTCAAGGCACGGTGACAGCCGGTAATTCGTCGCAGACGAGCGACGGCGCGGCGGCGGTGCTCGTGACGTCAGATGCATTTGCGCGCGACCGCAACCTGAAACCGCTCGCGCGGTTCGTGGCCTATGCCACCGCGGGAGTCGCGCCGGAGCGGTTCGGCACAGGGCCGGTGCCCGCGATCCGCAAGGTCCTGAAGCTGGCGGGCCTCTCGATGAACGACATCGACCTCATCGAGCTGAACGAAGCGTTTGCTGCTCAAGTCCTGGCGTGCCTGCGCGAACTGCCCATGGACGAAACGCGCTTGAACGTCAACGGCGGTGCGATTGCGCTCGGACATCCGCTCGGCTGCACAGGAGCTAAACTGACAACCAGCCTGATGTATGAAATGCAGAGGCGCGACGCGCGGTATGGCCTCGTCACGATGTGCGTCGGCGGCGGAATGGGAGCGGCAGGTATTCTGGAGCGCCTGTCGTGACGACGGCACTCGCGACCAAGGGCGGGGCATGGTTGTTGGAATCGGCCGACGCGGGGTCGATACTCACGCCGGAGCGTCTGACTGACGAGCATCGCCTGATCGCTCGTACCTCGAGAGAGTTCGCGGACAAGGAAGTCATTCCCGCCATCGACCGCCTCGAGCAGAAAGACTGGGCGCTTGCGCGACGTCTCTTGCAGCGCGCGGGGGAACTCGGCCTGCTCGGCGTTGACGCGCCCGAAGAATTCGGCGGTGTCGGGCTCGATAAGGCCGCTGCCCTCGTCGTCAGCAGCCACACGGCAGGAAGCGCGTCGTTCAGCGCCGCCTTCGGTGCGCAGGGCAACCTCGCGATCAGCCCGATTCTCTACTTCGGCACACCCGACCAGAAAACCCGTTACCTCCCCAGGTTGATCTCTGGCGAGTTGGTTGGCGCGTACGCGCTCAGCGAGTCGGGCTCGGGATCCGACGCCCTGGGCGCGGTCACACGCGCCGTTCGGCTCCGGGATGGGAGTTTCGTACTGACCGGCGAGAAGATGTGGATTACCAATGGTGGCTTTGCCGACATCTTTATCGTGTTCGCAAAGGTCGACGGCGAACACTTCTCCGCATTCATCGTCGAACGCGGATTCTCTGGAGTGAGTACGGGGGAGGAAGAGCGCAAGATGGGTCTCCATGGCTCTTCAACGACTCCGCTGATTCTGCAGGATGCCCACGTCCCAGCGTCGAATCTGCTTGGCGAGATCGGCAAAGGCCATAAGGTGGCGTTCAACGTCCTTAACTTCGGGCGCTACAAGCTCGGCGCCATGTGCGTGGGTGGCTGCTACGCGGCCATCGGGGAGAGCGCGCGCTACGCGGCGGAACGCAGGCAGTTCGGCAAACCGATCGCGGCGTTTGGCGCCATCAAGCACAAGCTCGCCGAGATGACCGTGCAGACCTACGCGATCGAGAGCCTGCTCTATCGAACAGCGGGCCTCATCGACGCCGCTATCCAACAGACCGGCGGACCGGGAGCCGTTCTCGCGGCGATGGAAGAGTTCGCGGTCGAAGCGTCAATCGCAAAAGTCGCAGGAAGCGAGACCCTGCAGTTCGTGCTCGACGAGAACGTTCAGATACACGGCGGCAACGGGTTCGTGAAGGACTATCCTGCTGAGCGGCACTACCGGGATGCGCGCGTCAATCGTATTTTCGAGGGGACAAACGAAATCAACCGCCTGCTGATTCCCGGCATGTTGATCCGGCGCGCGCTCAAAGGGGATCTTCCGCTGATTTCCGCTGCGCGAAAGCTGCAAGACGAGATACTCGCCGGTCGTGCGCCCGAGGCGCGCGGGGACGGCCCGCTTGCCGATCAAACAGCCGCCGTACAGGCATTCAAAAAGGTCGCGCTCATGGCGATTGGGCTGGCGCTTCAACGCTACGGCGAAGAACTCACCGAGGAGCAGGAAGTGCTCATCGGGATCGCCGACATGGTCGTGGCGGTCGCCTGCGCCGAAAGCGCGCTGCTTCGGGCATCGTCACCCTCCGACGCAGCGGCCGCCCTGCACATCGACGCCGCGTCGATTTTCATCAACGACGCCGCGATGCGCCTGGACGTGCTCGCCAGGCAGATTCTGCCGGCGATGTCGGACGGTGATACCCTTCGAACGAATCTGGCCGCGCTGCGGCGGTTGCTCAAGGTTGCGCCGATTGATACCGTAAGCAGGCGCCGTCGCATCGCAGACGAGACTGTTCGGCGCGGAAGCTACATCTTCCAATGAGATACGTGCGAGCCATTCTGCTTCTGATCGCCGCCGGGATCGTGGCGGCCGCCTGCAATGCCGGCAACCCTCCTCCTGCGGAGAGCGAAGGCGATTACGTGACGCAGATTCAGTCCGCGCGCGCCGCTCTCGATCAGATGTACCGGAATCAGCCGGACAAGCCGGTGCCCGCGGCAAAAATGAATGAGTTCCTTCCGCTCAAATACTTCCCGCCCGATCCTGAATACGTCGTGCCGGCATCACTGAACCCGTCGAAAGAACGCATTGTCGTCGAGATGCCGACCTCGCAAGGCAAGATCCGACAACACCAGCGCGTGGGCGTGCTCGACTTCACGCTCAAAGGGCAGCCGCTGACGCTTGGCGCCTTCGTCGAAGCCGGCGCCGGCCTCGACCGCCTGTTCGTGCCATTCAGCGACTTGACGAGCGGCTCGGAAACCTACCCTGCCGGCCGGTATCTCGAACTGGATCGCACGGCGTCCGGCGTCTATACGATCGACTTCAACAAGGCATACAACCCCTACTGTTATTACAACCCTGCTTACGACTGCCCGATTCCACCGCGCGAGAGCCGGCTTCCTCTGCCGATTCGTGCAGGCGAACGCCTGCCCTGAATGCTCGAAGCGGTATTCTTTGATTTCGACGGCGTCATCGCCGACAGCGAGCCCCTGCATCTGCGCGGCTACCAGGCCGTGCTTCGTGCGGACGGCATCGATCTGGATAAGTCGGAGTACTACGCTCGCTACCTTGGCTATGACGATGTCGGTCTGTTCGAGGCGCTCGCACACGATCGCCGCCTGCCCATGACCGCCGCGAAAATCGATGAATGGGTGGCGGCGAAGTCACGCATCGTCGAAAAGATGCTGACGGATGGCTCGGTGCTGTTTCCGGGCGCAGCCGCGTGCGTGAAAGCGTTCGCAGAGCGCGTGCCTCTCGCGGTGGCGTCTGGAGCACTCGAACCCGAGATCGAGCTTGTCCTGACGCACGCCGGACTGCGCAACCACTTCGCCGCGATCGCGTCGGCCTCGGATGGCGTGCGCGGCAAGCCCGAGCCGGACTTGTATCTGCTCGCGATCGCGAAGCTGAGAGATCGATTGCCGCAGTCCCTCAACCCGACGGCGTGCATCGCCATCGAAGACTCGCACTGGGGACTCGAGGCGGCTCGCCGTGCCGGACTGCAATGCGTGGCCGTAACGCACACCTATCCGGCAACAGAGCTGGTGGGAGCCGCCGACCTCGTCGTGGACGCGCTCAGCGACCTGACCGTGTCGAGAATCGAGGACCTGTTGCGCGATAATAAGGCCGCGCGATGAAAGATGTTTTCCTCAGCCAGTTTTCCGGCCTGGTGGCGAGCGCCGACCGCGATCTCGCCACGCCTGCACTGATGATCGCGCGGCTCGAGTGTCCGTCCCTCGATCCTGCCCCGTATCTTCAGAGACTCGACGACATGGGCGCGACGGCACGTGAGCGGCTCGTCGCGAGCGGATGCCTGCAGGACACACGCACCTCGGAAACCGCCGTCGACGTGCTGAACGCATATCTCTTCGATGAGGAAGGCTTCACCGGCAACCGCGATCGCTACGACGACCCCAGCAACAGCTTTCTCAACGAGGTGCTTGAACGCCGTACGGGCATACCTATTACGCTTGCACTCGTCTACATGGAGGTCGCGCGCCGGGCCGGTATTCAGATCGACGGGATCAATTTTCCAGGGCACTTTCTGATGCGCTTCACGCCGCTCATCCTCGATCCGTTTCATCGGGGCGCGCGGCTGTCAGAGAATGACTGTCGCCGGCTGCTGCAGAAGCATGTGGGCGATGAAGCCGCATTCGATCCCGCACTGCTGGCGCCTGCAACCAAGCCTCAAATGCTGACTCGCGTCCTGCTGAATCTGAAGCGTATCTATGTGAGGCTGCATTCCTTTCCGCAGGCGAGAAACGTCACCGAGCTTTTGCTCGCGGTCGATCCTCCGGCGTTGGCCGAGCTGCGCGATCGCGGGCTGCTTGCGTACCATATGAACGACTTCGCGGCCGCGCTGCGCGATCTGCAGCAATATCTGCGCTACAGCGCGGGCTCGGCGGTCGATGAAGAAGGGCGCAGCGATCACGAGCAGCTGTGGGAGCACGTCAAGACGCTTCGGCGCCGCGTCGCCTCGCTCAACTAGGTGACGGACTCTATGTCGGCGGCAGCAGCGTGACGTCGAGCGCGCGTTCGTTCACCGTCCCATCGTCGATCGACACGTAATATGCCTTGGCGCCTGCCCACTTTGAGACGACGCGCTCGAGGCGGCCGTTTCTGAAGTGTGCGGCCGCCCCGTCTTCTATGGCATAGCCCGGCTTGACGTCCCCGCGCTCGAGGTACGCGTGATAGGCCGGACGTCTCTCGACCTCACCGTCGTAGTGCGGGCAGCAGCTGCCTGACAGGAAACTCATGCAATCGAGCGGGCGCAGCCGATCGGCCCAGGAATCCGTGATGCCCTGCTCGAACCAGCAAATCGCACCCGCGCTCTGGCCTCCAAGCACGATCCCTCTGCCGGACGCCTCTTTCAGCAGCGCCGGTACGCCCCATTCGCGCCACACCGCGAGCATGGTCTTCGTATTGCCGCCGCCGACGAAGATCGCATCCTGCGCGAGAATGACCGCCCGCAGATCCGGCGTACGATGAAAGAATGGCAAGTCCGCTGTCGTTGCGCCGAGCTCGCCGAACGCCGCGTGGAACTTCGTCACATACTCCGCATCGTCTCCCCTCGCGGTTGGTATCATCAGCACGCGCGGCCGGTCCTTGCCGGTCTGATCGAGGAGGTACTTCTCGAGCGCCAGATTTCGAGGCTCCGCGAGAAAACCGCCGCCGCCGATGGCAATGATGTCAGACATGGTCCAGGTCGAACTCCTCGATCGAGCTCAACCGTCGATCGGCGAGCTCCAACGGCAGATCTCTCGTCAGCGGATTTGGAATCGCAATACAGTAGAGGCCAGCCCGCTTCGCGGCGAGAATGCCGTTTGGGGAATCCTCGAAGGCGATCGCCTCATCGGCGGCAACCCCGAGCTTCTCGAGCGCCAGCAGGTAGAGCGCCGGATCGGGTTTTACCACGCTGACATGGTCGCTCGTGCAGACCGCATCGAAATAGCCGAGCAGTGCGAACTTCCTGAGATTGCGTGTTACCCACTTTTCGGTCGAGCTCGACGCAATCGCCAGCCCGAGACCGCGTCGCTTTGCCGATGACACACACGATGCAATGCCTGGAAGCAGAGGCTGATCGTCCATCAGGTCCAGCCAGCGTGAGTTGCATGCGCGCTCGAGATCGGCGCGCTCGAACGAGCGCCCCGTTTGCTCCTCGAGGTAAGCGTGCAGGTCGAATGCGCCGATCGTGCCGATGCACGCCGAATACTTTTCGAACGGGAGCTCGCAGCCGTGAGATGCATAGAGCTCGGACCATGCTCGAAACCCGGGGCTCTCGCTGTCGACGATCAACCCGTCAAAATCGAATATCAGTGCCCTGACGCGTTTAGTTGAACCCAAGTACGCTCTTGACCTCGGTGTTGGCGATCGGCCGCACCCCGCTGCGATCGAGCCGCCATTTATCCATGTACTGCGCCGGCTTCACCACCGCCACGCCGGACGCCTTGAGGAAGGCTTCGAGGCCTGCGTCGGCGTACGGCTTCTGGACGCCGGCCTCGAATGCGCCGAAAAGGCCATCCCAGTGAACAGGGAGGAATGCTTTTGGCTTGAGCAGCGGCACAACGAGTTTCGCTACAGGTGCCGCGCTTCCGCCGATCCAGAGATCGACGGACGTCAGCTTCGCGTCGCGCATCGCCGATCGTAAGTTATCGAGGGGTGCTCCGTAGATGACGCCGTCCACGACAATCGGCACGTGCAAGTCGACTGCGCTCGCAGAATTGTTGAAGAACCAGCTGAATCGCCCATTCGGGCCGTCGACAGAGAACAGATACGCGCGATTGCCGCCGCCGTTCGGGAAATCCTCCGCGACCCCGGCGCGCAAGCCTCCGGTCGCCGGATCGCGAACCGGCACCGCATTCAACTCCACCGGGTTGTGTTGCTCGGGGTTCACCGCAGGGTCGCCGCTGTGATTCCAGCGCACCACGCGCATCGTTATGCCTTCGGCCAGCGGAATCGCCTCACCTCCGACGACGCTCCTGCAGCGCTCGGCAGGTATTCCTTCTGCCCGGGCCTGCAGGCACGTTGTCTGTGAACCGATGATCCGCGCGCCCGTCAGCTTGGACCACGTCGCGGTGTCGAACGAGTGGTCCCAATGGCTGTGGCCGGTCAGCAGCAAGCCCACACGACTTGGCCGGCCCAACGCGTTCATCACCCGCGTCACCGCCGCGACATCGGGCGTAAACGGCCGCCGCGTCTGAGCAAATCCGCCACCGCCGCCGAAGAACGCGTCTTGCGGAAGCCGCGTGATGTAGCCGTCGGTGAGGACGTTGAGTGACCCCATCTCGTAGTACATGTTGGAGATCGACATCCACGTGATATCGACAAACGCCGGCGGAGCGGCAAACGCCCGCGCTATCGCCCAGCCGGCGAGTACAACTACGGCAGATGCTGTACGCGTCACGCCGCGCGAGGCAATCCAGCTGGTCACTCAGGATCGCGCACGAGCATCAGTCGACGAGCGAAGCTTGGCAATCTCCTCATAGAGATGCGCCGACGCGATCACTCCGCCGTGGAAATTTCCAAGATCGAGCTTTTCGTTCGGAGCGTGGGCGTTTTCGTCGGGTAAACCGACACCGAACAGCACACTCGGAATGCCGAGCTCCTGCTGGAATGTCGCGACGACAGGAATCGAGCCCCCTTCGCGGGTGAACACCGGTGTCTTGCCGAATCCTTTTTCGATGGCCCTGCCGGCGGCCCGGATGTACGGACTGTCGAACTCGGCCATCCATGGCTTGCCGCCGTGGAGGCGGGTCAGCTTGAGATCGACGGTTGGCGGCGCGACTTTCCTGACGTACTCCTCGAACAGCATCGCGATTTTGTCGGGGTCCTGGTTGGGCACGAGCCTCATGCTGACCTTCGCCATGGCGATCGCCGGAAGCACCGTCTTCGGCCCTTCGCCGGTGAAACCGGACAGAAGCCCGTTCACTTCGAACGTCGGACGGCCCCAGACGCGTTCGAGAACGGTGTAGCCGGACTCGCCCGCCAGTTTCGGCGCCCCCCATTCCTTGCGGTACTTCTTTTCGTCGAACGGCAATTTCTTCCATTCGGCGCGCTCGTCGGGACTGAGGTCGCGCACGTCATCGTAGAATCCGGGGACCTTGACGCGGCCGCTCTTGTCCTTCATCTGCGAGAGCATCTGGGACAGCACGAACGCCGGATTCGCCATCGCGCCCCCGAAGACGCCGGAGTGGAGATCGCTCTTTGTGCCGCGCAGATCAATCTGGTAATACACGAGCCCGCGAAGGCCGTAGCAAATCGACGGAATCCCGCGCGCGAACATCGCCGAGTCCGAGATCACCACGACATCGGCCGCGAGCAGCGACGTGTTCTGCCTGACGAACTCGTCGAGGTGCAGGCTTCCGACCTCTTCTTCTCCTTCGAGAAACACCTTGATGTTCAGCGGAAGGCGGCCAGCCTGTTTCATGTGGGCCTCGATCGCCTTGAAGTGCATGAAGACCTGTCCCTTGTCGTCGGCAGCGCCGCGTGCGTAGATCTCGTTCTCGCGCACGGTCGCTTCGAACGGCGGCGAATCCCAGAGATCGACCGGGTCCACCGGTTGGACGTCGTAGTGGCCGTAGAACAGGATCGTCGGCGCCCCGGGCGCGTTCAGCCAATCGCCATAGACGATCGGATTGCCGGGTGTGTCGAACAGGCGCACATGCTCAAGGCCAATGCCCTTCATGTGATCGGCGCTCCACTCGGCTGCGCGCCGCACGTCTGCCTGGTGTTGCGGAAGCGCGCTGACGCTCGGGATCGCGAGGTACTGCTTGAGCTCGTCAACGTAGCGATCACGCTGCAGGTTGATGTAGTCGACGACCTTGTCGATGGTGTCCATTACGGTTCCTTGGGGTGCTCGATGGGCAGATCGGCGCGATCGCCCCACTCTTTCCACGATCCGACGTAATTGCGGACTCGGGGATAACCGATCAGGCGCAGCGCGAGATATGAATGCGCGGCGCGGTACCCGCCCTGGCAGTATGTGACGACTTCGCGATCGGGGGTCACGCCTGCGCGGGCGTACATGGCCCTCAGCTCGTCCGGGCTCTTGAACGTGCCGTCCAGCGCGAGGTTGTTCGTCCACTCGAGGTGAATCGCTCCCGGCACCGCGCCGCCTCTCGCGGCCCGGACAGTCGTGCCGCAGTACTCGCCATCGCTCCGCGTATCGAGTATCAGGGCATCTGGACTGCTGAGGCGATCGGCTACGTCGCGCCATCCAGCGAGGATTTCTTCGTCGCGCCTGCCGATCCAGCCGGACGGCGCCGGCTTCGGCGCGTGTTGCGTGAGGGGCAGCCCTTTGCGGATCCAGGCATTGAAGCCCCCGTCGAGGACGCGTGTGTTGGGATGCCCGAAATATTCGAGAAACCAGAACGCGCGGGCAGCACGAATGCCGGACGTGTCATCGTAGACAACCACCGCGACATCGTTCGACACGCCCCGCGACGCAAGCAGGTGCTCGATGATCCACAAGAACGCCTTCAGCGGCGCTGGATCGGTGTCGATGCTGCTGATGCCGAACAGATCGAGGTGAACGGCGCCCGGCAAATGATTCTCGCAGTAGTTCTCTACCGGCCGCAGATCGATAAGCAGCGGCGGCTCGGCCGTTGCGAGCTCGCGCGACAGTTGCTCCGGGGTAACGAGCAGCGACATCGTCTAGAAACTATATCTTAGCGTTGCGAGCGCGTGCGAGTTGCGGTGGTACTGCCCGATGAAATCACGTTCGTCGCCGCCGATGACTGCGCCGGCGAACGTGGCCCGCCAATGCGCGCCGACGGCTTTCGAATATTGTCCTTTGAGCCAAACGCCATCGAGGTTCTGCCGCACGGCGGCCTCGAACGACACGTCGCTCGTTGGACCCATGGTGTATCCCACTCGACCGAGAAACGCGCGCGTCAGGCCGCGATCGGGCGCGAATTCGAAGAACGATCGGTTTGCGGTCACGATTTCGCCGGCATACCCCGCGACCACACTCAGCTCGCCGGACTGTCGCTCCAGCTGAATGATGTACAGGACCACGTCGTCGGCTTCGCTGCTGGTAGTGAAGAGGGCGGCCGCTTCGCCCTTGACGGTGAACCAGCGGAATGGCACCGCTCCGTCAAGACCCGCCATGCGAAGGGGTGCGTACGAGCGTTGGAGAGCGATGAGCGGACGGCTTGACAGCGGGGTCGCCGTGTATTGAGGCAGATGATTGAATCCGTCGAAATACGAGACAGAAGCCTCGAATCCCCGACCGACAACGTTCCAGCGTGCTCCGTACTGCGAACGCTCCGGAAAGGTGGCGCCCAGATCGACGAAACCGGAGGGGCCGAACGTCTCCGGAGGAACCGGCGCCCAGCGACGCCCGAGCAGCGGCGTGCGGCTAGGCGTGAACGTGGGCACCCAGACGACGTCGAAGGATTGCCCGCCGCGCTCGTATTGCGCGCGCGCGCCGGTGACGGCGAGGAATTCGGCTTCGGTTACTTCGAGAAAATCGCGCGGTGCGAACCGATCGGTAGGGTTCAGGATGTCGGCTTTGCCCCAACGAACGAACTGCTTGCCGACGTCGACGGCAAGCGTGCCCTTTCGCAACGTGGCATGTGCATGCCGCACTGAGAATGCCGGACGCTGAAGACCGCGATCGCGCACGTCGACGCGCCACACCCGTTCAACCTGCTCGGCCGAATCGACGCGCGCGTCGAACGATCCCGACACCGCCAGCCAGTCCAGAGGCCGAAAGGCAGGCTCGATGCGAAACAATGCCTCGGTCGAAACCCGATCGTCGGGCTCAGGCGCCGGCTGCACGTAGCCCGTTGACTGCACCTCGGCGAAGCCGCGGTAGGTGAATTGCTGTGCGCCGGCCGGAACGGCAAATATCAGAAGAACGAGCAGAGGCTTCACACAGGATTCCGCAGCGCCTGGAGCGTGAAGTCTTCGTCCTTCAAAGGCACGTTGTACTCGAGCTTTTCGAGCGTGAGTATCGTGCGGCTCTTGCGCCGCAGATCGAACATTTCGAGCCGGCGCCCGGTCCAGATGGCTTGCTGCTGCGCAAAATTGCTGTATTTCAGGCGTCGTACCACTTCGGTCTTGATGTAGCTCTCGACCTGGGCCAGCGCGTAGGTGTCTTTCCTGATCCAGACTTCCGATTTTGTATACTGCGAGATCTTCTTCTCCGACGGATTCGATTCGATGCGCCAGCACGCAGCGCCGTCAATCACCTCCTCGCCGAGAAGACGGTAATTGTACTGATTGACATCGCGCTCTTCGAGGTCTTCGAAGCTGAAGTCAGTACCGAAAAACCTGGTTGACCGATCCTGCAGCGCAATGCGGCGCTCGCGCTGCAGCGCCGGCGTCCACATCCACTGATCGGAAGCACGATCGGGATGATTCACAATCAGGAGGGCCACTCCTTTTACCTCGGCAGGCGCGACAAATCGGAGCACCGCCTTGCTCTGCCCATGCGACCCCAGCCGTGTGAAGAGCCATCGCTTGTCCGCGACCTTGCCCCTGCTGTCGACCACTTGCAGCAAGCCTTCGTAACGTTGCGACTTCGACTCGGTTCTCCGCTGCGCCTCCTCGACAATCTTTCTCGCGTCGTCTTGTGTGAAGACCGGAGGCGCAAGCGCCAACGCGAACGCGAGCGTCACCGCGATCACACCCCATCGACGATGGCCGATCGACAATGGCCGATTACTCATACTCCAGCGCCTCCACGAGCGACGTCCGGACGGCAGATTCCGCAGGCCAGAGGGCCGAAAAAAATGCGGCCGCGAGAATCGTCGGAAGCAGCATCAGCGCGATGCTGAAAGGGAACCGATACGGAAGATACATCCCCGACAGATCGCGCCCTGTAATCTGCAGCAGGAAATACAGATTGGCGGCGCCAAACAGCAGCCCGAGCGCGAGACCGACAAGGCCGATGGCAACCGCCTCCATCCAGACCGTTTGTCGAATCTGCCGCCGGAAGCCGCCGACTGCCCTCAGCACGCCGAGCTCCCGCTTGCGATCGATGATAGACACCGTCAGCGTGTTGATGATGCCGAGAATTGCCACGATCACGGCAATGAACACCTGGCTGTAGGTCAGCTGCAGCCATTGATCGGTCAACTGGAGCACCCAGCTGCGCACCTCGGCGTTGGTGAACACGAGCATGCGCGGATACTGAGGCGCGAGACTCTCCAGGATTCGCTGCCTGACCGTCTGCGGGTCCGTCCCTTTGTCCACGTACACGCGGACCACGTTGACCGAGTCGTCTTTCCAGAAGCGTTCGTATACCGCTCGATCGAGAAACACCGATCCCTGCTGGTCCGACCAGTCCGTGATGATTCCGGCGATCGGCAAGCTGAGCAGGCCACCCGGCGTCGCCAGGTCGACGCGATCGCCGATCGTCCGCCTCTGAAGCCGCGCGAAGTTGTCCGACACGATCACGCCTTCGCCCGCGCTCGCCAGCTTGTACATGCCTCGCTCGTCTTCGGCGACGAGCGCGCGATGGCCTCGACGCTCGAAGCTCGCCGCGTCGATGGCGATGAGCATGACGGGTGTCCCGCCGACTGTCAGTCGAAAGCTCCTCACGGTCTGGAAATCCTCGACGCCAGGTATCGCACCGATCGCGTTGCCGAGCGCCTTCGGAAACCGGAACGTGCGATCAGACAGATTCTGCGACCCTGCGACGAACAGATCGGGGTTCAGCGCCGTGTCCAGCCAGTCCACAATGGAGTTATAGCTTTCGCGCCCGATGCCGCCGAGCCCGATGACCTGCCCGAGCGAGAGCATGAGCGCCGCCACGGCTCCGGACGTGCGCCGTGGCGATTGAATAAGGCTGTCAGCCGCGAGCGCACCCTCGACAGGCCGCAACCACTTGAGCACAGGCCTCAATGCTTTCGAGAGCCATAGCGCGACGGTTGGCACCAGCAGAAGCGCGGCAAGAATGATCAACGTGTACCCGGCGTAGAACCAGATAGAGTCGCCAAGCCACAGCATCACCAGCGCGGCGGCCATCAGGACGGCTGCGGTCAAGCGGCGCGCGCGATTCTCGCCGGCGGTCAGTACCTGATATTTCCCCTTCTGCAGCGCCTGAACCGGATCGACGCGCGACGCGCTTCGTGCGGGCAGCCACGCGGCAATCATGCTCGGTACTGATGCCGATCGCGATGGCGGCGCCGAGCAGCCGGGGATCCGCTGACACCTCCTCCGCGCGCTCGGCGACCCCATAAATGCCCTCGAGCATGTTCGAGATGGACCCCACCATCCCTCGTGCCATGAAGATACCGAGGACAATGCCGGCGGCAGACCCCAGGAGACCACTCGCGGCGCTTTCGATGAGGAAGAGATTTCTGATCTGCCGGCGCGGCGCGCCAAGCGCGCGCAGGATGCCGATTTCCGACCTCCGCTGGGTGACCGCAATGGAGAACGAGTTGTAAATGATGAACATGCCGATGAACAGCGCGAAGACGCTCGAGATGTTCATCGAGATGGCGTAGACCGCGAGCGTGGATTCGAGCTGCTGCCCCCGCGATGCCGGCGCCTGCACGTCGAAACCGACGCCAAGCGCGTTCCTGACCGCTGCTTGTCCGGCTTCAACGGCGAGGCCGTTCTGCAGCTTCACATCGATGCGATCGAACCGTCGGCCGCGACCGAACACCTGCTGAGCGGCGTAAATGTCCATGACGGCGAGGTTGCCGCCGAACGCGCTGGTCAGGCCGCCCGACCGCATGATGCCGCGCACCGTGAACGCCCTGTCCCCCACCATCGTCGACAACGTCACGCGGTCGCCGACCCGCAATCCGTTTCGATCGGCGAACTCTTTGGTGACGATGATCGAATCGGGCTGCGCGAGAAAGATGAGCGGGTCGTCGACGACGGCCTCGTCGCCGCTCTCGAAATCGTAGTCGCGCAAGCTGCGATCGCCCGTCATATCGACGCCGAGAATCAGCAGGTTGCCCTGGCCCGCGATCCGCGTCGCCGCCGGCGCCTCTATGACAGGCACCGCGACCTGCACTTCTGGAATTGCCTGCACGCGCTCGAGCACCTCCTCCGGAAACCCCGCCTCACTGGACGTCACCTGGAGTTGGGCGGCACCGGCGATGCGATCGACCGTTCGCTCGAAGGCATAAAAGACCGCCTGATTCGCCGTGTGCATTGCAACGAACACAGCCACGCCGAGCACGATTCCTACCACGGTCAGCAGCGAACGGACTGCGTGTTTCTTCAGATAGGGCCAGCTGATAAGCCGCAGCAGACGCATAACCTACCGTCTCTCGTCTGACACGATCCGGCCGTCGCGAATCGTGATGGTCCGCTGGCACGTCTGCGCCACGGTGGCGTCGTGGGTCACGATCATGATGGTGGAGCCGAGTCTCACGTGCAGATCTCTCACGAGCCCCAGAATGTCACGGCCAGTTTGCGTGTCGAGATTGCCGGTCGGCTCGTCGGCGAGAAGAATCGGCGGATACACCGACAACGCTCTCGCGATCGCGACGCGCTGGCGCTCTCCGCCCGAGAGCTCATCGGGAAGATGGTCCATACGCTGGGACAGCTTCACCAAGTCGAGAAGCTCGCGTGCGCGATCGTTGATTTTCTTGCGCGGCCAGCCCCGCAGGTGCAGCGGCAACGCCACGTTCTCGACGCACGACAGGCTCGGCAGCAGGTTGAAGAACTGGAAGATGAAGCCGAGCTTATCGCGTCGCACGGCCGTCAACCCATCATCCGCAAGTCCGTCCAGCCGCTGGCCGTCGAGGGTGATGGCGCCGGACGTGGGACGATCGAGACCGCCTATGAGGTTGAGCAGCGTGGATTTACCGGAGCCCGATGGCCCGACAATCGACACCAGCTCGCCCTTTGGAATGGTGAGATTGACATCTTCCAGCGCGGTAACACGGCGTCGTCCTTCGAAGTGTTTGCTGACGCGGTCGAGAACAACGGCTGAAACGGCCACTTATTGATTATGTGAAATATTTCACAAAGTGTCAAACAGGCCCACAATTTTACGGGCGGGAAAGCTGGCGGCCTTCGTACTCTTCGATGCGCGCGCGCGCCCAATCCGGTACCGGCACCGGTTTCGCGGCGGTGTAGTCGTAGGTGAGCATAACCGCCCGTCCCTTCGCGACCGGTTGCCCCCGCTCGTCGAGCATCTCGCAGTCGACGGTCATGCTTGTACGGCCGATCTTCGTAATCCCCAGCCAGATATCGACGCGCTCGCCCGGACGGACCGGCTTGATGAAATCAGACTCGGCACGCGCGAGGATCAGGCCAGGTGGCCGTTCGTGAGGTGCCTCTCCGGTCAGCGCACGCCAATAGGCCCAGCGCGCTTCCTCCATATAGGTGAAATAGACCGCGTTGTTGACGTGGCCGAACAAATCGCAATCGCGGAAGCGCGCCTGTACCTGGTGACGAAATCGGAATGCGGACATGCGTGGTATCCAGCTTCAGCCGAGTTGTTGGATAGTGTACCCTGATACGCCGTGTCCGAATTCACGCCGGAAGAGCGCGCTGCGCTCGCTCCTTACTTTTCAAACCTGAATGGTCCTGTCTTCGCGCTGACCAACCTGCCCGACACGGTCAAAGGCGCGCTCTTCTCACGATACTCGCGTTCGGCAAAGTCGTTGCGGCGATTGTTTCTCGACGAATTTCTCGGCGAGCTCCGCGGCGCAGCCGCGGTCGAGAGCCAGGTCGGCGTCGCGCGCGCGGAAAAGTTGTACGCCAAGGTGTTCGCGGAATACGGCGACGATTCCGTTGCGCAACTCGGCGGTGTGCACCTCGCCTGCGAGGGTGTCTCGAACGTGCTCACAAAGGTGCTCGAGTGGGGCCGTTTGATGGCCTACCTGGAACAGTCGACGCGCTACGTGCCGTACACCGATCGGCCGGGCGGGCGATGGAAGTATTACGTGCCGAGAGAGCTCGCCGGCACGCCGCTGCAGGCCCGGTATCAGGCAGCGCTGGATCGGACCTTCGAGATCTACGCGCGATGGTTCGAGCCCATGCAGGAGCATTTTCGCGCCAGGTTTCCGAAAGATTCGGCGGACAGCGAAGGCGTGTACCGCGCGGCCATCCGCGCGAAGGCGCTCGACACGCTGCGAGGACTGCTGCCGGCAGCGGTGCAGTCGAACATGGGTTTATTCGGCACCGGCCAGGCGTACGAAGCGCTGCTCCTTCGCATGCGCGCGCATCCTCTTGCCGAGTCTCGCGATTACGCCGACCTGATCCTCACCGAGCTCCGGAAAGTGATTCCGGCATTCCTTACGCGGGTCGATCAACCGGATCGCGGCGAGCGATGGACGCAATATTTCGCCGACACCAGAACCGCCACCGCCGGCATTGCCGACAGCCTGCTCGTTGACATCGAGCCGGAATCGCGGCCGGAGGTCACGCTGTCCGACTTCGATCCCGATGGCGAGATCAAAGTCGTCTCTGCCGCCCTCTATGCGGTTTCGGATCTGCCGGACGACCAGCTCTTTGGAATCGTCCGCAGGATGTCCGCCAATGAACGCGCCGCCGTGCTGCGCGCCTACGTCGGCACTCGCGCGAATCGTCGCCACAAGCCGGGACGGGCGTTCGAGCGCACCACCTATCGCTTCGATGTGCTCTCCGACTACGGAGCGTTCCGCGATTTGCAGCGCCATCGGCTGCTCACGATGGAGTGGCAGCCGCTCGGCGCGCGCCACGGATACGTCGAGCCGGACGCCATCGAAGCGGCTGGCGCGCACCAAGACTGGACCGATGTGATGGAGACCTCGGCCGAGCTGCACGACTCACTGCACGCCGCTGGCCTCTCAGCCGTGGCGCCCTATGCCGTGTCAATGGCGTACCGGCTCCGCTACTACATGGAGATGAACGCGCGTGAGGCCATGCACCTGATCGAGCTGCGCACCGCTCCGCAAGGGCACCCAGCCTATCGCCGCATCTGCCAAGCCATGCACACCCTCATCGGCGAGCAGGCCGGCCATCGTCTGATTGCGGACGCGATGAGCTATGCCGATCACTCAGAAGTAGAACTGGAGCGCTTGAAGGCGGAGCGAGCCGCTGAACAAAAGCGCCTCAATAAATCCTGACATTGGCAGACTGGTCGATCGGAGGATTGTTGGATTGAACACTCTACCAATCTTCCGATCTACCAATCTTCCAATCTTCCAATCTACGAATGCTGCATCGGCCGCGCGAAAATACGATGTCGATGGGACTGGCGACGGCAAGTCCGCCGGTCTGGGAGGCGTAATCGTCGAGGATGCGCCATAGACGCCTGGCCAATCCACCAATCTTCCAATTCAGCGTCAGTCCCGTTCCTTAGACCAGTATCGCGAGTACTCCTCCAGGTACGAGAGGGTCGCGAACGTGCGCATACGGTCCAAGAAGAGCACTCCGTCCAGATGGTCGGTCTCGTGCTGGATGACCCTGGCGGGGAAATCTTGAGACGCGATGTCGATCGTGCCGCCCGCGCGATCCATCGCGACCACCCTGATCGCGCGCGCGCGCGGCACGCGGCCGCGGATGTCCGGGATGCTCAGGCAGCCCTCCCAGTCTTCCACGACCTCCGGGCCGGCCGGCGTGATGACGGGATTGATGAACACCATCGGCTCGTCATCGGGCGATAGGGGGTCGTCGCTTTCCGGTGCGATGGCGGCGACGAAAATTCGAAGGCTCTCGTGAATCTGGGGCGCCGCCAACCCGACACCGTGGTACTCGTGCATGGTGTCGATCATGTCGTCGATCAGCTTCTGCACCGACCCGTGTTTCAGCTCTGCGCGCTCGATCTCGCGGGCGCGCGCGCGCAGCACAGGATGCCCCATGCGGGCGACCTTCAACAGCGACATATAATGATTATCCACTGACCTACAGGCGGCTGCCAGGGCAGCCGATAGGCACAGATATGAACCTGCTCAGAACCGCGCTGATTCTTACGGTCGCCCTCTCGTCGGCGGCGTGCGGCATCGACACGCTGAAGGATCTCTTCACGTCGCCGACGGAGCCGACGAACAACGGCGAGGTTCGGTCGTACCTGGGGACATGGGCAGGCCCGACGATCGCGCCGGCCGCACAAAGCTGCGGCAGTCTGATGTGGAAAATTACATCGCAGACGGGGTCTCAGGCCAGCGGCGATTTTTCTGCGACGTGCGGCAATGACGTCACGCTGACCGGCACGATGACGGCCACGCACGGCGACACGTCCATCCCATGGGCGGTCACCGGCACGGCAACAAGGGGCGAGGCGACGTGCCCCTTCAACATGACCGGGACCGGCACCTTCCAGGGCACGTCGAACATCGTGGTGAACTACGCCGGCACGTCGTGCAACGGGCCGTTGAGCGGATCGGAAACGATCAAGCGATAGTGACGTCCTTGTTCAGATAGACGTCCTGAATCGCGTTCAGCAGCTGCGCGCCTTCCTTCATCGGCCGCTGGAATGCCTTGCGGCCCGAGATCAGCCCCATCCCCCCCGCCCGCTTATTGATGATCGCGGTCTTCACGGCTTCTTTCAGATCGCTTTCGCCCGATGACGCGCCCCCCGAATTAATGAGCCCGGCGCGCCCCATATAGCAGTTCGCGAGCTGATAGCGCGTCAGGTCGATCGGGTGATCCGACGACAGCTCGGAATACACCTTCTTGTGCGTCTTTCCGAAATTGACGGCGTTGTAGCCGCCGTTGTTCTCCGGCAGCTTCTGCTTGATGATGTCGGCCGCGATGGTCACGCCCAGATGATTGGCCTGACCGGTCAGGTCGGCTGCGACGTGGAAATCCTTCTCTGTGGTCTTGAACGCCGGGTTGCGCAGATAGCACCACAGCACGGTGAACAGGCCGAGCTCGTGCGCCTCCTGGAACCATTCCGTCACTTCCACGATCTGCCGCTTCGACTCTTCCGATCCGAAGTAGATCGTCGCACCGACCGCTTGCGCGCCCATCTCGAAAGCCTGCTTCACGCTGCCGAACTTGATCTGGTCGTAGGCGTTCGGGTACGAGAGAAATTCGTTGTGGTTCAACTTCAGCAGAAACGGAATCTTGTGCGCGTATCTGCGGCCCACGGAACCGAGCACGCCCAGCGTCGACGCCACGGCATTGCAGCCGCCCTCGATCGCCAGCTTCACGATGTTCTCGGGGTCGAAATACGCGGGGTTCGGCGCAAACGACGCGCCCGCCGAATGCTCAATGCCCTGGTCGACCGGCAGGATCGACACGTATCCGGTCCCGCCGAGCCGCCCGTGATCGAGCATCGACTGCAGGCTCGTCAACACGCGCGTCGGCCGGTCGGAGATGCCGTAGATCCGCTCCACGTAATCAGGGCCCGGGAGATGCAAGGTCTCTTTCGGGATGGTCTTGCACTGGTACTGAAGCAGGCTCGCTGCCTCGTCTCCGAGAATTTCCTCAATCTTCGAACCGGCACTTTGAACTGGCATTGTTTACACGTCCTTCGTGGCTGGATATTTTATCACCGGGTAGTTGAAGTCCTCTACGACGGCCGATTCGACGGCCTGACGCACAAAATCGTCGATCGGCAGTGCCCGTTCCGCCCTGTCGATATCGCCGACCCGTGCTTTGGTCGCGGGGTGCTTGGGCGTAAACAGCTGGCAGCAATCCTGATCCTCGATGATGGAGATCGGAAATGTCCCGAGCCGCTGCGCCTCCATCGTAATCTCTTCCTTGTCCATGCCGATCAGCGGCCGGAACACCGGCAGCGACGACACCGATCCGATCGTCGCCATGTTCTCGAGCGTCTGCGACGCAACCTGACCGATCACTTCGCCGGTGACCAGCGCGCCGGCATGGGACCGCTCGGCAATCCCCTGTGCAATCCGCAGCATGAGGCGCCTGTAAATCACCACACGTAATGGCGGCGGGACGGCCAGCATCACCTGCTGCTGAATTTCGCCAAACGCAACCATGTATAGCCGCGTGAACTGCTGATACCGCGTCAGCACCGCCGCAAGCTCGCGTACTTTCTCCTGCGATGCACGGGACAGGATCGGATAACTGTGAAAGTGCACGGGGATGACGCGGCACCCACGCTTCATGAGCCGGTAGCACGCCACGGGTGAATCAATACCCCCCGAAAGCAAGGCGACGACGCGTCCGCTGACGCCCGTCGGCATGCCGCCCGGACCGGGTTCCTTGCCGAAGTAGTAAAACGCTTCGCCGGTCAGCGCCTCGACGTGGATCGTCAATTCCGGGTTCTCGAGATTGACGGTCCATCCGGTGGCCTCCTTGATGCGGCCGCCCACTTCGCGCTCGATCTGGGGTGACGTCAGCGGAAACCGCTTGTCCGCGCGCTTCGCGGAGACACGGAATGTGGATACCGGCACATCGCCGAGATCCTGGCCGAGATCCTGAAGGATGGATGCCGCGATGCCCTCGACGTCGAGCGGCACGAGCGAGGCCCTCGAGAAATTCGCGATGCCGAACACACACCGCAGGCGAGCCGCCACGAGCGCCCAGGCGTCCGGATCGGCAAGCACGATCTCGATGCGTCCCATCTTTGTCACGACGCGGGTCACGTCCAGATCCGCTGTCGCGGTCCGGATGTTGCGCACCAGACGCGCAATGAACCAGGGCCGGTTGCGTCCCTTCAGCGCGATTTCCTGGTAGTGGACGACAATCGAATTCATGAGAGAGCCTCGGCCGCTTCGCGGCCGCTGATGGCGGCACCCTCGATCGTAGCGGGCAGCCCCGTATCAATCCAGTCGCCTGCGAGCACCAGTCCCGCGACGTTCGTCAGCGTCGGCGGGCGCTTCGGTTGTCCCGGCGCCAGTGAAAATGTCGCACGTCGCTCCTTCACGACCGACGCCCGAACCACCCGGGCTGCTCGCGCCTCGGGGACGGCATCACGCAGCTCGCGCAATGCCACCGAGATGAGCGTGTCGTTCTCGAGTGCGAGCACCTCGTCCGCTCCACTCGATACGAGGGTGAGATGCGACGTGCCTGTCTCGAGCACCTGCTGCTTGTCGAATACCCACTGCAACGTTCGCCCGGGCAGGCCGAGAAATGATGTCCCCAACACCGGTCGATTCAACCAGAGATTGACGCTCACGATCGGCGACGGCCTGGTCGAGGCGGCCGCGTGGCGAAGCGCGTCGACGGGCGCGGAGTCGCCCGTGAACAGATCCGGCAGGGCGTACCACGGAACCGCCACGACGACAGCACCGGCGTCGAGACGATCACCGCGCGCCTCGATGTGGCTCACTCGTCCATCGTTGAGGTGAATACGGGCGGCGCATCCGATGCGCACATCTCCCCCGCGTGCCTCGATGAATCGCCGCGCCGGTTCGGCATACAGCTCGTCGAGCGGGCACGCCGGCAACGCCAGCGAGGCGTCTCGCGCGCCGGCGCCCAACATCTCCGCCAGCACCGCAGCGAACGGCGGTGCGGCAGCCACGCGCACCGACTGATTCAAGGCGGCAAGCGCGAGCGGCTCCCACAGCATCTCTCGGATGCGCGGGGTCTGGCCGTTGTTAATGAGCCATTCGTCCACCGTCTCACTTGGCGACGCGGCAATGCGGGAGGGCGTCTGATCTCTGCTCCTGGCTCTTTGCTCTGCTTGTGCCGTGCGGATTGGACCGGCGAGACGCATCGCGGCCACCCGATCGCGCCACGACAACGCCTTCCAGTCGAGAAGGCCGGCCGCGAAATTCAGCGGCGGCGGTAATCCAGGCAGGCTCAGCCGGCTGCGCTCCCCGACTGAATCGACGATATCGACTTCGAGGCCCGGCTGCACGCGCACACGATCATCGGTGCCTATCTGCCGCAGGAAAGCAAATGTCTCCCGGTAACAGCCGAGCATAACGTGCTGGCCGTTGTCGACGCGCTCGCCCGTCTGTGGATCGGTGAAGGCCGTAGCGCGCCCGCCAAGCACGGCCCTCGCTTCCAGAACGCTCACCCGCGCGCCGCGACCGGCCAGAGCGACGGCGGCGCGCAGACCCGCCACGCCCGCACCGATGACGATGACATCGGGCGTCGTCATTTGAATGCCGCCATTACCTTCAACCACGTGAACGCAGCGATGACCGCCTGTCGCGGGCGCCCGACGCGCACGCGATGGCGGAACACGTCGTAGCCGGTCCGCTCGATCGAGCGCAGCAGCTCGAAATAAATCGCCGCCATGATGCGCGCCGCCACCAGCCGTCGCTTGTCGTGGCGCGGCAGCGACGTCTCGGCTTTCCGATAGAAGCGCCGCGCCCGCTCGACTTGAAAGGCGAGCAGCCGGCGAACCTTGTCGGTGACCACCCCGGCACGCAAGTCGTCCTCGGTGCAGCCGAAGCGCTGCAGATCCTCGACAGGAACATACACGCGATCGCGTTGGAGATCGGGCGCCACGTCGCGGATGATATTTGTCAATTGCAGTGCGATGCCCAGATCAATCGCGTAGTCGCGGGCGTGCAGATCGCGATATCCGAAGATCTCGACGCAGATGAGGCCCACGGCCGACGCCACGCGGAGACAATACTGGCGCAGCGCCTCGAACGTTTCGTATCGATTGCACTGCAGATCCATGGTCACGCCATCGATCAAATCCTCGAAACCCGACCGCGGAAGCGCAAACGCCCCGATGAACGGCGCAAGGTGTTTGCCCTGCGGTGTCTGTGGCTCCCGTCCGTCATAGAGACGTGCCAGCTCGCTGCGCCACTGCGCAAGCGCCGACGCTGGATCGCGGTCTCCAGGCTCGTCCACGGCATCGTCTACCGCTCGGCAGAAGTCCCACACCGCGACGATGGCGTTGCGCTTGTCGGCGGGCAGCGCCAGAAATGAATAGTAGAAGCTCGTTGCGCGGCCGCTCATAGTTTTGTTGCGGAAACATTCCGACCCGTGTCGCCTGGCCTCCCATCCGAGGTCGTCGACACGCCACGTGGCGCCCGGCGGACGTCCCAGAGGACCGCGCCCAGCGCGAGGGCTGGAAGATCGCCCGCTCTAAGGCGTGGCCTGTGTGCGAATACGTCGTAATCGATGCGATCGAGCCGCTCGAGGATCCGCACGCCGCCGAGCCACGTACAGCGGAGTTCGTAGCGGAGCCGGCCTCGTACGCCGTTGCAGACGTCTCGTCCGGCGACGAACGCCAGCTGCGTTCGCCCGGCTACGCGCCTCAGGACGCGCCGCCACGGTTCGGTCATCCGCCGATCGTCGAGATCCGAGGTACGCGCCCCTTCTGCCGCGACGTCATCCAACGGCAGGTACAAGCGGCCATTTTGCCAGTCGCGATCGAGGTCCTGCCAGAAGTTCGTCAACTGGAGCGCAGTGCACAACGCGTCCGACGATCGATCGAGCGCCGGGTCGTCTATCCCTCCGATGCGAAGCACGAGCCGCCCCACGGGATTCGCTGAGCGCCGGCAGTAGTCGAGCAGGCTGGCCCAGCTATCGTAACGATGCGTCGTGATATCCTGACGAAACGCGCTGAGCAGATCGTCGAACAGCGACACCGGGAGACGGCAGGCGCGGATGGTCGCGCCCAGCGCGAGAAACACACGGTCGTCAGCAGCGCATTCCGTCACGCACGCGTGCAGCCGATTCTGCCAATCATCCAGCAGCCTCAACCGTTCCGCGTCGGGCCGTTGGCCCTCGTCGGCGAAGTCGTCTGCTGTCCGCGCGAACGCGTACAGCGCAGCGACGTGGGGCCGCATGCGCGCCGGAACCAGCCTCGACGCGACCGGAAAGTTCTCGTAGTGCGCACGCGCAAGCCGTTCGCACTCGGCATACGCGATCCTGAGATCGGCGGCGTCGACATGCGCGGCAGTCAGTATCGGCAAGACGGTTATTGTATCGGTGATCGCAGATGCGCGACGCGGTAGCCGCGCTGGTCGCAGCGGCGTTGATCTTCTTTGCCCTGAGCATGCTCACCTCCCTGCACTTCTATCGAAAGCGGCAGCAGAAGGTACGCGAAGACGAGCTCGCCCGCGGGCGCGCCATTATCGTCGAGCTCCCAACCGACCCGGAGCTGACCCTGTTCACCGAGGACGCGGAACATTTCTATTACGGCGCCGCGCCGATCGACAAGCGCGAGATTGTCGCCGTACGCGTACTGATCAACGGATCCCCGATCGCCGCGTTCGTCTCGCCTCGGTGGGAATCGGCGCAGCATCGGCAGCCGACGTCGTTCGACGACCGCCCTGACGGCATCGCGCGCGACCGCTGGGACGTCGCGATTGAGACCGTCAACGCTCAGGCGGGGACGATCCTCGTCGAGTGCGGCGCCGTCCGCGAGCGCGTCTCCCAGGAGCTTGCGCGGAAAGTGTTCGACGCGGTCAGACGCGACCTGGAGGCACGATCCTGATGCGCTACCACTCCACCTCGGGCTGGCCGGAACGATGATTGACAACGCGGGCAATGACGAACAGGAGATCGGACAGCCGATTGACGTATGCGAGCAGGTGCGCCTCCACATGATCCGTACCGAGGAAGACAATCGCCCGCTCGGCACGACGGCACACGGTCCTCGAAACATGCAGCAGCGCACCGGCTCGATTGCCGCCGGGCAGAATAAAGCGGCGCAGCGGCGGCAGTTCCGCCTCGAGTCGATCGATCCACTCTTCGAGCCGTCGAACATCGGCGTCCGTCACCGCGACTTTCGTGACACGTTCGGCGATTTTTTCGGCTGGGTCTGCAAGCCGCGCACCGATGGCGAACAGATCTTTCTGCAGCTGCTCGATCAATCCGGCGATGTCCCCGCCGAGCCCGCCTTCGGCGCAGACGGTACCGAGGCAGGCGTTGAGCTCGTCGACGTCGCCGTAGGCGGCCACGCGCGCATCGGCCTTCGACACGCGCGCCCCTCCGAACAACGCGGTGCCACCGCCGTCGCCGGTACGCGTGTAAATCTTCATGGCCGCCAGTATACGTAAAACCCACCGTCGCCATCCCTCGACTCGCGCTCGGGATGCCCTGAGCTCCGCCGAAGGGCAAGACTCCCGTGGGCAAAATCGACGCCGAGAAGGCGATGCCTCGCGCGCTTTGCCGCCAGTTCCGGCGCGGCGGAACTTCAGGCGGCGGCTGCTCGAGTGGTACGACCGTCACGGACGTACGCTGCCGTGGCGCGACACCTCCGATCCGTACCACATCCTGGTGTCGGAAATCATGCTCCAGCAGACGCAGGTCGATCGCGTGCTGCCGAAGTACCGCGAATGGCTCGAGAAATATCCTTCGCTCGAAGCGCTCGCGGATGCGCCCGAGCGCGACGTGACGGAGACATGGCGGCCGCTCGGATACAACATCAGGCCGAAACGCCTGCAGGCGATTGCGCGAGAGGCCGTCGCATCCTATGGGGGCCGCTTGCCGTCGGACGAGGCCACGTTGCTGTCTTTCAAAGGGATTGGCGCGTACACGGCCGGCGCGATCCGCAGCTTTGCATTCCGCGAGCGCGCCGCGATTCTGGACACCAACGTGGCGCGGGTCCTGTTTCGGGTGTTTATGGGCAAGGGAACCCCGAAAGCGCACGCCACGAAGAAGGATTTGTGGATTATTTCGGCGGCACTCGTCCCGAGGAGTCGCGCGTTCGATTTCAATCAGGCACTGATGGACTTCGGCGCGACGCTGTGCACCGCGAGAAAACCCAAGTGCCTGATCTGCCCCATGGCGCCGCTCTGCTCGGCGTACCCGCACAATCCCGAAAACGAGAAGCGTGGCTGATCGCGTCGTGGTCGTCGCGGCTGTCATCGAAGAAAATGGGCGGTTTCTCATTGCACGGCGGCTCGCAGGGACGCACCTCGCCGGGTACTGGGAATTCCCAGGCGGCAAAGTACACGACCGGGAGAGCCATGGCGACGCGCTGCGGCGGGAAATCCTGGAAGAGCTGAACACCGGCATCGTGAACACGCGCAGAATTTTTCACACCGCACACGCCTACGCAGAGCGGACGGTCGAACTGCATTTCTATCGGGGCGATCTGACGGCGGAGCCCCGCGCGGCGCTGGGTCAGGAGCTTCGCTGGATTACGCGCGAGGAATTTCGCGATCTGGAATTTCCGCCGGCAGACGCCAAGTTAATCGACGGCCTGTTGAATGCGAGCCTGTGAACCAGCTACCGTCACTTCCGTGCCGGCCACGGCGTGTTCCCGCTGCACATACCCCAATGCGAGCGGACTGCCCACCTTGGGTGACGCGGTCGCGCTGGTAATCTCGCCGACTGTGCGATCCCCCAGCAGAATCTTTTCGCCTCGCGCGGGCACCTCCGCGCCCGCGATGACGATCGAGACGAGACGCCGCGCAACCCGTCCGTGCCCGCGATGCATCACCCGGACGATCACTTCCTGGCCGACGTAGCAGCCCTTCGTAAAACTGATTGCGCGATCTTCGATCCCGGCCTCGAGCGGAATCGTGTCGGTGGTCATGTCGACGCCGAAGCGGGGACGACCGGCCTCGATTCGAAGCGCTTCCGCGACGTCATCGCTGATAGGCACGGCGCCGGCATCGATTAGCTTCGCACGAATGTCATCCCGATCGCTCGCAGGTACGTATACGTCATACCCCGGCACACCGAATGCGTCATCGCGGACGATCGTCAGTGACTCCACCGTGAGGTTGTCGTACTGGCTCGTGAGATCCGCAACCGACACGCTCGTGGCGTGCTGGATCATGCGGGCTGATGACGGTCCGTGCACACTAAGGACTGCGATATCGCTCGCGTCTTTGACCTGCACGTCCTCCGAAAAAATCAGCGTCTCGAGTCGCCCGGCGAGCGGCGCTGCTACATGGCGATCGACGCTCAGCAGCAATCGGCTGCCCGTTTCGATGACGCGCATATCGGAAATCATCCGGCCTTGTGGCGTGAGGTAGGCCGCATACACCCCTCGCCCTTTCGCGAGTCCCGCGATGTCGTTGGTGAGCAGCGCGTGCAGAAACGAGGCGCGATCGGCGCCGGTCAGCACGACGGTGCCGTGCGACGATCGCTCGATGAGCGCCGCGGAATTGTGCGCGGCGTCGTACTGGTGGTCGGAAAACATCTGCTATCCTGATGTGAAAGTGAGTTCCTCCACACATTTTACTTGCCCGCCGAAGCCTTGTCCTTCGACGAAGCTCATGGCATCTCGAACGGGAGCCGAGGGATGGCGGCGGTGGGCCGTTGTTGCGGCACTCGTTGTGGTTGCCGGTGTGCAGGACCTTGCTGCACAGGCGACGGCATCGCACACATTCCGGGTGTTCGTCCGCGGCGTGGATACCGGGATAGAAGAAGTCACCGTGGTGGAATCCGCAGAGGGATGGACGCTTCGCGGATCGGGGAAGCTGCGCGCGCCGGTGAACATCGCGATGGACTCCTGGGAGGCACGATACGACCGCGCGTGGAAGCCCATCGAGCTCACGATTAGCCTTACCGAAAGCGCGAAGCGGTGGACCGTGCACACGACGTTCAGCGGCACCATCGCGTCGAGCGACATCAGCCAGGCGGGCCAGCTCCAACGCCGGACCAGCACGGTTGCTGCCGACACGGTCGTGCTGCCCAACCTGATATTCGGCGCCTATGAGGCGCTCGCGGCGCGGCTGGCGACCGAGAAAGTGGGCTCGCAGCTCGAGGTATTCATCGCGCCGCAGGACGCGCTGCCTGCGACGATCCACAACGTGACCGACGAGACCATCAAGGTGCCGGCGCGAACGATCGCTGCACGTCGCTGGACGCTTCACGTCGGAGGCGCCACGCCGAAGCTGGAGATGGAGGTATGGACGGACGGCAGCCGGCTGCTCCGTCTGGATATTCCGACTCAGATGCTCAGCGTCATGCGAGACGACATCGCAAGCGTCTCGGCTCGCCTGGTGACGCTGGCCCGGCCGAATGACGAGGAAGTGTCGATTCCGGCGAACGGTTTCAGCCTTGCCGCGACGATCTCCACGCCCATCGCCGCTGCTGCGACCGAACCCGCTGCGGCCGCGGGACGCAAACCTGCTCCGGCCCGGCTGCCGGCGGTCGTGCTGGTCTCGGGCTCGGCACCGTCGGACCGGGACGAGTTCGTCGCCGGCATTCCGATTTTCGCGCAGCTGGCCACGGCGTTCGCTGAAGCTGGCTACCTCGTGGTGCGCTATGACGAGCGCGGTGCCGGCCAGAGTGGCGGCCGCCAGGAATCGGCGACGATCGAAGAGTTCGCGGTCGACGCACGCGCCGTCGTCGCGTACCTGCTGAAGCGCCGAGACGTCGATCCGAGGAAGATCTCGTTGATCGGCTACGGGGAGGGCGGGTGGATTTCGCTGCTCGTCGCCGCACGCGAGCAGAAACTCGCGGCCGTCGGGTTGGTTGCCACGCCCTCTACTCCGGGAACGGATCTCGTGCTCGAACAGCAGCGTCTGCTCTTCGAGCGCGGATCAACCGCTCCTGCGGCGCAGCAGGCCGCCGTCGATCAGCAGAAGAAGATTCTCGAAGCGGTCGTCAGCGGCAAGGGCTGGGAGAATTTCAACGCTGAAATGCGCGCACGGGTCGACACTCCCCTGTATCGCAGCTTCCTGCTCTTCGATCCGGCCCAGGTGATCGTCAAGGTTCGGCAGCCGATGCTCGTGGCGCACCCGATGCTCGACCAAGAAGTGCCGGCCCATCACGGCGAGCAACTCGCGCAGCTCGCGCGCTCGCGTCCGCGTTCAGGCCCCACGGAATTCGTCCAGCTGACCGGCGTCAATCACCTGCTGGCGCATGCGACCACCGGCGACATCGCCGAGTACGGAACGCTTGCGCAGCGGAGCATCAGCCCGGCCGTCACGCTCGAGCTGACCGCATGGCTCACGAAAGCACTTGCCGCGCTGCCGCAGAAATAGATGTGGATTCTTGCAACCATCGATTCGTCAACAGACAACATGACCTTCCGTCTCCCGGCGGACACGGTGAAGACCATCGGCCGTTCGCCAGGCGCGGAATTCATCGTCGAAGCGCCGCTCGTGTCGCGGCTTCATTGCCAGCTCATCTCGACTTCGGACTCGCTTCACGTGAAAGACCTGGACAGCACGAACGGCACGCTCGTGAACGGCACACGGGTCACCGCGTCACCGCTGCGCGTAGGAGATCGTCTGACCGTCGGCCGGGTCGAATTCACCGTATCGAAATCAGCCTGAGGGCGCCTGCAGAAACGGATTGCTTCGCCGCTCCTGCCCAACCGTCGTCTGCGGCCCATGGCCGGAAAACACCCGCGCCGCGTCGCCGAAGGAAAACAGAACCTGCGTGATCGAACGAATCAACGTGGCGTAATCACCGCCCGGAAGATCCGTTCTGCCAATCGAGCCGGCGAAAAGCGTGTCGCCGACGAACAGATCCTCCTTTTCTGCCCCCTGTGCCCCGATCGCGAGACAGACGCCGCCCGGGCAATGACCAGGCGTGTGATGGACGCTAATCTCGTACCCGCCGAACGATAACGATTCGGAAGGATCGTAGTAGCGGTCGATGGCCGGCAGTTCGTCGCAGTGCAACCCGAAGAATGCGGCCTGCTGAGGGGCGGCCTCGTAAAGAAACAGATCCTCGCGATGCAGGTACACGGGTACTGGAGCGCTTGCCTGGCGCGCGGCACGCCCGTCACATGATCGACGTGGGCGTGCGTCAGCAGAATGCTTCGAACGTGCAGCGACTGCTCCGTCACCACCCGGAGGAGCTGCTCCACTTCATCCCCTGGATCGATTAGGACGGCCTCGCGCGTCTTCTCGCACCCCACAACGTAGCCGTTCTTCTGAAACGGCGGGACCGCGCGCGTCTCGATGATCATGATCGCGTCAGGCATTCGAAGGAGCTATTTCTTGGGCGGCCTCGATGGCCGCATCTCGACGCGGCTCGGCAGGCTTCGCCGATCGTGCGACACCAGATCGACCACCGCCTGCGCGATGTCCTCGGAACGCAATTTCCAATCGGTGTTCGGGTCGGCCTTTCCCATGAAATCAGTATTCACGGAACCCGGTTTGATATAGCTGACGCGAATGCCGTCGTGCCGCACCTCCTGCATGAGCCCTTCGCTGAACGCATCGACGGCGGCCTTCGAGGCGCAGTACGAGACACCACCCGCGAACGGGTTGCTGCCGGCGAGGCTGCTGATATTGATGATGTACCCGCCGCCCCGCAGCCGCAGATGCGGGATCGCCGCCTTGCAGCAATTGAAGATGCCGGTCACGTTCGTATCCATGACGCGGCGCCAGTCGTCGTGCCCTTGCGATTCCACGCTGCCGAACCAGCCAACCCCGGCGTTATTCACGAGAATATCGATCCCTCCCTGCCGCCGTGCTGTCTCGTCGACGAGCGACTGAACCGCGAGATGATCGCGGACATCAGCCGCAAAGATGAGCACGCGTGCGCCCCCGGCCGCTACGCGGACGAGTTCGGCCTCCGCCCGTTCGAGATGATCCTTCTTGATGCCGCTGATCGCGACGTGCACGCCCTTTTGGATAAGGGCCGCTGCAATTGCCAGCCCGATGCCGCGCGAGCCGCCCGTAACAATTGCGACCTGGCCCTCGAGAGAATTCAACATGAACAGACTATGACAGGCATCAGCCCTGTGCTGCAAAATACCCCGGCCTCGCCTTCACCGTAGCCCCACGATGCTTCACGCGGACCTCCAGCCGATGCCACCCGCCGACAGCCACGCCTTGCGGCGAGTAGCTGACGAGATAGCGCATGCGGAACTCCTCGAGAATTCCGGCGAACGTCGAGGCGAGATCTTTCGTCGATTCGATCGAGAAGAGTCGTCCACCCGTCACCTCGCTCAAATCGCGAAGAAAGCTGACGGGATGGTCGCCGACCTCGACGCCATACACGACCACGTCGCCGCGGCGGGCTGTTTCGACGACGGCATCGGGGGTCAGCCAACTGGACGTGTCCACGCCGTCGCTGAAGACGATCAGCAGGGAGCGGCCCGCATCCGATTCGCCAAGGAGCATGCCTGCGTGGGTCGCATCGACGAGCGACGTGAGCCCCTCTCCACGTACCCGATCGAGCGCGAGGCGGACGCGATCGAAGTCGTCGGTCAGTCCCTGGCTCGGCGACACGACGTGGCTGAATGCGACGAGCGCCGCGCGATCGCCGGGCTTGAGGCCTTCGAGGGCTCTCTTGCCTGCCGACTGCAAATGACCGAGCCGCAGGCCCTGAAGACTGGCGCTGTTGTCGAGCGCAAGGACGACGTTCAGGGGAATTTGTTCGAAGCTCGCGAGGTCTACGCGTTGGCGGACGCCGTTGTCGAATACCTCGAAATCCGACGGTGACAGGCCCGGCACCGGCTTCCCGTTGTCGGTCACCAGCACGTCCACTCGCACGGCCTCTATCCGGCTCGTGAACGTCTGCCGCCGCGCCGACACAGGCATTGGCGCCAGAGCGATGGCGACGCAAAGTGCGATCAGCGAACGTCGTAGTACAGCCACCAGGGATCCTCCCGACGGCGCTCTTCATCGGGCAAGGCCGCGATGAATTGCAGCTCGCGCTGTGCGGCCGCTCGATCTCCGGTGCGGCGCGCAATCTGGCTGAGCGCGAGGCGGGGCGATTGCGCATTCGGATACAGCGCAGATGCGCGCTCGAACGCCGCGCGGGACGCGGCGTGATTGCCACGCGCTTCCTCAGCGCGTCCGAGGAACAACTCCGCGAGGTAGAGAAGCCAGCCGCTGGCGCCGCCGCCGATCGCGACGCGGAGCTCTTGCGCCGCCTCATCGTGCCGCTGCAGATCATCAAGTACGCGGCCATGGCGCACCCGAGCTTCGAGATGGTCCGGCCGATAGGCGAGCGACTCGCGGAAGAAGCGCTCTGCCCGCACGAGCTCACCGCGCGCAGAGCTGACCGCCGCGGACTCGCGTTTGGACTCGGTGACCGACTCCACGGCAGCCTGAAGCGCGGTCGAACCAAACCGCTCGTGCAGCACGCCGCTCGAAAACAGCATATCCGGATCCGAGGGAAACATCTGGCGGGCGCGCGCGAAGTGATCCACCGCCGCCGCGAACTGGCGCATCTGCAGGAGGTGCGCAGCAATCTCCTCGTACCAGGTTTTCACTTCGGGATTGGTGGCCGGTTCCGGAGTGATGCCATCAAGGAGCGAGCGGCCGAGCTGCCAGTGCACGCTGATGTAACGAATGCCCAGCCATCGGCCGTCCCGAACGATGTACGCCGTCCTCTGCGTTGGCGATTTCCTGACCGTGTCCTCGGGAATGAGCCTGGCGATGTCGCCATGGAGAACCGCCCCGCGCAGGAGTATCTGATTCGCCCGTGCCGTGTCTGTTTTGGCACGCGCGCGGGCGTGACGCTTTGCTTCTGCGACGACAGCGTCCAGTTCGAGCCCGGTCCAGGTTGAAACCTCAACCGCCTCCATTCCGGGATCGCCCGGCTTATGCGCGTCGACGGCCGCGAGCCATTGCTCGAAACGATCTGGCGCAGTTCCCGATTGGGAGCGGGATGACGCGGCTGGGCGCGGAAACGCCAGAAGGATTCCCGCGACCGCGACCCAGGAAGATAGGCGGCGCAGCTGCGTCAAGGGGCTACAATAGCATTTCACCGAGCGAAGGAGAGGGCATGTCACGACCGTTGGCAGGCGCATTGTTCGCGCTGGCACTCGCAGGTTTCGGCGGCAGCGAGCTTCAGGCAATTCGCAACAAGCCCCAGCAGACCGACGCGGGAAACAAATCTGCGGACGTGGCAACCCAGGCCCTCAGTAGAGGCCTCAGCAGGCTCGAGAAGGCCGACCGGCTCGAGATCAAGAGCCCCGAGCTGGCGCGTAAAGAATACGCTGCGGCCCTCAAGGATTTTCAGACGGCGGCAACCGCCAAACCCGACAACTATCGCGCCCACAATGGGGCGGGCTACGCGCTGCGGAAGCTCGGTGACTACGAGCGCGCGCTCCAGAGCTATGATCGCGCGTTGATGCTCGCGCCGGCGTCCACTGAGGCTATCGAGTACAGGGCCGAGGCCTATCTGGGCCTGAATCGGCTGGACGACGCCAAGCAGGCCTACATGCACCTGTTCGTCCACGACAGGGCCGCATCGAATGTGCTGATGAAAGCCATGAGCGCGTGGATCGAGAATCGTCGGGCTCAACCGGCCGTCGTCGATCCCGCGATCGTCGCCGCGTTCGACGGATGGGTGCGAGAGCGCAACATGCTCGCAACATCCGTGGGAAATCTGGGCCACAACTCTCCAGACTGGAAGTAACTGATGAAGGCATGGCTGTCGGTTGCGAGCGTATTCCTTTTCGGCGTCATCGCGTTGCCGGCAGGCGCGCAATCCGACTTCGCCAAGGCCGCGTCGGACAGGCCGTCGGCCCAGCAGTTTTTTGCCGACAAGCTGCCGGCATGGTTTCCCATCCCGAGGATCCCTGCCGACAATCCGTTGACGGAAGATAAGGTCGAGCTCGGCCGGCACTTGTTCTACGAGCCTATGCTGTCGGGCAACAGCACAATCTCCTGCGCAACGTGCCACCGGCAGACGCTCGCATTCACTGACGGCCTCGCGCGCGCAATCGGCGCTGAAGGGGGCGTGCATCAACGCTCGAGCATGTCGCTCGCGAACGTCGCGTACAACGCCTCGTTCGGGTGGATCGATCGCACGTCGAGCCTTGAATCGCAGATGAAGGTGCCGATGTACAACGACTTGCCGGTCGAGATGGGGCTGAAAGGCCGCGAGGCCGAAGTGCTCGGACGATTTGCCGCCGATGCCGACTACACCGAGCGTTTTCGCACGGCCTTCCCGGGCGAGCCACAGCCGATCACTCTGGCGAACATCGTCAAGGCCATCGCGTCGTTCGAACGGATCATCGTCTCGGGAGATTCTGCATTCGATCGCTATCTGTACAGGGATGACGATAGCGGGATGTCCCAGGCGGCGAAGCGCGGCGTAGCACTGTTTTTCTCGGATCGCCTCAAGTGCAGCGAATGCCATGGCAGCGTCAACATGTCCGGCCCGACAATATTCGCGGGCACGATGCCTTCCGATCCTGAGGCGTTCTTTCACGATACCGGCGTAGCGGCAGAAGCGGCGAAATTCCGGGCGCCGACGCTGCGCAACATTGCCGTCACCGCTCCGTACATGCATGACGGTAGTGTCGAGACGCTGAAAGACGTCGTGGCGCATTACGCAGCGGGCGGACGGAGCAGACGGGCGAAAAGCGAAAAGGTGCGCGGGTTCGCGATCTCCCCCGCCGAGATTGACGATGTGGTGGCGTTTCTGCGCACGCTGACCGACGAACGATTTCTCGCAAACCCTGCTTTCAGCAACCCGTTGAGCAATCCCGACCTGCGCCGCGAAGACCAGCGAGGCCGCCGAACGAACTCCGCTCCCCCAGAATGGCTGACGGGAGCTCATTGATTAGGCGAGCGAGTAATATTTGACCGGCGGATGTCCCTGGTTGCGATTATCGGTGCGGGCGAAATCGGCGGAGCTGTCGCTCGCGCCCTGGCCTCGCGGGCACGAATCAGCGTCATTCGTCTGATCGACGACAACGCGCCGGTAGCCGCCGGCAAAGCCCTCGATCTGACCCAGGCAGGCCCTATTTCGCGGTCCGATATCCGAATCGACGCGGCCTCCGATCTCGGCGCCGCCGCCGGCGCATCAGCGATCGTGCTCGCCGATCCGGCCGGCCCCGGAACCGAATGGAGTGGCGAGACGGCGCTAGGGTTGCTGCGCCGCCTGAAGGCCGGAGGGCATCTCGATCAATCGGTCCTCATTTGCGCGGCCGCTCACCACCGTACAGTGATGCAGCAGGGGTTCGACGAGCTTGGTCTCTCGCGCCGCCGTGTGGTGGGTTCGGCCCCCGAGTCGCTGGCCGCCACCGCGCGTGCGCTGGTGGCCATCGAAGCTCGAGCGGCGTCTAATCAAGTAGCGCTGATGGTCATCGGCAGGCCGCCAGAGAAGCTGGTGATCCCCTGGAGCGGAGCGTCCGTGGCGGGATACAGCCTCATATCGTTGCTCAGTCCTCCGCAGCTGAATCAAGTCGAGCGGCGAGTGCGTGGTCTGTGGCCGCCCGGTCCAGGTTCCCTTGGGACCGCCGCGGCATTATTCTGTGAGAGCGTGGTAATCGGCTCGCGGCGAATACTCTGCTCATTTGCGTCGCTCGATCGCGACAACGGAACCAGGGCGCCAGTGTGCGCCTGGCCTGTGTCGATTGGTCTTTCGGGGCTGGAGCATGTCATCACCCCCGTACTCTCAGTTCGCGACCAGGTTGCCGTCGATGAGGTCCTTCAATGAAACGTTGGTCAGCCGGTGTGCTCGTCGCCTTTCTCGGCGTCTCGATTCACGCCGATCCGCGGCGAATCGATCCGAAGCTCTACATCGAGCACGTGAAGTTTCTCGCGTCGGACGATCTTGAAGGACGTGGAAACGGCAGCCGCGGTCTCGAAAGCGCCGCAGAATACATTGCCGCGCGATTCCGCGAGGCCGGCCTCGAACCCGCAGGCGACGCGGGCACCTATTTTCAGCGTTTCGAGATGACCACCGGCCTGTCGCTGGAACCGGGCAACTCCGTCACACTCCATTCCGGGCCAAGCGCGGTGTCGTTCGATGTGGGCCGCGACTACGAGATCGTATCCACGTCGGGCGCCCGGGTCTCGTCCGAGGAAACGTTTCCCGTTGTCTTCGCCGGCTATGGCATTTCGGCTCCAGCTCTGCGCTACGAGGACTACACAGGCATTGACGCCGCGGGCAAAGCCGTTTTGATTCTTACGCATGAGCCCCAGGAGAACGACGCGAGAAGCGTGTTCGAAGGACAAACGGCCACTGTGCATTCGACGATGATGCGCAAAGTCGAGGTCGCGCGAAAGAACGGCGCCGCAGCAATACTGGTCGTTGACGATGCAAACCACCGGCCCGCGACCGAACGATTCCGCCGATGGTTCCGCGAACCGCAGGCGGAAGACTATGGAATACCGGTGTTCTACGTGTCGCGGGATTTGGTCCAGCGGGCACTCGGTCCTCGACTGAATCTCGAGACGGCGGCACGGGAGATTGACCGGGACCTATCCCCGAAGTCGCGTCTGTTGGGCGACGTCTCGCTGAGCGCACTCGATCGCACAACGAGAGTGCGACGGCCCGTGCGCAACGTCATCGGACTCTTGAAAGGCGCCGATCCCGCCCTGCAGGCGGAAACGGTTATCGTCGGCGCGCACTACGACCACCTCGGGCGTAGCGGCCGGTTCTCGATGTCGCAGAACAGCGGCGGCCAAATCCATCACGGGGCTGACGACAACGCGTCGGGCACAGCCGCCGTCATCGAAATGGCAAAGGCCGCCGCCGAAGCACGCAAGGATTTTCGCCGCAGCGTCGTCTTCATGACCTTCGCGGGCGAGGAACACGGTCTGCTCGGCTCTTCGCACTACGTCAATCATCCGACGGTGCCGCTCGACAAGACCATTGCGATGATCAATCTCGACATGGTCGGGCGGGCGGGCGGCCGGATCATGGTGGATGGCATCTCCAGCGCACCTTCAATGGAAGGCGATCTCACGAGCGCCGAGTCGTCGAGCTCGATCAAGCTGAAGGCGCTGCGGGGCGGCGGGCCCGGCGCCGGCGCAAGCGACGACGCGACGTTTCAGCTGAGAAAGATTCCGTCGATCAACTTCTTCTCGGGGTTTCATTCGGACTACCACCGGCCGAGCGATACGTGGGAAAAGATCGATGCAGCCGGCGGCGCCGCCGTCGCAGACCTGGCGCTGGCATTCGCGCGGCAGCTTGCGAATCGGGGAGAGCGGCCGGAGTTCGTGGACACGGTTCAACAGCAGGATCCCCATGCGAGCGGGAATGTGGGGGCGGTATCCGGCTACGGCCCGTATTTCGGATCCGTGCCAGATTTCGCGAACGAGGGTCAGGGCGTGAAATTTGCCGAGGTTCGCTCTGATAGTCCGGCGGCGAAAGCCGGTCTTCGGGGCGGCGACGTGATGATCGCCTTCGACGGCAAGCCCATCAAGACGCTCTACGACTTCACCTTCGCGTTGCGGGAGAAGAAGCCCGGCGACCGTGTCGACGTCGTCGTTCTTCGCGACGGGAAGGAAGTGAAGGCTTCGGTCGAGCTGACCAACCGACCCTAGAAAAAGGAAAGTGGAAAGTAGAAAGTGAAAAGGTCCGGCCGAGGCCGGACCTTTTCCTTTTAGTGCAGCGACAAACCGGTTGAGAAGTCGGCGAGCTGTTCACGCAGCATCAGGCGTCCGCGGTGCAGCCTCGACTTGAGCGTCTGTTCCTTTACGTGCAGCACGGCGCTCGCCTCTTCGGTGCTCAACCCCTGCACATCGCGGAGAATCACAGGCGCGCGATAGAGCAACGGCATGTCCTTTAGCGCGCGCACCAGCGTACGTCGCATCTCGGCGCGCAACATGTCTTCGTCGGCAAGCGGCGCCCAATCGATAGCCTCGCGCTTCAGGGGTTGGCCGGTCTCGTCGTCGTTCATCTTGTCCATCGCGTTCGGCAGATTCTGTTTGAACTGACGAAGCCGCGACATCGCGGCGTTGAACGTGATGCGATAAATCCAGGACGACAGTGCAGCGTCCCCGCGGAACGCGTCAATCTTCTGATACACCTTCAGCAGTACATCCTGCGCGACTTCCTCGGCGTCCTCGCGGTTCCTCAGGTAACGGAACGCGAGTTGGTAGATCTTGGCTCCGTAGGAATCGGACAGGTCAGCGACCGCGGTCGGATCCTGCGCTCGCAATCTTTCAACAAGGCTTTTGGTGTGGGTTCCCTGGGTCATGGTGTCCTCTACTTATCAAGAACACCGGCCAGAGGGGTTTTATTCCCCGAGCAGCATTGGCGAATGGGCGCAGATGCCAAAGGGACACGACAACCCCAAAGAATACAAGAGCTTGCGGGCGGGATCCTGATGGTTATGTTAAGGCCGCGAAGCCCACCGCGCCGCGTTCCGGCCGGCTTCCATCGACAACCGTCCGCCCGAACACGTCTCCAAAATGCCTGATAACCGATGCTTCAGCCTGTGCCATCGCAATCGGCCGGCCGGTCGCGCGTGACAGCGACGTGACCCCGCCGCTCTCGATGCCGCACGGTACGATCAGCCTGAAGAAATCGAGGTCCGTCGCCACGTTCAGCGCAAATCCGTGGCTCGTGATCCAGCGCGAGATCCGCACGCCAATCGCACCGAGCTTGTCGGCACCAACCCACGCGCCCGAGAGACCCCTGATCCGGCTGCCTTCGAGGCCGAAGTCGCCGGCCACGCGAATCATGACCTCCTCGAGATCGCGCACGTATTTGTGCACATCGCACCGATCCGGTTTCAGGTCCATGATGGGATACCCGACAATCTGCCCTGGCCCGTGGTAGGTAATATCGCCACCGCGGCCGGATTCATGTAGTTCGACGCTGCGTGCGTGAAGCACTTCGGGCGTGGCCAGCAGATGCGATCTGGCCGAATCGGCCTTGACGCCAAGGGTAATGACGTGCGGATGTTCAAGCAGGACAAGGAGATCGGGGATCAGGCCGGCGCGGCGCTCCTCGACGAGCGATCGCTGCAAGTCGCTGGCTTCCGCATATGGGACCACCCCAAGCCGCCTGACCTCCAGATCGCGCACGGTACATGGTAGCGTGGCATTGCGGTTCAAGCCGGGAGCCGTAGCCGCGCCCTGAGCCCACCCAGAGGCGAGGCCTCCAAAGAGATGGAGCCTCCATACGCGTCGGCCAGATCGCGCACGATGGCGAGGCCAAGGCCGGACCCTGGCGAAGCCTCATCGGCTCTCACGCCACGCTGCAAGACGGCCTGCCGCATGTCGCTCGCCAGGCCATTTCCGTCATCGTCAATGACCATTTCGACGCCGCTGCCGCTTCGATGCGCAAAGACGCCGACGCGGGCGCGACTCCACTTGCAGGCGTTGTCGAGCAGGTTGCCGATCATCTCATCGAGATCTTCCCGCTGAACCCGCGCCGACAGATCGGCGGGCACCCGCACGTCGATCGCAAGGCCTCGTTCGGCATACAACCGCCGAAGCGCGCGGGCCAGTCCTTCGGTCGATTCGCTGATCGAGCACAGCGTCCCCGGTGCGGTACCGGCCGCCGCCGCCCGGGTGTGTGCGATGTGGTAGTCCACCTGTCGCCGCATCCGATCCACCTGTTGTTCGATGGCGGAGGCCACTTCTTCGTGGCCAGCAGCTTTCGCTCGTTCAGCTTCATGCGCCAGGATCGCCAGCGGTGTTTTCAACCCGTGCGCGAGGTCGCCCGCCTTCGAAATCGCGCAGCGCACGGCCTGTTCGCGATTCTCGAGCAGGGCGTTGAGATCGTTGACAAGCGGCTGCACCTCGCTTGGGTACGTGCCGACAACGCGGCGGTCGCGCCCTTCGTGAAGGCCGGCGAGACGCGACCGAAGATTGTTGATCGGCGATACACCACGCCGTACTTGAAGGAACCCGGCAGCCATCGCCAGCACCGCGAACAGGATGACCAGGGGCCGGGTAAACATGTCGTGCACGATAAACGCCATGGACGGTCGATGATGGGACTCGATGGCGACGACCAAGGCGGCGCTGGCGAGGATGACCAATCCGATCGTCCACAGCACTGTGCCGAAAAGAAGGCGGCTCCGCAGTGAGAACCGTTGCTTCATGACGTCACCCGGTATCCGAGCCCGCGGACTGTCTCGATGATCGACGTACCCAGTTTGCGCCGCAGGCGGGCGATGAACACTTCGACGGTGTTGGAATCGCGCTCGAAATCCTGGGCGTAGATGTGCTCCGTCAACTCAGCTTGTGACACGACTCGCGAGCGGTGATGCATCAGATATGACAGGACACGGAATTCGTGGCTCGTCAGCTTGACCGGTTCTCCGTCGCGCGTGACGCGAACCAGCCTCGGATCGAGGACGACCGCGCCGCAGCGTATCGCCGGCTGTGTGTGCCCGCTCGACCGCCGAATGAGCGCCCGCAACCGCGCGAGCACTTCTTCCATCCTGAACGGCTTCGAGACGTAGTCATCCGCGCCTTCATCGATGCCGTGCACCGTTTCGTGCCAGCTCCCGCGCGCCGTCACGACCAGGACGGGCACGGCCAGACCAGCGCGGCGCCAGCCGCTGAGCACCGTCAAGCCGTCCACGCGCGGCAGCCCCAGGTCGAGGACGACCGCGTCATACTGTTCGGTCCGTGCGAGAAAATCGGCCCGCTCGCCGTCGGCGGCGCAGTCAACGGCATAGCCCGCTCCGGACAGCGCGTCGGCGAGCTGCCGTGACAGCGACGCTTCGTCTTCGACGACCAGCACCCTCATCGCGGTATCAGGTTGATAGGTTAATCCTGAACATGGGCTGAACGGCGCGTTCACGCGGCGTTCAACAGCCGCCGGTTAACGTTGTGCCATGACGACGCCTTTTACCTACGAGTTCGGCTATAGCTGGTCCATCACGTGGGGACTTCTGATCCCGATCGTTCTATTCGGTGCCGTTGCCGCGGCCGGATTGCGGCTGAGATGGCGGCGCTGGGTGGTGATCGCCTCGGCACTCGTCGTCGCCTGGGGCATCGTCGGACTTCTCATCACCCACGCCCTTTTCCGAATCAATCTGCCCATGTCGCCGCCGACCGATCGTTTTGCTTCGTCTCGTTCCGGCCGGTTTGTCGACATCGGAGCAGGTTCCGGACGGGCGACTATCGGCCTGCTTCTCGCGAGGCCGCGCGCCCACGTCACCGCCGTCGACATCTACGAGGGGTACTACGGCATCGACGATAACAAACCCGAGCGTTTGACAAGAAACGCGAACATCGCAGGTGTCACCGACAGAGTGTCCGTTGTCGTCGGCGACGCGCGCGCGTTGCCCCTCGAGACTTCAGCCTACGACGGCGTCATCAGTGTGGCGGCTATCGACCATCTTCCCCGCGCTGGAATTCCCAAAGCGCTCGCGGAAGCTGAACGCGTCCTCAAGCCCCAAGGAGAATTTCTGCTGGCCGTCGTGAACGTCGATTGGTGGGCGCGAGTGGCGTCGCCGCATGCGCTCGGGCATCATCCGAGCAGGGATCCGGGCCGGTGGCGATCCCTGCTCGAGGCCGCGGGGTTCCATATCGTCGAACAGGGAACGCAGCCGGCCGTGCTGTATTTTCTGTGCCGCAAGCCGCAACGCTGAGATGTGAGCTAGGCGGCTCCGGCGTCCCAGTTCTCGATCGTTTTCTTGACGACCTGCATGAATTCATCGGCGATAGCGCCGTCGATCACGCGATGGTCGTAACCAATCGTCATGTACGCCCGCAAGCGAATTGTGATCGCGTCATCGAGAACGACCGCGCGCTTCTCCACGGCTCCCACCCCTACGATAGCCACCTGTGGCTGGCTGATGATGGGCATCCCGAATAGCGCACCGAACACACCTGGGTTCGTGATGGTGAAGGTTCCGCCTTGCACATCGTCAGGCTTCAGCTTCTTCTCGCGTGCCCGCGCCGCCACGTCGGTAATCGCCTTGCTGATCTCGAGCAGGCTCATCGCGTCGGCGTTTTTCACGACCGGCACAATCAAACCCCAGTCGAGGGCGACTGCGATGCCGATATTGATGTCTTTCTTGTAAATGATGTCGGCTCCGTCAACCGACGAGTTGACGATAGGGACCTTCTTGAGTGCCTCCGCGCACGCTTTCGTTATGAACGACATGTAGGTGAGCTTGCCGCCGGCTTTTTCGTACTCGGCTTTCTTTGCCTTTCGGATCTCGTCGACCTTTGAGAAATCGATTTCGAATGCCGAGTGCACGTGCGGCGATGTGCGCTTGCTCATCACCATGTGCTCGGCGATCTTGCGGCGCATGACGCTCATCGCCGTGCGCTCGTACTTGTCTCCCGCCAGCCCAGCCGTTGCCGACGGATTGGCCGCGAGCAACGGAGCCTGGCCGGCCGACCTGTCCGCCGGAGCGCCGTGCGCGAAGGCGGACGCACCGTCTCCCTTGGCCTGAGGTGCGGAGGCGGGAGCGCCCGCGTCGATGTACGCGAGAATGTCGCTCTTCGTCACGCGGCCGCCTTCGCCACTGCCCGCAATATTGCGGACGTCTACGTGATGCTCGCGCGCGATCTTTCGCACGACGGGCGACAGCCGCAGTTCGCGCGCTTCCGCAGCCGACCATGGACGCGCCAGGCTGGGTGCGCCGGGTGCGGGGACCCCAGCACGTCGTGCAATTGGCGCAACAGGTGCTTTGGGGGCGACAGGCTTGCCCTCCGTCTTGTCCGCCGTAGCGCCCGGCGCGAAGGCGGAAGCGCTGGGTGGAGAAGACGCGGAGGCGGGTGGGATAGGCGCGTAGGGACCGAAACGCCCCGAAGCATCACCGTCCCCTTGGGGAGATGAGACGGGTGCGGTTTCGTTCGCAGGTGCATCTGCGAGCTTGGCAGCAGCGACAACGGGTTTGCCCGCCGCAGCGGCGCCCGGCGCCGCGGAGGTGGGCTGCGCCACGGTCTCGTCGATGACGCCGACGACGGTGTTAATGGGAACGGTCTCGCCTTCTTTGACCTTCACATCGCTCAGCACCCCGGCGACCGGTGAGGGAATCTCCGCGTCGACTTTGTCCGTGGAAATTTCAAACAGCGGCTCGTCGCGCTCGACCGCGTCTCCGACCTTCTTCAGCCATCGCACGATGGTGCCTTCGGCAACCGACTCGCCCATCTGCGGCATCACGACTTGTTTGGACATTCTTGTTACCGCCACCTACTAACCACCACCAGCCAGCAAATGAGCTACATGTGTATCGCGGCGCCGTGCGTCGCATGCGCCGCCTCGGCGACCGCTTCAGAAAAGGTCGGATGGGCGTGAATCGTCCTGATCAGTTCCTCGACCGTGCACTCGAGGCGCAGCGCAAGCGTGGCTTCGGCCACCAGCTCGGTGGACCGCGGTCCAATCATGTGCACGCCAAGCACTTCATCGTACTTCTTGTCGGCCACGATTTTCACGAACCCTTCGGACTCGCCGGCCATCTTCGCGCGCCCCAGCACGAAAAAAGGAAACGTCCCGACCCGCACGTCAAAGCCTCTTTCCTGCGCTTCGCGCTCCGTCAAGCCGACGCTGCCGATTTCCGGGTCGCAATATGTGCATGCGGGCACATGGTCGTAGTTGATCGGTTTCACATTCTGGCCCGCAATCCGCTCGGCGGTGACGATGCCCTCGGCCGACGACACGTGCGCGAGCTGTGGATGTGGTACTCCTCCGGGACCGAATGAGACGACGTCGCCGACTGCCGAAAACCCCGGGACACCGGTGCGAAACACATTGTCGACCGCGACATACCCTCGGTCGAGATTCAAGCCCAACGCTTCGACGCCCAATCCCTGAGTGACCGGCCCGCGCCCTGTCGCGACAAGCAGGTAGTCGGCGGTCAGTTTCTGGACTGTGCCGTCGGGTAGTTGCGCTTCGACGTCGACGCTGGATGCACCCGCGGCCGCCCTGGTCACCTTTGTGCCCGTGTGAATGGTGATGCCTTGCTTCTTGAACGATTTTTCGAGCTCTGCAGAGATCGCTTCGTCTTCGGCCGGCACGATGCGCGGCAGCAGCTCGATGAGTGTCACCTGGCTGCCGAAACGCCGGAAGATCGAGGCGAATTCCACGCCCACCGCTCCGCTGCCAAGGATGACCATCGACGTGGGCACCTCGCGCAGTCCAATCGCTTCGTCGCTCGTGATGATTCGCTTGCGATCGATCTCGACGCCCGGCACGCTTCGCGGTACCGACCCGGTGGCGATGACGATTTCCCTGGACGCGGTGAGACTTTGTGTGTCCCCGTCGACGACATCGACCGTCCCGCGTCCGGTAATCGCCGCAGTGCCCTTAATCCACTCGATCTTGTTTTTCTTGAAAAGGAACTCGATGCCTTTCGTGAGTCCGGTGACGACCTTGTCCTTGCGGGTCTGCACGTGATTCATGTCGATGCCGACTGCGCCTTCGCCGATCGTGACACCCCACTGCTTGACGTTCTGCACGACTTTGAGTGCGTGCGCGTGCTCGAGCAGGGCCTTGGTCGGTATGCACCCCCAGATCAGGCAGGTGCCGCCGAGCGCCTTCTGTTTCTCGACGACTGCTGTCTTGAGTCCCAGCTGCGACGCGCGAATCGCGGCGACGTAGCCGCCGGTTCCTGCGCCGATTACTACAACATCGAACTCGTTCGCCATGTACGCTCCCCGCGTTCGCGCTCGCTGCGCACACCGCTACGGCGTGGCGAGTCAACAGGGCAACTTACTAGCGCGGCGGAAGGGTGTCAAGCACGGGCCCGTCGCGCCGAAGCTCGAGCGCGAAGAGGGGAGCGAAGGCGGAAAACGCGATACAATAGCGCCTGCTTCCCCATGAATTCAAAGCCGAAAACGATCCTCATCGTCGACGATGACGAGGGGATGCGCGACACGTTGAACGCCATCCTCAGGCGGGATTATCGCGTGTTGCGCGCGGCAACAGGCGAGGCCGCGCTGGCCATTCTGAATCGCGAAGACGTCGATCTGATGCTCCTCGACGTCCGTTTGCCGGGCATCAACGGCTTCGACGTGCTCCGTATCGTCAAAGAGAACTACAGCCTCATCGAAGTGCTCATGATCTCGGCCATCAACGAGATCGAGACGGCCGTGAAGGCGATGAAGTTCGGCGCCTACCATTACGCGACCAAGGACTTCGATTACGAGACGATCCGCTCGCTCGTGCATAACGCCAGCGAGCGTCAGGATCTGAACCGCCAAGTGATGACCCTCAGCGCCCAGGTCGCGGATCAGGGCGATCGCGAATTCATCGTCGGACCGAGCAAGCTGACTCGCGACATCATCGACCTGGTCCAGAAGGTCGCGAAGCTATCCGCGACGGTGCTGATTCTCGGGGAGAGCGGCACGGGCAAGGAACTGCTCGCGCGGCTCGTTCATCGCGAGAGCGGCAAGTCCGAGGCGCCGTTCATCGCGGTGAACCTGGCCGCCATTCCGCGCGAGCTCGTCGAAAGCACGTTGTTCGGGCACGAGCGCGGGTCGTTCACGGGCGCGCTGAAACAACAGCTCGGCAAGTTCGAGCTGGCATCGGGAGGCACCTTGTTTCTCGACGAGGTCGGCGACCTGCCGCTCGAGCTTCAGGCGAAGCTGTTGCGCGCCATCCAGGAAGGCGAAATCGAGCGAGTGGGCGGCGCCAAACCGATCAAAACCGATTTCCGGCTCATCGCGGCGACCAACGTCGACCTCGAAAAAGCCGTCAAGGACGGGCGGTTTCGCGAAGACCTCTTCTATCGCATCAACGTCATCCCCATCAAGCTGCCTCCCCTTCGCGACCGCATCCAGGACCTGCCGGAACTGGCGCGGTTTTTCCTCGGCCGTTACCGGGGACGGTTCCGAAAAAATATCCACGGCATCTCAGATTCCACCCTGAGGATTCTGTCAAGTTACTGGTGGCCGGGGAATATCCGCGAGCTCGAGAACCTGATCGAACGACTCGTGGCAGTCAGCGACAAGGAGTGGATCACCGACGAGGATCTACCCTTCGAATTCCATTTCGCGCAGCTCGATCGCATCCCCTCTCATGGAGAAAGCCTGTTCCAGGAGGCGACCAACACGTTCGAGCGCAATTTCATTCTGCGTGCGCTGGAAAAATCGGGATGGAACGTCACGGCGACGGCCCGCTATCTCGGTATCCCGCTCAGCACGCTGAAATTCAAGATGGATCGTTTAGAAATCCGCGCGATCGCGAAGAGGCTCCGCGGAGCGTAGGTTTTTCGCACTCAATAAAGCGGCCAATGCATTGACCACTCCGGCTAAGCCATTGCCTCGGGTGAACTAAGCCTCCGATTTCTAATCAGTTTCCACCGGACCGTCGGCCGGACTCCCCGACAGGAGGGCCAAGCCATTAGCCTCGCCCCCTCTAACATCTCAAACTGGATCCCCCTCCAAAACGATTGAACAAGTCGTTTTTTCACAGATGTTTAACCTCCGTACTTTTCAGTGAAGCGGTAATGGAACAGTGGTTGCTGTGTGAACACCGGACGCTCCGATACTGGTGCATCCGGATTCCGGTCTGACGCGCTCAACACGGTTCCCAGCTGAGTTTCGAACTTATGCAGCAGTCGATGTTCAACGTGCGTGTGCCTCTTCCCGAGCGGGGCGAAGTGTTCCTCATGAACACCCTGACCGACGCTCAGCTGATCGTCACCGACGAGATAGCGGGGCTGCTCGATCGCCTTGCCGGCGATCCAGCGTCGCTTGCGCCGGAGCGGTTGAACAGCGACGCACGCGAAGCGCTGGTCACGCTGACCGAGCACGGGTTCATCGTGCCGAGCCGCGCGACCGACACCGAGGCGCTGAACAAGTTCTTTATGGACTACCGCGAAGACACCGAGCAAATGCGCGTGACGGTGCTGACGACGATGCAGTGCAACTTCGCCTGCGATTACTGCTTCCAGGGCGACCACGGCGACTACAACAAGCACGCCGATCGGATGTCGCTCGACGACAGCGCGCGGCTGGCGTCCTGGATCGAGCAGCGCCTCGACGAGCTGAAGCCGAAGCGGCTGACGCTGACGTTCTTCGGCGGCGAGCCTCTGCTCAATCTCCCGGTCGTGTACGACCAGGCTGAGCGGGCATTCGCAGCATGCCAGACGCGCGGCGTCACGCTCGCCCTTGGCATCATCACTAATGGGCTGCTTCTCACCGAGGAGCTCGTGGATCGGCTGCTGCCCTACGGCCTCGGCTACGTGAAGGTGACGCTCGACGGCGACCGCGACACGCACAACAAAATGCGTCCGCTCCGCGGCGGCCAGGGCACGTTCGACCGGATTATCGAGAACGTCCGCAAGATTGCCGGCAAGGTGCGCGTAGCGGTCGGCGGGAATTTCGACGCCGATTCAGTCGCCAGCTACCCCGCTCTGCTCGATTTTCTCAAGGAGCAGGAATTCGCCGACACGCTGGCGAAAGTGGCATTCAAACCCGTTGTGCGTGCGCGGCAGGTGCCGAAGAACATCATTCCGCTCACCATCATCACGGACAAGCCGTTGAACGGCACGTGCATGACAGCCGCAGGCTCGGGCGGCTCGAGCATCTGCGACACATGCCAGTTGGTCGACGAGCAGCTGTCCTATCTGCGCGACGAGACGAAGAAGCGAGGGTTTCCGACGGTCGACGGCGTCCACATGGGCCCCTGCGAAATCCACAAGCGCCACGCCTATACGGTCGGTCCGAACGGCTCCACCTACGCGTGCCCCGGGTTTACGGGTGAGCCGACGCTATCGACCGGGCACATTGACGACCGGAAGGACAGCTGGCGGATGTCGGCGGCGGAGCGGTTCGAACAACTTGCGGCGTGGCACAAGTGTGGAGATTGCGCGTTTATCCCGGTGTGCGCGGGCGGCTGCTCGGTCGCGTCGCACACAGAGCTTGGCGACATGAACATGCCGACATGTCACAAGCCGGCCTTTGAATCGGCACTCATATCGCTGGCGCATGAAGCGGCCAACGCATCGTAGGGAGCTACAATCATGGCAAAGATCAAGGTCATCAAGTCCGGCAAGGAGAGCGCGAAGCCTGTGAACTACTGCCCCTGGGTGATCGATTCGGGCGATCCTGCACCGCAGAAGTAGACGATCGCTGAATATCCAGCGTTTTTGCGCCGAAAAGCTCTTCGATTGCATGGGCTTGGTATGCAGGTACCGGCGGTGGAGATCCTCCGCCGCCGGGTTCGACCGGCACAGATCGGCTGGGGAGCTGGCGATGATTGGCGGGAGCCCGAACAGAAATGACGTGCAAACAGGCGGACTTCATCGCCTCTGCGCCCTTTGTCTGTCGCTCCTGACCTTTTCGGCGTGTTCTCCTCCGCCACCCGCCAACGCCTCATTGGGACCCGTCACACTTACGATCGGGCTTCCAGTGCAGACAGGGCAAGACCCACTTTATGGGGCAAGCCAAGCCGCGCGCTTACTCAGCTTCGAGGGACTCACCTATCTTGCACGAGACGGTCGGCCACACCCTAAACTCGCAGAGAGTCTCACTGAATCGGCAGACGGCTCAACGTGGACCGTGCAGTTGCGTCACAACGCATTCTTTCACGACGGAACACCTGCCAACGCCGTGGCAATCAAGCAGTCACTCGAGCGTTCCGCCAAGGGTGCCGACCGCGATCGGTCACCCGGCTTATCCGACATCGACTCCGTCGAAATACTGTCTGAATTTTCTTTGTCGATTCGGTTACGTGGCCGTTCACGATTTCTCCTTGATGACCTTACGGTCGCAATCGTCAAACACGGGCCTAACGGAGAATCCATAGGCACGGGACCTTTCGTCATGGGTTCTCCCGCAAACAACGAACTCGTCATGTCCGCGGTGCCAGGCTACTATCGTGGAAAACCAACGATTGAGAGGGTTGTCTGGAAGTCGTACCCAGCCGTCAGGGCTGCGTGGGCGGCTATGATGCGGGGAGAGATTGACTTCCTCTATGAGGTCCCGCCAGAAGCAGTCGAATTCATTGAAGCGGAGGATTCAGTCAAGCTGTTTTCCTTTCTCCGCAACTACGCGTACCTTGTCGTGTTCAACTCACGAAAAAAACCCTTTGACGATTGGCAAGTTCGACGAGCGCTGAATTACGCGATCGATCGCGAGCGACTCATCACGCGGGCGCTCAATGGGCGCGGTCAGACAACCAGTAGCCCGTTGTGGCCGTTACACTGGGCGTACGATGGGACGGTTCCGGGTTATTCCTACGATCCATCCAGAGCCATCGCCCTCTTGAACGCGGCTCGGATTCCGCAGGTGCCCACCGCACCACCCGACGGTGCGCCAGGCCGGCTCCATTTCACTTGCTTAGTTCCTGACAACTTTGCGCTCTGGGAACGTATGGCCCTTATCGTCCAGCGAGATCTCGCGGAGATCGGCGTGGACATGAAGATCGAGAGCGTGCCATTTGAGGTGTTTAATCAACGAATGGCCTCCGGCGACTTTGACGCCGTCACGATTGAACTCATCGTCGGCAACACTGCGAGTCGTCCGTTTACGTTCTGGTCGTCTCAGAGCACGCAAAATATGTGGGGGTACCGAAACCCGCGCCTGGATCAGTCGCTCGACGATCTGCGGCGCGCCCCCGACGATACGCAGTACAAGAGGGCGTTCCGACGGGTTCAGGAGCAGGCCTTGAATGACCCGCCGGCCATCTTCCTGGCGCTTGGGCAGGTCACCCGTGCGGTGAGCGATCGATTCGAGGTGGTCGCCACGCCGAACACCGATATTGTGCCGTCCATTCCTGATTGGCAGCAGCCAGAACGCGTCCCGAGAGCGGCAAATTGAGGCGCATTACATCCCGCTTTGTCGTTCTTCTTGCCGCCGCGGGCATTCTGCCGCTGGTCGTGTACGGCGCGGTTTCGATTGTGTCGCTTCGCGACGCGACTCGGCGATCGGTCATTGCGGGAAACGAAAACGTGGCACGACGTGTCGCCGAACAGATAGGCCTCTATGTTCAGACCAACGTCGACATCCTTCAGTCGGTCGCGGGAAATCTGACCGATACAAATCTGGCGCAGTGGCAAAAGGACCGTATTCTCAAGAATGCTGTTCTGGATTTTCCGGAATTCCGGGAGATCACGCTCTACGATGCCGCAGGGGTGCAGATTGCGTCGAGTCGCGTCGTTCAATCGAAGGTTCAATTTCCGGAGGTCGGCACCAAGTTCGGTCCAACCATCACGTTATCGCCAATCGGCATTGACGATGACTTTCTACCCACGGCGGTGGTCGGCATCAAGCTCGCACAGGCTGGGCAGACTGCCGGCTCGCTCGTCGGCGAAATCTCGCTCGAAGAAATGTGGCGGATGGTCGACCGGATTCGTGTCGGCGACCAGGGTTACGCGCTGGTCGTGGCAGCCAACGGCCAGCTCATCGCGCACGGCAACGCCAACGAAAAGCCGCGCGTCGCGCGCGGCGAGAATCTGGCCACCCAGCCGCTCGTGCGCCTCGTGCACGGGCAGCGCAACGCCAGCCCCGCATCGCTCGAATACGCCCATGACGCCGGCGTGCACATGCTGGGCGTCGCCGCGCCGCTCGAGCTGCTGGGCTGGACCGTCGTGGTCGAGCAGCCGCGCAGCGAGGCCTACGCCGTCGCCGACGTTCTCACGCGTCAGCTGATGTTCATCATCGGCCTCGCACTGCTCGTCACCGTCAGTGTCGGCTACTTCTTCGGCCGCTCGTTCATCCAGCCCATCTTCGCCCTGATGCGCGGCACGCACGCCGTTGCGGCGGGTCGGCTCGACGAACGCGTCGCTATCACTTCTCGCGACGAGTTCAAGCAGCTTGGCGATGCGTTCAACAGCATGGCCGACAAGCTCGTCGAGCTCACCGAGGACGTGCGGAAAAAAGAGCGGCAGGCGATGTTCGGACGCATGGCGGCGAGCCTCGTTCACGACCTCTCGCACCCGGTACAGAACATCGGCAACAGCTGCAAACTGATCGTGCGGATCTACGACGACCCGGAATACCGCCAGACGTTCACGCGAACCATCGATCGCGAGATCGACACGCTGAAGCGCGTGCTCGACGACCTGCGCAACGTCGCGCGGCCGGCGCCCGTCGAGCGCTTCCCGCTCGACGTCAACCGCTCTGTGGCCGACATCGTCGAATCGATGCGGAGTTTCGCGGAGGAATCCGGCATTGTCCTCGAACCGACATTGGCGTCCGAGCCGGTCATCATCGAAGGAGACGTGTTCGCGCTCGGACGCGTGTATCGCAACCTGATTACCAACGCCATTCAAGCGACGCAGGCCGGCGGCCGCGTTACCATCAGCACGGCCTGCGATCGCGACCACGTAGAGGTCAGCGTCACCGACACAGGCTCCGGCATCCCCAGCGAACGTCTCAACGCGATCTTCGACGACTTCGTCACGACAAAGAAACGCGGCCTCGGCTTGGGGCTCGCCATCACCAAGCGCGTTGTCGAGCAGCTCGGCGGCACGATCACCGTCGCGAGCGAAGTCGGCAGGGGCACGACATTCACGATGCGGTTCCCCGTCGCCCAGCGTCCCGTCGCGGTCGCGGCGGCGGCCGGATAAGGAAAGGAACAGTTATGCGCGCACGCAAGCTCGTCAAGTCGGACTGGATTGAGTTCGACGGACGAGCGTATCTCGTCGACTATTTCGAAGGAACGACCGAGCACGGCACGCCCCGGTACAGCTCCGAGATGGTGCTCGGGCCCGGCGATCGCATCATTGTGGACGGCAGCTCGCTCAGTGCGCTGGAGTGGCGTGTCGCGCGGCTGATGCCCGCGACGGTGTATAGCCGGGCGCTCGCGCGCGACGGCGTCTAGTCGAAGGGGCGGGGCCCCAACGCGCCAGCCGGGAGTTCCCCAACGCGTCTCGCGCTGGGGTGGCTTACGTTGGGGTGCGAGTGCGCCCGCTACTTACGCGGAAGAACCGCGTCCTTCAGCTGCTTGGCAATCCTGGCCTTCACGACGGTTTTTGCCGGAATTTTGATCGCTTCGCCGGTGGCAGGATTGCGTCCCATCCGCGCCTTGCGATGCTGCTTCACGAGCTTGACCATTCCGGGTAGCACGAACTCACCCGACCGCTTCAGTTCCTTCTCGGCCAGCGCCGTCAGCTCGTCGAAAAACTCGCGAGCCTGGGTACGCTTCACTTCGAACCGCTCGGCGAAGTGCGAGAAGAGTTCTGACTTGCCCATTCTACGGGCGTCCGGCATCGGCGTCCCCCTGACTTGAGCGCGCGTGATAAGGCCGCAGGTGCCCGTGCGCGCATCGGCACTCGCGGATTCGAATCAAAAAAACGCCGTATCCTGCTAGAATTTTTTGATCATGTCAAGCACGACCCTCGAGACATTTCCCAATCCACAGCCGAAACGGGACTACGAAATCGCCATTCGATGCCCAGAGTTCACGTCCGTCTGTCCGAAAACCGGACTGCCCGATTTTGGCGAGATTCGCATCACGTATGTGCCCGACACGATGTGCATCGAATTGAAGGCCCTCAAATATTACCTTGTCGAGTTCCGCAACAAGGGAATTTTCTACGAAAACGTGACCAATCAGATTCTCGACGATCTTGTCGCCGCCTGCCAGCCGCGGCGGATGACCGTCGTCGGCGACTTCTCCGTCCGCGGCGGAATCAAGACGGAAGTCACCGTCCGCTACGAACAACCGATCCCCACTCGATAAGGGTGCAAAATCAGGACCCTTTCCGGATTCCGATCGAAGGCACGCTCGACCTCCATGCGTTTGCGCCACACGACATCGCGTCTGTGGTGGAAGAGTACATCAACGAAGCGTGCGCCGCCGGGCTTCGCGAGGTCCGTCTCATCCACGGCCGTGGCCTCGGTGTTCAGCGCGGCGTCGTGCAGAAGACCCTCGAGCGGCACCCGCGTGTACTGCAGTTTTTCGACGACCCAGCGTCCCATTTGGGCGCAACTATTGCCATTCTGAATCCACAGATCCGCTGAAACTCCGACAAACGGCGTGGCTTCGCGTTGGTATGCGCGTTGCCATGGTGCACGCGTGCCCTTCAGCGCAGGCAATCACGTCACAGTGCGCGGCGAACGCTGGGTGGTAGATGAGGCGACGGTGTTCGCCGACACCACGGTGCTCACCCTGTCCAGTCCCACTCCGTCATCAGCACCGCGGCAATGCCGGCTCCTTACTCCCTTCGATCGTCCCTTCATCACGTCGCGCAGCTGCCGAATCCGCGGAGTCACGGCTCGGCGCTGGATGCATCACCTGCGCGCAGAGCTCTCTACGATTCGCGGATTCGGCGAGTTGCGCGGCGCTCAGCGGGCCGCCGTCGACATCCTTCCCTTTCAGTTGGAGCCGGCGCTCGCGATGGTCCGCGGTCGCGCCTCCCGATTCCTGCTTGCGGACGAGGTGGGCCTCGGCAAAACGATCCAGGCCGGCCTGATGTTGTCGGAGTTGCGCGTGCGCGGATGGTGCGAGCGGGCGCTTATCGTGACGCCCGCGGGACTTCGCCAGCAGTGGGCGGAGGAGCTGCGGCGGCGCTTCGAGATACACGCGACCATCGTGGACGCGTCGGTCCTCGCGGCACGCGCCGAATCGCTCCCCTTCGACGTGAATCCGTGGTCCGTCGAACCGGTCGCCATCACGTCCATCGACTTTCTGAAGCAGCTCGAAGTGCTGCACGGGGTCATTGCTCAGTCGTGGGATGTGCTGATTGTGGACGAGGCGCACCAGGCCACACTCGCGTCGCAGCGATACGACGCGATCAACGGAGTCGCATCACGCTCCCGGCACCTACTGCTGCTCACAGCCACTCCGCACGCCGGCGACAATCGGGCCTATCGAGCGCTGTGCGACATCGGACAACTCGACCAGGACGACCCCATCCTGCTCTTCCGCAGAACGCGGCGCGTGACGGGCAGACGTCGAACCAGAAGGGTGCATCTGCTGCCGGTCAGGCTCACGCCCGCAGACATCGAGATGCATGGTCTGCTCGAAACCTATCTCGCGCGGTTATGGACGATCGCGCGCCGATCCGGCAGTTCCGACGTGCGCCTGATCGCAATGGTCCTGGCCAAACGCGCGTTCTCGAGCGCGCATTCGCTTGCTACCTCGCTCGAGCGACGCCTTGCGGCGCTTTCGGGACGCATTGATGTGCCGGCTCAGATGGGGCTGCCGATCGATCTCGAAGACGACACCTCGGACGAGCCCGCGCTGCCGGCCGCGGCGGCGTTCGATCGTGTAGACGAGGAACGCGCGCTGTTGCGTCGCATCATCGACGCTGCGTCGCATGCGCTCAACGGCGAACCAAAAATGCGCGTGCTCACACGGATCGTCAGGCGGGTCCGCGAGCCGCTCATCGTATTCACCGAATACCGCGACACGTTAAATGCGATTCGCGCCGCGATTGAGCCCCATCGCACGATCACCACGCTTCATGGCGGTCAGACGCCGCAGGAGCGGCGGCAATCGGTGGTCCACTTTATCAGCGGCGCAGCCGACGTCATGATCGCAACCGATGCCGGCTCGGAAGGGCTCAATCTCCAGAGCAACTGCCGGCTGGTCGTCAACCTCGAGCTGCCGTGGAATCCGATTCGGCTCGAACAGCGCATCGGCCGCGTCGACCGCATTGGGCAGCGCCGCACGGTCCATGCGATCAATTTGCTCGCCGATGGCACGGCCGAGCGCACGGTGCTGGCGAGCCTGCTGCGGCGGCTCGACCGTATCCGCATCAGCGAAATCGAAATCGCGTCGTGCGTGATCAACCAGACCGAAGCCCCACCGCCAGCGGTACCTGAAGAAATCGGTGCAGAGGCGATCGATTTAGCAGCAGATGCGCGCGCGGAAGCGCACCGGCTTGTACAGGCGCGGCGTTTCGGCGCTGCGCGATCGGATATTCGGCCGGACACCGTGCCAATTACGGTCGTGAAGTCGTCGGATTCCTCCTTCGTGTCGTTCTTTCGCATCCGCCTCGTTTCCGGCTCCGGCCGGCTGGTGGAGGAGTCGCTGCTCCCACTACGCATCCCGATTGAGCCGCCGTCGGCACGGTTTACCCGCCGAGGCGCGCGCGCACTCGCGGAATTGCTGTCGAAAGATTTCGGTCCAGCGCTGGCGCGTTTTGCCACCGAGCACGCGCATCAACGCGCGATGACAATCGCATCGGAGTGTCGGCGATCAATCGCGCGTTCGGTGAGGAGAGAGCGCGCCGTCGCGCGTCGCCTTGCTCCAACCCTCGCCCTCATTCAGGCAGGGCTGTTCGATACGAGAGCGTTGAAGCGGAAGCAGATGGCAGACGAACGTCAGGTGTTGCTAACGGAGGAGAGCGACGCGCGCATGCATCTGCTCGAAGCCGACTCCACAATCCGTCTCGCGCACGATCCCGAGCTGGTGATGCTGCTCATCCAATGCTCACGGGTTTGAGCGGCTCGCTTGTGACTCGCTACTTTGCCGAGCGACTTCTGCCGCAGGAATTCGCCGGCCGGCTGGGAGAAACAATGCTCGCGACTGCCGAGCGCACGTTCGCACGCTGGTGGCAGACGCAAGCATCCCATCTTGGGCCGGCGTCGAGCAGCCGATCGATTTGGGATGTCGCAGCCGCGCCACTCGCCGAGCTGCTGGGCTTTGGCGCTCACGCGCCTGGAATCGACCATTCCGGCATTCGTTCCGCGCCGCTGATCCCCTTTGACTTTGGCGTCGCCCTGATCGCTGCGACCGCGAACATGTCGCTGGACAACGTGTGGCGCGACGTGGCGCGGCGAGGCATCGCGCTCGATGCCCGATGGGTGCTGTGCACGAACGCACGCGACCTCCGTCTCATCGACACGCAGCGCACCTACTCACGGGCCTACCTTCAGTTCGACCTCACACGGACAGCGCATCATTCGCCGACATTCACAGTGCTGTGGGCGCTTCTGCGCGCCGACGCTTTCCGATGCGATTCCGGACAGGCTCCTCTCATTCACGAAATCATCCGCGCTTCGGCGCGGCATGGACAAGCGGTCGGCCGCTCGCTACGTATCGGTGTCATTGAGGCCGTCCAACACCTCCTGGGCGGGCTGAACCGATGCGGACGACACGATCTGCCGCAGCTCTTTGACGAGTCGCTCACCGTCGTTTACCGGATCCTGTTTCTGATGTTCGCCGAATCGCGCGGCCTGGTGCCCAACTGGCACCCGATCTATCGCGACAGTTATACGGTCGAATCCCTTCGCGAGCGCGTCGAGCGTCCGGGCAGAGTTCCGGGCTTGTGGGAAGCACTGCAGGCCATCGCGCGGCTTGCACACGCCGGATGCCGGGCAGGGAGCCTCGTCGTGCCGCCATTCAACGGGCGCCTGTTTTCTCCGGCCCGCGCGCCGATTGCCGAATCGTGTGCAGTCGACGACGAAGTGGCGCGCGGCGCACTGCTGGCACTCTCGACAACGACAGCCACACGAACAAGCGGGTACTCAGCGGGATGTTCGCCACAAGCGATCGCGAATCGATTACCGCGATCTCGGCGTCGAACAGCTCGGCGCTGTCTACGAGAGCGTGCTCGACTACGAACCCGCCTTCGCCGAATCAGGATCTGAGCGGATTCTGCTACGACGAGGCGGAGACAAGCGCAAATCCACCGGCTCGTTCTATACGCCACAGACGCTCACCGATTACGCGGTCCGGCGCACATTGCATCCTCTCGTCGAAGGGGCGAGAGCAGGCCGCATTCTCCAGCTCCGAGTGCTGGATCCCGCGATGGGCAGCGCGGCATTTCTCGTCGCCGCATGCCGATACCTCGCGCGTGCTTACGAGCGCGCGCTGATTCGCGACGGCACTGTAGCCGAGTCCGACATCGACGATGCCGATCGGGCCGGCTTCAGACGGCTCGTCGCACAGCGGTGCCTGTTCGGCGTCGACGTGAATCCAACGGCCGTTCAGCTGGCGCGGCTGTCGCTCTGGCTGGCGACGCTTTCGGCGAACAAGCCGCTTACTTTTCTGGATCACCACCTCGTCTGCGGAAACAGCCTTATCGGCGCGTCGCCGGTGGACATCGCGCGACAACCACCGTGCGCTTCCTCACCGCGCCAGTCAAATCGCGCGGAAATGGCGCTCTTTTCGAACACCGATCTCGAGCCGTCGCTCGCCCGGGCAGTCGTCGAGCGGCGCTGGCTCGCCGAGACACCCGACGACACGGCTGCTGTCGTGCACGACAAGGAACGGCGGCTCGAGCTCCTTCACTCGGCCGGACGGTGGAAGTCGATTGCGGACCTATGGTGTGCGTGCTGGATGTGGCCTGATGCGGCCAAGGCCCCTTCCGCCGCCATGTTCGCATCGCTCGTCGACAAACTGACAACAGGCGGCTGCGGCCTGCCCGACCAAACGTCAGCGGCGCTTCTTCAAGAGGCTCGTCGGATCACTGCCGCGCATCGCTTCCTCCATTTCATGCTCGAATTTCCGGAAGCGTATTTCGATTGCAACGGGCAGCCTCTGCCGGACGGCGGCTTTGATGCTGTGCTTGGAAATCCGCCCTGGGACATGTTGCGCACCGGCGGACCTGAAAAGACGTTCGTGCGAGCCTCAGGCGTCTATCGACACCAGAGCACAGGACATATCAATCGGTACCAGATGTTCGTCGAACGCGCGGTTACCTTGACAAGGCGAGGCGGCAGAATCGGCCTTGTGCTGCCGTCGGGCTTTGCCACCGACCATACCTCTGCCCCGCTTCGCCGTGCCCTGTTCGCCAAAACCAGCGTCGACGCCATCAGCGGCTTCGACAACCGGCACGCCATCTTTCCAATTCACCGAAGCGTGCGTTTCCTCATTTGCACTTCGACCGCCGGTGACACGACGCAGCAGATTGCGTGCCGTTTCGGAATCGCCGATCCGGCCGAGCTCGAGACCATTCCGGATGCCGGCGATCGGCCGCGCGTCAAATCCCATCCCATCGTGATCACCACGTCCTTTCTCGAGGCGCTCAGTGGCCACACGTTGACGATCCCGGAGCTGCGCACGGAAATCGACCTGCGCATCATCGAACGCGTCGCGCACGGCATTCCCCGGCTCGACGCCTCCGACGGGTGGAACGCTCGTTTTGGCCGGGAGCTGAACGCAACCGACGATCGCGGTCATTTTTACAAAGGGCGATCGGGCCTTCCGGTGATCGAAGGCAAACACATCGAGCCGTTTCGCGCGCTGGTCGAACGCGCCGCGCAGCGAATTTCGGAGCGCAGCGCGGCGCGGCTCCTGGACGCTGCTGCGACGTTCTCGCGATCCCGCGTTGCCTACCGCGATGTTGCCAGCGCTTCGAATCGCCTCACACTCATCGCCGCGGTCCTTCCGCCGGGAGTGGTCACGACGCATTCCCTTTTCTGCGTGAAGACGCTGCTTTCAATCGACGCTCAGGCGTTTCTGTGTGCCATGCTCAACAGCTACGTCGCAAACTACCTCGTACGGCAGGTGATGACAACGCATCTCGGATCCACAACGGTCGAAGCCCTTCGAGTACCGAAGCCGCCGTATCGCTCACCGTTGTTCGAGCAGATCGTCGAGTTGTCGCACGAACTGAGGCGGGCACACCGCGAGAACGCACACGCGCGCGTTCAGGCGCTCGCAGCCCGGTGTTACGGACTGACGGACGAGGAGTTTTCGCACGTGCTGGGCACCTTCCCACTCGTGGGACAGCCCGAGCGCCACGCCGCTTTCGACGAGTTTCGCTCCACGACCTTTTGAGTAAAGCTCGCTACGTTGCGGTGGGAAACCGGCGCGTCTGCCGCAGATAACGCTGTGCCTTTTCGAGCGCCGCCCGTTCGACCTCTTCACGCGTCGGCCCTTCGGCGCGCGCAAACCGCGCGCCGGGGTCGACGTTGTCGATCGTGCAGTAGTAGGTACGGCCAATACGGTAGGTCACGATGTGGACCGGCCACGTCGCGATCGTCTCGTGCCTCTCGGAGTACTCTTCGGCTTTCACGGCTTCTCCACAGGCGCACGAACGAGGTTGCCCCATTCCGTCCACGAGCCATCGTAATTTTTGACGTTGTTATATCCGAGGAGATATTTCAGCGCGAACCAGCTGTGGCTCGATCGTTCGCCGATTCGGCAGTAGGCGATGATCGGCTTGTCGCCCGTCACGCCGACGCCGTCGTATAGCGCCTTGATCTCCGCGTCGGTCTTGAACGTGCCGTCGTCGTTCGCCAATTTCGCCCACGGCATGCTCTTCGCGCCGGGAATGTGACCGCCGCGCTGGCACGTCTCCGGAAGTCCGGGCGGCGCGAGAATCTCGCCGGTGAATTCTGCGGGGCTCCGTACGTCGACCAGCGATGCGCTTGTGTGCTTCACCGCCTCCATGACTTCCGGGAGGTACGCGCGCAGCGAATCGTCCTGATCCTTCGCCTGATAGGTGGCCTTGGCATGTTGCGGCGCTTGGGCGCTCAGCTCCCTGCCCTCGGCCAGCCACTTCTTGCGACCGCCGTCCATAATCCGGACATCCTTGTGACCGTACAGTTTCAACTGCCAGAACGCCCAGGCGGCGAACCAGTTGTTGTTGTCACCGTACAGCACAACCGTCGTGTCGTTCGAGATTCCAGAAGCGCCGAGGAGCTCCTCGAGCTTCTTCTTCGGAATCACGTCGCGCACGAGCGTGTCGCACAGCTGCGTCGTCCAGTTCCAGCCGACGGCACCGGGCACATGACCCTGTTCGTAGGCGGCGGTGTCGACGTCGACCTCCGCGATGCGCACGTTCGCATCGTTGAGGTGTCCACTGACCCAGTCCGTACTCACGAGCACGTTGTCCCTCATCTTTCCCTCCCTTAAAAACAGCCCTAGATGCTACGCTATATCAGCGGAAATGGCGACGCGACTTACGACCATTCTTGTTGCCGTCATCGTCGGCGCGACGTTCATTGCCGGCCTCATCGTCGGCGCGCAGCGCGATGACGCCAGCGGCCCCGTCGACCTCATCATCGTCAACGGCAAGGTGTACCCTGGCGGCGGCGCCGACCTCCAGGAAGCGGTCGCCGTTCGCGGCAACCAGATCCTGCGGGTCGGCTCAAATCGCGACGTCAAGCGTCTGCGTCGAGCCCAGACCCTCGTCCTCGACGCGCACGGCGCGACCGTTCTCCCAGGGTTGAACGACACGCGCGTGCAGTTGATGACCGGCGCGCTGGCGCTCGAACACCTCAACCTTTCTCCCGCGAAAACGACAGACGATATCGAAACCGAGCTCCGTCACTACGCCGAAGACAAGCCCTCTACCCCGTGGCTGCTGGGCCGCAATGGCGGCGACGACCTCTTTGCCGCGGCTAACGCACCCGCCAGAAAAATTCTGGACGAGGCGGTGCAGGATCGCCCCGTACTGCTCACAAGCGGGGACGGCAACCTTGGATGGGCCAACTCGAGAGCGCTGGAGCTCGCCGGCATCACCCGTAAGACGCAAGATCCCCGGTCGGGGGTCGTTGTCAAGGATCGCCAAACCGGCGAGCCGACCGGCGTCCTCAAAGACGACGCCATCGACCTGGTGTCACGGCTGGTGCCGGAGCCCACGCACGCCGAAAAGCTCGCCGCGCTTCGCGCGGCCATCGGCGAGGCGAACAGACTTGGCATCACGAGCGTACATTCGATCAGCCCGTCTCAGGATGAGCTGCAGCTGCTCGACGAAATCCGCCAGGATGGCGAGCTCGGGGTTCGCGTCTACGCGTCGATCGCGGTGGCGCCCAGCATTTCCGAAGCCGACATCCTCGAGCTGAACAAAGTACGTGATGCGTTTCCTGATGATCCCGCGTTGAAGCTCGGAGGTGTCGCGGTCACCTGCCCCTGCGAGGCCGAGGCAGTGGCGCGCGCCGTCACACTCCTCGATAAACATGGCTGGCATGTGATGGTGCAGACCGTCGACGGCGCCGACGTCCAGGCGGCGGTTTATGCGTTCGAACGCGTTGCGGCCGCAAATCCCGCTGCTGACAGCGAGCGCCGCTATCGAGTCGATGAAAGCTTGCTTGCCGACGGGCAGGCCCGCATCCTGTCGGGCAGCAATTGGCCGGCGGCTCCGCTGGATCCGCGCGATGTGATCGAAGAAGCGGTGTCCGCGCCGGGCGAGCTGCGCGATGCCATTGACGCATATACGAGCCATGCTGCGTACGCCTCGTACGACGAGCACCGCAAGGGGACGCTCGCACGCGGGATGCTCGCGGACATCGTCATTCTCTCGAACGACATCTTCGACTCGAATCCGGATGCGCTTCGCGAGTCTGCCGTGACCGTCACTATCTTCGACGGCAAAATCGTGTATCAACGGCCACCGGCTGTCAGCTCCAACGATTGATTTGCGCGGGCAGCGCCGCGCCCTGCCGAAACGCCTATGGCAACCAAAATCACGTACGCGACGCTTGGCGGCGACTCGCTCGAAGACCTTCATCGCGAGCTCGACGCGGCGATTGCCGCGGCACCGCAGACTTTCGGCCGCGAGCATCTTCTCTACATCGACGGCAAGCACCTGAAGGCTGACGCGCAGTTCGACGACCGCAGTCCGATTGACACCACCATCGGCCTGGGGACTTTCCAGAAAGGCACTCGAAACCATGTGCAGTCCGCTGTCGCCGCGGCTCGTGGGGCGTATCCGGCGTGGGCTGCGCTCACGTGGAAGGAGCGGCTATCGTCTGTGCGGCGGATTGCCGAAGCGATTCGCGCTCACAGGTACCGCCTTTCGGCGCTGATGGGTTACGAGGTCGGCAAAAACCGGCTCGAGTGCGTCGGCGATGTCGAAGAAGGCGCCGACCTCATGGCCTACTACTGCGATCAAATCGAGCAGCACAACGGATTCGTCGAAAAGATGGGGACGCTCGGGCCCGGCGAGGACAACGTCAGCGTGCTGCGGCCGTACGGCGTCTGGGCGGTCATCTCACCCTTTAATTTTCCGCTCGCGCTGGCGGCAGGACCGGCCGGCGGTGCGCTTGCCTCTGGAAATACGGTTGTGTTCAAGCCTGCGAGCGACACACCGTTGATGGGAGCCATGCTCACCGAGATGGTCGTCGAAGCCGGCCTGCCGGCGGGCGTGTTCAACTTCGTGACCGGGCCGGGATCGACCGTGGGCCAGGAGCTTATCGACAACGACGGCATCGACGGCATCGTCTTTACAGGATCGAAAGAAGTCGGGCTCAAGCTGATGCGCGACAATGCTGCCCGCGCGGTGCCGCGGCCACTGATTATCGAGATGGGCGGTAAGAACCCCGCCATCGTTACGGGCACAGCGGACCTCGACAAGGCGACTGATGGCGTCATGCGCTCGGCGTTCGGAGCTCAGGGGCAAAAGTGCTCGGCCTGCTCGCGCGTCTACGTGCAAAAAGACGTGCGGGATACATTCGTGCAGCTACTTGTCGAGAAAACGAAGCACATCAAGATTGGCAACCCGCTCGAGCGCGACGTATGGATGGGACCTGTCATCAACGAGGCAGCTGTCCGGACCTACTTGTCGGCGATCGAGCGCGCCAGGAAAGACGGGGGAAAGATACTTGTGGGTGGAAAGCGGATGACCGACCCCCCGTTTGGCCGAGGATACTTCGTGGAGCCGACGGTCATCGACGGCCTCCCGCCGGAGCATCCGCTGTTCTCGGAAGAGCTATTCGTGCCCATTGCGGTGGTGGCAGATGTGATGACGCTCGACCAGGCGCTCGAGCTTGCGAATCGCACGGAATACGGCCTGACTGCCGGCATCTATTCCGAGAACGAAGACGACCTGAAGACATTCTTCGATCGCATCCAGGCCGGCGTCACGTACGCAAACCGGCGTGCGGGCGCGACCACAGGCGCCTGGCCGGGTATCAACCCGTTCGGCGGATGGAAAGCCAGCGGCTCGACCGGGCGCGGCACCGGTGGGCCATATTATGTGCAGCAGTTCATGCGCGAACAGAGCCGAGTGCGCATTCGCGGAGTCTAAACAATTCGACTCACGTCAGGCGGAGAGGCTCTCAGCCCCTTACCCCTGAGCACCACCGGAGGTCGAAATGAGAGCGCGTGCCCTGGGTGCTCTGGCCGTCGGGATTCTGCTTTTTCCTATCGCTTCTCTTGCGCAAGCGCCGTCGCTTCCTCAGGGCGCTACACAACCGGGGCCACCAGTGCCTCGCATGCAGATGCCACCGCGCGACGGCACTTCGGCAGACGCGCCAACGGGTACCGCGCAGATCCGCGGACGTGTTGTCGCGGCCGATACCGGTGCTCCACTTCGGCGCGCGCAGGTACGCCTTTCGGCCGCCGAGGTCCGCGTCAATCGGAGCGCCACGACCGACGCGGAAGGACGCTACGAGTTTCCGGACCTTCCCGCCGGCAGATACAACGTCTCCGTGTCGCGGAGTGGATTCGTGTCGCTCTCCTTCGGCCAGCAGCGCCCCTTCGAGCAAGGACGCCCGCTCGACCTCGGGAATGGGCAGCAGGCCGACAAGATCGACTTCGCACTACCTCGAGGCGGCGTGATCGCTGGACGCGTTACCGACGAGCTTGGCGAGCCGCTGGCGGGTATTCGCGTTCAGGCGATGCGTTACCAGTATCTGCCCAATGGACGGCGTCAGCTCACGCCCGTCAGCGGAAGCTTCGTCGGTGGTCTCGTGACGAACGATCTCAGGGGAGTTCCGTCTGTACAGCTTGATGCCTGGCACGTACGTCGTGAGCGCGACACCGGTCGACGCCATGGTGATGATGCCCGCCGGCCCTACCGGGCCCGCATCTGTCAGGGCACCAGACGACGGACACGGCATCACGTATTACCCGGGCACGACCAATGTCGACGAAGCGGAGTCGATTACCGTCGGCCTTGCGGATGTGGCAAACGCCTCATTCGCCCTCGTCCCGCAACGGATGACTCGGATTACCGGAGTCGTCCGCAACTCACAGGGGAAGCCGTTCTCGGCAGCTCTGACTCTTCGCACGCAAGCCGGCGGTGCCATGTCGATGCGAATGCTTGCGATGTCGGGTTTAGATGGGCGGTTCACAGCCACCAACGTGCCGCCGGGCGAACATTCCATCGAAGTCTCTCCCCGTCCGGGTGAAGAAGAATCCGCGACAGTACCGATAACGGCGGCCGGTCAGGACATCGCCGACCTTGTCATCACGACGAGTCCTGGCATCACAATCTCCGGTCAGGTCATTTTTGAAGGTGCGGCGCCGGCCGAGAAAACTTTCCGCGTCAATGCGATGTCGCCGGATCCGGGCGCTCGTGGACCCATGCGTATTTTCGACAACACGCAAGGCGTGATCGACGAGAAAGGGCGATTTCAACTTCGAGGACTGTCGGGCTCTTTGATGTTCACCGTGTTCCCTTCTGCGCCGGTGGCGGGACCACTACCGTGGTTCGTGAAATCGGTCACCTTCAACGGCGAGAACATTACCGACGTGCCCCTTGACGCGGCTGGCGTCACAGACGGCAGCACGCTCCAGATTGTGGTGACCGACAAGCAGACGACATTGTCTGGAGCGGTTCGAAATACGCGCGGGCAACCAGTCATCGACTACGCGGTGGTGATTTTTCCATCGCAGCTGCGGGAGGGGGCAATACCCGGGCGTTACACCCGCGTCGTGCGCCCCGATCAACAAGGCCGATTCGAGACGCGAGGCCTTCCGCCGGGAGACTACTTGGCGGCGGCAGTCGAGTCGCTCGAAGTGGGTGGCCACTGGGATCCGGCGTTCCGCAAACAGGTCGAGCCGGCGGCCAAGCAGTTCCGTCTCACCGAGGGGCAGGCGGCCACCATCGATTTGACTCTTACCCCTTAAGCAACATGAAGCGTTCCGTCGCCGCGCTCATTGTCGTCGCGTCATTGGGTGTCTGTGCCGAAGCACAGGCACCCGTTTCCTTCTGGCGATCGGTCCGCACCTCCGCCCGGCGGCGCGGCGCGCATTCGCGGCCGCGTGGTCGCGGCTGCGACCGGACGACGAGTGCGGCTCGCAACGGACAATCCGGCCCGACCCCGACGGCGTGTGCCGCATCAGGAACTTGGGACCCCGCCTTTGCCGAACGGGTCAGGCCCGCCGCGATCGGATTTAAACTACCTGAAGGCCAGAGCCTCCGCTCTCACACATACATTGATCGAATGAAGATGATGTTACGGCTGTTGTCGGTGGCATTGATGGTCGCCGCCGTCGGGACGAACGCCTTGGCGCAACAACCTGGCCCAGGTCCCGCCGGCGGCGGACAAGGCCCGCTTCCAGGTGGACGAGGCGGGCGCCTCGGCGGCATGCCCCCGCGCGACAACATGCAGGCGCCGACTGGAACCGCCCGAATCAGCGGCCGCGTCGTCGCCGCCGATTCGGGCTCGCCGATCCGCCGCGCGCAAATCAACGTCAACTCGCGCGAGGCGCAATTTAATCGGAGCGTCACGACCGACAGCGAGGGACGCTATGAGTTTGCATCGCTGCCAGCCGGGCGGTATCGCCTTTTTGTCGACAAGGCCGGATACGTGACGCTCGAGTACGGACAGGCGCGTCCGTTCGAGGCCGGCAAACCCCTGGATATCGCCGAAGGACAGGCTCTCGAGAAGATCGACTTCAGCCTGCCGCGCGGCAGCGCGATCACCGGCCGAATCACCGACGAGTTTGGCGACCCCATCACGGACGTCCAGATCGAGGCGCTGCGCTATCAGTTCCTCAACGGAGAACGTCAGCTGGTCAACGCCGGGCGATCCGCACAGACCGATGATCTCGGCGCGTACCGAATCTTCGGTCTGATGCCTGGCGACTACGTCGTGCGCGCGTCGATGCGCCGCAACGCGCCTGGCGGTCCACGAGGCGCCGATGTGGAGCCAATGGGATATCCGGGTACGTATTACCCGGGCGTGACAGACGTCAGCCAGGCCCAGACGGTAACGGCGGCTCTCGGCCAGGAGTTGAGCGCCATTGCATTTGCGTTGGTGCCCGCCCGCCTGTCGCGGATCTCGGGAACCGTGATGGGCTCAGACGGCGGGCCTCTCCCGGGTGCGATGGTGATGATTCGCGCCCGTAACAGCGGCGGAGTGGGCGCTTTGCGAATGAACATCGTCAATGGCGGCAACAATCAGGTGCGTCCCGACGGCAGCTTCCAGCTCGCGAACGTGCCGCCCGGCGACTACGTCCTCGACGTCCAGCAGCGTCCGCAAAACATCAGGAGCCTGCAGGACATCAACCTGTCGCAACTGGAGTTCGCGTCGATGCCCGTCAGCGTGTCGGGAGGCGACATCGATAATCTCACCATTGTCACCAGTCCAGGCGTGACGGTATCCGGGCGGGTGGCCTACCAGGGCCAGGGTGCGCCGAAGACGGCCCAATCGATGCGGGTGGTCGCGGTGCCGCCTTCCGGCGGTTCGTCGCCGATAGGAATGCTGCTCAACGCGAAGGCGCTCGGCGGCGGACGAGTCGGACAGGACGGCACATTCGAGCTTCGCGGCATCGCCGGACCTCAGATGCTTCGCATGCAAGGCGTCCCAGCGGGCTGGATGCTGAAGAGCATCACGCTGGACGGCATCGACATCACCGACGGTGTATACGACTTCAAGCCAGGTATTAACGTGATCGGCATCGTGGTGACCATCACCGATCGAGTGACCGATTTGACCGGCGCAGTTCGAGATCCACGAGGGCAACCCGTAACGGACTACGTGCTCGTCGCGTTTGCGGAGGACACGAAACTCTGGGGACCGCAATCGCGATACGTGCAGACGACGCGGCCGAATCAGAACGGCACGTTCAGCATCAAAGGCCTTCCTCCTGGCCGGTATCTGGCCGCCGTCGTGCCTGCCCTCGAAAACGGGTTGCAGAACGATCCGGCACTGCTCGAACAACTGCGGCCGCGTGCGCGCAGTTTTTCATTGTCCGACGGTCAGATGCTGAACCTGAATCTCGAAATGGCCCCTCAGTAAGCGTGTTAGCATTGGGCCTCCATGGCTGAACGACCGAAAAATCAGAACACGCCGAAAGCCGAGCTTGGCGAAGCGCTCGGGCTCGTCGAAACGCGCGGATTCGTCGGCATGGTCGAAGCCACAGACGCAATGGTGAAAGCCGCGAACGTGGTATTCGTCGGTTGGCAGAAAGTTGATGCCGGGCTGGTTACCGCAATCGTTCGCGGCGACGTCGCGTCGGTAAAAGCCGCGACCGATGCCGGCGCGGCCGCCGCAAGGCGTGTGGGCGAGCTCGTGGGCGTCCACGTCATCGCGCGCCCCGCAGAAGACCTCGAAAAAATCTTCCCGATCGGGTAGGGACAGAACACAATCCGCTTCAGGTTTACTGTGCAACCGATGGCGTCGATTTTTTTCTTCGACGCGGCTTCGATCGCATTTTCAACTTCAGCTCTTTCAGCTTCCCTTCGTTCCCGATGACCAGCAACGGCTGGCTTGGTGCGCGCAACAGGTTGAAAAACTGACCGCTATCGGTGCGAGCGTACACATCTCGTCCGTCCGTTAAGAGTGTGATCGCACCGCCGCCGCCGATGGCGTCAAACAATCGAATTCCGAATTTGTGGTGCAGAGTTTCGAGGAGCAGCCGTATTTTCGCGACCGACATGCCGTTCCGGCGCAAGTCTGCAAGTACCACGAGCTCGAAGAGATCAACCGGCGAATACCGCCGCTCCGTGAATCCTCCAGCTTCGGTGCGATGCGATGCGATCGACGGCTTGATGAGTTTTCGCGAATCCCACCATTGAAGCTGGCGTGCAGAAAGGCCGGTAATCGATGCCACCTCGCGCGAGCTGTAGTTCTTTTTGAGATCAGGGCGCATGGACGCTCATCGGGCTGCGGCTTTGCGATCGGCCATGGCCGCGCCGTCGAAGTCTTTCTGCGTAATGCCGCCTTCGTCGTGCGTGCTATAGAGCAGCGTTACCCTGCGGTAGTTGATCACGATGTCAGGATGATGGTCCGCGGCTTCCGCGTCCGGTACCAGCCGGTTGACGAATGCGATCGCAGCGGGGAAGTCGTTGAATGTGTATTGCTTTCTGATTGCGCGGCCCTCGACCGTCCAGTCCTTCAGATTCTCCAACTGCCGTTGCACGTCGTCATCAGACAAAATGGCCATGTCAATACTCCCCGAACCGCTGGGGCGCAGCCGCCGCCAACAACGGATCGTCACGGTTGTCGAGAACGAGATCGGCGACGGCTCGCGCCGTGAGGGGCGCAAGCAGGACGCCGTTGCGATAGTGGCCAGTCGCATACACGAGTCCGGGCATTATCGCCGAGCGTCCGATGATGGGCAGTTCGTCTGCCGTGGCCGGCCGCAGGCCGACGCGCGCGCCCACGAACGCCGCCCGCCGCAATTGCGGTACGAGGTCGCACGCGCTGTCGAGCAGATCGCGCACGCCTGCGACGGTCGTCCGCTCATCGAATCCGGCGTCTTCAACCGTCGCGCCAACGAGAATCGAACCGCTGCTCGCCGGCACCAGATAGCATCGCGGTCCCCACACGATGCGGCGAAGCGCCGGACTGTCAGTGGCAAGCTGCAGCAACTGTCCGCGAATCGGCCGGATCGGCAGAAATGGAATCCCCGAAAGGCCAATGTTCCCCGACCAGCTTCCGGCCGCGAGGACGACGTGGTTGGCAATGACGGACGCGCCGTTCTCGAGATCGATGCTGATGTCGCCCCCCTGGCGCTCGATGTGACGCGCCCGGGCAGGAACGAGCACGCGAACGCCATGTTTGATAGAAGCCGCGACCAGCGCGCCTGATAAGTCAGAGACAACGACGAATCCGTGCGGCTTGATCAGCAGCGCACCGGACACGTCGGGAGTCAGCTGCGGTTCCGCCTCGTGAGCGCCGCGCCCGTCGAGCAACTCGCACTCCAGGCCGGCCGCACGGGCCTCGGCGGCAATCCCGTGGAGTTCGTCGAGTGCCTGGTCGGCGGTGACGGCCTGCAGCGACCCCGTGCGGCAGTACCCCACACCGATCCCGGCATCGCGCGAGACGCGCTCTACGAACGCGTCGTACATCGCGAGGCTCTTCGTGGCGAGCGGCAGAAGCGGCCGCCCCAGCCCTTCGAGGTAGGGCACCAGCATCCCTGCAGCCGCCTGCGTCGCTCCCAGACCCGTACCCGGCAATCGAGGAGCGTGACAGAGGCGCCGCGGACGGCCAGCTCGTACGCGATGGACGCGCCAATAACCCCTGCACCGACGACCGCGACGTCACAATCTCGCATCCGCTCCACTAAACGTGTTTATCATCTCACGCTGCCCGAGGTGCTCCCTTCGAAGGACAATGAGGTCCCCGAGGGGACAATCGAGACCCGTGCCTGCGCGAAAAGACCTTAATTTTCAGCGTTTTCGACTGCTCCGGGTGGGTACGGGGCTTGCTGTTAGAGGGGGGCGAGGAGCATTTCATGGAAATCAATAGGGCAGCGTTTGGCGCCCTGGCAGTCTTCGGGGTTGTCGCAGCGGGAGGCGGCGCATATCTCGCCAACCGACACAACGAGGTCGCTATGCAGCCGATGGCGACGTATCCGGTCGCGACCCCAGGCGTGGTGACAGAGACGGAAAACAGCATCACCACAGCGCCAGCAGCGGTCGTCGAGACTGCGCCGGTGGTGGCGGCTGATCTCGCACCCGCGCCTCCTCGTCCGGCCCGCACGGCCCGCCCCGCGCCTGTGCGCACGACACCTCCAGCATCGCAGCGCGCGCGGTCCTCGTCGAGTTCCAGCGCTAACGCGTCTTCTCCGGTGCCGACGTACACACCGTCGCCCACCGCGGCGGAGTCACCGGTTTCGGCGGCAGTCGAGCCGCTGGAAAATACGACCGTCGAACGCGCGGCCGTGGCGCCGGAACCTCCGCGAAAGCTGTATGACGAGCTCGTGATTCCGGCGGATTCCGTGATCGGTCTGCAGGTCGAAAACGCCGTGACCACGGAGCGCGCAAAGGTCGAGGATCAAGTCCGGGCGCGAGTGACGCGCGACGTCAAAGTGCAGGATCGAGTCGCCATTCCCGCCGGCGCGCGAGCCGAGGGTTCGGTCACCCTCGTCGAGCGCGGTGGCCGGCTCAAGGAGCAGGCGCGGCTCGGAATTCGGTTCCACACGATCGTGCTGGCAGACGGCACACGGCTTCCCATCAACACCGAAACGATCTACCGCGAGGGAGAATCACCGGCGCGCGAAAGTGCCGCGAAAATTGGCGGAGCAGCAGTCGGCGGCGCGGTGCTGGGGGCAATTTTCGGCGGCAAGAAGGGCGCCGTCATCGGCAGCACAGTCGGCGCGGCGGGCGGCGGAGTTGCGGTGGCGACGAGCGAGCCGAATGCCGCGACGCTTCCACAGGGTTCGACGGTAACGGTCCGAATGGGCTCACCGGCGACGGTGACGGTGGAGCAGTAACGTCACTACTACTCTACGGACTAGGGATTGGGGACCAATCCCTAGTCTGAGGTTACGGTCTGAGGCGCCAGCGTTCGTGCCACTTTCCATCCACTTCTTCGAGAGCAACGATTCCGTTCATCGGAAAGTCCACCGGATCCGCTTCAGAGTTTCCCGACGTCAGTCTGCCCAGCAGCCGCGGCAGGTGCGGAAAATGCCCCGCGAGCAGGATGTGTTTCGATTCTCCCACAATCGAGTCGACGATCCAGTTTGTCGGGTCAGTGGGCTGAAGGCCGCGCATCGCAGAGAACTCCGCGAGTGGATTGCACCGCTTCCAATAGGCCTGTGCCGTCTCGCGGGCGCGAAGCTTGCCGCTGTGCCAGATGACGTCGGGCTTGGCGCCGCGCTCAGCCGCTTTCTGCGCCAACATCTCGACTTCGACCCGGCCCCGGTCCGAGAGAGGCCGCATCGGATTCACATCCGGCCCTACCGCATCACCGTGGTGAACAAGGAACAGCACAATTCTCGCGTCGACGGTATTTATGGCTCGCTGTCGCTGGGTTCGAGAATCAACCCTTCGAGCATAGGTGTATCACTAAGGTCCGCCCGAAGTTCGACAGCTTCAAGGCCGCGAAGCCGCTCGTCGATCGGATCGACCTGCGGAATCATGTCGTCGCCGGCGGCGTTCAACTCCACGAGCTTTCTCGCCTTGCTCAGGAAACTGCGCTCGACCGAGCCCACCGATGCGTTGAAAGCCTGGACGGTATCTTCGAGGTTGTCCCGCATCTTCACGAGATGCCCGGCAAGCACTCGGACGGAATTGTGGAGGTCTTTCCCCAACTCGCGGATTCTCGCGGCGTCATGCGCGAGCGATTCCTGCTTCCATCCGTAATTCACCGCCCGGAGCAGCGCGATGAGCGTCAGCGGGCTCGCCGGAATCACTCTCTTGTCAGCGCCGAACTCCAGCAGACCGGGATCTTCCTGGAGGGCCGCCGCGAACAGCGCTTCGACCGGAAGGAACATGACCACGAACTCCGGCGTGGGAGCAAACTGCTCCCAATACCGTTTGCCGGACAGCAGGGTCATATGGGCGCGAACCTTCGCCGCGTGATCCCGCACGTTCTGTGACCGCTCGGCTTCCGTGCGTTCGGACAATCCTTCCAGGTACATGCGCGGCGCCTTGGCGTCGACGACGACGCGACGGTCGCCGGGCAGCCTCACGATCATGTCAGGCGTCAAACGGCCGTTCTCTGTCGCTTCGGAAATCTGTTCGAAGAAGTCACAATGGCCGATCATGCCCGCCATCTCAACCGTGCGGCGGAGCTGCATCTGGCCCCAATCGCCTCTGACGTTAGGAGACCGCAGCGCCTGGACGAGGCTGCCTGTCTGATTTCGAAGCTCTTTGTTGACGGTTCCGAGCTCTGAAATCTGTGTTTTCACTTCGGCGTAGGCTTCGATCCGCTTCGCTTCGAGATCGGCCACCTTGATATCGAGGCTCTTCAGGGATTTATCGAGAGGCGCAATCAGATTCTCGATTGCGACCTTCCTCTTGTCGAGCTCTGTCGCGGTGTCGAGTTGAAGGTTTTTGAACCGCTCTTCGGCGCGTTTCAAGAACTGCTCGGAGTTCGAGTGGAGAGCCGATCCGGCCAACGCCGTAAAGGTGTCCTTGAGAATCTTCTCGGCCTCGCCGAATGCGACGTTGCGGCTTTCCGATACCGCAAGACGGCTGTGCGCTTCACTCAATTCTGCGCGGATGGAGCGGAGCTCGAGCTCGCCGGCGACTTTCCCACTGGCCGAGCCAACTGACCGGCCAAAGAAAAACGTCAGGACTGCGATAACCAGTGCGGCAAAGACGAGAACGGCGGTCATGGCTGCCAGAAGCTGGTGCCACCGATCTTAGTACAGCTAGGGAATCAGTACAATCTTTCCGTAGGCGCCGGGTTTCATCACTTCCTCGTGCGCGCGCGGGGCATCCGAAAGCGGCATCTCCTTGCCGACCTGCGGCTTGTACCCGGAGCGCTCCATGCCCGCGACAATCGCGGCGTGCGCGGTGGCGAGCTCGCCCGGCAGCACGTTAAAGTTCGTGAAGCCGACGATCGTCGCGTCCTTCCCCATGATTGCGCGCGGATTCAGTTCGAGCGTGCCCCGATTGCCAACGATCACGATACGGCCGCGCTTGGCGATCAGCTCGAGATCTTTCACGAGATTGGCGTTCGCGAGCATCTCGATGATCACGTCGACGCCGCGCCCGCCGGTCTTTGCCGCGATATCCTTCTCATAACCGACGGCCGAATGATCGAAAACCTCGTGCGCGCCTTGCTCGCGCGCAAGCTGTCTGCCGCGTTCGGTACCGGCGGTGCCGAATACGCGCAATCCGCCGGCGCTCGCCATCTGCGCAGCGGCGACACCAACGGCGCCGCTCGCGCCATGGATCAAAACCGTCTCGCCCGGAACAGCCCGCCCTCTATCGAAGAGCGCACGCCATGCGGTGACGTAAGGGACACCGACGCCGGCCCCTTCAGCAAAGGTTATTTGGCTCGGGAGATGATGAACCTGATCGATCGTGCACACAGCGCGCTGTGCGTACGCGCCTATCGCTCGACCGTCGATCGTCCCCATTACGTATACGCGGTCGCCCATCGTGATGTCTGGCACCTCACTGCCCACCGCCACAACCACGCCCGCCGCGTCCGAGCCCGGCGTATACGGCAGCGGAGGCAGGAACGCGTATTGTCCGGTGCGAATGTATGTGTCGACGGGATTGACGCCGGCGGCTTTGATATCGATAAGCACGTGTCCGGCGCCCGCTTGTGGCTCCGGCAGGTCTTCAAGTTTCATGACCGAAGGATCGCCGAACTCGCGCACGCGAATCGCTTTCATAGTGCGACAGTTTGACACCATTTGGGAGCGTGCAGTAGGCTAAATGCCTCATGACGTTCGCCACGCACCGGCACCATCACCATCATGACCACCGTCACGCGACGGGCCAGCGGAGCTGCGGATAGATCAACGACGATCCACGACCGAGCATCCACTGCCCCGCCCCAACCGGCGGGGTTTTTTGTTTCTGAGTGTGTTGTGAAATCTGAACAGCCACAGTAAGCAGAACGCTGCTGCTGACACAGCCGAGCGACCGGCGATCGCGAGGCACAGGTCGTGGGGGTGGGGCCCCACGACAAACTAAAATATGGACTACACAAAACTCAACGGGCTGGTGCCCGCAGTCATTCAGGACGCGGAGAGCGGCGAAGTGCTGATGGTCGGCTTCATGAACGACATAGCGCTGGCAGCGACGAGAGAAACCGGGTTCGCGACGTTTTACAGCCGCTCGCGGCAAAAACTGTGGACCAAGGGCGAAACATCGGGGAACAAGCTGGCCGTCGAACAGATCCTCGTCGATTGCGACGATGACACCGTGCTCGTGAAAGTGAAGCGCCTCGGCGACGGCAACGTGTGTCACACGGGCGCACGGAGCTGTTTTCGCGAGCTAGACCCGGCACACTAAGCATGCCTACACTCAAGATTGGACTACCAAAAGGGTCGCTGCAGGATTCCACAGTGCAGCTGTTCGCGCGCGCGGGGTTTACGATTTACGTGAGCTCGCGGTCGTATTTCCCGACCATCGACGATCCCGAAATCGAGTGCATGCTGATCCGCGCGCAGGAGATGGCGCGCTACGTCGCCGACGGCGTGCTCGACTGCGGGCTTACCGGCCAGGACTGGATCGCCGAGCACCAGAGCGGACTGGCGAGCCCGGCGTCGCTCGTGCCGATCGCCGACCTGATCTATTCGAAACAGAGCTTCGGCAAAGTGCGCTGGGTGCTGGCGGCGCCCGAAGACTCCCGCTTCAAGAAGCCCCAGGATCTCGAAGGCGCAACGATTGCCACCGAACTCGTGCGCGCGACCAAAGCATACTTCGATCGGCTTGGTGTAAACGTGAACGTCGAATTCTCATGGGGTGCCACCGAAGTCAAACCGCCGGTGCTCGCCGATGCCATCGTCGAGGCGACCGAAACCGGCTCGACGCTTCGCGCCAACCGGCTGCGTATTCTCGACACGGTGATGGAGAGCAACACGCAGTTCATCGCCAATGGTGCGGCGATGAAGGACGAGTGGAAGCGCACGAAGATTGAAAACATCTCGCTGCTGCTGAAGGCCGCGATCGAAGCTCAGGGGCGCGTCGGCATCATGCTGAACGTTCGCAACGCGGATTTGAAGGACGTGCTCGCCCTTCTTCCTGCGCTCCAACGGCCGACGATCTCGCCGCTCAGCGAAGACGGGTGGGTCGCGGTCAACACCATCATCGAGGAACGCACCGTTCGCGATCTCATCCCCAGGCTGAAATCAGCACGCGCGCAGGGGATTGTTGAATACCCGCTGAACAAGATCGTCGTGTGATGAAGATCGTCTCCTCTACCAACGCCAGGGCCGTGGAGCGGCTGCTCACCGCAGCTTCCGGCAGCGACCGCTCGACGTCGACAACCGTCGCGCGGATCGTATCGCGCGTTCGTGCCCGCGGCGATGCGGCGCTGATCGCGTATGGAAAGCGTTTCGATGGTCTGGCCGGAGACCTTGAAGTCTCGCAAGAAGAGATAGAAGAGCTCGCCGTGCGAGTACCACCGAAAGTGCGCGCGGCCATCGCCACGGCCGCGAAGCATATCGAGCGGGTCGCGAGGCGACAGCGGCCGCGAGGGTGGACAGTGACGACCGCGCCCGGCGTGACTGTCGAGCAGCGCGTCACGCCGCTCGACCGCGTAGGCTGTTACGTCCCTGGCGGACGCTATCCCCTGCCCTCGTCTTTGCTGATGACGGCGATTCCCGCGCGGGCGGCCGGGGTCCGCGAGATCATCGTCGCCTGCCCGCGACCGGCGCCGGTGGTGATGGCCGCGGCGAGAGCAGCTGGGGTCACTCGCTTGTTCAGAATGGGAGGCGCGCAGGCGATTGCCGCTTTGGCCTACGGCACCGAGACGGTTCCGCGCGTTGACAAGATCGTCGGGCCCGGCAATGAATACGTCGCCGCGGCGAAGGCGCTCGTCGCCACCGATTGCGCCATCGATTTCTACGCGGGTCCCACGGAAATCGTCATCGTCTCAGACAAGGGGAACCCCGAATGGATCGCCGCCGACCTGATCGCACAGGCCGAACACGACCCGCAGGCCCGTGCGCTGTTGATTACTACCAGCCGTCGGCTTGCGAAGCAGGTTGATCGCTGCGTGACGTCGCAGCTGCCGAAGGAGGGACCTGCGAGGGAGTCACTCGCGCGGCATGGCGGCATCATCGTCGCGGCCAGCCTGGAGGAAGCGGCTGCGCTCGCCAATCGCGCTGCTCCAGAGCACCTCGTATGCGATGACGACAGCTTTGCGGCTGCAGTGCGTGCGGCCGGCGCGATATTCGTCGGGGGCTACACCGCACAAGTTGCGGGCGACTATGCGATCGGCTCGAATCACGTCCTGCCGACCAACGGAGCGGCACGATTCCGTGGCGGGCTGCACACAGCGGATTTCGTGCGTGTGTCGACCATTCAGCGCGTGACGCGCCTGGGATTGAAGAACCTGGCGCCGACGGTGATCACGCTGGCGCGCGAAGAGGGGCTCGAAGCGCACGCGCATTCGATCGAGGTGCGGGTGCGATGACATACGCGCGTCCGGCCGATCGGGCAGGTGCGCTGCGGCTGCACCTCAACGAAAACACGGCCGGCTGCTCGGAAGCGGTCATCGACGCGATCAGGGCGATCGCCGCCGAGGATGTCGCGTACTACCCCGACTACTCCGAGCTGTCGCGAGAATGCGCCGCGTATCTCGGCGTCGGCGAGGCACAGCTGGTGCTGACCAACGGCCTGGATGAAGGGCTGCTCGCGCTGGCGGTGAGCGCGTTTCGCTCTCCCGACGGAATGGAGGCGCCAGAGGCCATCGTTCCGGCACCGGCGTTTGAAATGTATTCGGTGTTCGTCAAGGCGGCGGGCGGCCGTGTGGTGGCCATCCCGCCCAAGCCTGGCTTTGCATTTCAGCTCGATGAGATTTGTGCCGCGATTGGCAGCCGGACGCGCATTATTTTCCTGACCAACCCCAACAATCCCACGGGACAGGTGATCCCGCGCGAGGCTATTCGCGAGATCGTCCGCCGTGCGCCGGTGGGCGTGACGATCGCGATAGACGAGGCGTACTTCGACTTCTGCGGCGAGACGTTTCTCCCAGAGCTGGGCGCGCAGGCGAATGTCGTCATCGGGCGGACGTTCGCGAAGGCGCACGGCCTGGCCGGTCTTCGCGCCGGCTGCCTCATCGGCGACCCCGCAAGGCTCAACGCTCTCCGCGGTGTCGTTCCGCCGTATAGCCTCAGCGTGTGTGCCGTCGCCGGTTGGCGCGCCGCGCTGCGGGATCGCGATCACCTCCATTGGTACCGCGCGCAAGTATCTGAATCGCGAGAGCTGATCTATGCGGCGTGCGAGAAGCTTGAGCTTCCCTACTGGCGCAGCGCAGGTAATTTCGTCCTGATTAACGTCGAACGCGCAGGCGCGCCCGCGGACATCGTCCGGGCGTTCGCCGAGAGGGGCATCCTGGTGCGCGACCGTTCCCGCGATCCGGGCTGCGCCGGCTGCATCCGCATCACGGCTGGCGTCGTCCACCACACCGAAGTCGCCGTCGAAGCGCTGGAGGATTTGTGCGCCGTGCCGTAGTCGACAGACACACGCGCGAGACGCATATTCGCGTGCGGCTCGGCATCGAAGGCAAGGGCCGGTACGACATTCGGACCGGCATCCGCTTTCTCGACCACATGCTCGAGCTCATGACGCGGCATGGCGCCTTCGATCTGGAGGTGCGTGCCGAGGGCGATCTCGATGTCGACCAGCATCACACCGTCGAAGATCTCGGCATCGCACTCGGTGAGGCGGTCTCGAAGGCGCTGGGAACACGCCGTGGTATCAACCGCGCGGGCTATTTCATCATGCCCATGGACGAGACACTCGGCGTCGCCGCCGTTGATTTGGGTGGTCGTCCGCACGCCGTCGTCGATCTGGCGCTGCAGGTCGAACGCGTCGGCGATTTACAGAGCGAGCTGATCTACGACTTCTTCGAGGGGTTCGCGCAGGGCGTGCGCGGCAACGTCCACGTGAAAGTCCTGTACGGCCGGTCGAGCCACCATCACGTCGAGGCGGTGTTCAAGGCGTTCGGCCGGGCGTTGCGCGTGGCCTGCTCCCGCGACAAACAATTGGCCCGCACGCTTCCAAGCACCAAGGGGCTCCTATGATTGCGCTCATCGATTACGGCGCCGGGAACCTGACGTCGGTCCGCAAGGCGCTCTCAGCGGTCGGCGCGCAGTTCCAGACGCCGGCATCCCCCGCCGATCTGGACGACGTCGAGGGCGTGATCGTTCCTGGCGTGGGCAACTTTCAACAGACGTCGGTGCTCAGTCAGGAATGGCGTGACGCGATCATTGGCGTCGTCGAGCGCGGCCGGCCGCTGCTCGGCATCTGCCTTGGCCTGCAATGGCTCTTCGAAGGAAGCAGCGAAGCCCCGGGCTGTCAGGGACTCTCACTGATGCGCGGCCAGTGCGAGCGGCTGAAGCCCGAAGGGCCGTATAAAGTGCCGCACGTCGGCTGGAACGAGCTGGAGTTCCCCCGTTCGTCGCGGCTATTCGACGGGATTAGCAATCGATCGCAGGTCTATTTCACGCACTCATACGCGGCCCCCGTCAACGACGAAGCAACGGCAGTGACGACCCACGTCGTGCCGTTCGCCAGCGCCGTCGAGCGCGGTCATGTATTTGGAGTGCAGTTTCACCCGGAAAAATCGGGCGATGTGGGTCTGCGCGTGTTGAAGAATTTTCTCGATGCTGTCTAAACGAATCATCGCCTGCCTCGACGTCCGGAACGGACAGGTCGTCAAAGGCGTCAACTTCGAAGGCCTGCGCAACGCCGGCGATCCGGCGGAACTTGCCGAGCGCTACAACGAGGAAGGCATCGACGAGGTCGTCATCCTCGATGTGACGGCGACACTCGAAGGGCGGCGCGCGCTCGCCGAGACGGTATCGGCGGTGGCGAAACGTATTTTCATTCCGCTTACCGTCGGCGGCGGCATTCGATCCGAAGACGATGCGGCCGCCGCGATTGATGCGGGCGCCGAGAAGGTCAGCCTGAACACCGCCGCGCTGAACGACCCCGCCCTCATCACGACGCTTGCGGCGCGCTATGGCAGCCAGGCGGCGATTGTCGCGATCGACGCAAAATGGGTCGATGGCAAGGCGCTGGTGTACGCGCGCAGCGGACAGGCGGGCACGCGGCGCGAGGCGGTCGAATGGGCGAAGGAAGCCGCGGATCGAGGCGCCGGCGAGATCCTGTTGACCTCGATCGATCGCGACGGCACGAAGAGCGGATTCGATTGCGAGCTCACGGCCGCGGTCTCGCGCGCGGTGCCGATTCCGGTCATCGCATCCGGCGGTGCCGGGTCGCTCGAGGATTTCGCCGAAGTCTTCGACAACGGCTGTGCCGACGCGGCGCTTGCGGCGTCCATCTTTCATTTCTCCGAACACGCGGTGCGCGACCTCAAGCGCATGCTGCACGAACGCGGCATTCCGGTGCGGCTGTAAATATGCTGATTCCCGCCATCGACCTCAAGGGCGGCAAGGTCGTCCAGCTGATTCAAGGCGAGAAGCTCGCCATCGAGAGTGCCGATCTCGACCACTGGATCCAGCGGTTCTCGGGCTTCAGGCGGGTCAACGTCATCGATCTCGACGCCGCCATGGGATCGGGGTCGAACGACCATCTCGTTCGTGAGATCTGCGCCCGGCTGCCATGCCAGGTCGGCGGCGGGGTCCGGAGTCCCGAGCGTGCGGCCGAGCTCTGCGCGATCGGGGCGCGAAAGGTCATCATCGGATCTGCACTGTTCAAGGACGGGATTGCCGACGTCGCCAGCGCACAACGATTTTCTGACGCCGTCGGCGTCGAGCGGGTGGTCGGCGCCGTCGACAGCAAGGGCGGCCGGGTTGTGACGCACGGGTGGAAAACCTCAACCGGCACGACCGCGGTCGATGCCGTGCGTGCGCTCGAACGCTACTGCGGGGAGTTTCTCTACACACACGTCGACAAAGAGGGACTGATGAAGGGCACCGACATCGAGGCGATTCGGGCGGTGCGCGACGCCACGCGGCGCCCTCTGATTGCGGCGGGCGGCGTGACCACGCAAGAGGAGATCGACGAGCTCGATGCGCTGGGCATCGACGCAGTGGTGGGAATGGCCATCTATACGGGGACACTGAAGCTGAAATCTGGAAACTAGAATCTGGAAACTACAATCTATAATCTGAACGACAGATTCCAGATTTCAGGTTCCAGATTTCAGATTCCAGTTTCTAGATTTCAGTTTCTAGATACAGGCAGCCACCTTATGCCACACGACACGCCCACCCGCCGTGGACCCGAGCCGCCCGACCTCGCCGAACGCGGCGGGATGAAAAACGGACAGCCGCAGCGCTCCGACGAACGTCTCTTCATGCAGCTGCTCGTATACGGCGGCTGTCGCGATTCGCGCGCGGTTGCTGATGCACTGGCGGATGCGAATGTGGAGGGAGTGGTATACGAGGACGCCAACGATCCGCACGGCGTGGCCGTTCTTACGCTGACGAAAGATCCGAACGTCTTCCTCGACACGGTGCGACCGATATTGAACGGCCGTGTATTCGAGGCTCTCGAGCCCAAGCCGGAGCTGACGATGCTCGGGCGCACGTATGCGATTGGTTACGAGCCTGACCTGCCCGAGGCCATCTTGCAGCGTCCCCGACGGACCGTGTTGAACCGCGAGTGGCCTTGGGCCGTCTGGTACCCGCTTCGGCGCAGCGGCCGATTCGCTCAGCTGCCGCCGGAGGAGCAGCGCGTAATTCTCGCCGAGCACGGCGCCATCGGCATGTCGTACGGGGCCGGCGACTATGCGCACGACGTCAGGCTGGCCTGCTACGGCCTCGACAAGCACGACAACGACTTCGTCATCGGGCTGCTCGGCAAGGACCTGTTTCCCCTCTCGCACATCGTCCAGGCCATGCGAAAGACCCAGCAGACGGCGCTGTACCTCGACCGGCTTGGCCCGTTCTTCGTCGGCCGCGCGATATGGCAATCCAACCCTAATCCCTAGTCCCTAGTCCCGAACCCCCAGTCCCGAATCCCTAGGTTAAGGTCTCGATTACGTTATAATACGTAACCGTTACGTAGATTTGCGTAATGGAAAACCCATTCGTGTACGGCGAGGTCGTGCCCGCGGCGTCGTTCGTCGATCGCATCGACGAGCTGGACCGGCTCGTGCGCGATCTGGCCTCCGGCCAGAAGGTGTTCCTCATCTCCCCGCGGCGGTACGGCAAGTCATCCCTGATCCGCCAGGCGCTCCGCGCCGTCAGCCGCGGCGGCGCGCTGACCTCGGAAGTCACGGTCAGCAGCTACAGCTCGTATCTCGCCTTTCTGGAGGGCTACACGCGATCGCTGCTGGCGATGCAGACCGGCGGCCCCAACGCGGCAGCCGCGTCGGGGTGGCCTGGCTGGGACAAGGCTCGCACCTGGCTCAAGGATGCCATCGCAGGCGCAAGGCCGGAACTCCGCCTCGAAGCCGACTCATCGGGCGCCATGGGCATGGCCGTGAAGTTCCCGAGCGTCCGGACCGACCGCGACATCTCCCGCCTCGCGTCCGAGGTATTCGCGCTGCCAGGGCGCCTCAGCGATCTGCGGAAGAAACGCATCGTCATCGCCCTCGACGAGTTCCAGGCGATCAACGCGTTCAATGGCGGCAGCGTCGAACACGCGCTACGGGCGGCCGTCCAGCATCAGCGCAGCGTCGGCTATGTTTTTGCGGGCTCAGAACCCAGTCTGATGGAGCGCATGCTCGGGCCAAAGCGCCCGTTCTACAAAGCCGGACCGGTGATGCGTCTGGAGAAAATTCCTCCCGATATTTTCTCCGCGTTCATCGAAGCGAGATTTTTGAAGACCCGCATCAAGCCCGAGCCTGGCCTGGGGGCCTCGATCGTCGACCTGGCCGGCAACATGCCGTACGACGTTCAGCGGCTTGCGCACGAGAGCTGGGATGACGCGCGCGCAGGAGGCCAGCGCCGGATCGGCGTGGACGATCTGCATGCAACGCTCCACCGGCTGCTCGCCGAGCAGGAGACGATGTTCGAGGCTGTGTGGCAGCGCCTGACACTGGCGCAGCGCGCCACGCTGCGCGCCGTCGTGCTGTCGGTCGGACGGGAGTTGTTGTCTGCGGATATGCGAACACGACATCGCCTCGGAGGTGCGTCGACTGTGCAAACCGCGCTTCAGGCGCTCGCGCGCGAAGATCTCGTCGCCCGGGAAGGCGACCGCTATGTCGTCATCGACTCCCTGATGCGCGAATGGATCGCTCGAAAAACCTTCTGACGAAGCTTGGGCTCCATCGCCCCGAGCTTCGGGCCTGGGCGATGTACGACCTGGCGAATTCCGCGTTCGCCACGACGGTCATTACCGCCATCTTTCCGGTGTACTTTACGTCGGTCGCCGGCGCCGGCCTTCCGCCGGGCGAGGCGACACGGCTGCTCGCTCGCACCACGACGATTGCGCTGGCGACCTCTGCCATCCTGGCACCGTTTCTCGGCGCGCTTGCCGACTACGCGCCGATCAAAAAACGGCTCCTGGGGCTCTTCATGGCGATCGGCTGCATCGCGGCGGGATGTCTTGCGCTGGTGGCCCGCGGCGACTGGTTCCTGGCCGCCGTCTGCTTCGGGATCGGCAACGTCGGGTTTACGGCAAGCCTCACGTTCTACGATTCACTCCTGCCTCATGTCGCTCGCGAAGACGAAATCGATCGAGTGTCAACGGGGGGTTACGCCCTCGGATATCTGGGCGGCGGGGTTCTGCTTGCACTGAACGTCGCATGGATCCTGTCTCCGGCGACCTTCGGCTTGCGTGACGCAGCACAGGCGTCGCGCCTGTCGTTCGCAAGCGTCGCGGCGTGGTGGTTTCTGTTCTCCATGCCGTTGCTTCTGCGGGTCCCCGAACCGACGACGCGCGCCGGCCGCGGCGCCCGATCGGCTGCCGAACTGATCACGACATCGCTCGCAGGGCTGCGGCACACCATTCGCGAACTGCGCCGCTATCGAAACGCGCTCCTGCTTCTAGTCGCCTTCGTCATCTACGCCGACGGTATCGGGACAATCCAGCGGCTCGCCACGAGCTACGGCGCCGAGCTCGGCATCGACCAGGGAGCGCTGATTACCGCCATCCTTCTGGTGCAGTTCGCTGGAATCCCTTTCGCCTTTCTGTTCGGAATGCTCGCCGGACGGATAGGCGCGAAGGCGTCGATCTTCATCGGCCTTGCCGTGTACGTCGTCCTGACCATCGGTGCGTACAACATGAAAACGGAGCGCGACTTCTACATCCTCGCGTTGATGGTCGCCACGGTGCAGGGAGGGACGCAGGCGCTGAGCCGTTCACTCTTCGCCAGCATGATTCCGAAGGCGCGGTCGTCCGAGTTCTTCGGCTTCTTTTCGATCTTCGAAAAATTCGGCGCCATTCTTGGACCCGCGGTCTTCGAAGTGGCGAGCCGCACCACCGGGTCGAGCCGCAGCGCGATTCTCAGCGTGGTCGTGTTCTTCATCGCAGGCGCGGGGGTGCTGTCGTTCGTCAATGTCCGTGAGGGTCAAGAGCGCGCAGCATAGAAGAGACGAACTACACTGTTAGAGAAAAGAGGATACATGGCAAAGACCGCAACACCACAGAGTCGTGAGTCTAAGAAGAGGCTGAAACCGAAACCGAAGACGGAGAGCAAGTCGTGGCAGACGCGGAATGCGGCCCGCAAGGATAAGCAGGCGGCGCACGCGGCTGCAAAAGCGGAGTGAAGCACTCACGGGCGGCAGCGCCGGCCCGTGAGTTCCTCTCACCGCTCAGTCTTGCGGACTTAGGCTGTACGGTCCGTCCCAGGCCCAGTTCCTCGCGCCGAGGTCCGAGACCGCGGCACGCGCTTGGAAGTGCGTGAACTTGCCGGTCCCGCCCGAGAACGTGCACAGCCCGACACGAGTCACAAAATCGAGTCTGCAATGGCCGAACGCCTTGTTGTTACCCGGACCCGGCGGGTCGAGGACGACATCGCTGTCCAGCGTTGTGGCACCGGCCGCCTGAAGATAGACGACCCTGGAGCCGACCTCGATCGCCTTCACGTTAGAAGACGTGATAGTGCAGAAGGATCCAGGCTGGCCCGTGTTCTCACTGCAATTTTTCGTAGCGCGGAGATCTCCGCTTCGCGCGGACAATGCTGGGGCGACCGCCCGTCCTGCCGCTCCCTGATTGGCGGGCGTGGTCGGCGCCAAACCGGTCACAGCGGCGCTCGCGCCTGGACTCGTCGGGGTCCCTCGTCCATCCGTGCACGCACTCGCCACTAGCGTCCCTGCGCACACACAGCCAATAACGACGCCCTTCGTAAGACAAATCGACAATCTCATTTGCACACTCCTCGGCGTTGCCGCCCATTTTTTCTCCTGACGCTTTTAGAGCGCCCTCTATATGGAGATCGCGCAAGACGGGTCCGGAGTAGGTCAAATGGAGAAAACGAGCGACTCACTCTTCCGGGTGCTAAGCTGTCACTTCCGATCCAACAGATCGAAGAAGGCTCCAATGGTTTCGCCTCGCGACGTGACGGCGCTGCTCGGCGATTGGAGTCGCGGGAACCGGAATGCGCTCGACCAGTTGCTGCCGCTTGTCTATGCGGAGCTCCGCCGCGTTGCGGCGCGCCAGCTTCGAGACGAACGGGCCGACCACACCCTGCAGCCCACCGCCCTGGTTCACGAAGTGTACATGCGGCTCGTGGACCAACGGCAGGTCGATTGGCAGAATCGAGCGCATTTCTTCGGTGTGTCGGCGCAGGTGATGCGCAGGATTCTGGTCGATCACGCGCGGCGTCACTCCGCCAGCAAACGGGGCGACGGGGTGCGGTGTGTGTCAATCGACGAAGCGAAGGACGTGGCCGCGTCTGACGAGCTTCCCATCCTTGCGTTGGACTGCGCGCTCGATCGCCTGGAAAAAATCGACGCTGAACTGGCCAGGATCGTCGAGCTTCGGGCGTTTGGCGGACTCACGATTGAGAAGCCGCGCATGTTCTGTCTGTGTCGCCATCGACGGCCAAGCGGGATTGGCGCACAGCGAAAGCGTGGCTGAATCGCGAGCTCGGCTCCGAAGCTCGGCCGTAAGTGACGGCCGGGTCTCCTCCTATTCCCTTACAAGGAGATCGCGCAACCGCAGTCCAGAACGGGTCAAACGGACAAATAAGCCGTCACCCAGTACCCACATGCTATGCTCGGCTCGAAAGTGCACGTGACGAACGAGCGATGGCCGCAAGTAAAGGCGCTGTTTCAATCCGCCGCGACACGCCCGGCCGGCGAGCGCGAAGCCTTTCTAACCGCCGCGACGGGTGACGACGAAGCCCTGCGTCGTGAAGTCGAGTCGCTGTTGATGTGGGACGCCGCTGACGGAAGCACCCTCGATCAGCCGCCTTCAACATCGATGGACCAGACGCCATTTCACCCAGTCCTCGCCGCGGGTCTTCGCGTAGGTCCCTACGAAATCGTCGCGGCCCTCGGCGCGGGCGGCATGGGTGAAGTGTATCGGGCCCGCGATACGAAGCTTCGGCGCGACGTCGCGATCAAAGTCCTGCTTGATTCGTTCGCCAATGATCCTGATCGCCTCGAGCGATTCCAGCGGGAAGCACAGGTCCTTGCATCCCTGAATCACCCGAACATCGGCGGCATCCACGGCCTCGAGGAATCTGGCAGTGTCCGTGCCCTCGTGATGGAGCTCGTCGAGGGAGAAGACCTCTCAACGCGGATCGCGCGCGGGCCGATCCCGATCGTCGAGGCGTTGCCGATCGCGAAACAGATCGCCGAGGCGCTCGAAGCGGCGCACGAGCAAGGGATCGTCCATCGAGATCTCAAGCCCGCGAACATCAGGATCCGCGTCGATGGAACCGTGAAGGTACTGGACTTCGGCCTTGCGAAAGCGATTGAATCAGCGATCGCTGGTTCGGCCGCGCCCACCGGTGCCGGCGTGATGATGGGGACGCCCGCCTACATGAGCCCGGAACAGGCGCGTGGCAAGTCGCTGGACAAACGGACGGATATCTGGTCGTTCGGCTGCGTGCTCTACGAAATGCTCACGGGCCGCGCGCCGTTCGCCGGCGACACCATCTCCGACACGCTCGCCGCGATTCTCGAACGCGAGCCGGACTGGTCGATGCTGCCGGGGCACACGCCTGCGCCGATTCGTAGATTACTGCGCCGGTGTTTGGAAAAGGATCGTAAGGGACGGCTCGATTCGGCGGCCGGTGCTCGATTGGAGATCGACGACGCGATCGCGTCTCCGGTCGCCGAGACGCTCGAACTTGCAACGCCGTCCCGTCGGGTAACGATGGTAGCGATCGCAGCGCTGGCCATCGGCGCGGCGATCGCCGCGGTTGTGGCGTGGGCCATGCGGCCTGCATCCGTGGCGTCGATGATCCCGTCGCGCTTCGCGATCGTGCCGTCGCCCGCGGAGCCGCTGAATTCGTTTGGCACCGATCGTGACATCACTCTCTCACCAGACGGCCGCTATTTCGTTTACCGCGGTGGTGGAGGCCTCGGCGCCCTTGCCCCATTAATGGTCCGCGCGATAGATCAAATCGGAGCACAGCCACTCCCCGTCCGCGGACTCGGAGTGTTCTCCTCCCCCGACAGCCGTTGGGTCGGGTTCTTCACGAACCGGGCCCTCAATAAGGTGTCGATCAGCGGCGGAGCGGCCGTTTTCCTCGGGCCGCTCACCGGTCTGTCGCTCGGGGCGAGCTGGGGCGATGACAACACGATCGTGTTCGCCACAGACGATCCGACGACGGGATTGTGGCGTGTGTCGGCGAACGGCGGCGAACCGACGGTCCTGACGACGCCCGACCCGGCGCAGCGCGAGAGCGACCACGCGTTCCCATCGGTCCTGCCCGGAGGACGCGGCGTGCTGTTTACGATTATGGGCGGGGGCGAAGCGGATAACGCGCAAGTGGCCGTCCTCGACTCGAGAACCGGCCAACAGAAGATACTCGTCCGCGGCGGGAGCCAGGCCGAATACGTCAATTCTTCGCCAGGCGCGGCACAGGCCGGGTTTCTGATCTACGCGGCTGCCGGCACGCTGCGCGCCGTACGATTCAATCTCGTCCGGCTCGAAGTGCTCGGCACGCCGGTGACGGTTGTCGAGCGCGTGATGACCAAGCTGAATGGTGCGGCCAACTACGCGGTGTCGCGCGAAGGGACGCTCTTCTACGTCTCCGGTGGACTGGACGTCCGGATGACGCCGAAAACGCTCGTGTGGGTTGATCGGAGTGGGCACGAGGAACCGATCGACGCCCCGCTGCGCACCTACGGCTCTCCGCGCGTATCCCCCGACGGTACTGCGTGTGGCAATCAACGTCGTGTCGGATCAGCAGAGGGCCGACATCTCGATTTGGGATGTTGCGGGCGAAACGCTCCAGCAATTGACCTCCGGTCCTGGTGTCAATGGCCTCCCGCTATGGACGCCAGACGGGCGGCGGATAATCTTCACTTCGAACCGCAGCGGAGTGTTCAACCTGTACAGCCAGGCCGTCGACGGCACCGGTACCGTTGACCGGCTGACAACGAGCGCCAACCCGCAATATCCGACGTCCATCACCTCGGAAGGAAACCTCCTCGTCGTTGAAACTATGCCCATCCGAATCTCGCCTGGCGTTGCCAGCTGGACCCGACTGCTTCGACTGGCGAATCCCGCGGGCCGAACGGCGTCAGACGTTGCTACTGCGAGCCTGTCGCTGGTGGAGCCGGCCGGTCAGACCCTGTTCGACGGAAGCTGGCCGGAGTTCTCGCCGGACGGCCGCTACATCGCGTACGAGTCGGCGGGGAGTCGATCCAATATTCACGTTCGACCGTTTCCACACGTAGAACGCGGCCTCTGGCTGGTTTCGACGGCGGGCGGGACGCGCCCCGCATGGTCACGTAGCGGTCGCGAGCTGTTCTACCTCGATGCCTCGAATGCGCTGACTGCGGTGCCAGTCCAGACGTCTGGATCGACATTCAGCGCAGGCCAGCCGGCGAAGGTGTTCGACGCCAGATATGCGACGCCATTTCCCCCTCGCCACTACGACGTGTCGCCGGACGGCAAACGGTTCCTGATGCTCAAAGAACAGCAGCGCCGATTCGAATGCGACGCCGGCCAGCATGGTCGTCGTCGAGCACTGGTTCGAGGAGCTGAAGCGCCTCGTGCCGACAAAGTAGCACATACCATCTCGCCCAAGTTATGGGAATTCGCACGTTCTGGCTGAATCTCGGCTGGCTCGTCATGTTGGTGGTGACGATTGCAGTACCGATGGTGCTCGATGCGTTCGGACACCTGACGTACTTCACGAGCCTGGGCTTGTGGGGCATTCCGATTCTCTATCTCTGGCCGGTCTTCAACATGATTACTGCGGACGGCACAGGGCGCCGCCGTCGGGCTTTGCGCTGGTCCGCTGGCATGATCGTCGTGCTCGGCGTCGTTCTCGACTTCCTGTTCGGATACCTGACATTGCGCTTCCCTGGCTGCAGCGAACCTCCGGGCGCCGGCCCGTATCTTCTGTGCCTTCCGGCCGTGCGTGGCAGCGTTCCGGTGGAAGAGCTTCTGTTCTACGCGATGGGACCGGTGGCGATGGTGCTCGTGTATGCATGCGCGGACGAGCGGTGGCTCAGCCGGTACAACCCTAAAGATGACCTGCTGAACCTCAAACTGATACAGCTCTCGCCACGCCTCGTGGTCGTCGCGATCGGCGCCGCTCTGACGGCGCTGATACTGTGGCGCGTGAATGGCACCTTTCCGACCTATTTCGCGTTCCTCGCTGCTGGGGCGGTCTTACCGGCGATGTTCTTGTACCGGACCATCGGCAACTTGACGAATTGGCCGGCGTTTGCGATGACGGTGTTGTACGTCCTTGTCACATCGCTGATTTGGGAAGTGACGCTCGCTATCCCGCGGCAGTGGTGGAATTACGAGCCGTCCGGAATGATCGGGCTGACTATCACCGCGTGGTCGCATGGGAACGACATTTTCCCCGTTGAGGCGGCAGCTGTATGGCTGTTTGCGCCATTCTCGAGCATTCTGACGTACGAGTTCGCGAAGGCGTTCACGCATCATCCGCGCCCGACCAAGGCTGCGCTGTTCGGATCTTCCTGAAGAATTCGATGCGAACACCGGCGGCCGCGCCCGCTGGTCTTCAGCGTTTTGTGGCCATTGGGTGAGACGTCCGTGCTATCGACGGGCGATGGGTCACGCCGAGGGCCAGTCCGAATCCGAAAATGGCGCCCTCCCCTGTTGCGATGAGGGCCGCGGTCAGCGGACCAAAGTCGGATTCGCCGATGAATCGGCCGAGGGATGTGAGGTTCAGCTGCGATCCCACTGACGCATCGGCGATCAGGTGAATCGTGCCTCCGACTAATGGCCGGCCCGCAACCGCAATCGCCAGCGCGACGAATCCGCAGGCCGCGGCCGTCGCGACGGCAACGAGAAAGCGCCGCCGGCCTCTGGGCGCGGCCAGGCCACCTTCCGCGTGGGATGTCGCGAGGCCGTAAGCCAGCCCGGCGGCTCCTCCAAGGGCGAGGCCTTCGAGACCTCCGCCAATGTCTACGTTGACGCCGACAAGTGCCGCGAGGCTCCATCGCCCGAGCCATTCTGCGGTCAAACCCGCCACGCCGCCTCCGAGAGCCGCGCCACACACCAAGGCAAGGATGCGACGCGAGCGCGCGATCGATTCGGCGACCGATAAGCCCGCGCCTACTCCCGCTCCGCCTGCGGCACCGCAGCACCCGCCGATGACAGCCAACACCGGAACAACTCCCAGCGAAGCCGCGTTGCCTGGAGCTGCCAGAAGTATCAGTCCGCCAACTGCACCTCCGAAAAGCCCCGAGAGGCCGCCGCCAGTCGATGCGCCTGCCCATCGGGCCACTGCCAGCGACGCGGCGCCGCGCAGCCTTAACTTGACGAGCTCGAGCGCGGTTGCAATCGGCGCGGGCTGGCCGAGAATCGGCACCGGCCCCGCCTCTGCGACGTCCCATCTTGTGTCGCGCAATAACGCACGGCCGGAAGGATCGTGCGGGCGAGCAGCGAGCCGCCGCAGCGCTTCTGACGTGCCGAGCGCGTGCAGCAGTTCCGCGGCTTCACGGCGGTCCTCGTCGTCGTTCGCGCCGGCGGGGATACTCGTGAGGCGCTGCAGGAGTGGTTCGTACGGATCCGCGGCCGGTGGCGCCGGCGTCGCGGGAACGAGCGTTGCCCCGTCGGGTTTCTCCCACTCGCCTTCGTCATCCTCCTCGGCAACATCAGCGAATACGAACTGATAGCCGTGTCGGGAGACCGTCCTGACGAAGCGCGGCTCGCGCGAGTCGTCGCCGAGGGCACGGCGAATCGTGCGAATGGCCTGACTGAGCGCGCTGTCGGAAACGACGACATCGCTCCAGATATGGTCAAAGATGTCCCGGCGATGTACCGCGTCGCCGCGCCGTTCGACGAGGAACACGAGGAGATCGAAGTAGCGTGGAATCAGCGGCTGTTCGCGGCCATTTCGCGTCAGCGTGCGGCGCCGCGGCGACAGAAGGAACTCGTTGAAGCGATATCGCAGCACTGACTAATCTACCAATCTTCCAATCTCAATCTGCGAGTCTCTCAATTCAGCAGAGCCAGTATCCGCCGCTTCCACTGCGCCTGGACGCGCGCGTTGACGCCGTGTGCGGTCTCGCGGTCGAAGCGCTCCTGCTCTTGCTGCAGATCGCGGTCGGCACGGGCGATGAGGTGCTCAATCGGATCCGTCCCTCCGGCCTCGGCGCACGCATTAGTGAACGTCTGAAAGGTCGCGCGGATCCGTCTGACCGCCACCTCTGCGATGTCGAAGTGAATCTGCTCGTGTTCGAGCAGCTGGATGTCGGGCTCCATCCTGTTCTGCGATCGGAACCACGATCGGGACGGATCGAACGTTGCGCGGGCCATCGACGTGAATGTGCCGTCCTTGCAGTCCCATTCTGTCTCGATATGAATCCAGCTCATGGAGGCCGTCGATGCGCTCGCGGGCACACGTCCGTTGAAATCCTCTCTCTTGAGCCTGCGTGCGAGCGACCAGCCGATAGCATCCTGGGCGAGGCCCGCCGCCGCGGCGCAGAGGAGGACGAGTACGCAGGCGGCGATCCTCATTGCGATAGGATATCTGCACATGCGTTTCATACGCGACATCTTTGCCGCCGCGCGCCAGGCTCGCCGGCCGGTGATTTCCTTCGAGTTTTTTCCGACCAAGACGCCCGAGGGCGAACGGACGCTGCTCGAGAAGACGCTTCCCGCGCTGGGCGCGTTGAAGCCTGATTTCTGCTCGGTTACCTACGGCGCTGGCGGCAGCACCCGCCAGACGACGTTGGCGATCGTCGATCGCATACAGCGCGAGCAGGGCCTCACCGCGATGGCGCATATGACGTGCGTCAACGCGACGCGTGAAGACGCCGCGGGCGTGCTGGATCAAGCGCGCGCGCTCGGGATCACCAACATCCTGGCGCTGCGCGGCGATCCGCCTGGCGGCACGGGCGAGTTCCGCAAGACCGACGGCGGCTTCGAGTACTCCTACGAGCTCGTCCGGTTCATCAAGGAAATGGACGGGTTTTCGATCGGCGTCGCGGGGTTCCCCGAAGGGCATATCGCGCAAACCGAGGGGAAACTTGCCGACTGGCAGCACCTGAAGCACAAGATCGATCAAGGCGCCGACTTCGTCATCACGCAGCTGTTTTTCAGTAACCGCGACTACTTCGAGTTCCGGGATTATCTGACGTCGCTCGGCGTCGCCGTGCCGCTCGTGCCTGGCATCATGCCGATCCTGAACGCGGCCCAGATTAAGCGGATCGTGGCGTTGTGCGGCGCCGATCTTCCGGCGGCGTTTGTCTCAGAGCTCGACCGGCACGCCGGTGACGACGAATCGGTCCTGCGGTTCGGGATCGACTACGCGACGCGCCAATGCGAAGAACTGCTCCGCGAGGGCGCTCCCGGGCTCCACTTCTACACCCTGAACAAGGCTCGATCGACGTCCGAGATTGCCGAGAACCTGAACCTCGCGAATCTGTCGCGTTCATGACGCACGGAGGAGATGCATGAGATCCGCCCGGCCGCTGTTGTTCCTGACGATCGTCGTACTTGTGCTCGGACTTTCCGGCTCGAATTCGCTCGCCCAGCGACCCGGCCTGGCGGAACGAGTGGGCCATCACGATCCAAGCCGCTATCGGGCCGGACGTTCGCATGGCAGCGTCGGCGACATGAACTGCATGACGCTGTTGCCGGGAACCGCTCTGCAGACCAATCTGTATTTCCTGCATCGCTGCCAGATCACGCCCGGTGGCGGCGTCGGTCATCATTTCCACAACACCACCGAGGAGATGTTCGTGATCTTTGATGGCGAAGCCGAATTCACGGTGGACGGCCGTACCTCGCTTCTCACGGGCACGGTCGGCGCGCCGGTGCGCATGGGGCACTCGCATGCGATCTACAACCCGGGAAAGACGCCTGTTGAGTTCATGAACATCAACGTTTCGGCGGTCAAGGGGAAGTACGACGCGTTCGATCTCGACGACGCTCGCGTGGGGGCGCCGAAGGATGAGAAGCCCGTATTCATGACGATGCGGCTGGACAAGAAGCTGCTGAGGCCCGTCGACACATTCCGTGGCGGCGCCGGCACGGCGATGTATCGCCGGGCGCTCGACCCGACCGTGTTTCTCACAAACTGGTCGTATGTCGATCACCTCGTACTGCCTCCGGGCGCATCCGAGGGCATGCATCGGCATACGGGCGTGGAGGAGGTCTACTACGTCATCAACGGCGACGGCGAGGCCTCGGTCGGGACCGAGACCACTCCGATTCACAAAGGCGACGCGGTGCCGCTGCACCTCAGCGATCCGCATGCGTTCCGGAATACCGGCAATACCGATCTGGAATTCATGATCCTGGGTATTGCGGCGCAGAAAGGCGTGCTGGATGTGCAGGAAATAACAGCGGCGCCGAATCGCAGCTCGGGCGCCCGCTAGAATTGGAAGATTGGCAGATCGAAGACTGGCAGATTGTTGGGAGATTGATGATTGTAGATTGACGATTCGCGTTCCACCAATTCGGCAGCGCTGCCCTACTTTCGCGCCGGATACGTCTTCGTCACATTGTTCCGCTCGTTGACGACCGTGAACGAACCGTTCGGCTGTACGGTGACGTTGATGCCGAAGCCCGTGTCTTTCACCGATGGATCGGACACATCGCCGAGGTTCGCGATCTGCGGCTCGGCCACATTGCCTTCGGCTCCCGCAACAACGGCATAGTGCAGCATCCACAGGTCTTCGAGGCCGGGAGCGCTTTTGACCGTCTGCAGCACGGGAAGATCGCCACCCTTGCGCGCGCCGTTGTTCATGATCGCGACCCGCGCCTTCAGCGCGTGCACCAAGACCGGTGCGTTCGATTGTCCCGAGCCGTGGTGTGTGGTGAGGAACAGGCTCACTTCGCCTATGCGGTTCACGGGGCAGGCCATCTGGAATTCGAGATCCTGCGTGAGATCGCCGAGATCCAGGAAGCGAAACCCGCCGAACGTGAATAACATCCCGACCGACGCCGAATTGTCGGATGTATCAGCCCGCCGCGGCTCGACACCCTGACACAGCGGATTCGTCGAGCCCCCGGACTGAGGCGCAGGGATCAGCTGCCGGTTCGATGCGAGCACCTTGACCTCCAGGCCCTTGAGCGGAATGGTGTCCCCAGGCTTGACCACAGTCTCCTTCGCTCCGCTGGCCGCAATCGCGGAACGGAACGTCGCCATCATGGTGTCGGCGCCCTTGCCCGTTTCGGTCGTCGGGCCGTGAGTGATCACGTTGCGGACCTTCACGCGCGAAACCAGCTGCTCCATGCCGCCAACATGATCCGCGTGGTAGTGCGTGATGACAAGATAGTCGACGGTCCCGACGCCGGCCTTCTTCACCGCGGCCGCAATCCGCTCCGCATCACGCAGGTTGTCTGTCGGCCAGCCAGTGTCCACCAGCATCGACTGCCCGGACGGCGTGACGACGAGCGTGGCCTGACCACCTTCGACGTCAACGAAATACAAGCGTAGTGCCTGCGCCGAGCAGACGGCCGGCGCGAGTGCTATCCAACCGGCGAGGACCACCGTCCGGCCGATCGCCCGAGTTCGCGCGTCTGTCAATTGCCGCGCCCTCCGCGCGCCGGCGGCTGCACGACGTCGAACTTCTTGTCCGCATCGCGCACAACCCCCACCACGAGCAGCTCGAGCGGCGATGCACCGGTGTTCTCGAACGACTTCGTCTGGTTCAGCTGAATCGGCACCGCGTCCCCCGATTGAATCGGCGCGCTCTCAGAACCCACTTTCACGGTGCCGGTCCCGTTCATCACGTACCAGAACTCGCCGATTTCCTGATGCGCCTGCGGCGCCGTCGCGCTCCCGGGTGCGAGCAAAACGTGGTCGACATACGCCCACGGCCCTCGGAAGACTGAGGGCGGCAACGCGCGACGATACTGCACGGTGCCCTTCGCAGCGGTCGGAGCAGGCCCCATAGCCGGACGCAGCAGCGACTGATCGAGCCGCATCGTCATGAACGTCGGAATCGGATCCAGCGCGGCACCGACACGGCCATCGTTCAAGTCGAACGCGTCGTATACGCCTTTGCGGGCCGACACGTTGATGTTCATCCACTGAATCGGTTTATCCGTGTGGTTGTAGATGGCGTGCGAGTGTCCCATTGGGACGGGCGCGCCGGCCGGCCCTTTGAGGACGGAAGTGCGGCCATCGATCGTGAACTGCGCCTCGCCGTCGAAGATGACGAACATCTCTTCGCACTGATTATGGAAATGCGCGCCGATGCCGCTCTTCGGCTGAATGATGCCGCGGTGCAAAAAGTACAGGTTCGTGTCGAGCGCCGTGGCATTGAACAGCCCCATGTAGTCGAGCTGGCCGGGGCCGCCGTGCACGCTCGGTGACGGCCGATACTTCGCCGGCAGCGTGTGCGCGATGCGCTCCGCGAGCGGCAGTGTCTGCGGATTCGCGGGCGCTCCCTGCTGCGCCAGCAACGCACCTGCCATGACCGCGACGAACGACGAAACGGTGAGCAGCAGTTTGTGTCTCATATCACCTCGAACAGAATGACGGTGTAGTTCGGCGTCGATAGCATGCTCTCCATGCCGGCCCAGACTTCCTGATGAATATCCGATGCAACCCACTTCTGCCGCAGGTCTTCGCTCTCGTAGACGATGGCGAACCGGTAGTTGATGCCCGGCGGCGGCGTCCCGACCGGCACCGCGCTCACCTTCAGCATGCGCACGTCGATGTAGCCTCGAAACTTCGTCGCCGCAGGGCGAAAGACCGTTTGAAAGTATCGCAGCATCTCCTGCTCTTTCGCAGGATCGATAGCGAGATCGACGTGGACCTGGATCATGGAGAGCTCCGAAAACTGAAATCTAAAAACTAAGAACTAGAATCTGAAATCTAGCATCTGGAATCTGGAATCTAGAATCTCGAGTACACCGGCGCCTGTCCCATCACCGACGTCTTGATGCGATAGAGTCCTGTCTCAGCCGTAATGTACAGCGTTCGGCCATCGTCGCCCCATCCGCAGTTCGCAGGATCTTCCGGTGGCTTGATCGTGCCCAGGTGCGCGCCGGCGGGCGAGAACACGAACACCGCACTCGGGCCAGTTGCCCATAGGTTGCCGTGCACGTCAATTTTCATTCCGTCCGGTAGGCCGCCGTCCTCATGCGTGGTTGCATCGAAAAAGACACGGCCGTTCGTCACCTCGCCGGATGGTGCCATGTCGTAACACATCCAGATGCGGCGTTTGTCGTCCGAGTTGGACACATACAACGTTCGCTCGTCCGGCGAAAAGGCGATGCCGTTCGGCCGCGTCAAGTCCTTGATGATCACGTCGGCCTTCCCGTTGACCAGCTTGAACACGCCGTTGAACCGAAGATCCTTCTCCGGATCGTCGTCCTGGCGAGGCAGCCCATATGGCGGATCGGTGAAGAATAACGTTCCGTCGGATCGATACACAAGATCGTTCGGCGCGTTCAGTCTCTTGCCCTCGAAGTTGTCGACAAGCGTGGTCACCCGCAGATCATCAGTGACGCGGACAATGCGCCGGTTGCCGTGCTGGCAAAGCAGCACATCGCCATTTGCGGCGGTTGTCATCCCGTTCGGACCGATGAACCCGCCGGATGGAAGACTGTTGCCGTCGTATCCGCCTGGCCGCAGTAATTCCTTCACCGTGCCATCCGGCGACCACTGCCGCACCACGTTGCCGACGACGTCGCTGAACCAGAGCACGCCGGGCGCCCGCCAAATCGGCCCTTCGGTAAATGTGAAGCCGCCGCCGACCTTTTCGATGCGAGCGTCGCGCGGCACGAGTGCGTCGAAGGCCGGATCGATGCGAATGATGTTCATGAACAGGAGTCCTGCGTCATTGTGCCGTCAATCAGGCGCCACATCCTGCCGTTCGGGTTCTCGTCGCGCAGCGACGCCGGCAGTCGGTGGGGACGGACGTTGTCGTAGCAGCACAGCATGCCGAAGCGGCGCAGCGATGCCGGAATGCCGACAGCGGTAAACCCGGGATGGCCCGTGGCCGGGAAGGGCCCTCCGTGATTCATGGCCGGACTGACGGCTACGCCGGTCGGCATTTTGTCGTTCAGGAGCCGACCGACGCGCCGGCGCAGCGCGGGCGCCAGGCGGGCGTACAGACTTTCGTCGCTGCCCTGCGTGTCGGAATAGATGCACCCGGTCAGATTGCCTTCGAGGTGCGAGAGCACCGCTTCCCCTTCGTCGGCATCGCGCACGACGACGCACAGCGACGCGGAGCCGAAGGCCTCGGTTTGTAATTGCTCCGGCTCGGCGAGAAACTGTTGGCCGGTTACACGCAGCAACGTGTTCGGATGGCGGGCGCCGCTGATCTCGCCCGGTTTCGTCAGAAGGGCGGCGCCCGCGCCGCGGAGCGCCTTCACGCTCTCAACCAGACCCTTGGCGACACCATCGGACAACAAATGTGGAGGCTGCGCAGCGTCGAATGCGGTTTTGACTTCGTCGACGAACTGGTCCGTGCCGGCACCGTCAAGAAGCATCACGAAGCCCGCGTTCGTGCAGAACTGTCCGCCACCCATCAAACAGCTCGACGCGAAGTCTGCTGCCACCTTGCTGCCGCGCTCGGCCAACGCGCCGGGAAGAATCACCACGGGATTGATGCTCGACATCTCGAGGTAGATGGGCTTCCCTGCCGCATCGGCGGCGCTCTTCAGCGCCATGCCGGCTCCGCGGCTTCCGGTGAAAGCGCTCGCGCCCACACGAGGGTCTGACACTAATCGCTGACCCGACTGATGGTCAATCTTGTAGATCATCTGCACCGTCGCCGGCGGCAACCCGGCGTCCGATAGCGCGGCAACCGCCGCTTCCGCAAGCAACCGGCCGGTCCCCGGATGCAGCGGGTGTGCCTTGCCGATGACGGGATTGCCCGCGGCGATGGCCGCCGCGAAATCGCCCCCCGCGACGCCTGAGAACGCGTATGGAAAATTGTTCGGGCCGAACACCACGACCGGACCGATCGGCTCGAAGCACGATCGAATCTGATTCTTCCTGTCGATCGTGGGAAGCGCCCACGAACCTTCGAGCACCGCGTCGGCGGCCTGACGAAGCTGGCCCGTCGTGCGCGGCAGCTCGACGTCAGCGAGGCGAGGCGCTTTGGGCAGTGCGGTCTCGAGATGGGCCTGTTCGACAAGCGCGGTCTTACCCTCCTCGATACGATCGGCGAACCGCGTCAGGAACCGGGCGATCGCCTCGGGCGGCGTGCGTCGAAGCTCGATCGCGGCCTCCGCGGCCGCCCCAAGCGCGGCGTCGCAATCCTCCCATCCGCTTACGGGATAGCTGCCCGGCAACGGCTCGCCGGTAGCCGGGTTGACGGCCTGAAATGTTTTCGCGGCTTTCGCGGCACGCCACGCGCCGCCGATGAGGACAGGATACTCAGCCATAAGTTAAACAATGACCACAGAATTGCGCAGCACGCCGATATCCGAAATCTCGATTTCGACGACATCGTGCTCGTGCAGCGTGAAATCGTCGGGCGGCACGATACCCGTGCCTGTCAACAACACGGCTCCGTAAGGAAACGACTGCGACCTGCACAGATATCCGGCGAGCTCCTCGAAACTGCGCTTGATATTGCCGAGGCGAGTTTCTCCGGCGAATACAGATGTGCCTCCACGCACAATCGTGCTGCGGACCGTCCACTCTCTCGCGTCGGCTTCTGTCATACCGAGCCGGATCCAGGGACCCAGCGCGCACGAGCGATCGTAGACCTTGGCCTGCGGCAGATACAGCAGGTTCTCGCCTTCGATGTCGCGCGAGCTCATGTCGTTGCCGATCGTGCAGCCGACGATGCCACCACGTGAGTTGATCACGAGCGCAAGCTCGGGCTCAGGCACACTCCATTTTGCATCGCGCCGAATGCCTACGCCTTCTCCCGTCGCGACGACCTTTTCAGCAAGCGCCTTGAAGAAAATTTCGGGCCTATCCGCGTCGTACACTCTGTCATAGGCCGTCGCGCTGAAGTCCGACTCTTCCATGCGCGCGGTCTTGCTTCTCAGGTACGTCACTCCGGCCGCCCACACTTCCTGGCGCTCGATCGGCGGCCGAAGAACGACGTCCGAGACGCGGTGCGCCGGCAGCCCCTTGCGATCGATCCCGTTCAACATCGCCACCGGGTCGGCATGCTCCAGCACCTGCGACAACGTGGAAATTCCTGCGGGCGTGACATCGATGACGTGGGTGTCATCGCTGACCAGTCCAACACGCGCAATACTGTCGCCGGCGAAAAAGCGGCACACCTTCACGGCGTTCATGCGAGCGGCTGCACGAGCACTGGCTCGCGCAGCGGTGTGCCAACCGACACCGGATTGCGCAGGGCGCGGCCGAAGCCGCTGAATTGAATCGTCATCACATCACCTTCCGCGAGCGTCACCTGATCCGAAAAGCTGAGGCTGTGGGCGCCATAGTAGTGCACGTGAACGTCGCCAGGGCGTCGATGGGCCTCAAACTTGAAGTGGTGATGCTCGATGTTCGCGACACTGTGACACATCTCCTGCTCGCCCGTCGCGATTTCGCGCTCCCAAATGGCGCGGCCGTCGCGCTCGACCCCTACGCGGCCGCGCACGAGGCCAAAATCCGGATCGACGGCCACCTCAGGCCCAAGCGCGCAGGTGCGGAGCTTCGAACCGGCAAGATTCAGGTAGTTGTGCTTTTCAAATTTATGATCGGAAAACTCATTGCCCGCAGCCATGCCAATCCGTCGGGGCTGGCCCATCGAATCGACGAGGTACACACCCGCGATCTCCGCCTCTTCCCCGCCGTCTTCGGCATATCCCGGCACGATGAGCGCCTCACCATGCGCGCGCAGTGCCGAGCCGTTGCCTTTGTAGAACCACTCCGGCGCTGCACCGAAGCGGTGCGGCTCGGGCCTTCCGCCTTCGACGCCCGCTCGGAACATGCGCATGCTGTCGGTCAGCGCTTCGCCTGGTTCCGCCTGGATCGTCGCCGCGTGCATCTTGTCCCGGCTCGAGGCACTGCCATAGTGCGTCAAGCCTGTTCCACTCACGAGGCACCTCGCTGGTTCGGGATGATCGATCGGCACCAGCAGGCGCCACGGCGATGCGCCGTTGTACACCTGATCGTAGTCGAGCATCTCCCGCGTCGCGCGCCGGTCGACCAACGACGGCAGAGAGAGGCCTATGGCGATCGCCTCTTCGGCGAGTGCCAGCACCGAACCGACGCCGTCGAGCAGGCGAAGCGACGGCTCTTCGACTCGGGCGACCCGTCGCGCGCTACCCTGGCGCAGCTGAACGAGTCTGGTCATCTCCACTTGATGTTGCAGCCGAGGCTCGGGCGCTGTTCCCCGGCAATCGGCCGGCCGGCGACCACGGCGTCGAGCGCCGCTCGCAAATCCTTGCCGGTCACGGGAATCTCACTACCAGGACGGCTGTCGTCGAGCTGCCCGCGGTACACGAGCGCTCCTCCTCCGTCGTAGAGGAAAAAGTCCGGCGTACACTGCGCGTCGTACGCGCGCGCCACGTCCTGTGTTTCATCGAACAGGTACGGAAATGTGAATTGCAGTTCCTGCGCCTGATACCCGAGTTTCGTCGGGCTGTCTTCCGGATGCGACGCCACGTCGTTCGAGCTGATGGCGACGATGCCGACACCCTGCCCTTTGTAATCGCGCCCGATTGCCGCAAGCTCGTCCTGCACGTGCTTGACGAACGGGCAATGGCGACAGATGAACATCACCAGCATTCCTTTCGGACCCGCCACGTCGCGGCGCGTGACTGGCTCGCGCGTCACGACGTCCTGCAACTGGAAATCGAGGGCCCGCGTTCCAAGGTCTTTCATGGACGAGAGTGTTCGAGCCATGCGGTATAGTTTCTTTCACTATGAACAACCGAATCAAACTCGTCGCATGTTCTATTGCGGCCGTGGCTACTGGTGTGGTCTTCGCACAGCAGGCGCCGGTGTCGGATACGGTCATGAACCCTCTCGCGAACGACCCGACCGCGGCCCTCGAGGGACAACGAATTTTTGACGGAACGTGCCAGACGTGCCACGGCGCCGCGGGTATCGGCGACGCCGGCCGCGGCGGCCCCGCGTTGAACACAACCGGGCTCAAGCACGGCGATGGCGACGCCGACCTCTTCCGCACGATACGCCAGGGAGTGTCGGGCACGCAGATGCCGCCGTACAAGGGGCTTCGCGACGAGCAGGTGTGGCAGCTCGTCAGCTACATCCGCACGCTCCAGAATCGAGGAGCCTCGCCCGAGGCTTCGCGCGTCGCAATGGTGCCCGAGGGGGATGTCGCGGCGGGCGAATCGTTGTTCTATGGAAAGGCCGGCTGCGCGGCGTGTCACGAGATCAACGCACGCGGTGGCGTCACCGGTCCCGATTTGTCGAACGCCGGCCGGCTCACATCGGCCGCGATCCGCCAGAAGATCGTCTCACCAAACGATCCGCTGCCCCCCGTTCCCGGTGCTCGGGGCGGCGGCGGTGGCCGTGGCGCACCCCCTCCGGTCACACTCGTCGCGAAGATGCCCGATGGGCGTGACATTCGCGGCGTGCGGCGCAATGAAGATATGTACTCCGCGCAGATCGTCGACGCGTCCGGCCAACTTCACTTATTGAACAAGTTGCAGGCTACGGTCTCTGTCGAGAACCGCTCGCTCATGCCCGGCGATTACGCAACCCGACTCTCCGCCGACGAGCTCGCGAACATCGTCGGGTTTCTGCGGATGCAGCAGGGCCGCGATCAGAACAAGATCGTCGCCCAGCCGATTGCCGGAGGAGTGAGCTATCAGCGGCTGATGAATGCGAAGGCCGAGCCGCACAACTGGATGATGTACTGGGGCGACTATTCCGGTCAGCACTATTCATCGCTGACGCAGATTACGCCGGCCAACGCGCGCCAGCTGAAAACGGCGTGGAGCTTTCCGATTCTCGGCGGAAACTCGACGCTCGAAGCGACGCCGATCGTCATCGACGGCGTGATGTACACAACCGGCAGCGGCAATCCTGCGACGGTGACGGCCATCGATGCGCGGACCGGCAGGCAAATCTGGCGATGGACCCGGCAGCAGAAGATCGTGAACCCCTACGAGATCAACCCATTTGCTCGCGGCGTCGCGATCCTCGGCAATCGGATTTTCCTCGGCACGCTCGACGGGGCGCTGGTCGCAGTCGACGCACGAACCGGCCAAACCCTGTGGGAACAGCAGGTCGTCGACACAATGGAAGGCTCGAGCATCACGAGCCCACCGCTCGTATTAAAGGACATGGTCATTACCGGTATGACCGGCGGTGAGTACGCGACACGCGGCCATCTTGACGCCTACGACGCCGCGACCGGGAAGCGGAAGTGGCGCTTCTACACGATTCCGGCGCCTGGCGAGCCGGGCAATGAGACGTGGAAAGGGGAGAGCTGGAAAACCGGCGGTGGTCCCACTTGGCTGACGGGCAGCTTCGATCCTGCACTCAACCTCGTGTACTGGGCGGTGGGGAATCCCGCCCCCGAGTTCGATCGCGTCGCCCGTGGAGAAATGGACAACCTCTACAGCAACTCGGTCGTTGCGCTCGATGCCGACACCGGGACGTTGAAGTGGCATTACCAGTTCACACCGGACGACGGCCACGACTGGGATTCCGTGCAGGACATGGTCCTCGTCGATCGCGTATGGCGCGGCGAGCCGCGCAAACTGTTGCTGCATGCCGATCGCAACGGACACTTCTACGTGCTGGACAGGACCAACGGAAAATTTCTGTCGGGTACGCCGTTCATTTATCAGAACTGGAACTCTGGATTTACGCCGAACGGCCGGCCGCAACCGATCCCCGGATCGAACTCAACCGAGAAGGGCAGCTTCCTCGTCTATCCGACGCTCGGTGGAGGGACGAACTTCCAGGCGCCGTCCTACAGTCCGATGACGGGCTGGTTCTATCTTGCGTTCGGTGAAGGCGGGCAGGTGTACACCAGCACGCCGCAGCAAATCACCCGCGGCCAGCAGTACCTCGGGCGTGGCCGCGCGGCCGGCCCGCCGCCTGCGCGCGGCCCGAATCAGCCGGCTACCAACGCCGGCATCAAGGCCATCGATCCGGAAACTGGAAAGACGGTCTGGTCGTATCCCCTTTTCCAGGGCTCGCTGACCAACGGCGTGCTCGCGACCGGCGGTAACGTCGTCTTCGTGTCGTCGCGAGACGGCAACGTCCTCGCGCTCGATGGCAAGACCGGCAAATATCTCTGGCACTTCCAGACGGGCGGCAACCATCAAGCCTCGCCGATGAGCTACGCCGTCGACGGTAAGCAGTACGTCGCACTGGCCGCCGGCAACGTCATATTCAGCTTTACCCTCCAGGAGTAGCCTTCATGTCGATGAAACACCTTTTCACCATTGGGGTCGTGCTGGCGTCGGCAGCCGCGGCGATCCCGGCCGAAGCGCAGTACGCCGCTCGGCGCAACGGCGACATCGTACAGCTCGAGGATCAGAAGAATCAGACGGTAGTGTCCATCATCACGTCGGTCGGCATGATGGCGTACGAGATGAAGGTCAACGGGCAGAACATCCTTCGCTTTCCCGTCGCCTCCATCGATGAGTTCAGGGCAAAGCCCGCGGGGCTGCATGGCATTCCTCTCCTGGCGCCGTGGGCGAACCGGCTCGACGAGCAGGCGTTCTATGCCAACGGCAAGCGCTACCCGTTCGACATGGAGCTTGGCAACGTGAACGGCGCCATTCCGATTCACGGATTCATGACCCGCACCGATCAATGGCAGCTGCTCGAAGCCAAAGCCGATGGCGAGGCCGCGTGGGTCACGAGTCGCCTCGAGACATTCAAACAGCCGATGTGGATGAAACAGTGGCCGTTTGCCCACACGATCGACGTCACGTATCGGCTGCAGGACGGTACGCTCGAAGTGCTGACGAAGGTGACGAATCACGCGATCGAGCCGATGCCGGTGTCGCTCGGATGGCATCCTTACTACCAGCTTACGGATTCTCCCCGTGAGGAATGGACCGTCTCCATTCCTGCGCGCCAGTGGTGGACGCTCGACTACCGCAAGGTGCCGACGGGAGCGACGCAGCCGGTCGAGAAAATCTTTCCGGGCGGCAAAGGCACGTTGAAGGACTACAACCTCGACGACGTGTTCAGCGATCTCTCGCGCGACGCACAGGGACGGGCGACGGTGGTGCTGAAGGGGCGCAAGCAGCAGATCGAGATCAGCCAGGGACCGAACTACAAATCGCTGGTCATCTACTCGCCCAACCCGCTGAACACAGGCCGGGGCAGCCAGATCGCGCCGCCGAATCCGAATGGGCCTCCGCCGGCGCAAGGCGACGCGCGTGGCGGGCGCGGCCGAGGCAACGCCGCGCCGGTTAATCCGTTGAACACACCGAACTTCATCTGCTTCGAGCCGATGGCGGGTATCACCAATGCCTTGAACCTGGGGCACAAAGGCGTCTATAAAGAGCTTCAGTACATCAAGCCCGGCGGCACATGGCAGGAGAGCTTTTGGATCAAACCGTCTGGATTCTAATGGAGTGCTTTGATGAACAACCAGGGATTTGGGATTAGGGATTGGGGATTCGGAGCGAACGCGCGGATCCCGGTGGCTTCGCTGATCTTACTGGCCGCGATATCGGCGTGTGGCGGGAATCAACCCCAGGAACAGGCTGCCGCGCCGCCGCCGGCGGCGCCCGCGCCTGAGCCGCCAAAGGCGCCCTACTACGTGTACGTCACGAACGAAATTGGTGGAGACCTCACGGTGATCGACGGCGGCACCAATCAAGTGGTGACGACGATCCCGCTGGGCAAGAGGCCGCGCGGGATCAAGGTGGGTCCTGACGGCACCAAGTTGTTCGTCGCGCTCAGCGGATCGCCGATGGCGCCGCCCGGCACCGACGAAAGCAAGCTTCCACCGCCCGACAGAACCGCGGACGGCATCGGCATCGTCGACATCGCGGCCCGCAAAGTGTCGACCGTGCTTACCAGCGGCACCGATCCCGAGCAGGTTTCGTTGAGCGCCGACGGCTCGAGAGTGTTCGTGTCGAACGAAGACGCAGGAGTCGCGAGCATTATCGACGTGGCGAGCAATAAAGTCATCGGCAACGTCAAGGTGGGCGGCGAACCGGAAGGCGTGACGACGAGTCCGAACGGACAGTGGGTGTATGTCACGTCGGAAGAAGACAACCAGGTCGCGGTCATCGACACGGCGAGCAGCAAGGTCATCAAAATGCTGCAGGTCGGCCCGCGGCCGCGCTCGTCAGAGTTTCTTCCCGACAGCTCCAAGGCGTACGTCACAGCCGAGAACGGCGGCACGGTGCATGTCGTCAACACAAAAAATCACTCGGTCGTGAAGACACTGAAAATCACTGGCGAGTTGGCTCGCCCGATGGGCGTGATTGCTTCGCCTGACGGCAAGCGCGTATACGTGACGACCGGCCGCGGTCAGATGCTGCTCGCGATCGACACCGCCAAAGACGAGGTCGTTGGCTCAGTGAAGGTGGGGACGAGACCGTGGGGCGTCGGCATCAGCCCGGACGGCAAGCGCCTCTATACCGCGAACGGTCCGTCCGGCGACGTCTCCGTCGTGGACGCCGATACAATGACCGTGGTGGCGACGATCACTGCCGGTAGAGGTCCGTGGGGAGTGGCGATACGCTAGACTACAACAGGGATTGGGGATTAGGGATTGGGGATTAGGGGAGTTTCAGCAGCGTCCCCGACGACGGTGGCCCACTCTCGTATGTGCCACCTCTTCACTACACCATTCACGACATACGCGTCGTCCTTCGCAAACTGCTCCGCGGCGGCCGGTGAATCGCCGCGGAACAGGATCAGGGCTCCATCAACCGGATTCGCGAATGCTCCACCGAGCACGAGCTCGCCGCGCGCAGCGGCGGCGCGGGCGTGCGCGAGATGCGCCGCGCGAAACGGCTTGCGCCGCTCTTCGTAGTCAGCATCCGCCTCGTAGAACAGCAGGTAGTGCAACTTAGGCGCTGTATCCGCGGCCGGCGGTCGCGGCAGCCGACTGCTGACCCGCAAGCTCGGTCAGGAACTCGTCGTGGTTCATCGGCCTCGAGAACATCGGGTAGTTCTTTTCCGTCGCAAGCTTCTGCTCCTCGGCGCTGAGCGCCGCCGTGCAGTCTTTCAGCGTGATGACCTTATAGCCCTTTTCGTAGCCGGTGCGCATCGTCGACTCGACGCAGCAGTTGGTGAGAAATCCGCCAAGTGCGATCGTCTCGATGCCGCGGCTGCGGAGGATGAAGTCGAGATTCGTGCTCGCGAACCCGCACAGGCCTCGCTTGCCTTCGATGACGATGTCGCCGGGCTGCGGCTTGAGGTCGTCTACGATCTCCGCGCCCCAGCTGCCTTTGCGGAACGACTTGCTGTCGACGACACCCTTGAGAATGCCATAGGGCTCGCTGCTGAGCTCCCCGTAGCCTTCGACGAATGTAATCGGAGCATGGACGATCGTACAGCCCGCGGCGCGCGCCTTTTTCACCGTCTCGACGCTGTTTTGCAGCATGTTGTTCTGTTCCATCACGCCTTTCACGGCGTCGTGGAGCGTGCCCCCCGTCGACGTGAAGTCGTTCTGGTATTCAATAAGGACGAGCGCAGTTCTCTTCGGGTCCATATCTTCCTCCTGAGCTGTAATTCTGGCGGACAGCCCCTGACGATATCACACGAACCAAACGCGTGTACCCGTCACGACACGTCCGTGACGCCCAGTGCCGGCCAGCGCCGCGTCACGTATCCTTCCGCGGCAAACAGCGCCAGCGCGCTCCAAACCAGACCGAATCCGACGAACTGGGCTCGCGTAAATGGCTCGCGATACAGCATCACGCCAATCGTGATTTGGAGTGTCGGGTTGATGTACTGCAGCATCCCGACCAGCGAGAGCGGGATGTGCCGTACGCCCGCAGCAAACATCAGGAGCGGCAGTGTAGTCACCGGGCCTGATCCGAGCATCAAGAGATTGCGAAGCGGCCCAGACTGCATAAACGCTCCGCCTCCGACCATTGCCTGCGCCGTCAGGTAGAGCGCCGCGGGGACGAAGAGAATCCCCGTCTCGAATGCGAGCCCCTGCACCGGAGTGAGCGGCGCGACTTTCTTCATCAACGAGTAGATGGCGAATGTCGTCGCCAGGGACAGCGCAATCCATGGCACCGAACCTACCGACACCGTGAGATAGGCAACGCCAAGCGCGGCGAGCGCCACCGACACCCACTGCATCGTGCGAAGCTGCTCGTGGAACACAACCATCCCTAATACGACGCTGAGTAATGGGTTGATGAAATAGCCCAGGCTGATCTGCACGATCTGGCTGATACCCACTGCCCACACGAAGATGAGCCAGTTCGTTGCGATGGCGATGGCAGCGACGCTGTAGATACCAACGATGCGCAGCGTTCGTAAGGCTTGCCACAGCACCGTGAATTCATCCGAGCGCGCGATCATCAAGGCGAGCAAAACGAAGGACCAGACGATCCTGTGGCTGATGAGCTCCAGGGCGGAGATGCCGGCAAGAGCCTTCCAGTAAATCGGAAAGAACCCCCAGAACGCATATGCCAGGCCGACGTACCACGCAGCCTTCAGCTGCTTCGACGATGACATCACATGCGGCGCGCGCGATCTTCGCGGCGGCTCACAGCTTTGCAACCACCCATGTCGTCATGCATCGCTGATTCTGTACGACGGTTGTCTTCAGCGGATCGAGCAGCCGCCCGCCAAGTCGCGCCGTCAAGTCCATCAGCATCGCCTCATCGACCAGGTAACGCTCGCTTCCGTCGGGCAGCGCGAATCGGCGGTCACCAAGATGACGCACACGATCCTCCATGCCGATAGACGAGGCCAGACGGCAGAACAGCATGCCGCCGGGCTTCAACACCCGCCACATCTCGCGCACCATCGCATCGAACTGCGCATCGTCGCTCGCGAAATGCAGGACGGCGCTGCTGATCACCACATCGGCAAACGTATCCGGAAACGTCATGCGCTCGACCGGCTCCACGCGGAAATTCTCCGCCGGCAGCCGCGGAGCGAGCTGCGCGGCAAGCCGTCGCACAGCCTCGACGGCACGCGCGTCGCCATCCGTCGCAAAGACCTCACAACCCGACTGGAGGAGATACACCAGGTTTCGGCCGCCCCCGCACGCTGCGTCCAGCACGCGCATACCGGGTCGAACGCGTCCGCGCAAGATCTGATCGAACAGGTAGATGTCGATCTGCCCGAACTGGCGATCGAGGTCAGACAAGGCGCGCCACGTCCTTGCCGATGTCTTCTGGCTTTCTCCGCGGACCGTACCGCTGGAGAACCTCCCCGTTCGGACCGATGAGAAACTTGGTGAAATTCCACGCGATGGCCTCGCGGCCCAGAAGACCCCTTTTTGCAGACTTCAAGTAACGGTATAGCGGGTGCGCGTTCACGCCGTTCACGTCGATCTTCGCAAACAGCGGAAAGGTCACTGAGTATTGCGCGTCGCAAAACTGGCGAATCTGCTTTTCGTCGCCTGGTTCCTGGCGCCCAAACTGGTTGCACGGGAAACCCAACACGACGAATCCGTGGTCTTTGTATTTCCGATACAGGGCCTCGAGGCCTTTGTACTGCGGGGTATAGCCGCAGCGGCTGGCGACATTCACAATCAGCAGCGGCTTGCCGCGGTACGATTCCAGCGTGGTGTCGATACCATCGATCGTCCGCACCGGAATGTCGTACAGGCCGCTCACGGGTCGATCTCAACCGGCGCGACACAGTCTGCGCCGGCATTGACGCGCTGCGGAAGCCAACTATTGAAATCTGACCCGGCGCCGGCGACAAACAGTACCGGCGACAGCGGTTCCCCGTCGAGACCCAATTGTCGCCGGAACTGCGCAATGGCGGGAGCATCAAAGAACACCAGATACACCTGCCGGACACCGCCGGGTTCGCTGATTCGACGATGCACGAGGCAGCGCGGCACCGGTGCTGCCTCAACACCGGCAGCGACAGCGGCGGCGAGCATCGCGTCCTGCGTCATTCGACCGACGACGGTGGCATCGAACTCGCCCCGCAGCACCACGGGAATTGAGGGCGTCACCGGCGAGTTCAGGGACTCCATCGCGCGCGCAAAAACCTGCCTGAAGATGCCCGCAGCCAACTCGGGCAGCGGGCGCAGCACGAGAACCGGGTGATTTGACGCCGTTGCCGGCTCGAGCGCCAGCGTCCACTGCCGAAGATGCGCACGACTGACCGTGTACGGCGCGGAACGGGTGTCCTCGATCGAGCGCATGAACAGGAATGCGAATGCGCTGACAGCGAATAGCACGAGGACAATCTTGATGAGCAGGGATTTCTTCACGCTGCGCTAGTCTACCAATCGGTCGGCTGATAGTCCTTCAGGAACTGGCCCCAGAGGTGCTCACCGGTGTTGAAGCCACTCACGATCGGATCGACAATCCGCGCGCCGCCATCGACGCTGTCGAGGGGCGGGCTGAAACGCTGTTCGGCTTCTTTTCGCGCGGCGATCTCGATGGGATCTTCGTCGGTGATCCATCCCGTGTCGACGCTGTTCATATGGATGCCGGACGCGTGATAGTCGGTGGCGGAGGTGCGCGTCATCATGTTGAGCGCGGCTTTCGCCATGTTGGTGTGAGGATGGCGCGTTGTCTTGAATCGGCGATAGAACTGCCCCTCCATCGCCGAGACATTGACGATGTGTTTGTCGCGCTCTGGGGTGCGGGTCAGCAGCGTCTTCAGGCGCGCGTTGAGAATGAACGGCGCGATGGCGTTGACCAGCTGCACTTCGAGCAGCTCCACGGTCGAGATTTCGTCGAGCAGGAGGCGCCAGGAGTTGCGGCCGCGCAGGTCGAGCTGTTGCAGATCCTGGTCGAGTAGCCCCGGCGGAAACATCTCGCTTTGCGACACGAGCTCCTCTACGAGCAACGGTACCTGTGACAGCTGCGGAGCGTGAGCAAGGCCAGGGACGTCGGACCGCTCGTGCTCGCCGAGTAACTTCCGCGTGTGCTCGGGCATTCTCCTCTGCGCCGCCGTCTCCCCTTCCATCATGTGCGCGTAGAACGCCGGCGGCCGGCGAACGGTCTGGCAGGCGTTGTTGACGATGAAGTCGAGGCGATGGCGCGTCTTCAGCATCGTGCTGCAGAACGCCTCCACACTGGGCGTATGTCTCAGATCGAGGCCGAAAATCTCGAGCCGATCGCTCCACTCGAAAAAATCGTGCTCGCGCGCGTAACGCGACGCCGAATCCCTCGGAAAGCGGGTGGTGACGATGAGATGGGCGCCCGAACGGAGCAGCTTGAGCCCCGCCTGATAGCCAATTTTCACGCGGCCGCCCGTCAGTAAGGCGACGCGGCCGCGAAGATCCGCGAGCTCGTCGCGTTTCCCGAAATTCAGCTCCGCGCACGTCGGACACATCTGGTCGTAGAAGTGATGAATCTTTGTGTACTTGCGCTTACAGACGTAGCAGTGCTGGAGCTCTTCCGTATGCGTCGGGCCGGAGCCGGCGCCTGCCCCACCGGGCGCGCCCTGTGCCGTCGCTTCGTCCTCGACGTCCTTCTGTTCGAAATCCTCCGGTGGGAACACGTTCGGCGTATGGAAGATTGGCCGCTGTCGAAGCGTGCGAATGCCCGTTCCGGCTCGCGCGGCTTCGTCCTGCCTCACGCGACTCGCCTTGCGATCTCGCGCCGCCGTCCTGGCCATGCGGCGACGCTCTACCCGGTCGGGACTGTAGACTCGTGCGACTGCCTGCAGGAGGCGATGCCGGTCGTCGGCACCCACACCCTCCAGCACGGTTCGATCCGCCGCTATCGACTCGAGCAGATCGATGGTGTCGCGCAGACGCGCGGTGTTTTCTGGTGATGCCATTGCGCCCAGAGTACCCCGAGGCCGACTTCAGGCCAATCGTTTGCTGGATCGCATATAGGCGAGCGTGAGGATGGCAACGCCCCATCCGAGCAGGGCCAGCGCCTGTGGCCAGAGGGTCTCCAACCCGACGCCCTTGAGAAAGATGCCTCGCAGAATCACGACGAAATAGCGGAGAGGAATCAGGTACGTAATCGGCTGAATAACATCGGGCATGTTTTCGATCGGAAAGACGAATCCCGAGAGATACATCATTGGTATCAGAAAGAAGAACGTCGACGTCATCATCGCTTGCTGCTGCGTGTGAGAAATGGTCGAAATGAACAATCCAAGTCCAAGGGTGGTCAGCAGGTAGATCACGCTCATACCGAACAACAGCCAGAAGCTGCCGCGCAGCGGCACCTCGAACCAGAACACGATGACGACGAGCACGATGAGAACGTCGATCAGCCCGATGATCCCGTATGGCAAGAGCTTGCCGACGATCAGCTCGAGCCGGCCGAGGGGCGTGACGTTCAGCTGCTCGAGCGTGCCGATTTCTCGCTCGCGCACGATCGCCATCGAAGAGAGATTCGACGTCACGACGAGGAGGAGCAAGGCGAAGATGCCCGGAAGCATGAAATATCGGCTTTCGAGTGTCGGGTTGAACCAGACACGCACGCGCGGCTCGATACTGCCGCCCATCGCCACGGTCGCCGCTCCTGGAGCCCGCCGTTGCTCGAACATTTCCTGCGCGTATCCGGTCAGGAGATTGGTCGCGTATCCCAGCGCGATGTTCGTTGAATTGGCGTCAGACCCATCCGCCAACACTTGAAGTGTTGCCGGCCGGCCGGCTGCGACGCTCTTTCCGTAATTTGCAGGAATGGAGAGCGCCATCCATGCGTCACCCGACTCGAGATATCGATCGACCTGCTGTAGGTCCGACACGACATCGACCAGCTCGAAAATGCCGGAACCGGTGAAGCGGCTGATCAGATGCTGGCTGTCTCTGCTTCTGTCAGCGTCCACCACGACGATAGGCACGTTGCGCACATCTGTCGTCGCGGCGTAACCGAGAACCGCCAGCTGCACTACCGGCGCGATGAAGATGATGCCGAAGATGCGCGGGTCCTGGCGCAGCTCGATCACCTCTTTCCACATGACGTACCAAATGCGTCTCATTTTCTGTCGCGCCCCTCGACCTTCGCTCGGGGCGTCCTGAAGCTTCTCGAAGGGCGTGAGCCCCGCCGCCCCGCGCCCCTCGCGGCTCTCACGTCCATTGCCGGCTCAGGCGCTTTGAGGCGAGGGTCAGCATCACTGCCGCATAGACACCGAGCGCGGCGAGCTCGGTCCAGAACGTCGACAGATCGGCGCCCTTGAGGACGATCGATCTGAGCGCGACGATAAAATAACGGGCGGGCACGACGAACGTGATCGCCTGAATCGCCGTCGGCATGCTCGCAATAGGAAACACAAAGCCAGACAACATCATCGTCGGCAGAAACGACGCGAGTACCGCGAGCTGGAACGCTACCTGCTGTGAATCGGCGACGGTCGAGATCATCAGCCCAAGGCCCAGCGCTCCCGCGAGATACAACGACAACGCCAGGATCAGCAGAATCCACGAGCCGTTCATCGGCAACCCGAAAAGTCCCATCGACGCGAGCACGATCGCCACAGAAGTGGCGAGCGAGATGGCGAAATACGGCAACGTCTTGCCGATGATGTACTCGCCGGTTCCCAGCGGAGCCATCCGGACCTGCTCCATCGTCCCGCGCTCCTTCTCGCGCACGACAGAAAGGGACGTCGAGATGACCGCGGAAATCATGCCGATGTACGCGATGAGGCCGGGGATGAGGAACAGCGCGCTTCGAAGCTGCGGGTTGTACCACACCCGCGATTCGACCGTGACGGGCTGAGTAGCGCCGCGCACGGACGCCTGCGCCTGATATTGCGCCGAAACCGTCTGGAGCACGCTCAAGACGTACCCCATCACAGTGGTGGCAGTATTCGAGTTGTCGCCGTTGATGATGACCTGTACCGGGACACGATGACCGGTGAGGAGATCACGTTGCAGTCCCGGCGGGATCACCAACACCGCACGGACGTCTCCGCGGTCGATCAGCATCTGGTACTCGCGCCGGCTCGACACGTCGGCGACGAGCTGAAAGTATCCTGACCTGACAAAGGCATTGACCAGCTCGCGGCTTGCGTTCGAGCGATCGTTGTCGTGCACGGCAAGCTCGATATTTTTCAGGTCGAAGCTCAGGGCATAGCCATAGAGCAGCAGAAAAAACGCCGGCACGAACAAGAGCACCATCAGCGAACGGCGATCGCGCGCGATCTGGCGAAACTCCTTGCGGCCAACGGCGAGTGATTTACGCATGCTCCACGACGTCCAGGAACACATCCTCGAGTGATGGCACGACGCGATCGATACTGGCGATGTCGAGCCCGCGCGCGCCCAGCGACCGTTTCAGCGCTTCGAGATCGACGTCCGGCGTCTTGAGGACGGCGTGCACGGCGGTGCCGAACACCGTGGTTTTTTCGACACGTGGATTCTCTTCGAGGGCTCGCATGACATCGACCGGCCGCACCGAATGGATCTCGAGAATGGGCCTGTTTGCGAAAATCGCCTTGAGCTCGCGGGACGTGCCAATCGCGGCGAGCTTGCCGGTGTTCATAATGGCGATGCGGTGGCAGTGCTCGGCTTCGTCGAGGTAGTGCGTGGTCACAAGCGTGGTGACGCCGCCGCGCGACATCGTCTCGATGAGCCGCCAGAACTGGCGGCGCGACACGGGATCGACGCCCCCCGTCGGTTCGTCGAGAAAAACGATGCGGGGCTCATGGAGGATCGCGCACCCCAGCGCCAGCCGCTGACGCCAGCCGCCGGCGAGATCTCGCGCCTGCGTGTTCTTTCGCCCCGACAGCCCGGCCATGTCGACGACGAATTTCATCCGCTTCGCGATCTGCTCATCGTTCAGGCCGTAGAGCGCACCGAAGAAGCGGATGTTCTGCTCCACCGTTAACGCTTCATAGAGCGAGAACTTCTGCGACATGTATCCGATGCGCCGCTTGACGTCCTCGGGGTCGCGGCTGACGTCGACGCCGTCTACCACTGCCGTCCCCGACGAGGGCTTCAGCAGGCCGCACATCATGCGGATGGCCGTCGACTTACCCGCGCCATTGGCGCCGAGAAAGCCAAAGATTTCCCCTCGCTCGACTTCGAAGTTGATGCGATCGACAGCCGTAAACGCGCCGAACCTGCGCGTCAGGTCGCGGACGAGGATGGCAGAATCGCTGATCACCGGCCCAAAGCCCTGTGGAGCCTGGCGCGGGCGAGCTCGGCACTCGCGCGCGCCCGCGTGAGATCGAGCTCGGCCTGCAACAGCGCGGTCTGCGCGTCCAGCACATCCATATTCGTGGCAACGCCCGCGCTGAATCGCTCTGCGATCACGCGGCGCGCCTCCGACGCCGATCGAACGCCCACATCTGCAGCTTCGATTGCCGCGGTCGCAGATCGCAGCTCGGACATTCGCTGCCGCACCTCAACCTCGACGCCGGCATCGAAATCGCGCAGACGGGCGTCGACGGCACGGCGGTTCGCCGCCGCTTCCGCCGTCTCAGCGCGAACGCGCCCTCCGTCGAACAACGACCATCGAACGTTCACGCCGATGTCCCACGACGGCATCCACCTGTCCTGAATGGGGAAAATTTTGAGATTCGGCCGCGACACGTCGTAGCCGCCGGCGGCCGTCAACACAGGCAGACTTCCGGTGGACGCTGCGGCGACGCGCTCCTCTGCCGCGTTGATACGAAAGAGCAGCGACTTCCGCTCCGGCCGATTCGTCCGCGCTTCGTCCATCACCGCTTTTGTCGGAGCCGGAGGATCTGGAGGGCGCAGCGGGCCCACTATGCCGCCGACGCCGGTAGTGATCAATTCAACGGTGACCTCCTGATCGAGTCCAACAAGCCGCGTGAACTCCGCCGTCGTCGTCTCGGCGATGGTCTCGGCTTCAATGCTGAGCATCCGCTGGTGGGCCTGCTGTGCTTCGATGGTCAGCACATCGCTCGGCGGAACGAGCCCCACATTCAGCTGATTGCGCACGTCGATGAGATGCGCGTTGGTCCGCTCCAGTGCCTGACGTACCACATCCGCAGCCGCTCGGGCTGTCAACACAGCCAGAAACGAGCGGGTAATCTCCAGCTTCAGGTCGGCGCGCGCGGCATCACGATCCTGTCCCGCCGCGTCAGCTTCGGCGCCCGCAGCGCGAGTCAGCGCGTCGAGGCGGCCGCCGGTATAGATGGGCCATTGCAGATCGATCCGCGACTGCGTCCGGTTGGGGAGATCGGGGTATATCAGCCTGAAGGCCCCGCCCGCGTTGGGCACGCCGAATTCCTCGACGTGATTGATCCGCGTGTAGCCGGCCAGCGCCGTCAATTGCGGACGCTCCGCGGCCACGCGTTGATCTTCGATGGCTTGCGCGGCTTCCTGACGTGCGCTGAGCTCTGCGAGCCTGTGACTGGCTTCGATGCCTCGAGCGACGGCCTCGTCCAGCGTCAGTGGCAGAGGCGGCGCCTGCGCGGACGCGGCGTTCACCGCGACGAGGGAAAGCAACAAGACGGAAATTGGCCGTTTCATGCGGTTTCCTTTGCGACTCGAGCGATGAATACATCTTCGAGCGACGCGGGGACGCGACGGATGCTTTCGACATCGACACCGGCCTGTTTCAGCGCCGACGCCAGCTCGGCCGGAATGCCGAGCGGCGCGCCGTCTGCGAGGCGGGCATGGGCGCGCTCGCCGAACAGCTGGACATCGAGCACGCCGGGAAGCCGTTCGAGCACGCTGGTCGCGCGATCTCTGTCGACGGCGATGACTTCCATGACGATGCCAGGAAGACTGGCACGGAGGTGTGCCGGCGTATCGAGCGCTAGGAGCTGGCCCTCGTGAAGCAGTGCCACCCGCGAGCATCGTTCCGCCTCGTCGAGATACGGGGTCGCCATCAAAATCGTGATGCCCTGCGCCAGAAATTCAGATAACAGCTTCCAGAATTCGCGTCGAGAGACCGGATCGACGCCGGTGGTCGGCTCGTCGAGCAGGATGATTCGGGGCTCGTGCACGAGCGTGCATGCGAGCGCCAGCTTCTGCTTCATTCCGCCGGACAGCTGTTCCGCGAGCCGTGAGCGAAATGTCACCAGTTGGGTCAGCTCGAGCAGCCGCTCGCGGCGATCGCGAATGGCGGGGTCCCTCAGGCTGAGGCCGTGAATCTCGGCGAAGAACGAAATGTTTTCGTCGATCGAGAGGTCGCCGTACAAGCTGAAGCGTTGCGAGAGGTAGCCGAGCGTCTGTGTGACGGCGAGGTGTTCCTTTACCGGATCCCGGCCGAGAACGCGCACGCTCCCTGCGTCGGGCTTCAGCAGCCCGCACATCAGGCGGATTGTCGTCGTCTTTCCGGCGCCGTCCGGCCCGATGAGGCCGAACATCTCGCCCGGCTCTATCGCCATCGTCAGATCGCGCAGCGCCACGACCTTGTCGTATGTCTTTCCGACCGCATCAAGGTGGAGAGCGGACATGTCTGAATCCCGAATCCCTGAGCCCATTTACTGAAGGGGGATGTCCGCCTCGACGGGCATTCCCTGCTTGAGAACGCCGTCGGTGTTATCCACGGCGATCTTCACGCGATAGACCAGCTTCGAACGGTCTTCCGCCGTCTGCACGTTGCGGGGTGTGAACTCGGCCTTCGAGGCGATATAGCTCACCTTCCCTCGAAGCCCTGGGCCGCCGGCATCGGTAAACACCGTCGCGGCTTGGCCGAGCTTGATACGCGGCACCATCGGCTCACCGACGAAGACTTCCGCCCATGCGTGATCCAGATCGGCCACGACGACAATCGGGGTTCGGGGCGAGGCAATCTCGCCGGGATCGAGCAGCCGGTCGGTGACAATTCCGCCCATCGGCGCAACCACTGTGGCATCGTTTTTGGATTTCTCGAGGGTCGCGATCTGCGCATCCACGGAAGCCACACGCGCGCGCGCGGCGTCGATTTCTTCGGGGCGAGCTCCGGCGCGAAGGCGCGCGACCCCTTCACGGGCCGCAGCCTCGCGAGCCTTGCTCGCCGTCACCCGGTCTCGGGCCATTGCCCGGCGTGTCGCCGCATCATCGCGCTGTTTCTGCGATCCGGAGTTCACCTCGAGAAGGCGCTCGAATCGCTGCAGGTCCGTCTCTGCCGAGGCGAGCTCTGCCTCGGCAGCGGCGATGTCGGCGGTGGCGACGGCAGCCTGGGCTTCGGCCTGGCGAATATCCTCGCCGCGCGCGCCGGCCTGGAGCAGCCGAAGCTGCGCATCGGCATGCGATCGCTCCGCCTGCGCCCGCCGCAACGCCAGATCGACGTCGGCCGTATCGAGGCGTGCCACGACGTCGCCTTGCTTGACGCGATCGCCCTCCGCGATCGTCATCTCGACGATGCGCCCGCCGACTTCAGGCGAGATCTGCACCTCGGTGGCGTCGACCTGCCCCGACACGCGGCCCGCGGCGGCTGGCGCCTTTTCCTGGCAGGCGGTGGATATGATTGCCGCGACAAGGCAGAAAACCACGCTCGTCTCTCTCATATGCTTCTCTTCACTTTGGACGACTCTCGACTGTCGACCTTCGCGAGCATCCGTTGCGCCACCATCTGGAGATGCTTCACCAGCGTGTCCGAATCGGCTTCTGGAATGTCGACGTGCCGCACGGCCTTGATGCGCGCACGGATCGGGGCAGCGGCGCGAAACATCACCAGCGGCGCGATGATGGTGAAATGCGCGAGCGACGGGTGAACCGGCTGGAAGAGGTCCTGCTGCGTGCCTTCGCGGATGACACCGTGGACGGTCGCGAACATGCCGGCAATGAGGCCGAGTTCCTCGGGCCCGAGGTGGGCGCCGCCGTCGGCGATTTCGCGGAGAAAGATCGGGAGAAAGTGGGCCGACGCGTCGATCGATCGGACGAGCGTATCGATCAGGCGGTCGAGCTTGCGCGCCGGGGGCGCGTCTTCGCTCATCGCGGCGCGCACACGGTCGGTAATCGGCGCGAACACATCTCGAAGGATGCAGGTATAGAGGGCGCGCTTGTTGGGAAAGTGGTAGTAGATCATCGCCTTGTTGACACGCGCGCGTCGGGCGATGCGATCGACGGTCGTGGCCGCGAAACCGTGGGCGCCGAATTCGGTAGCCGCCGCGGCCAGGATGCGCGTGCGAGTATCGGGCGAGACAGATTTCGGGCGAGCCATTAAATTAACTGACCGTTTAGTTAATACTAGTGCCCATCGCCTGTCAAGGCCTGCTCACTCCTCCACTACGCCTCGGCCTATGCTTGAGGCATGGACATCGTCATTGCCGGCGGTTCCGGATTTCTCGGCAGCGCACTCGCGCGCGCGCTCACGCGTGAGGGACATAACGTTGCCATTCTTACTCGTCAGGCATCGAACAGGACCGCCGCTCCGCATCTGTCGTTCGTGCCATGGACCCCCGATGGCAACGTCGGACCCTGGGCGCGGGTCCTGGACGACGCCTCGGCCGTCATCAATCTGGCCGGCGAGTCCATCGCCGCCAAACGCTGGTCCGCTGCGCAGAAAACGAAGCTTCGAGACAGCAGGCTGTTCGCCACCGAAAGCCTGACCGCCGCCATACGGAGGGCGGCGCATCCGCCCGGAGCGTTTCTCAGCGGCTCTGCGGTTGGATACTACGGCGATCGCGGCGAGGAAACACTCACCGAATCCTCCGCAGCAGGCGCTGACTTCCTCGCCAACCTCGCAAAGGACTGGGAGGCGGCTGCCAACGACGTATCACACGTCACGCGGGTGGCACTCATCCGCACAGGCATTGTTCTCGACCGTCAAGGCGGCGCCCTGCCGAAGATGCTCCCGCCGTTCAGGATGTTTGCCGGAGGCCCGCTCGGCACGGGCACCCAATACATGCCGTGGATTCACAAGGACGACTGGGTCCGTCTGGTGACGTGGATGATCACCGCTGAAGGTGCGCGCGGTCCGCTGAATGCCACGGGCCCATCTCCCGTGACCAACGCGGAGTTCTCGAAGGCACTCGGGCACGCACTGAAACGGCCGAGCGTTCTGCCGGCCCCGGCGTTCGCCCTGCGGATGGCTCTCGGCGAGATGGCTGACGCACTGCTGCTGAGCGGCCAGCGGGCGCTGCCGGTGCGCGCAACGGATCTCGGGTTCTCATTCCGATATTCCAATATCGACGAGGCTCTGGCCGGCATCCTGGCCTAAAATAGCCCCGCTCATGACGTTCGTTTATTGTCCGAAGGAGAAGACTTCGATGATACGTCAGCTCTCGATTCCGGCGCTGGTTCTGGCGGTCGCGCTGGCCGCCGCTCCCGCTCAGGCCGAAGTGAAAAAGGAAGAACGCAATCAGGTTTCGTTCGCAGGTGCACTTGGCAAGGTGTTCAACTTCTTCGGAGGCAAGTCGGCCAGAGAAGGCATCGTGTCGACCGTCGCGGTATCCGGCGATCGCAAAATGACGACGAGCGGCGAGAACACCGCCCAGATCGTCGATTTGAAGGAAGAAAAAATCTACGACCTCGACATGCGCCGCAAGACATACAAGGTAACGACGTTCGAGGAGATTCGTCGGCAGATGCGCGAAGCCGCGGAACGCGCGCGCGAAAGCGCCGCCAACGAGCCGGGCGCCGATAAACCGGCGAAGAACGACGGCAAGGAGTTGGAAGTCGACTTCGACATCAAGAACACCGGCCAGACCAAGGTGGTCAATGGCTTCGACACGCACGAGGTCGTGGCCACCATCACCGTCCGCGAAAAGGGCAAGAAAATCGAGGACAGCGGCGGCATCGTTATGACCGTCGATACATGGCTGAGCAAGTCAGCGCCATCGTTGAAAGAGATTGCCGACTTCGAGCGCCGGTATTGGGAAAAGCTTGCAGGCCCGGTCTCTGCCGTTGACGCGCAGCAGATGGCAACCGTACTGGCGATATTTCCGGGTGTCAAAGACGCGCTTGCGCGCTTCAGCCGGGAAGATCTCGGCGGCACCGCCATCCAGTCGACGACGACGATGGACGCGGTGAAAAGCGCGGAACAGATGAAGCAGGAACCTGCCGGCGGCTCGTCGGCGTCGACCGATGACAAAGGGAATCCGGCGTCGGTGAGTGGCGCGATCGGCGGTTTCATGCGCCGCCGTCAGCAGCAGCAAGACAAGGAAGCCGCCGCCAAGCCGAACGCGGATCCGTCGCGCTCGACCTTCATGACGATGAACAACGAAGTGTTGAAGATTGCGACGAACATCACCGCGGCAGACGTCGCGCTCCCTGCGGGGTTTAAAGAGAGAAACTGACGCTGTCGAACAAGAGAATAGGAGATCAGGAGAATTTCTTTTTAAAAGAAAGAAAACCCCTAGTCTCCTGGTCTCCTGTTAAATGCCCGTCTGATTAGTACGCCGCTAACTGCCTCAACGCGTCGGCGATCTTGTCCGCGTTCGGCAGGTTATAGCTTTCCAGTACCTGCGAGAACGGGCAGTGTGTGTCGGGGTAGGTCACCCGCATCACCGGCGCGTCCAGCGCATCGAATCGCTCTTCTACGACAACCGCCGACAGCTCGGAGCCCAAGCCAAGTGTCTTGACGTCTTCGTGAACGATCAGCAGACGGCTGGTTTTCTCGACCGACGCGAAAATCGCCGCCTTGTCGTACGGCATCAGCGACCGCAGATCGATCACCTCGACCTCGACGCCTTCCTTTGCCAGCCGGTCCGCCGCTTCGAGCGACGGCGTCACCATCGCACCGTACGTCACGAGCGTCGCATCGCTGCCAGGGCGACGGACCGCCGCCATGCCGATGGGCACGATCTCATCGCCTTCCGGCACAGGGCCTTTCGCGCGGCGATAGAGGTACTTGTGCTCCATGTATATGACGGGATTGTCGTCGCGGATCGCTGCCTTGAGCAGCCCTTTCGCGTCCCAGGCGTTCGACGGCGCGACAACCTTCAGCCCCGGCCGGTGGATGAACCACCCTTCAGGGTTCTGTGAGTGATACAACCCGCCGCCGACATTTCCGCCGCTCGGAGCGCGTACGACGATGGGACAGGTCACGCGCCCGCCGGTACGGTATCTCAGCGTTGCCGCCTGATTGACGATCTGGTCGAAACCGCAGCTGATGAAATCAGCGAACTGCATCTCGGCGACAGGACGGTATCCCCGCTGAGATGCGCCGATGCTGACGCCGACGATCGCGGATTCGGAGATCGGCGTGTCGAGACAGCGCGCTTCGCCGAACTCCTCGGCGATGCCGGCGGTGACGCCGAACGCACCGCCATACGGCCCAACGTCCTCGCCGAGAACGAACACCTTCGGATCGCGGCGCATCTCTTCGAAGAGCGCTTCGCGAATCGCTTCCAGATAGGAAATTTCCTTCGCCATTATGCGGTTGGGACTTTCGCTTTTCGTAAAAAGAGGGTCTGACCTATCCTATGCATACAGATCGGTGACGGCTTCTTCCGGCGCCGGATCGGGGCTGTCCTCGGCAAATCGCACGGCATCGTCCAGAGTTTCCTTGATGCGCTGCTCGATCTCCTGCTCCTTCTCGGGAATCAGAACGCTCATATGTTCGAGGTAGTTCTTAAAGGTCGGAAGCGGGTCACGGCTCTTCCACATCGCCAGCTCTTCCTTCGTGCGATAGAAGGCCTTGTCGTGCTCGGAGTGCCCGTGCCAGCGGTACGTCTTGCACTCGATCAGCGTCGGGCCTTCGCCGGCGCGCGCGCGGCGGCGCGCACCTTTGACCGCCTGATACACGGCAAGCACGTCGTTGCCGTTGATTGCGACGCCATCGAAACCATACCCTTCCGCGCGCACGGCCACGTCCTCCACCGCCATGCTCTTTTCGACCGGCACCGAGTACGCGTAGAGATTGTTCTCGCAGATGAAGATGATGGGCAGTTTGTTGACGCCCGCGAAGTTGAGCGCCTCGTGGAAGTCGCCGGTGTTGCTGGCGCCCTCGCCGAAGTACGCAATGCAGACGCTGTCCGTCGCTTCCATTTTCATCGTGAGACCAACGCCGGCGGCCACGGGCAGGTTCGCGCCGAGCATGCTCGTGTTGCCGAAGATGCCGAGCTCATTGACGCCGCTGTGCAGCGCGGAATCCCGTCCCTTCGAGAGGCCCGTCTCCTTGGCGAACATCTGCGCCATCATCTGGCGCGGCGTGACCCCTTTCATCAGGAGCGCGCCGAGGTCGCGGTGGAGCGGAAAAATCCAGTCGTCCTGCCGCAGGCCGAAGCAGCTTCCGACGACAATCGCTTCCTGGCCGATGCCTGTGTAGACGCCGCTGCGCACTTTTCCCTGGCGCACACCGAGGCTCAGGCGTTCGTCGAACGCGCGAATGAACTTGAGCCAGTAATACATTTCGAGGAGCTCGTCGGTGCTGAGCTTGAATTTCGTGCGTTTGATTGGCAGGCGCGATTTGACCTGAGGCATTGCGTACTAAGTGTAATCCAGAGAATTCACGGTTGCGCGAGCGCCACGGTCAGCAGAATCGCGCGTTGCGTTCCCTTCCAGGCTTCAGTGGCGTCGTACGTTTCGTTGTCTGTGTGCGCGCCCGATCCGCGACCGCCGGCATCAATCGTCACCGCCGGAATGCCGAGGCTGAGGGGCAGGTTCGCATCGGTCGAGCCCTCCGAGAACGTCAACGGAAGGCCCAGCGCTTTCGAGACCGAGATCGCGGCCTGAACGATCGGCGCGGCTGAGGAGAGGCGCCCCGCGGGCCGCATGCCGACGACCTCAATAGCGGCGGTCAGTGCCGAACTGTTCCACCGCGCGTTCTCCTGCGTCACCGCGTCTGCCACGGCCTGGCGGAATTGCTTCTCGAGCGTCCGGAGCGCGGCGGTATCGCCGGAGCGAAGATCGACTTCCATCCATGCCGCGCTCGAAATGGCGTTGATCGACGTGCCGCCGCCAACACGGCCGACGTTGAACGTCGTGCGCGGCGAGCTGGGCACTTGCAGGTCTGCGATGGCAGCCATGGCCCTGCCCATCGCGTGAATCGGGTTGACGACGCCGAATGATCCGAAGCTGTGGCCCCCCGGACCTTTGAAGGTGACGCGGAACCGCGCGCTGCCAATCGCGATGTGCGTGACACCCAGTCCCTCGCCGTCGATCGAGACGAAGCGATCGATCTTATCTTTCATCGTGTCGTTGAAGAGGCGCTTCACGCCGCGCAAATCTCCGAGCCCTTCTTCTCCGACGGTGCCAACGAAGGTGATTGTTCCAGGCGTCGTCACACCGGCTGTATTCAGCGCACGCGCGACGGCCAGTACGTCGGCGAGCCCACGGCAATCGTCGCCGATGCCGGCGCCGCGCAGTACATAGCCGTCTCTGCGAACTTTCACATTGGTGCCGCGCGGAAAGACGGTGTCGAGATGCGCGCTCAAAACGACGTTCGGGCGCGCGGCCGCGCCCGGCCGCTCACCGATGACGTTGCCCTCGGAGTCGATGCGGACGTTCTTCACTCCGGCTTCGCGCAGCAGGCTCGCGTACAGCTCCGCACGCTTCGCTTCCTGAAACGGCGGCGCCTCGACTTCGCAGATCTTGATTTGATCCTCGATGGTGCGCATCTCGTCGGTCTTCGCGAAATCGACGGCGGCGCGGATCGCCGGTGTCTGGAGGAGCGCCGCGCCGAGGTCGGTGGCGCGCTGCTGTGCGGCGGCGTTGGTGGGCACCGCCGCGAGACCCACGATGGCAGCTATCTGAATTGAAGCCGTCCGAAGCATGTAAACACGCCAGTATTACACACACGATGCGGTGGGAGGGGAATCTGAAATCTGGAAACGAGAATCTGGAAAACTAGAAACTAGAAACTAGAAACTGGAATCTGGATTGTAGATTCTAGATTGTAGATTCCAGATTCTAGTTTTCAGATTCTAGTTTCCGGCTCATAGGAATGCCGGTCCTCCGCGGAAGTCCCCGCCGAGAATGGCCGACGAATCGGCGCCAAGCCAGTCGTCGATGACGCGCGCGTAGACCGAGCGGAAGTCGGTTTGGAACCGCACGTCGTTCCCGTTGTTCTCGAGCGTGGGATTGGCGGGATCCGGCGACAGCGAGGGCGCCGTCCCGTAAATCCCGCCTCGCACCCGCCCGCCGATTGCCATCATGACACTCGCGGCGCCGTGGTCGGTGCCGCCGCTGCCGTTTTCGATGATGCGCCGCCCAAACTCGGAGAACTGGAGAATCAGCGTATCGTTCAGCAGCCCGTTGTTGTTCAGGTCCTGGTAAAACGCCAGCAGGCCGTCATTCAGCGTCGTCATCAGCGTTCCGTAGGAGCCGTTCTGAGCCGCGTGGGTGTCGTACCCGCCCGTCTGCACCCAGAAGACCCTCGTGCCGATTTGCGTCGCCAGCGCCCCCGCGACCGCGCGCAGCGCCTGCGCAAATCCGTTCGTGGGATACGTCACCGCAGAAACGTAGGCGCCGACCGTCGCTACCCGATCGAGGGTTGCGAACGCCGTTTGAGCGCTCGCGTTGACGAACGCCAGGTGCGGACGGTGCAGAGGCAGATGCGACGACATCCTCGTCGCCGCATTCCGCTCTTGCGCGGCCTCGGCTGCGCCATTCGGACTCTGGAACGCGTACGCCGCAGGATTGCTGATCGACGGCACGCCAACCAGCCGCGACAACAGCGAATGCGGCACTTCGGCGCCGGTGTTCCACGCGTACAGCGGATCGACAGGCGCGGGAATCGTATCGAGGTATCGCCCCAGCCATCCGGGACCCTGCGTCGACAACGGGTTCGCGGTCGACCAGATGTCGGTGCCTTCGAAGTGCGAGCGGCTCGAGTTTTCGTAACCGGTGCGCTGAATCAGCGCCAGCCGGCCTTCGTTGAAAATCGTCTTCAGCCCCGTCAGACGCGGGTGGAGGCCGAGCTCGTTGCCTGCGGAATCGCGGCCGATTTGCAGCACCTGGCCGGCGGGTACTGCCAGTGCGGGGCGCCGGCTCTGATAGAAGGCATCGCGATACGGCACGAGCATGCTGAGCGAGTCGTTGCCACCGCCGAGATAGAGCACGACGAGATTTCGGAACGCCGCACCCTGCGCGAGCGCGATATCGGAAAGAAAGCGCGGCGCCGCGAAACCCAGGGTGAACGCGCTGACGCCGCCGCGGACAAATGCGCGTCTCGTGAATCTCATACCAGCTGATACTCCGAGGATCCGGCGATCAGATGTAACAACCCCGGCGCCTTCACGCGAAGCTGGGCGGCATTTCCGGTCCACGGCGTGCCGCCGCGCAGGTAGTCGAGCAGGCAGTTGCGTGCGTGCTGCTCGAACGGCGCGGGGGAGACGCGGTCCAGATAAAAGGACAACAGCGCGTCGGGCGTCGGGCCGTTGCCCGTCGCGGCCGCGGCAATGTCGTTGCGCTGCCGCGACGTCAGCGTCGCGGCAAAATTCATTCGGGCAAGCATCGCCGCGGTCGTGAACCACGCCGGGCCGCGCTCCCATCCGGCAATGTCCGGCGGCTCGAACAACTGCTGGCCCATGTTCGACAGCGGCCCGAGCGCGGCGTTGAGCGGAAATCCCGCGTAGCCGATTTCCTTCAGCGCGCGCGCCACGAACTCGACGGGCCACGAGAATCTCGCGAAGACGCTGTCGGGAGCGTCGAACTCCTGCGATGTCAGCACCGCGCGCACCACAGGAGACATGTGACAGTCGCCGAGGGCATACACATTCGCGATGCGCGCGACGAAAGTGCCATCGGGCGGGCGTATCTCACTGATGAAAAATGACCAGAGCTTCTGCGCCATGCGGCGCGCGGTCGACGGATGGCGCGCAAGCGCGTTGAGCAAATCGATTCCGTCCTGGATGCCGCCCGATTCCGCGCGCGCCGGGATGGTCCTCGAACCATCGGCGTAGATCGGGAAGCTGAACGTCTTGGCGCTGGTGTCGTGCTGCGCGCCGTTGAAAAAAAACTGGTAGAACCCCAGCGGATCGCGCGCCTCGCCGATGCGCTGAAGGTTCCAACCGGTGAACACTCGAGCTCCGGCGTAGACGTCCGCTTCAGTGAACTGTCCGACGCCAATCGTGAAGAGCTCCATCACTTCGCGCGCAAAGTTCTCCTGCGGGCGCGCCTTCGTGTTCAAGCGGCCGTCCAGCCAGAAAAGCATTGCCGGGTCTCGGGCGACTTCATACAGCAAATCCCGGAAATTCGGCAGCGCGTAGTCACGGAACAACTCGAGCTGCCCACGCAGCCACGCAGGATGCTCCGAGGGTTTTGCTGCCATCAGCTGAGTGGCGATGGCGCCGCCCACTGCATTCGCGATCTTGCTGTAGGCCGTGGCGAAATGCTGGTGCCAGAACAGTGCCATCTTCTCCTGCAGCGGGCGCCGGGAGTGCACCATGCGGAAGAGCCAGCGCTGCCGTGCGTCGTTGATGGCGCTTGAAGGCGAGAATGGTTCCGACGCGCCCGCGGAGGGCGTCACTGCCGAGTACCCGGCCTGACCGATCGTCGCGTCGACGTCATCCGGCGTGCCGTGGTAATTCACGAGCGCGTCCAGCGTGGCCACAACGCCGCGCTGGCTGAACGCCGCCGCTTCGGCAACGGTGGTGCCGAAGCCCGCTCGTCTGAGAAGGTGTTGAACCCGGGCGTCTGGAGGCATTCAAGCTCGAACGGGATACGGCTGAGGGGTGCCTTGGATTATTTCACACCATTGGCAGATTGGAAGACTGAGACTGGACGATTGAAAGACTACGAAAAAGGAGGAGGCGCTTATTTGCCCGGAAGCCTTCCGCGACTGGCGAGATTCGCGAGCAGTTGGAAGGCGCCGTCGGTCCCGGCCGCGACCTGCCGCCACAACCCAAGACCGACGAATATCCAGCGGCCCTTCCCGACATTCGCAGTCACGAGGGCGCCCTTCTTCCATCCTTCGTTGTGCTCGAACGGCTCGTGAATCTGAACCAAATCCGTGTACCGCTGATCGCCGGGAACAATGAAATAGGTGCCGCGTTCCTGCACCCAGTTGGCCCACGCACTGGCGCCAATCTCGTTCGGGTAATGAAATACAGGATCGTCCGATGCGAGCACCTGTACCTGGCCGTTTTCGTCGGTGACCCGCGTGTTGCTGAACCCGGCGGGAAACGGCGCGTACTGGATCCACGAGCTGCCGCGGTTATATTGCACGACGACCGTGCCGCCGGCCGACGCGTAATCGAGCACACGCTTGTTGTTGGCGCGCAGATCCTCGCGGCTGTCATAGGCACGGACGCCAATGAATATGGCGTCGTACCGCTTCAGGTCGCCCCACCCGAGCTCGTCCGCGTCCAGCAACTGGACCGTCGCGCCCAGGCCGCGAAGAGCCGCGGGTATCTCATCACCCGTGCCCATGACATACCCGATCGTGAGGTCAGGCGCGAGACGCACATCCATGACCTTCACGGCGACCGACGCAGGAATCTCGAGCTGTCTTCGCCGGATGTGCGGATATTCGACAGCCTGAAATCCAGTCTCGAAACTCTGCGCGCCGACCGACGCGACCGATTTCACGGTGTACTGTTCCAGCGCCGCCTTCGCGGCGGGACGCACCGAAAAGCGCACCGTTTGCGCCTCATCTTCGCGTGTGAAATTGACGGCCTGGGCAGCCGGGGTCGTCGTCCAGCCCGGCGGCGCATCCATACGTACCTGGCCGTTCGTCGCGCCCTTCGCGTGATTTGCGGCCGTGACCCGAACTTCGCGGCTCACCATGGGAGTCGCACCGCGTCCAGCGGGCACGATCGCAATCGACGGTGTCACCCGTAGCGCGACGGGCGACACCACGGTCAGCTCCATCCGCTTCTCGCCCTCCAGCTGCTGCCCTTCATACCGAAACTCGACCGGACGCTCGACGTGCAGCTCGGCAGCGCCGGCCGTCAGCGTAAGCGACGCGCGGAACGGTGTCGGACGGAACGGAAGCCCGAACGGCGCGTCCGGCTCGAACTCGTACCGCGCCGCTGTCGGCAGCGGCTTCCAATAGGGCTTGGTGGCTCTGGCGTCAGCTGGAATCTGTGTCGCCGCGTCACACCGATATACGGCGCCAACCTCCAACGCCATCGACGGGCACTTCGCCGGAACCGAAAACCCAGTGAGTCCCACCGACGACACGCTCACAGGCCTGCCGCGGTCGCCGATGGTGATCGACACGCGCACGTCCTGTCCAGGCACGACGATCCCATCGTCTGACAGCACTTCAATACGAAGTCCGTGCGCCAGAAGCGTCGCCTCTGTGAACTGATCCTCCTTGGTCTGCAGCCTCGCATCGAGATCGAATCGCGCTTCAGGGGACAGTTCCATGGAAGCAAGCTGCTGCCGGAGTCCTCGCACCGCGTTGAGACCGGCGACAATCGGAGGAGCGGCCGCGAATGGGCCATCGATGTCGAATGCTTTCTGCGCTTCCGACACGTGATCGGCAATCGCGCGCAGGCCAGCGGACAATGCAGGTGGAGGCGTGCCGCGGACGAGTGAGACGAGTCCGGGCAGCGTCGTGTCGATGCCATCAAAAAGCGACGCCTCTTCGGCTGGCGCCGCGCGTTGAGCCACGGAAGACTCCATCAGAAGGTATCGCTGCTGCGACCGTCCCGCCGGAAGCGCCAGCAGCTGAGCCATCGCCTGGCTCTTATGCATGCCCCGCTCTTCAGTCCCGATCTCGGCATACGTGCGGCCGAGCAACGCGTCGAACGGTGACGCGTCGAACGTCGCCGCTTTCAACGCGCCGAGCGGCAAAGGTCCGGGCGGCGGTGCAGCCTGGCCGCGCCCGCCGCCACCAGGTCCTCCGGCCGGGTAGTAGTACTTACGCGGCTGCCACGGCATGAGCCCTTCGCGGATCTGTTCGGGGTAGCGCGCGGGATCGCCGGCCGCCTTGAACGCTTCGCGGCTAAGCAGGCCCGACGTCTGATGGTGCAGTCCGCCGGCCGTGCCCGTGGGATTCATTCCAACAACCACATCAGGCCGCGTCATGCGAATGAGGCGCACGTAGTCGCCGATGATCTCGTCACGTCCCCATTTCTCGAGCGTCTCTTCGATGCTGAAGGAGTAGCCGAAATCGATCGCTCGAGTGAAGTACTGCTCGGTGGCATCGAAGCGGTGCATGGCTTCGAGCTCTTCGGTTCGCAGCACCGCGAGCGGATCGTAGAGCTCGGGACCGATCTCGTTCTGCCCGCCGTCGCCGCGCGTCGCCGTGGCGAGAATCGTGCGCACGCCCTGCCCGCGGTTCAGGTACACATGCAGCGCGTTGTTCTCGTCGTCTGGATGTGCCGTCGCCTGCATGAAGACGCCGGTGTTGTTGAGCTGCCGGAGAGCGAGACCGAGAGCCACAGCGCCGTCTTCGAGATCGACCGGACGAACGCGCATCTGTGCGTCGAGCCCGTAGTGTCCGGCTTTAGCCGGACCTAGCACGGCCACTGCCGCCGACACGATCAACATGACAGTTGCGCGCGACAGCGTCATCGCATCAGCTCTGGATGATTTCCTGATAATACGCTTCGTACTGGGGAACGACGCGGCCGGCGCAGAAGTGGCTCCGCACACGATCGAGCGCCGCTCTCGCAAAGCGTTTGTGCACGACAGGATCGCTCAGCAGCGATATTGCCGCCTTCGCCATCCCCTCGATGTCGTCGGGATCGCATAAGAATCCGCACACGCCGTCCTCAACCACCTCAGGCAGGCCGCCGACGCGGGACGCCACGACCGGCACCTCGCACGCCATCGCTTCGAGCGCGGCGAGACCGAAACTCTCCTGGGCCGACGGCAGCAGGAACAGATCCGAGACGGACAGGAGAGGCACGACCTGATCCTGCTCGCCGAGAGCCTCGACGTCGCACACGAGGCCGCGATCGTGCATCAATCGCATCGCGCGGCCCAGCTCGGGACCGTCACCAACGAAGATCAGTTTCGCGCGCACCTCCTTGCGTATGCGCTCGAATATCTCCACGACGGCGTCGACCCGTTTGACGGGCCTGAAGTTCGAGAGATGAATGATGAGCTTGTCGTACCTGGCCGGCGGGCATAGCCGCGCGCGTAACTCCGGCAGAACCCGGCGGCCGTGCTCGTCGCACTCGAGGAAATTCGGGATGACGCGAATCTCGTGTTTAAGAGACAACGCCTGATACGTGTCCTCTCGCAAGCTGGCGGACACCGCCGTGACGCCGTCTGACTGATCGATCGAAAACGCGACGGTTTCGGAGTACGACGGATCGCTGCCGAGGAGGGTGATGTCGGTTCCGTGGAGCGTCGTGATGACCTTCGGCACCTTGGTGTCCGATCGGCCATTGGTCGACGCGATAATCTGTTTGGCCAGGTACGCGGCGGTGGCGTGCGGGATCGCGTAATGCGCGTGGACGATGTCGAGCGAGAACTCGCGCGAGAGCTGCACGATCGTGTTCGCGAGCGAAAGCATGTACTGGGGCTCGCGAAAGAGGGGGTAGGTCGGCGTCTGGACGCGATGGAACGCGAGGCCCGCCTCGTAGTCGCCAAGCCGAAAGGGCGGCTCCGTGCTGATGAGATGCACCTGGTGCCCGCGCCGGGCCAGCGACTTGGCGAGCTCGGTCGCCACGATGCCGCTACCGCCCACAGACGCGTAACAGACCACCCCGATATGCATGCTTACCTATTTAAGCAGATGTTCACGAACCACCGGCTCGGTCACCACGATGCCCTCGGCAAACCGGACGCCCGACAGAGCGCCAAACTGTGCATCGCGGCTTTCAATGAGCTGGGTGAAGCTCGGGGAATTTAGACGCGTTTCTGCAGATTCGGTTGCGCGCGAGAACTGGCTGGCATAGCACGCCAGCGCCCGGCGCTTCGTCTCGTAGTGTTCAGACACATCGACGACGAACGACACCGGCGCGGCGTCGTTAATGAAGTAATGGCACACCCACTCGGGCTGCCAGGGATCACCCGTGGCGGCATACCGCTTGAGCCTGGCGTTGAACACGGCCTCGCGCAGCAACGCCGCCGATGCCTGATGATCAGGATGACGGTCCTGCCAATAGGGAACGGCGATCGCGCGCGGACGCACTCGACGAATCAGTTCGACGACCGTGCGCGTGTGCTCCTGCGAGGCCCCGATCGCGCGGTCGGGCAATGCGAGATTCTCGCGCCACGCCGCGCCCAGCACCGTGCGCGCAGCCTCGGCCTCCCTGACGCGCTCATCCGGAGTGCCGTTGCTCGACATCTCGCCGCGCGTCAGATCGCACAACCCTACCGCGTGACCGAGCGCTGCATGCTTGGCAAGCGTACCGCCGAGCCCAATCTCCAGATCATCGGGATGCGGGCCAAACGCCAGCAGATCGAGCCCGCTCATTCACGTATCCGGGTAAACGAGAATGGCTGGTCGCCTTTGTCCGGCGTCCCCTGATAGTGGCGCAGGATGATGCGTGCCGCGGCGAAGGCCAAGCCCAGGCCTCCGGTTCCGCCCGAGAACGCGAAGTAATGATGTGGATAATTCCGGTGCGGGCCGTAATACGGGACGCCGTCGATCGTCCGCGAAGACGCGACATCCCACGAGTACTCGGGCATGAGCCCGGAAATCGCCGGGTGCATGACCGACAGTTCGTACATCAGCTGTCCGGTACGCTGGATGAGCGCGCGCGCGCGCGCGCGATCGGCCACGCTCGGCTGATCGGCACCGGCAAAGAGCACGCGATTGCCGATCCAGTGCACCCAGTGATCGGGAGAGGCCGTGTCCCTGAGAATCAACTCAGGTGACGTCATTTCGCGCCGCACAACCGCCGGCAGCTCGCCCGTCAGCACGGCATACGCGTCGCTGCGCGCGAATCGGCGGCGCAGCGGCTTGAAATCGTCGGTAGGATACCCCGTGGCGACGACGACCTTCGACGCCGTGACGACGCCGGCGGCGGTCCGGATGTCGACCGTCCGGCGCCGCGGGCGGATTCGCACCACCGGCGACTGCTCGAAGATCTTCGCGCCGCGGGCCACGGCGGCCCGGGCAAAGCCGATCGACGCCTTGTACGGATCGACGCTTGCGGCGCCGTGCGTGATCAATCCAAAGCCGTTGACGCCTATTTTTCGGAATAGCGGCGTCCCCTTCAACGAGGCGACGTCGAGGCCCGCTTCGCGGCGGGCGCCGTATTCCTTTTGAAGTTCCTGCATGCCGTCGGGGCTCGAGCTGAACTGGATGGCATCGCGAATCTGCAGGCCGCACTCGATGCGCAGGCGCTTCAACGCCGACACGTACTCAAGCGAGCCTCGGCGCGCCGTTTGATAAATATAGCGGGCATCCCGAACGCCGTGCTGTTTGGCGAGCTCGTAGAACAACGGCTCCGGCTCGTGCACGATGATGCCGATTCCGCGGCCTGCCTGCCCCTGCGCGAGACGGTCTCGCTCGAAGATGGCGACATCAACGCCGGCGGCCGCCAGCACATACGCGGTCGCGCACCCCAGCGCACCGCCGCCGACGATGGCGACCTCGACCTGGAGGTCGCCGCGGTGCCGTGGATACGACGGACGACGGGACGAGGGAAATCGGTCCAGCCAGAAGCTCGTGTCATAGTGGGTTTTTGCCAAAGCGCAGCCATTCTAGTCGATAGTCTCAAGTTGCCGGACCGGCGGCTCAGTCGCCATTCCTGGTGATCTTCTGCACTCCTGTCAAAAGACTCAGTGACAGTCCGATCCCGAGAACCACCACCGCGCCGATCACGTTGTGCCAGAGAAACGAAATCTCGGGACGGAAGTACGCCACTGCTGCCACAGACGACATCCCCGCCACCAAGCCGACGAAAGCGCCGGTGCCGGTCGCCCGGCGCGTCAGGATCGCGAGCATGAAGACGCCGAGAATCGACCCGTAGAAGAACGACCCGAACCGGTTGACGACCTCGATGAGCGGTCCGAGGCTGCTCGCATAGACGGCGATCACGCCTGCAAACACACCCCAGAATCCCGTCGCGATGCGTGAAACCAGCAGGTAGTGGGCGTCGGTGTCGTTCGGCCTGACGAGGCGCTTGTAAAAATCGATGACCGAGGCGGTCGACAGCGAGTTCAGCTCGGCCGCAATCGAATCGGTCGCCGCCGTGATGATGGCGGCGATCCACAGGCCGACGATGCCGATCGGCAGCGCGGTCGTGATCCACGTGGGGAACACGTAATTCACGTCGTTGAAGCTCGCGTCGTCTGTCGTCTGGCGCACGAGTCCAATCGCCCGCGTCCTGATCGATCGCAGCGCGGCGTCCTGCCGGCTGAAGTCGTCGGTCGCACGCGCCTGCTCGCGCACGTCGCCCGCGTGCCGCGCCGCCGCGATATCGATGGCTGCTTGACGCCGAGCGGCAAACGTCGACTGAAATTCCCGCTGCAGACCCTCATAGACCGGCGCCACCGCGCTGACGCGCACCCGCTCCTCGTGTACAGGGTTGAACAGCAGCGGCGGTTGGTTGAACAGATAGAACAGGAAGGTGAACACGCCGACAATCAGCACCAGCACCTGCAGCGGAATCTTCCAGAACGCGCTCATCAACAGCGACGTCCGGCCGTCATCGACTGACTTGGCAGTGAGATAGCGCTGCACCTGGCTCTGGTCGCAGCCGAAATACGAGAGCATCAGGAACAAGCCTCCGAGCATGCCCGACCAGAAGGTATAGGTCTCTGTCAGCGTGAATCTGAAATCGAAGGCGTTGAGCCGTCCGGTCCCCCCGGCGATCGACAGCGCGTCGTCGACACGAACGCCGCTCGGCAATCCCATCACGAGGAACACCATCGCAATGACGAGCGCGAACACCGTCAGGCCCATCGTCTTGACGTCGGTCCAGGTGACGGCCTGCACACCGCCGAGCATCGTATAGATCACCGCGGGTACGAGAATGAGAAGCGTGGTCAGGGTGACGCTCCAGCCCAGAACGACCGACAGCACCACGGCGGGCGCCGCTGCGATGGCGCCGCACGACATCGCGCGCGACACGAGGAACAGACCGCTCGTGAAGGTTCGCGTTTTCAGGTCGAATCGACGCTCGAGATACTCGTACGCGGTGTACACCCGCGCGCGGTAAAAGAACGGCACGAGCGTCACGCACAGGATGATCATCGCGATCGGCAGCCCGTAGTAGAACTGCACGAATCGCAGGCCGTCGTTGTATCCCTGTCCCGTGGTGCCGACGAGCGTGATCGCGCTCAACTGCGTCGCCATCACCGACAGTCCCACGGCCCACCACGGCATGGATCGATTGGCGAGAAAGTAGGACTCCGTCGTGCTCTCGAGCTTGGTTCGTTTGACGCCGTCCCAGATGAGCCATCCGACGTAGGCGGCGACGACGGCCCAATCGAGTGGGTGCATCGCTACGTTCCGTAGTGGCGCTGCAGAAGCCACAATCCCGCAAGCGTCAGGATTTCTATGGCGATGACGGCAAGGTAGGTGCGCGTCCAGTTGCGTGTTGATTCGTCGGCCATGGGGTTCGCAGTATATGACGGGTGCGATTTACTGCTGTGAGCCGAGCCAGCGCCTCCGGAATTCGCTTTCCGCAGCGGACGTCGGACGCCCGGTGCTTTCCACGGGGACGAGCTCGAGGCGTGGGTCCTCGCCAATGGTCAATGTCAGTTCCTGCACGACGCCGCGACGCCGGATTGACAGCCGCACGTTGTCCCCTGGGCGGCGCCGCTCGACCGCCTCGTCCAGGCGGCCGCGGCTGGAGATGGCGACGCCGTCGAACGACAGCAGCTCGTCGCCACGGTCGAGGCCGGCGGCGTAGGCCGGGGTTTCTTCGAGCGTCGGCACCGCGATGCGCGGCGTGCCGTTCGCGGCGTCGAGCCACACAGGCCCAATCCACGGCCGGCCGGGACCGCGCTTCCGAAGAATCAAGCCGGCTCGAGCCAGGAGCGGCGCGTAATCAAGTACGTCGCGCCCGTGCACGTACCGCTCGAAAAAATCGTCCGCAAATGCGCGATCGCCGTCCACGTCGGCGAGCACCCGACGCAGATCCTGCGCGGTGTACGGACGGGGCACTGCACCTTCGCTCGTGGACGCGGCGCGTCCGAATTCCTGCCACAGCCGCCGCATGTAGTGATCCAGCGTCGCTTTGTGATCGCTGCGCGCTCTCAGAGAGAGATCGAGGCCGAGGCCGATAATCGCGCCCCAATCGTAGTAGGAGACGAAGTGATTGTCGTTGTTTGCCGGGTCGGTCCACACCGCCCCATCGACGAATTGAGCGAAGCGGCTCATCTCTTCTACGTTCCGGTATTTGCGCGCCGGGGTGCGAATGATGAGATCCAGCGAGTGTCCGAGGTTCGCCGCAAAGTCGTCAATTCCAGTTATCCCCGACCGATGCATGATGAGCGGGCCGTAGTATTGGGTGAACCCTTCGGCAAACCACAATTCCCCGGACGGGTTCGGTGCATCGAGCTTTATGGGCTCGAGCGAGCGCGGCCGCATGCGCTCAACGTTCCAGCTGTGAAAAAACTCGTGGACGGCGGTGCTGAGCGCGCTGCGCTGCTCGTCCGGAACGCGAAGACGGGCAGGCTCGGTCAGGATGGCGCTGTTGCGATGCTCCATACCGTCGGAATGTGCCCACGGCAAATAGTCCAAAATGAATGTGTAGGGTTCCTCGTAGGAAGGCAGCTCCCCAAAGATCCCGCGCGACTCCCGCACGATCAGCGCGAGAGCCGCCGTAAACCTGTCGGCATCCGCATCGCTGCCGTCGTGGTGGAGTGCGACCCTGAACTCACGCCCGGCCGTGAAGGTCCGCGACGCGAACGCACTCAGCTCTGTCGGGCTGTCCATCAGGTACTGCAGGCTTCCGGCGGTGAACGTTCGAGCATCCGTGGTCGGATGCAGCTGTGTGGCGATCTTCCACGCCGCCGGCGCCTCGAACGTGACCCGCGCGGGGCGTAGCTCGAAGCCGCGTGCCCACATCAGCGCCGCCGGCATGTTGAGGTGCGCGTGGGTCGCGTCGATCGCGAGGTGTGTGCCGTCGAGGTGATCGCCCCAAACTTTGTAGCGGATGCGCACCACGCCGCGGTGCCCCGCAACGTTCCATTGCGACGGGTCGGGACGTTCGACGGCGAGCGGGACTCCCTGGCCGTCGTCAATCCTTACGTCGTATACATTTCTGGCGAAATCGTGAATGGCGTAACGGCCGGGCGACGTGCGCGAAATAAGGACCTCGAGGACCCCGGACGGCGCGTCGGGAAAGATCACCTCGACCTGCATTCGGTGGTGCTGGGCTTCGGGAAAGCTCAGACGGTATGAAACCGGCGACTGCGCGTAGACATGGTCACTGACGCAGAGGCCCAGCACGACGAAGACGAACCGGATCGCAAGCCGCAACTCTCCTGTCCCTCGCTCTAATCGCCGGCGTCCGGCCGGTCATCGGCGACACGGGCAATGGCCGCGATGAATTCCTGTTCGGGCGCCGCGCCCATGATCTCCATCGTATCGTTGACGATCGTCTTCGGCACGCCGTTCACGTTGTACCGGCGTACCAGATCGGGAAACTCGGTCGCATCGATCGCGACAGTGGACACCAGCGGGCTTTCGATCGCGGCCTGATTCGCGAGGGAAATCATGCGGGGGCAATAGATGCACGTCGGCGTGAAGAACACCTGCAGGCTCACCGGCGCCGAGAGCGTTTGCAATTGCGCCCGGCTCTCGTCAGAAAGGCCGGTCGCCTGCGTCTCCGCCATGGTGATGGCCTGAAGCAGAGTCGGCAGCTCGTTGCCCAGCGGCGCCCCGTAGTACCGGATGCGCTCGCTCGCGGCAGCGGCGATGATAAGGGCGGGGACGCGATCCACGCCGTACTCAGCGGCTTTCTCCTTGTCGAGTACCAGGTTCAGCACGTCGAGCGTGACATCGGGATTGTCTGCGGCGATCTGCTCCAGTACGCGCCGGGTCGGCGCGCATGTCTCGCACCCAATCGACTGCTCAAAGAAGATGAGACGGACCACCTACCACCTATTTGAAGAGGTCATCGAATGCTTTGCGAGCGCTGCTGGGCGCTTGAGGTTGGGCTTCTGAGCGCGTTTCCCGTTCGACAGTGACGCGCGGCGAAAACAGCTCGCACGTATTTCTGACGTCCTTCGGCGAAATCCGCACAGCAAGTTTCTGCGTACACTCGAACGGCCTCGCCGTATCGAACGACTCACATTGCGCGCACGTGCGAAGGTCTGATCCGCAGCGCTTGCAGCGGGAATCAGCGGCAACCGTACCCGTGAACACGTTGCCGCACCGCGCGCAACGCATCACTTCGTGGAAGCCCGGAACGCTGGGCGCGCGTCCTTCGAGCGCCTTACGCTCGGCCTTGTCGAGGCGCGTTTCAATGCGATCGGCTGGAGGCTTCGGCGCCTGCGGGGCGCCAAGGCCGCTCGGCGCCGGGCGGCGCTCGCGAGGTGAATCCTGATACCCCCTCTGCCGATACTTACGATCAGACACTCTTCGCTCCTCGGCTTTGGGCTTTGGGCTCTGGGCTTTTGGGCTCTGGGTTCCAGCCTGCCAAAGCCAAGAGCCTAAAGCCGGTAGAGCCTAATCAGAGCCTATTTTGACACGTTATGCTCAGTCGAACTCATGCCACGCGATTTGTTCGAGGCGTCATCGCGTTGCCGAAACGACGGCAGATTACGAGAGGCCATCACGTTATCGTGCTCCTAGACTTCGCAATCCAAAGCGAGATAGACTTTCGCCCTTCGACGCTACTCAGGGCGTCCCGAGTGAGTCGAGGGACGCGGTTTTACCCCGACAAGTAAACGATTCTCATGCGTAAATACGTGTTCGGCGCACTTGTGCTCGTTCTGCTGATAGCGTCAGCGGCGGCTGCCGCTCTCTGGCCCGCACGCCGCGTGCCGCAACCTATCGCGTACCCGCACAAAACCCACGTCGTCGACAATCAGATGGAATGTCTGACGTGCCACGTCAACGCCGATCGCTCCATCGCCGCGACGATTCCGAGCGTAACCGAATGCATGGTCTGCCACGAGAACGTCAAGGTGGACAGCCCGGAGATTCAGAAGCTCGCGGCGTATGCGAAGGCCGGGGAAGAGCCGCCATGGGTGCGTGTGTACGGCTTCCACCCCGAAGCCGCGGTGCACTTCACGCACAAGCGGCACGTCAAAGCCGGCGTGGAGTGCTCGACCTGCCACGGCGACATGGCCAACATGATGGACATGCGCGAGAACGTCAAATGGACGATGGGCAAGTGCATCGATTGCCACAGGGAAAAGGAAGTCAGCGTCGACTGCCTCGTGTGTCACAAATAGCGCTGAGCGAGTGGGGTGATAGGGCGCCGCGAAGCGAAGCGCGCGCCGGGGGGCAGGGGCCCCCGGATGAAACATGAAAAGACGAGATTTCCTGAAGACCGGCGGCATCGCCGGCACCGCCGGCCTCATCCTCGATGGATGCGGCAAGCCTCAGCAACTCATTCCTCTGCTGGTCGCCGAGGATCAGTTCGTTCCCGGCGAAGAGGGCTGGGTGCGCACACTGTGTCAGCAATGCTCGGCGGGATGCGGCATCACGGTTCGCGTGATGCAGGGCGAATCCATTCGAACCGTTGAAGGCCAGCAAAAACGCGTCAAGGCGGTGCAGGCAAAAAAGGTCGAGGGCAACCCGGAACACCCGATCAGCATGGGCGGCACGTGCGCCCGCGGCCAGGCGGGGGTGCAGGCGCTCTATCACCCGGATCGCATCCAGATGCCGCTGAAGCTGTCGGGCCAGCGAGGTTTGGGACAATATCAGCCGATCAGCTGGAAAGAGGCGCAGCAACTGCTCGTGACGCAACTGCAGCAGCAACAGGCGGCGCCGGAAGGCATCGCCGTTCTCACTGGCCGCAGAAACCGCGGCACGATGGGCACCATCGTCGAACGGTTTGCGGCGGGGATCGGCACGCCCAACCTCGTCTCCTACGACCCATTCGATCCGGCGCCGATTCGCAAGGCGATGGAGCTCCTGACCGGAACGTCCAGGCTGCCCGCGGTGGATTTCGCGAACGCAAACTTCCTGCTGTCCTTCAACGCGAACTTGTTCGAGACCTTCCTGTCGCCCGTGCGTTACATCTACTCGTACGGCCAGATGCGTCAGGGACGTCCCGGGATTCGCGGCGCGTTCGTGCACGCTGAACCGCGGCTCTCACAAACGGCTGCATGCGCCGATGAGTGGCTGCCGATCAAGCCCGGCACAGAGGGATTGCTCGCTCTCGCCATCGCGCACGTGATCGTCAATGAGAAGCTGTTCGACGCGGAGTTTGTCGCCCAGAACACCGCCGGGTTCGCGGAATGGTCGGCGTCGCTCGGTGACTACGCCCCCGAAAAAATTGCTCCGCAGATCGATGTGCCTGCCGCGTCGATTCAGCGCGTCGCGCGCGAGTTCGCCACACGTCGACCGAGCGTCGCTATCGGCGACAGCCGCGATGTCGCGTCGCTCACCGCGATCTACGCGCTCAACGCGCTCGTGGGCGCATTCGGTCGGACCGGGGGCATCTTGTTCGGATCCGACGAAGCAAGCGGTCCCGTGCCGGCTGCAGGTGTCCGTCTTCCCGCGTCGGGCGCGAAGCCTGGTGCTCAAACGCCGCTGCCCGAAACCGAGATTCACAGCCTGATCGGCGCAATGGGCGCAAGCCGCGTGAAGGCGCTGCTCCTGCTCGACACGAACCCGCTCTTTACGCTGCCGGAAGCGGAGAAATTGCGCTCGGCGCTCGCGAACGTGCCGTTCATCGCGAGCTTCTCGTCTTTCCTCGACGAATCGTCTGCCATGTCCGATCTGATTCTGCCGAGCCATACCACCTTCGAGCGCTGGGTCGACGATGTGCCCGAGCCAGGTGTCGGCATGACGGTGCGGACAATCGGCCAGCCAGTGGTCGAGCCGAGATGGGATACGCGCGACCCCGGCGATGTCCTGATCGAAACGGCGAAGGCCCTCGGCGGCAATGCCGCGGCAGCGGTCCCGTTTGAAAATATGGCCGCCGCAGTGAAGGAATCCTTCCGCTCGGCACACGCCGCATTGGGAACGGCAGCAGACGCCGACTTCGAGGCGTTCTTCAAGAAGGTGGTAGCCGCTGGCGGGTTTTGGCTAACGGCGGCAGCGCCCTTGCCAGAGCCAGGAGCCAAGAGCCCAGAGCCGTTGCGGCGCGTGAACTTCGTGATGCCATCACAGCCTGTCGCGGCTCGCGCGTTTGACGGCGATGCGGGACAGATGCCCTTCATGCTTCACGTCTATCCCTCGGCCGCGTTTGCCGACGGCCGTGCGGCACATTTGCCATGGCTGCAGGAAATGCCCGATCCCATGACGACCGTCATGTGGGGATCGTGGGTCGAGATCAACCCTGAGACGGCTCACAAGCTGGATATTCATGAGGGGGACGTCGTGGCCATCACGTCGCCTCAGGGCACCATCGAGCTGCCGGCATTCATCTACCCGGGGCTACGGCCGGACGTGGTTGCTATCCCCGTTGGGCAAGGGCACACGCAGTTCGGACGCTTCGCGCAGAATCGCGGGGCGAATCCTTTGCGGATCAGCGCATCGGCACTCGATCAAGCGTCCGGAGCCGTCGTGCAGACCGGCGTGCGCGTGAGCGCAACGAAAACAGGACGACACGAGCCGTTGATTCGATTCGGTGCATCGGATGCGCGGGGACATCACGAGCATCCGCTGCACAGGTAGCTTTCAGTTTCTAGTTTCTAGATTTTAGATTTCAGTTTCGGAGTCCTGAATGCCTCAATGGGGAATGACCGTCGACCTGGATCGCTGCACGGGCTGTGAAGCCTGCGTTGTGGCGTGCCATGCCGAGAACAATCTGCCGATCGTCGGTCCCGAGCAGGCCGCCATCGGCCGCACACACCAATGGATTCGCGTCGAGCGCTATTGGGAAGGGGAATTTCCGAACATCCGCGCGCGCTTCATGCCGGTGATGTGTCAGCAATGCGACGCGGCGCCCTGCGAGCCGGTCTGCCCCGTCAACGCGACCTATCACACTCCAGACGGCCTCAACGCGCAGGTCTATAACCGGTGCGTCGGCACACGCTTCTGCGCCAATAACTGTCCGTACACCGTGCGGTACTTCACGTGGTTCACGCCCGAGTGGCCGAGTCCGCTCAACGAGCAGCTCAACCCGGACGTCTCGGTTCGGACGAGCGGGATCATGGAAAAGTGCACGTTCTGCGTGCAGCGCATCCGCCGCGCGCAGGACACGGCGAAGGACGAGAAGCGTGAGGTGCGGGACGGCGATATTCAGCCCGCGTGCGCGCAGGCCTGCCCCGCCAAGGTCCTCGTATTCGGCGACCTGAGCGATCCGGACAGCCGGGTCTCACAACTCGCCCACTCACGCCGCGGCTATCGCCTGCTCGAAGAGCTCGGCACGCGCCCGCGCGTCGTGTATCTCAAGGAAGCGGACGCTTAACGTGGCTCACAACCTGTCAGCGCAGCCCGTTCCGAACGAGGCGCAGATCAACCGCGACCTGCTCGGCCCGCTCTTCAAAACCGGGCCGATTTACTACGTCATGGTCGCCATCCTTCTGGCGGTCACCGGCATGGTGTTCGTCGCGTGGGCGGTCCAGCTCATATACGGCATCGGCATGGCGGGCAAGAATCGGCCGTCGTTCTGGGGTCTCTATATCACGACGTTCGTGTTCTGGATCGGCATCAGCCACGCGGGCACCCTCATCTCGGCGATTCTGCGGGTGGTGCAGGCTGAATGGCGGAGGCCGATTACGCGCTGCGCCGAGGCGATCACGACCTTCGCGCTGATTACCGGCTCGCTCTTTCCGCTCATCCATCTCGGGCGGGCGTGGCTGTTCTACTGGATGGTGCCCTATCCGAACAGCCGTTATCTGTGGCCGAATTTCCAGTCGCCGCTGATGTGGGACTTCATCGCCATCAACACGTATTTGACCGGCAGCGTGACCTATCTCTACCTGCCGATGATTCCGGACATGGCGGTGGCGCGCGACAAGGCGACGGGCTGGCGCAAGAAGTTGTATCGCCTCCTGGCGCTCGGTTGGCGCGGCACGGAACGTGAGTGGATATGCCTCGAAAAGGCGATCTCAATCATGGCGCTCATCATCATTCCGGTCGCGGTGTCGGTGCACACGATCGTGTCGTGGGACTTCGCGATGACGCTCATGCCGATGTGGCGCAGCACGATTTTCGGACCGTACTTCGTCGTCGGCGCGATTTTCTCGGGCATCGCGGCGCTGTTGATCGCGATGGTGCTGATCCGCAAGTACTTCAAGCTGGAGCAGTACCTGCAGCCGATCCACTTCGACAATCTGGCCAAGATGCTCTTCGCGATGAGCCTCCTGTGGTTTTACTTCACCTTCACCGAATACCTCGTAACGTGGTACGGCAACGAAGCGCCCGAGATGCCGGTGTTCTGGTCCAAGATTTCCGGCAGGTTCGCGCCGCTCTTCTGGCTGATGGTGGTGTGCAACTTCATCATCCCGTTCCCGATTCTCGCGATCAAGACGTTGCGGACGATCCCGCTCATCTTCGTCGCGTCGTGCTGCATCCTCGTCGGCATGTGGCTGGAGCGCTTTCTCATCATCGTGCCGACGCTGACGCATCCGTACCTGCCGTACAACTACGGCACCTACTGGCCGTCGCTCACAGAGGCGGCGATTGCTGCCGGCACGCTCGGCCTGTTCGTTCTGCTGTATTTCCTGTTCGCGAAGTTCAGCCCGATGATCTCGATTTGGGAGTACGAGGAAGGATTGCAGGTCGCCGCCAAGCACGCGGGCGAACTGCCCGACCCGACGTTTATCGGACAGACGGTTCCAGGCGACGTTCACCCGGGTCACTAGGCAGTAGCGGCAGGCGTTAGGACGTTCAGATTGTAGATTCCAGATTTCAGATTGTAGATTCTAGATTTCAGATTCTAGATTTCAGGTTCCTATGTCCCAAACCTGTCTCGTGAAATTCTCGCAACCGAACGACGCGCGCATGGCGATTCGGCGCCTGATCCAGGCCGGCATCGGCCCCGAGTCGATGGATGTGATGACATCGCAGCCCATTCACGGCGAGCCGTTCATCCCGGATATGAAGCCGACCAAGCTGCGCACCTGGGCGATTTGCGGAGCCGCGCTGGGCCTGGTCGGAGGCCTTTCGCTGGCTAGTGTTACCGCGCTGAATTACCCGCTCGTCAAAGGCGGTATGCCAATCGTGGCGCCGTGGACCGTCGGCCTCATCACCTACGAAACGACGATGCTGGGAGCGGTGCTCGCAACGCTCGTGGGACTGCTGGTCGAGCTGCGGCTGCCGAATTTCAAGAATCTGCCGTACGACCCGAGCGTCGTCGACGGCGGCGTGGTTCTGGCCGTGGCATGCACGGAAGGATCGCGCGGATCGGTCGAGACCGCGGTCGGCGCGGCCGGGGCATCTAAGGTAAACTGGATATAACGCGCCTATTTACGAGGACTGCCTAATCATGAGCATGCGGACTTTTGTTGGATTGACGGGAGCGCTCTCGCTCGTGTGTGTCACTGCAGTGTTTGCCGGCCAGGCCAAGCCCGCCGCCGGCGCAAAACCGGCTGCCGCCCCCGCGGCGACTCCGGAATCGGTCGCCAACGGTGCGGCACTCTACAAGCGTCAGTGCGTGATGTGCCACGGTGCTACCGGCCTGGGCGACGGCCCTGCGGCCAAGAACCTGAAGGGGAAGCTGCCCGCGTTGAATGACAAGGCGACGATGTCAAAGCTCACCGACGCGCAGATTCATGAATCGATTACAGCCGGCAAGAAGACCGAGGTCGGCAACATGCCCGCGCTCGGCAAGCGCCTGACGCCGGAAGAAATCACGGATGTCGTCAACTACGTGCGGACGTTAGTGAAGTGACTCCGACTAGGGATTCGGGACTAGGGATTGGGGATTAGGCCTGACGCGGGTACACGAAAAGGGGCGCTGGAACTTCCAGCGCCCCTCAGTGTGTACGCGTGACGGTACTAATCCCGAATCCCTGATCCCGAATCACTCATCCTGCGGGATTAGGACCTTTGTTCGACACTTCATCTCGAGGGCATAACACGCGTATGACTCAGGACGGACGAATCACGATCAGCGGTGGCAGGCTCCAAGTCCCGGATAATCCTGTCATTCCCTTCATCGAGGGAGATGGGACAGGGCCGGACATCTGGCGTGCGAGCGTGCGCGTGTTCGACGCCGCGGTCGAAAAGGCGTACGGCGGCAAACGTCGCGTGCAGTGGAGGGAAGTGCTCGCCGGCGAGAAGGCGTTCAAGCAGGTCAACAACTGGCTGCCCGACGAAACGCTCGAAGCATTTCGCACATACCTGGTCGGCATCAAGGGACCCCTGACGACCCCGGTCGGCGGCGGAATCCGGTCCCTGAACGTCGCGCTGCGGCAAGTGCTCGATCTGTTCGTCTGCCTGCGGCCGGTGCGTTGGTTCACGGGCGTCCCGTCGCCGGTGAAGCATCCGGAGAAGGTCGACATGGCGATCTTCCGTGAGAACACCGAGGACATCTACGCCGGCATCGAATACGCGGCCGGTTCGCCCGAAGCACAGAAAGTGCTCGACTTCTTCGCGAAGGAGTTTCCGAGAGAGTTCAAGAAGATCCGATTCGGCACGCCCGAAGCGAGCCGGGAGTGGCAGGCGCTCCTCGAGTCCATCGGTGCACCGAAGCGCGAGGTGGGCATGCTTGTCGGCATCGGCATCAAGCCAATCAGCTATCTGGGCACGGAGCGACTGGTGCACAGCGCGATCAGCTACGCCGTCAAGTACAAGCGCAGGAATGTGACGCTCGTGCACAAGGGCAACATCATGAAATTCACCGAGGGCGCCTTCCGCGACTGGGGTTACCAGGTCGCGAAGGACTTCTTCGGCGCGGTCGAAATGGACGGCGGACCCTGGTGCCGCATTCCCGACGGCAAGCCCGGCGCGGGTATCGTCATCAAGGACTCGATCGCCGACATCACGCTGCAGCAGGTGCTGACGAGGCCCGACGAGTTCGACGTCATCGCCACCCCGAACCTGAATGGCGACTACCTCTCCGACGCGCTCGCGGCGCAGGTCGGCGGCATCGGCATCGCGCCCGGCGGCAACATCAACTCGCTGACCGGCCACGCCATTTTCGAAGCCACGCACGGCACGGCGCCCAAATACGCGAATCAGGACAAGGTGAACCCCGGCTCGGTGATTCTGTCAGGCGAGATGATGTTCCGTCACATGGGGTGGCCGGAAGCCTCAGATCTCATCATCAAAGGGATGGAAGGCGCGATCGCGGCCAGAACCGTCACCTACGATTTCGCGAGATTGATGGAAGGCGCGAAGGAAGTGAAGTGCTCCGAATTCGGGGACGCGGTGATCAGCCACATGTAACACAGCGGGTCAGAAGATCAGAAGAAAATTCTTCTCGAAGAAAAAGAAGAACTCCTGACCTTTTGATCTCCTGATCTGTTTGGACTTTCACGAACGCAGGCTGGAAATCAGCGCGAGCACCGCCATGGCGGCGACGAAGCCGAAGCCGAGCTGGACGCGCTGCTTCACGAACAGCAGCCCCACGCCGACGAAGCCCGCGGCGGTGGCCAGCAGATACCAGTAGAGCTCGTCCAACGCTTCGTCGACCTGCTCGTTGCCCGAGCGGCGCGCGGCGTTCTGAATGACGCGCGCCGCGATCTGCTCGTCGGCCGTGGTGCCGATCTCGAAATACTCGCCGTTGCCCGCACGCGCGATCTCGCGAAGCGATGCGCGATCCAGAACCGACTTGATCGGCTCGAAGCCAGCCAGCACCACGCCCTTGTCATCGCGCGGCAACGGAATGACGCCGCCGTTCGAGGTACCAACGCCGATGACGTCGACCGAGATGCCGCGCTGCGCCGCCGCCGTAATGGCGCGCAGCACGTTGCCGCTCCATACCTGTCCGTCGGAAATGACCACGAACGTGCGCGCGTTCTTGCTTCGTCCGTACATCTCCTGATCGGTCTCGACGAGCTTGACCCCCCAGTAAATGGCGTCCTCGACGTTCGTGTTCCAGCTCGTCTCGTTCTCCAACCTGAATGTCGGCTCATCGTCCAGGTGATCGAGGAAGAAGAGAATCGTGTTCGGATCGCGGGTGAGCCGAACCTGCGGGACCGCGATGTCCGCGAATGTCGCGAGCGCCATACGATCGCCGTTCCAGCTGAGCGTTTTCGTGAGGGTGCGCACCCATTGCATCGCGCGCTGCCAGCGGTCGGTGCCCATGTCGCGCACCCGCATCGACGTCGATCCGTCCATGAGCAGGACGATGTCCACGCCGGGACTCCGCACGATGGCCGTGATGCCTTGCGGTCTGGACAACGCGAGAATCGTGAGCGACAGCGCGGCGATGAGCAGCAGCCAGAACCCCAGGTCGCCGACCGCCCCAAAGCGCTCGCGCACCGGAACCAGCCGCGAGGCGCGGTACTTTCTGGCATCGGAGCGGCGGCGGATCACCTGAACGCACCACAACACAAAGAGCACCGCGGGCGCGGCGAGCAGCCACAAGTACAGCGGCTCGCCAAAGCGAATCGAACCGAAATCAATCAAGCGCTCGAACACGGTCTGCTTTCTCTATTCGTTTGTCGTTTTTCTTTTCTACCCGCGCTTGCGGCGTGCTGCACCCGTTCCCGCGGCCTGCTCCTGGCTCTGTTTAATTTCCTTCGGGTCCATCGGAATCCTGATCTGGAACTGCTCCACCTTCATATCCTTGGGCGGCTCTCCGGGGTCGCCGTGCATATTCGGATCGGACTCGGTGTCGTCGGTCTTCGGGGACGTCAGCGTCTTACGCTTGCCCGCGCCTACCTCGTCGCGCATCCGCACGGCGAGCTCGTAGTTGAACGCCACATCGGGCCGAGCCACGCCAGAGCGAAGCGCCTCGTCGTAGGCGCGAATCGCAGCGCCCAGGTTCTTGAGCAGCGTCGGTCGGTCCTGCGGCCCACGCTGCGCGACGCGATACAGCGCGTTCGCGGCGAGCACGCGCAGCTCGGGATCGACGGAATCGGCATCCTCCGTCTTGCTGGCGGTGCGGGCGACTTCGACCAGGTCGGCATAGTCCGACTGCCAGTACTGCAGCATCGCCCGCCGGCGGCGAATTTCCCGTAACGGCCGCTCCGACACGAGCGGGAGACCCGCGACGTCCCCTTCGAGCGCAGCGTAGTCGGCCATCGGGTCGGCGAAGTCGAGCACAGCCATGTCTTCCTGGGCGATGGCCATACGCCTCTCGAAGCGACCCGCCATGAGGGCGGCGGCGCCAATCAATAGAAGCAGCGCGACGGCGGCAATGATTCCAATCGATCGTTTCATGGGAATGTCCTGAACATGCGCATGGTCATTTGCAGGGCCAGCGCGATGGTCCACATCACGACGGCGGCGAGCGCGAACTTCATGTAACGCGGCTGCTTCACTTCGTACTCACGCACGTCGACCCTGCCCGTGGAGGCTGCGTCAATTTCCTTGATGGCCTGCATGATGGTTTCCTGGCTCGCGGCCGGGTAGAACTTCCCTCCGGTCGCGTCGATCGCCTTCTTCCACACCTGATCGGGAACGACGTCGAAGAGCCCGCGCGCGTACGCCGTGCGGATCATGTAGACCGGGACTTTATTATCCACGGCTTTCTTCAGCACCTGCTCGAGGCTCATGGTGCCGATCTGCACGTTGTTGTCCTGGCCGTCGCTGAAAATCACCATGATGTTGCCAGACGACTCCAGGAAATCGAACGCGTTGAACAGATCGACCCCCTCGTCGATCGCCTTCATGATGATCGTGCCCTGGTCGGGAAACCGCTGCCACTCGTTGACGTCGCTGATCATCTTCAGGCTGAGCAGCAGGTTCTCGTAATCCGTGGTGAACGGCGTGATGACGTAAGCCTCGTTGCCGAACTGCTCGAGCGCGATCAAATCGCGGTAGCGCCCCTTCATGCGGACACGGATGAAATACTCCGCCGCCGCCATCGTGTTCGAGAACGCGGTGTCGCTCTGCGTCTTCAGCTGCTGACCGCTGAAGGGCGAGAGCATGCTCAGCGAGGCGTCCATGATCACGGCGATGCGCCGGCCCGGGTACGAGGTCTGATGCGACGAAAGCGACGAAAGCGGATCGGCCAGCGCGAGACAGAAGAAAGGAAGGCCGGCGAGAAACAGCAGGAACGGCCCGTGGCGCACGAACGCGACCGGCGATCGAAGCCGCGCGATGCTGATCGGCAGAACGGCAGGCAGCGCGATCGCGGTACGCCCGGGCAATCTGCCGCGAAGCGCCCGCCACACGAGAACGGTCGCGGCGGTAACCGCGAAGAGTCCCGTCGCGAGCAGCGCCGCGTTGCGCGCGTTGAACGCGAGGCCGCTGATGCCCGACGATCGCCACTCGCTCAGCGTTCGCCCGATCAGGTCGATGAGCGCGTTCAGCGTGCCCATGTCTGTCGTGCAGCAGCGGCCGCGGCGTGGCGCCTCCGCCGGCCAAAACGCTGCCACGCGGTGAGTCGCAGACGCCTGACCGCGTCCTGGCCCTCGGCCAGCGCTGCGTCCAGTGCCGTGCCGTCGACGCCGCTGTTTCGCGCTTCAGGCGAATCGGAGCCTGGTGAGGGCCGGCTGTACCGCACCGCGGTGAACGCGCGAAGCGCCTGACTCAAGGCGCGCCATGACTCCCGGGTCGATGCAGAGTGGCCATTCAATGCGACGGTGTCAGGCGTCACCGACGCGGAAAGCACGGTGCGCTTGCCGCCGAGCCTGCCGAACATGCCGGCGGCGATTTGCCCCTCGCTCGGCTGAGTATCGCGAGCGACCTCTCGCTGGCTGATCGGCCGCGACAATGCGACCGCGCCGGCGAGGCGGACCGCCGCCGCCGCGCGACCCGCAAGCTCGCTATTCCATCCTCCACTCTGGCTCGCGGTGTGCACGGCATTCAATTCGCGCGACGCAGCTCGAAGCGCGGCACCGGGCGACACGGTCCGCTGGCGCGTCTCCGATGTCGCACGACGCTTGACCGCGGCCCGCGCAAGCACCATCACGGCCAGCAGGCCCGCCAGCACGAATGCGACTCCCGCGGCGATGAGCAGGAGGTTCGAACGGAACAGCCGCGCGTCGACATCACCGAACGTATCGACAGGCGTGTCCCGGATGTCGCTCGCACCGGCCGGGACGAGCGACAGCACGCGGATCGGCACCGGCACGAGCGAGTATTGCGTTTCGCGGCCTTGCAGGGCGGAGCCTCCCTGCAGCGAGTTCTGCACGCGGTAGCTGACCTGCAATCTCGGCAGCGAAACTTCCTTGCCGAAAAACTCCTCACCAAGCACCCGCATCGAATACCGATACTGGAAGAAGCGCCGCGGCGTGTTCATGATGTCGCGGAAGCGCTCGCCGCCAACGATGTCGAAGGGGACCAGATGCAGCGCGGAAGGCGCAAGCGCCGACTCGTCGACAACGACTTTGACGCGATCGGTGTCGAGCACCGCGCACGTCAGCATCAAATCGAAGATCTCGCCCACGCGCACGGCGCTGCGATCGGTCTTCCACCAGCATTCAATCGGTTGCGCAACCACTTCGCCCGGGCTCGCGGGGACGGCAGGTGGTGCTGAGCGCGCGGGGGCCGGGGCCGGACGGGGACGCATCGTCGGATCGGCGGGGTTCTGCGCAATCAGCGACGCCGGCGCGAACAGAGCGACCGTGAGCGCGATACCCGTCGCTCTGCTAATCCCCAATCCCCAATCCTTCATCCCTGCAGTATTCATGCTTTCCTCAACCGCCTCACCATGACGAATTCCAGGAGGGCCGGCAGGCTCTGCTCCTCGTTGACGCCGATCCGCAGAACATCGAGGTCGCGCCCGTGCGCCTCACGTTCGAGCTCGTCCTGCCACGCGCGTACGCGGGACGCCAACGCGCGGAGCTCGCGCCGCGACATCAGTCGCGACTCTCCCGTTTCGATATCGAACGCGTTGATCCACCCCGCAGACACATCTGGCAGCTCGAAGGCAAACGCGCTGTCGATCATCACGAGAAACACGTCGTGGACGGAGCTGAGCTCGGCAAGTTCCTTGATCCGCGCCGATGCGTCCTCGAACAGAAAATCCGAGATCACCGGCAGCAGCGTGGTCCGGCGCAGATGGCCGCCGATCGTCGTCGAGAGCCGGTGGCCGGAGCGTACGTCCTCCATGCTGACGCGTCCCTGATACGCGTCAAGGCAATGAATCACGTGGCCGCGCCCGACGCGCGGCCGAAGGGCCGCCATGCTGGTAAACCCTTTGTCGAACGTGATGATGCCGAACATATCCTGGAAGTAGACCGCCGAGAGCCCGATCGTCGCCATTGCGCGGGCAATGCCCGCCGCGATGGGCACGCCCGCGGCGCCGCATCTGGTCGACGGCGATTGATCGGCCACGACAACGATCGGGGCGGTACCCGGCTGCTCGTAGTCGCGCACAACCATGGGCGTGAAGTTCGTCAGGGTGGATTGCGGCCAGTCGATCGACGACATCCGATCGCCTGCCTGCCAATCGCGAAGCCCGACGAAATCGACGCCCGTGCCGTGAAACACGCTGCCGTGATCGCCGAGCGTGTATTCCTTCATCCGGCGCAGAATGCGCAGCTCGATTTCGGTGATCTCGGCGAAGTTCACCAGCTCGTCGTCTGGCGTGGAGGCGCCCCGGGACGCTCGTGCCTTGCCCGCGTTCATGGGATCGGCACTTTCGAGATGATGTCGTCGACCACTTGTTCGGAGGTGATGCCGTGGCTGGTGGCATGCGGCCCAAGCCAGATGCGATGGCCAAGAACGTACTTGCCGAGCTCCTGGACGTCTTCCGGAAATACTTCCGCGCGCTTGTGCACCAGGAGCGACCACACCTTCACAAGCCGGCCCCAGCAGATAGTCGCTCGGGGTGACGCACCGAGATCGACGTGCTGCTCCACCATCTCGGAGGGCGAGCGATGGTGCCAATCCGTTTCGTCGTTGTACGGACGCGTGGCGCCGACGAGACGCCGAATGTACTTCCCGAGCTTCTCGTGAAGGAACACCTCTCGTGTGATCGCTCCGCGAAGTTGAACGATGCGCTCCTTCGACATCAGCGGGTTCAGATGGACCTGTTTGAAATCAAAGTTGACCAGCTTCTGTTCTTCCTCGGGCGGCAGATATCCGATATTCACCATGATGGCGAAGCGATCTGTCGCGGCCTCCGACAGCGGAAACGTGCCCTGCCCCAGTTCCACCGGGTTCATCGTCGCAATCGCGAAGCTGAACGTCGGCAGATCGTAGGTCGTCTTACCGACCGTGATCTTGCGATCCTGAAGCCCCTCGAGAAAGGCGCTTTGGGACTTCAGCGGGATGCGGTTGATCTCGTCCAGAAGAATGACTTCCGCCGACGCGAGCGGCCCGAACTCGGTGATGAACGCGCCCGTAGCCGGGTTGATCATTTGAAAGCCGACGACCTCGGTGGGCTGGAGGTCGGCACGCCCCTGGATCCGCGCGAACTTCGCGTCGCTGATCGCCGCGATGATGACACCGAAGAAGGTTTTCCCGATCCCCGGCACGCCTCTCAGCAGCAGGTTGCCCGCGTTCACCTGGCGCTGCTCGTCCTTGTCGTAGGTCGTCGGAATCTCCGACATCAGCACGATGTTGGCGAGCGCCTTTTCCCTCTCGTAACCCACCAGAGCCTTGCCGGCCTCGGCGACGATGGCTTCGTGGAAGTCGATGGCTTCTGTGAGCTCAGGATGCACGATATTGGTCGTCCGAAACGGGCTCGAGCCACTCGGTCGTCAGCGTGAGATTGACGGCGAAGTGCGCCATCATCGTGTCAGGAGCGGCTCCATGCCAGTGTTTTTCGTTGGGCTCGATACAAACGGCGTCGCCGGCGGCAATGGCGCGCGCGGGCTCGCCCCATTTCTGCACCAGACCGCGGCCTTCCTTCACGAGCAGCAACTGCGGTGCGGTATGGCGGTGCCAGTTGGTGCGGCCTCCGGGCTCGAACTGGACCAGATAGACAATCACGGACTGGCCGGAGTCTTCGACCATCGGGAGCTTCTTGACGCGGGCCGCCCCGACAAAATTCCGCGTATCCGCCGGCCCAAAAGGGACGCTGTCGCCTTGTAGCACCTTCATCGTAGCTTCATCGGAGCCTAGAACTATATGCGAATCTGGAATCTGGAATCTAAAAACTCGGATCTAAACTGGAAGGCTGGACGGGCGCACTCGACCTTTCAGATTCTAGTTTCTGGGTACTAGATTCTCGGTTCTAGACTCCAGATTCTAGTTTCTAGATTCCAGTTTGTAGCTACCCGTTCCTCTGAATCTTGGCCCACGTATCGCGGAGCGAGACCGTGCGGTTGAAGACGAGGCCGCCTGGGCTCGAATCGGGATCAACGCAGAAGTAGCCCAATCGCTCGAACTGGTAGCGCGACCCGGCGGGCGCGTTGACGAGGCTCGGCTCGACTTTCGCGCGGCGCTGCACTTCGAGCGCGTTCGGATTCAAGTGCTCGAGGAAGTTGTCGGTCCCTGCAGGCTCTTCATGCGTGAACAGCCGGTCGTACATTCGCACTTCGGCGTCGAGCGCGCCGGCCGCCGAGACCCAGTGCAGCGTCGCCTTGACCTTGCGACCGTCTGGCGAATCCCCGCCGCGTGTCGCCGGATCGTAGGTCGCGCGCAGCTCTGTAATCTCACCGGTCGCGGGATCCTTGATAACGCCCGTGCACCTGATGAAGTAGGCGCATCGCAGCCGGACTTCGTTGCCGGGCGACAGCCGGAAGAACTTCTTCGGCGGGTTCTCCATGAAGTCATCGCGCTCGATGTACAGCTCACGGCCGAACGGGACCTTTCGCGTTCCAGCTGATGAATCCTCCGGGTTGTTGATGACGTCGACCTCTTCGGTCTGCCCCTCGGGATAGTTTTCGATGACGACCTTCAGCGGGTTCAGTACCGCCATAACGCGCTGCGCGCGCACGTTCAAATCTTCGCGAATCGCGTGCTCTAGGTTGGCGATGTCGACGACGTTGTTGCGCTTCGCGACGCCGATGCGCTCGCAGAAGTTCCGGATCGACTCGGGCGTGTAGCCGCGCCGGCGCAACCCGGCGATCGTCGGCATGCGGGGATCGTCCCAGCCGGCCACGTAACCGCCTTCGACCAGTTCGAGCAGCATGCGCTTGCTCATCACCATGTAGTTCAGGTTGAGGCGCGCAAACTCGATCTGCCGCGGTCGAGGCTGCCGAAGCGCAAGGGCCTCCAGATACCAGTCGTACAGCGGCCGGTGATCTTCGTACTCGAGTGAACACAGTGAGTAACTGACCCCCTCGATGTAGTCCGACTGGCCGTGCGCCCAGTCGTACATCGGATAGATGACCCACACATCTCCGGTGCGTTGGTGCGGTGTCTTGCGTATCCGATACATCACCGGGTCGCGCATGTTGATGTTGCCGGACGCCATGTCGATTTTCGCGCGCAGCACATGTGCGCCGTCCTCGAACTCCCCGGCCCGCATGCGGCGAAACAGATCGAGGTTTTCCTCGACCGAACGATTTCTGAAGGGGCTCTCACGCCCTGGTTCGGTGAGCGTGCCGCGGTACTCGCGCATCTGGTCGGCGGTCAGGCTGTCGACGTATGCCTGGCCCTCGCGTACGAGTTGCTCAGCCCATTGATAGAGCTGCTCGAAATAGTCGGACGCGTGGTACAGATGCTCGCCCCAGTCGAAGCCAAGCCACCTGATATCGCGCTCGATTTCGTCGACGTACTCCTGCGATTCCTTGACGGGATTTGTATCGTCGAAACGGAGATTGCATCGCCCGCCAAACTCCTGCGCGATGCCAAAGTCGATGCAGATGGCCTTGGCGTGGCCGATGTGCAGCCGGCCGTTCGGCTCCGGGGGGAATCGCGTGACGATGGCGCTCGCCGGTTTGCCGGACACCACGTCCTGGGCGACGATCTCCCTTATGAAATCGCGCGTCGGGGCTTCTGGACGGCGCTCTGCGCTTGGGCTCGACATCTAAGGGCCCAATTCTCGCATATGGCAGAATGGCAGGCCAATGCGAGCTGAAAAGCCCAGTGATCCGTTCGCGCTGTTCAGGCGATGGTTTCGCGACGCGCAAAACGCCGGCGAGCCGCTTCCCGAGGCGATGGCGTTGGCGACGTCGACGCGCGATGGCCGGCCATCGGTGCGCATGGTGCTGAATCGCGGCGTCAGTCGCGGGGGCTTCGTCTTCTACACCAACTACAACAGCCGCAAAGCGGTGGAGCTCATCGACAACCCGCGCGCGGCCGTCGTGTTTCACTGGCCGCGGATGGAGCGGCAGCTGCGCGTCGAAGGTCGCGTGCACAAATTAACGCGACGCGAATCAGAGCGGTATTTTCAGACGCGGCCGCGCGACAGCCGCGTGAGCGCGTGGGCATCGCCGCAGAGCGCGACGATCACCGGACGATCGTTTCTTGAAGAAGAAGTGGCGCGTGCGCACAAACGATTTGGCTCGCGCACGATTCCATGTCCGCCGTTCTGGGGAGGTTTCAGGATTGTCGCGAATTGTATCGAGTTCTGGCAGGGTCAGCCGCATCGCTTGCACGATCGTTTTCTTTTTCGACGAAAAGGAACCGTTTGGACGAGCGCGCAGCTTGCACCGTAGCAAATTGTCTCAATTCCCATGATAGGGTAAGCAACAGTTCATGGGGCGTCGTTATGGAAGTGTAATGAAACCTCTAGATGAAGGCGCCGCCGCCACCCCGCCTGCGGGGCCGTATGAATCGCGTCCGCTCGGTCAGGCCCTCGATTTTCTCCGCGTGCTCTGGGCGATCAATCACGGTCTGGCGACGACGTCGCGCTACATGAAAGCGAAGTACGGCGTGACTGGACGCCAGCGGCTGATTATTCAAGTCGTCAACGAATTCCCGGGCATCTCGGCCGGCGATCTTGCAAAGGTGCTGCACCTCGATCCCAGCACGCTGACCGGCGTGCTGCAGCAGATGAGCCAGCGCGGACTGCTGCAGTTGCAAGCTGACGTGAGCGATCGCCGTCGCCTGCGCATCCAGTTGACCACAAAAGGTCGCCGCATGAGCCACATGGCTGTCGGCGCCATCGAAGCGGCGGTGTCGAGAACGCTTTCACACGTGAGCCCCTCAAAGCTGAGGGCCACGCGCGAAGTGCTGGCCCTGCTCGCCGACAATTTGGATCGGCACGCGGATGTCGAAGCTGCATTGACTGATCAGGCAACCTCCGCCTGAGAGATTAAACCAGACACAGTACCGAAGCGCCCATCGATCGGGACAAAAGCGTACAGGTTGCGCTGCGGGCCCAAAGCGGGTGAAAATACCCCGGTACGTTCGGGCGGCAATCTCTCCGATAGCTCTTGTCTGTTATACCTTCATCCCGGTTCCGCTTTTTGAGCGTCAACGCACGTCATTCTTCGTTATTCATTCCGTTAAACGTCCGTTGCCGCCCGAACGTAGCATTTCATTATTTGTGGGCTTCCCTCGCCCCGCTCGGCCGCTTGCGGCCGTTTTTTCTGGAGAGCACACCATGAGTTTCACAACCAAGGCGATCGTCCTCGCGGCCATCTACGCCGTGTTCGGCGTCGCCGCTCCGGCACTCGCCCAAAACGTCACATCGGGGTCGATTAGCGGCATCGCGGTCGATCAGCAGGACGCGGTGCTGCCAGGGGTCACCATCGACGCGGTGCATGGACCGACCGGAACGCAGTATTCGGCAATCACGGACGCCGACGGACGATTCTTCATCTCCAGCGTTCGCGTCGGAGGTCCATATACGATCACCGCGGCGCTGTCCGGCTTCCGATCGCAGGAACAGGCAAACATCTCCGTGCCGCTGGGCGAGACCATCGCGCTGGATTTCAAGCTGCCGCTGGCGAACGTCGCCGAAACCATAACAGTCGAAGGCGTAGTCGACCCCGTGATCAACCCGTCGCGGACGGGACCTGCCGCGAACGTCTCCACCGAACAGTTGGAGAACCTCCCGACAGTCTCGCGCAGCCTCGAAGACTTCGCGCGCACGTCGCCGTACTTCTCGCCGATCGCGGTCAACGCCGAGCCCGGCGCCCTCTCGGTAGCCGGCCGTAACAACCGATACAACAGCATTCAGATTGACGGCGCGGTCAACAACGACTTGTTTGGCCTGTCCGCCACCGGCGCGCCGGCCGGCCAGACCGAGTCCCAGCCCATCAGCATCGACGCCATTGAAGAGCTCCAGCTGCTCGTCGCGCCCTACGACGTCCGGCAGGGTGGTTTCTCGGGCGGCGGGCTCAACGCGGTCACCAAGTCGGGCACAAACGCGCTGCACGGGACCGCGTATTACCTGGGGCGTTCCGAAAATTTCGTGGGCGAATATACCGACCCCATAACCGGTAACGAGTCCCTTCCCTACGGCGCGTTCAGCGAGAAGATCGGCGGAGGAAGCATCGGCGGTCCGATTCGCCAAAACAAGATTTTCTTCTTTGGCAACTTTGAAATGGGCCGGCGCGGCGTTCCGTCAGGCTTTTCGGTCGGCGGCAGCGAGGGCGTCGATTTCGGCCGCGAGGCAGAGGCCAACCGCATTCTCAACACGCTGAAGACCAAGTACAACTACGATCCGGGCGGGCTCGATCAGTTCACGCGGGCCATCGACAACAATAAGTTCTTCGTGCGCGGCGATGTCAACGTCAGCCAGAACCACCGCTTGACCGTACGGCATAACTTCATCGATGCGACCAACGACATCGGCCGCCTGAGCCTTACGGAGTTCTTCTTCCCGGACTACTTCTACCATTTCAGAAACAAGACCAATTCGACAGTCGGGCAACTGAACAGCACGTTCGGCCGCATGTTCAATGAACTTCGCGTCAACTACCAGCGCGTACGCGATGACCGCGACGGCGACACCGAATTTCCGGCACTGTCGATCGAGCTCGGGCTCGGCGCCGGCGGCGGCTTGTTCAGAGTAGGACGCGAACGGTCCTCGTCTGCCAACGAGCTGGACCAGGACATCATCGAGATAACCGACGATTTCACGATGCAGCTCGGCTCGCACACAGTAACGGTCGGCACGCACAACGAAATCTTCGATTTCAGGAACCTGTTCATCCAGAACTCGTTCGGCTTTTACACGTTCACGAACGTCGAGAACTTCGAGGCAGGCCTTGCGCAGGCATATGCGTATTCCTACTCGAACACCGCCGATCCGCTGCAGGCGGCTGACTTCGGTGTGCGCCAGGTACAGCCTGTACGCGGGAGATCAATGGAGGGTCCACCCCTCGCTGACGCTGACCTACGGACTCCGCCTTGACGCGCCCACGTTTCCGGATACGCCGGCCCAGAACCCTCTGACCGAGCAGGTGTTCGGCATTCGTACGGATGTGACGCCTGAAGGATTGCAGTGGTCCCCGCGTGTAGGCTTCAACTTCAACCCCGGGGGCACTGTCCCGCAACAGGTCCGGGGCGGACTCGGCATCTTCAGCGGGCGGACGCCGTACGTGTGGCTCTCGAATCAATACACGGGCACCGGGCTCGAATTCACGAGGCCTGCGGTCACGTTCAATGCCGCGAACCGCATCCCGTTCGTCGCGGATCCGCATAACCAGCCGAGCAACGTCGGCTCGGCGGCGCCGAACGAGGCCAACCTGCTCGACCCGGAGTACAAATACCCCCAGGTGCTGCGCTGGAACGTGGCGTACGACCGGACAGTTGCCGGCTGGACGACCACGGGTGAGTTTCTTCACACCAAGACGCTGCAGGACGTGTTCTATCAGAACCTGAATTACGCGGAGTCCGGTGAAACGCGCCCGGACGGGCGGCCGGTCATGACACGGGTTAACACGACCTTCAGCAACGCGTTTTTCCTGACTAATACTGATCAGGGCGATCAGTGGACCGCGAGCGTGAAGGGTGAGCGCAGAATGCGCAACGGTCTGTTCGCCAGCGCCTCGTATCTCTACGGCCGATCGAATACCGTGAACGATGGCGGCAGCAGCACGGCATTCTCCAACTGGCAGTTCCTGTATACACGCGGCAATTCCAACCTTCCTGTGCTCGGGATTTCCGACCGCGACGTGCGTCATCGGGTCAATGCCATGGCGTCGTACCGCCGCGGTCTCGGCGCCGGCACCGCGTTGACGGCGTCGTTCTTCTACAACATGCAGTCCGGTCGCCCGTACTCCACGACGTTTTCGAACGACATCAATGGCGACATCGCGGACAACGACATCGTTTTCGTCCCGGCTAGTGCGAGCGACGTCGTCGTCATGAACGGGACCTGGGAAGAGTTAAATGCCTACATCGAGGCCGACGAAAGCATGAAAGGCTACCGCGGCGTCATTCCCGAGCGGAATACCGGCCGCGGGCCGTGGACCAACGTCGTCGACTTCAGGCTGGCGTTCGATGTGCCGCTTCGCGGACGGAACAACTTTCAGATCACGCTGGACGTGTCGAACTTCCTCAACATGCTGAGCAACGACTGGGGCGTGGTGCGATACCCGAACTTCAATGAGGTATCGCCGTTCCGCTACGGGGGCATTGATACCGCGACTGGAAAGATCATCTACGACCTTGCGCCGATGAAGGCGTCGAGCTTCCGCAAGTTCCAGACCGACGACCCGCGGTCGCGCTACCAGGCGCAACTCGGCGTTCGCTACCGGTTCTAACGGCTAGCCTAGTCTCGCTCCTGCAGGACCTCCTGCTTTTCGATTCGAACAGGCCGGAACCGGGCAACCGGTTTTGGCCTGAACGGATTGCCCCGAATCTCCCCACCTTCGCACCCACGAATCGCCACGCGATGGGTTGCCAACGGCCGTTGCACGCGCTGATCCCGTAATAGAATGGAAAGTTGGGAGGGTGATGTGAGACGACTGCATAGCTCGCTGGCCGGACTCGTTGGCGTGATCGTGATGACCGCCACCTGCGGTGGAGGATCGAACCCGCCGCCGGCCGGCAACCCGGGCACCGCGGCCCCTTCCGCTTCCACTCCTGGCAACGTTTCCATCGACAAGAATTCGTATCCGGTCTTCACCAACCCGGACGGCGGGGCCGATGCGTCGGTTCCCGCTGAGAAGGGCGGAAAAGGATTCAAGGGCGAGGGCTGGGAAACGAACACCGACTTCGACCTCATCGGCGATCCGAAAGCGGTCAAGGGGGGCGAGCTGAAACACGGCAACATGTCCGACTTCCCCTCAACGCTGCGCTATTACGGCCCGAACATCACGGCGTGGAATCAGATGGTCAACGCGATGGTGTACGAGACCCTCATCGGGCTGCATCCCACGACGCTCGACTACATTCCCTCGCTCGCGACACATTGGCAGGTCTCGACGGACAAGATGACATTCCGCTTCCGGATCGATCCGAACGCGCGATTCTCCGATGGGACCCCGGTTACCTCGGAAGATGTCGTCGCCACGTGGAAGCTCCTGACCGACAAGAGCCTGCAGGACCCGGCTCAGACGTTGATTTACTCGAACTTCGAACCGCCAGTCGCAGAAAGCAAATACATCGTCTCGGTCAAGGCCAAGACCCAGAATTGGCAGAACCTGCTGTATTTCGGTAACAGCATGCTCATCCTACCGGCGCATTTGTTGAAATCGGTGAACGGCGCCGCCTACATCCGTGACTACAACTACAAGATGATGCCGGGCACAGGGCCCTACATCATCACCGAACAGGACGTGAACAAAGGCAACTCGGTGCGGATCCGGAAGCGGACCGACTATTGGTCAGAAAAGGATCGCCGCAACGTCGGCCTCAACAATTTCGCCACGATCAACCAGCAAGTCGTGCGCGACGAGAATCTCGAGTTCGAACGCGTCAAGAGGGGCGACCTGGATCTGTTCGTTCTCAGTCGCGCCCAGCAGTGGGTCCAGGAGCTGGATTACCCCGGCATCAAGCGCGGTCTCAACCAGAAGCGAAAGATCTTCAACAACAACCCGAACGGGATCCAGGGTGTTGCCATGAACACGCGCCGCGAGCCCTATAACGATGTCCGCGTCCGCAAGGCGCTCCGGCACCTGTTCAACCGCGAGCTGATGATTCAAAAGCTGGCGTTCAACGAGTACTTCCCGATGGACTCCATGTACTTCGGCAGCGTGTACCAGAACCCGGCCAACGAGAAAATCAAATACGACCCCCAGAGAGCTCTGCAACTTCTCGCCGAAGCCGGATGGAAAGATCGGGACTCGGCGGGACGCCTCAGCCGCAGTGGACAACCTCTTACATTGGAAATCGTCTATGGAACGCCGGGCTTCGAACGCTACTTCACCGTGTACCAAGAGGACTTGCGCAAGCTCGGCATCACGCTGAATCTCCGGCTCGTGACGTGGGAGACCTTAATCAAGCTGCTCGACGATCAAGCCTTCCAGATGGCACTGATCAGCTACACCGGCGAGGTGTTTCCCAACCCGAAGGGTAACCTGCATTCGTCGCTGGCCGACCAGAAGAACACCAACAACATCACCGGATTCAAGAACAAGCGCGCCGACGAAATCATGGAGGCGTACGAGAAGGAGTTCGACGTCGCGAACCGCGTCAAGCTGCTGCGAGAGCTCGACGGCATCTTTACCAACGAGCATCCATACATTTTCATGTGGGGCGCTCCCTTTCAACGGCTCGTGTTCTGGAACAAGTTCGGGTATCCGCAGGGGGTGGTGACGCGCATTGGAGACTATCGCGATGTGCCGACCGCGTGGTGGCTCGATCCGGAGAAATCGAGAAAACTCGAAGCCGCGATGAAAGACCCTTCGATCAACCTCGAAGAAGGTCCGAGTGATGACAAGTACTGGATCGAGTACGGGAAGAGCGAGGCACAACAGCAAGCGGCATCGCGGTGACGAGCTACTTTCTCCGGCGGTTGCTGCTGATCGTACCGACCTTCATCGGCATCACCATGGCGGTATTCGTGATCATGCATTTCGTGCCGGGCGGGCCGGTCGAACGGCAGATCATGCGCTACAAGATGGCGACCATGGAAGCCGGCGGCGGCGGACGCCAGTTGTCGATGTCGCTGCCGGAGGACGCAATCGCCGAAATCCGCCGGTACTACGGGTTCGACAAGCCGGTTCACGTCCGTTACATCGAGTGGCTCGGCAAGGTCGTGCGTCTAGACCTTGGCAACTCATACATCTATCAGGAACCGGTGTGGGACGTCATCAAGTCACGGTTTCCCGTGTCGCTTTTCCTGGGACTTACCGGATTTCTGCTCAACTACCTCATCTGCGTGCCACTGGGCGTATGGAAAGCGGTGAAGCACGGCAGCCGCTTCGATTTCGTGACGAGCGCGCTGGTGTTTCTGGGCTATTCAGTGCCCGGCTGGGCGCTCGGGACAGTGCTGCTGGTGCTCTTCGGCGGCGGCAGCTTCTGGGCGGTGTTTCCCCTCGGCGGATTCCGGCCTGACAACTGGGAATATCTGAGCGCCGGCCAGAAAATCGCTCAGCAGGCGTGGTACATGGCGTTGCCGGTATTCTGCTATATGGTCGGCGGATTTGCCACGCTGACAATCCTGACCAAGAACTCATTGCTCGAGAACATGGCGCAGGATTACGTGCGCACGGCATTCGCGAAGGGCCTGCCGAAACGCCGCGTCATCTTCGTGCACGCGCTGCGGAACTCGTTAATTCCCATCGCCACGGGTCTCGGACACGTCTTCAGCCTCATTCTTGCCGGCTCGTTTCTGATTGAGAAAGTCTTCAACATCGACGGCATGGGATATCTCGGCTACACGTCGATCCTGCAGCGCGACTATCCCGTCGCGCTCGGCATCCTGGTCATCGGGAGCCTGCTCATGCTCATCGGCAACATCCTCTCGGACGTCATCTACGCCATCGTCGATCCGCGCATCCGCTTCAGATGACCACCGGCCGATCGGAAACGCTGTTTCGCAAGCGCGTCCGCAAGTTCCGGCGCATCAAGCGCGGGTATTACTCGTTCCTGATTATCGGGATCGCCTACGTATTTTCGTTCTTTCTCCCGCTGATTCTCACCAACCAGGCGTTTCTCGTGAAATACAACGGCGAGTATTACTTTCCGATGCTGCAGTACCACGCCGCCTCTGAGTTCGGGATGACGGCATTCGGCGAGACCGACTATCGGGAGCTGAAAGCGCATTTCGCGTCCGAAGGCAAAAGCAACTGGGTGCTCATGGCGCCCTATCCCTACGGTCCGAACGAATCGATTTTTACGCTTACCGAGCCGCCGCCAAATCCTCCGTCGCGCGAACACTTTTTCGGCACCGACGACCGCGGCCGCGACGTGTTCGTCCGGCTCGCGTACGGCTTCAATATCTCGCTGACGTTCGCGCTGTTCGTAACGATGTTTGCCGAAGGTGTGGGCACGATTATCGGCGCCATGCTCGGCTACTTCGGCGGCAAGCTCGACATCGTGGGACAACGCATCATCGAAATCTGGTCGTCGCTGCCGTTTCTCTACACCATCATCATCATCAGCTCGATTGTCGTCCCGGTATACGTGCCGGGTAGGACGCTGGTCCTCCAGCCGTCATTCTGGCTGCTTGTGTTCATCCTTTCCGTCTTCGAATGGGTCAGCATCACGTATTACATCCGCGGCGAGTTTTACCGTGAAAAGGCAAAGGATTATGTCGGCGCGGCGATCGCGACCGGCGTATCGGAACCGAAAATCATGTTCAGGCACATCCTGCCGAATGCCTTGACACCCCTGGTGTCGTTCGCGCCGTTTGTCATCGTCGCCAACATCACATCGCTTGTCGCGCTCGACTTTCTGGGGTTCGGGCTGCCGGCGCCGACGCCAAGCTGGGGAGAGCTGATCGGCCAGGGCATGCAGAATCTCACGCGATGGTGGCTCGTGATTTTCCCGCTGAGCGCCATGTTCGTCACGTTGCTGCTGGTCGTCTTCATCGGTGAGGCGGTGCGCGAAGCGTTCGACCCGAAGGAGTTCTCGCAACTCCAATGAGCCGCCTCCGCGATGACGCTACGGCGGGCCAGGCGCCCCTTCTCGACATCCGCGGGCTGCGCACCCACTTCTTCACCGAAGCGGGCGTCGCGAAGGCGGTCGACGGCATCGATCTCAGCGTGCATCCCGGCGAAGTCGTAGGACTTGTCGGCGAGTCAGGCTCGGGCAAAAGCGTCACGGCGTTGAGCGTCTTGCGCCTGATCCCAAGTCCGCCGGGACGAATTGTCGCCGGCGAAATCATGTTCAAGGGACGCAATCTGCTGACGCTGGACGATGAAGGCATTCGCGACGTGCGCGGCGACGAGATCAGCATGATCTTTCAGGAACCCATGACATCGCTGAATCCGGTGTTCACGATCGGCTTCCAGCTGATGGAGGTGTACCTGCAGCACGAGAAGATCTCGAAGCAGGAGGCATTCAACCGAGGCGTCGAGATGCTCCAGCTCGTCGGGATCTCCGACGCGTCCGCTCGAATGAAGCAGTATCCGCATCAGTTCTCTGGAGGCCAGCGCCAGCGGATCATGATCGCGATGGCGCTTGCGCTGACCCCGGATCTCCTGATCGCCGACGAGCCGACGACGGCGCTCGACGTGACCATTCAGGCCCAGATTCTGGATTTGATGCTCGAGATGAAAGCGCGGCAGAAGGACGCCGCGATTCTGCTGATCACCCACAACCTCGCCGTCGTCGCCGAGATGTGCGATCGGGTCGCAGTCATGTACGGAGGCAAGATTCAGGAGCTCGCGACGGTCAAGGAAATCTTCAACAATCCGATGCACCCGTACACGCGAGGCTTGCTGGGATCGCTGCCGCGAGTGGATGGGCCGCGAGCCGAACGGCTGACCACGATCCCTGGATCGGTCCCCGATATTCTCGATTTGCCCAAGGGTTGCAAGTTCACGACGCGCTGTCCCGATCGGTTCGAGCCGTGTCCCGACATCGAACCGGCGCTCGTCGAGCGCGCTCCGGGCCATTTCGTCCGCTGCCACCTGTACGGAATTACTGACGAGCATGCCGCCCATCCTCGAAGTTAAGGACCTGCACGTCAGGTTCCCGGTGTTCGGCGGCATGCTGCTGCGCAGGACGGGCGAGGTGCACGCCGTCAACGGCGTGTCGTTCATGCTGAATCAGGGAGAGACGCTCGGCCTGGTTGGGGAGTCCGGCAGCGGCAAGACGACAGTCGGACGCGCGATCATCAACATCCTGCGGGCGATGAGCTACAGTGTCGAGATCTCCGGCGAGATTCTCTACCATCATCCGTCCGGCGTCGTGAACCTTGCACCGCTCAGCAAGAAGGACATGCGCCCGTACCGTACGGATATCCAGATGATCTTCCAGGATCCGTACTCCTCGCTGAACCCGCGGATGAGCGTGGGCCAGATTGTCGAAGAGCCGCTGAGGATCCACACGAAGCAGTCACCTGCCGAGCGCAGAGACCGCGTGAAGTGGCTGATGGAAAAGGTCGGCCTCTCGCCCGAGTACATTCATCGGTATCCGCACGAATTTTCGGGCGGGCAGCGGCAGCGCATCGGCATCGCGCGCGCGCTCGCGACAAACCCCAAGATCGTCATCGCGGACGAGCCGGTGAGCGCCCTCGACGTCTCGATTCAGGCGCAGGTCGTCAACCTGATGCAGGATATTCAGGAGGAATTCGGCCTGTCCTACATCTTCATCGCACACGATCTTTCCGTTGTCCGCCACATCTCCGATCGCATCGCCGTGATGTTCAAAGGGCAGATTGTGGAGATCGGCGAGGCGGAAAACATCTACCAGCAACCGCAGCACGCGTATTCGCGAACCCTGCTCGCCGCGGTACCACGACCGGACCCGGAGCGCAGCCGTCGTAAACGCATCGAGCATCGCGCGTAAGGCGCCGCTAGCCGGTCCGTGGCAGCGTGACGGGCCGCAGTTTCTGTACCTGCGCAGCCACGCCCAGCACATGTTCTTCGCCGAGATGCCCGCCCGCAACCTGCAATCCGACAGGCATACCACCCGGATCCAGTCCGGCCGGCACGCATGCCACCGGCCATCCCGTCAGGCTCAGCACGAATGTGGGCGCGATCCAGTCGATGTAGGTCTTCATCGGCTTGCCCGCGATGGTGTCTGGAAAGTTCTGCTCGGCCGGGAAGGGCGGAACGGCAACGCACGGAGTCAGCAGATGATCGTACTCGTTGAACAGCTGACGGATCTGCCGGCAGAGGTCGGCGCGATACGCCTCAGCGGCCGCGATCTCCTTCGACGTCACCTCGAGGCCGGAGCGGACGTTGTTGGCGACGTTCGGGCCGAACCGATTCTGCTTGTCGAGCCGTGAGTACATGTGGGTGACGAACCACAATCCGCGCAGCGACAGGAACGCCGGCCTCGCGGCAGAAAGGTCGAGCTGGATCTCCTCGACATCACAGCCATTCCGTGCGAGGGCAAAAGCCGCATTCCGGCATACGCGTTCGACGGCAGGGTCGACGCCGATGCCGGCGATATCCGCGCAGTACGCGATGCGGAGATTCTTGCGGTCCGCCTGTGCTCCGCGAACAAAATCGCGGCCGTCAACCGGCTGCGCAAACGGCGAATACTCTGACGGCCCGGCGATCGCCTGGAGCATCAACGCCACGTCCTCGGCAGTACGGGCCATGGGCCCGGTGACTGACAACGTATCCCACGGCCAATCCGTGGGATACGTCGGCACGAGGCCAACCGAAGGCCGTAATCCGGTGATGCCGCAAAATGCAGCCGGAATCCGGAGCGACCCCCCAAGGTCGGTGCCCTCTGCGAACGCAATCATGCCCGTCGCAAGCGCTGCGGCCCCTCCTCCGGTTGAGCCACCGGCCGACTTGGTGGTGTCCCACGGATTTCGAGTTCGGCCGAAGACGTCGTTGAACGTGTTGGCGCCGGCCGCAAATTCGGGACAGTTGGTCTTGCCGAGTATCACGGCGCCGGCTGCGCGGAGGCGCCGGACGACAAGTGCATCTTCCTTCGGAACATAGTCGGTATAGATCGGCGACCCGAAGGTCGTCCGCAACCCGGCGACAGGTGTTACATCCTTGATGCCGACAGTCAATCCGCAAAGAGGCCCAGGGTCTTCCCCTTTCCGAATTCGCCGGTCGAGCTCGGCCGCATCGTCCAGTGCCCTGGGGTTCAACGTGACGATGGCGTTGAGCGCAGGGTTGAGCCGGGTGACGCGTTCGAGACACGCCTCGACCGATTCGACGGCGGTGACCTCGCCGGCGGCGATTCGGCGCCGCAATTCGATAGCCGGGAGGTCGGCGAGACCGACCGCCGCCTTCACAGACGGCTCCGCGGTGCCAGAATCATCAATCTGATTGCCTCGCGGTAGGGTATCGCAGATGTCGCGGTCGCGAAAGTGCGCAGGAGTTCCGCATGCTCCTATTCGTAGCGCAGCGCTTCGATCGGATCCAGTCTCGACGCACGCACCGCGGGCCAGAGTCCGCTCAAAATTCCTGAGAGCGCAAGGATCCCCGACGATGTGAGAAGTATCCCGCTCGACAGCACGAGCTGAATGTCCGTTTGCCTCGTCGGATCGTCGAGCAGCGTCGCCAGAAACGGTCTCGTTCCTATGACCCACACGAGGACGTACGAGAGCAAAACGCCCATCACGCCGCCGAGGAACGTGATCGTGAGCGCCTCGAGCAGAAACTGCGTGAGGATGTGCCGCCGCCTGGCTCCGAGCGCTTTCCGAACGCCGATCTCGCGTGTGCGCTCCGTGACCGACACGAGCATGATGTTCATCACGCCGACCCCGCCGATCATGAGCGTGAGCGTGCCGATGAAATACAACACGAACTGCAGGCCGTCGGTGATGCCGCTGATCATGGCGGCAGAGTCGCCGGTGTCGCGCACGTTCACCGCGCGCGTGTCACGGGGGTTGAAGCGGTGCCGGCTCGCGAGCAGCTCTCGCACCTGGCGGATGGCCTGCTGGTGCATCTCGGGCGTAATAGCCTGAAACAGAATGTTGTCGACGAATTCGCGCTGGTTCGCGGTGTAAGGCACGAACACCGACAGTTTGTCGGGATAAAAATAATTGGAGATCTGCGCCTTGTTCGGCATCACACCAATCACCTCGAACGACACGCCGTTGATACGTATCGTCTCTCCGACAGGCCTGATGTTGCTGAAGAGCCGTCGCGCGACCTCGTAACCGAGAAACGCGACCCGCCGGCGGTTCTCGACGTCTTCGTGGTTGAGAAATCGCCCGAACTCGGCCGTTTCGGCCCGCATGATGCCGTACTCCGGCGCGACGCCGCGCACGCCCGCCGTCGTCTGACGAAGGCCGTACGACATGGGCACGGACTGCATGTATTCGGGGCTCACGAACTTGATCGATCCAAGCTCACTTAACGCGTCCACATCGTCCTGCTTCAACAGGATGCGGCGCCCCGATCGCTCGCCCCCGGCCTGCATGCTCGTTTGACCGCTGCCGACGAGCACAGTCCCCTGCGAAAAGGCGTTGCGGAAGCCGTACATGATCGCGCGCTGAAATCCGGTTCCGTACGCCATCAGCAGCACGACGGTCACAATACCCCACGAGATACCAAGCATGGTCAGCGCAGCGCGGAATCGATGCGCCAGCAGCGATCCGATGGCCTGGCCGATGACTTCGCGATAGAGCCGCACGTCAGGCCTCGTAACGCAGCGATTCGACCGGCGGCAGCGCCGCGGCGCGCGATGCCGGATACAGCGCCGCCAGTACGCCGACGACGGCCAGGGCGCCTGCCGCGATCGCTCCGGTTCCAGGCGTGATGATCATTCCCGAGAAGCGAGCGGGCATCGGGAGCTGGTTGATCAGCTGGCACAAGCCCCAACCCGCGGCGAAACCGAATGCGCCGCTGAGCAGCGTCAGCGCCAGGCCCTCGACGATGAACTGGCGATGGATCGTATGGCTGGTCGCGCCCAGCGCCTTACGAAGCCCGATCTCGCGCGTCCGCTCGCGCACGGCGATCAGCATGATGTTCATGACGCCGATACCGCCAAGCACCAGTGTGATCAAGCTGATACCGAGGAAGAAAGTTTTCATGCTCTGCATCATCTTGCTGAACATCACCGACTCGATCGCAGTATTCCAGAGCGAAAGCGCTTCCCTGTCGTCGGGGTCAAACCCTTTCACCGGCGCCAGCACGCGACGGATTTCGCGCTCGACCATCGTCTGACCAAATACGCCGAAGACGCTCGAGTGCTCGCCCTTGTCGAACTCTTCGCGAAGCGAATCGGCGACCCACGTGTACGGCGCCGCGATGATGACGGAAATGGAATCGGGCGTGTCATACCGCCCGGTCAGCGGGAAATCACGTCGCATCGCCTCATAAGGCAGAAACAGGCGAAGCTCGTCTCGGCCGCTGTAGCTGGAATCCTGAAACTTCTGCCGTACCTTGCCGATGATCGTGTACGTGAGGCCGTTCAGCTGCACAGGCTCGCCGATGGGATTCCTTTCGGCAAACAGCTGCGTCGACGCTTCGCGGCCGATCACCGCCACACGGCGCGCCTCATGATTGTCGGCCTCGTTGATGAGCCGGCCGTGCGACACCTCGATGGTCCTGATGCTCTGAAAGTCGGGCCAGATGCCGCTGATCTGCAGCGAGGCGGCGTTATAGGCGCTCTTGATCGACACACCGCCGCGCATCAGCTCGGGGCTGAGATGCTCGATGAGACGCGATTTGCTTCGAAGTTCGTCGACGTCGCCGATGTTCAGGCGTATCACACGCCCCGCGCGCTCGCCGCCGGCCTGAACGCTCGTGCGGCCGTTTCTGATCACGACGATGTTCTTGCCGAGCTCTTCGAGCACGGCCTGGTTGCCGCGCTGAAACCCCTCGCCCATCGCCGAGAGAATGACAATGGAAATGACGCCCCACATGATGCCGAACATCGTGAGGCAGCTTCGCAGCTTGTTGGTGCGAAGATTGTCGATGGACTGTTTGAGCGCTTCCTTCAACCTGAAATCTACAATCTGAGAATTAGAATCTAGAAACTCCGGACCTAGCTCGGGAGAACAACCCGGTCACCTTGGTTCACGCCCTCCAGCGCCTGCGTGCGTGTGCCGTTGCTGATGCCCACTTTGATGGGCACTTTTCGCCGCCCGGTACGCTCGCGGGCATCGAGCACTTCGACGGATGCGCTACGCGTCGCGTCGTAGGTAATCGCGGCCTCGGGTACGATGAGCACGTTCGGGCGTTCTTCGAGAACGATCTCGGCGTTGGCCGTCATGTTGGCCTTGAGCTCGTGGCCCGGGTTGTCGATGGACACGCGAACTTCAAAATTCGTGACATTGTCACGCTCCACGCCCATCGGCGAAATCTGCGTGACCTTCCCCTGGAACGTCCGATCCTTGAAGGTCTCGACACGTATGCGCGCGGGCTGACCGAGCCTCAGATTTCCGATTTCGGTCTCGTCCACCCGTCCCCGAACGAAGACGTGCGAGATGTCTCCCATCGTAATCACCGACGTGGCAGCAGCGCCCATGTTGAGGATCGACGACACGGGACTGCCGATTTCGATATCTCGCGCCAGAATGCGTCCCCGGATCGGCGCGCGAATGGTGGCGTTCGCCAGCTCTTCTTCAGCACGCTCGACGGATGCCTGCGCCTGCGCGACGTTGGCCGACGCTTCCGAAACGCGCGCCCTGGCAATGGACAGCTGCGATTCGGCGGCGCGCTGGCGATTCTCTGCCTGATCGAGTTGCGTTCGCGCTTCCTCGAGCTGCTGGATCGGAATCAACTTCTGGTCGAACAGGCTCTTCGCACGTTCGTGCGATCGGCGGGCGAACGCAACATCGGGACCTTCGGCCTCAACCGTGCTCTTCTCCAATTGCGCTTCGGACGCCTGAAGCGCTGCGCGCGCGCCCTGCAGCGTCGCCCGGGCTTCGCGGACGCGCGCCATCAGGTTCTCGCGATCGAGCTCGACCAGCACCGTTCCCGCCTCGACTTCCTGGTCGACCTCGACAGGAAGGAATTTGATGATGCCGTTGGCTTTCGACTTGATTTCGACTTTCGTGATCGGCTCGATCTTCCCGGTTGCCACCACCGAGCGCGCAAGCGTGCCGCGCTCGACTGTCGCGAGCCGCGATTCAGGAATGCTCGTGGGACCGCCAAAATAAGCGGACGCGCCCCATCCCAGAAGGACCAGAGAGAATATCGCCGCGCCGCCGTACGCGGCTCGTTTCCTCGACTTTGTCATGTCTACGCACTATCAGACGGGCGAGCGGCTGAAAATGTTGCATTCGCCTGTCACTATAATGGCACCCCATGGGACGTCATGTGCTCAACCTTTCGCTTCTGCTGTCGCTGTTCGGGACGCTCGGCGACGCCCAGGTGACCCGGGATTGGCCGGTGTACGGCGGCGACCCCGGCGGCACTCGATTTTCGCCGCTCGCGCGTATTACGCGCGAGAATGTCACAACACTCGTCGTGGCGTGGAGATATCAAACGGGCGAGCCAGAGCTCGATCTGGCCCGGCAGCCGTCATTGCAGGGGACACCGATCGTCGTGGACAACGTGATGTACGTCAGCACGCCGCTCGGAAAGGTGATGGCGCTCGAGCCGGCAACCGGTCGCGAGATCTGGCGCTACGACGCGCGCGTCAATCCAAAAGGAGGCTTCGGCGATTTTGCCAACCGCGGCGTCGCGACGTGGGTCGACGCGACGTTGAAACCGGGCGCGCCATGCCGCAGGAGGATTTACGTGGCGACAGTCGATGCGCGGCTGACCTCGCTCGACGGCGCATCCGGCTACCCTTGTGTGACGTTCGGTGTCGAAGGCACGATTGGGCTGAGGGAAGGCCTGCGAATCCCTCCCGCGTTTCCCACGGCGTATCAGGTGACATCGCCGCCGCTCGTCGTCGGCGACCTGGTCATCACCGGCTCCTCCATCGCCGACAACTCTCGGCCCGCTCCCGCGAGCGGCGAAGTACGGGCGTTCGACGCGCGGACAGGCGCGTTGCGCTGGACCTGGCACCCGATTCCACAGGATCCGAATGACCCGGCGTTCGCGTCCTGGCGCAACGGAAGCGCCGCACGCACGGGCGCAGCGAACGCATGGTCGATCATGACGGCCGATCCGTCCCGCGACCTGATCTTCGTGCCAACGTCGAGCCCCGCACCGGATTATTACGGCGCTCTTCGTCCCGGCGACAATCGGTACGCGAACTCCATCGTTGCGCTTCGCGCGTCGACCGGACGCGTCGTATGGCACTTCCAAACCGTACATCACGACCTGTGGGATTACGACAACGCCTCGCCGCCGGCGCTCGTCACCGTATCGCGCGACGGCACGTCGCTTCCCGCCGTCGCGCAAGCGACGAAGACAGGGATGCTCTTCGTGCTCAATCGCGAGACCGGCGTTCCGATTTTTCCTGTGGAAGAGCGAAAAGTTCCCGCGAGTACAGTCCCTGCTGAAGAGGCCTCGCCGACACAACCCTTCACGACGGTGACACCACCGCTGAGCCCGCACCGCTTCACAGCAGATCAGGCCTTCGGCATCACACCGGAAAGCCAGGCGGCGTGCAGGCAGATGATGACCGGGCTGCGAAATGAGGGAATCTTCACACCGCCGAGCCTGGAGGGCACGCTTGCGATTCCGTCGAACATCGGCGGCGCCCACTGGGGAGGGGTGTCTGCCGACAACCAATCGGGGATCGTCGTCGTACCGGTCAATCGCGTCGCTGCCGTCGTCCAGTTGGTGCCAGCGAAAGGATTCGATCTCGCCGCCGCCCGCCAGGAATCGAGCCGGCTCGGACAAGGCTACGAATACACGACGATGGAAGGAACGCCCTATATCATGCGGCGCCGGCTGTTGCTTGGTCCGGGTCAGGTTCCGTGCACGCCGCCGCCGTTCGGGGCGCTTGTCGCGGTGAGTCTGCGAACAGGCGGCAAGCTGTGGGAAGTGCCGCTCGGCACCCCACCCTTGCCGCCAGGCGTTCCTGCGCCGCCGACAAACCTCGGCATGCCGAACCTCGGCGGTCCGATCGTCACGGCCGGCCGTCTCGTGTTTATTGCCGCAACGCTCGACCGCACGTTCCGCGCCTTCGATCTCGACAGCGGGAAAGAGCTATGGAAGGCGCCTCTTCCGGCCGGCGGACGCGCGACGCCGATGACCTACGAAGCAAACGGGCGTCAGTTCGTGGTGATCGCAGCCGGTGGAGGGAATGAGTTCGGGTACGGCGACGCGATTATCGCGTTCGCGCTGCCGCAGAACTGAACAGAAGACCAGAAGGTCAAGAGGTCAGAAGGCCGGATCAATCACAGATGCAGTTCGCGTTGATGCTCGCGGATGTGCTGGCGTGGCGGCGGTAGTGATCCGACGTTGCCGTTGCGCCTGAAGCCTTTGAGCTTATAGAGCGCAACTGCCGCCACGTTCCAATCGGCGACATCGAGTACGAGCCGCGCAATGCCGTTCGATCGCGCCCAGGTCACGACGCGGTCGACCAAGGCGCTACCAACCCGGGCGCGTCGAGCCTCGGGTGCGACCCACATCGACAAAAGCCAGGCTGTGTCGGCTCTATGCTGGTCGCGCTTGCAACGAACCATCGCCACGTCACGGCCATCCTCGACCGCGAGGAAAGTCGGGAGCTCCGCGAGCTGTTTTTCCCAGTCTTCGTCAGTCCTGGCATGAGCGTCCTCGAAGGTAGCGCCGAACGCGTCCGGTGCATTCTGTAATGCGCGCAGGCGGATCGCCCGCATTCGTGACACCTCATGTGATTTCAGTTGCTCGTACAGAACCATAGGTCTTGGTGTCAGAGATTTTTTAACAGGAGGCCAGGAGATCGGGAGAATACAAAACACAGATGGCATCGCGGAGGCACGCGCGCCGCGTCGAGCGGACCGGCCGTGAAGCGGCCGGCTCGCAAGAAAACAGAACGACAAACACAAGACCTTCGATATCACGCCGTCTTGTGTTTTGGTCTGTGTTTTCTTGCGAGACGCCTTCGGCGCCCGCTGAATGTGGCGCCGCACGGGCCGACGTCGTGTTGTATTTCATCGTGCCTTCGAGCTCTTCGCGTCTTCGTGGTGAGTACGTCTGGATGAACCAGCGGAGAATCTGAAGGGATCCTTCTGATCTCCTAATCTTCTGATCTGTTCAAAATCCGATGCGTCAGTTACGCGTTCCCGATCCATCCCTTCAACGGCTTGGTGAACAGCAGCAGCACCAATCCCGTGCCCACCGAAAACATGGTGACCGCCCCGAAGAGCTGCGGCAGCGGCAGTGATTCGATCAGGCCGGCGACCCGCCCGGCCACAAGGTTTCCGAGCGCTGCGCCCATGAACCAGATGCCCATCATCTGACCCACGTATCGCGCCGGGGACAGGCGCGTGATGCTGCTGAGGCCGATTGGGCTGAGGCACAGCTCGCCGATCGTATGAAAAAAATATGTGACGACCAGCCACACCGGGCTAACGGGGTTCTCCAGCGTGGCATTCACCGAGCCCCATGCCAGAACCGCAAAGCCGATGCCGAGGAAAATCAGTCCGAACCCCATCTTCCCGGGAATCGACGGATTGCGCGCACCCAGCCACAGCCACAGTGCGCTGAACAACGGCGCGAGCAGAATAATGAACACGCTGTTCACCGACTGCAGCCAGCTCGCCGGCATCGCCCATCCGCCGATGATGCGATCGGTGAGGCGGTCGGCGAACAAGTTCATCGACGATCCAGCCTGCTCGAAACCCGACCAGAAGCACGCCGCCGCGAGAAAGCACACGGCGATGACGCCGACGCGTTTCTTCTCGACCGCGGTCAAGCCGCCGAACAGCACGACGTACAACAGATATGCGCCTGCAAGTGAGACAATGAACAAGCCCGTCCAGTCAACGAAGCCAACGAGTGACAGGCGGATGGCGCCAATCGACTGCAGCACGGCAGCAACCAGTCCGAGCCCGACAACCCCTTCGATCATCCGCACCAGCGCGCGAGTGGCAGCCGATCGTCGCGCCGGCACGGCCATTTCGGGCCTTAGCTCGCCGGCAGCGCCGAGATGCCGTCCTCCAAGCGAGTACCGGATGAGCCCGAGCACCATCCCGACGCCGGCGGCACCGAATCCCAAGTGCCAGTCGACAGCCTCGCCAAGATAGCCGCACACCAAAGGTCCGAGAAACCCGCCGGCATTGATGCCCATGTAGTAAATCGAAAACCCTGCATCCCGGCGCGCGCCTCCCTCGGGATACAAGTCCCCAACGATCGCGCTGATGTTCGGCTTGAGGAGTCCCGTGCCGATGATGATGAGCGTGAGACCGATGTAGAAGGCGATAATGTGCGGAATCGCGAGCGTGAAGTGGCCGATGGCGATGACGCTGCCGCCCCAGAACACGGCGCGCCGAAGGCCGAGCAGGCGGTCGGCGATCCAGCCGCCCGGCAGCGCGACGACATAGACGGCCGCCGTGTACAGACCGTAAATCGCCGTCGCGGTCACGTCATCCAGGCCCATGCCGCCGGTGGCGACGGCGTTGGTCATGAACAACACGAGAATGGCGCGCATTCCGTAATAGCTGAAACGCTCCCACATCTCCGTGAAGAAGAGCGTCGACAACCCGCGCGGATGGCCGAACCAGCGGGTGTCAGTCATCGAAACGATCGAACATGATGGGCTGCGCGCCCTCCCATAGCGTCAACCGTCCGAGATCGGCTAAATGCTCGCGACCCGAGACGACCGTCAGGAAATGGTTTCCCGCAAGCAGACCTGCCTTGCTGCCGAACTGCGTGCGTCCGTAGGGGATGAGAATCTCCGTTTCGCTCACGCCACCGGGATACAGAAGAATTTCTCCTGGAAGCGGATAGGTCGTCGCGTTCTCCGGCGGGACCGGCACCGACAGGTTTCCCAACGGCACCCATGTGGATTCGCCGCTCCAGCGCACGTGCAGCAGGCTCTCCTTGAACGGCAGCATCTCGAGAAACGCGGCGCACGTCAGCGGCGCTTTCTCGGTCTCGAGGCGCGCCGTGAGGCGATACGGACCGGCCGTGACGAGCAGATCAGACATGCGGCCTCACAAATCTTCCCTTCGTCTCGGCGACAATCCTTCCACGAAGGAAGATGGTTTCGCCGCGACGGATGGTCCGGACGACGGCGCCTGCGAACGTAAACCCGAGATACGGGCTCATCTTATGCCGTTGGAAGAGTTGTTCTGCGTTCAGCGTATACGAACGCGACATATCGAGCAGCATCACATCGGCATCGCTGCCGACTGCCAGGGTTCCTTTCCCGGGAATCCGAAACCGTGCCGCCGGGCTCGCCGCTATCAGCGCAGAGATGTGCTCGAAGCGAAGGCGTCTTCCATCAAGACCTCGCTCCAGCAGCACCGCGAGTGTCGACTGCACGCCAGCCACACCACCCCAGGAGGCACGGAAGTCCCCGGCGTGCTTCAACGAGGGTTCGCACGGCGAGTGGTCGGAGGCGACCAGATCGACGCGGCCGCCCAGCAGTTCGCCCCACAGCGCCGCGTGCTCTCCGTGGTTGCGCAACGGAGGCGCGCACTTCGCAGCGACGCCGATCGTCTCGAGATCATCGTCGGTGAAGAACAGATAGTGCGGGCAGGTCTCGACCGACACATCCACGCCCCTGGTGCGTGCCTCTAGCGCCCTGGCGATGCCGCTGCCGGTGCTGACGTGCACGATGTGCAGCCTGGCGCCGGTCTCTCCGGCCAGGTCAAGCGCACGCGCAATCGCGTCGAGCTCGGCGTCGACTGGTCGCGACGCGAGAAATTCCCGCGCGCTCGTACTGGTCATGCCGGTGGCCCGCAGGCGCGTCATCTCCTCACTTTCGGCGTGTACCGCGACCGGAAGTCCGAGCCGCGCCGCCTCGCACATGCCATCGCGAAGAGTCTTGTCGTCGGCGTACGGAAATTCGGGAAGTCCTGAATCGCACATGAACGCCTTGAACCCCACTACTCCGCGCTCCGCCATGCCGGCCATCTGATCGATCGAACCCGGGACGAGACCGCCCCATAACGCGAAGTCCGCAATTGACGACTGTTCGAGCGCAGCCCGTTTCGCGTCGACGTCCGCTGCGGAGACAGTGCAGGGGGTCGAGTTGAGCGGCATGTCGAAGAACAGCGTGCCGCCGCCCGCGGCGAGCGCATGGCTGCCGGTCGCTCCTCCCTCCCAATCGGTGCGTCCGGGCTCGTTGAAATGAACGTGGGCGTCGATGAGACCGGGAAACACGTGAGTGCCGCTCGCATCGATCTCGAGCCCCGCGCCTGTCAGACCAGGGGCGATCTCGACAATGCGCCCGTCCGAAATACGAACGTCGGCGGCCAACCGGCCATCTGGCCGGATGATGGTGCCGCCGCGGACAATCGTGTCAGCCATGTTTAGGCATGCGAGCGCTCCAGCTGGTTCAGGAATTCGACTCCGGCGTCGAGCGCGGCGGCCACATCGCCATCGCGAACATTCTCAGCCGGATGATGGCTGATGCCCCCTTCGCAGCGGAGAAATACCATGCCGGCCGGCATTTTCGCCGCGAGCACCATCGCGTCGTGTCCTGCCCCGCTGGACATTCGATATCGAGGGACGCCAGTCCGCTCGAGCGCGCGCTCGAGCATTACCACCATCGAGCCATCCATCGCGATCGAGGCCTGATCGAGCCGCGGCTCCCATGTCATTTTCAATCCACGTTGGGACGCGATCTCGTCAGCTGCCTTCACCAGCCGCGCAGCCGATTCCGTGCGAATGCGATCGTCAGCATGACGTACGTCGATCGACGCGGTCGCGCGGCCAGGCACGACGTTGCCGGCACCAGGCGCGACCGAAATTTTTCCCACTGTCGCAACAAGTCCAGGCGTCGCCAGGGCCAGCCGCTCCACTTCCGCGATCCACGCGGCCGCACCTTGAAGCGCGTCCTTGCGCATGTGCATCGGTGTCGTACCGGCGTGTCCTGCCACCCCGTCGAACGTCAATTCTGCTCGGCTTTGGCCGGCAATGACATCGACCACGGCAAGCGGAACGTTGCGGTTCTCGAGAACGGGACCCTGCTCGATGTGAAACTCCAGGTACCCGAGCGCGCCGGCGGGCGCCTTGGCGTCCGGAATCCGGCCGGGATCGAGACCGAAGTGCCTGATCGCCTCGCGTACGGAGCGGCCATGTTCGTCGGTCCGATCCAGGAGCGTCGAGTCGAATGTCCCGGCGAGCGCGCGGCTGCCGAGAAATGGCGCGCCGAAGCGCACGCCTTCCTCCTCCGAAAACCCGATGACCTCGATGGCGAATACGAACCGCCTGGCGCCAAGCAGCTCGACGAGAGCGATTGCCAATACAGTGCCGAGGACGCCGTCGAACGCTCCACCGTTCGGAACGGTATCGAGATGCGAGCCGATGTAAAACCGCGGCACAGCGGACGCTGGCGGCTGCGGCGTTCTCGGGGGATACACGCCGCGAAGATTTCCGGCGGCGTCGACGCGAACTGACATGCCGAGCTTTGCCATCCAGGCAGCCAACGACGTGTGGACGTCGCGCATGGGCCTGGAGAGAAAGGTGCGCGTGATCGCGTTGGGATCCTCAGACAGTTTCGCCAGCCGGCGGCACCAGCGGATGACCTCGCCGGCTTGCTCGGTCGACGTCATCTTCTAGTTGTCGTGGGGCCCCACCCCACGACCTGTACCTCGCGACCTTCGGTCGCTCGGCATTGTTTGCAGCGCCTTTCTGCTGTCATGATCCCCGGTAGGTACTGTACCCATAGGGCGAAACCAGGAGTGGAACGTGATAATTCCCCGCAGAGCTCGCCACGCCGATGCGGATGACAATCACGCCCATGAAGGGCGGATCGGTCAGCGTGATGCCGAGGCGATGAAAGTAATCTGCGGCATGAAACGAGAGCTCGTAGATGCCTGTCTCCAGCTGGTCGCCCGAAATCAGCGGTTGATCCGTACGCCCGTCCGAGTTCGTCGTCACGGCCGCCACCAGTCTGCGCTCTGCGCCTTTCACCAGGTGCAGCTCGACGGCAATCCCGTGCGCCGGCGTGCCCCGGGTGATATCGAGAACGTGCGTTGAGATTCGCGCCATATTTTCTGAACAGATTAGAAGAAATAGGAGGTACTCTTTCTTAAAGAAAAAAGATTTCTCCTAATCTTCTGATCTCCTGTTTTGCATTTCCGTCCGTCTCAGCGTGAGTCCCAGGCAGCCATATGGAGGCCGCGCGTCCGTGTAGACACCCAACTCGTCGCCGCGCTCCGCAATCGTATCCCAAGTGCGGTTGTTGGCCTCGAGCCGCATTTCGGATATCGCAGAAATGTCGAACAGCAGCCTCATTCCCATCTGATAAATGAGCTGCTGGATGCTGCCGGAGACGAACGTCGTAAATACCTCGCGCACGATGCGCCGCACATTCGCCGTCACCATGCCGGCGCTGAATGCCGCATCAGCGCTCTCATAGCTCCATTCGACGTCGAGCCACATGTGGAGAGGCCGATTGTGCAAGTCGGGCAGCGTCGTGTATTCGTCGCGCACGAACCCGCGAAATGCGCTGCCGCCAAGCCGCAGAAGCTTGAAGCCGCGCACACCTGAGACGGCCTCAACGATCCCGCTGCGGTCGATCTCGAGACGAGCCGATGCGGTCTCACCACCGGAAGGCTCGAACGCGACGTTTCCGCCGACAGCAGAGTAAGGAATCCGCGAAGCCGACAGTTGCAGCCCTTCGATTTGCGGATACTTCGCAAGAAATTTCTCGCCGATGAAGCGGCAATACTCTTCCACATCGTTGCCGTCGAAATTCATCGTCTCGCGCTGTACAAAATTTTTCATCGAATCTGTGGCCACGAGGGAGCTGTTATCCCCTCGGGTGTAGGTCTTCCAGAACGCATCGCCGTAGACGAGCAGCAACACGTTCACACCAAACACAGGGTTGCCGTCCCCCGGCGTGTTGCCCTCCCGCTTGAGACGGTAGGCGATGACGTCCCCCTTGCCGTAGTAATGACGCTTCACTCCTGACGCAAATCTATTCACGAAATGATGCCCTCCAGCCGGGTTCGCGCAATCCGATAGACCTGGCGCAGCGCTTCTCGATGCTCCTCGTCGCGCGGCGACGTCAGCCGGCGTTCGATCGCATTCAGAACATCCTGTGCCGTGCATCCCGCGACGGCGAACAGGAACGGAAAGCCGAACTTCTCACGGTACGCCGAGTTCAGGGACCGGAGGCGCTCGAGCTCGTCACGCGTCAACGCATTGAGACCAGCACTCGTCTGTTCCCGGCTCGATGTGCCCGACATGCCGGCTCGCGCGCCGAGCTCCGGGTGCGCGCGCAAGAGCGTCAACTGTTCGCCGAGTGCAGCCGACGCGACGACTGACGACAAGGTGTCGTGCAGGGCATCGAGCGTCGCAAACGGTCTCTTGTCCCACGCACGCTCGGCCACCCAGGGCGAGCCCTCGAAGACCCAACCAATGGCGCCGACGAATCCGCTCCGATCTTTGTTGTTCAGCTCGTCGAATGTCATTCACGCCTCAGCCGCGAATACGACATCCCCTTCGACTCGAACCTCGCGAACACTTTCAACGCCCGCGAGCGTGAATATCGCCGCGAGGGTCTGAACCGGATCCGGCGCATGCCGAACCACCGCCTCGAGCACGCTTCCCTCTCGGGGACGCAGATACACGAAGTCAGCCGCCTTGCCGGGCTTGAAATCGCCGATCTCAGCATCCAGCCCCAGGGCGGCAGCACCCGCACGGGTGGCCATGTACAGCAAACGCGCCGCGTCGAGCCCCTGAGGATCCGGGGCGAGGCGCTGCATCAAGTACGCCTGCAGACCTTCCTTCAGCAATCCAAACCCAAGCCCGCCGCCGACATCAGTCCCAAGCGCGCAGGTGACGCCGGCAAGAACGTGGCGGCGCAGCGGAAAACTTCCGCTGCCGAGGGCGGCGTTGCTGCCGGGACAATGCGCAACGACCGTGCCCGCGGCGGCGAGCCGGTCGATCTCGGATGAGGTGCCGTGAACATTGTGCGCCATTACGGAGCGGCTGCCGCTCAATTGATAGCGCTCGTAAATTTCAAGGTAGTCGGCGGCCCACGGAAAGAGCCCGGCGACTGCCGCATTTTCCGCGGTGTTTTCGTTGATGTGCGTCTGTAGCCGGACATCCGGGTGCTCTGTCAACAGCTTCTGGCAGACTTCGAGCATGTCTTCTGTCGTCGAGTAGGCAAATCGCGGCGTCACGGCGTACAACAGGCGGCCACGATTGTGATAACGCGCTATCAACTCGCTACTCTCACGATACGCACGTTCAGGCGTGGTGTGAAGGTCGGGACGGAGCAGGCGATCGGAGAGTACTAGTCCGGACGCGATGCGTAGTCCGGACTTCGAGGCGGCCTCGAAAAGCACCGCGGTGGCCTCAGCAAAATGCGCTCCGAACACGAGCGCCGTCGTCGTCCCATGAGACGCCAGGCCGCGCAGGAATAACCTGGCGGTCTCTCCGGCATATTTACGGTCTGCCATCCTCGCCTCTTCCGGCAGCGCGACCGCTTCGAGCCAGTCCAGGAGTGTTCGCCCCATCGCGCCGATAACGCGCACCTGCGGAAAGTGGACGTGCGCATCCACGAGGCCGGGAAGGACAATCCCTCCTCGCCAATCGATCGTGACAGCGCCTGGATTCGCTTTGGAAATGTCCGAATATCCGCCGCATGCGACCACGCGGCCCTTGTCTACTAGAAGCGCGCCGTCTTCATGGCATGTCAGCGCACGGCCATCGCCCACAGCACGCTGAAACGGATCGTCCGGCGTGTGGAAGACGGTTGCGCGGAAGAGGTCCATTATTTCAAGGCGGGACGGCGGACGTGACGCACAGCAAAGAAAACGCGTTCGGGCGTCGCGGGACTGTCGAACGTGAACGGCCGGCCATCTCCGAACGCCGCGATTGCGTCGCGAAGCGCCTCACGAACGGAAAATGCCAGCATGAGCGGCGGTTCGCCGACCGCCTTGCTGCCCATCACAACGCCAGGTTGAGCGGCGTGCTCCAGCATCTGTACATTCAACACCTCGGGCATCTCCGACCACGAGGGTAGTTTGTATGTCGAGGCCCCTCGAGTACTCACGCGGCCTTGCGTATCCCACAGCAGTTCCTCGATGGTGAGCCAGCCCACGCCTTGCAGAAAGCCGCCTTCGATCTGGCCGCGATCGACGAGCGGCGAGATCGAATCGCCGGCATCGTGAAGAATATCGGTTCGCATCAGCCGCAACTGCCCCGTAAAGCCGTCCACTTCCACCTCGGACACTGCGGCGCCATAGGCGTAATAGTGGAAGGGTGTACCGCGCGAAGTGTTGAAATTGAAATGGATGTCCGGCGTACGGTAGTACCCCTCGGCGAAGAGGGACACGCGCTGCTTGTACGCGGTTTCGCACAACGCGGCGAATTCCATCGACTTTCCTCGCGCAGCCGCGAGTCCATCTTCGAATTTCACGTCGGCAGACGCGCAGTCGAACACGGCGGCCGCGACGGCCGCGAGCCGCGATTGAATCTTCAGGCACGCGTCCCGGACCGCCGCGCCATTGAGGTCGCTGCCCGATGATGCTGCGGTCGCGGATGTGTTCGGCACTTTGTCGGTCCGAGTCGGCATCACGCGGACCGACGAGACGGGCACCCCGAGGCTGTCGGCCGTAATCTGGAGAATCTTTGTAGAGAGCCCCTGCCCCATTTCGGTGCCGCCGTGATTCACCTGAACGGTGCCGTCGCGGTACACCAGCACCACCGCTCCTGCCTGGTTATAGAACGTGGCCGTGAACGAAATGCCGAACTTTACCGGTGTGATCGCCATGCCGCGCTTGACGTGTGCGCTGCGCGCGTTGAATCGCGCGACCTCCGCGCGGCGCTCGGCGAAGCTGCTGGATTGCTTCAACGCATTCCAAATCAGGCTGATCCGGCCTGCGTCTCGTACCGGCTCGCCGTAGTGCGTCTCGTCGCCGTCACGATACAGATTCCGCTCTCGGACGAGATCGGCGGGAAGATTCAGAGCGTGCGCCGCGCGCGACAGGATCTCCTCGATGACCAGCATGCCCTGCGGTCCGCCGAAGCCGCGGAACGCGGTCTGCGACGTTTTGTTCGTTCTGCACACGCGCCCGGTCACCTCCACTGCGGGCAATTTGTATGCGTTGTCGACGTGAAACATCGAGCGCCACATGACCGGTTCTGATAGATCCAGGCTCCATCCACCGTCCGAGAACAGCGCAATGCGCAGCGCGTTCAACCGGCCGTCGGCCGCGAACCCTGCGGTGTATTTCGCAAGGTAGGGATGGCGCTTCCCCGTGATGGCCATGTCGAGTTCGCGCGACAGCCTGACGCGCACCGGGCGGCCTGTCTTGTACGCGCCGAGCGCCGCGATCGCCGCATACGGATTGGCTTGCACTTCTTTTCCGCCGAACGCCCCACCCATTCGCAGACACTCGACCGTCACATGATTGCGCGGGACGCCAAGCACGCGCGCGACGACTTCCTGCGTTTCGGATGGATGCTGCGTCGAGGAGTGGACGGCGACAAATCCTGCCTCATCTATCCACGCGAGCGCCGCCTGGGTTTCGAGATAGAAATGCTCCTGGCCGCCGATCCTCAGCTCGCCCTCGATACGAGCGGAGCTCGCATCGATCGCGGAGGTGTCGCCATCGATGATCTGAAGCTGATCGGTAAGGAAACTGCCGGCCTCGATGGCCTGCTCGATCGTAAGGACGGCCGGCAGCGGCTCGAACGACGCTGTGACGCGCGCGGCGCCGCGCCTGGCGGCATCCATCGTGTCGGCCAGCACCCACGCAATTGGCTGGTGATGAAAGAGCACCTCAACCGGGAACAGCGGCTCGTCGTGGCGATTCGCTCCGGTGTCGGCTTCGCCGGGCACGTCGCTCTGCGTGAGTACCTGTCACGACGCCAGGCTCTTGCAGCGCGGGCAACGTGTCGAGCTCGGTCACCAAAGCATGCGCATGGGGCGCGCAGACCGGCCACGCATGAAGGAGGTTCGGGTACCTGCCGCACAGATCATCGACGTAGAGGGCCTCACCCGTTACGTGCCCGCGCGCGCTCTCATGCGGAAGAGGCGTGCCAGAGATCGTCACAGGGATTGCTCCCATCGAAACTTCTCAACGAGAGACTTCGACACTTCGAGCCGATACTCTTTCGATCCGCGATGGTCCGACATCGGCGTCAGATTTCGTTCCACAATTGCCTGGATACGCTCGACCGCAGCATCGCTCCAAATCTGATTCACGACGGCGGCTTCGGCCTCGGCCACGCTGATCGGTGTCGCCGCCACACCGCCGAACGCAAAGCGGGCGCGACGAACGACGCCGCGTGGACCGAAGTCGAGCGCCATTGCCGCGGCCACCGTGCTGATGTCATCCAGCCGGCGCTTGGCGACCTTGTAAAAACGCAGAGCCTCGGGAAGCGGCTTCGGAATTTCGACAGCCGTGATGATTTCGCCGGGCGTCAGAGCGGTCTTGCGATATCCGGTGAAGAAAGACGAGAGAGCCATAGACCGGCGGCCTGACAATCCTGCCACGTGAACAGTGGCGTCGAGCGCGAGAAGAAGCGGCGCGGCGTCGCCGACGGGCGAGGCGGTCGCGAGATTGCCGCCGATGGTGGCGCGATTGCGGATGAGCGGCGACGCGAACAATGAGAGCCACTCGCGAAAGGCGTCCGGTGCATCCGTCCAACGCTCCCCGACTTCGTTCAGCGTCAGCGCCGCGCCGATGGTGACACTCGAGGGTGTGCTCGAATATTCCCGCAACTCCTGAATTGCTTCGACGCTGACAAGATGGGGCCATCTGCGGCCTGCGAGGTTGGACTCCACTGCCAAGTCGGTGGCGCCGGCGACGATTTTCGCTGCAGGGTCATCACGTAGAAGGGCCAGACATTCATCGAGGCTGCCAGGCCTGGAAAAGCCGCGAATCGAGACCGTCTCGAGATCTGGCGTGGGCCCGTCCATACGTTGACGAAACTCGTCGGCCGGTGCGCTTCCAAGCGACTGCGCCGCATCCCGAATCGGCCGATAACCGGTGCACCGGCAGAGATTGCCCGCGAGCACGGCGGTGTCGCATGACCCGACTCGATCGCGACGATAGTGTTCGGCGAACAAGCTGACGACAAAACCCGGCGTGCAGTAACCGCACTGCGAGGCACCGGCTGCTGCCATGGCGGACTGCGCTTCACTCATTTCTCCATCGACGACGAGTCCTTCGACCGTATACAGCTCGCGGCCGGCCACCATCGGCAGGAACATGAGGCAGCTGTTCACGGCGCGATAACGGCTGCCGGCCCCGTCGGGCTCAACCAGAGCCACCGCGCAAGCGCCACACTCTCCCTCGGCGCATCCTTCTTTCGCACCTGTCAGCCCGTGGACACGAACGAAGTCCAGCAGTGTCATCTGGGCCGGAGGGCTGTCGACCTGCACGGGTCTTCCGTTCAAGAGAAACTGGATGCCCGCCACACCTCTAGCATAGGACAAAGGCGAGAGCACAAGAGCACAGAGCAAAGAGCTGAGGGGCTGGACGGGCTGAGGGGGTTGAGGGCTGAGGCGAAACGGGCTAGCGACTCGCGAGCAGTTTGGGGGAGCCGTTTACAGCTTGACCGTCTACCATGTGGTAGTCGTAGGTCATCGAAAATGTCGACATCCCGGCGATACGGACGTCCGCGGTGGATTCGACGGCCACGGGCATCATCGCACCGGCGATTGGCGCGTAGCTGCGAGACACATCGACCCAGCGCACCCAAATCGAGGGCGACTTCGAGAGTCTTCCATCGATGCGAACCAGATTGCCCGACGTCGCAGTGACGAGGGCGGATCCAAGAACGAGGCGCGCGTCGCGGCGGCGCGGCGTCAGCTGCATTCTCAGCATTCCGTCGCCGGCATCCCCGCCGAAATCAAATTCATAGTTTGCGCGCGACAAGTTGGCCTTGCGCCACTCAGCGTCCTTGGTGCTCTCGCGTTCGGTTTCGAGCACCGCGTTCAGGACCCGGCGCTGGATCCGCTCCGAGCCGCCTTGCGCGACGATGGTATAAGTAAAGCCCGCGGCCGGATCGAATTCGGTGATCGCTTCCATCCACGCGGATTCCTTCAGTTTGGAGCTCGACGCATCGAGCCGCCGCCGGGCCTTGTACGCCACCGGCGGTTTCTCAACGCCGGCGAGAAAACGCTCGACGGCCGCATATTCGGAGGTCGACGGTGGAAAAGCCGGCCCGCGCTCGCCCGAGAGGTCTTCGGCTGTCAGTGTTAACAGGCATCCGAACCCGAATAGCAATGCGGTCGCTCGAACCATGCTGCATCCCTACATAGCAACTCGCATGCCCTTTTAAGGAAGCCGGCCCGCGCGGTCCTCTTTCCCTCGTAGTTGTATTCAGATCGGACGATCTGACCGGACTTAATGCAATCGGCCGATTGGCCCGAGGTCGAGATTCAAGTCTTTTGGATTCAGCTTGAAGCGTTTGGCTATGTCGTGCACGGTCTTCTCCAGCTTCATGAGCGCCACACCGACATTCTCGATTTCCGCAGGTGTGAGGGTCTTTTCTTCGAGTCGCCTGATGGCCTGGCGCTCCATCAGCTTGCGGATGAATTCGATCAAGCTCAGGACGAGCTTGACGACCGAGCGTTGCACGTCATCTGGATCGGGGTTCCAGCGCAGCGGAGCAGCCGTAGTGCGACGAGGCCGCGCGACCTTTGCGCGACGCGAAGGTCGAATGCGAGCGCCGGCGCGCGGGACCTTCGTTGAAGACCGCTTTCTACTCCGTTTTTTCACGCGCTGTTGCGTTTCGCTTTCCCGTCCTTGGCGGCGGGCGCACCGATCACTTTTTTGATCTCCTTGATCAGATCGTGCGGCAGGCACGGCTTGGTGATGACGACATCGCAGCCTGCACTCTTGGCACTTTCGGAATGGCCCGCCATCGCGTGGCCCGTGAGTGCCACGACCGGTATCCCTTTCGTCGACGCATCAGCTTTGAGGCGGCGCGTGGCTTCCCACCCATCGACGACCGGCATCGACAGGTCCATCAGGATGAGGTCCGGCTTGAGCCGCTTCGCCTTGTCGATTGCCTCGACGCCGTTCTGCGCTTCGGCTACCCTGAAGCCACAGAATTTCAGATACTCGCCGTACATCTCGCGCGCGTCGGCAAAATCGTCCACGACCAGCACCAGCGGTTCGCTCTTGTTTTTTGTCGCCATCGCGTCCTTCATCATTTCCTCAACAGGCGGCCAAAAGCCGACTACTTCCGTAAATTTGCCGGCAGGGTCAGCGCGAACGCCGATCCGTGCCCCAGCTTGCTTTCGACCTTCAGAGTGCCTCGCAGCATCGTCGTCAACCGCCGGCAAATCGACAAACCAAGACCTGTGCCACCGTAGGCCCGGCGGGGCGTTTGATCAACCTGACGGAAGTCCTCGAAGATCTTCACCTGATCCCCTTTCGGAATGCCAATGCCGGTATCGATAACCGAGATAGATACGGCGTGCCTCCCGGAGAGCTGGGTCTTGATGGTGATGGTGCCTTTCGGCGTGAACTTGAGCGCGTTGCTCAGCAGATTCACGAGGATCTGCTTCACCTTCTGGCGGTCGGTCCGCAGCGTCGGTATGTCCGAAGGCAGCTTGGAAATAATCTGCAGACCCGACTTCGCGATGATCGGTTCGAGCTCGGTCGTCACTTCGCGCACGAGCTCAGGAAGGTTGAATGCCACCACCTGTATGGGCATGCGCCCCGCTTCGATCCGCGTGATGTCGAGAATCTCGTTGATCAATGTGAGCAGGTGTCGCGCGTTTGCGTCGATGCGAGACAAGTTTCGCCGCTGCGGAGCGCTGAGCTCGCCCGACACACCTTGTAGCGTCATGGCCGCATAGCCAAGAATGGCGTTGAGAGGCGTTCGCAGCTCGTGTGACACGTTCGCGAGAAACTGCGACTTGGCGGCGGAAGCCTGCTCCAGCTCGAGCGCCTGCCGCCGCAGCAGCTCGTTCTGATTTGCGAGCTCTCCGGTCGCTTCGCGCACTTTCCCCTCGAGCTCCTCGGATGCGAGCTTCAATTGCTCGTACAGCTGGTTACGCTCGATGGCCTCCGTGCGATCGTGCAGGATCGTGACGATTGCCGTGAGCTCGCCGATATCGGACAGCATCTTGGCTGCGAGGGCCTCGACAGGAACCAGCTTCCCCGTGTTCGGATCCACCAGCGCAATCTCTCCACGGCGGGTCGTCTCCCACCCGGTCGACAGCAGTCCTGAGACGAAGGACGTAAAGTGCGCGTCGTTCGCGCGCACGATGCGCTGCGCATCCTCGCCAGAGCCGCGCACCACCGTAAACAGGCGCTCGGCCGGATTGTTCATCAGTGAGATCTCGCCTTCCTGATCGGTGACGATGATCGGATCGGCGACAGAATCGATCAGCAGGTTCAGGCGGTCACGTTCGGCACGTACCTCCGCCTCGGCCGCGCGCAGCTTGGCGTAGTTCTCGTCAATCTGTCGCGTCGCCATCCGCAGGTCTGTGATGTTTCGCAAAATCGACACGATCCCGGTACCTTCTCGCGGATCACTGACGAGCGTGCTGAGCAGCTCGAACAGGAGATCTGATCCTTCCGTCGGATCGACCAGCAGAAGCTCACGGCGGCCTGCTTCACCCTCGCCGAGCGCCGTTCGCGAGAGGGCGGCGGAAAAAAACATGTTGTTCAGCTGCACCGCGCGCCGGCGTCCTTCACTAACATCGTCCGGCGCGGTGAACAGCATTTCGGCCCGCGCGTTGGCGATAATCAGTTGACCCTCCATGTTCGTGAACAAGATGGGGTCTGTCGCCGCGTTGATGATGCTGAAGAGCAGCGCGTGCTCGCGTCGAACGCGGGGGTCCTCCTCGCCGAAGCCAGCGGAGGGTGCGCCGGTCGTTTCAAGGCAACGGCCCAGTGCATTCGCTGCCCATGTGACGCTCGCCGCCGGCCTCTCCGTCGCCGGACTAATGAGCAGCAACCCGAACGCCGGCTCCTCGCCCTTTCCTCCGACTTTGACCGAGGTAAACGGCGCATCGCCCAAGCCGCTCGAGCGAGCGTCTTGAGGGTTGTGAAAGGACACAATGGACCCGTTGGTGAGAGCGTTGACGAGCGGATGCGCGGAATCGTCGAGCGGAACCGCGAACTTTTTCAGCTGCCGAGCAGGGACGCCGGCTCCCGCGACGCCGGCGAGCGTGCCGCGTACATGATCGGGCGCGACGAAAACGGTGCGTTCAGCGCTCGAATGGACGAGCAGCCACTCAGCTGCGCTTTGAGCCGCCGCGGCGGGATCGCCACACCGCTGCAAATCCTCGAGCAGCGCCAATTTTGCTTCGGCGGACGCCGTCTGGCGTGCCGATACTCCCACGGAGCGCCGGGCCATCGCCATCAATCATTACGACCGCGGAGTACGGCGCCGACTGGTCGCCCGCTGACGCACGGCACCTGCCTGTGCGGCGCCCGCACTGAGCTCTGCCCGCAGCGCCTGGTTCTCGGCGACAAGATCGTCATAAGGACGCGATTCGAGCGCTGGCCGCGCGACCGGCACCGATTGTCCAACGGCCTCCGAATATTTTAAGTACGTGTCGATGGACGCGACGACGACGCGCGCCTCTACGGTGATGAGGTCGATACCGACGAGTGAGACGCGCACCCAGGCATCGATGACGATACCCTTGTCGAGCACTCGATCCAGAACGTCTATAAGACTTGAGCCGCCCGCGGCGCGTTCAACGGCCATTCATGTGCCTCCAATGAAACCCCTCTGAAATCTGCAATCTAGAAACTGGAATCTGAAATCTAGAATCTGAATCGAGATTCTAAATTCCAGTTTCTAGATTCTAGTGTCGTGCGTCACCTGCGTTCCAACCGCTTTGCGCGCAGCTTCGGTGCCCGCTGCGCAGTGCCCGGCGCCGCTTCGAGCTGCCGCTCGAGACGCCGGATACGTTCCTTGAGCTGCGCATTCTCGATCGCCAGCTCGTCGCTACCCATCGACAAGTGGCGATCGTGGCGCCACCAGTCGAGTCCGATCTGTTCGGCCTTGTCGATGGAGCACACCATCAATCGAATACGGATGGTCAACAGCTCGACTTCGGCGATCGAAATCTTGATATCGCCGGCGATGACCAGGCCCTTGTCGAGGACGCGATCGAGGACGTCAACCAGGCCACTTGCACGCGCATGACCGACTTGAATGGAATCGTTAGGCATAGGGCGTCTGCTAAGGCCAGCGAGTATATCTGAACTGCGCCTCGCCAGGGCCGGCTGGACACCGCTCAACCCGTCAGACAAACCGCCCGACACGGCTCGCGGTTCGGCGCCGACACGCCGATGGAAAAGGCCGGCGCAATCTGAAGCGATCGCGCCGGCCTTCGTGTTCTTTGCCTCGAACGCCGAGTTCCAGCTACATCACAGGCGAAGTGCGCACGCAGCCGGACGGAGAGACGACGGCAGCGTAAGGGTTCCGTCCTACGCTTCCGGGACCGGAGGTTTGAATTCCGGCGGCGTCGGCGCGACTGGCGCGGGCGTTACCGGAGCCTGCGGGACGCGCGGCGCCCGCTCCTGTGTTTCAATCAGGTTGTACTTCTTCAGTTTGTTGTAGAGCGTCGGGCGATACACGCCGAGAATGCTGGCGGCCTTGCGCTTGTTGCCGCGCGTGCGCTCGAGCGTTTGCAGAATCGCCAGCTTCTCGATTTCCTCCAGCGTGTGGTGTGGAGGAATGACGAAGCCGGTCTGGTTCGGCAGGCGCTCGGCATCGCGAATAGTCGGCGGCAAATCCTCAACGGTGATGTCCGTCCCCTCGGCCACGATGACGGCGCGCTCGATCACGTGCTCGAGCTCGCGTACGTTGCCCGGCCAGCGATAGCGAAGCAGCGCCTTCGCGGCGTCCGGCTTGATCGTCCGGATGTTTCGCTGATGCTGACCGGAGAAGCGGTCGAGGAAGTGCTCGGCGAGCAGGAGAATGTCCTCGGTGCGATCGCGCAGCGCCGGAATCGCCAGTGTGACGGTGTTGATGCGGAAGTACAGATCTTCGCGCAGCTTGCCCTCGCCAAGAGCCGTGTCGAGATTGATGTTCGTGGCGCAGATGAGCCTGAAATTCGGCTGGATCACGCGGCTGCCGCCAACCGGCCGGAACTCGCGGTCCTGCAGCACGCGAAGCAACTTCACTTGAAGGGTCGGCGGCATCTCGCCGATTTCGTCCAGGAGCAGCGAACCGCCGTCGGCTAGTTCCATCAGACCGGTCTTGTCCGACACCGCGCCGGTGAATGCGCCGCGCTTGTGCCCGAACAGCTCTGACTCAATCAGCTCGCTCGGAAGCGCTGCGCAATTGATTTTGATGAACGGGCCCTTCTTGCGTTTGCTGTGGTCGTGAATGGCGCTCGCGACGAGCTCCTTGCCGGTGCCGTTTTCTCCGTGAATCAGGACGCTTGCGTCGGTTGGGGCGACGGATTTGATGAGATGAAACAACTGGCGCATCTTGTCGCTACGCGCCACGATACTGGCGAAACTCGTGTGATCCCGCAGTTCTTCCTTGAGCCTCTTGTTCTCCGCTGACAGTTGAAGCTTTTCAGCAGCCTTGTCGAGCATCACTAGCAGCACATCGGCGTCGACTGGCTTTTCGATGAAGCTGAACGCACCACCCTTCATCGCCTCGACGGCCTTCGGCACACTGCCGTACCCGGTGACCATGATGACCTGCGTCTCGGGGCTCGCCTCTTTGAAATCTCTCAACAGGTCGATGCCGTCCGCGTCGGGCAACATCAAATCCATGAGGACAACTTCCGGCCGCCACGAGCGAAGAATCTCCCGAGCCTGCGCGGCATCGGATGCCGTCCTGGCCAGGTCGCCTCTCGGCTCGACCAACAATTTCAGGAAGTCAGCGGTGTCCCGATCGTCATCGATGATCAGGTACTCGGGTCGCCATTTGATTCACTCTCCCAGTTTATTATGTATTGATAAAACGACACACTGTATTGTATCAATACTCATTTCGCGGTATTTGAGCTAGCGCAGGCCAAACTGCACGGTGTATGCCGTACACGAAATGAACGCTAAGTAATTGAAATTCAAAGGGCTGTGGCCAGAGCCGAGAGCAAAGAGCCTCTTCTGCCCTCTGCCCTCGCCCTCTGCCGTGTTGCGCGGTGGCGCTACGCGCCACCCGTGGTGCGGGGGCCGCTGCTGAAGTCTGTAACGCCCGCCCGGCTCTGGGAGCTGCCGAAATCGGACGCGGTTCCGTTCCCCCCGGTGCCCTGACTGGCTGCTGACTGTCGGGCATTGTCGAACGCCTCGCGCCCGCGGTCGACAGCCTCACGGCCCTTCGACACCATCGTGTTCACCTGCTCACTTGCCTGATCGTAGGTCTCGTAGGCCTTCCGTCGGATGTCGCCGGTCGATTCATACAGTCGCTGGCGGAACTCGGAGCCAGCCTTGGGTGCAAACATCATCCCGATGGCAGCACCGAGCGCCGTGCCGCACAGCAACCCGATAAGAAAACCGCCGCCGCCCGTTTCTTCCTCATAATGTGGTTCGTACATTGCCGGCCCCTCCTTAAGAGACATTCATCTCTGCTGCACTACTACAAGTCACGTGCCAGACGTATTAAGAGGCAGCGCGCACACTGTTCAACAGTTTCCGAACAATTTCCAGACATCTTTTCGCGAGCGGCTGACAGCAGGCGGTGCGAAGCCGACCCGTGCCGTGAGGACCGGAGTTTGCTACTTGCTCATCAGCCGGATGGTACGTTCATCGATCGTCATCGCCACTTTCGCCTTGACCGGCGCATGCTTGGGTTGCGGCGCGACCAGTACCGCATCCAGTACCGCGTCACAAGCGCGTGACGCGGGAGGGCCATTGCCGTTCGACACGACGGCGAAGGCGCCTATGAGTTCGGCCATCGGTTCGGCGCCGGTAGCCGTTCCGGATAACCCGATCGATAAAGCCATTCGCCGCGATCTCAACCTCGCCATTTCTCGCGATAGCGATTTGAAAAACCGACGCATCAATTTCATCGTTGCGAACGGCGATGTGAGCGTCAGCGGCACGGTGGGGACGGAAGAAGAGCGCAGAAGGATTAATGACCTGGCAATGAACGTTCCGGGCGTAAAGAGCGTCGCGAACGCTTTACTCATCGGGGAGTAGGAGGCTACGTGGATTCAAAAGACAAGGGCGCGCAGAACTCGGGCAAAGGCAAAACAACGGATCTCAGGGAGGCCAACGAGAACATCCGGAAGTCTCAGGACGAAGAGCCGACGGAAACGGCCGTCGATCCAAAGAAGGCCGGCAACAAACCCCGGCTCGATCGGGATCGTTAAACACATTCTTCCCGGACAGGAAGCTAGGAGCTTAGGAGGATCCGAACGTTTTTCAAATCCCTCACGAAAGCCCCCATCGCCTCCTTCCTCGCGCGTGAATCCGGTGCCCGCAAGATTGACGAGGGGTGGACCGTAGCGGTCACGAGCGGTGCGAGCTCAGATGGCACGAATCGCCCGCGATCGACCGACACCCTGAACGAATTGCCCAGCAGCGCTTTTGCGGCTGTAGCGCCCAGGCACACGATTATTCGCGGGCGCACGACGACGATTTCGGCGTCGAGCCATGGGCGGCACGCACTGATTTCTCCCGCTTTCGGTTTAGCGTGAATTCGTCGTTTGCCTCTCGGCTCCCACTTGAAGTGCTTCACGATGTTGGTCACGTACGTTCGCGAACGGTCAATCCCCGCCCGCTCGAGCGCTTCGTTCAAGATTCTGCCCGCGGGTCCGATGAATGGATGACCCGCCAGGTCCTCGTCGTTGCCCGGCTGTTCTCCGACGAGCATCACCTCAGCGGCCGCAACGCCTTCGCCGAACACTGTCTGCGTGGCACGCTTCCAGAGATGGCACGCCCGGCAACCGCGCGCAGCGGTCTTGAGCGTGCGCAGCGTCCGTCGCTCGGGCAGCGTAGCTGCTGCGATCGGCATCTACGCAGCGCGGGTGGCGAAGAGGGCGAGAGCGAGGAACATCAGGAACACCAGCAGAAACATGCCCGCGAGAATCTTGGCGATCGCGAATGAAGCGCCGGCTATCGTCGTAAACCCGAACAGCGCCGCTAAAAGTCCAACGAGCAGGAAAATCGCCGCACCTTTTAACATTCGAACCCCCCACCGTTCAGCTGAGCAATCTATGTTCCGGTTCAACTGAGGCAGCGATCTTGCGTACCTGCGCCCGGAGGTATTCGCAAATGGCCCAGAAATCGAACGCTGAAGGCACGAACGAACCGCGCACATCCGTTCCGCAGGACCAGGACGATGAATTGGAAATGGCCAAAGATGACGAGGACTTCGAAGACGACGAGGACGTCGACGAGGACGACAGCGAAAGCGATGATGAGGACGTAGAAGAGTAAAGGGACTGTAACTTAGAGATCTTGAGATCTCTAAGATCTCAAGATCTCTAGTTGCTATATCTAGTGATGTGGCTCTCCGGTCCAGGCCCGATCTTTCGCATGGCCAAACGGGATAGCGTCGGACACCGCGCTGAACGACCGGCGTCCCTCGTCCACGGCCTCTCGTGCTTTTGCGGCAGCATTACGCAACCGTTGAAGGTCCCTGATTACATCGTCTAGCCACGGCTCGGCACCATCGAGAAGCCGATGCCCTCTGGCAGTGAGAAAAAGAAAAGCAAAGCCGGCGCCGATGGCGGCCCCCGCCATCACTTTCGATAGCTGCGTTTGTTGGTCCACACCAATCTCCTTTTTTACGACGTCTTACGACGGCCGCGGGATGCCTCCGCGCCGAAACTCTCGCGTTAGACGACCCGCCGTCCCTGGATCAACTGTACGAGCAAAGCGACGATCGCGAGCACGAGCAACACGTGAATAAAACCACCGAGCGTGTACGAGCTCACGACACCAAGCATCCACATCACAACTAAAACGAGAAAAATTGTCCACAACATCCTCGCACCTCCGTAAAAAGTTCCTGTAGGTACGGAAAGCACGGTATATGCCACCGCGCTCTCTGCCCACAACGCACACTACTGTCCAAAACCGCTACAGCATGCTGGCTTGGATATCTTCTTTAGTCACCGTGTACGGCGCCTTCGGCTCGCTGACGGGAGGATCTTGCACAGGAACAGGCATCGGCTCGTCAGTCGGCGTCGCGGGCGCTTCGTCGGCTGGTTCGCGATCGCGAGGGTCAGACTTGGGCTTCTCGGGAGTATGTTTGTATTCGGCCATGCACCATGGTGTGCACAATCGATACCGGAAAGTAGCGAGGCAGGCCGTAGTGCCGACCCTTCTCGTCGGCCCGATCTTCAGGTCGGCTTGATCTTCTTGCCTCTGTGACGCCCGCGCGCCGGAACGCTTTTGGAGCTTTTGCGTGGCCCGGCCGTGATCGCCTTGAAGACCGGGTCGTGCCTGGTGACTTTGTCGAGCGCCGCCAACAGCACAGACAGCTTTACGTAAATCAGATCGACGTCCGCAACCCCCAGGACGATGTCGCCAGTAACAACGGCGCCGCGATTGAGCACGTTGTCCAGCACGTCGAGCAGCGACGACTGCTCTTCATCCTGAGCAGCGCGTGGGACGTTTGGAAACAGCCAATCCTCGGTCTCGGGCATTTTCCTGCGGCGCGCCATCTACTTCGTGACGAAGTGATATGGAGGCCACGGGCCGCTCATGTCGAGCCTGTGACCGTCAGCGGCGAGCGCTGCGCCGAGCTTTGCGGCATGCGCCTTCCACGCGTTCCGCATCTTCGCCTTCACGAGAAACGATGCGCCGGCGACATACGGGCGCCCCCGACCCGGCGGCGGCAATGCTTCCTTCCGCGTTTTCGAGGCGATCCGCCCGAGCGAGTTGACGGCGCCGTTCACCGCGCGGATCGTCGCGCGCGATGGAGCGACAGTCTGCTCGTGCAGCCGCTTCTTCACCTGCAAATAATCGCGGCCGCTGTCGACCGTTCGCGCGGATTCCGCTTCGGCCTCGCCGGCGAAAATACGCACCCCCCACTCCTCGAGGCCGCGGAGCGCTCCGAACATCCGCTTCAGTGCCGGCAGCCGGCCGCGTACGTGCCCGCGAGCCGTTTCGTCACTGGAAAACAGGGTAAATAATTTCAACGGAATGACCGCCGCGCGGCGGAAGAAAAACTCGATGACCGCGGCGTGCGCGAGCGCATGCCGGGAGATGGCCTCGACGTCCTGAAGCTCCTGCTGCAACACCTCGGCGGCGAAGCGATCGATCGGCGCGTCCGCGACGACAGCCCAGACATCCCGATCGATCACCAGGAGTCGCGGCGCGCCTGCGCCCGGGACGCTGGCCGGTGCGCCGCGCACAGAAGGGGTCTTCCTCGCCTGAATCAGGCAGTACACGTATGTGGCGTTTGTGCCGATGGAGGCAGGAGGGCGGGACGATCGATGCTGGGATCTCACGCCTCGTCGTCGACGGTTATCTCGACTCCCGCTACACGATGCTCATCGCCGACGATGACGTCCTGCGGCTGCGTGCGCGCTTTGATCTCGCGAATGCGCGCGAAAACGTCCGACTCGACGGCGGCAAACTCCTCTTCGCTGATCTCTCCGCTCTCGAGCTTCAATTGCGCCTCGAGCAGCCGCTCGCGCTGCCGCTCTGGATCGTTCATTTCGGCATCGGCGATCGTCGCCACCTTGTCGAGTACGAACGAGATGCCATTGATGAGAAGAGAGTCGAGCAGAAACATCAAACCCGTTCCAGCTTCAACCGGATGTTCACGAAGTTGTACGGAGGCCATGGCCCCGTGTACTTGAACGTCAACTTGTCGTGCTCGGCCGCAATCGACTTGACGCGCGAGTCGAAGGCGGCTTCCTGGTCGCGCGAGACCAGGAAGGCCGCGTTCATGATCATCTTATCGCCGATCGGCTTGTTGATGCGTGACGCCACGGCGACGTCCCTGAGGCGATCGAGAATCTCAGTGCCGTACCGCTCTGAACGCGCCTGCAGTGCCGCGTCGATCGCGCGGCCGTACTGCATGCGCGCGAAATACGTCGATCCCTTCTGGAGCGCGATTTCGTTCTTCAGGCGGTGGATACCCTCGTCCTCGTCTTCGATGTCCTTGACGATCGAGTCGCGATCCCACAGCACCTTGAGGCCGAACTCCATCTTGTCGCGCATCTTGGACAGCACATCGCCGAACGCGTCGTAGGCCGAACGCAGCAGCTGCACGATGTCGTCCCTGGTCTTGAAGATGGTACCGAACGACATCGGGATCACCGTGTGATCGCGCATGACGATTTCGTTGACGCGCTCATGGGCGAGCACGTTCTCGCGAGTGGAGTCGAGCACGCCGAGCGGGACGTCCGAGACAACCGCGGCGAGATCGCGGTAATGCACCGTGTGAATCTCCGTGCCGTTGTCGCCAATGCCGGCAGCGCCGAACTTGAGCGGGTCGGCAGACTGTATGACGCAATAGACGTACTTGCCTCGTACGGAATCGCCGGGCTGCGGATCGTCACGGCGTGAAACGGGTTTCTCGCGCAGCGTCTTGACGACGGCTTTCGCCGGTACTGGCACAGGGCGCTTCACCACACGCCGCCCTTTGGTTTTCGTCATTTTTTTTGCCATCAGACGCTACACCCCCGGACGCCGTCTCCGCGCCACCGGTTGACGCGCACCGCCCAAACTGTTCAACTGTGCGCGGAGCGCCTGATTCTCGGCCGCGAGCTCGTCATACGGCCGAGATTCGAGGGCCGGGCGAGCCACGGGGACCGATTGTCCCACCGCCTCGGAATACTTCAAATACGTGTCGATAGACGCGACCACCACGCGCGCTTCGACCGTAATGAGATCGATGCCAACAAGCGACACTCGAACCCACGCGTCGATAACGATGCCCTTGTCGAGAACGCGATCGAGGACATCGATAAGACTGGAGCCGCCGGCGGCCCGTTCAACAGCCATGCACTCTTCCTCCGGGGTTGTCGTGCCGGCTCCCTGGGCACGGGACCAACGGGTGGCGAGTATACGACAAGATATGAAAGAGTTTTAGTGGCGGAACGAATGACCGCACTGAGGTGTTCGCTGTCCGATCACGGCCGTGCACAAAACTAATGCACGGATAGTGTCTCGCCGCGGAGACGTTCGACAGTCGCGACGAGTACGGCAGGATCGACAGGCTTGGCCAGATGAAACTGAAAACCCGCCGCGAGTACACGGTCGCGATCCTCTTCGGTCGTATAAGCCGTAAGGGCAGCCGCAGGCAGCCTGGCAATCTTGTCGACCTCCGAGCTGCGAACGTGGCGAATCAGATCGTAGCCGTCTTCTATCGGCATGCCGAGATCGGCGACCAGCACGTCGACCTGTTCGCGTCGCAGCGCGACGAGCGCCGTCGAGACCGACGTCGCCACAATCACCGACGCACCATAGTGGCGGAGTATCGCGGCGACGACCTCGCGCGCGTCAGGGTCGTCGTCGACGATCAGCACTCGCGTGCCCGCCAAGCGTGATCGCAATTCGGCACGGCCGCTTTCTTTGACCTCACGAGCTTTATCGGCGTGCACCGCAATCGGAGCGGCCTGCAGCGGAAGAAGGACGCGAAACGTCATGCCGGACTTCCCGTCGGTCTCAGCCCTGATTTTGCCGCCGTGCAGGTCGATGATGTCGCGAATCAACCCGAGACCGCGCCCGTATTTCGCGCGCGCCGAATGCTTGGCCGGGTCCTGCGGCCGCTGCCTGCTGAAGAGATACGGCAGGGCTTCAGCGTCCACGCCCACACCCGAGTCGTGCACCGTAAGCTCTGCCATCCCGTTATCGCCGGGCCGCATACACACCTCAACCGTGCCTTTATCGGGCGCGAAGTGAATGGCGCTGTTGAAGAGGCCAATCAGCGCCTGGCGGAGGCGCGCGCCGTCTGCGAGCAGGGGACCAGGAAGCGCGTCGAGCTGGAAATCGAATTCCACGTCCTTGTTCGTACCGTCTTTGGCAGCATACGCGGCGGTGTTGACGAGCTCCTTCGCGTCCACAGGCGCGAGTTTCAATCGGAGATTTCCCGACAGCAGGCGCCAGGTGTCGACGACCTCGTTGACGAGATCGAGCTGTTGCTTGGCCTGCCGGATAATCGTCTCGCCCGCCCGGACATTTCCCGCGTCGTTGAGCGCCTTGCGTTTGATCAACTCCGCCCATCCGATGATGCTGTTGAGCGAGCCGCGCAAGTCGTGGGCGACCACGCTGAGGTAATCATCGGAAAATCCGTCGACCTCCAGCGACGGCCGCTGGTGAGTATCCTTTCGACGGTCGGGCGTGCGCACGGATCGTTCGTGTGCTTTGCTTCTGCTGGGCATTCTCGACTCTGTGCTCTTCATGCTAACTCTTTCGACCTTCGAACATCATCCGAACATCACCCCTCACTGCTCAAGGCGGCCGGACATCAGCGTTGAAATGGCGAGAGGAGGCGCCAGCATGGGCGCCTCCTAGCGTGTGGTTGCTCCGCACAAGGGGAGCAGTTCTGAGGAATCCGGAAATGGATCCGGTCGAAGCCATACAGTGCAACGCCCGTACCGCGGGACAATGGCCGATTTTGCGCGTGCCGTCCGAACACCTGTGCAGCAAAAACCTACATCGCGCCGTACGGCCTGTCCGTGTGTTCGTGGCCGCCGTTACCCATCATCGCAGTGGCGACGGACTTCAGCCCTTGAAAGATACCGACAAGCGGCCATGCCTTCGATTTGACCGCGTCAGCGACGGCAGTGCCCGTTCCGGTGACGTGCTGAAGCGCGTCGGATATCGACTGCTGCGCGTGGCTCACTTTGTCGGTCATCTGCTGCACTTGATCGAGCACCGAGTCCGCTCGCGCGCGGAGCGGTGCGATGTGTACGCGCTCGACGGTTTCGATGGTCGCCATCGCCTTCGCGTACATGCGATAGGCGAAAAAGCCCGCCGCGCACAGGATGAGAAACTGAATCAGGCTGATGACAGCGAGAATTCCCAGCCATGTATTTGTCCAGGTCAAATCTGCCATGACAGTCCTCGTTAAGACGCCAGCCGCGCGTTGGTCGGCAGCGGACGCAGCTGTCTGCGCCGGTCCGGACGCGCCTGGGGGTTATTCGCCTGCCGGCGCGCCATCAGTGGCCGGCCGACTTCCCATCCCTCGGTCTCGTACCCACAGTGCGAACACTGCAGCGACAGTTTGTTGGGCTCGAAATGCAGCATGATCTGGTGACCATGCAAGCCGCACCACAGCCACGAAAGCTGACGCGCGAGAGCCGCGAAATTTCGCAGTAACTGCGCCGGCAGAGCGGCTTGCTTTGCCCGTGTCTTGTTGATTCCAAAAACGTTATCGCTGACCATAACTACGCTCCGTCCGCATCTCAAGCAAGGTGCGAGCCATTTCAGACTCGACGGAATGCTCAGGCCCGACAGAAATACGAGGATTTGGAGCGTCGAACTGACTAAAAACCCGGTCATCTGTCATGAATCGCAACAGGACACGTTCCGGGTTCCGGTCCCATAGAGCATTTTCGACTGTACGTAGAGCAGGTCGTGCCGACCCGCCTCCGCTGCCGGGTCCGAAGGACCCGGCCTACATCAACTACGGTCGAAAATGCTCTAATAGCTGACTGTGTAAATCAGATCGAGCCCCGTCCTGTCGATGCGCTGAGTGCGATGCGACCGCTGGTTACCCTGCGTCACTGTGCTCACGACGCGAAGCAGCTCGTTGATGCGGTACTCGAGAGAAAGCTGAGCGAAGTCGTCCGATCCGAATTCCTGCCTGAAGGACACGAACAGCCTGGACCCAAGCTGCTGTCCGACGGCGATCGAGGGCTGTCCGGTTTCGCCCCCCGTTGCGCGAATCTCGAACAAGTCGAGATCAAGCGTACGGGCGATCGAATTTGCAAGCGGCGTGGCGAGATACCCGACAGCGAGGCCGCCCGCGCGCTCCGCGAGATTCAGCCGCTCGCCTCCACCCAGCTGATTGATCGGCTGGTTGAAGACGATCAGCGACAGCACATCCGCCTCGTCCAGTGGCGGCTGGCTCGACAGCCGCACCTGAGGCTGCCGGGCGGTACCACGAATATTCACCATCGCAGTGACGCCCGAAATAATGCGCTGCGCGTCCACCTGCAGCGCAGGATCAACCGGCCGCGTGCCCTGGAAGCGAATCTGGCTGTCGCGCAGCACCTCGAACCGCCGCCCCTGGAAATCGTAGTAGCCTCGGACGACGTTGACCGTGCCGATGACGTCCGGTTGCCCGGCAGGCGCCTTGCGAATCTGTAGCTCGCCGCCGACGGTGATGTTCATGTCGCCAAGACCGATGCGCGAAAAGCTCGCGTGCATGTCGCGGCCGCGCAAGAGGAGATCGTCAGTCAGCCGCAGGCGAACGTCGATGGTGGCGGTGTCGTAGAGACCGGCGCGCGGGTCGTCGCCGAAAGGCGTCAGGGGCGACTCGAGACCAGGTGTTGCCCCTTCCAGGATTGTCGCGGTTGTTGCCACGGTGCGGTAAGGGCTTCTGGACATCTGCTCGAGGATTTGATCGACTTCGAGCCGGCCAGGACGCGTGACGATTTCGCCGGTGACCGTCGGCGTCGCCACCTCGCCTGTGACGCGCACGTCGCTGTCGATTGACATGTCACCGAATTCGTTGTCGAGGACTTTGAACTGCGACGACGAGATTTGCATGTTCATCGCGCCAATGCCACGCTGCACGATTCCGAGTTCGCCGATCGCCACCAGACGGTCTGCATCGTCGTCGCTCAATTCGAAGCGATCCACGAATACGCGATCGCCCTCGAACAACAGGCGCGCGATCGCGTTGGTGTAGGTCACGCCCGTCGCGACGACGCTGAAGCCGCCGTTCGTAGTCTCGACGAGGCCTTCAAATCGAGGCGCCTCGAGAGTGCCTTTGACGTGCACGTCGGCGCTGAACTGGCCCCCGAGGTTCGTCACCTGTGTCGTTGCCGGCTGCAGCAGCGCGATGTCGATGGGTGTGCTTTTGACGGCGAGGTCGAACTCCGCGGTCCGCGCGGTCGCACCAGGCCCATTCGTGACGGGAATTGTGCCCACAGCCGTCAGCACGGCAGCAGGGCTCTGTTCGAGGCGGGCGTCGAGGTCGACCGCGCGCCCTGCGTAGTGTGCGTTGCCCGTGAGTCCGTTGAACTTCACGCCTTCGACCGTCCCTTGCGTCACCGCGAAATTCGACTCGACTACGGGCTCGTTGCGCGTGCCCTGAATCACCGCGCTCGCATTGAGCACGCCGGCGAGCGAACGGTTGCCGAGGAGAAGCTCATTGATGTCCTGCACCTGGACGTTCTCGAGCTTGAGCGTCAGATTGTTCGTGAGATTGGCCGACGAGCCGCCAATCGCGACGGTGCCGGCCGCTGAGACGACCTGCGCACCGCGCTGCAGGATGAAATTCTCCAGCGTCACCGAGTCTTGCGAGTACTTCGCGATGGCTTCCTGTCCTTGAGGCAGCGTCCACTGCGTCTGGCCCACCGCGAGGTCGAGCGCCCGCAAATGCAGCTCGTTGTGGTCGGGATGAAACAACACGCGACCACCGAGACCCGCCGACCGTCGCTGTTCCTCAACCGTAATGTCGAACTGCAGCTCGTTTTTCTCGTACTCCGTCTTCGCGGTCAACCGCGGAAACCTCTGATCGGCGATTGTGACGAATGTCGCGGTCGTCTCGGCCTGAACCTTCCCCTGCTCGATGTCGAAATTCGGGAGCTGTGCCGTATAGGTACTGTTCGCCGTGAGCGCATCCACATTCGTGCCGTATCGAATCCGGTTCGCCCCGAACTTCCCTGCAAGCGTCAGGTTGGCCGCAGGCCCTGACGCCTCGCCAACGATTTGCGCCGAACCTGCGAACGGCTGGTTAAAGCGATTTGCGAGCAGCTCGAGGTTCGTCACGGCGACGTCGTAACTGAGCTTCGACTCTCCGGTTTCGCCAAGAGCGACCGTCCCAGCGGCACTGGCTTTCACGTCTGGTCCGCTGAGGACGAGCTCCTTGATCTCTACCGTCTGGTTGGAGAACGAGCCGGCCGCATGGCCCGAATCGATCGGCATTCCAGCGATCGTCGACTTCTCCAGTGTCGCCGTGCCGGCCAGATCCAGCAGCGCAGTTGGGCCAACCTTGGGCACGGTCAGCGCGACGGCCATATCCGCCGATCCATTCAGCGTCGTGCCCGCCAGCTCCTTGCGCTCCGTGAACAGCGATCCCGGCAACTCTTCGAACGGCCCGGTAAATTTCGCGTGAATCTTGCGCGCGGCCATCTGGAAATCGACTGCGGACGAAGGAAAGCGAGTACCTGCGAGCGTCGAATCCACGAGCGTGGCCGTGGTGTTCAGCACCAGATCGTCCACCGTGCGGCCGTTGCCCGTGAACGTGAACGCGCCCTTCAACGATCCGTCGAGGCGATCGTCATCGAGCCAGCCAATCTCGAGGGGCGCGGCGAAACGTCTCGGGTTCAGCCAGGCCACAGTGCCGCTTGCCGAATAGCTGAGCTCGCGATCACGCGATTCGATTCCGAGCACAGTGCCTGAATCGAAGCGCGCTCCTTCGACCGCCGACTCGTTGAGTGTGGCCTTGCCCGTCCAGTTGCGTCCTTGTGCCTCGAAGGAATAGTTGCCGGCTGCCTGGGTCTCGAGCGGCGGCATCGAGAGCTTGCCGGGCAGGCGCCGCATGTCGAGATTGCGAAACGCTCCTTCGAGTCGATACGACAGCGGCTTCGACGGCGTGGAGAAATTGAACGTCGCGCGCGTCGTGGCATGAGCGCCGTATGCGGCGCCGCTCGAGTCGAAACGCAGGACGGTCTGTCCAGGGCGTCCATCAGCAAGTCGCGGAACCTGATACACCCCTTGTGCTCGCACGTTGGCCGCCCGATACCCAAAGCCCTCGACGTTCGGACCGGAAAACTTGAAATCGATCTCGGCCGGGCTGAACGTCCATTTGAAGTCGGCCTGCCCCGTCACGCGCGTCTTCCATTCAGCCCGATTGAGAATCGGCGCCATGTCGACCTCGCGCACGTCCAACCGTCCTCCGAGATTCTTCGAGCTGCCGTTGAAATGGCCGACGAGCGGTCCGCGAGCGCTGCCGGCAGACGAGACGACATCGACGTCCATGTTCAGTGCGTCGAGCGTGCCGCGTGCCTTCACGTTGACCTTGGGATCGAGGTTGATAGTGGCGAGCGGGCGGAAGTATCTGCCGATTTCCGGCAGCGACAGGCGCTCGGCATCCAGCTGAATGTCGAGGAGCCGGTTGTCGGGACCGCTGTAGTCAATCGCGGTGGCCAGCTTCGTGCGATCCGTCTCAATCTCGATATCGCGTGCGCTGATGGATCCCCGAACGAATCGCAGATCGCCAGTCAGTCGGCGCAACGCCGTTTCGCCGGCGTCCGCAGTCATGCGGTTGATCGAGATTCCGATGCCTGGCTTTTCATACGCAAAGCGAAGCTGCATATTCAGACGCGTGAGGTCTTCGACGAGGCGGCCGCGGTCGTTTACGATCACATGGCCGTTATTGATCACGATCGACTGCATCGTGATCGGCGGCGCCCCACGGCCGCCGGTGTTGCGCCTGGTCTTCACGAACCGGCTGAAATTCCATCCGGCGTCGTTGCGGTGCAGCAGGATGGTGGGGTTGTCGAGCGTCATCGAGTCGAGGATCACCCCCTCCGAGATCATCGCGAGCGGGCTGTACTCGACTGTGAGCTTGTCCATGGCGACTGCGGTCTGCCCTTCATGGCGCAACGTCACTCCCTCGAGCGCCACGCCCGTGAAGATGTTGCCGCTGAGGCGCGTAATCGTGAGCTCGCCATTCAAGAACTGCGCGGCCTGGGAGACCGCTTTCTGGCGCAGCCAGTTCTTGAACCAGCTCGTCTGGGTGACCGCGACGCCCGCGCCGAGCAGGATGACGAGCGAAAGTACGGCGATCGCCAGGTAGCGCGAAAGCCGGCGCGTCGCCCGCATCGCAGGGCCTCCCACGTCTAGAACGCCTGGCCGATGCTGAAGTGTACTCGCCATTTCCGCATCTCCGGGTCGCCCTCGAGGACAAGACCGTCAATGGGATTCAATTGGATGCCGAGGTCGAAACGCACCGGTCCGATTGGCGTGTCGTAACGGATACCTGGACCGACAGCCCAGCGCAGCTCACCGAACCTCGCCTCGAACGGGCCCTCCCACGCGTTGCCGCCATCCACGAACAAGACTGCGCCCAACTTGCCCCGAATGCCGAACCGCGCCTCGGTGGAAACCTCCAGCATTGTGCGGCCGCCGATAGGTTCCCCTGCGGGCGTCAGCGGACTCACCTGGTAGCGCCCCCACCCGCGGACGCTGCTGGAACCGCCGACAAAATAGCGTTTGTAGAACGGAATCGTCGCCGCGCTCGGTCCTGCCAGTGTTGCCGAGCCCAGCCGATTCGCCCAGACGAAGCGGGAGCCAATCGGCACGTACCCGCGCACCTCGCCGTAGAGCTCGGTGAACTCGAACGTGCCGCGGGCCCATTGGCCGGCCTTCTGGACGTGTCCGCTCACCACGTAACCCTGACGCGGATCGAGCGGCTGCTCCGCCGTATTCCGTTCGAAATCAACTTCGACAGCCGTGACCGTGCCCTTGCCGCGTCCTGTCACCGGATTGAGGCCCAGTGCAATGAGCTCGTCGCGGAAGGTCGGATCTTCGAGAACACTTGGCGCTACCGCGTAGTCTTCGTACTCCTGTATGAACGAGGCGCTGATGGTGTTGCGCACTCCAGGCTCACTGCCCACCCTCGCCCTGCTGAGATCCTTCGCCAGCGTGGCTCGTCCGCCGGTGCTGCGGTGCTCGTACACAGGCTCGTCCGCCCACCAGGTCGATCCCGAAAGCCGCAGCGATAACCCCCGTTGAAGCAGATAGGGCTCGAGAAAGCTGCCCCGCACTCCCTGCTCGAGGGATGACGCCTTCGCTTCGACCTCTCCGGTGCGAGCGCCGCCGAAAAAATTCACATGCCGCCAGTTGATGCGCCCGCGCGCCTTTTCCTCGGAACCGTATCCGCCCGCGAGCTGCAGCCGCCGGTGTTTTCCTTCCGTCACCGTGACGGCGATGGGGATCCGTGGCGATCGATCTTCCGGAAGGCGCGGCGCGACGTTGACGAACTGAAACAACTCGAGGCTGTAGAGCTGCCGCTGTGTCTCGGTGATGCGGCTCAGCTGATAGAGATCGCCTTCCTTGAACGCCAACTCGCGGCGGACGACGTCTTCCTCGACCGAGACATCGCCTTCGATGGTGATCGGGCCGAACACTGACGGCGGGCCGGTGTCCGCGGCAATGACGATCTGCGCGCGCATATCGGACGCGCCGGGCCGCTCGAGCATGCGCACGCTGCCGTATGGAAATCCGTGATCGCGCAGCTCGGCGACGGAGACGTCGTGAGACGCGAGGATCAAACGCTGATCCCGGGGCTTGCCGGGCGAAATCGGCAGCCGCTCGCGGAGACGCTCGAGGTGATCCGCGGGAACGGGGTCGAACCCCTCGAAGGCGACGCTTTCAATGACGATCGGCTCGCCTTCGGCGATCTCCACCGTGATCGCGACCTTGTCCTTTGCGTCGTTAAGCTTCACGTCGACGTTGACGACCTTCGCCTTCGGATAACCCCTGTCAGCGTAATACGCCTCGATGCGCTGGACGTCGCGATCGAAGTCCGGGCGATCGAAGAATCTCTTGCGCGACCATGGCAGAAAGCCGCTTTCCCGCGTCGCGAGAACCGCTTTCAGCTCCTCCGCCTTGATCGCGGTCGCGCCACTGAAGTCGATGGACGTTACCTGGACGTCGCCGGTCTCGCGGCACGAGACGGACCCCATCGCCAGCAAGACGATCGTCGCAAGGAATCTTCGCATCGCCATCACGCCGCGCGGTGGGTCTTCTTCTTCCCGCGGGTCTTTGTCTGGCCGGCACGCGCGCGTCTTGCGTGCGCACCGCGGGCGGCGGGCTTCTGATTCTGTGCGAGGCTCTGCCGCAGCCGCTCCATCAAGTCCACGACCTTGCCTTCGGGTGGCGGCTCGGCGGATGGAAGTTTCGGCTTCTCGCCTTTGATGCGGGCCCGAATCAGCTTCATCAAGTTCTCGCGGTACTCGTCGGTGTATTTCGACGGAGCCCACTCCGAGGCCAAGTTGTCGATCAGCATCTTCGCCATGTCGAGCTCGGCCTTGCGCACCTGTTCCCTGGCCGGGAAGTCGAGCTGCGACGTATCGACCAGCTCATCCTCATATCTCAACATCGTCAACACCAGCGCGTTCTCGATGACCTCGACGGCGGCAAGGTGCTGAGCCTCTCGAATGATGATCTTGGCGATCCCGACCCGACCTGAGTCTTTCAGCGCGTCGCGCAGCAAGGCGTACGCATGGTGCGATCCTTTTTGCGGCGTAAGGTAGTAGGGCGTTTCGAAGTACCGATCGTCGATCTCTTCGCCCTTGACGAAATCGAGGATGTCGATCGCGCGGTCTTTGGCGAGCGCGGCGGTCTTCAGGTCTTCTTTGGTAAGAACGACGAACCGCCCTTTCTCATACTCGAAGCCCTTGACGAGGTCCTCCCATGCTACGGGCTTGCCTTCACGCTGGCACACGCGCTCGTACCGCACCGGCGATTTGTCTCGCGCGTGAAGCATCCGGAACTTCGGCCGGTGATCGCGCACGGCTGTATGCAGTTCGACGGGGATGGAGACTAGACCGAACGCGATAGAGCCTTTCCAGATTGATCGAGGCATAGCGCCAAGCACGTCTGCAAGGTGTACGCCGTTCGTGAGGAGGTAGGTGGTGGCCGATAGCTGATAGGCAGAGCGCCGGTAGTCGGTCGGTTGTAGCCACAACGCTACAACCGACCGACCACAAGCTATTTCTTCACGATATTGAAGTGCGCCAGGTAATGATTTCCGCCGCGGTTGAACCACAGCCGCAGGTAGTCGTCGCCCTTGAGTACTTCGGCGCGATACCCGCCTGCTGGCGGCGGCGTCTGCTCCGCGACTTGCTTGATTTCGCTGGCAGGAACCACTGTGACCACTTCACGCGCCACGACTTTGCCGCTGCGCATGAACTCGGCCCACCGCTCGTATTGCGGTGTCTGCCCTGCCGCCTGCGGAGTAGCGGGCGCTTCCGTGACACGCACCTGATAGGTTCCGGCGGCCAGCGCTTCCCCGCCGGCCCTGACGTCCCGGGGAATACGGACCTCCCCCAGATTGACTGGACCCGACTGCGACGACGGTTCCGCGGCCGGTTTCGCTGTCTGCGGCTTCTGCGTGGCTGGCTTCGCAGTCTCAGGCTTCGCTGTCTCAGGCTTCGCTGTCGCAGGCTTCGCTGTCTCAGGCTTCGCTGTCTCAGGCTTCGCTGTCTCAGGCTTCGCTTGCGCCGACAGATGAGCCGCGGCGCCAAGGAAGGCCGACATTCCGAAAGCCAGGCCGATGTTTACGTAACGGTTCATAAACATGTCTCCCTTAGTTGCCGGCGACGAGCTGCACCGTCATGGCCGCGCGGCGATTGAGCCGGCGGGTTTCTTCACGTGAGTTGTCGTGCTTCGGCTGCTCTTCACCGAAGCTGACGCTGGTGACTCGATCGGCGGCGATGCCGTTCGACACCAGATACTGCTGGACCGAGCGGGCGCGGCGATCGCCGAGCGCCAGGTTGTACTCCGCCGTGCCGATGCTGCACGTGTGACCTTCGATGCGCACCCGGAGAGTCGGATCGGCTCTCATCGCTTCCACCGCCTGCGCGAGGATGCGTTGCGCGGCGTCAGTGAGGGTGAAACGGTCGAAGTCGAAATAGACGTCTTCGAACGTGATCGCCTTCACGACGCGCGGCACAACCTGAATGTTCACCGTATCGGTCGCCTTCATGCCGTCCGTGGGACATGTGCCCGTCACGGTGACGGGTACTGTCCCGGGCGTGTTCGGCGCGGTCCACGCGGTGTTCTGCTGCGCCGGGTTGGCGAACGAGCCGGTCGGGGCGCTCCACTGATACGTGATGACGCATCCGATCGAATCCTTCGCGTTGGCCGTCAGCTTGGAAGTGCCGCCGACCTCGACCGTGCACGGATTGCACTCGGCGTCGACGGTCAGCGTGTGCTGCGGCGCGGCCACGACTGGTGGCGGCGGTGGCGGCGGCAGCGCAACCGGGATGCCGGCCACGCCAGGGTGGTAGCCGATTCGGAACTGCCACCCGAACCTCGTCCCGAGATTGTCGTCGCTGTCGATGCCCAGGTCTTCGCGATCTTCCGCCTTGGCGGACCAGTTGATACCGCCGCCTACGAAGAACCCTTTCGTCGTCTGCCAGGTCGCGCCGAAGTTGAACGTCGACTGCACCGGCAGATCCGAGGTGACCAGCGGAACACTCCCGTCAATGCCGATGATTGAGGCAGGCGCGGGGGACACCGTCCGCATGACGACATCGTTGTTGAACATCTCGCCGAACCACTCGGCCGTGAACTTCAGCGGGCTTCGTGTCGGGAATTGCGCGCCGATGCCGAACGGAATGCCGCTCGAGAGATCGTATTCGTCCGGGTCGCTACGCTGACGGTAGCCGATACTGCCAGCGACCTCGGCCGTGTTCGCGACGAGCTTGCTCACGATGAAGTCGATCTGATAGTCCACCTTGCCCGTGCCCGCCCCGTCTTCGGAAGCGCCCGTCGGGAGCTTCACCATACCGCGGATGGCAGCGGCGACCTTGTGCTGCCGCGATTCGGACATGATGGAGTACTTCCCGCCTACGAACACATCACCGAACTTGTTGCCAATCCACCCCTCGCGGACGAAGGGGTAGCTGTTGTCGACGCCGCCGTACTGGTCGCCACCAAACCCGAAGATCGGGCGCGTGTCGCGGTCGATGCGCGTAATGAAGCGGACGGCGCCGAATATTTCGGCTCGTCCCTTCACGCCATACGCGAAGGTCCCCTCAAAATGTGTGATGTCGGTGAAACCTTGGCGGACATCCCAATTGAGGCGGTATGCGCTCGCGGACCAAGTGTCGTCCCGCAGCACTTCGCCGGTCGGAACGAACCATAGGCCGGTATCTCCATAAATGCTCGTCGTTGCTGGACGGATGGTCTCTTCCATTCCAGCCGGTGCCTGGGCCCGCGCGTCGCCAGTGATTAAAAACAATGCACCAGCAAGGGCCAGGATTCCGAATCGTCGCGACATGTGTGTTCCTCCTGCAGGTAGTACAGGTCCTAAATCCGCTGCCCATCTTGCACAACGCGTGCCGGGCCCCGGGGCAACCAGTCGTGGAGTGGGAAGTCGGTGCGGGCGGCGAGAGACGTGAAACTCCGTGTTCAGCGTCACCATCATATGTGATAGCACATCGCTCCAAATGTAGACAGCGAAATCAATCACCGGTGGCCCGTATTTTCCCAATTTTGCTCTCAAGATCATCGCGAAGCCGCGCCAACTCGCGCCTGTACCCCTCCTCGGCCTGGCCGCGCTCGGCGGGATCGACGAGCCCTGTCAGCTTCGACCGGTGAAGAATCTCGGCTTCGGCGACTTTCGACGCGTATAGGCTGCGGGCCTCCGCGATCTCGGCTTTCTGCTCTTCTGTCGGAGGGCGTTCGGATACACCGCTGTCGGCATCTTTCCTACGCATGCGTTCCATGGCCAGTTCCACGGCGCTCTTGGGCTTGTCGTCGGTACTCATTCCGTGAGTGTACCGTGACGGAGGGCCGTTAGTGCACGTTGAGGATTTGACACAATTCGCGGTGTGCCGCTATAACTGTCTAGCTTGACGTTCCCTGCCCGACTGCTCCGGCCCACGACCTCGACGGCATGTTGTCGATGCTCGTGTATCCTGCCGGCGGCAGCTAGGTAAGAGCCTTCCTACGCAAGTCCTGTAGTTTCGCTTCCTTTCTCCTAGCACTCCGACCGGCCTTCGCTCGCCACTCATAACAGGTCTGTCTGCGTTGCCAGCCCAGCGAAACGCCGGGCATAAGGGAGAACACGACAATGGTTTCCGGAAGGATACTTACAGCGGCGTATGGCGCCGCTCTCGCGATCGCCGTCAGCGTCGTCACCGCCACCGGTCTGCAGGCCCAGGGAGCCACGAGCATCATCACAGGTGTCGTGCGCGATTCGTCCGGCGCAGCCGTACCTGGCGCAACGGTGAGAATCGTCAACGAGAACAGCGGCTCCGCCAGCGAGACCGTGAGCGCTGAAGACGGATCGTATCGAGTGGACCGGCTGGCGCCCGGCCAGTACCGCATAGAGTTCGCCCTCGACGGCTTCGACGCGCCGTCACGGCGCATGAGCGTTGAAGCAAACCAGACCCTGACGCTAGACGTCACGCTCACCCCTTCACGTCTCAGCGAGACGGTGGTCGTTTCCGCCCGCCGCATCGAGGAGGCGGCCCAGGAAGTTCCCATTCCGGTCTCGGTCGTCAGCGGAAACCAGATCGCCGACGCGGGGACCTTCAACGTCAATCGCCTGAAGGAACAGATTCCCACCGTCCAGTTCTACTCGACCAATCCCCGCAACTCATCGGTCCAGATTCGCGGCCTCGGAGCGCCGTTCGGATTGACGAACGACGGCATCGAGCCAGGGGTCGGCATGTACATCGACGGGGTGTTCTACGCTCGTCCGGCCTCGGCGTCGCTCGACTTCCTCGACGTGGAGCGCATCGAGGTACTGCGCGGGCCGCAGGGCACGCTCTTCGGCAAGAACACCACGGCCGGCGCCATCAACGTCACGACGCGACGGCCCGGCTTCACGCCGGAAACCGAGTTCGAGATCAACTACGGCACCATCGGATTCGTGCAGGCGAAGGGGTCGATCACGGGACCGCTTCTCGGCGGGAAGGTCGCGGGTCGACTGTCCTTCTCCGGGACTCAGCGCGACGGCAACGTCTACAATGCGAAAACCCAGGATCTGGTGAACGACCTCAATAATTTGGGCGTCAGGGGCCAGGTCCTCTTCACGCCGTCCGACAGAGTCGCGATCACGCTGGCCATGGACGGCACACGGCAGCGCGTCAGGGGCTCCACGCAAGTCTTCGCCGGCGTGACGCCAACGCTGCGTCCGGCAAACCGGCAGTTCGACACGATTGCGGCGGAAGTCGGTTATGTGCCACCAACCCGTGACGCGTTCGATCGGATCACAGATGTCGACTCGCCTCTGCGATCCAACCAGGGCCTGGGCGGCGCTTCGCTGAACGCCGACTGGCGTGTGGGGTCAGGACGGTTGACGTCCACGACGTCCTGGCGCTACTGGGATTGGGATCCGCTCAACGACCGCGACTTCATCGGCCTGCCGATCACGACGGTGTCATCCGGCACGTCGAAACAGCGCCAGTGGACGCAGGAGGTCCGGTACGCCGGCGACCTTACCTCCCGCACGAACTTCGTCGCGGGCGCCTTCGTTTACCAACAGCAGATCAAATCCGACCCGGTCATCAAGCAGGAACAGGGTGCGTCTGCGGCGCGCTGGCTGCTGGCGCCGACGCCCGCCGCGGCGACGCCAGGATTGCTCGATGGATACGGCTTCAATCAGTATCTCGACTATCGGAACACCAGCGCAGCGCTGTTCGGCCAGCTCGAATGGTCGGTGACCGATCGCCTGCGTCTCCTGCCCGGCCTGCGGTTCAACTACGACAAAAAAGATGTGGACTTCGATCAGCAGGTGTACGGCGGTCTGCAGACGACCGATCCCGCGCTGATCGCACTGCAACTCTCGGTTCTCGCGCCGCAGACGTACACGGCCGATGTTGACGACACGAATCTGTCGGGTCAGATCACTCTGGCCTATGCCCTCGCAACCAGAGTCAACAGCTATGCGACGTATGCAACGAGCTTCAAATCGGTCGGTCTGAACCTTGGCGGAGTTCCAACGGATGCGATCGGCCGCCCCGTTCTCTCCGCTGCGACGGTTCGCCCGGAAGACGTGCGCCATATCGAGGCGGGCTTTAAGACGGAGCCATTTGACGGTGTCACCGCAAACCTCACCGTTTACAACACCGAGATCAAAGACTTCCAGACACAGGTTCAGAACGCCGCCGTCGGCGTACTGCGCGGGTATCTCGCCAACGCTGAAAAAGTACGCGTGCGGGGTGTCGAGGCCGATGCCCGAACCAGCGTGAACGACCATCTTTCATTCTACGGCGCTGCCGCGTACACAGACGGCAAGTACATCGCGTTCCCGGACGCGCCTGCTCCACTCGAGGAAACCGGTGGGCCGGGATTCAAGGACATCTCGGGTTCTGTCCTCCCGGGCATCTCCGAGTGGGCCGCCTCTGTCGGAGGCGAGTACGCGAATCCCGGGAATGCGATGGGCCGCGCAGGAGAATATTTCGGAGCGATCGACGCCAGCTATCGCTCCACATTTTCGTCGAGCCCCAGCGCGTCGAAGTATCTGGTGGTCGAGGGATACTCTCTGGTCAACGCCCGGGTCGGCTTCCGGGCGCGTGACGGCTGGACGCTGTCGCTGTGGGCCCGCAACCTGCTGGACAAGAATTATTTCGACCTACTCTCACCTGTCGCAGGCGGCACCGGGCTCTATGTGGGGCAGCCCGGAGATAGCAGAACCGTCGGCTTGAGTATGCGAATCGCCATAAGGGCACGGCCCTAGGCGTTCCTTTCGATTATGGAGAGAAGTATGAAACGCCTGTTCGCCGCTGTTTTCGTGCTCGCCGTGCTCGGCGCTCCGCGGGTGGCCATAGCTCAGACCACCCTGTTGAATGCGTCGTACGACCCCACCCGCGAGCTGTATCGTGCGTTCAACGAAGCGTTCGCCAAATTTTGGGCCGCAAAGTCAGGCGGGCAGAAAGTGACGTTCCGCCAGTCGCATGCGGGCTCAGGAGGACAGGCGCGCTCGGTGATCGACGGCCTCGAAGCCGATGTCGTCACCCTCGCTCTCGCCTACGACGTCGAGGCGATTTCGAAAGCGGGCCTCATCACGCCGGGCTGGATCAAATTCCTGCCGAACAACAGCGCGCCGTACACGTCGACGATCGTGTTTCTTGTGCGAAAGGGGAACCCGAAAGGCATCCGCGACTGGGGCGACCTGGTGAAACCGGGCGTCCAGGTCATCACACCGAATCCGAAGACGTCGGGGGGCGCGCGATGGAACTACCTCGCCGCCTGGGAATATGCGCGACAGCAGAACGGCCGCAACGATGCGAAAGCGCGTGAATTCGTTGCTGCGCTGTACAAGAACGTGCCCGTGCTCGATTCCGGCGCGCGCGGAGCAACAACGACGTTCATGGAGCGTGGCATCGGCGACGTGCTGCTTGCGTGGGAGAACGAGGCCTATCTCGCGCTCGGTGAAGCGAAAGACAAGGTCGAGATCGTCGTGCCGTCGGTCAGCATTCTTGCGGAACCTTCCGTAGCTGTCGTAGACAAGGTGGTCGACCGGCGTGGTACGCGGGCGATCGCGCGAGCCTATCTCGAGTATTTGTATTCGCCGGAAGGCCAGGAGATCGCCGCACGCAACCACTACCGTCCGCGTGATCCGCAAGTTGCCGGGAAATATGCCGGCACGTTCGCCAACGTAAAGCTGTTCACGATCGATCAGGCTTTCGGAGGGTGGGACCCGGCGCAGAAGACGCACTTCGCAGACGGCGGAACCTTCGACCAGATCTACAGGCCAGGTGGCCGATGAGGACTCGTGTTCGTGTCAAAATGACGAACCTATGACCCGATGCGTAACCCTCGTCGTGTCCCTGCTGGCGCTCGGCTGCGCTCCGGCAGCGGCGCAGGCCCAGAAGACCGCGGAGAAGAAGCCGGCACCGCCACTCGCGCGCTGGATCGATCTGCAGAACGCGACGCTGAACACGCGATATCGATTCATCGACACCAGCGCAGGATTGATCACGACCAACCAGATTCAGCATCGGGAAACGCTGCGCGCGCGGGTCAAATTCGACGCTCCGGGACGGTACGCTCTGAATGTCGGACTGTTCACGGGCTCGCGTTTCACCAGTGGATGGAACAATACGGGCATTGGATTGGGCGACTGGCAAGGCCCTCTCAGGTTCAGGAACGTGTTCCTCGCCGCCCAGCCCGTCACAGGCGTCGAGGGTCAATACGGAAGCATGTACATCATCAAGGGAGAGTCAACGGAGATCACGACGTACGACGATGACGGGTACGTCATCGGCGAGCGGGTTTCGGTCCGGCGGCCGCAACAACTGTTCTTCGACGAGATGTCGGCGACCGTGGGGTATCTCTCGAGCGAGCCGGCGGAAATTGCCATCGGCAAGCGCACCAAGTATCTGAACGACCGTCCGAATTACGGACATTTCCTCGTTGACAAGAAGCTGGGCGCACGCGGAGGCGTCTCCGCGGACTTCACATCGGTCGACGGAGCGGAAACGTGGCGCGCTGCCGCGAACATCAACGCAAAAGAACTGCGCGCGGTGGACTCGATTCTTTTCGAAAATTACAAACGCACGAACCACAACCCGGCGTATGGTTTTGCGGTGACCGCAACCAAGGCCGTCACACGGAAAATCAGCCTGAACGGGGGCTACGCCAGCATCGATCAGTACTACGGCGGCCTGAACTCAGACCGTTTTCACATCGGCAACCGCCTGTTCGGCATGGCCACTTACGTTTTCTCCCCGCGTTTCACCGGATCGGCATTTCTCACCAGGGCTGTCGGCAACGAGATCGCGCTTCCTCAGAGAACGCTGTTGAACCTCATCTTCACCTACAACGCGCTGCTGGACTTGCGGCGCACGGGGCTGTTCTAGATCGCATGGCAGGAACGCAGCGCTCGAGCGTGTTACCCGGATTCCGGCTGACACTGGGGTTCACGCTGTTCTATTTGTGTCTGATCGTGCTCGTGCCATTGGTGACGCTTCCTGCGCGCACGGCGACGATGGGATGGAGCGCCGTATGGCAAACGGTCAGCGATCCGCGCGTGGTCGCGTCGTACAAGCTCAGCGTGGGTGCGGCCCTCGTCGCCGCGGCCGTGAACGCCGTTTTCGGTCTCATCGTGGCGTGGGTACTGGCGCGCTATCAGTTCCCCGGCAAGCGCATCATCGACGCGTTTATCGATCTCCCGTTCGCCCTGCCGACAGCAGTCGCCGGTATCACATTGACCACGCTGTATGCCCCGAATGGGTGGCTTGGCGCACCGCTGCAGCAGTACGGGATTACGGTCGCGTTCACGCCGCTGGGCATCACCATCGCGCTCGTGTTCATCGGGCTGCCGTTCGTCGTTCGAACTCTGCAGCCGGTCATCGAGGATCTCGACGTCGAGATCGAAGAGGCGGCGACAAGTCTTGGCGCAAGCCGGTCGTATGTACTGACGCGTATCATCCTGCCCTACCTGTATCCGGCATGGCTCACGGGGTTCGCCCTGGCGTTCGCGCGTGCGGTTGGCGAATACGGCTCCGTCGTGTTCATTTCGGGCAACATGCCTATGAGGACGGAGATCGCTCCGCTTCTGATCATCACCAAGCTCGAGCAGTACGACTACGCGGGCGCCACCGCCATTGCCGTCGTCATGCTGTTGATCTCGTTCACGCTCCTGCTCACGGTTAATGCGCTGCAGGGCTGGAGCAGCCGAAAGCTCGCGCACTGATGGCCCACGTACAAACGGGCCGCACCCGCGATCCGAAGAAGGGGCTCACTGAGCCTGCGGCTGTTCGCTGGCTGTTGACAGCCACCGCGTTAGGGTTTCTCTTTCTTTTCCTGGCCGTCCCGCTTGCCGCGGTGTTCACCGAAGCGTTTCGACTCGGATGGAATGCGTACCTGACGGCAATCACCGAACCCGATGCGATGTCGGCGCTGAGACTGACGTTGACGGCGGCGGCGATCGCCGTGCCCGCGAATCTCCTGTTTGGTGTCGCGGCAGCATGGGCAATCGGCAAGTTTCAGTTTCGCGGAAAACAGTTTCTCATCACGCTCATCGACCTCCCGTTCGCGGTGTCGCCTGTCATCTCGGGCATGGTCTTTGTCCTGCTCTTCGGCCGTCAGGGGTACCTCGGGTCGTGGCTGATGGAACACGACATCCGAATCGTGTTTGCGATCCCGGGGATCGTGCTAGCGACGATCTTCGTATCGTTTCCGTTCGTGGCGCGCGAAATCATCCCGGTCATGGAAGCGACGGGGTCGCAGGAGGAGGAAGCGGCCCGCGTGCTCGGCGCCGGCGGGTTCCAGACGTTCTTCCGGGTGACGCTGCCGAACATCAAGTGGGGACTGCTTTACGGTGTGATTCTCTGCAACGCCCGCGCGATGGGAGAATTCGGAGCGGTGTCAGTCGTCTCAGGCCACATCCGGGGGCTGACCAACACCCTCCCTCTCCACGTGGAGATTCTGTACAACGAGTATCAATTCCAGGCGGCGTTCGCGGTGGCGTCGATTCTCGCCTTTCTCGCCCTCGTCACACTCGTGCTGAAGACCATCGTGGAATATCGCACGAGACGGGAGGCGATGGTGGGAACGGAAATCTAGAAACTGAGAACTGAGAACTGAAATCTAGAAACTAGAATCTATAAACATCTAACAATCTGGATTCCAGATTCCAGATCTCAGATTCTAGTTTCCAGTTTCTGGTTTCTAGTTTTCAGATTCCAGATTCCAGACTCTCTAGAGTTTCTAGTTTCAGGATCTCATTAATGGGCATTGACATCAGGAACGTCAGCAAGACGTTCGGGAACTTCGCGGCGCTCCGCGACGTGAGCTTCGAAGTGCGCCCGGGCGAGCTCGTGGCGCTGCTCGGTCCGTCCGGATGCGGCAAGACTACCCTGCTGCGGATCGTCGCCGGACTGGAAACGCCCGATCGCGGCACCGTGCTGTTCGAAGGTGAAGACGCCACGCACCGTCAGGTTGGCGAACGGCGCGTCGGGTTCGTCTTTCAGCACTACGCGTTGTTCCGCCACATGTCGGTGTTCGAGAACGTCGCGTTCGGCCTCCGCGTGCGACCACGGGCGCACCGTCCTTCGAATGCCGACATCACGTCAAAGGTGACAAACCTGCTGAAGCTCGTGCAGCTCGACTACCTTGGCGATCGATATCCTTCGCAGCTCTCCGGTGGACAGCGGCAGCGCGTTGCCCTCGCGCGCGCACTCGCGGTCGAGCCAAAAGTGCTCCTCCTGGACGAGCCGTTCGGCGCGCTCGACGCCAGAGTCCGGCAGGAGCTGCGCCGCTGGCTGCGGCGGCTTCACGAGGAGATCCATCTGACGAGCGTCTTCGTGACGCACGATCAGGAAGAGGCGCTCGAGCTTGCCGACCGCATCGTTATCATGAACGAGGGGAGGATCGAACAGGATGCGAGCCCGGTCGAGGTCTTCGAACGGCCGGCGAGCCCGTTCGTCATGAATTTTCTCGGAAACGTGAACATCTTCCATGGGCGCGTGGAGAAAGGGCGCGCGCTGCTCGGGCCGCTTGCGCTCGACTATCCCGATCATGCGGCAGCCGAATCGCGTCCCGCTGCCGGTTACGCGCGGCCCCACGAGCTCGACGTCGCCCGCGTCGACAGCGGGGGCGGACTATGGGCCATCCTCGAGACCGCCAATCTCGCCGGCGCGATTGTGAAGCTCGAACTGCTTGACGATGACCGCCGGCTGCTGCAGGTCGAGGTAGCGCGGGAACACTATGACGGATTGAATCCGAAAATCGGCGAGCGGTTATACGTGAGGCCCAAGAAGATCCGCGTGTTTGTCGAGCAGAGCTAGCTGCCTTTCCTTGGGCAGCGCGACAAAAAACGTTGCCCCCTTGCCCAGCTCGCTTTCGGCCCACACGCGCCCGCCATGTCGCGTGACGATGCGCTGCACGTTCGCAAGACCGATCCCAGTACCCTCGAATTCCTCGGCACGGTGCAGCCGCTGAAACACTCCAAACAACCGGTTTGCGTATGCCATGTCGAAGCCGACGCCGTTGTCTTTGACGTAGATCACAGCGTCAGCGCCAGAGCCGTTCATGCTCCCGACTTGTATGGACGCATTGTCCTGGGTTCGGGAGTACTTGAGGGCGTTCGACAGCAAGTTGTCGAAGACGAGCTGCAGCATGGCCGGGTCGCCGGCGACCGTGGGAAGCTCGGCAATCGTCCACGACACTGACCGGCCGGGGTCGGTCTGCATGACATCGCGCTGCGCCTGGCGGACAACGGCGTTGAGATCGACGCGCGTGTGCAGCATCTCGGCGCGTCCCATCCTCGAGAACACCAGCAGTGAATCGATGAGCTCACCCATCTTCACCGCGCTTTCAGAGATCAGCCGCAGATAGCGCCGGCGACGGTCGTCGAGGTCAGAGCCAGGAGACTTCTGCAACAGCTCCGTAAACCCGCTGATGTGCCGGAGGGGCGCACGCAGATCGTGTGACACCGAATATGAAAATGCTTCGAGCTCTTTGTTCACGGCGGTCAGCTGTTCGCTTCGCTCGCCGAGTTCGGTAATGAGCGCCTGCTGCCGCTCGCGCATCGCCACGTTGTCGATCTGCACAGCCGTCTCATTGCACGCGGCGGCGAGCAGTGCGAGATCGTCGGACACGAACAGCGCAGCTCGCGGCAGAGTCACGAACAACAACCCACGGGGCCCGACCTCGCAGGGGATCGGCACCACATAGACACTGCCTGCCGATCCACCGGGAAGCACCCATTCGTGCTGCTTGACAAGAGTCGCCCGATTGCTGCGCCAGGCATCCAGCAGACTGCCGTCCGGAACAGGACGTCCCGGCTCGAGATATCCCCAACGGCTGACGTCAGTGATCAACGCCTGCCGGCTGTCGTCCCACAACGCCGCAGAGCCACCGGTAGCGCCCACTGCCGAAACGGCGAACGTGGACAGCCGGTTCAGTACGTCGATCCGTGACGCGGCGCCGCCCGCGACAGCCCGATCTGACAACAACTCGTACAGCTCGGAGGACTGCCACATGCGACGAAGCCACGCCGGCGGCGCAAAGGCGAAGTAGTAGTTCAGCGCGGCGCCAAGCGCGGCCAAAGGAACCAGCGCTGCCGCGACTGAGCGCGAGAAGGGCCATACCGCCAGGAGCACCGCAAGAATGAACACCACCGCGAGCAGCAGAGCGCCGAGCCCCGCGTGCTGCATGCGCCAGTGGGTCACGCCGCCTGCCGCGCGGGCGCCCTGCCGAAACGCCCACGCGGCATACCCGAGCAGCCAGACGAAGTACAGGAACGCAAAGACGACAAGCGCGCCGGAGCGCAGCGGCCAGATCGCTACCCAGGTGGCAAGCAGCGACACCGCAAGTCCCGCAATGGCCACGCGCCGGATGATGCGCGACACAGGGCGGAAGTGCGACACCACGCGCATGAGCAGGTACGGATGCGCCAGCAGAACGCTGATGCCAAGCGGACGGATCCACGCGACTTCAACATGCGTGAGCCGCAGAGAACGCTCGAGGATGAGGAGAGCGGCTAGCGACCCAAAGACGAGAAATATGTCTAGCGAGACCCGGTCGCGCCACCGTGCCCATTGCAGCACCATGAGAATGGCGAGCAGGACGATGGATCCCTGCGTGAACCACTCGAGGAAGGTCTGTAGAGACACGGGTGAAAAGGAAAGCGAAAAGTGAAAAGTAGAAGGTGGAAAGTCTACTTTCTACTTTCTACGTCCTGACGCACCACCCTTCCCTTGAGGGCCGAGCCACCGAGGTTTTCGACCAGTTCGGCCTGCACGATGAATCTCTGGGGCGCGTTACCGACGAAAGAGAACGGGTAGCACGTAATCAGGGTAATCGTCGGCGTCGCGGTTGGCGCAATCACCCACACGTCATCCGGGTTGACGATGTGCGTCCTCTTCACTTGGTAATGGAACTCTCCGCGCGCCGTGACGAGGCGAACGTCGTCGCCGATACGAATCCCCTCGAGCTTGCGAAACAACCCGTCGCGATGAGCGGCGAGCCCGACGTTGCCCCGCCGTTGCCACGGCAGGGGCGTATCGGGAAGATGGCCAACCGCCTTTCCGAGAGTCTTGTCATCGTCGCCTTCGGCGACCGCTGCCGACAGCTTGAGCCGCGGGATATCGACGCGTCCGATGAGCTCGCCGGATTGGAGAGGCTTCGCTGTGCCGGGCACCACAACACGGGCTGCCGGAGGCCGCTCAATCGAAACCATCTGCTCGACCTGGGATTTCGCAGCGCGCTGGTAGCGCAGGGTATAAACGCTCGCGACGCTGTAATACACGAGACAGATGAGGCCCAGGACGAAGAGCCCTCGGCTCGCCCACGCGCGAGCCCTGGCGCGCGCGTCAACGCGCATCGGTGTATGCCTCGGCGCCGCCTGCCAGATACGCGCGACGGGTTCGAACGGCCAGCTTCTGACCCGTCGGGAGCTTCACGTCAACGGCCACTCGGCGAAGCGATTCATTCCGCTTCGCTGTAGAGACGGCGTCTGATGGAACGTATCCAATCGTGTACATGTTGCGAATGTCGCGGGCGACGCGCTGGAGGATGTCCTCGATCTCTTTCGCGTTCTTTGGCTTGAACGCCACGCCGCCGGTTGACTCCGACACCTGATTGAGGAACCCGGGATCCGCTTCCGAATCCATGGGATCCACGAGTGCGATCGTATAGATGACGGCATTTGAGGCCTGGGCATTCGCGACGACTTGCGCGCGGCTCGCCCTGCTCGCGTTGTCGCCTCCGTCGCTCAGGACTATCAGCACCTGGCGTTCGAAGCCGCCTTTCTGCACGTAATCGAGTCCGGCGTTGAGCGCATCGTATATCGCCGTCTGTCCACGCGCCTTGATGGCTTGCACGAGCGCAACTCTCAGCGTCGGCTCAAAGTTCGTGAATGGCTTGTCAGCGGGAAGCGGCGTGTGGAGATATTCATTGAAGCCGAGCACGAAGAACTCGTCCTGCGGATTCATGGCTTTCGAGAACGCCATGCTTGCCGCGATCACCATTTCGCGATTGGGGGCCATGCTGCCGCTCGCGTCGATGAGCAGGCCGACGGTCACGGGGGCGTCCTGATTGTTGAAGAAGCTGATTTCCTGACGCCGACGGTCCTCGAGGACCGTAAAACTATCCTGCGCGAGACCGCCAACGTAGCCGCCCTTCTTGTCCTTGACGGCAACATGCAGCACAACCAGTTCGGATTGCGACGAGAAATTCGGCTTGGCGTACGGCTCCTGCGCAGCCGGCGTTGCCGTCAATCCGCAGGCACAGGCGAGAAGAAGAAAGCGCTTCATGAAGTGGATCAGATGGGGAAAGGTGAGGGCGAAGGGGTTAACACCCTTGCCCCTTCCTATCCCCTACTGCATCAGTTCCAGTCTACGCCCGGAAGCGTAGCCACGCGCCACCAATAAGCGAAACGAGTCCCAGCAGGCCGATACCTGCAAGCGGGGTGGCCGTGCGCGGCAGCTGGGCACGCGCCATGGTCCCCTGCTGACCAGGAGCACGGTTCATCGCGTTATCGGATGCCGTTGCTGATCGCGGACCCGATGTGCCCACAGGAGCGGTGTTCGCCGCTACGTCCACCAACTGCTCATCGGTCAAGGGCGTCTCCTGGCCTGACGGCGAGACATACGTCAGATCCGCTGACTGCATCTGATCGGTTTTCACGTCTGTCTTGGTGGCCAGCACGGTAGTGTTGGTTGCCTTTGCAAGGCGCAGTGCCTGCGATCTCGGGTAAATGAATTCGCGCCCGATCGTATTGCCGGGATACCACCACGTCTTCACCGCTGTCGGCTGCCCGGCAGGTGTCTCGAGGAAACGCAGTTCGGCGTCGTCTGACGCCTTCGGACGCTGGGCTGAGATCGTCATGAACATGCCGTACGTCTTGTTGCTCGCATCTTTCGCCTGGACTTGCATCACCTTCTTACCGGTCGTCGCATCGACGAACCGGAAGACGTAAGTGCCTGGGGGGAGCGTGACGCCCGGAAGCTCAACGGGTTGATTGAAGGTGAATTCAGTGCGCGAATCCAGAGGGCCGCCCTGTGCCCGTGCCGGCGTCGCTGACATCGTCAGCAGCATCGCCGCAGCGCATGCGGAAGTGATCAGTTTCTCTCTTAACATGTCGTGTCCTCCTAGTTCCTAGTCGTTTGGAAGTGTGCAATTGGCTTGCCGCTCTGAGGCGTTCGCACCTGTATGGAAACGCGACAATAGTGAACATTGTCCAGTCACGTAGAATTGCCGCGCGCATCAGCTAAAATCGCGCGCTGACGTGACGACGCTCTCCACACCGGATACGGCAGGCTCGGCCTATCTCACCTTCACACGGAGCGGCACGGATACGGTGCTCACGCGCGCGTTTGCGACAAGCCCGGCGAAGCTGATTACGTCGAAGGGTCGCGGCTCGACCTGCTGGGTATATGCCGCCACCTTCGGGGGAGGCCTTGTTGGCGGTGACCACATTCAGCTACGCGCGGACGTCACAGCCGGGGCGCGCGCGTTGTTGACGACACAGGCCTCGACCAAGGTGTATCGATCGGAGCACCGGTCGCGGCAAAGCCTGACGGCCACTGTCGGCGCGAATGCGCTGCTCGCTGTTGTGCCCGATCCGATCGTGTGTTTTGCCGCCGCGAACTTCGCGCAACAACAGCGCTATGACCTGCACGCTGACGCAAGCCTCGTGATGGTCGATTGGATGACCTCGGGACGCCACGCCGCCGGAGAGCGCTGGGCCTTCTCGCGGTACGAGAGCCGGCTCGATATCAGACGCGCATCGCAACGAGTGTTTTTTGACGGCCTCGTGCTCGAGCCAGGTGCCGACGCCGTCGTCGCTCGCATGGGCCGTTTTGATGTGTACGTGACCGCAATCGTCAGCGGCCCGCTGGTAGCCGCCGCGGCGGCGGCGCTCGTCAGCGAGGTTTCAGACGTGACAGTCGCACCTGGCGTCGACCTCGTCATCGCCGCCGCAACGCTGCCTGACGGCGGAGCGCTTCTGCGCATGGCTGGCACGAGCGTCGAAGCGATGGGCCACACGCTGCGAGGCCGCCTTGCATTCCTATCGCCGCTCGTCGGCGACGATCTCTGGAGTAGAAAATGGTGAATTCATGCATCTGACACCGCACGAGCTCGACAAGCTCGCGCTGCATCAGGCCGGCTACCTCGCGCAGAAGAGGCTCGCGCGCGGCGTGCGCCTGAATTACCCCGAGGCGGTCGCACTGATCAGCACGCAGGTGATGGAGTTCATCCGCGAAGGCCGCACGGTCGCCGAACTGATGGATCTGGGCCGCCAGCTGCTCGGGCGCGCAGACGTCATGGACCAGGTGCCGGAAATGATCGTCGAGGTGCAGGTCGAGGGCACGTTCCCCGATGGGAGCAAGCTCGTAACGGTCCATCATCCGGTTGCCGCCGAGCACGGCAACATGGAGCTCGCGCTGTATGGAAGTTTTCTGCCGGTGCCTCAACGGGGTCTGACCCCCGTACCTGTACGGAGGTCAGACCACAATGGCATGGTTTTCGCGGCGCCCGGCGAAATCTTCCCGGCCCATGGCGATCTCATTCTCAACGAAGGCCGCGAGCCGGTGCAGGTGAAGGTGACCAATCGCGGCGATCGGCCGATCCAGGTGGGCAGCCACTATCACTTCGCCCAAACCAATCGCGCGCTCGAGTTCGATCGCAGCGTCGCGGCGGGACGCCGGCTCGACATTCCCGCCGGCACCGCGGTGCGATTCGAACCGGGCGAGACGAAGACGGTCGCGCTCGTCGAGATCGCCGGCAATCGTATCGTGCGGGGAGGATTGCTGTGAGCTATCGGATGCAGCGGCGGCACTACGCCGACATTTACGGACCGACAACGGGCGACCGCGTTCGTCTGGCGGATACCGACCTCGTGGCAGAGGTCGAACGCGACTATACGGTCTACGGCGACGAGTGCAAGTTCGGAGGCGGCAAGGTGCTGCGCGACGGCATGGGGCAGGCGGCCGGCGTCGGCGACGACCGCGCGCTCGATCTCGTCATCACGAACGCGCTGATCGTCGACTGGAGCGGCGTCTACAAGGCTGACGTCGGCGTGAAACACGGGCGAATCGCCGGCATCGGCAAGGCAGGAAATCCAGACGTCATGGCCGGCGTCTCGCCGGATCTCGTTGTCGGCGCCACCACCGAGGCGATCGCGGGCGAAGGATTCATCCTCACCGCGGGCGGCATCGACGCCCACATTCATTACATCTGCCCGCAGCAAATCGACGTCGCGCTTGCGAGCGGCGTCACGACATTTATCGGCGGGGGCACAGGACCGGCGACGGGCACGAAGGCGACGACGTGCACGCCGGGGTCGTGGTACCTCGAAAAAATGCTCCAGGCGACCGATGCGTTTCCGATGAATTTCGGGTTTCTCGGCAAAGGCAACAGCTCGATGGCTGAAGGACTGCACGAGCAGATACGAGCCGGCGCCATTGGCTTGAAGCTGCACGAAGACTGGGGATCGACGCCGGCCGCCATAGACTGCTGCCTCTCCGTCGCGGAGCAGTACGACGTGCAGGTGGCGATTCACACTGACACGCTCAACGAGTCCGGTTTCGTAGACGATTCGATCGCGGCGTTCAAGGGGCGCGCGATTCACACCTATCACACCGAGGGCGCAGGAGGCGGGCACGCGCCCGATATCATCCGCGTGTGCGGCGAACCGAACGTGCTGCCGAGTTCGACTAATCCCACCCGTCCGCTCACGGTCAACACGCTCGACGAGCACCTCGACATGCTGATGGTCTGCCATCATCTCGACAAGAACATTCCCGAGGACGTGGCGTTCGCCGAGAGCCGAATCCGCAACGAGACGATCGCCGCAGAAGACATCCTCCACGACGTCGGCGCCATCAGCATGATCTCGAGCGACAGCCAGGCGATGGGCCGTGTGGGGGAGGTCGTCGCGAGAACGTGGCAGACGGCGCACAAGATGCGGCAGCAGCGCGGAAGGCTCCCCGGCGAGCAAGGCTCGAATGACAACCTCCGTATTCGACGCTACGTCGCAAAGTACACCATCAACCCGGCGATCACTCACGGCGTGGCGGCGGAAGTGGGCTCGGTCGAGGTTGGCAAGCTCGCCGATCTCGTGCTCTGGCACCCGGCGTTTTTCGGGGTCAAGCCCGAGCTGGTCATCAAAGGAGGGTTCATCGCGTGGTCGCAGATGGGCGACGCGAACGCATCTATTCCGACGCCTCAGCCGATCCTGATGAGGCCGATGTTCGGCGCGCACGCGGCCGCCGGCGCGGCCACGTCGCTGGCATTCGTGTCGAAAGTGGCGCTCGACACAGGAACGGTCCAGCGCTATGGTCTTCGCAAGAATCTGTACGCGGTGCGAGGATGTCGCGCGTTAACGAAGGCGGACTTGAAACTCAACGGCGCGACGCCGAAGATGCACGTCGACCCGGAGACCTATGTCGTGACGGCGGACGGCGAAGAGCTGCGTTGCGCGCCAGCCTCGGTGCTGCCGCTCGCGCAGCGGTATTTTCTCTTCTAATCACGATGAACTTCCTCGTTTGGCAGTTGATCGACTCGGCCTTCCCCTCTGGGGGATTTGCCCACTCGGGTGGGCTCGAGGCGACCGTGCAGCACGGACATGTCACCGACGCGGACGGCGTGCGCGCCTTCGCCCGGCAGGCGCTAGCGCAGTCCGGCCGCAGCGCGCTCCCCATCGTGTCGGCCTCCCATCGCTGCCAGGAGAGCCTTGGAGAGCTCGACCGGCTGTCTGACGTGTTTCTCTCGAACCCCGTTGCGAACCGCGCGAGCCGCGCACAAGGCCGCGCGTTATTGACCAGCGTTGCGCGGTCGTTTCGCGGAAACGACGTGGAAACGCTCGAGACGCGAACAAGGATCGAAGGATTGGGCGGCCACTATGCGCCGCTCTTCGGCAGGCTGTTCAGCCTGCTCGGCATCGAGATGGCCGACACCCAACGGGCATACCTCTTCATCGCGGCGCGCGGCGTCAGCTCCGCAGCCGTACGCCTCGGCATCATGGGTGCCTTCGAGGCACAAGCCATGCAAGCCGAGCTCACCACGCGCATCGACGCGATCGTTCGCGACTGCGGCGAACTTCCGCCGGACCACATCGCACAGACAGCGCCATTAATCGATCTGTTCCAGGCCACCCAGGACCGCCTGTACTCGAGGTTGTTTCAATCATGAGCGCACCCCGCTTTCATCACGTGGACTATCCGCACACGCACGACGGCGATCCGGCCGCGCCCGGATCCTTCAGTCAGCGCGCGGCGGCCAAGAGGCGAGACTACAGCGCGCGGTCGTACACCGTCGGTATCGGCGGCCCCGTGGGCAGCGGCAAGACAGCGCTCCTGCTGTCGCTGTGCCGGAGCCTTCGCGATCGGTACCAGTTGGGAGTGGTCACCAACGACATCTTCACAAAGGAGGATGCCGAGTTTCTTATGCGGAACGACGCGCTGCCCGCCGACCGCATCCGCGCGGTCGAAACGGGCGGGTGCCCGCACACCGCCATTCGCGACGACATCAGCCCGAATCTGGTGGCTCTCGATGGGCTCATGGAGTCGCTCCGTCCCGAGCTGTTGTTCGTCGAGAGCGGCGGCGACAATCTCGCTGCGCAATTCAGCCGCGACCTCGCCGACTACACCATTTATGTGATCGACGTGTCAGGCGGCGACAAGATTCCTCGAAAGGGCGGCCCGGGAATAACGCAGTCGGATCTTCTCATCATCAACAAGACCGATCTCGCGCCGCTCGTCGGCGCCGATCTTGGCGTGATGGAGCGTGATGCGCGAAAGATGCGCGGAGACGGCCCGTTTTTGTTCACGCAGGTGAAAAATGACGTGGGAGTCGAGGAGGTCGTGTCACACGTGATAGGGGCGTGGAAAGCACAAACAGGAGCAAAACAACAAGCAGGAAAGTAGGAATTCTATCCTCTACTCTCCTGTTAGAACGCTAACGGGCTCGCGCAGTGCGCATTCGCGATCTCGTCCCTCTTCTGCTTGAACGCCCTGACCCAGTCGTCGACCGAGACGCTGGAATCGCGCTTCGAGAAGCGCGCGACCTCGAACAGATCCCGCAGCTGGTCGTCGGTCAGCTGCGCCAGCAGCTCCGAGAGGAATTTGCGTCCGCCTTCGCTGATCTTCGGATGCTCGAGCGATCCGGTAAACGACTTGGACAACTGCGCCACGCACGCACGGTCGTCCTTCCAGATGGGCGTTGTGGACCACTCCTGGAAGTTGACAGCGCTCTTCTTGTCGCCGTTGGCGATTGTGGCCGTGCCGAACGTCTTGCCGAGATCGTTGATCATCATGAACGGATGACCGCACGTGCCGTCCTCCTCGGCCGGAAGGCCGTCCGTCGTATCGAGGCACACGAGCCGCTGTTGTTGGGGCTTGGTGTCAGTGTGCTGAATCATCGCCGCGAGCAGCTTCAACGCATCACGCTGCGCCAACGGCGCGCCCCCGCTCGTCTGATCGACAAACGAGAGCTCCACCCATGCCCAACCCGAATCCTTGTCCAGCTCGATCGCGTCGCCAGGCAGCTTGCGTTCGACGATCGCGGCCGGGAACTCACGCGAGCCGTCAACCTTCTTGAAATTTTTCATCGGGTCTTCGGGACACCCGTTACAGATGACCTTGACCGGATATACCCGATCGGCACCAAACCCCAGCGCCCACAGCAGTCGCGTCGCGGCCACCTCGGAATAGACCTCGCCGTTCTGATCGCCGTACTTCACGCGTATCTTGTCGTCGGAAGAAAGGGCGCAGTCGAACTTGGGCGTGCCTGATTGCTTGGATTCGACGTAGTCGCACGTGACGGCGGCTTCGGGATCGAAGCCCGATTCGTCCAGAGGCCCCACCTTGAGGTTTCTCGAGGCAATGTCGCCGGGCATCCACACCTGCGCGCGACGGAGCGCAGCGAGGCGAACGTCGCCGTCGACGTTCTTGTAGGGGTCCTTTTTCTGAGCGTCAAGTACCGCAGTGCAGCAGATCACGACAATGAGGGCGATGAAGCGAACGTACATGCCATTCACTGAGCAAGAGGTGTACCGCTTACGGCTTACATTCGGGGCCGGACAACACCGAGATGACGATGAGTGGATTGCGCCCCTGAGGTATCAGCGCGTGGGACATGGTGTGCGGCACCAGGCTGAACGTCCCGGCCTGGAGCTTCTGCTCGGCTGTGCCGATGCGCAGCGTGCCTTCGCCGGCCACGACATAGATCCATTCTTCGGCCGTGTCATGGATGTGCGCCTGCCACGCATCACGAAGCTGATGCAGTGTGGCCGTTCCCGTTGCCGTGCAGCCCAGCGGCGAATCCTTTCGGCCCTCCCGTCCGCCGATGAAGTTCTTTTCGAGAAACAAAGGCACAGGAGTAATTTTCGGCTCGCCTGGGGGTCCAAGCGACGGCGGCGGGGGCGCGACCGGTTCGGGTGCCTTCACTGGCGGAGCAGGATTCAGTGCGACGTCCACCGTCGCGGGCTCCCCCGCACGCAGTATGAGCTCGCGTTCGACCGTGATCGAGCCTTCGCGTGCAAACCGTACCCGGTAGGTGCCAGGCCGCATGTTGATCCACTGCAGTGAGCCATCGGCCCCTGTCACACCCTCGCGCGACACGACTCCCGCCGTAGTGGTCACCGTTGCGTCAGCGAGTGGCGCCCCTGCCGCGTCGGTGACTTGAATCGTCACCGTCGGAGGTTTCGCGGTCGATGGCTTGGCAGTCGGCCGTGGAGTGGGCGGCGCCGTCTGCGCGTACATAATCGCGGACGATGCGAGGACGACGGTACAAAGAAAAAGGGTTCGGCGCATACCCTTCAGTTTACGCCGAACCCCGCGGTTTTATTTCGCAGCGCGAAGAGTGATCTTCTGAACGCGCCAGTTGGCGAGCTCGCCGACCAGCAGTTCGTTTTCGTTGCGGCAGTCGATCGAGTTCACCAGGCTGAATTCCTTCGGCAGTTTTCCGGCGCTACCGAACTTGCCGAGAACGTTCCCTTTCAGATCGACCTTGTAGATCGCGGCGTCCTCCATACCATCAGGGTCGCCTGTATGCGCAACATACAGCACTGGCTGTGCGCCGCGTGTCAGACACAATGCCGTCGGCGCCCCCACATTGGTGAACTGTGTCTTGAAGTTACCTTCGGTGTCGAACACCTGCACGCGCTTATTGCCTTCATCCCCGACATACACGTTGCCCTGCGCGTCGATGGCGATGCCATGGACGATGTTGAACTGCCCCTCGGCGGTTCCGCGCGAACCCCAGTTCTTGAGCCACTTGCCCGTCGGAGCGTATTTCGCCACGCGCGAGTTGCCGTAGCCGTCGGTCACATAGATATTGCCCTGCGCGTCCCACGCGACGTCTGTCGGCCGCGAGAAGCTCTCGCCTTCGGTCCCGCTCCTGGCAGAGGAGCAGGTCCGCCGCCTCGTGCGCCCCCGGGGGCGCCGCCGCGCCCGCCGCCGGCAGGTGGCTCGGGCTGAATGGTCGGAATGCCCGTCGGCAGCGGCGTGAGCCGCGCAGCCGGCACCGTCAGTGCTTCCGGCTTGCGGCTCAGAATCATCTGCACGCGCCCGTTCGAATCGAACTTGATGACCTGCGTGGACATCTGATCGACGACCCACACGTTGTCCTGCGGATCGACGCGCACCTGCTGCGGTTGCAGGAACCCGTAAATGCCCTGTCCGATCTCGCGCACGAACTTGCCCGTGCGGTCGAACTGGAAGAGACGGCCGCCGCCGTGGGCCACCGCGCGCGCGGTGCCGATGGTAATCGTGGGATTACCGGTGCGCGTGTAGACGTAGATATCGCCGCGCGAGTTTGTCGCGACGCCCGCCACCTCGCCCAGGTGAATGTTGTCGGGCATCGTCAGCGGGCTTGGATTCGAATCGAACTGAATCGTGGGAACCGTCTGCCCGGACAGGAGGCCCCCACTGACGGCGAGCGCCGCGGCA